>NZ_JAKZGD010000003.1 GCF_022549495.1 Acinetobacter sp. ANC 4805
TATCGAAACAGAAGAAAACGATTTGGTTTAAGGATGAATTTAATTGCTGGGCTGATTAACTGGATGAGTCAAAATTAACTTTCGCAAGAGATCTAATAACTTTTAGCTGAATCGGTTATTATATTTATGAATATGTGAAGTGAAACTGATTTTTGTTATTTGATTAAAATAATTAGCTGAAATCTAAACCATGTTGCTTAATCTCTTTTTGAATTGAAGAAAACCATTTACAATGAGATAAAGGAGATTCCTTAAGTAGTAACTCAATGGTTAGTTTTTTAAAATAAGCATGATCATCATTTGAAGAAGTATAATTATAAAAATTAGTGCATAGCACCGCATATTGTTTTGTGTTTAAGCAATATAAACAAACGTATTCCGCAAGTTGTTGATCAGAAATCCGCTTGAATATTGGCATGAGTTGATATAGATCATTTTGTTCCATTTTTGATTTCCATAAGCATAATTATATTTATCCCACCACTTCAATCCGACTTGAACCTGATCCGAGTGGTTGTACTTGGATTTGCACAGGAATACGTTCATGCATTTCCTGAATATGGGAAATTAAAATGACTTTACGCCCTTGGCTTTGCAACTGATCTAGAGCATTCATCACCATATGCAAAGAAGATGCATCCAATGTACCAAAGCCTTCATCAATAAACAGGGATTCAATTTTCATTGAACCAGACGCCATATTGGCTATCGCCAATGAAATCGCAAGGGCAGTGAGGAAGGACTCACCACCAGACAGAGAAGCCACCGAACGGGTTTCGCCATCCATATCATGGTCAATGATGGCTAGGCTGAGGGAATTATCCAAACGTTTTAAAGTATAACGCTGTGACAACATTGTGAGTTGTTGGTTAGCATATTCAAGCAGAATATCCAGATTATATTGCTGAGCTAAGTCACGGAAATCTTTACCTTTGGAATCGCCAATTAAACTAGAAATCTTATTCCAACGGTGTTCCTGCTGCTGAATCTGTTGGATTTGATCTGCAAATTGCTTTTGCTTGGCAAGGTTTTGTTGATGTACTTCTAATTTCAGTTTGAACTGATCACGTTGTTCAGCTTGCTGCTGTAAGTTCTCATGATTGAGGTGGATATGTTTAAGCAACTGCATATGATCAATTTTAGGTTGTTGCTGTTGATGCATCTGTAATTGCTGTTGTAGCGTTTTCAGTGCAGAGGTTGCTTCATTGAGCAAGCGTTCTGCATTTTGTAGGGATGTACGAATCTGCTGTTCTTGCTCAGCACGAATAGAAAGTAAGTCAGCTAATTGATGTTCTTCAAACTCAGGATGCTGGTTTAACCATGCTCGAATTTCAGTTTTGGTTTGAGCAACGGTGGTTTGTTGCTGTTGTTGTTGGGCCTTGAGTTGTTCCAGTTCATTTTTCTGCTGTTCAAAATTTTGACGAGCCTGTTCAAAACCTTGCTTGATCTGCTGATATTGATTTTGAAGTTGCTGACGCTGTTGATCGTGTTGGTTTAGCCATTCATTGGCTTTGAGTTCAGTCAAACCTGTCATTGCCACAATTAATTTATGCGCTGATTCTGTATTTTGTTTGCCTTTAAGTTCGGTGTCTTTGAGTTGCTGATTAAACTCGGCATGTTGAGTAATTAAGCTGGTTAAATTGGACTTTAATAGATTCAGTTGCTGTTCAAGCTGTTGTTGTTGTTTGCTGAGTGTTTCAGCTTGTTCAAGTTGTTGAACGCGTTGCTGCAAACGTAGTTCTAGCTGCTGGACGTAGCTCAGTGTTTGCTGCTGCCATAAGCCTCGTTCATTGCTGCTCAGACAATCTACAACATGTTGAATCTGTAGCTGTGACTGCTGTACGCTTTCGAGTTGATAGCGGATATTTTGAATCGTTTGGGTTAGGTGATAGTGGTCTTTATTGGCCTGATGCAGTTGTTGTAATTCAATCTCAGTCTGCTGTTTGAGTTGAGTTGCTTCACTCGTCCATTGTTGTTGAGCTACCGTGATTTCAGCATGTGGTTGGGTTAAATCTAACTGAATGTCGAACTGTGCTGCATGTTTGACTAATTCTTGATGTTGCAGTTTGAATTTGTCATCCGCTTGTTGCATGGCAGATTGCAATTGCGTCAGTTCGGTACGAATCTGGGTAAATTGCTGCTGTGTGTTTTGCCAAAGTTGAAAGCATTGTTGCTCTTGTTGAATGGCCTGTTGCTCTTGCTGTTGTTGCAACTCATACAGGGCTTTGGAGAGCTGACTTGCATCATCACGATAGGGGTGTTCGGTGCTGCCACAGACCAGACAGGCTTCGCCGTGTCTGAGTTCTGCACGGAGATGTTCAATATTTTCAGCATGCAATAAACGTTGTTGTTGCAATATCTGCTGCAATTTTTCCCGCTCATTCTTGGCAGACTGGAATTCACCTTGGCTAGTTTGCAGTTGTTGGTCAAGCTGCTGATGTTGTAGCTGCGTGCTACTGAGCTTATGGCCTAGTTCATCACGTTCTTTTTTAAGTTCAAAATAATGCTGTAACTTTTGTTGAATCAGATCTAGTTGATTCAATCGGGACTGTTGCTGTTCCCTGAGTTTTTGTTTCTGTTCAAGCTGACTTTCAATCTGTTGCGGTGTGCCAAATTTTTGAATGAGCTCATTCAATACGATCTGATCTTGTTCAAGCTTGGATTGTGCCTGTTGAATCGAACCTAAATTCTGTTCGACTTTTTGATACTGCTGAATAAATTGTTTCAGTTGTTGAATGTGCGCATTCAGACCTTTATCCAAAGTGGAGAATTGTGCGCTCTGTTGCAACTGTTCAGAACAGCTTTGTTGTTGTATCGATAGGCTATGGCGACTTTGTTCAAACTGCTGTTGTTGCTCAAGCAAAGGTCGTTGTTGTGCTTCGTTTTGGTTTAAGCGAACTTTGGTTTTTTTATATTCATCGGCAATGTATTCACGTTCCTGTACATATTTACGCACTTGGGTGAGTTCATGCTGATGCTTTTGTTCAAAACTCTGGAATTGCTGTAAGGCTGTTTCCGCTTGCGTATAAGCCGCTTTTTCTTGCTCAAATTGGGTGTTTAAAGCGCTAAAGTGCTGCTGCTTGTGTTGAATCTGGGGTTCAAGCTGTTGTAGTGCTTTTTCCAGTTGTTGTTGTTGGAACACAATCGGACGAATGCCTGAAAAGATTTCGAGTTGGCTGAGTCGATTGCGATCTTCGGCTAAAGCCTGATGTGCTTGAATTTGAATGTCATGCTGTTGCTGTTTTAGTGTGATTTCAGTTTCGAGTTTCTGTCGCTGTTCAAACCATTGTTGCTGTTGATTAAGCAGAACTTTGTCGGCTTCCAACTGTTGAACCTGTTGTTGTATCTGCTGAAATTGAGTCTGTAATTCAGCAATCTCTTCATCTGAACGGATTTCAATATGACCGAGCACATTTTCCAGTTGCTTGCGCTGGTTGCTGATTTCACGGGTTTTTTCAAACGCCAGTTGTCCAATTTTGGCAAAAATACTGGAGTTGGTCAGATATTCGAGTAATTCACCACGTTCATTATCACGGGCCTTTAAAAACGCAGTGACTTCGGACTGCGCCAACAGTACCGCACGGGTGAATTGCTCAAAACTGAGTTGGGTAATCTGTTGAATATGTGCTTCAACCGCTTTGGTTTTATCTGCAATCACTACGCCGTCGGTCAGGCATTTCAGTGAGCGTTGCACACTTTGCAGTTTGCCACTGGCATTTTCACGGGCACGTTTAATTTCCCAACGTGCGAGGTAATGTTTCTGATCTTGCGCCACAAAACATAGTTCAGCAAAACCATGTCCAGTGCCACGACGTAGAACCGTGAGGGGAGAATTGGTGAGCAGCTCTGAACCATCCACATCTAATAGTTTGCCGTCACTTTCTTTAAGGCGGGGAATCTTATTAAATAAGGCCAGACACATGGCATCTAAAATCGTAGATTTACCTGCGCCCGTTTTTCCGACAATGGCAATCAGTCCTGCATTTGCTAAAGGCTCAGTTTCAAAATCAATAAAATGCTCATCTGCCAGAGATGCCAAATTTTTCAGTCGAATTGATAAAATTTTCATGGCAGGTCCTTAAACAGTCTGATCATCTTCAAGTTGCTTTTGTGCTTCTGCGACCAAACTCATAAAATCTTGAGTGACCTCATCATCAGCGTGATAGCCTTTTTTCTCCCAAATTTGCTGAAATAGTTTTTCGGGTGTCGGCGGTTCTAAGCTAATAGTTTGCTTGTTCTCGGCATTACTCTCATTGGATAGATATTGTCTGGAAATCCGCACCAGGCGATAGCGATCTTTGGGCAAGGCATCTTCAAATTGTTGTCGTAAATTGGGCTGTGGTGGCGTCGAGGTATGATATTCGATATCGATATATTCACGATGCTCAAGATTTTCGATCGGTTCATTTGGCAGATTGCGAAGATGTTGCATGACCGCTGTCAGTTCATCTTTAACTTTATGCAGTTGAATACTTCGTGGTATCGCTAAAGCTTCAAAGTTAAACGAATTTTCACTTTTTGTAGGATCAATGCTGACCTCAACCACTTGGTGCTTATAGTTGATTTCACTAAATGACAGTGGAATCGGTGAGCCGCTATAACGAATATGTGTATGCTGTACCTTTTGCGGTTTATGCAGATGCCCCAGTGCCACATAATCAATGCTGTCGTCGAACAGAGCCGTAGATAGCGCTTCTTCATTGCCAATAATAATCGGGCGTTCTGAATCGGAAGTTTCCCCACCTTGCATGTGGGCATGTGACATCAGGATTAGGGCTTGATCATCGGTTTTGCGACGTTTCGCTTCAGCAATCAGTTGTTGGTGTAGGTAGGCAATCGCATTTTGGCTATTGGTGGTGTGTTCATTAAAACCCGTAATTTCGGCAGGGCGTAGAAATGGCAGGGCAATACACCATGCGACAATCTGCTTTTGTTGATCATAAATCGGCAAAATTAAACGTTCTAAATCGAGGCTTTTATCTTGATTCCAACGAATCACCCCAACGGTTTTGGCATTATATTTTTCTAATAATGGCTCTACTTGTTCAATGCGATAACCCGAGTCATGATTGCCAGCAATCATTAAGGTTTGCATATGTGGGGCAAGCTCATGTGCATCAGCAAGGAATTGATATAGTTGTTTTTGTGCCTGTGAACTCGGATTAATCACATCAAAGATATCGCCCGCAATCAATAAGGCATGTGGTTGTTTTAGCTTTATTTGCTCAAGTAACCATGCCAAGAATTGTTCATGTTCGTAATGACGAGAATGGTTATAAAAAAATTGTCCCAAATGCCAGTCAGACGTATGAAAAAAACGCACGGTCATGAAATAGAAAATCCCTATTTTTGAATAGGGATAAGGTAGCATAAATTAAAGATAAAATTTGAGTGGATAAGGCAATTTAACCTTTGTTGTCTGATAATGATTTTAGCTTTGTGCCCAGATAAATTCGCAATTCTCGAAGTTTAAATTCTTTAAATCTTCTTTGGATATGAGGACAGTAAAAACACCTTCATCGTTAAATCCATTTTCTCCAATTTGTAGCAAAATGATTCGATCCGAAAATGTAATGTGTTCAACTTCTTCTTGTCCAGACTGACAATTGGTATAAATACCAAAGATTTTAGATGTGTTACAACCTATAAAACTGTCCCAAACTTGACCATTTTCATTCATTTCTTCTTGTTCATATTCATCTTCTGGTTCTCGGAAACGTTCATCAAATGTTTCTGTATCAGCGAAAATATCCTGAATTAGAACACCTGAGAAAAAATTATCTTCATGCTCTTTTATAACTCTGACTAATTTTTCATTTGGTGTATCTGTGTAAATGACTTTACCTTTGTCATTCATAATATCTGCAAAGAAAATAAGTTGTCCTGTTTTAGGTAAAAGCCCTGATTTGTCAAATGGGGAAAATTGAGTTAAATCGAGTTGTGCTGCAAAACATAAGTCTTCTGGATATTCAGATCCATTTGGTAAATCAACAATTGCTCCACCATATCGGGATTGCCCTAATAAGATATTCATTTCGGTATGGGCGACATCATTTTCCCCCATCCAACTTGGGCTGCCGAGTGATGCTGGATAATATTGTTGGTTGTCTGCTGTGAATCTTATGATTTCAAATATCTGCTTAGTGTTGATCATAAATTTTTCTTAGGATTAAGTTGTAGAGTGAATGAAAATTGAAGTAAGCATAAATCATTGGTAAAGATTTTAGTTGTTCGAAAACACCTGAGCGTAGAAGATTATTATCTAGTATTAATAAAAATCAATGATTCTAGTGATAATAAACCTTTATCGAACTCTCAACCAAGAAGTAGTTTTATGGTGAGAATAGGGATACATGATATGCCTTGATCATTCTTAAACGATCAACTAGTTTGGTATCAAAGACATCATTATAAAATGAGGAAATAGAAAATGAGCTTAGGAAAAGTCAGCCGCGAAATTATTGATCATATTATGTTGATTGGCTTAGACCGAGTGGCAAAACGAAATGCCTTTGATAGTCATATGATTGCAGATTTATCTTTAGCTTTAACCGAATATGAAAATAATCCTGAATTACGCTGTGCTGTCATTTTTGCACATGGTGATCATTTCACAGCGGGTTTAGACCTTGTTGAATTACAACCTAAAATCCCCCAAGGAATTTTTAGTTTCGAAGAAGGTCAAATTAATCCTTGGGGTGTCGGCGGTCGGCATCGAACTAAACCTGTGGTCGTAGCTGTACAAGGAATCTGTTATACCGCTGGGGTAGAGTTAATGTTGAATGCAGATGTCGTCGTCGCTAGCGAAGACACGATTTTTGGTCAGCTTGAAGTGCTACGTGGAATTATGCCTTTTGGTGGAGCAACCGTACGTTTTGTGCAGGCAGCAGGTTGGCAAAAAGCCATGCCGTATTTATTGACAGGGAAAACCTTTGATACTCAAAAAGCCAATCAATTGAATCTCGTATCTGAGATTGTTGAAAAAGGTAAGCAGCTTGAGCGTGCTATCGAGATCGCACAAGAAATTTGTATTGCTGCACCGCTTGCAGTGCAGGCTTTATTAGCTTCGGCAACTGATGGCGTGACTTTAGGACAGACGGTTGCTTTTGAAAAAATGGATAATTATCTCAAACCTTTATTTGAATCTGAAGATGCTCAAGAAGGGGTTAGAGCCATGCTTGAAAGACGTCTGCCACAGTTTAAGGGTAAATAAGTCCAAAATTCTATTTTAATCATCAAGTAAAAATACGATAAGTTGATTTAGAGTTTTTAGGGAGGCTATCCCAATTCTTTAAAATCTAAATCAACTTGTTGGATTTCATTCGTGCCATGAAACCAAATATAGACTAGATCAGAAAGCGTATGTTGGTCGTGTGCCTGTGGAAGAAAAACTAAATAATCTCCACATTCATTACGGGCGATTGCAATTGCATGTAATGGAAAACCAGTCCATTGTTTCGCAATTTTTGTTTCATGCAAGATATGGTTGCTTGTACGCATTTTTCTTTTTTGATTAGATTGATCGAAAAATGGAAAAATTTGCCAGTCATCATCTTGAACAAAAACATCACCACCATTTTCGATCATCATTTTATTTTTAAAAGATGTTGGAAATACAAGGTTGAGTTGTTTTTCAGCCGCTAGAATATATTGTTCCTCAATTGGAAAAGCCATGAATTATCTTCTTTCAGGCTTATATTGTGATTGTATTTTTTTCAATGCATGAAATAGGTAGTGGTGTCTTTCTGGAGGAAGCCCTAAGCCGAAACTAATTGGTTGATTTGCATCAATTACGATTTGAGCTTGCTGTTTATTGGATGAATTAGTTGAACGGTTTTCTCTAATTCGACTAACGTCATGCCAATTAAAGTATTTTGATTTTCCTATTCTGCCAATTCCAGTAAAAACACGTCCACCTTGTTGATTAATGGTGAGCTCGATTTTACCGAATAGCATCATCAGTGTAAGTGAACCAAAAATGATGGTTCCAATCAGAAAGGGGATACCAAATAAACTTTGTAAAAGGCTAAATTGCTGTTTTGCGATTTGAGTACCATAAATGCCACCCAATGAGCCACCAGACCAAATCAACATAAAGGGTACTAAAAAGAAAGCAATTGGGCTTCTTAGTGTTGCTCCCAATTTGATTTCTTGCAGATTGTTTTTATACCAAGTACCACGTGGTGGTTGATTGATATCAAACGCATATGTTGGCGTATCAAAATTCTCTGAAACACGGAAAATATGGTTGCAAGCTTGGCATTTCCCCATATCAGTTTGGATATTTATATTCTCATTTATGACGTCAACTTGGCAGTTTGGACATTTCATTTTTATAGGGCTTAACTCGCTTAATTTTATGAATTTTAGTATAGCATTGTCATTTTGCATTCTCATCAATTTCATATCGAGCAAAGACGTGATGATCTAAATTCATGAAATAGTCTTGCCAATAACAGTTATGGATTACACGTTTATTCAGCGTGAAAATACCACTTAAAGTTAAAATACTCATTGCGGTTTTATCAAAGCTTTCTATTTTAATATGACCTGTAAATGCATTTACAGCACCCAGTGGATGGTATGGCAACGAGCATTGCAATACGCTGTCGTGAACACTTTTGTTTTAATAGGATAATATTCAATTGAAAGATTTTCTATTTTTCTAAAGTCTTAACTGAACATAGATGTGCATCGCATTGTGAACTTGAAAATTGAATTTCAAAATATATGACATGGTTTATATTCTGATTTTTTTATTTTTGAGCATTATAAAAAATAAAAACCGACGATTCGAGTGATGAGAAATCGTCGGTCAAAATCTTTATCAACGGTTTTGGCTGCTAACAAAACCATAATTAAAGATAGAAAGTCATAATGAAAGGTCACCGAAAAATATTGCGGATGCCGTGCAATCAACATTCGGTTGCTGCGACCTTGTACCCTATATAACGCCACGAGATGTGGATTGGTTGACATAAAAATGAAAAAAAAGTGAAAAAAATTTATAATTATTTTTTGAAGTGAATTAGATTTGGTTTATTTGTATGATTTCATTGCGTTTGTACTATCTTTGGTTTTTTATTGTGTGCCTAATTTCTAGTCTGGTTGCTGGAGTTATGGCGGCAATTTTACCCAATAGCATTGGTGGTATACTTACTGCAATACCTTATTTGATCGCAATGATTTTTGTTTTATTTAAATTTCTAAAGCAACAACATCGCGCACCGACGAGTTCAGAGAAAAGAAGATTTAGCCTCGCATTTAGTCTAATTTTTTGGGGCTATAACCTATGTGGTTTGCTACTGGGTTTGTTTATTTTTGCACGTAAAGATCCCGACGTTTGGCAAAATTTTATCTTATATTTCAAACAACCTGAATTTTTACTGACTGTTTTGGCGATATGGTTGATGATTGCCACACCGTTATTTTTAATTACGTATTGGTTTTATGGTGCACAAGCACAACGGATGGCGAACAAGATGTTTAAGGTATGAGTAAAGTTCACTTGTAATTCACCTGTATTCTGCTAAAACTTTTAATAGAATTCATTTTTGATAGATCAGTCCATGAAAAAAATGACGGTATTGGTGACAGGTGCAAGTGGGTTTATTGGTTCTCATCTTTTACCTTTTCTATTGAAAAATAATTTTCAAGTGATTGCACTGACACGACAAAAAAATAAAGCTTCATATGATTCAGATTTAACATGGGTAAATGATTTAGATGAAATTAAAGTCATTGAAATTGACTATGTCATCAATTTGGCTGGTGAAAATATTGGTCAAAAACGCTGGACTGATCAAAGAAAAAAACAACTGATACAAAGCCGAGTGGCCATGACGGAGAAACTTTATCAGTGGTTACAGCAAAAAAGCATCTTCCCCCAATGTATTATTTCTGGCTCAGCTATTGGCTATTACGGGATTGATCCTCAAGAAATGTGGACGGCGATCTGTGACGAAAATACACCACCACAAGTCATCTTTATGTCAGAGCTTTGTCAGGCTTGGGAACAAACAGCACTTAAATTTACTCAACAAAATACTAAAATTATTCGCTTAGGGGTGGTGTTTGGTGATGGCGGAATCTTGCCGCAAATGCTGTTCCCCATTCGCTTAAATGCGGTAGGAAAGATCGGTTCAGGACGGCAGCCAATTGTCTGGATTCATATTCAGGATGTACTTAATGCAATTGTTTTTCTGCTGCAATCGAATAGTAAGCAAAAGGTTTATAATCTGGTTGCGCCTGAACAATTGAGTCAGCAAGAATTTGTACAGGTCGCAGGGCAGATTTTAAAACGTAAGCCTTTTATTCCAATGCCGAAATGTGTCTTTGAACTGGCTTTGGGGGAACAATCCCAGTTGATTCTAAATGGTCAGTATGTCAAACCCAAAGCATTGCTGGATCAGGGTTTCCAGTTTCAGTATTCCGACCTGAAATCAGCCTTAACTGAAATTCTAGGAAGAGATTAAATCGTGTTTTTTTAAGCGTTCTGGAGAATAGGCCACTGGATCAACAAGGGTTTCTTGTCCCAACATTAACTGACGTAGTAAACGTGCCGAACCAGCACCCATACATAGACCATTACGGAAATGCCCAAAATTTGCCCATAAGTTGGCTATATCAGGCATTTCACCAATATAAGGAATTCCTTGAGGTGAACTAGGACGTAAACCTGCCCAACGGCTTACGATGGGGAATTGTTTTAACTCAGGGACCATATCTAAACATGCGCTTAAAATATCTTGCTGTGTTTGCTCATCCACTGCGGTGCTAAAGCCACAATCTGCCATACTCGAACCACAGACAATATGACCATCCTGACGTGGAATCAGGTACATCACCCGATTCATACACATGGTAGGTAACCAGTTTTCAGGTGTTTTGAACAGCAGCATTTGCCCCTGTATGGGCTGTACAGGAATTTGTCGATGTATGTGTTCTTCCCAATATTGACTCCATGCGCCCGAGGTCAGAACAACATGATCAGCATCAAAAACTTGACCATTTGAAGTTTGTATTCCGTGTACCGTTTTATTTTTAACAATCAGTTGATCAATTGAGCAGTGCTCAAAAAAACGAACGAAAGGATGCTGTTTAAGATAGCTGATGAGAGATTGTAATAAACGAGGATTACGTACATTCGACAGTTGCGGAAAATGGATGGCTTGTTGAAATTTTTCTGAAATATGCGGATTAATTTGTTCAATTTGTTTGCGTTCTAACAAATTGCACTGTTGCATGGGTTCTTGATATTGACTGGCATAATTCAGTCCTATATCAAAGTCTTCCTGATCGAAAATCAGCATGCCTGTATTGTGGATTTGAAAATCAATCCCCGTGATAGGCAGAAGTTTTTCATTCCACGTTTGATACAGCGATTTACCGTATTGAGCAAGATGATTAACTTCTGGTGCATAACGCCACGGGTACATCGGGGAAAGAATTCCACCGCCTGCCCATGAGGCAGCCTGACCTGCTTGTTGTTGATCAAAAATATCCACAGAGCAACCTTGTTCAGCAAGTTCTAACGCTGACATCAAGCCGCTAATACCCGCACCAATAATGGCAATATGCATAAAAAATTAAACCAATTTCAAAATTCACCTCTTTGATATTAAAGAGGTGAGGAGTGTTTTAGCTCAGCAAGGGAGATTGCTATCTCATCTCTTTGAGTTTACGTGCAGCATCTTCGGCAAAATATGTCCAAATACCATCTGCACCCGCACGACGACAGCACATCAATGACTCTAAAATCACGTTTTCAGATAACCAGCCATTTTGAATCGCACCTGCAAGCATGGCATATTCGCCACTGACCTGATAGATAAAGGTTGGAACACCAAAGGTATCTTTGACTTCACGCACAATATCCAGATATGGCATACCTGGCTTTACAATTACCATGTCCGCACCCTCCTGAATATCAAGGGCGATTTCATGCAGGGCTTCGGCACGGTTGCCAATATCCATCTGGTAGTTATATTTATTGCCACCTTTGAGGTTGCTGGCTGAACCGACTGCATCACGGAATGGGCCATAAAAGCTGGATGCATATTTGGCGGAATAGGCCATGATATTGGTATAGATAAAGCCATTTTGTTCAAGTGCTTGACGAATCGCACCAATGCGTCCATCCATCATGTCACTTGGAGCAACAACATCAGCACCCGCTTGTGCATGGCTGAGGGCTTGTTTGACCAGGCATTCAACGGTTTCATCATTTAAAACATAGCCAGTTTCATCAATAATACCGTCTTGACCATGAGTGGTATAAGGATCAAGTGCGCCATCGGTAATCAATACCATTTCTGGTAATTCTTTTTTCAGTAAGCGGCAAGTGGTTTGAACCAAACCATCTTCATGCCATGCAGCTTCCGCCGTTAAACTTTTGTCTTCTTGTGGGGTTACTGGAAATAAAGCAAGCTTTGAAACACCGAGCTCGAGCAAAGTTTCTGCTTTTTTGAGTAATAAATCAGCAGATAGACGCTGCACATTTGGCATGCTTGGAATATCTTGAGTTTGTTGTTGTCCTGGTAATACAAATACTGGATAAATCAAATGATTAGCTGTAAGTTGTGTTTCACTAACCATGGCACGAAGTTGGTCATTTTTACGGATACGGCGCATGCGAGTCGCGGGAAAAGCGGGACGATTGAACGTATAAGTCATAACAATCTCGATGTTCAGTATTACACTATAGGAATAATTGAAATATTTAAGTCATGCTAGGGAGAGCTTAGCGGCTAAGTTCAATTAAATATCCTCGCTATTGTAGCCCCATAATTTTAGATTTGTACAAAATAATGGGATGTTTATCGTTCCTTTGGATTTAGACAGCGTATGAATGATGTAAAGAAAAACTGGACAGGCAATATTCAGTTAGGTGCTAAAGCCGATCATGACGTGGTATTAAAGCAGCTTTGTAAAGCATTTAATTCTTCCCCATTTTTTAAGCATTGTGGCATGAGCATGCGCGTTGTTGATGATCAAATTGAAGGTTATATCGAGATGCAGCCTGACTTGGTCGGTAATGTAGCCTTCCAAATTTTGCATGGTGGTGTTGCTGCGACATTACTGGATAGTATTGGTGGCGTGGTTGCAATGGAACAACTTTATCGCCGTGCAACCCCTGAAGATTTACCTGACACGATTAAGAAAGTATCGCGTTTAGCAACTGTAGATATGCGTGTTGATTATCTTGCTCCGGGTCGTGGTCAGTTTTTTACTGCGCGTGCGGAAACATTACGCTTAGGACGCAAAGGCTGTACTATGCGTATGACCATGCTCAATGATGAAGCTAAGCCAATTGCAACCGCAATCGCTTCTTACGCCTTTTAAGTATAGTGTTTGATATGAAGGCGTCTTTTGACGCTTTTTTATTGTTTAAAGGAAAGTGAAGTAAAAATAATTATCAAAATATAAGAATTGAACGCATCAGTTATTTTTTTTATTCTCGTCATATGATTTTTTATCGTTAAAATGCGATTTAAATTTTTGTTTGTATTTTGATCTTTTGTTTTAACATTCGGTTAAGTTTTCAAAATTAAACTGATCTGCTGATTAAACCAAAAGTTAAAAATCCCTTTAATTTTCAGGAATAACATATGACTGACGCCCAAGCTAATCAACAAGATATTGCTGCTGATTCGGCATCAGATGATGCAATGAAAGCAAAACGTAAAAAGTTTTTAGGATTTTTCGCACTTATTCTTATCCTTGCAGCAATTTTGTATGCTATTTGGGCGTTGTTCTTTAATCATGCTGTCAGTACCGATAATGCTTATGTTGGTGCGGAAACGGCACAAATCACCTCAATGGTGAGTGGACAAGTCGCTGAAGTTTTGGTGAAAGATACCCAACAAGTTAAAAAGGGTGATGTTCTCGTTCGTGTAGATGAGCGTGATGCCAAAATCCAGTTGGCACAAGCACAAGCTGAGTTGGCAAAAGCGCAACGTCAATACAAGCAAAGCCAAGCGAATAGTAGCTCATTGAATTCTCAAGTTGTGGTTCGCAATGATGAAATTAATAGTGCACAAGCACAAGTAAGTAAAGCACAAGCAGATTTTGATAAAGCAAACTTAGAATTAAAGCGTCGTAATGAACTTGCCGCTTCAGGAGCGATTTCTAAAGAGGAATTGAGCAAAGCGCAAAGTGCAGTATCGACGGCACAAGCAAGCTTAGATTTAGCTCAAGCGGGTTTAGCCCAAGCAACATCAAGCCGTAAAGCTGCAGAAAGTACACTTGCTGCAAATGAAGCATTGATTCAAGGGGCAAATGAAGCATCAACACCTGATGTTTTGGTTGCAAAAGCCCATGTTGAGCAAGCAACGCTTGATTTAGAGCGTACCGTTATTCGTGCGCCTGTTGATGGTGTGGTGACACGCAAGAATATTCAAATTGGACAACGTGTTGCACCTGGTACTGTGATGATGTCAGTGGTGCCTGTATCTGCGCTCTATGTCGACGCAAACTATAAAGAAAGTCAGCTTGCTAAAGTGAAAGCAGGGCAGAAAGTAACGCTTCGTTCAGACCTATATGGTGATGATGTGGTTTATCACGGGACAGTTCAGGGCTTCTCTGGTGGGACAGGTGCCGCATTTGCCTTGATTCCAGCACAGAACGCGACAGGAAACTGGATTAAAGTAGTACAGCGTCTACCTGTACGTATTACGCTTGATCCCAAAGAACTTGCAGAACATCCATTGCGTGTAGGGTTGTCGATGCAAGCGGACATTGATCTCGCATCGAAGTAATCAGCCATGAAAACGCAGAATCCTTTTGCAGAACTTAGCGGTGGGCGGTTAATACTCGCCGCATTTGTCATTGCACTTTCCAACTTTATGGTGGTGCTAGATACCACCATTGCCAACGTTTCAGTCCCCCATATTACAGGGAACTTAGCTGTTTCTAGTTCACAAGGGACGTGGGTGATTACCTCTTACGCCGTTGCTGAAGCCATCTGTGTTCCACTTACAGGTTGGCTAGCTGGACGTTTTGGCACAGTCAGAGTTTTTGTCTTTGGGTTAATTGGTTTCACCATCTTTTCATTCCTATGTGGTTTGGCGACCTCACTAGAAATGTTGGTATTTTTCCGTATTGGACAAGGGCTTTGTGGTGGTCCGTTAATGCCACTGAGCCAAACCTTGTTGATGCGAATTTTCCCACCTGAAAAACATGCGCAGGCAATGGGACTTTGGGCGATGACAACCGTTATTGGACCGATCTTAGGACCAATTTTAGGCGGACTGATTAGTGATAATCTGTCATGGCATTGGATTTTCTTTATTAATATTCCTGTTGGAATTTTCTGTGTATTGGCAGCTATCCGCTTGCTGTCTGTAGCAGAAACTAAAACGGAGAAATTACGAATTGATGCAGTTGGTTTAGGTTTGTTAGTCCTTTGGATTGGTGCTTTACAATTGATGTTAGATCTCGGGCATGAACGAGATTGGTTTAATAGCACCAGCATTATTGTATTGGCGTTGACAGCAGTGATTGGTTTTATTGTCTTTATGATTTGGGAACTAACGGAAAAGCATCCTGTGGTTAACCTGTATGTATTCCGACACCGTGGTTTTGCCGTTTCTGTTTCAGCATTGGCATTTGGCTTCGGTGCATTCTTTGGCAGTATCGTTTTAATTCCGCAATGGTTGCAAATCAATTTGGGTTATACCGCGACATGGGCAGGGTATCTGACTGCAACCATGGGTTTTGGTAGTTTGACGATGTCGCCAATTGTTGCGAAGTTATCAACCAAATATGACCCAAGAGCATTGGCGAGTTTTGGGCTAGCATTGTTGGGTGTGGTTACGGTCATGCGAGCTTTTTGGGTTACAGATGCAGACTTTATGTCGTTAGCATGGCCACAAATCTTGCAAGGTTTTGCTGTGCCGTTTTTCTTTATTCCACTGTCGAATATTGCAATGGGTTCTGTCTTAGCTCAAGAAATGGCTTCTGCCGCAGGTCTAATGAACTTTTTACGCACTATGGCAGGGGCGATTGGTGCTTCAATTGCAGTAACGATTTGGGATGACCATACCAAAGTAGCACGTAGCGAGATGGTGAACAATTTGCATCCACAAGAAGTGCAAAATACATTACTTCAAAATGGTTTTTCACCTGATGCAACACTCGCCACGATTGCAAATTTAGTTGATAAAGAGGCGATTACTATGTCAGCAAATCATGTGTTTACGCTTCTGGCAATTGTATTTATTTTTGCGAGTGCTTTAATTTGGATGAGTCCAAAACCGAAACCGATTATAGGTGGACCTGCACCACATTGATTTAAACGAAAAGATCGTTATTTCTATTCTAAAAACTCGGATTGATTCATCCGAGTTTTTTATTTAAATTTAGTTTGAATGTTTATTTCGTCTTTTGTTTTTTACTATCTGGCTCATTGATATGTTCCCAAAGTTTTAGCTGTAAATCTTCTTCATATCTCGATATTTTTTGATTTAAATATTTCATTGTAGATTTATGCTCATTTAAGCCTTTACCGTAAAATGATCCAATTGCTTTCTGAGTTTTTGTTTGTAAGTGCAATAGATTTAATTCCTTATACGCTTTTTGTTTTATGTCCAGTAGTTCACAAGCTGTTTTAAATTGAATACGGATTGGTTTGATAGTCATTTATGCACCTACATGACAAAATATTGTGTAGGTGCAGTATGTTTTTTAATAATTATTAGAGTTGTGAAAACGAATTTAGATTACTTTTCACTACTTTTTATCTGCTAGATAAAACATGTATGCAGATTCATTACTTTTTGAATCTAAAAGTTTTTTTGTAAATGGAATAATAGTTTCTCTTAGTTGCTTTCCAGTAAATTGTCCTTGAGGAAATAAAAACTCTGCCAAAGTTTCATATTCGATATGATGATCTGTTAGCTTCTGCCAAAGCAAAATATCAATCACTTGCAAGGCTCTAAAATTTTTTAATTTTCTTAGATATTCTTTAGGTGGTAGAAGTTTTGGCTTGTGCTTTAGCTGCTTTCTCAATTGTATTAAATGCTTTTTTACGTCCGCTATAATTGCATCATCGGAAAAATCTAAATTAATACTAATAGCTGGGTATTCATCATAATCATCCACATTCTCCCTTAATGCATATTTAGCACGAATTTCTCTATCGTCTGTGGCTTCCTTTAGTGGCTGTATATATGGTCTACAATCAAATAAAAATCGCGGAAATATCTCCATAGGTTTTTTTTTGTTGGGTATTTTCCCTAGTTTTGGATGCTCAACATAAGTCTGCTCTGCAAAGCCCTCAATCAATCTCAAATAAAACTTTTTGTCATCTTCAATTATTTGCTCAATAGTCCTTGGGGGTGGGGTATATTCAATGCGTTTGCCATCAATAATTTTAAAGCGTTTTATTGTTATAAATTTCTCATCTTTAAGGTCATCGTCTGTAATAGGAGTAATGTAATCATCCTCAAATATCTGGTTGATTTGCCATGAGATATTTTGTCGTTCTTGGATTTCGTGAGCTAATTTCACCACACCACAATTTTTATAATATTCGTCATATCTTTTATTATTGAAAAACTCAGGTATTTTCCCCTTATCGCTAATACGCTTCAATTCATGCCTCCCAAGCATACCCAAAATAATGCTAAGCCAATCCGATTGGGTGTCCGACTTTCGGGAGCTAACCTAGACTTAATAAAATGATTATAAATTATACTGCGCTATATATCTGCATATTAAGCAATTGAGTACGTCTTCTTGTGTCGTGCTATTGCATCATTCAGCCTTTCTAAACTGAATCACCTTATCATCCGCCAATTGCTCTAAATGGTCGGCATACCATTGCATGATATGCTTTCGATCTTGTAGGTACTGGGCTTTGTTATATACGCCTGCCACGCCATCCTTAACATGTGCCAATGCTGCTTCAATATGCCGTTCATCAAAGCCCTTGTTATTGAGTAATGCCTGCCTGCATAACCTAAATACCGTAATGCCATAATAAAAACCGCATCTGATTTTGGTTTATGGCTATTTGATTTAGCGACAAATAAATATTCAGATTGACCACTCAAGGGCTTTAATTGATGGAGTAACTGCACCGCTTGGGTAGATAAGTGAATGATATGTTCACGGCGTTTTTTCATGCGCTGTTCGGGGATATTCCACAAGGCATTTTCTAAGTCGAACTCTGCCCATGTTGCTTCCCTCAATTCACTGGGACGACAAAACAACATTGCCAAAAGTTTTAAACCTATTCGACTGTCAGGTGTTGGGTAGTTATCAATGGCTCTTAATAATTGTGGTAATTCTTTTTCGTCCACATGTGCCATATTTTCCTTTTTGCCTTGCTCAAGGAATTTATGCAGCCCCTCCGATGGATTGTATTCAATCCGTCCTGTGACTTTGGCGTAGTCATAAATATCACGACACATAGAACAGATGCGGTTCACCTGTTCATAAATCTTGTGTTCTTGCTTAATGCCTTTTAAGTGATTCATCCATTCAATCGGGCGGATAGTGGTGTATAGGCGTTTACCAAAGATCGGGAATATATGTTTTTCCAGTGCGCCTTTATTTCAGGTCATGGTATCAGCCACCCATCTATTTTGTTTAGTATCTAACCATTCCCGTGCCAAGACTTATTGTCATCAGGTTTGACACGAAAATATAAACCGTTGCCGTCTAGCTCTCGATACTCTTTAGATTCAGGCTCAAAGCTCGCTAGTATCATGTCAGATAAAGGACGCCGTTCAATCTCTGTTGTTCTTTTCATTTCGTTGTATCCCTACGGTTTCGATTTTTCTTTAGGGATACACGCTAAGCAATACTATACAAAGTTATATTCAGTTATCTACAGGTAAGAAAAAAGGCTTAAACCATTACAGTTTAAGCCTTTAGGTCTTATATATTCCCATGTTTGGGCATATAAATTTAATATCTTGGTGATGGCGTCAATAGAACTTGATCAATAAGATTTTGTTTTATATTGATTTAATTTTAAGTCGAAAATTAACCATACAAAATGCCATACAAAATAGGCAAGTTTATCTCCATTTCTTAATTACAGACAAAATTATATAAGTCATATTTACTAGAACCATATTCTAAATTATACCAACTACTAGGATTTAATTTAATATCTTTAGCAGACTTTTCACTATAACCAAGCTCTTGGGCTTGTTCTGTCTTACAATTGATATTTAACTTTGTGTAGCCTGTACTATCGACTCCAACTCGTTTATGTAAGGTAGTTACAATATCACCTATTCTTGATTTTTCAATAAGATAGTATTTCCCCTTATCTCCTGTCATACTTCGTGGGATTAATGGAGTTTTTTTATCTTCAGCAATTTGTTCTGCTTCTTTCTGCTTTTTGATATTTTGTATTCTATCTGCTTCTGCTTCAACTTTGTTATACATTTCTTGATCTTTTGAATTGAATTGATTTTGACTCTTGAAACTAATAATACTATTAATCCCATTGTTTAAATTTAGATTTGAATAATCTTCTATTTTATCACTTTTATCTTTTATTTTAATGTTTTGACCATCATTTACTATTCTAATAAGATTTATGCTCTCAGGAGACTCTGAATTAACTATTAATTCATAAAAGTATGTACATTTATAATTTTTTATTTCAGATTTATTGGGGTTACTTTTAATATTGTATTTTATCGTTACACCTAGTTCTCTATATCTGGATTTCGCATCTTTTTGAATGTTGGATACTTTATTTTTTTCATTAAGAAGATAACTATATTTATAGATATCAGCAGCATTACTATCATATATTCCAATATAGCTATTATTTATGTGAATTGCAGCGGGTGAATTTTTGTTAAAATTATTAAGACAATTATTGTAGGCATAATTAAGAATATTTTTCTCCATACCAGTTTGATCTTCTTTACAACCAACAAGTAAAGTTACTGCACACAATAAAACTAAATTTTTCATTTGTATTCCCTATTGATTTTGATGAAATATGAATTTTTATAATAAAAAACCAAGGTAACCTAAATTACCTTGGCATCAATCGAATATCAACTATAACGAGTCTGCTTTTTCAGTTCCCACCACTCAATCAATTCACTATGATCAAAATACACGGCGGATTGCCTAGTAAAACCCTCTTTAATCGGTCTTGGAAAAGTAGGATCATCCCTAACCATCTTATTTAATTTATCACGTTGTACTGATAAAAAACGACATACTTCATTCATTGTTAAACGTAGTTTTTGCATCTTTTTATTACCCCCTCAATTCACTTTAAATCGCTGTATTAGCCCCATAAAAACTTATACCATCAACCCATAATCTCTAGCTAAAACACGCTTATAACGAGCTGTAGTAGATGCTGTATAACCGATATGCAATGCACCTTGCTTCTGTGTCGCTAAGAATCGAATATACTTAGCAGGTAACTCTATTTCCGATATGGGTTCAGGTAAATTGAGTTTGCAATGCGAATCTTCAACCAATTGCTGAATTAACTCTTCATCCCAACAATAACCATACTGTAGTTCGCTATCTCTTAACTGCTGACTAAATAAACGTACTTCACATCTAACCATATGATCAGCATATTCTTTCAATTCAGATGTAAGACCAATTTGCTGTTTGTTGTGAGTGCGAACTTCTTGACCTTTAAAGTAATAAAGCAATGTAGTTCGCTTGCTACGTTTACCAAAGTAGATACCATTCTTTTCGACTTCTCTATCACGCCGTGGATAAGTGCCATGCTCTTTGATTAAAGTTAGATATTGTTGAGCTTTTTGTTTATCATCAAACAACAATGCCTTATTCACATCAATTCGATAAATGCGAAACAATCCTAACTTAATATTCTCAATCTCGGTATCAGTTGGAGTAATTGCATTGAATATCTGACTGAGTCTAGTCACAGTATCGAGGACTAACTGAATCAAGTCAGTTGTACCTGTAACATTTTGACCATTCAACCACTTAAACAAGTTACCCTTGATCTGTATTTCATTCTCATTTATTGATTTAATTTGGATTTTATCATTATGAGAACCGCATACCCATTGCTTGCTATAAGATTCTTGTAATGGCTGAAATTCACCATCAAACTTGGTTAGGGGGATAACCATATCTTGAGATAATTCTAGTGGATTATTTGTTATTTCTACTTTTAGTTTTAAGTAATCAATAGCAAATAGATTTTTAGCTTCCAACACCTCTTCATTGTTAATTTCTTGATTTAAAACATTATTCAATACCATATATTTTCCTCATATAAAATTTAGAACGCAAAAAACCCTCAAACATCAATAGTCTATTTTAAAACTAGATGTAGAGAGTCAGGACTTTAAGTTTTACTGCACCTTAATAAGGTTAAATTGGATACGATGGTTATACTTTTGTATAATCGTTCCGTTATGTTGTATTAACATAACACATAGATTTTTAATTTTACAATATATTTAAATCGGAATGCAATAATTTTTATTGCTGTTTTGATTGTTTTTTGATCATGTAGTTCTATTGTTAAAGCCTTATCAAATGAGAAAAGTATTCACAAAAATATTATTTCATAGTTTCTTGGGGTGGGAGGGGAGTTTGTTTAACTTTGCTGTATTAGTAGATAGAGTGCTTAACAATCTAGGCACTCCCTGTTTGTTCAAGTTTTATAATATTAAAATATCCTATGCGCTTTTAAACTGTAGCACTGTATTATCTGCCAATCGCTCTAAATGATCAGCATACCATTGCATCATAATTTTGCGCTCTTCATAGTGAGTAGCTTTATCATAAGCAGCTTTCACGCCTTTTTTACTGTGTGCTAAACACGCTTCCACAACTTGTGACTTGTCGCTGAATTGGTTATTGAGAATTGTACTCGCAATGTGACGAAATCCATGAGGATTTTGTTTCTCTCCATAACCTAATCTTCGTAGTGCCATAACAAAAACGGTATTAGACTTTACTTTGCTTTTATTGCTTCGGCTTGGTAGTAGGTATGCTGAATAACGAGTTAAGTGTTGAAGTTCTTCTAATAACTCTATTGCCTGTTCAGGTAGTGGAACTTTATGTTCTTTTTTAGTTTTCATTCTTGTTGCAGGAATTAACCATGTACCTTTATCTAAGTCAAATTCTTCCCATCTAGCTTCACGTAGCTCAGTTGGTCTACAAAACAACATTGTTAGTAATTTAAGACCAATTCGTGTGTCAGTGGTTGGGTAGAGGTTAATTGCTCTTAATAACGACGGCAAAGCATCCTCATCAACATGTTTCATACTATTACTTTCATGTTTCTTTAAGTATTTATGTAAGTTTGCAGTAGGATTAGATTCTATCTTACCCATCACTTCCGCATAGTCATATATTTCTCTAATTAATGCTCTGACACGTTGTCCCATATCAGTAATAGGTTTGCCTGTACGAGGATTGGGTTTATTCTGAATATCCTGAAATAATGAATGCCATTCTTGCTTAGTGATTTTGCGATAATCACGCTTGCCCATGATGGGGAATACATGGTTATTCAGTGCTCCAATGTTTCTTGTTTTGGTTGCAGATGTCCATGTTTTTGTTTTGTAGTAATCCTCTGCAAGCTGTTGTAGAGTGCATGAAGTTTGCTCTATTTCAGCTTGTTTCTCTTCTGCTTTTTGTAATACTGGGTCTATACCTTGAGAAAGTAGCTTTCTTGCTTCGTTCGCTTTCTGTCTTGCCCATTTTCCACCAACCTCGGGATAAGTGCCAAGCCCTAACCATGACCATTTACCTGTACTTGGTTTTTTATATCTTAATTCCCAACGCTTATTGCCCTTAGAAGTAACCACAAAATGTAAATTTTCACCATCATTGATTCGATACTCTTTAGACTCAGGCTCTAATGCGCTGAGTGTAGTGTCTTTCATAGGGAACTTCTTTACATCAGCTTTTTTCATGAGTTTCTTGTATGGTGGATTTTTTATAACTCAAAATATACACGTTACCATACACGATGACAAGCTATAAGAAAGTTCATATAACGGCATAAATAGGCATAAAAAAAGCCTAAATCACTGAGATTTAAGCTTAATTTATTTATATAGCGTCATGTTGCGGTATATAAATTTAAGTATATGGTGGAGATGGCGGGAGTCGAACCCGCGTCCGCCAGCACTACGCTCGAGAATACTACATGCTTAGATATCGTCAATTATTTTAACTTTTTGTGACCCGACGAACAGGGTACAAATCGCGATCCTCTAAGTTTAGTACAAAGCCCCGAGGCTTGGCTTTATACGGACTTGTGTGCGTGCGCTTCGGTCGGACTCTCTAACCACAAGTATTCAGAGAGGCGGACAAGCTGCCCTTAGGCAGCTAGAGCGTATGATTCGTCGTTTGCGACTAAAAAATGCAAATTTGATTTACGAGAGAAAATGCGCTCTCGGCATGCATCTATGAGTTTCATCACCAGCGTCGAAGCCAGGAACATCCCCATATATGAAAAGGCATCATAGCATAGATATCGGGAATTAAAATCTAAATTTCTTCGTACTTTGTTAGATGATTGAAATATAAACTCTGAGAGGCTGAAGAAATGATCAACATAAAAAGACGAGGAATTAAAATAAGGGCTTATCTGTGAACAGCAAGAGTGTGTTCACAGATAGAATTTATATGCTTTTTAGGGCTTATTTCTAGTGATTATCAGAGAGCTCAAGTTTAGTCTCTGAGTCCTTTCCCCAATTAAATTTTTGTTTACAAATACCTAAGCCGATGATAAATAATGCAAGCACGCTGGTATAGGCAACCTCTTTAAAATAAGTTCCCTCTATTACCATTGTAATTAAAGCACCAATGATAAAAATAATCACAAGATATGTGAGCCACGGGAATAGCCACATTTTAAATGGGATATCGACACCATCTGCTTCTAGTTTTTTACGTAATTTCAGTTGTGAAATCGCAATTGCAAGATATACATATAAAGAGACCGTACCTGTTGCTAACATGAGTACATCATAAATATTCATGCTTTCAGTTGCAGTTAGATAAACAGCAACGATTGAAAAAAGACTAGAAAAAATAACACCAACCCACGGACTGTTATTATGGTTAGTTAATCCAAAACTTTTTGGTGCATCACCACGTTTAGATAAAGAATACATCATACGTGAACATGTATAGAGAGCAGAGTTAAAGCAGCTACATACAGACGTTAAAACAACAAAATTGACAATATGACGTGCTTCAGGAATACCTAATGCGCTAAGCGTAACACTGTATGTTCCCCAAGTTGGGTCCTTTAATAATGGGTTGTTATACGGTATTAGACAAACCGTAATAAACATCGAGCCAACATAAAATAAAATGATTCGCCATACAATTGAATTGGATGCTTTTCGGATTTCTTTAGCAGGGTCTTTTGTTTCAGCGGCAGCAACAGTCACGATTTCTGCACCCATGTAAGCGAACATGACACCTAGTAGAGCGGTAATGACAGAAGAAAAGCCATTTGGCATAAAGCTTTTTTCAGTTAGATAGGTAATACCACCTCGCATAGATGCATCACCCCAAGGCCAAAGATGCATGATGGCTAAACTACCCACAACCAAAAATAGAACAATTGCAATCACTTTAACTAAGGCAAACCAGAATTCAAACTCACCATAATTTTTAACATCACGTAAATTAATCCAGACTAAAGCTAAAATCACAAATAGCATATAGCCCCAAATGGGGATAAATGGAAACCAACTATTGAGAATTTTACCTGCAACGAAGGCTTCCCATCCCATAAGCAGTGTCCAGAAAGACCAGTAAAGCCATCCAATAGAGAAGCCAGCCCAACGACCAATTCCTCGATCTGCATAAGTGGAGAAAGAGCCACTATCTGGATTAAGTACCGCCATTTCACCTAGCATACGCATGATCAATAGAACCAATAATCCACCTAGAGAGTATGCAATAAGTGCAGCAGGCCCTGCGGAATAGATGACATTTCCTGAACCAACAAAGAGTGCGCCACCAATAACTCCTGCAATAGAAATCATGGTGAGGTGGCGTGATTTTAACCCACTTTTTAAGCCTTGCGATGAATCTAGCTCGGAGGCATTTTGATGTTCTGCCATATTATTTCCCTTAATATCAAGGATATAGTTGCAATGTGGGGCTATACCTTTTTCGCATTGTCTATCCATTGAAACTGTAACCGAATTGCCAAGCACTTCATCAATATTTCAGCTCAATTTAATCAGCTTGATATCTCCGCAAGAAAGTGAAAAAACACACTTTGTTTACAAAACGATTACATACTGTTTATGTGTATTGCTAATTTCTCTTTTTTGTTATCAGGTGACGAGAGCCATTTTTTAGCTATTCAAAGGAGCCAATTACATAAAAAATGTGAAAAGTATAGGAACTAACGTTTACAGGAAAAAAAGATTAAATAGAATAAAACAGTCAAATATGGCTTTACATAGACTGAGCAGAACGCTTGATCTGAGTGTGAATTTTTAATAATAATTCCCTTATAAATTATTAATTTAAAGTCCGAATACCAGTATCACGCAGACATTTAAGCAAAATGCCAAAAGCAACTAATATCTCCTGTTCACTCACACAGGCAAAGCCGAGAAGCAAGCCTTTTTGTCGTGTGGAATAGTGTTTTGTGTAGTACTGAGAGAGCGCTCGAACTTTAACACCTTGATCAAGTGCATTGGTTGCAATCAGTACGTCATCACTGTCACTTGGTAATTTTAAAATGAGATGCAGACCAGCAGCAGTATTGTATTCATGCAGAAATTCCTGACCTAAATGACGTTGGATCAAGTCAATTAAAAAGGCATGACGTTTGCTGTAAAGTAAGCGCATACGTCGAATATGCGCCTCATAATGTCCCTCACGGATAAATTCTGCCAATACCTTTTGATCTAATAGATGTCCACCGCGGTACAGTTCTGCTGCCACAATCCGCAATGGTGAGAACAGTTTTTTAGGTACAACTAAATAGCCAATACGCAATGCTGGGTAAATGGTTTTGCTGAATGTTCCCATGTAAATGACGGGTGCATCTGGCTCCAATCCCTGTAATGAAGGATAGGGTTGCCCTGAGAATCTGAATTCACTGTCATAATCATCTTCTACAATCCAACTCTTGTGTTGACGAGCAATTGCAATCAGTTGTTTACGTCGTTCAAGGCTCAAATGTGAACCTAAAGGGTACTGGTGAGAGGGGGTAACAAAAATAAGTTTGGGTGGCTGTTTAGGGTGGAGGTCAGGAATAATACCTTCTTGATCGACAGGCAGTGAACGTAGATTGACACCGTTAATGCGTAAAATATTACGCGCTCCCCAATAGGCTGGATCTTCGATCCACACTTCATCACCTGGATCACTTAGTGTTCGTGAAACTAAATCAATTGCTTGATGTGTACCTTCTGTAATGATGATTTGATTGGCATCACATTGTACAGAACGTGCAATTTTAAGGTATTCGGCAAGTTCTTGGCGTAGTTCTAAGCATCCGCCAGCATTACTGTAAATTAAGTTGGTAATGTCAGGTTCACGACTTAAACGAGTCTGAATTCTACTAAAAATATGATGTGGAAATTCAGTCACATCTGGCGCACCCGGCACAAATGCCCCCCATTGATAAGGTGATGCTGCTGAATAGCCGACTAAATATGATCCACGTTGAGACAGGCTGTAATTCTGTGAAGATTTCTTATCCTGAATCGTCGTGTTGTTATTTTCGGCTTTGACTAAAAATGATTCAGGTAGTTTTTCTGCGACCCACGTACCTTGTCCAGTACGAGCATCGACATAGCCTTGTGCTTGCAATTGCTCATAAGCGCTTAAGACCGTATTACGAGAAACTTTGACTTCTTTGGCAAGATCTCTTGACGCAGGTAAGCGAGTTTTGGGTGCCAATACGCCGTCAATCATGGCATTACGCAAGCAGCGAAACAATCGTAGTTGCAACGTTCCATCAATATCTTGCTGTAATCGCTGTAGCAAATAATCTCCAAGTAAGCTACGCAATTGGCTCTCTCCTTCAAATTCAAAGTGGCTCTCGTGAGAGCAATATCAGTGCGTGCAAAATAATCTGGTCAGGCAATGAATGATTGTCGAAGTATCTCGCTCATATGCGGCTGGAGAAAATGCGGCTCTGTAAACGGCAGGCAATATACACATATCTGGGTAAAAGCCAAAGCGAAAAATCTGAGCTTAATTTTTTAAGTTCAGATGCAACAGCCTAAAGACAATAGATCAGTAAATGCCGACAAGTCCACATAATTTATACTTTTTGCGGCTGCAAGGAAATGCGTCTGCAGACAAAAAATAAGGTCATGCAATGAATACGATGGTCAAAGGTCTCACGTATACAGAACAAGGTACAACCGCTTGGAATAATTATCTAAAGCAGTTGGAAAAAGTGGCTCCCTATCTTGGTGAGCTGAGTGAACGCTTAGAGATGCTTCGGCGTCCGAAGCGGAGTTTAATTGTCGACATTCCTGTCATTATGGATGATGGCTCGGTACAACATTTTGAAGGTTATCGCGTTCAGCACAATCTAACTCGTGGTCCAGGAAAGGGCGGAGTAAGATTCCATCCTGATGTCAATCTCGATGAGGTGATGGCACTTTCGGCATGGATGACCATTAAATGTGCTGCGTTAAATTTACCTTTTGGTGGTGCGAAAGGAGGGGTGCGTGTCGATCCAACACAATTATCTAAGCGAGAATTGGAGCGATTAACTCGACGTTATACTGCAGAAATCAATTTTATTATTGGACCTCAAAAAGATATTCCAGCACCAGATGTTGGGACAAATCCACAGACGATGGCATGGATGATGGATACTTTTTCCATGAATGCGGGTTCTACCATAACGGGTGTTGTGACAGGTAAACCTGTACATCTTGGCGGGTCTTTAGGACGCGTCAAAGCAACGGGTCGTGGCGTGTATATTTCAGGTCGTGAAGTCGCTCAGCAAATTGGTTTAGATTTAAATGATGCTCGAGTGTGTGTACAAGGCTTTGGTAATGTCGGTAGTGAAGCCGCTTTATTATTCCATGAAAATGGCAGTAAGGTGATTTGTGTACAAGACCACTCTGCAACTTTGTATCAAGAGCAAGGAATTGATATTGCAAAGTTAATTGAATACTCAAGAAGCAATCAAAAGATTCAAGGATTCTCCGTAGCAGATGAAATTCAAGCTTCAGAATTTTGGGCTATTCCCGCTGAAGTTTTTATTCCAGCCGCATTAGAGGGGGTAATTAATACCCATGTTGCTCAAACCATTCAAGCCAAAATAATTTTAGAAGGTGCCAATGGCCCGACTTTAACAGAAGCGGATGAAATCTTGAGCGATCGTCAAATCACGGTTGTACCCGATGTCATTTGTAATGCAGGTGGTGTAACGGTCAGTTATTTTGAATGGGTACAAGACCTAGCGAGTTACTTTTGGACTGAAGAAGAAATCAATCAACGCATGGATGTGATCATGAAAAATGCCGTACACAGCATTTGGTCTAAAGCCGAAGAGGTGGATTGTTCTTTGCGTACTGCGGCTTATATTCTGGCATGTGAGCGTATTTTAATTGCCCGCAAAGAGCGCGGTATTTATCCAGGTTAATGACATGATCTCTTGCAAGAGAAAATGGGATTAACTCTGGGCTTGGGTATTCACTGCCTTGAATCATTAGATTTAATCAAAAAATTACTTTTGCGAGAGATCCTTTTGAAATTGATTTTTTCTTTCTGGGGTTTTTCTTATGTTACAACGTTTTTTAATGAAGTCATTTTCATTGTGTACTCTCGCGAGTGTTATTAGTGTACCTACCTTTGCACAGGCAGATAGTCTTTCTTGGGGAAATGCAGATACTGATTTAGGAAAACTGACAATGTCAGGTTGGGTGCGCGCCAATTATCAAGATAAAGATTATTCGGATAGTGACCATAAATTAAAATTTAATGCTGCAAAACTAAGTGTGAAATATGATGCCAAGTCATTTTTTGGCCAAGCGGAATACCGTTGTTATCAAAATGATACGCTATGTGATTTCTCAACTTTGGTGAATGCAAATGTGGGCTATAAATTGAATGAGCATAGCCGTATTACAGTAGGTCTACAGGATATGCCTTTTGGTATTGGTCGTTTCTGGAGTAGCAGTTGGTATGGTAGTTCACTAGACAATGCTGGTTTAGAAGATGTGCATAATCTAGGTATTAATTGGCAGCAGCAGTTGGGTACAAATACGGTCGTGAACTTGGCTTATTTTGTTGGTGATGGTGGTCATTTTGTTGGTGATGGTGATGCGGCACGTTATGCAGCTAACTATGTGAAACCTGATGATGCTACCGTAGATGAAATCAAAGAAAGAAACATGTGGGTTGCACGAATTAATCAGCAAATTCCCTTAGATAATGAGCTAGTTAAGCTGAATGTTGGGGGATCATATTGGTATTCAGACCTTAAAAATAGTAGCAATGATCAAACTGGACACCGCAATGCATGGAATATTTTTGGTCGCTTAAACTATCAAGATGCAAATTTGACTTTGACGGCTGGGCAGAATCGGGCAAATACTCAATCGTTAAGTCAGCCTGACTATGCAACAGTAGGCTCTTTTGAATCGAAATATTATGTTGCGAATGATGCCAATTATTATGTCGCCAATGTGGACTATAAAATCAATCATTTCTATCAAGATTATGACCTGACGCCTTATGCGAGTTATACCATTTTTGATAAGGACAAGTCGGATTTTGCGACATCGACGCGCAGTATCTTAGGGGCTCAATTGGATATGAAGCAGTTCTCTTTAGCTGCTGAATATATTACAGGCAAAAATGATGTGTTTATTGGGGGAGATTCTGCTTCTTTGGCAGAAGGTGATAGCTCTGGACATAGCCGACTCTTGAATTTGTTATTTATCTACAATTTCTAATTTTCTCTATGCCCGTGTAATGGCACCTTTTGGAAAGGTGCTATTTTTTTATTGATTTTTATTAAGTATTTGAATTTTAATTGTTTTGTTTGATTTTAATTGAAAATAAGCGCAAAGATCAAATGAATTGGCTCTCTTCATCTTCATTAAAGTGGCTCTCGTCTCATCGTAATAAAAGCGCAAAATGCAAAAGAACCATGAGTCATCTGCATATCATCAATCGCATGATATGGATGCCAAAATTTTACAAAGTATGAATCAAGAATGAGGATACGAAATGGACAGTAAACACTCTGCACTGAACGCACGTAAACAACAAGCAACACCTCGTGGTGTTGGTGTCATGTGTCAATGGTATGCGGAGAAAGCAGAAAATGCGACGATTTGGGATGCTGAAGGTAATCAATTTATTGATTTTGCAGGAGGCATTGCGGTACTGAATACAGGTCATCGCCACCCTAAAATTATTGCTGCTGTTACTGAACAATTAACCAAATTTACCCATACAGCTTATCAAGTTGTACCTTATGAAAGTTATATTTCATTGGCTGAGCGCATTAATGAGCGAGCGCCGATTGAAGGTGCAGCAAAAACTTCATTTTTTTCTACAGGTGCTGAAGCCGTAGAAAATGCAGTTAAAATTGCTCGTGCGCATACTGGTCGTCACGGTATCGTGACTTTTGGTAACGGTTTCCACGGTCGTTCATTTATGACAATGGCAATGACAGGTAAAACAGCACCGTACAAACGTGACTTTGGTGTTATGCCAGCAGGTGTTTTTCATGCACGTTATCCAGTAGAGTCAAAAGGCGTTACTGTAAATGATGCAATTCAAAGTGTTGAAGATATTTTTGCTGAAGATATTGCAGCACATGATGTTGCTGCGATTGTACTTGAACCAGTACAAGGCGAAGGTGGCTTCAATGTTGTACCCGCAGAGTTTTTAACACGTTTGCGTGCGTTGTGTGACCAACATGGCATTCTCATTATTGCGGATGAAGTACAGTCTGGTTTTGCTCGTACAGGCAAATTATTTGCAATGGACCATTACGAAACGAAAGCTGACCTGATTACGATGGCAAAAAGCTTGGGTGGTGGTTTTCCGATTTCAGCGGTTGTTGGGCGTGTTGATGTCATGGATGCACCTAATCCTGGTGGTTTAGGTGGAACTTATGCGGGTAACCCAATTGCAGTTGCTGCTGCACATGCAGTGATTGATGTTATTGAAAGTGAAGGGTTATGTGATCGTGCCAATGAATTAGGTACGGAATTAGTTGCGGTATTGAATACAATCAAAGCAAGTTCAAATGTCGTCACGGATATTCGTGCTTTAGGTTCAATGGTCGCAGTAGAGTTAGAAACAGCTGACCAAGCCAAAGCTATACAGAATTATGCAATGCAGAATGGTTTGTTAATTTTAACATGTGGTCGTTATGGTAATGTTATTCGTTTCCTTTATCCTCTAACGATTCCAACTGAGCAATTCCGTGAAGCTCTTGCGATTTTAAAACAAGGATTTGCAACTCTAACTGCATAATAATGAGTGATTGAAATGCTTCAAGATCATTTAAAATATTTATTACAGCATCCAGATATTTGCTTTGAGCCACCTTTAAATGGCAATTATATTGAAGTAAATGATGCGGCAACCCATGAAACATTGGCATGGGTCAAATCACTTGACCGTGAGGCTGTAGAACAAGCAATTGCTCGTTCACAGGCGGCACAGGTTGGCTGGAAAGCACAAACTGCATTGCAACGAGCAGATGTTCTGTGGGCATGGTATAACCTAATGCAGCAGAACAAAGAGCAATTGGCACAAATCCTAACGGCAGAGCAAGGTAAGCCTTTAGCTGAAGCCCGTGGTGAAATTGCTTATGCTGCATCATTTATTCGATGGTTTGCAGAACAGGCACGCCGTATTGATGGTGAGGTATTGACACCCACTTTAGCACACCAGCGTCTGTTGGTGATTAAGCAAGCGATAGGTGTAACAGCCGCAATTACGCCGTGGAATTTTCCAGCGGCAATGATTACACGTAAAGCTGCACCTGCAATTGCAGCAGGTTGTTCGATGCTCGTAAAGCCTGCTGAGCAAACACCATTAACAGCATATGCTTTAGAAGTTTTGGCGCTACAAGCAGGATTACCACAAGATGTTTTATTACATATTAGTGGTGATGCGATTGAAGTGGGTAAAACCTTATGCGCAAGTGATACAGTAAAAAAACTGAGCTTTACTGGTTCAACTCAAGTAGGTCGAATTTTGATGGAACAGTGTTCACCGACCATCAAAAAATTATCACTTGAATTGGGTGGTAATGCACCTGTATTGGTTTTTGACGATGCTAATCTAGAGCAGGCTGTTCAAGGCATTATGGTCAGCAAATTCCGCAACAGTGGTCAAACCTGTGTGTGTGCTAACCGTATTTATGTACAAGCGGGTATTTATGATGCTCTCGCTGAAAAATTAACCGTTGCGGTTGCCAATTTAAAAGTTGGTGATGGTCGTCATGAAGGATCAACTCAAGGTCCACTGATTGATGAAGATGCGATTGCTAAAGTTCAGTCACATATTGCAGATGCCGTTGGTAAAGGTGCACAAGTTAAAATTGGTGGGCAGCGTTCAAGTTTGGGTGGTACTTTCTTTGAGCCAACCGTACTGACCGAAGTCACTCAAGAGATGAGCGTTGCAAAAGAAGAAACGTTTGGCCCATTAGCGCCACTATTTCGATTCAATACTGAAGAAGAAGCAGTTGCGATGGCAAATGATACGGAATTTGGTTTGGCAACGTATGTATTTACCCAAAATACAGCTCGCCAATGGCGTGTGGGTGAAGCATTAGAATATGGCATGGTTGGAATTAATACAGGTGCGATTTCAAATGAGGTTGCTCCATTTGGTGGAGTGAAGCAATCTGGTTTAGGGCGTGAAGGTTCTAAATTCGGGATTGATGAATATCTCGAAATGAAATATCTATGTGTGGATTTATCCTCATAAACACGACTTACCATCATCAGTTAAAGATCAGCCTTACCCATTTAAGGCTGATTTTTCATTTTTGGGAGGCTTCTATATTGAGCGATGTCTGTGATCAGCCATCACTTTTTTTGGGGGATAATTCTAAGTCTGTTTGATGCTTTCGCCAATAACATCATTTATGGTTAAAATGCCAACAGTTGCTAAATAATGTACGATTCTGTTCTATTGTTTCAATAAAAATGATTGTAATTTAAACACACTATTTATTTACTAAATAATCAATGGTCTTGTATATAGTGAGATATATGCAGTTTTAGGTGTCTATTGGTGTAAATTATACACATTGTGAAAGTTCATTTTTAACAGAACTTTGAGCAAAGAAAATTTGATATTTGATGGACCATCGAAAGAGTAAGGTATGCCTGCAAATCCGAGTAAAACCCAAAAACCTTTGTATATTCCCTATGCTGGAAATGCTCTTTTAGAACTTCCACTCTTAAATAAAGGTTCTGCTTTTTCCACAGAAGAGCGAGAACACTTTAACCTACATGGTCTGATACCCAATAATATAGAAAACATCGAAGAGCAAACACAGCGCTCTTATCAGCAGTATTTGTCATTTGACAATAACTTGAATAAGCATATTTATTTAAGAAATATTCAAGACACCAATGAGACGCTGTTTTATAGCTTATTAAGTCAGCATTTAGATGAAATGCTTCCTATCATTTATACGCCAACGGTAGGAGAGGCTTGCCAACGCTTTTCTGACATTTATCGTCGTCATCGTGGCATCTTCATTTCTTATGCTGAACGTGAATACATTGATCAGATTATTCATAATGTGAATAAGAAAAATGTAAAAGTGATTGTGATTACCGATGGTGAGCGCATCCTTGGTTTAGGTGATCAAGGCATTGGTGGGATGGGCATTCCAATTGGCAAACTCTCTTTATATACCGCATGTGGTGGTATTAGCCCAGCCTATACTTTACCGATTACCATCGACGTTGGCACAAATAACCAAGCATTATTGAATGACCCAATTTACATGGGTTGGAAACAGCCTCGTATTCGTGGAGAGCAATACTATCAATTTGTGGAGCAAATTATTGCTGCTGTTCGCCAACGTTGGCCAAATGTACTCATACAGTTTGAAGATTTTGCTCAAACCAATGCCATGCCATTATTGACTCAATATCGAGATAAAATTTGCTGTTTTAATGATGATATTCAAGGAACGGCTGCGGTTACCGTTGCTACTTTAATTGCGGCATCAAGATCGCAGGGTAAACAACTTAAAGATCAAACGATTACATTTGTTGGGGCAGGTTCAGCAGGTTGTGGCATTGCAGAACATATCGTTAGACAAATGATGGATGAAGGCTTGAGTGATCACGAAGCTCGCTCACGTATTTTCATGGTTGATCGTTTTGGTTTAATGACTGAACAACAAGCGAACCTATTAGACTTCCAACAAAAACTTGCCACTCCTGTGGACGTGATAAGAACATGGGAGTATTCAGGTGAATATGTTTCACTGCTTGATGTTGTGAAAAATGCCAAGCCGAGTATTTTGATTGGTGTATCTGGACAGGCAGGCTTATTTAGTGAAGAAGTGATTAAAACCTTAGCTAAATATTATAAACACCCCATCGTTTTGCCATTATCTAACCCAACTTCTCAGGTAGAAGCACAACCTAAAGATATTATTGAATGGACGCAAGGTGCTGCAATTGTGGCCACAGGCAGTCCTTTTGCACCCGTATATTTTGAAGGAAAGACTTATTCAATTGCCCAATGTAATAATTCTTATATTTTCCCTGGAATTGGTTTGGGCGTGATTGCATGTGGTGCAAATCATATCAGTGATGCTATGTTGATGGCTGCGAGTACAGCTTTGGCTGATTGTTCACCACGATTGAGTAATGCCGCAGCAGACTTATTGCCAAATATTAATGATATTCAGCAAGTATCTAAGTTTATTGCGTTTAAAGTTGCAAAAGCAGCGATGGCAGATGGATTGGCTATACCGATGAGCAATGATATTTTGAAAAAAGTGATCGAGGATAATTTCTGGACACCTGAATATCGAAATTATCGCCGTGTCACCTTCTGATCGAGATCAAACGCTTTCGATGGTTATATCGAAAGTAGTTTGGTGGAGGATTAAATTCTACGCCTTAACACATGCTCAAGGTTGAATTCGGCTTGGTAGATTTGATCATCTGCCAAGTCGCTCTAATTCCCGTCTCAGTTATGAAACCATGCATCACAATCATCTGTTATATTTTTTTTATAAAATCTGTATCTATGATTCAAATCTGTATTCATTCAAAGTATATGCATGGTCGATGCAGATGGAATGAATATGAGTTTTTTAAACAAGAAAAATAACGCAAGCTTTGTTTTCTTTATTATTACGCTCTATGCTTTTTTAGGATTCGGCTTAGGTTATCTCATTTGGGAATATTTATTATAAATCAGTTGGATCATGCTAGGTTACTGATCCAGACTGAGCTGAAATTTTTAGCAGTAGGGGATACTACTGCTTGATGAATTGGATAGAAAAATATTCATTTTTGAGTCGTTTAACCGCTTTTTATTACCTTAATATTTATAATAAAAAATTGGATATTTTTGATATTCGTTATCCTCTAATACAACATTCAAATGAAACAATGCTCATCAGGTTTTAGCTGTGTGCAACAGATGCTCTGAGCGTGATGGACAACAATATTTTGGTTCTATATTAAACTTTAATGAAAATAGTTTTAAATTTTTTTTAAACAAATAGCGCTACTCTAATTTTTTGATTTAAAAAAGGTTTGTTCAATATTTTGCGATGACAGCCTACGTTGTAAAACTGTGGTATTGTTGTAAATGATATTCTAATCAATTATCATTCTCATTTGTAGTGATCTATATATCTTTGCATCCATCTTTCTGTGTATTTGCTTATCGCAATTTGAAAGCATCAGAAAAGGTGTATGTCGTGATTATCAATATCAATTGTAGATGGTAGGCTTCATCCATATGACCATAAATCAACGTCAGTTCAAGTTACATCCAGTATTGAATTTAAATGCACCTATTTTAAAACCATGTTATTTGTCACTATGTTTATCTACGCTCATGCTTACAGGTGTGAGCGCATGGAGCCATGCTGAAGATACACAGGTGACAACAGCGTATGCATCTTTACCAACGATTACTGTATATGCTGAACATGAAAATGAATCTCCTGTCTCTCGAACATCAATTAATCGTGAAAATTTAGATAAAACGGGTGTTACAGATATGGCAAGTATTGTGAAATATTTGCCTCTAGTGAATGCACCATTTTCAGTTGCAGGTAGTGGCACTTTCTTTGATGGGACTGGAACCAGTAGTTACAACATCCGTGGTATTGATGCCAATCGAATAGGCTTAGATGTAGATGGTGTCGATTTAGCAGAAGCGACTGTTAGTACCTATATTCCACCGAGAAGTATGGGGCAACGTGGCGCAGGTCGAGACTATATTGAGCCAGAAATGTTTAGATCTGTCGATATTGTTTCGGGTACGACAGATGTCTCAACAGATGGTATTGGTGGGCGAGTTTCTTTTAAAAATAAATCGCCTGAAGATTATTTGACTGGTGATAAGACACTGGCAGGAACATTTAAAGCAGGTTATAGCTCAGCAGATAAGGCATGGCTTTCTTCTGTAACGGGTGCAATTGGCAACGAAAATTTAAAAGCTCTGATTGCTTATGCTCACCGAGTTGGTCATGAGACAAAACCAAATTCAAAGACATCGGCATTTCCAGCTGACTGGACGTCAGATGCTGTTTTGACACGAATCTTATGGAAATTATCAGATCAACATCAGCTTAATTTCACAGCAGATTATTATAAGAAAAAATCAGACACGGATGATATCGCCTCTAACTTGTTTACAAACTATAAAAGTGATGCAAAACAACAGCAGAATGTAGATCGAAAACAATTCAGTATTGATCATATTTATAGACCAAATGACTTTATTCTATTTGATAAATTGAATAGCAAAATCTGGTATCAGCAGTCGAATAATGATACTGATACGTCTTTTATGAATAGTGCAACGGTGGCACGTGATTTCTCGACAACCTATCAAGAAAAAAATGTGGGTCTAAAAGTTGATGCTAGCAAAGAACTTAAAAATCAAAAAATAAAATATGGTTTAAGCATAGATCAAAAAGACTATTCGAGTACGAAGTTAGATCTTCGAAATGGTGTCCCAAGCACAGTCGTTTATCAAGGTGGTTATTTACTTGATTCAGCATTAAAGCGCTATTCAGTTTATATGTCTGATGATATTCGATTTAATTTATTTGAACGAGACTTGACTTTAACACCATCTGTCCGTGTCGAACGACAGGAATTCAGACCAGACATTACATCTTATAGCGATGTACAAGCACGTGATTTTAATTATGTATCACCTAGCTTTTCTGCGAGTTATCAGTTTACGCCTGACAATTATAGCTATCTAAAATATACACGTGGTACGCGTATTCCATCTCCAACGGAAATGGGGGGCATTTATCAGACGATGCCTGGTAATCCCAGTTATATCGTGATTGGTAATTCAAACCTCAACAAAGAGACCAGTGATGCTTTTGAGATCGGTTTAAGAAACACTTCGATTGATGGTATTAAATTTGATGTGACAGGTTTTTATAGCAAATATAACGACTTCATTGATTACCGCAATTATGGTACGACGCCACAATATCCTTTTGGTTACTATCGTGCAGAAAATTTGGCGAATGCACAAATTTGGGGGGGAGAGCTTTCTACACGAATCGACTTAGGTCAGTTTATTCCAAATTCAGATGGCTTCAGTATTGCTTTAGTTGCAGGTAAAACCAAAGGGTCAGCTAAAAATAAAGAAAATGTAAAAAGCGGTGTGAACTCTGTGCAGCCAGAGAAAGGGAGCCTGACATTTGCATATGATGATCCAAACAAAGTCTTTGGTTTGGGATTGACTGCGACAGCCGTGGGAAGCAAAACCGCTTCACAAGATGTAAGTACTTATCAAGACAATATTAAATATCAACCTGTTGCTGGCTATGCCGTATTGGACTTGTCCGCATATTGGAATGTTAGCAAGTTTGCCAAGTTAAATGTGGCGCTTAACAACATGTTTGACAAGACATATTGGGATTATGCGGCGGTTGGTACGATTACAGGCACAAATCAAGCAAGCCTGATTGATCGTGCGGCTGAGCCAGGACGTAATGTTGTCGCAAGTGTTGAATTTAAATACTGATTTTATTTTAACAGCTAGATTGAAAGGCACTTCTTTTCTTCAAGCAATTTTTTAAATCTAAGGAAATGACCATGAAAAAACTGACTTTGCTGATGGCAGGTTTAAGCCTACTGACCACCTCATTATCTGCTGTTGCAGATACAGTAAGTCCAGCAACGACGTATCAACAAGCTTATGCTTTATATGTACTGTATCATCCAGAAAATAAAGAGCAAAATAGCGCTACATTAATTAAGCAGTATACTCAGGACTATGCTGATTTATTTAAAGCCAATAAGAAAGCGACACTAAGTCAGTTTGTACAATATGAACAAATGCGTTTAGAGCCATTATTGAAACAACGTCGTGAAATGTCTGAAAAGCAAGCACATGTACGTTATGGCATTCTCGATAGTAATAAAGATCAAAAGCTCACATTAAAAGAATTTCAAGAAACAGGCATTAAAACTTTTGCTGAGTTTGATAAAAATCAGGATGGTTTGATTAATGCTGAAGATGCTAAGTTGGCTGCGAGTAATAATACGACGCATGATGGTTTCCGTGTGAAATTGCCGATCTCGATGCCGATGCCAAGCAATGTGAATGAGTTTATTGTGCAATATGGTCAAGGCAAAGATTATGTCACCTTGGGTGATTATCTGACTGCTCGTGATAAGCAATTCTTTGCGACAGATAGCAATAATGATTTCATCGTCACGGAGCAGGAATATGTTGGTGAGTTTATGCAGCGTTTTGACCGTAATTTAGCGGCAGGAAAAATTAAAATGCAGGATATGGCTGCACAACAATTTCAATTGATGAGTAAGGGTAAAACCACGATTCAAATAAATGATGTGCAACAATTTGCCAAAAAAATTGATCAAGCGATTAGCCAATAAAGAACGCAATATTTTCTCGACTATCATTAGGTAGTCGAGAGTTTTAAGTTTAAATATAAGTTGTTGTTAATAATTGATTTTTATCTGTTCTGGCATTGGGTGGGTGAAAGAGATTTATTTGAGGTTAATATTTAAATAACCGTATATTAAGGAATATTAATATACGGTTATTTTTTTTATTTTCTTAATATTTAATTTTATGCTTCAGCATGTTGATGCTTATGATGCAAGAATGATAATACTTCACTACGGTAATGGTTAAACTCAGGATTGGTTGCTAGTGCTAAACGATCACGTGGGCGTGGTAAATTTATTTCTAAAATATCGCCAATAGTCGCTGCAGGGCCATTGGTCATCATGACAATACGATCTGACAGTAATACAGCTTCGTCTACATCGTGAGTAATCATGATCATCGTATTACCGAGCTCATTTTGAATCTGCATTAATGCATCTTGCAAAGTACAACGTGTTAATGAGTCTAATGCGCCAAAAGGTTCATCTAATAATAATACTTTGGGCTTCATTGCTAAGGCACGTGCAATACCAATACGTTGTTTCATTCCACCAGATATTTCACTAGGTAGTTTGTCTCGTGCATGTGACATATTAACTTGTTGCAAGTTGAAATCAATCCAGTCAATACGTTCAGCTTTCGTCATACTCTCTTTAAAGACTGAATCTACAGCTAATTGGATGTTACCAAAGCAAGTGAGCCAAGGTAATAACGAGTGGTTTTGAAATACAACTGCACGATCGCTTGCAGGTGCGTTGACCTCTTTATTTTCGAGTAATACGACACCGTTAGTTGCTTGATATAAGCCAGCAACAATATTTAATACAGTTGATTTACCACAGCCAGAATGTCCGATTAACGATATAAACTCACCTTTAGTAATATTAAGGTTAATATCATTCAAAGCAGTGTAATGACCACTGTCTTTTTGGAAAACCATGTCTACGCCTTGGATAGACAAATATGAAGTACTCATTGCGTGTTTTCCCCTTATCGAATGGCTTGGGATTTATCCCAACTAAAATAGCGTTGTAACATCAACATGATTCGGTCTAGGGCGAAACCGATGAGACCAATCGTGAATACTGCTACGAAAATACGTGCAGTTGATTGAGAACTGCCATTTTGAAATTCATCCCATACAAATTTACCTAGACCTGGGTTTTGTGCCAACATTTCGGCAGCAATCAGTACCATCCAACCCACACCGACTGCTAAGCGCAAACCTGTAAAAATCATTGGGGTCGCAGCAGGAAGTACAATTTTGGTTAAGTTGGTGTACCACGGTAAATTCAATACACGGCTGACATTAATAAAATCCTGATTTACTTGTCCAACACCCACCATGGTATTGATCAATGTCGGCCAGATCGTACACATTGCGACAGTAACCGCGGATATAACGAACGATTTAGGCAGATTGTCATTTGGTGTTATATAGACTGCGCCCACAATAACACTCACGATTGGTAACCAAGCTAAAGGACTAATCGGTTTAAAAATTTGAATTAAGGGGTTAAGTGCACGGTATAAATTAGGACTTAAACCACACATTAAACCTAACGGAATAGCGACTATAGATGATAATAAACAAGCAGTTAATACTGTTTTTAAACTTGTAAAAATCTGACTAAAAAATGTAGGTGGCCCACTAAATAGCGCATCTGATCCTACAGGTTGGCTTTGATAAAAAGCATCTTTGGCAGCTTGTTGTTCTAAATATTCATTTAATAAACTTTTGCTTGCTTCAAATACATCAGCGGGACCTGGTAAACTCCCTGCATCTGATTTGGTTGCAGTTGCTAATAATTGCCACAACAATAAAAATACTAACAACGCAATCGATGGCAATAACACTCCCAATGCCATCTGCTGTGACTTGCTCTTAAATCTATTCATACCTTACAGCCTTTATTAGCTTTCTGTAAAAATCTTATGATGGGAAAAGAAGGGGGATAAATTATCCCCCGTTTTTTTAATTACTTATTGCCAATTTTGAATGATGCTAGGTATGCATTTGGTTTATTACCATCAAACTTAATACCGTCTAATGGGCTAACTTGAGGTGCTTTCATAAAACTATTTTTGTTCAAGTTAGGGAAATCAGTTGCTTTCATTTTGCCTTCAGCAATTAATTCTTTAGCAGCTTGAACATAAATTTGTGGACGATATGATTTTTTCGCCATTTCCATGTACCAACCATCTGGTTTAGATTGTGGTAATGTTCCCCAACGACGCATTTGTGTTAACCACCAAATTGCATCTGAGTAATAAGGAATACCATACTGACCACCACGGAAAAATTTATTAAAATCTGGTACAGCACGAACATCGCCTTTTTCAAACTCAAATGTTCCCGTCATACTGTTGTCGATGACGGTAGAATCTGCACCTACATAATTAGGTTTAGAAATAATTTTAGAGGCTTCAGCACGGTGGACATTGTTACCTTCATCTAGCCAATATGAGGCACGAATCAGTGCTTTAACAACCTTGATTGTGGTTTTTGGATTTGTATCAGCAAACTGTTTAGTTACGCCAAATACTTTATCTGCACCATCTTTCCATATTTTGTCACTGGTAATGACAGGAACACCAATACGTTTCATCACTGCTTGTTGGTTCCACGGTTCACCAACAGAGTATCCCATTGTTGTACCAGCTTGCATCGTAGCAACCATTTGTGGAGGAGGTACAACCGATAACATCACATCACCACCTGTATTACCGCTATTGTCACCTTTTTGCGGATTATACATACCAGGGTGTACGCCACCTGCTGCTAGCCAGTAGCGTAATAAGTAATTGTGTGTACCTACAGGAAAAGTCATACCTAGGTTAAATGGTTTTCCTGATTTTTTATAATTGGCAATTACAGGGGCAAGTGCTGCTGCACTGATAGGGTGTTTAGGTTTTCCAGCAACCATTGGAACATTGGCTTTCATATTCCCCCATACTTCATTGGATACGGTAATGCCCGCACCGTTATAAGAGAGGGTAAATGGTGCAATGATTTCTTTCTGTCCAGTGACGCCTGTTGCTGAGCCAAGAGGCATTGCAGCTAACATGTGTGCGCCATCTAATTCACCATTTGCTAGGCGATCATAAAGTACTTTCCAGTTGGATTGTGCTTCGAGTTGTACATTCAAACCTTCATCTTTAAAAAAGCCTTTTTCAGCAGCAACTGCTAAAGGCACCATGTCAGTGAGTTTGATAAAGCCAATTTTTAAATTGGGTTTTTCTGCCACACTGATAGCAGGTTGGGTCGGAGGTGCTGCAAGGGTATTAACGCTCAAAGAAACAGAACTTATACAAGCCACAACCAGTGTTGGGTATATTTTAAAACTCATAAAGCACACCTATGTTGGAAATTAAAGACATTTAAGAAGTTGCCTTTAACACTAAGCATAGAGCGTGCCAACTCGATATATGATATTGAAATTGATCAATAAGGATGGATGCTTATCATTAAGAATGAATCACTAGATTACTAGGTTTTATAAGTAGACAGTAAAATACTGGTTTCACTATTGTAAATACCTGAAATATTTCGGATTCTTTCAAGTGCTTTGTCAAAATTTTCAAGGCTATCTGATTGTAATTCGACCAAAATATCCCATTTCCCATTGGTGGTATGTAGGCGTTCAACCGCCGATTCTAAGCGTAATTCACGAATAACGGCTTGAGCTTTGGTTCCCTCAACCATGATATTCATCCACGCCCGAATAATATTTTTCTCCACATTAGGGCGAAAGCGTACGGTATAGCCCGTAATGATACCTGTCGACTCCATATATTCGATCCGTTTTTGCACAGTCGCTCTAGAGACTCGTGTTTTTGCTGCCAAATCTGTGATCGAAATTCGAGCATTATCTTTGAGTAATCCCAAGATAACATGGTCAATATTGTTCATTTTGATACTTTCTATTAACAAATTGATAAAAATTAGTTCATTTTAATCATTATAAGGAATTTTGTGAATCAATTTGATTCTTAATAATAATCACTATATGAAGCCCCAAGCATTTTTTATTCAATCTAATGAAGCAATCAATGTTGACAAGGAACGATGGGGCAAAACAGAAACTCTTAGCGAAAGGGAATCTGTAGATAACAGGGAAAATTGATTAATTAAGGAATAGATGATGTCTTTATCATATACGGCTCAAAATAGTGGTGCTTGGCAAACTTATCTCACTCAAATTGATCGAGTGGCACCTTATTTAGATGCTGATCTCAGCAATTTCGTCAATACGCTGAAACGTCCAAAACGTACTCTGATTGTCGATGTTCCAATTGTAATGGATGACGGCACAATTCGTCATTTTGAAGGCTACCGTGTACAACACAACTTATCACGTGGTCCAGGTAAAGGTGGTATTCGTTATCACCACGATGTTGAATTAAATGAAGTGATGGCGTTGTCTGCATGGATGACCATTAAAACAGCAGTACTTAATCTCCCATTTGGTGGTGCTAAAGGTGGCGTACGAGTAAATCCTAAAGAGCTTTCACCTCGTGAATTAGAACGTTTAACTCGCCGTTTTACCAGTGAAATTAGTTCAATTATTGGTCCTCAAATTGATATTCCTGCACCTGATGTGGGCACCAATGCCAATATTATGGGCTGGATGATGGATACCTATTCAAGTATCAAAGGGCATACCGTGACTGGCGTTGTGACAGGTAAGCCTGTGCATTTAGGTGGTTCATTGGGTCGTGTTCGTGCAACAGGACGAGGCGTTTTTGTAACGGGTTTAGAAGTTGCAAAACGAATTAATTTACCTGTTGCAGGTAGTAAAGTTGCGGTTCAAGGCTTTGGTAATGTCGGCAATGAAGCGGCTTACTTATTCAGTCAAGCAGGTGCAAAAGTGGTTTGTGTACAAGACCACACAGGTACGATTTTTAATGCAGAAGGCTTCAATGTCAAAGCTTTACAAAAGCATGTTGCTGAACATGGTGGCGTAATGGGCTTTGTTGATGCAATTGTGATCACAGATGAAGCATTTTGGGATGTCGATATGGACATTCTAATTCCAGCCGCATTGGAAGGGCAGATTACGGTTGAGCGTGCGCAAAAGCTCAAAGCCAAAATTGTACTTGAAGGTGCAAACGGTCCAACTTACCCAGAAGCAGATGATGTATTCGTTAGCCGTAATATTACGGTCGTACCTGACGTGATCTGTAACGCTGGTGGTGTAACGGTCAGTTATTTTGAGTGGGTTCAAGATATGGCGAGTTATTTCTGGAGCGAAGATGAAATTAATGAGCGTCTTGATAAATTAATGATTCAGGCAATGGGTGATGTGTGGAATACCGCAGCGCAGAAAGAATGTAGCTTACGTACCGCAGCTTATATTTTAGCCTGTGAACGTATCCTTAAAGCGCGTAAAGAACGCGGTATTTTCCCTGGTTAAAACCAATAATTTCAGTTAAAGCAAAGGGCTTGTTGAGTGTTCAACAAGCCTGAATATCCAAACAGGAAGTGAGTAAGTAAAATGAGCGATGTCGCAATTACACGTAGCAATTTTAATGATTGGATGGTGCCTGTTTTTGCTCCAGCAAATTTCATTTTAGTTCGTGGTGAAGGTTCTCGTCTTTGGGATCAAAACGATAAAGAATATATTGATTTTGCAGGTGGTATTGCGGTTAATGCTTTAGGTCATGCACATCCAGTTGCGGTGAATGCTTTAACTGAACAAGCACAAAAACTTTGGCATATTGGTAATGGTTATACCAATGAGCCAGTATTACGTCTCGCAAAACAATTGGTTGAAAGCACTTTTGCCGACAAAGTCTTTTTCTGTAACTCAGGTGCAGAAGCCAATGAAGCCGCTTTGAAACTGGCACGTAAAATCGGTTTGCTCAGTGGTAATTCAAATAAGAACCAGATTGTTGCATTTAAAAATGCCTTCCATGGTCGTACTTTATTTACTGTAACAGCAGGCGGTCAGCCGAAATATTCTCAAGATTTTGCACCTTTACCAGGTGGGATTGAACATACTGCATTTAATGATCTTGAAGCTGCAAAAGCTGTGATTACTGATAATACTTGTGCGGTCATTGTTGAGCCAATTCAGGGCGAAGGCGGTGTTCTACCAGCAGATATCGAATTCTTAAAAGGCTTACGTGCGCTGTGTGACGAAAAAGGTGCAGTACTGATTTTTGATGAAGTGCAAACAGGTGTCGGTCGTACTGGCTCATTGTATGCCTATATGAATACAGGTGTAACACCTGACATTCTGACGACGGCAAAAGCATTGGGTGGCGGTTTCCCAATTGGTGCAATGATCACCACCGACAAATATGCCAACATGTATGCAGTGGGCGATCATGGGACGACTTATGGTGGTAATCCATTGGCGTGTGCAGTTGCAGGTGCGGTATTTGAATTTATCAATACACCTGAAGTATTAGATGGTGTCAAACAACGTTATCAATATTTCATTGATGCTTTAAATAAGATCAATGCGCAATATGACTTGTTTAAAGAAATTCGTGGTCAAGGCTTATTGATTGGCTGTGTGCTTAAAGATGAATATGCAGGTAAAGCAAAAAATATCGTCACTTTAGCAGGTGAAGAAGGTTTATTGGCTTTAGTTGCAGGTACTGATGTGGTGCGTTTTACGCCTTCACTGATTATTCCAATGGAAGATATTGATGAAGGTCTAAACCGTTTTGCTCGTGCTTTAGCACGCCTTTAAGTCTGTTGTGAGCATCTAACCATGATGATTGTTAGACATGCAGCGCATCGGGATTTAGATGATATTTATCGTTTAGCGCAAAGAGCAGGAGAGTCAGGCATTGGTTTGACCTCCTTACCAGAAAATAAAGAAATCTTGGCTGAACGCATTACACGTACACATCACACTTTGGATGGTTTAGCAGAGAAGTGTGATGCCAGTTATTTATTTGTACTTGAAGATACCAGTATTCAAAAAATTGTAGGTGTGAGTGCAATTGAAGTTGCAGTGGGTTTAAAAGAACCGTTTTACAACTTCCGTGTAGCAACACAAGTACATGCGTCTAAGGCTTTAAATGTTTATAAAACTTTAGATACTTTATTTTTAAGTAATGATCATACGGGTTGTAGTGAACTCTGCACCCTGTTTCTTGATCCTGAATATCGCAAAAATCAGAATGGTAAATTTTTATCCAAAGTTCGTTTTCTGTTTATTGCTGCATTTCGTTCTTTCTTTGAAGAAAGGTTGATTGCCGAAATGCGTGGTTTTTCAGATCAAAATGGACATTCGCCATTCTGGGATGCCTTGGGTTATCACTTCTTTAATATGGATTTTGCAACGGCAGATTATTTAAGTGGTATTGGGCAAAAAGTCTTTATTGCTGAATTAATGCCGAGATTTCCTGTTTACGTTGACTTGCTGACCTCAGAGGCGCGTGCCGTGATTGCTGAAATGCATCCTCACACTCTCCCTGCGGCAAAGGTACTGATGTCAGAAGGTCTTAAATATCAGGGTTATGTGGATATTTTTGATGCAGGTCCAACATTGGAAGCCAATACCACTGATTTACGTGCAGTCAAAGAAAGTCGTTTGTTCAAGGTCAATATAACCGAGCAAGTTGAGACGACAGAGATTCATTATTTGGTTGCGAATGACCAATACAAAGATTACCGCGTGTTGTTGATCAATAACAAAGTAGATCAAGGCAATACTTTGCGATTAACGGCAGCTCAAGCTCAAGCTCTGAATGTGAATGAACAGGATGAAGTACGGGTTTTAGCATTAGAAAAAATGGAGAAGAACTAATGTCACAAGGTGCGTTATTAATCAATGGTGTTTGGGTACAAGGACAAGGTACAACATTCATCAAAACAGATCCTGTCAGCAATCAACTTATTTGGACAGGGCATGAAGCAGACTCTGCTGATGTTGAGCAAGCATGCCATGCTGCAAGACAGGCATCTCCTGCTTGGGCACGTTTGCCATTAGAAGATCGTATCGCGATTATTGAACGTTTTGCTGTATTGCTTGAACAAAATAAAACGCAATTGGCACACGTCATTAGTCAAGAAACCAGTAAACCACTTTGGGAAACATTGACCGAAGTGCAATCGATGGTTGGCAAAGTGGCGATTTCAATTCGTGCTTATGATCAACGTACAGGTTTCAGCGAAACTAAAATGCCAGATGGTGTGGCTTCGTTACGCCATCGTCCACATGGGGTATTGGCTGTATTTGGCCCTTATAATTTCCCTGGTCACTTACCAAATGGTCATATCGTTCCTGCATTGATTGCGGGCAATACTGTGGTGTTTAAACCAAGTGAACTGACGCCGTGGACAGCAGAAGAAACTGCAAAACTCTGGCAACAAGCAGGTTTACCAAATGGCGTCCTCAATGTTGTACAAGGTGGACGTAGCACAGGTGAGGCTCTTGCAGCGGCTGAACAGATTGATGGTTTGCTTTTCACAGGTAGTGCCAATACAGGCTATCACTTGCATAAGCAAATGGCAGGCGCACCTGAAAAGATCCTTGCTTTGGAAATGGGCGGCAATAATGCCTTGATCATTGATGAAGCAAGCAATATTGATGCGGTTGTGAATTTAGCCATTCAATCCGCTTTCGTTTCTGCTGGGCAACGTTGTACTTGCGCACGCCGTATTATTGTCAAACATGGTGCGAATGGTGATGCCTTTATTCAACGTTTTGTTGAAGTCGCGAAGAATTTAGTTGTTGGTACGTGGAATGCTGAACCACAACCATTTATGGGTGGTGTGATTTCTTCTCGTGCTGCTGAACAAATGTTAGTTGCACAAACTAAACTCATCGCTTTAGGTGCAAAACCATTATTAGAAATGACACGTCCACAAGCAGACAGTTCATTGTTGACCGCAGGCATTTTAGATTTAACACAGGTCGATGGCATTCCTGATGATGAATACTTCGGTCCGTTGACGACGATTTATCGCTACAACACTTTTGATGAAGCATTAAGCATCGCCAATAACACTCGATTTGGTTTGGCTGTTGGTTTGGTTTCACCTGATCGCGATTTATTTGATCGCGTGTTGATTGAAGCACGTGCGGGTATCGTGAACTGGAATAAACCATTGACTGGTGCTTCAAGTGCAGCACCGTTTGGTGGGGTAGGCGCTTCAGGTAACCATCGTGCGAGTGCTTTCTATGCTGCTGATTATAGTGCTTGGCCGATGGCATCGTTGGAGAGTGACAATGTCACGCTACCTGCAAAATTATCACCGGGCATTGTGCTCTAAGTCGGATCGCATCAAGACACATGGAGAAGAAAATGTCAGGTTATGAAATTAATTTTGATGGTTTAGTTGGGCCTACGCACCATTATGCAGGTTTATCGTTTGGTAATGTTGCATCCACTAAAAACCGTAATAATGCTTCAAATCCTAAATTAGCTGCAAAACAAGGCTTAATGAAAATGAAAGCTCTTGCGGATTTGGGACTCAAGCAAGGTGTGTTTGCACCACAAGAGCGTCCGCATGTGCCAACACTACGCCGCTTAGGTTTTACAGGTAGTGATATTGATGTCATTACTCAGGCGATGCGTACTGCACCAGCACTATTGTCATCGTTAAGTTCAGCATCTTCAATGTGGACAGCAAACTCGTGTACGGTTTCACCATCGGCAGATAGCACGGATGGGCGTATGCATTTTACTGCGGCAAACTTAAATAATAAGTTCCATCGCTCAATTGAGCATCATACGACTACACGCATTCTTCAAGCGATGTTCAATAATGATGTCTATTTCGCGCATCATGAAGCATTGCCAGAAGCTGCTTTATTTGGTGATGAAGGTGCCGCCAATCACAATCGTCTTGGTGGTGCATACGATCAAGCAGGCGTACAAGTTTTTGTTTATGGTCAGCAGCAACTTGGTGGCACTGTTGCACCGCAAAAGTTTCCTGCTCGCCAAACTCGTGAGGCAAGTGAAGCAATTGCGCGTTTACATCGTCTTGATGCGCAGCGTACCGTGTTCATTCAACAAAATCCTGATGTGATTGATCAAGGTGTCTTTCATAACGATGTGATTGCGGTCAGTAATCAACAGGTATTATTCCATCATCAACATGCTTTTTTAAATCAAGCTGATTCACTCAATGAAATCCGTAAAAAAATGGCGGGCATTGAACAAGAGTTTGTTTCGATTGAAGTGCCTGAAAGCCGAGTAAAGGTTGAAGATGCAGTTTCAACCTATTTATTCAACAGTCAAATTTTGACACGTGCTGATGGTGGTATGAGCATTGTTGTACCAGAAGAATCTCGTCAGAACAAAGCGGTGTGGAGCTACTTAAATGACATGATTCAAATGGGAACGCCAATTGATGACATTAAGGTCTTTGATCTACGTGAAAGTATGCGTAATGGTGGTGGACCTGCATGTTTACGATTACGTGTTGCCGTGAATGATGCTGAGCTTAATGCAGTCAATCCAAACTTATTTATGAACGATGCATTGTTTAAAACGCTGAATCAGTGGGTTGATCAACACTATCGGGATGAATTAACACAGGATGACTTAGCTGATCCTCGATTATTGATCGAGAGTCGTACTGCATTAGACGAACTCACCAAAATTTTAGATTTAGGCTCGGTTTATCACTTCCAAAGATAAATAGAAACAATGGCTTTTAAGGATGAAGGTACATGGTTGATCTACTTGCGTTGACTTTAGCACAACAGTCACCTGAGCAAACTCAAGGTGAAACGGTAGGCTTTACATGGCAGTGGCTAGGTGAAGGGTTACTGCAATGTACGCCAAAAACAACCTATAGAAAAACCATCGTGCTTTCTGCGGGTATTCATGGCAATGAAACTGCACCGATTGAACTATTGGCACAGATTATTAATGATTTATTTGTTGAACGCGTAGCGCTCAAGGTACGGGTGCTATTCGTCTTTGGTAACCCTGAAGCGATTCGTAAAGGTGTACGTTATCTTGAAAATGATGTGAATAGGATGTTCTGTGGTGCTTATCAGCATTTACGCCAAGATGCTGAAACTGAACGTGCAGCTCAATTGGAACAGCGAACAGCCCAATTTTTTGAGCAAAGTGGTGCTGAAGCACAGCGTTATCATTACGATTTACATACAGCCATTCGTGCCTCATTACTTCCTGTATTTGCACTATTTCCCTATCAAACACAGCCCTATGATGACTTTCTGATTCAAAGTTTGAATGCTGCGGATCTTGATGCTTTGGTGTATCACAATGCGGTTGGTAAAACTTTTACCCATTTTACTGCTGAACGATGTCAAGCGGCGAGTAGTACCTTGGAATTAGGCAAAGCAAAGCCGTTTGGTCAAAATGATTTAGCTGAATTTGCGAGTACAGATCAGGTTTTACGTGCGGTACTTTCAGAACAGGCTTTGCCATGTAGACAGAAGCCAACTATTCGCCAATTTAAGGTGGTGGACTCAGTTCTAAAGCAGAGTGACGATTTCCAATTGCAATTAAGTGCTGATGCACCTAATTTTTCAACCTTTCAGAAAGGTGAGGTGATTGCAACTCAGCAAGCAGGCAATTATATCGTGGATAATCAGCAAGTCTGGATTTTATTTCCAAATCCAAATGTGAAGATTGGCTTGAGAGCTGGACTGGTTTTAAAGGAAATTGGGTAGCATACACATACATCGACTTTTAAAAAATGGATGTGACACGGAATAGACCTAAATGGAGTTTGAATATGGATGTTCAGTAAAAATAAACATGGGAAAGAAATATCTATTGGATATTCATTTTTATGAAAGTGGAAAGCAAGGACAGGTTGTCATAAAAAGATAGTTGGAGTGATCGTGTATGAGTAACAATATAGAAGTGGGTAAGCCCCTAAAACGTGCCATGACGAAACGTCATTTGGTGATGATTTCATTGGGTGGTGCAATTGGAACGGGCTTATTTTTAGGCTCAGGTGATGTGATTTCACAGGCAGGTCCCGTTGGTGCGATTCTCTCTTACCTGCTCGGTGGTATCATTGCATACATGGTCATGCTGTGTTTAGGTGAGTTGGCAGTACAGATGCCAGTTTCGGGTTCATTTGGTGAATATGCCAGAACCTATATTGGGCCAGGCACGGGCTATATGATCACATGGTTGTATTGGTTGACGTGGACTGCAACGTTAGGGACAGAATTTACTGCCGCAGCATTACTCATGCAAGAGTGGTTTCCTGCTATTTCCATGTGGACATGGACCTTATTATTTGCGGCACTGGTCTTTACGCTGAATGTGAGTTCCACTCGGTTATTTGCTGAGTCTGAATTTTGGCTGTCTTTGGTTAAAGTTCTCACTATTATCTGTTTTATTGCATTGGGCTTAGCCGCTATTTTTGGCTTGATCTCCTATCATGGTCATGAGTCAGCACCGTTATTTAGTAAATTGACCGAGCATGGCTGGTTCCCAAATGGTATTTACCCAATTTTTGCCACAATGCTCATTGTTAATTTTGCATTCTCTGGTACAGAACTGATTGGGGTTGCCGCAGGGGAAGCAGAAGACCCTGCTAAAACTGTACCGAAAGCAATTAATGCTGCGATTTGGCGTTTATTGATTTTCTTTGTTGGTACGATTGTGGTGATTTGTGCATTACTGCCTTATGAAATGGCAGGACTCAATGCAGAAGGCGTAAGTAATAGTCCATTTGTGACGGTATTTAATTACATCGGTATTCCATATGCAGAAGATATTATTCGTTTTGTGATTATTACTGCACTTTTATCGGCTGCAAACTCAGGCTTATTTGCTGCTTCTCGAATGATGTGGTCATTGTCAGCACAGAATCAACTTCCTAAAGTGTTTGCTAAATTGACACGTTCAGGTACGCCAATTATTGCGATTATTGTCACGATGTTTGGTGCAATTCCTGGTTTATTATCTGAACAATTTGCGCCTGAAACTATTTTCAAAAATTTACTGGGTGTTGCCGCTTTTACCATGGTTGTGGTTTGGATCTCAATTTGTGTGAGCCAATTTAACTTCCGTAGACAATGGATCAAGTCTGGTAAAACTGTCAAAGACCTTAAATTTGCTGCTCCGTTGTTTCCGTTGACACCAATTTTAGGCGGTGCCTTCTGTGTCATTACCTGTATTAGTATGGTGGCAGATCCTTCAATGCAAGTTGGTTTTGTCTGCTGTGTTTTATTTATGATTGCCTGCTATGCAAGCTACTATATGTTTTATAAAGATAAGTCTTAAAGTCGACGCTTAACTTAAAATGATACGGCGATAAAAAGACGAATCGATGCTCATATTTTTGAGACTCGATTCGTTTTTTTGTATTACATCCCAAAGTATTGACGCGTGCTTATATAAATTATTGAGTCGTGAGTATTTTTGATAGAGCAGATTCAAAATGTTGAGCAACAGTTTCGAGTGGTACAAGGCTTCTCTTTGCTCGACAAAGTAGAACAGCTCCTTCTACGGCAGAAACGATTGTTAGCGCAAGGTTTTTGGCTTCTTCGTGGCAAACATGATGTTCTGTTAGCGAATGAAACAAACTGTTTTCCCACATATCAAAAATGTTTGCGGCATGTTCAATATGTTGTTCGCTTCCTTCTTCGTTTCCAGCCTCGACTAAAACAGCCATGATGGGACAGCCTGCACGAAAAGATGAGTTAACGAGGATGTCTTTCCATTGTTGAATAAATTGCTGTAGACCTTTTTGTGGCCCATCTATTAAGGCTTGGTCGAGCTTCTCAAGTACAAGATTGCCAGTTAAGTTCAGAGCTTCATTGATGATTTCTTGTTTGCCATTAGGGAAATAATGATAGGTAGAGCCTAATGGTGCTTTGGCATGTTTGGCAACTTCACGAACACTTGCTGCTTTCAAACCATACATTCGCATTAAATCAATTGCTGCAAATACTAATCTTTTTTTAGGGTCTGTTTCTGAACGCATAAGTCAACTGAGCTTGTTATAACACTCGTTATAGTTTAGCATATTTTTCATTATAACAACTGTTATAACTAGTCAGATAAATATGGTTATCGATATGAATACTCAGGCACTCGCAATCGTAGAAAACAACTTTTTCATAACAGCAGATGATGGATATATGCTTTCGGCAAGGTGTTATAGCGCACCAAAACCTGTGGCTAATATTATTGTTGCTGGGGCAACAGGTGTTCCTCAAGAGTTTTATCGACGTTTTGCTCAGTATACAGCTCAAAAAGGATATACAACGATCACATTTGATTATCGAGGAATTGGTCGTTCTAAAATAGGTAGTTTAAAAGGCTTTAATGCTAGTTTTTTAGATTGGGCAAAGCTTGACCTTAAAGCTGTTGTTGAATCTACATCTCATCCAGAGATTCCACTTTATATGGTTGGACACTCGTTTGGCGGTCATGCTTTTGGTCTCATTCCAAATCATTATAAAATTCAAAAGTTTTATACTTTTGCCACGGGAGCTGGTTGGTCTGGGTGGATGCCGAAAACAGAAGCCTTACGTGTACAAGTCATGTGGAATATGGTGCTTCCGACGTTAACAAAACTAAAAGGTTATACCCCGATGTCCATGTTGGGGATGGGAGAAGACTTGCCATATGGTGTTTATGCACAATGGAAGCATTGGTGTAAGAATCAGCACTATTTCTTTGATGATCCAACTGTTCCAGAAATCACAAAAAGTTTTACTCAAATACGCACACCAATTGTTGCAGCGAATGCAACGGATGATCTGTGGGCTACACCCAAATCACGAGATGCATTTATGCAAGGTTATAAAAATGCTCCCGTCATTTGCAAAGATATTTCATTAACATCATCTATGCCTAAAATAGGGCATATGGGGTATTTCCGTGCTCATGCAGTTCCTCTATGGGATGATGTTCTCGACTGGTTTAATCTTTAGAAATTAATCAAAATGTATTTGCTGTTAAAAAGAGTTTATTCATTGAATGATATGTAAAAAGAGTAAGTGCAAAAACACTTACTCTTTAGATTTACACGGAATGAGCTGTTCTACATACTGATATGAAAGAACAACAGCGAGTGAGGTTTAGAAGAATCCAGCAGGTTTAGTTGAATAACTTACCAATAAATTCTTAGTTTGTTGATAATGGTCTAACATCATTTTGTGGTTTTCACGTCCAATCCCTGATTTTTTATAACCACCAAATGCAGCATGGGCAGGGTAGATGTGATAACAGTTTGTCCAAATACGACCAGCTTCAACTGCTCGACCAGCACGATATGATGTATGTGCAGAACGAGACCAAACCCCAGCACCTAAACCGTAGATGGTATCGTTTGCGATTTTAACTGCTTCATCAAAGTCTTTGAACGTGGTGACAGATAGAACTGGGCCAAAAATTTCTTCTTGGAAGATCTGCATGGCATTGTGTCCTTTGAAGACTGTTGGTTCGATGTAGAAACCATCACCGACTTCTTGTCTTGCACCACCACCAGTAAGAAGTTCAGCACCTTCTTCTCGACCTGTATTGATACAACGTAGGATTTTCTCTTGCTGTTCTTGTGAGGCTTGCGCACCAACCATTGTTTCAGTATCAAGTGGATGTCCAACTTTGATACGTTTCACACGCTCAATGGCTTTTTCTAAGAACTTATCCGCAATGCTTTCTTGAACCAATGCACGAGATGGACAGGTACAAACTTCGCCTTGGTTGAGTGCGAACATTGCAAAGCCTTCGAGCGCTTTGTCGAGGAAATCATCCTCTTTATCCATCACATCTTCAAAGAAGATATTTGGTGATTTTCCACCCAACTCTAAAGTCACTGGAATAATGTTTTCAGTGGCATATTGCATGATTAACTGCCCAACTTGGGTTGAACCTGTAAATGCAATTTTTGCGATACGTGGATTAGTTGCAAGTGGGCGACCAACTTCAGCACCATAACCATTGACAATGTTTAATACGCCAGCAGGTAGAATATCTTGGATTAACTCAAGAACCAGTAAAATACCGACAGGTGTTTGCTCTGCTGGTTTTAAGACAACACAGTTACCTGCGGCAAGTGCTGGAGCAAGCTTCCATGCTGCCATAAGGATTGGAAAGTTCCACGGAATAATTTGACCAACAACGCCTAAAGGCTCGTGGAAATGGTAAGCAATCGTATCTTCATCGATTTCTGAAATGCCACCTTCTTGTGCGCGAATACAGCCTGCAAAATAGCGGAAATGGTCAATTGCCAATGGAATATCAGCAGCGAGTGTTTCTCGAACAGGTTTACCATTATCCCAAGTTTCTGCAACTGCAAGATATTCTAGATTCTGTTCTAGTCTATCTGCGATTTTAAGTAAAATATTTGAACGTACGGTTGGTGAACTTTTGTTCCACTCAGCTTTTGCTTTGTGTGCTGCATCTAAAGCGAGTTCGATATCTTCAGCTGACGAGCGCGGTATTTTTGTAAATACTTTGCCATCGACAGGAGAGACATTATCGAAGTATTCTCCTTTTATAGGTGCTACCCATTGACCGCCAATAAAGTTCTCATATTGAGCTTTGAATTGAACCTTTGAACCAGGTTGATTAGGATCGACATAACGCATATATATATTCCTTTGCTTATAATTGATCTGTTAAGCATCTACAGCTTTGGTATAAGGTACTTTTGTACGCTATTTAATTAGGATATAACTGGGAAGGTTGGAGAAAGGTTGGAAACCGTGGTCATTAGTAAGGGATACACAAATGTTTACAAAACGAGACCTGTTACAACAACGGACATCAATTGATCAATTAAAACGGCAAAATAGTTTGTCACCACAAAGTGCTGATATGTTAGGACAAAGTATTGCCAGTTCATGGCAACGTTCAGCATCTTCAGAAATTCCAAAGGAGCGCTTGGCAGCTCCTTTATTGGCACGTCATCAGAAAGTTAAAACAAATTTAGATTTGGCATTAGAGACCTGTTCAAATGATCTCAGTCATATTGCGGCACAATCATCTATGGTGATTGCGGTTGGCGATGTGGGGAGTACAATTATTTGGACTGCTTCAAGTAAGCAGATGCAAAGCGCCGCTGAAAAAGTGCATTTTATTGCAGGTGGTCAGTGGGCAGAAGAAGAAGTGGGTACGAATGCTTTAGCACTGTCTTTAAAAACGCAACAATCTAGTTGTGTGTTTTCAAATGAACATTATATGGAGTCTGTACATGACTGGGTTTGTTATGCTGCACCAGTGATTGACCCATATTCCAAACAAGTATTAGGTGTGGTTGATTTATCTACGACTTGGAAAAATCACAATACTTTGGGAGTCTTAGCTGCTGAACGTTGTGCATCAATTATTCAAACCGCACTCACTGAGCAGCAGCGTCAACGTTTATATATCCGTGCTTTTGCTTCACCGCAGGTCATGTTTAATAATAAATCTTTAGTTCTAACACCACGCCAGATCGAAATATTGGCAATCTTGGCACTTTGTCCAAATGGTTTGAATCTGGAAAACTTGCATCAAGCTGTATATGGCGAACGTAAGGTCAGTGTTGGAACTTTGAAAGCTGAAATGTCGCAATTACGTGATATTTTAGGCGGAATGTTGGGTTCACGACCTTATCGTTTACTGGCAAATGTAGAAGCTGATTTCTTATATGTCGAGCAGGCACTCGATTCAGGTTACATTGCATCAGCACTACAATTGTATAAGGGTATTTTCCTATCAAAAACAGAAAGTCCTTTCCTGTGCGCATGGCGAGATTGTCTTGAATCACGTCTCAGCGATATGATTTTTAAAACCAAAGAAATTGATGTATTACTGAAACATGTTGCTCATTTTCCTGAAGCAATTGATGCCGTTGAACGCTTAATTGAATTGTTACCCTTAGACCATCCTGCACATCAGTCTTTAAATAAATTTAGAGATATATCATAGAGATAGATTTTTTAATTCCATATATTTTCATGATTGATATCATGGGGAAAGCTTGTAACCTGTTATGCAGCATGAAAATATCATGGACTCATTTTTATGTTGATCATGTAATAACTGGCAAAATGTCAGTGCTTTTTATGCTTAATTTTTTATTTGAAATAACGATATAAAGCAGACGCTATCTTTTCATTTCTATGCTGAATATTAAGAAAAAAATAGCGAGAATGATTGGCACGGTCTCGCTATTTTTACAGTGAATATGAACTACACTTAGTTTTCTAATGTGTTTTTATAGATTTTTCCATCTTTCATAATGATCTTGAAATTGGTTTCTGGATCAGCCACTAAATTGATATTATCCAATGGATTACCCTCTACCAAGATGAGATCTGCATACGCACCTTCAGATATTTCACCAAGTTTTCCATCCTGATAAGGACTTCTTTTGCCACTTAAATAGAGCAGTTGAGCATTATCGTAGGTTGCCATTTTTAACACTTGGTATGGTGAGAACCATCTTGTCATTTTAGCCAGTTGTTTGCCTTGTTTTGCTGCTAAAGATGGGTCAAACAAGCAATCTGTACCCCAAGCCAATTTCACATGATATTTTTTTGCTAAATTATACGCATTATCTGTCCCTTGGGTCATTTCTAGCTGTTTTTTTCGATTGGCAGAGCCTTCAGGAAAAGGGATTGCTTCTTCATCATCTAGAAAAGGTTGTAGGCTCCACCAAATGCCTTTTTCTGCCATTAATTTTGCTGTCTTATCATCGAGTAATTGACCATGTTCGATAGATTTTACCCCCGCATCAATTGCCGTTTTCACTGCATGGGGAGTGTAAGCATGCACTGTTACATAAGTTCCCCAATTAGCTGCTGCATCGACAGCGGCTTTAAACTCTGCTTCAGTATATTGAGATACATCGAGTGGGTCATAGTTGGAAGCAACGCCTCCACCTGCCATGAGTTTGAGCTGGGTTGCACCTTGTCGTAGTTGCTCTCTAGAACGAATTAAGACTTGATCTGCACCATCTGCAATCGCTGCCATACCATTCCGTTCTTGATAAGACAGTTCTCCAATTTTGCGAGGAACATCAGTTGGGAAACCAAAATCACCATGACCACCCGTTTGGGAAATAAAAGCACCACTTGCGAAGACTCTTGGCCCATTGACTAAATTGTTATCTATCGCTTTTGCCAAAGAAAGCGCACCGCCGCCCAAATCACGAACAGTCGTGAAACCTCTTAATAATTGTTTCTCGGCTGATTTTGCTGCAAATAAATTGATAAATGCAAAATCAGAGAGTAATGCTTGTTGTTGAGGAATACTGTCGAACATCAGGTGTGCATGGTTATCAATTAAGCCAGGGATTAAGTATTTACCTTTGGCATCTATGATTTTGGTCAGTCCACTGCGATTTGTCATGATGGCATCAGCGCTAATTTTTTTGATTAAATTACCTTCGATGAGTACATTGCCCTTTATAATTTTATTATCTTTACCATTAAATATATTAACGTTATTTAATAACACCACCGTTTTTGCGTCTTGTGCAAAAGTAGTACTGCTACTCATAAGGGCAAGAAACATGAGTGCAGCGATTTTTTTTAGGTCATTGAATTTATCAAAAATTACTATTCTATTCATTTGATTCTACTGTTTTTAATAATTAGTGATATCACCTTAGCATACTGCTTGTTGTGAATAAATAGTGTACAGATAATTGATGTTGTCGGAGTCAAAGCATTTATTATGAGGCTCTAAAAGTATGGCTAAGCGTTATTAGATGGCAATCAGTATGTACATTTGAGCGTCTGCGTTTAGAGCACAAGTATTTTTCTGAATGTGTATTTTTCAATAGCATCAAGACCTATTTCAAAACTAGACATTCTCATATTCAGTCTAGCGAGAGAAACTAAAAGCAGTGAATTTTGGTTTATGTATGCAGCATTGTTGCGTATTGGATTAAACGTTTGAGAGCGATGAGATTGAGTCTATAAGTCAACTAAATTTTGTGAATAAAAGCGATGTGAATATCTAATGGTTAAAATATTGGTGGGCTGGTTAAAAAAAAGGGAATACCTTTTCAGGGATATTCCCAAAATCAAGTAAGCCGACGGTCGGAGAGATCCAGCTTACTTTTCGGGGAAAGCTTTAATAATTACAATGCTGCTTTAAAAATTTCAACAACTTGAGCGTGTGTTGCTTTACGAGGGTTGGTCAGCATACATGCATCTTTTTGAGCATTCTCTGCCATAATTGCAAGGTCTTCAGTTTTCACACCAAGTTCAGTTAAACCAGATGGAATGCTGATAGATGATGAAAGTTCACGAATCGCATTAATTGCTGCATATGCTGCTTCGGTCTCGGTGAGCCCATCTGTGTTGACACCCATAAGCACCGCAATTTTTGCATAGCGGTCTTGGCAAGCAATTAAATTGAATTCACAAACATGAGGCAGGAGTACAGCATTACATACGCCATGCGGTAGATTGTAGAATCCGCCTAATTGGTGAGCCATTGCATGTACATAGCCTAGAGATGCGTTATTGAATGCCATACCTGCAAGGTATTGTGCATAGCTCATCGCATCGCGTGCTTCAATATTTTCACCATTTGCGACAGCAGGGCGTAACCATTGACTAATCATGGTAATCGCTTTTTCTGCACAGGCATCGGTAATCGGGTTTGCCGCAGTAGAAACATACGCTTCAACAGCATGCGTAAGTGCATCCATTCCCGTTGCTGCGGTTAAACCAGCAGGTTTAGCCACCATCAGTTTAGGGTCATCAATTGCGATGAGCGGAGTACAACGCCAGTCTACAATCGCCATTTTCACATGCGTATCTGTATTGGTAATGATACAGAAACGAGTCATTTCTGATGCAGTACCCGCAGTGGTATTAATCGCAATTAGCGGTGTCATCGGGACTGTACTTTTATCAATACCTTCGTAGTCACGGATATGACCACCACCCGCTGTAACAAGCCCAATTCCTTTTGCACAATCGTGTGATGAACCACCACCTAAAGAGACAATAAAATCACAGCTATTGTCGTTATAGGCTTCTACACCATTATGTACATTGATGTCAGTTGGATTTGGTTCTGCGCCTGGGAAAATGTGGCTGTCAACGCCTGCATCTTTTAAAAATTGTGCGATTGTGTCTGCGACACCAAATTTAAATAAGCCTTGATCAGTTACGATCAGTGCTTTTTTTGCACCAAGATTCTGTGCTTTCGCACCGATTTCTTTTGCACAGCCTGGTCCAAAGAGAGATACACAAGGGATGTAAAAACCGTTAGTTTGATCTGCAATATTTTTAAAAGCCATGGAGCGATTCCTTCTTCCATATTCCATTGTTTGTTATATAGGTGAGCTTTATCACCATGTGCCTAGTATGGAAGTGTTAGAAATTTTTCCTACCTACCAAAAACCTACCAAAGCATTCTTTGATGCAAATAAGTAAATCAGCTGGTGGATTTTTTTATTTAAAATTTTGAATTATATCAATAATTTTTGTTTTAATTGGAGTGATTACGATATAGAAATTATATGAAGTGGTTTACGAGAAATGAATAGGAGGCTTCAATTTTAGTTATTTGACCATAATAATCATCGTTCAGCATTGCGTGTGTAGGCTCGCCATACATTGTCTATGCTAAGCAGTTTTTCAAACTATTTACCTTCATTTTTCATAAATACATGGCGAATCATCAAGCATATCTAGTGATTAATTAAAATAGGTGCTGTCCTGAAAATTGGACGGTGGATTGTTGTATCTAGTCGCTGCTATTTCATCACTATCGTGATCAATTTATCTTTATGGGAAGAAGGCTGTCATTTGAGGACAACTTTACTGGTCGACCTATCTACTTTGTTGACAAGCTATTTGAGCACCGTTATTTTGTCTTTATAAGTTCCTTTTTGGAACTTAATATTTTGAGATAAAATTCTTGAGGTGAGTCATGTCTATGTCAGTGTTGAAAGAAAAATCAAAGCAAAAAACACCTGCATCATTCCCAGTACGTCGTATGGATTATGAGTTTCAGGATATGCCTAAGTATTGGTGTAATAATGAACCTACGTTTACCCATTATTTCACGGGGTTGTCTACGTTATTTCCAGAAGGTGAGTCTTACTTTGTACGATCAGTTCGTGCCTTGCGAGGTCAGGTTAAAGATAACCAGCAATTAGATCGTGATATTGGTGCATTTATTGGTCAGGAAGCCATGCATTCCAAAGAGCATCATGCATTTCATCGAAGTGCGCAGCAGTATGGTTTAGATCCTGAATCATTAGAAAAAACCACAGGGATTATTCTGAAAGCGATTGAACGAACCTTTCCCAAAAAATGGAACTTATTGGTTACCGTAGGTTTGGAGCATTACACCGCCGTTCTTGTGGTGGAAATGATGAAAGATGTGAATGAACTCATGACCGATGAAACCATTCGTAATCTATGGTTATGGCACAGCGTTGAGGAAACAGAGCATAAAGCGGTTGCTTATGATATGTATGAATATTTATATGGCAAAGGATTGGCTGCTTATATTCCGCGAGTTGCTGTTTTTACCTTTAGTTTAGCCATGATTACCGTCATGTCGACGGCATATCAAGTGGTACTTTTGAAGCGTGATCAACAACTATTAAATCTAAAATCATGGCGTAAATTTGCACAACATGGCAGAGAAAAATATAAAGTTTTCATCCCTAAATTTTTAGATTATTACCGCTTTAATTTTCATCCGAATGACAGTGATGAGTCTGAAATTGTCGCAAAAACCAAAGTAAAAATTGGATTATCCCAAGTCGAAAATCATTTACCTGCTTAACTTTGAGGAATAACCCATGCAATCACAAGCATCAAAAGCAAGTTGGGCGATGATTCCTCGACAAGTGAAATTTGAATGGAATGATTCGCCCTTACATTGGATTCCACAAGATCCATTGGCCAGTCATGGTGTTAATCATTTTAGTTTTACCTTGGTTCGTGGCGAGTATTTTTTCTGTCGCATGTTCAATAAAGCCTTGCCATTGATTGAAGATGAAAAATTAAGAGCAGATACCAAGATATTTATCCGACAAGAAGCTATTCATTCTCAAGCACATAAAGGCTCAATTGACGCATATCTAGTGCGCTATGGTGTTGATGTAGAACAGCAATATAAACGTGTCGTCAATCTGTTTGATCATGTATTAGCGGACAAACCTTTAGGGTTTAAGTTACCGAAATCATGGCAAAGACCTTGGTTGAATGCACGTGTTGGACTTGTGGCTGCTGCGGAACATTTTACCTCAGCAATTGGTCAATATGTTTTGACACGCTCTGATTGGGAAGCTCGCGGGGGTGATCCTGTGGTCAGTGATTTATTCACTTGGCACAGTGCTGAAGAAGTTGAACATCGCACGGTTGCTTATGATGTTTATCAGCATATTTCGGGGAGTTATTTATTGCGTATTGCGGTAATGGCGGTGACAGCACCTATTTTTACTTACCTGATGGCAGCGGGTACGGTGCAGCTTGCGCAAGATGATCCATTGATTCCGAAGCAGCAAAAAAGCTTATGGCGACCTGCATTTTGGAAGGCTTGGCATCGTTCGGATTTAAATGGTTATATGCCTGGCCCTGTGTGGTTTTTTACCACCAGTTTGCGGTTCTTTAAACCCAATTATCATCCATATTACGAAGCTTCAACGGAGCTTGCACAAAGCTATTTGGCTCAATCTGCGGGTGTACTTGCTCATCAGCAAAAAGCAGAGACTTTGACACAGGTGCAGTCATGAATCATTTTGAAAAAACCAAGCATTATGTGCATTCAGGCAATATCTGTTTAGCAGCTTATCATTGGGGGCGTTTAGATACGGACCGAGAAACAATCGTATTGGTACATGGTTATCCTGACGCTGCCGATGTCTGGCAGTTAGTTGCTGAACGCTTAGCAGTTGATTTCAATGTGGTTGCTTATGATGTAAGAGGCACAGGATTATCTGATATTCCTGAAACCACGCAAGGCTATGCATTTGATTATTTAGTACAAGACTTATCTCGAGTCATTCAAGCAATGAGTCCTAACCAAGCCATTCATTTAGTTGGCCATGATTGGGGTGCTTTGCAAGCTTGGGAAGCCGTATTAGGGGATCGTTTAAAGTCTCAAATTGCCTCTTATACCGCATTAGCACCGAGTGCAGATCATGTAGGGTGGTGGTTTCAGCGTCAATTGGCTCAACGAAATTTTCAAGGCTACTTTAATGTCGCCAAGCGTATAACCGCATCTGGTTATATGGCGATGTTTCAGATGCCGATACTGCCTGAACTGACGTGGCATTTAGGCTTAGATAAGCTGTGGTCAACGCTTGTGGGTTATTTAGAAAATACCACGGTCGAAGTAAGCCCGACACAACTGAGAAATGCAAAAAGCGGTCTGGGGCTATATCGTCAGAATTTAGTAAAACCACTTTTGAATCCTTCACGCCGTCGCACCACCATTCCTGTGCAGATGTTATTGATGAATCAAGATCCGTTTGTACCCTTGTCATTGAGTCAAGGCATGCAGGAATGGGTTCAGGATATTCGCTATACCGAAGTGAGCGCAGGGCATTGGGGAATTCTAAGTCAGCCACAGCCGATTGCAGAAAAGATTCAGAAATTTGTGCAATCCATGTCAGAAAATAGACCAAAGCAAATTGTTTAAACACTTTATTTCACATAGAAAATGAGATCAAACAGATGAAAACTCCAAATCAAATGACGGGTTTAGAAATCATGCAGGCATTTCAACAAGGTTTAGTGCCGCCACCAGGAATTGCTAAAACAATGGGTATGGAGGGTGTTGCTGAAGTTGAATATGGGCGGATTGTATTTATTGCGATTGCAGATGAACGACATACCAATCCTTTAGGGGGCGTACATGGTGGTTTTGCTGCAACAGTATTAGATTCGGTGACGGGTTGTGCAACGCATACTGTGCTAGCAGCAGGTGAGGGTTATGGTACGACGATTTAGCCATCAAAATGTGCCGTCCAATGCCATTTAATAAAAAACTCATCGCTGAAGGAAAAGTGATTAATGTTGGACGCAATTTGGTGATTTCTGAAGGTTATTTGCGTGATGAGGAAGGAAAATTATATGCCCATGCCACAGCAACCAATATGGTGATCCGTACTTAATCAATGTATTAGGCAGTATGTAGGTTCTGAATCGAAACTAAAATAAATTGTTGGAGATGAAAGATGCAAACCAATTTTTACGCTCGTCATTTCAATAAAGTAATGACTTTAATGGGATTGGGTTTTATTTCTTTTTTTGGTATTGCTTTATTCGCCATACTATTTGGTTGGACTGATCATTTATTAAAAAATGAGGTCGGAAGACTGATTTTACGTTTAATTCGATGGGGCGGTGTAGAACCACATGCTGAACACTATGAAGCCATGATCTCGATTATTTATGTTGTTTGGGGATGGTTTCTGCTCAAGATTGCCAAGTTTCCTGAGAAAAATATCGCATTCTTGGATTTTACCGCAATCGCAAATATTGGTCATTTTGGATTAATGACAGCAATGGCATTGGTCATGCCGAATGAAAAAATACATCTATTGGGCGATTTGCTTTTAGGTTGGAGCATATTAGTGTTATTTATCGTATTTTGGCTTCCGACTCGCCGAAGTATTTTGCAAGAAACACAATAATTGACAGGAAAAAAGAATGAAAAATTCAGTTGTTTTACATCAGTGGGAAATCTCACCGTTCTGCCAAAAAGTTGCTCGAATGTTGAAGTTCAAAGGCATTGCCTATGAAACCGTCAATTACAATGGGGTTTTAGGTGCGAAAGTGCCGATGTTGAGCAAAGTCGGTAAAGTACCTGTACTGGATATTAATGGTCAACGGATTCAAGACAGTACGCGTATCGCTCGTTATTTGGATGAGACTTATCCTGAATTACCTCGTTTATATCCAGCAGATCCTTTGCACAAAGCCTATGTTGAACTTTGGGAAGATTGGGCAGATGAGCTGCTATATTTCTATGAAATTCATTTCCGCGTGAGTGATGCTGAAGCATTCAATCATGCTGTGGCAATTAGTGCTGAAGGTCGTCCTAAGCATGAAGTTATTTTACTGAAACCTTTATTGAAATCAGCCTTGAGTTTGCAGTTAACAATGCAAGGTACAGGACGTATGGCAAAAGTGGATATTGAGGCTGAATTTATTCGACATTTGGAACGACTTGAGTTGGTCTTGAGCAAAACGGGTTGGCTTGTTGGCGAGGTAAAAACGTTAGCTGACATCTCAGTTGGTTCACAGCTTCTGGAAATCGTACGTACTAATAAAGTATGGGGCGCAAAAATTAACAGCTATCCGCATATTGCACAATGGATTGTCCAATTATGAGTATGCCAAGTAACAGCATAAAACTAACCAATCCGATACCATGTGCGGTGGTGATTGGTGTAGGTGCTCAGCAAGGCATTGGTGCGGCAGTCGCACGACGTTTCGCACAAGCAGGTCTAAAAGTCTATGTGGTCGGGCGTACTTTACAAAAAGTTGAAGATGTCGCCGCTGAAATTCGATTACATGGTGGAATGGCAATCGCAAAATCGTTAGATGCCGAAGACCCTGTGCAAATTCAGATTTTGTTTGACTCGATCAATCATTCAGATGAACAGATTGCAGCAGTGATTCATAATGTCGGTGGTAATGTTCCTTCAATTTTCCTAAAAACGTCGCTTCAGTTTTTTACGCAAATGTGGCGTTCTACTTTTTTATCTGCCTATTGGGTATCGCAAAGTAGCCTAAAGATCTTTGAACAGCAACAAAAGGGCACTTTGATCTTTACTGGAGCAAGTGCCTCAATACGAGGAAAACCATTTTTCGCAGCTTTTACCATGGGGAAGTCAGCATTAAGATCATATGCTTTAAATCTTGCACAATGCTATAAATCGCAAAATATTCATGTGGCACATGTGGTGGTTGATGGCATGGTCGATGGTGATCGTGTCAATAAGGCTTTATTCGGCTTAGGGCGTTTGGCTCGGTTGACGCGCGGAACAGGTGGTTTAAATATCGAAGCAATCGCTGAAAATTATTGGATGCTGTATCAACAAAGTAGTGATTTATGGACACATGAATTGGATCTACGTCCGTATCAGGAGCGATTCTAAGATGAAAAAAATATTCACACGATTGTTTCAACGGCAGTCAAAACAGCAAGCTTGTATTGTCCTAATAGGCGATGACATCCATTCACTTAGCCAAGTTTGTATCGAACAGCATAAGCATAAAGCAATGCATGTCTATCAGGTGTTACATGATGCCAAGCAAAATTCGGTAAAGATTGAATGCCAAAACTCTGAATTAACGCTTGTCTATTTGAACTTAACCAATCAGATGACTTTAAAAGATTTGATGCAGCATATTCGACAGCAAGCACATCAGATTGAATTATGTATATTTCAGTCTAGCTTTCATCCACATCCTCAAAAAGAAACTGACTTCACTCAACAGATTGAACAGCAGTGGCAAAATACGGGACTAAGTGCTGTCAGTGTTTCACAAATCATGATCAAGCAGATGCTTCATCAGCAAGGTGGCACATTGATTTTTCTTGGAGGGCAACCGACGATGGCGGCACATGTTGATCTTCTGAGTCAAAGCATGTTTGCAGGTATTCGAGCATTATCACAATCTTTGGCGAGAGAGTTTCATCCGAAAGGGATTCATATTGCGTATTGTATGCTGCCTGATTGGGATAGCCAAAATAAGTCATTGATGACATCAGTTCAGAATCTTTGTTGGCATATTTATCAACAACCTGAGTCGACTTGGAGTCAGGAACTTAGTATGAATATTTAGTCTATGTTGCATTTAAGGGGTAAATCAAAAGTGATCAGTGTCAAGGTGACTTGATCTGAGGATAAATCAATCGTCCAAATGTTTTTTGGCATAGCCATTGCTTAATGCTTGTTGAAAAATATCTATGCCCAGACTCTAGCAATCGATACAAAGCATTTTTTCGTCTTATTCGTTCCTAATACACATTTGACGAGATTTTTTGTATTTCTGGAGTAAAATCTTTTACTTATCGCTATGTTTTTGAGAATATATCGTTAAGTATGAAGCGTATTTTATCATTCTGACCTCAATAAAATTAGAATCTTTAAAATGCGATCTTTGCAAAAGGGGAAAAGTTTTATGATCTGGATTGCACTAAATTGAGCTGTTTTTAATTTCTGCACCAAACTGGGAAGAACTCATATTGGGTTAAATTGAATTTTGTCATGTAGTGAAATTTTGTTTGACTCGTAACATCATTAAAAATAGCAAAACCTTAATCTCTGTTATTTTTAGCATATTTTTATCTTTCGATATGTTTATAAAAATATATCGATTTATGAAGGAAAAGTGGTATGTCGATAAATATGAAAGCAATCCGTATTTTATGTACTGTTTTCGGTTGTAGTGTATTTGCCAGCAGCAATGTGTTCGCAAATGAATCTGTAACCGTATACGCCGCAGCAAGTTTAACCAATGCGGTGAATGAATTAGATGCGATTTATGAACAAAAAAATAAAGTTGAAGTAAAGACTTCTTATGCGGGTTCTTCAACGCTAGCTAAGCAGATTGAAGCAGGTGCGCCAGCTGATGTTTTTATTTCGGCAGATGTGCAATGGATGGATTATTTACAAAATAAGCAGCTTGTTTCAGCAAGTGATCGTGTGAATTTATTGGGTAATCGTCTAGTACTCATTACTCCAAAAGATCGTCCAATTAAATTAAAAATGGATAAAAACGTTGATCCGAATAAAGTGATTCAAGGTAAACTCTGTACGGGCGATACCAAAAGTGTGCCCGTGGGTAAATATGCAAAGCAAGCGCTTACATCATTAGGATGGTGGGATAAACTTGAGCCACGTTTGGTGGAAACAGAAGATGTGCGAGCTGCTTTGAATTTTGTAGCGCGTGGTGAATGTCAGGTGGGTATTGTGTATGCGACCGATGCTGCGATCAGTAAAGATGTTGTGGTCGCAGGTATATTCCCTGAGAATACGCATCCACCGATTATTTATCCGATGGGTCTCGTCAAGAAGAATGCTGAGTCGATGAAATTCTATAAATTTTTACAAAGTAGTCAGGCAAAGACAGTATTTAAAAAATATGGTTTTAGCGTACTCAAGTAACTGAATCATGATGCTGACTCCTGAAGAACTCGATGTACTCAAGCTGTCATGTAAAGTGGCAGCAACCTGTCTTATATTTAGTTTGATTCCTGCTATTTTGATTGCTTGGGTTTTGGCTCGAAAAGAGTTTTGGGGAAAATCACTGTTTGAAACTGTAGTGTTTTTACCTTTGGTTTTACCTCCCGTCGTACCAGGTTATTTGCTGTTGCAATTGTTTGGTAATCGAGGACTTCTGGGGCAATACCTTGCACCCTTGGGTCTAGAGTTTGCTTTTAATTGGAAAGGGGCTGTGTTGGCTTCTGCGGTGATGGGCTTTCCCTTATTGGTACAATCAATTCGACTCGCCATTGAACTGGTCGACCAGCGTTTAGAAATGGCTGCAAAAACGTTAGGTGCATCTTCCTTCGGGGCATTCATGCAGGTGACATTACCTCTTGCCAGTAGTGGTATTTTGGTGGGGAGCATTTTATGTTTTTGTCGAAGTTTGGGTGAGTTTGGTGCGACCATTACTTTTGTCGGCAATATTGCCAGTGAAACACGGACACTGCCTTTAGCAATGTATAGTCTGATGCAGCAACCTGATACTGAAGCAGCAGTATGGCGATTGATTATCTTGTCTTTGTCTGTGGCGTTTTTTGCATTGTGGTTTGCGCAATGGTTCAATCGTTATCAAAAAAATAAGCGTGGGCATTAACGATGATCGATTGTCATATCCAACTCAAACAAGGGCAATTTGATCTTGATCAACGCTTTCAGTCTGATCAGTCCGTGATTGGTTTATTTGGGGCTTCTGGTTCAGGCAAAACCACGATTTTACATAGCATTGCAGGCTTAGTTACGCCGCAAGCAGGTTGGATCAAAATCAAAAATCAAACATGGTTTGATCAGGTACAGAAAATTAATCTGAGTACACAACAACGTCGTATTGGTCTTGTCTTTCAGGATGCGCAGTTATTCCCGCATAAAAACGTCAAGCAGAATCTATTGTTTGGATTTAAGCATATTCAACCGCAGCAACGTCAGTTTGAAGTGGACTATATTATTGAGTTACTCAAGTTAGAACATCTGATTGAGCGAATGCCCATCAAACTATCTGGCGGGGAAAAACAGCGTGTCGCATTGGGACGAGCATTGCTGTATTCACCACAATTGTTGTTATTAGATGAGCCACTTTCTGCATTGGATGCAGCACATAAAGCAGAGATCATTCCTTTTTTTCAAAGGGTCAAACAGGAATTAGGCATCCCAATGTTATATGTCAGTCATGATAAATCTGAGATTGAGCAGCTTACCCATGAGATTTGGTATTTATAAATAGCGCTGTAATAAGGCCAGAAATTTCTGGACTTCCTCATCATTGACATGATCAACATCTTTTAATACATGCTCTTTCAAGTGCAATTCCATCAGTTGATTTATTAAACCATTGACTGCGCCTTTGACTGCAGCAACTTGCTGTAACACGTCTATACATGAACTTTCAGGATTTAATAAGGACTTTTCTACCGCCGTCATTTGTCCTTGAATCCGTTTCACACGATTTAAAATTTTCTTGTCATGATGTAGATGAGACATACTTTTTTTCCAAAAAAATATATACTAGGGGGGAGTATATTTGAAAGCTAAAACAAATGCAGCATACTAACCTAGAACGCCGTCATTCTCATCAGTTTGATCAAGGAAATCCTTTAGCACAAAAAAGAATTCTCATCGCCACAATCTTGACCGCCATCATGATGGTGTTTGAAATCTTAGGGGGATGGTTGTTCAACTCAATGGCATTGCTCGCTGATGGTTGGCATATGAGTTCGCATATGCTGGCTTTAGGTCTAGCTTATTTTGCTTATCGAATGGCACGTCATTATGCCGATGACCCACGCTTTAGTTTTGGGACATGGAAAATAGAAATACTCGCAGGTTATAGCAGTGCGATTTTGCTGATGGTGGTTGCTTTATTGATGGGGATTCAGTCCATCGAACGATTATTTCATCCTGTCACGATTCATTTCAATGAAGCTATTCCGATTGCAATTATTGGGCTGATCGTCAACCTGATTTGTGCATGGTTGTTACATGAGGGCGGGCATGAACACCATCATCATTCACATGAGCATCATCACGACGATCATCATCACCCACATGATCACCATCATCATGATTTAAATCAAAAAGCCGCATTTCTGCATGTGGTTGCGGATGCAGTGACTTCCGTTCTCGCGATTATTGCCTTATTTGCTGCGAAATATTTTAGCTGGAATTTTTTAGATGCCTTGCTTGGAATTATTGGCGCATTATTGGTTGCTAAATGGTCTTGGGGACTCATGCAAGAAACAGGAAAAACATTAATAGATGCTGAAATGGGGCATCCTGTGGTGCAAGAAATTAAAGAGGTGATTGCTGAATTTCCACAAGTTGAGATTACAGATTTACATGTTTGGAAGGTTGGACGAGGCAAATTTTCTTGTATTCTTGGATTAGAAACAGCGATGTCTGATCTTAATCCTGATCAAGTCAAAGCTGCATTGGCAATTCATGAGGAAATTGTGCATGCGTCAGTAGAAATTCATCATATTCAATAGATTGGAATGACTAGAGTTGATTTATGCATCAACTCTAGTGCAAATTTTTATACAAATAGGTATAGAACTAAACCACAAAGTGCAGAAGCGAAAATCACATAAAGCACATTGATCTGGAATTTAAACAGCGCAATCATTGCAGCAATTGTGATGATTGCCGCTTCATAATTAAAAGCGTGATCGAAACCCTGTGGCCACAACACATGATAACTAAAGAAAAGTGCCAGATTGAGAATGACACCCACGACAGCAGCGGTAATTGCCGTAAGTGGTGCAGTAAATTTAAGTTCATTATGAGTGGATTCAATAATCGGAGCACCTGCGAGAATGAACACAAAGGAAAATAAAAAAGTAAACCATGTAACAATGACAGCACCAAATGCACCCGCCAAGAATAGATGATCTGCACCTAACAAGGCCTGATTAAAGCCCCCTACAAATCCAACGAATGCAACCACCATAATCAGTGGGCCTGGGGTACTTTCACCCAATGCCAGTCCATCAATCATTTGGGTTGGACTGAGCCATGCATAGTGATTCACCGCACCTTGATACACATAAGGTAATACGGCATAAGCTCCACCAAATGTCAGTAATGCAGCCTTGGTAAAGAACCATGCCATTTGGGTATAAGCATGTTCCCATCCTAAGCTCATGGTTAAACTGATGATTGGGATACACCATAATAATGCTGCAATAACGAGGATTTTAGTTAGTTGAGTCCAACGGAAAACAGCATGTGTAGGAGGTGGCGTATCATCGTCAATGAGGGCTGCGCCATAATGTTTTTGCTTGCTTTGATGGGCGCTTTGAGTTGCAAATAAATGCGGTTGCTTTTTACTTAGCAAATAGCCCAGTATCGCTGCACTCAATACAATCAATGGAAAGGGAACATTGAAGAAGAAGATTGCGATAAAAGCAGCAGCGGCAATCAAATATAAGAAATTATTTTTGAGTGAACGACTGCCAATACGATAGGTTGCATGAAACACAATCGCTGTGACCGCAGGTTTGATGCCATAAAATAATCCAGCAATAATCGGCACATCACCAAACTCAATATAAATCCATGATAGGGCAATCAGAATAAATAAAGAAGGCAGAACAAACAGAATGCCTGCAACTAAGCCACCTGCGGTTCGATGCATCAACCAACCAATATAAATGGCGAGTTGTTGTGCTTCAGGGCCAGGTAAAAGCATGCAATAGTTGAGTGCATGTAAGAATCTTTTTTCAGAAATCCAACGTTTCTGTTCGACCAGTTCTTGGTGCATCACTGCAATTTGACCTGCTGGCCCCCCAAAACTAATAAAGCCTAATTTCAGCCAAAATAAAAAGGCTTGCCAAAAAGAGATGCTTACTATGGGGTGGTCTGGTGGGTTGATCTGTTGTTGCATGACTATTCTCGAAAAAAATTGGCATATAAGCCATCAAAAACGTAATTGGATAATTCTAATAATTGCTGATCATCTTGGATTTTACTTCTTAGCCCCTGAATCACTTTCTCAATTCCAATGGCTTCAGGCGGTTCAATACCTCCTACATCAAGGAAATGCACAATCTCCGCAATTTTCTTTAATGCAGGTTTTTGATGCAGTGAGAAGCTATGCAACAGCACTTCAAAGGTAACCAAATGCTCAATATGGCTAAACGTAGCGCCATCAAAGTCAAAGCCTAAAGCAGATGATGGGCAGTCTGTCGGCGCTTCTAACCATAGGAATGTTGCATGAGGGTCAATAAAGTTTTGAATGAGCCAAGCCGAGGCTAAGCGGTCAATCCAAGGTCGTTTTCGGGTTGCCCACACTTTGTTTTGAAAGTTTTCTTGCAGTAGAGTTTGGATATTGCCTTGGTTCATCTGAGGTTCATTGATTTCACCTAGACGTAGAATAATTTGTTCAAGGCTATTTATTTCATTACTGGTCTGTGTTTTGGCTTCGGTTGGGAAAAAGTCAATTTCAATGAGTGAATCAAGATTTTTGCGTAATTTACGAATCTGTTTTAGGGATTCTTTTTTATTGATTTCATTTAGATTTTCTCTTAACCCAATCAATTGCTGATAAAGCAAATCATATTCATCTTTGCGACTAAACATTTCAGCCAAATTGAGCTGTTCTGTCGAAGTCGTTTGAAAAATATAGGCTGTACCATGCTCTGAAATGAGGTCATTCGCAATCGGTGTAAATTTTTCTGAGTGCTCGGCAGGTAAGAGGTAAACACCATCTCTGAGTGTTGCTGCGCCACTTGCTTTAATTGACCGCCATACTCGCATACGGGCAGTGGTGCTTTGAGTGGGGAGTGATGAAATGAGTAATGATATATTCATGTAATATACTCAACAAATTTGTTATATATATTACATATAAAATTAATTTTATAAATCTAAAAATTGCATATATTCATGTGTTTTATATCGAAGTGATTTGAAAAATAGATGACAGAAGTCCAATTATTTTGATTTCTATATCTTAAAAAAACATAAATAACGCATTTTTTCTTATTTTTAATCATAAAGCATGCCGCATACCATAAACTGATATTGTTGAAAGATCATCTAATTATGGGCATTAAGAACACTAAGCCGTTAATTGTTACAGCGATCGTCCTTGTGGCGATTGTTACTTTTATTATTTATCAAAATCAAAAAGATGCTGCACCTATTCAGTCTAAAAATAACAAGGCGGTGGTGATTGCCTACCAAACTGGTGTGGATCCAACCAAGGTTGCACAAGCCAATGGTGATTATGAACGTGATAGTCATCAAGCAATTCAATGGCGTAAATTTGATGCGGGTTCAGATGTGGTCAATGCATTGGCTTCGGGTGATGTGGTGATCGGCAATATCGGTTCTAGCCCTCTGACTGCTGCCGCAAGTCGTGATTTACCGATTGAGGTATTTCTGGTGACAGCTAAATTAGGCGGTTCAGAAGCATTGGTAGTGAGTAACAAATCAGGCATTCAAAATCCGCAAGATTTGATTGGTAAAACCATTGCCGTACCCTTCGTTTCAACCACGCATTACAGCTTATTGTCAGCGCTCAAGCATTGGAATATTGCGGATAACCAAGTCAAGATTATTAACTTACGTCCACCAGAAATCACTGCCGCTTGGGAACGTGGTGATATTGATGCGACTTATGTTTGGGAACCTGCATTAAGTAAACTCAAAGCCAGTGGTCATGTACTGACAGACTCGAAACAAGTCGGCGAGTGGGGTGCGCCAACCTATGATTTATGGGTGGTTCGTAAAGATTTCGCTGAAAAAAATCCAGAGTTCTTAAAAGCCTTTGTAAAAACCAGCTTGAAACAAGTTGAAGCCTATCAGCAAGATCCAAAAGCATTTGAACAAAATGCGGACAATATCCAGAAAATCGCTCAGCTGACAGGCTCTGATGTGAAAGATATTCCTCTACTGTTGTCAGGCAATATTTATTTGAATGCTCAGCAACAACACGCGACTTTATCAGGTGAGTTCGCCAAAAATATTTTTGATACCGCAACATTCCTAAAAAGCCAAGGCAAGGTGGATCAAGTAAAACCTGATTATCAAGGTAATGTCACCACCCAATTCTTACAGCCATAGGAGATCTAAATGAGCGTATTAGCTGCCGAGCATCTTCATTTAACCTTTCCAAAACAGACAGTGCCTGTATTACAAGATATCAATCTGAAGATTGAAGAAGGCACTTTGACTGTGATTTTGGGTGAGTCTGGTTGTGGTAAAACAACATTACTGAATATTTTGGCGGGTTTTCAAAAGCCAAGTTTGGGTCAGATCAAGCTGAATCATGAAGTGGTGACTGCGCCAGATGCACGACGTGCGGTGGTATTTCAGGATCATGCGCTATTACCTTGGTTAAATGTCTCTGAAAATATCGGTTTTGCTTTGCAGCTCAAAGGGTTAAAAGCGTATGAAATTCAACAGCAAGTCGATGCAATTCTTAAAATTGTCGGCTTGAGTCATGTGGCTCAAGCCAATATTTGGGAATTGTCAGGTGGCATGAAACAACGGGTTGGTATCGCACGTGCTTTGATCAGCCATGCGGCATTCATTTTATTGGATGAGCCTTTTGCTGCACTTGATGCATTTACCCGTGAAACCATGCAGCAGTTGGTACTGGATTTATGGATTGAACAAAATAAATCCTTCTTCCTGATCACACATGATATTGAGGAAGCACTATTGCTGAGTAACCAATTGGTGTTGATGACGGCTCGTCCAGGCAAGATTGTCGAAACTTTAAAACTGGATTTTGCAGAGCGTTATAAGCAAGGTGAATCGATTCGTGCGATTAAATCGGATCCTAAATTTATTCAATTACGCGAGCAATTGTTTGAACGCCTGCGTGTGCAGAAACAGGCAGGGCATGAGGTGGCTGTATGACGGGGCAAGCGGAAAATACAATCTATGATGTGACTAAAACTGAACCACTTAAAGATGAGAACAATCAACAATCAAATTCTATATTCAGCTTGATTTTAGCTTTTGCTGTTCGCCATCGTAGTTTAGCGCTCAGTCTTTCTAGTGTCTTGAGCGTATTGGTGATTTGGTATTTGATCACGGCATTAAAAATTGTCCCGAGTCTATTTTTGCCGAGCCCTCAAGCGGTATGGCAGAAGTTTCTTGAAGTCAGCCAGCAAGGCTTTATGAAAGCCACCTTATGGCAGCATTTGGCAGCAAGTATTTCTCGTGTCTTATTGGCTTTAGTTGCTGCGATTGCGATTGGTGTACCTTTAGGTTTATGGATGGGTTTGAACAAATGGGTGCGCGCGGTGCTTGATCCATTGGTTGAGTTATTACGCCCGATTCCACCTTTGGCTTATTTACCCTTATTGGTGATCTGGTTCGGGATCGGTGAAACCACCAAAGTACTTTTGATTTTCTTTTCGATCCTTGCACCTGTGATTATCAGTAGTACCCATGGTGTATTGAGCCATCAGCTCAATCGTGAACGTGCTGCTTTATCTTTAGGGGCAAGCCAATCACAAGTGTTTTGGCATGTGATTCTGCCGACGGCCTTACCGCATATTTTAACGGGTATTCGTATTGGTTTAGGTGTGGGCTGGTCGACTCTAGTGGCTTCGGAATTAGTCGCAGCAGATCGCGGTATTGGTTTTATGGTGCAGTCGGCGGCGCAGTTCCTCATCACCGATACAGTAGTTCTGGGCATTATTGTGATTGCGATTGTCGCCGTTAGTTTTGAATTGTTTTTGCGTTGGTTACAGAAGCAACTCTCTCCTTGGTATGGCCAACAGTTATAAGTGTGAGTAGTAGAAGATGACGTTAAATATTGAAGTTATTAAACCAACAATCGGTGCAATTATTCACGATGTTGATTTAAACACGGCTGATGAAAATACTACGCAACAAATTCAACAGGCATTGTTGGATCATCACGTGATTTTCTTCCGTAATCAGCAGCTTGCACCTCAGGCACAAGCTGAGCTTGCTCGCGGTTTTGGTTCTTTGCATATCCATCCAATTTTCCCAACGGTTGAAAATGTACCTGAAATCATTGTATTGGACAGTTGGAAACAAGACTTACGTGATAATGAACTATGGCACACCGATGTGACTTTCAGTCAGAAACCGCCATTGGGTTGTGTATTGCAAGCCATCAAGATTCCACCTGTCGGTGGTGATACTCTTTGGTCGAGTGGCGCAGCTGCATTTGCTGCATTGGATCAAGGTTTACAGCAAAAGTTAAAAGGCTTAACCGCAACACATGACATTCGTCAGTCTTTCCCGCTTGAGCGTTTCGCGCATAACGATGTTGAGCGTCAAAAACTGGAAGAAACCTTTAAGCGTAATCCTCCTGTTGTTCATCCTATGGTGAGAACACATCCAGTAACGGGTGAACCTATCTTATTTATTAGTGAGGGTTTTACTACACGTATTAATGAGCTGGATGAGACTGAAAGTGCTGAATTGCTGCAATATTTATTTGCACATGCAACCAATGAGCAGTTCTATTTGCGTTGGCAGTGGCAGGCAGGTGATGTAGCGATTTGGGATAATCGTTGCACACAGCATAAGGCGTTATTTGATTATGGTGATGCGCATCGGATTATGCATCGTGCCACGATTAATGGTGATGTACCGTTTTATCAAGCAGCAAGTTAAGACTTTATTTAGATTAGAAAGCTTGGGTAAAATCCTGAGCTTTTTATTTTATAGTTCGATCGTCTTTGTGGAATCTTACAGAGGTCTCATCTTGTTTTTGGATAAGCTTTCATTTTCTCTCTTACTTTTCAGGGATGAAAAGTAACAAAAATCCTTTGTTTGGCTGATGATACTTCCTTGTATCACAGCCAAACTGGCGGCATCCATGCCGCCGAGCGCGGTAGTGAATTTTTGCGAGAATTTAAAACTACAAGAAAAAGCATTTACGGTCCGGTTTTATCTGCATCTGCGCTTGGAAATTTCTAGACCGTTTGATTCTTAGGCATTAAGTAAAATGATCTCTTGCTTATAAACCGATGGCGCTTGTCCAGTCCAGCGTTTAAAGGCGCGTCGGAATTCACGTAATTCGCTAAAACCCAGTTGCAGGCTAATTTCACTCATGGATAGGTTCTTTTCCAGTAATTGTTTGGCTTTACGCTCCAAGACATTTTGTCGGATTTGTTGAAAACTCAAGCCTTCTAATAATAATTGCCGTCTTAAATGGCGCTCGCTGATGCGTAAATGTTCCGCAGCTTGCTGCATTTCAAAACGTTCAGGTAAATGCTGTTCAATCAAGTGGTCAAGTAAATGCACATAGCCGACCTGATTGAGCTGATCAATTTCTTTTAGTGCCTGTTCACAGATTTGTATTGCAGTTGCGTAGTTGATTGGGCTGTAATTTTTTAAGCTGCGCTGCAACATGCTACTGCTAAAGCGCATGATATTTTTATCACGGTTAAATTGGATCGGGCAACCAAAGATATCGATATATTGTTGTTGATATTCGGTTGGTAAATAGCTGAGCTCAAGACTGATCACATCATTATGATCGCCCAGCATCGCGTTTAAACAGGTGATGATGCTGCTTAATAATTCATCATAGAAAAAGGCTTTGAGGTCTAAACATGGATGAGATTCAGTCACTTCCAATTCACAAACATCGCCCTGAATTTTAAAGTCGATATTGAGTACACTGCCCGAAATACGATGGTAACGAAGCGCGATTTCTAGAGCGTCTGCAACGGTTTTACATGATTGCATGGCAAAGCCCAAAATTCCCATTGAAATCAGACCTTCGCTGCTGCCAAGCTTTAAACCAAGATCAGGTTGTTGATAGGTTGAGATGGCTTGACGCACGACATCGCAGAGTTGGCTAAAACGAACAACACTTTGGGTTTGCTGGATTTGCGTGATGTCTAAGCCTGAATCCTGAAACCATATAGCATAGTCCCAATGCTGTTGTTCAGCATAGTGAATCAGGCTGGTCAAAATAGTGGGTGGCGTAAACTGTTGTAAGTGTGTGTGATTGATCATTCGTTTAGGCATAAGTCCGTTTTGCCCCCCAAAAAGAAGTTCCTTTAACCCTGTTGGGTATCGCATAATTTTGATTAACTTTCAACATGCTTTATGACAAGCAACTAGAAAAAGAATTGAAAAAAGGAAAGCACCAATGTATCAGGTGGGTTGGGACAAACAGCAAATTAAAGTTATACCAAAAGGCTATGCTATGTTTGGCTATGGGCAATGGTCACATCGGGCTTATGAACAAAGAACAGCGTTATATGCTCGTAGTGTGAGTATTGTCGATCAGCAGCACAATCGATTATTGATCTGTTGTTTGGATTTAGGTTGTATTACCCATGCGATGCGTAGCCAAACCGTAGAGAGACTCATCGAAACTCTAGGTTCAGCATTTGATGAAAATCAATTGGTGTTAATGGCTACTCATACTCATTCTGGGCCTGGCGGTTGTGGGCATGAAGCTTTATACAACATGCCGACCCCTGGTTTTGTGCCTGAACATTTAAATGCCATTGTAGAGGCACTTGTACAGAGTATTAAAAATGCGATTGCTTCTGAACAAGACACTGAAATTTTTATCAGTACACAGCATTTTCTAGAACAGACACCTGTCGCATGGAATCGTTCAATCAATGCTTATAACCGTAATCCAGAGGTTAAACCACATACTGAAGCAGAAACGCATCTGGCTCTAAATCGTGAAATGCAACTGATTGGCTTCTACCGTGAACAAAAACTCCAGTCTTTTATTTCCCTATTCGGTGTACATGCAACTTGTTTGGGAAATTCTTTAAACGCCTATGATGGCGATAATAAAGGGTATGCGGCGGCATTTTCGGAACAAGCTTTAATTCGACAAGGGATTCAGAATCCAGTCACAATTTTTGCGCAAGCGACTGCGGGTGATGTGTCGCCACATTTTCATGGTAAAGACCAACTCAAGATTCGTAATAAGATTAAAGGCGAGCAAGAGTATCAATACGCACAACAAAATGGGCGTTATCAAAGTGAACTGGCTCTGACTGCTTTGCAACAAACTATTCCTGAAAAACTGCAAACCGTCGAAGGCAAGATTGATGCCGTTATGTCCTATGTAAACCTGAGTAATATTGAAATTCCTGCTGAATTTGCACATGGACAGTTGGGTGCAAAAACCAGTCAGCCTTGTCATGGTACGGCTTTTTTTGCAGGAACACCTGTCGATGGTTTAGGTGCGCCAAAAGTTTTAATTAAAGGGATGCAGTTTTTAGCCGATCAATTTCGCAAACAAAAAAACAAGTATCCTAATGCAGCAGATTTTGCAGCGTATCAGCAGTTGTATGCATCTCAAGGGCCAAAACAGATTCTATTGGAAGCGGGTACTAAAAAAATTCTAGGTCAGCAGATTGGTTTTCCGCCGAGTATTCTTGATCCGTTGATTGCTGAGATGAACCGACAAGTGAAAGCTGGCGCGATTCAGCACAGTCCTTTAGTCCCAAGTGTAGTTCCCTTACAGATTGTACGATTAGGATCGTTAGTGTTGGTCTGTTGTCCGGGAGAATTTACCACCATCGCAGGGCAGCGTGTGGTCGATACAGTGAAACAGACGCTTACTGCACAGGTATCCATTGAACGAGTGTGGTTAGCTTCATATTGCAATGATTATATGGGTTATGTCACCACCTATGAAGAATATCAGCAACAAGCTTATGAGGGTGGGCATACCTTATTTGGTCAATGGACATTGGCAGCTTGTCAGAGCAAATTCAAAGATTTGGCAGAACAATTGTTGTTAGAAAAAAATAAACGTCATTATGATGAAATGACACGACCACAGCAAATTCCAGCACAGGAACTCGTAAAACGTACCAATCATGGCAATTTAAAAACTGCCGTTAGCCAAGGAGAGGCAGTATGAGTGATTTAAAACAAGGCATCTGGTCGAACTGGTCAGGCTTCCAAAAAGCCAAGCCACAACAGATTTTACAACCTGCAAATATTCAAGAACTACAGTCTATTGTTAGAGAACAGCAGAAAATACGCGTGGTCGGTGCAGGGCATTCCTTTACGCCGTTGGTGTGTACCGATGCGACCTTAGTATCTTTAGATCGAATTTCAGGTGTTGCATCTTTCGATCTAGAACGCTGTCAAAGCAATATTTATGCGGGTACACGTTTATATGATTTAGATCAGCATTTACAGCAGCAATCCATCAATCAGGCTTTGATGAATCAGGGGGACATTGATCAGCAAAGTCTGGCAGGTGCGGTTTCTACAGGGACACATGGCACAGGAGCACATTTACATTGTATTTCGGCCTATGTTGAAGCTTTTGAGTTATTGACTGCATCAGGTGAAATTCTGAAATGCAGTCGAACAGAACATCCTGAAATCTTTGCAGCAGGGCGAGTTTCTTTGGGTAGCTTGGGAATCTTAACCAAGATCACTATGCAGAATCGCCCACGCTATAAGCTCAAAGAACATATTCAACTTTGTCCTGTGGAAGACATGATGCAGCACATTCAGCAATGGAAACATCAGCATCGGCATATTGAGTGCTTTGTCTTTTCTTATGAAAAGCAGTTAATGTTAAAAACTTTGGATGAAACCGATGACGAGGTTTTGCCACGCAAAGAAAATTTTCCGTCGGATGATACTTTACTGACTTTATGTTCTGAGTTGACTAAAAACTTTCCTTCGTTGAATCCTTATTTACAAAAACTGTTAGGCATTTTTGTTAAACCGACCACCTATGTCGATTGGTCGAGTAAGATCTTTCCGACACCACGAAATACTAAATTTAATGAAATGGAATATCAGATTCCTGTTGATCAAGGGCTTGCCTGTTTAGACGAAGTATTGCATGCATTAAGACGCTATAAAGTCGCCACCTTTTTTCCGCTCGAATTTCGCTTTGTCAAAGGCGATGATATTTGGCTCAGTCCTTTTTATCAGCAGGATTCTATTTCGATTTCAGTGCATCAATATCATAAGCAAGACCCGAAGTTGATTTTTGATGTGGTTGAGCCGATCTTGCAGAAATATCGAGGGCGTCCACATTGGGGTAAAATGCATCATATGACCAGCACACAACTTCGGGCTTTATATCCAAAGTGGGATGATTTTATGGCTTTACGTCAGCAGCTTGATCCCAAAGCAAAGTTCTTAAATCCCTATCTGGAAAAGTTGTTTTTAGGTTAGCTTTAACTTGGGTTCGACTTAAATGTTTATTTAATTTATTGAAAAATAATTAATTTAACGGAGTCTTACCGAGTTTTTATCCATTTTAGGATAAGCCACTTCGTCTTGCGCTTCACCAAAGCTTTAGTCGCTTTGGTTTGCTCAGGCTCGCCTTACTTTGGTTTCGCCCTGAGAAGTGTTTGAGGCTTGGTAAGGTGTATTTAAACGCTTGCACTTTGCCAAAGCTTTAGTCGCTTTAGCTTGCTCAGGTTGTAGATGACATTCCCTTGTATAAGATGGTTTTTTAGGATCACGATTAAATAAAAAAGGTATAGCCATGTTGGATCATTATTTTAAACAACTCAATCTCGATCTCAAAAAACAGGGGATTGCGACCCCGCAACTTATTGTGGATGCGGCTGCGTTAAAACAAAATATCCAGCATGTGCAACTGCGCTTGTCACATGCACCACATTTAAAAGCCCGTTTGGTGGTGAAATCTTTAGCGAGTTTAGATTTACTCAAGTTGTTATCTGAACAGCTTAATACGCAACGTTTTATGGTGTTTCATCAACCGCATATCATTTCGATCCTAGAAAATTTTGCCGAAGCTGATATTTTGTTGGGTAAACCGATGCCTGCTCAAACAGTACGTCATTTTTTTGAACAACATGTAGAATGGTCAAATGCCAAAATTCAATGGTTGATTGATACCAAGCAACGCTTGCAACAGTATCTTGAGATTGCTCAGCTCTATTCTCTGTGTTTGGATGTGAATATTGAGATTGATGTTGGTTTGCATCGCGGTGGGGTGCAGTCCGCCCAACAACTGACAGAAATTTTAAAACTGATTCAGCAGTATCCGCAGTATTTAAAACTTTCTGGTTTGATGGGCTATGATGCGCATGTCACCAAAATCCCAGCCATCATTAAAAAACCTGAACTGGCTTATCAAAGTTCGCAGCAGACCTATGCCAACTATCAAAGATTGATTCAAAAACAGTTCCCAACATTGTGGAATGATGAGCTTTGTTTTAATGGAGGCGGCAGCCCAACTTTTAGCTTTCATACGACTGAAAGTGTCTGCAATGATTTATCTTTTGGTTCAATGTTATTAAAACCGAGTGATTTTGACAGTAATTTTTTAAAGGCTTTACAGCCTGCTTTATGGATTGCATCGCCAGTCTTAAAAGTTTTACCTTTTACCCAGCTACCATCAATGTCTTTATTGGATAAATTGCCACATAAGTATAAGGCACTGTTTATTTATGGCGGATATTGGCTTGCCAATTATGTATATCCAAAACAAGCGCATCCACATGCATTGTATGGGCGAAGTAGTAATCAGGAGTTGGTGAATGTACCGAAGCATTGTGATATTCAAGTCGATGATTTTGTGTTTTTAAGACCGACGCAGAGTGAAGCGATTATTCCTCAATTCTCAGAATTAAAACTATATCAGCAACATGTTTTTGAGACATGGCAAACTTTCCGTGAATGAAAGGCTGTTGAGCAGCTGAACTTTAAAATAAATCAGTTAAATGACAGCTTTTCGCTTCAGTCAAATTTTCAATGGAATCGACCAGTAAAACATTGGTATCTTGCTCACTTTTATATGCAGCAATGACTTCTGCATAAATCGGCTGTTTCAGCTTTGCTGCTGTTGATAAAAAGCCTGATATTGCCTTTTTGTCAGACCAATCGGCATCTTTCAACACATATTCATTCTGAGTAAGATCGCATCGCGTTAAAATGGCTTTTTTATTCTGAACGGTTAATGTGCCAATAAAAATATCCATCGTTTCTTTGGGTTCGGTTGAATTGGCAAAGGCGGTTAAAGGATGAACTAGGCTATATGCCAGCAAAGAAAATATAAGAGACATTTTTTTCATTGAATTTTTCCTAGCGATCAAATCAACTGTAAAAATAACATTGTCGAGATGCTAATTTAATCAGTTTCTTTGACGCAAGGAAATCGTTGAGTTGGAACAGTGGAAAGTGTTGCTACAAGACAACATATTGATTAAGTCGAATCATTAAAAATGATAGCCAATTTTTAGACCGTAAGCGATTGCGCTGTTATTTTTAAAATCAGCTTGTTCTGCGATCGACTTAACACCTTCAATTGGGATGTAATATGTACCATCTTCCGCAACCACATCACCTAACCAGAAGTATTTCATTCCGCCTGCAATAAAATAATTTGGTGCAGGGTTGAACTGAACACCTAAGCCAACGCCCCAAGCGCCTTTAGTCGGATTTAAAGTCGATGCAGGATTGCCTGTACCTGAGTCCCAACTCACTTCAGTGGATGCGCTCCATTGTTCAGTAAATTGATGTCCGAGACCCAAAGTCGTAGCCCATTGATCTTTTTGATAACTGTCTAGGTCAAAGCCACCTGTATAAGCTCCTCCACTGATTAAGGTCGTCAGATATTCAGTCATCGCGCCAAATTGAGTCGGACGAATATGGAATTCTTTCCAATTGACCCAACGGACATTGGCATAGGCGAGCGTGTCTTTATAGACACCTGTTTGAAAATCAATATTGACGGATTGTGGTGTGCTAATGGTGGTTTTACTTGCTGTGGTGATTTCTAAGGGCTGACCAAACATAGTTTCAGTCACTTGCATATCGTGGTCGATCTTAGAGCGATAGGTCATGGCTGCTTTCAAGGCAATATCTGGGATTTGATAACTCAGACCAGCCAGCCAGCCCACAGCATGGTTTTGTTTAAATTTCGCATCATAGCCATTAAAGGCTTCGCCATAGGAATTGCCACGAAGTACGACATCACCTTTAACGGATTGATAGACTGCACCACCATACAGTTGAAAGTTGCTGAAAGGGCTAACCCCCAAAATCATGCTGATACTTTCGGTATCGACATTGACCGATGTGCCTTGTTGGGTAAATTTATTATCCGAAAAAGTATTATTAGATTGCATCGGATAACGGATATCTGCACCAAAAGGTTGATCATAGAGCAGACCAAAGCTCATTTGATCAGTCAGTTGTAATTTTAAAGCAGCATTGTAGTATTGGAAACTATTGCCCATATTGCCTGTATTTAAATTTTGCGGATCATTGACCAGTTCAGGTCGATTGCGGATTTTTCCTGAAATATCGGGGTCAACAGCGGTTACATTGACCTCTACATAATTACCATTTTCGAGAAAGGGTAAAATAGATTGCCCTGATTGATCTAATGCAGAAGCATGATTCACTGCACTTGTAAATATTGTGCATATACCAAGCACAATTGGATTGAATTTCATTTTGATCATCCTTGCAAAACGGTATTTTATTTTTTAAAACAATATTTTTATTAATAGACATTTTTTCTATCTATAGCAGCATGATTCCACTCATGATTTGAAATAGAAAGCCAATGTCCATACTGTAGTGAAACATTTTTTTTAATTAGGAAGTAGGGTTAGAAATGATCAATATAGGGGGGCGAATCGGTCAGATAGATTGATTAGGCAATAAAAAACCTTGTATCGAGACACAAGGTTTTTGAGATATCTATTTAAATTTTATTGTTTAACAATCAACACTGGAATATGTGATTCAGTTAAAACGGCACGAGCGACACTGCCGAGCAATAAACGTTTTACCCCTGTACGCCCATGTGAACCCATAATAATAAGGTCTGCGCCAATTTCATCAGCTATAAAAATAATGCCTTCACTGGCTGCACCATGTTGGATTTTAGTTTTGACCTCAATACCATCACGAATAAAAGATTGAGCAATATCTTGTAGTTGAAGTTTAGCGTGTGCTTCCGCTTGCATAAAATGGTCAGTAATTGCAGGAGCAACTTGATAAAAGTCGACACCGACAAATGGATCAACCGCAACCACACTCAGCACCGTGACTTTTGCCCCTGATAATTTTGCTAGAGACAATGCATGTTCAACGGCTGCATAAGAAATTGGAGAATCATCAACGGCAACTAAAATATTTTGATAAGACATATTTACTCCTTATAGTTTATCGTTGTAAAAGATAAAAGTATAAGAAGTTGATAACATATTGAACTCTGTCTAGCAAATGAGATGATGCTCAAAAACCTATGATTACGCTGGAAATAATATAGAAATATAGGAAATCCCCTAGCAAAATATAGCGCTAAGAGAATCTCTGTATTTTTGTAATTTGGTCTCATATTTAAAATAATAGGAACACTTGTGTTACTTAGTTTAGAAGCGTTTAAACAACAAAGATTTGATCAAGTTGCTGCCAAAATTATGGCTGATCCAGAAGCTTATTTGGCATTTGATTCGGTTTCAGATTTTTATAAAGCTGTATGGTTGGATGAATTTCCACAAGGGACAACATGGTCAGCCACGGGATTGGATGATGGTGCAGAGCAGTTTTATGCAATGATTGAATATGCAAATCACTATCTCTATATCAGTCGGACTGAACGAGTAACGGTAAAATTAGGTATAAGACATCATTACAATAAAAATTACTAATCCGAGCAGTCATTAATTTTTACGTGTTCAGATTCTGTGATTGAAATGAGAATGATATAATTTGCTGCGATGATAAAACCTTAATTAAAACTAAACGGAAATTTAAAAAATGGCACATCAATTTACGGTGAATGAAACAATTCATGGCGTTTCAATTGAAGACTTTTCAAGATTAGTTGCTATGACTTCATTGCATGAAGCAGTGTGTAAACGTATTCCAGGTGAAAACTTAGAAATTATTGAATCGGCTGTAAAGGGTGATATTTATACACTACGTCGTGAATATAATCTTGATGTGAATATCCCAGAAGTAGCAAAAAAATTATTAAAAAATGCATTCCGTTTAAAACGTTCTGACGTTACAGATTTGAAAAATTTAACGTCAACAGTGGAGTTAGGTGCAAACTTACCTTTAGAAGCAAAAGCTGAACGTAAGGTAACGGGAAACAGTGAAAAAGTAGACATTGCACTGACTTGGACTGTTAAAGTTAAAGTACCTTTGATTGGTGGTATGCTTGAAAAGCATGCAGAAGGCGAAATTCGTAAATTTAGCCAACTAGAGATTGAAATTGTAGAAGAAGAATTAAAGAAAAACCTATAATTCTGAATAGATTGAAAACTCTCCGTAAGGGGAGTTTTTTATTTTAGAAACGCAGAAAATAGGGCAGGATTGAAAGAATCACGCCGATGACACTTAGCAGCATTGTACTTTCGATAAAGTATGGGTAAATCATGAGTACTAGACCACAGACTAAAGGCACGGTCATCTTTTGTTTTTTGCCATACATAAAATAGCCTAAGCCAATCGACCCGAAGATAACACCTAGAAAAAGTTGGGTTGCGTTCATTGCGTTTTGCCATACCTTATTTTTATTGCGCATATACTATGGCAAGATTCTTAAATGAAAATTATAGAAGCAGAATTAAATATCTCATACTATGTGATCTAGTATTTCAAAAATTATAAGGTTCTGATGAGTGTAATTTTACCTGTAGCACAACGTGGTGAAGAGATTTTAAAAATTAAAGCAGCGGCTGTGGCTGATGCGGAGTTTAATAGTGATTGGCTCTTGCAACTGGCTTCTGCGATGCAAGTGACTATGCTTGAGCGTAATGGTGTTGGGATTGCTGCGCCACAAGTCTATATTTCTAAGCGTGTCATTATCGTTGCTTCTCGTTCAAACCCACGCTACCCAGATGCACCTGATATGGATGCAGTTGTTATGGTCAATCCTGAAATTTTAGAATTTTCTCAAAAGATTTGTTTGGGTGAAGAAGGTTGTTTGAGTGTACCGAATGAGCGTGGGCAGGTAGAACGGGCGCAAGTAATCAAAGTGCGTTATTACACTTTGCAAGGTGAAGTGATTGAAACGGCTTTTGAGGGTTTCCCCGCACGAATTGTTCAGCATGAGGTTGATCATTTGGATGGGGTATTGTTTGTGGATAAAATGAATCTTGCATGAATAAAATACCTCCCAATTCTCATTTAAAAAGAGAGGGATTATCATTTAAGTAAATGTTTGCATGACACTTTTTTCTTTGGTGAAGTCGGGTTGGGAAAGGGTGGAATTCTGGCTTAATAATTAAAAAAAATAATAAGAGTTTATAAATTATGCAACCTTATAATAAGAACTTAAAACAGCCATCTCGTGATTTACGCAACAATATGACCGATGCTGAACAACTGTTATGGCAGAGATTAAGACGTAAACAGATTTTAGGGCTACAGTTTTATAGACAGAAGCCTATTCTCAATTTTATCGTCGATTTTTATTGTCCCGTAGCAAATTTAGTTATTGAATGTGATGGTGGGCAGCATTACACAGCAGAAGGGTTGGAGGCTGATCGAGTAAGAGATGAAGCTTTGGCACAGTTGGGGTTGAACGTGCTGAGGTTTGATAATAGGCAGATTTTGACTGAGATTGATGCTGTTATTGAACTTATATTTCAAACCGCCCAATCCAGAATCCCCCTAAATCCCCCTTTATAAAGGGGGACTTGCCGTGAATTTGATGGTGGTGTTTGATTTATGTTACTCCCTCCTTTTTTAAAGGAGGGCTGGGGAGGATTCAAAAAATACCATCTAATTGATTTTTTATATAAATATAGGCTAAATATACCTACTTAAAAATAGTTTAATGAAATTTATTACTTTTTTATTTCTAATTCTTGTATAAAATTAATTCAAAATTTAGAAGAAGAGAAAATTCATGTTTACGAAAATTATTAAATTAGAAAATGTAAAACAATGGCAACATACTGGTAGTAAAGGTGGTTCAGAAAATGATTTTGGTAAGTTAAATTTAATTTACGGAAGGAATGGAGCTGGAAAATCGACACTAACAAAAATTCTAGACTTAATTAATAAAAGAGATATTGTTAACATCAAGCAATTAGCCCCGTTGGAGAGAGAAGCAGAACCAATCTTCAATTTTATTATTGAAGGCAAAAATATTACTTTAACATCAATTGATCAAGCCCCTGAATTTCACATTTTTAACCAAAATTTCATTGATGAAAATTTATATTCTTCTAATGGTGTAGAAAGTTCACAGTTAGTAAATTATTACGATTTCTGCTTAGGAAAAGTTTCAGTTGATAAGCAAAAAAAAGTTGATACTTATAAAAGTGAAATAGCTAATTTAACTGCTCAAATGCAACCTTTAGAAGCTAAGCTAAGAGCGCACTTTGGTAACAAAACAATAGATCAAATAAGGAAAATAAAATTTAAAGAAAATACTGAAATTGAAATCGAAAATCTAACGAAAACATTGCATGATCAAAAGTCCGTTAATTTGTACAGACAGAGGAAAAAATTGACGGTATTAAGCTTGGTTACTCCCACTTTTGACAAAAGTATTTTTGAAACTACTTTGGAGAAAATCTCAAAAGAGGCTCAAGAAAAAGTAACTCAACATATGAAAGAACATTTTGCAAAAGATGATGAGCATTGGATAAAAGATGGTTTAGAGCTAGTAACAGAAGCAAATTTTTGCCCATTTTGTGCTCAAAGTTTAAATGATTCCCCAATTTTTAGTTTTTACAGTGAGTTTATAACGGATTCTTATAAGCAGGCTTATGATGATTTTGAATTAAAAAAACACTCAAACTTTGAATCAAAAGCTTATGAAATAGGTATACGTATTGATGAGTTAGTTGAAATAATTACCTCTAATTTTGATTTGATTCAAACATGGTCTGATCGGATTGAAAAATTAGATTTGATTATCGAATTAAAAGGGTTGAGTAATGCACATAAACTTTTCTTTCATGAGGTTAGGGATTTAATAACGAAGAAAGAAAAAGACATTTTAACATCTGTTAATTTTAATAAGTTTGATGAACTTTTAAATTCAGTCTATGAAAAAGCTAACTTTACTGATTATAACAATAAAGTCTCAGTATTTAATCAAAGAATTGATGAGTACTTGGCAACATTATCACAAGATCAGAGTCAAATAATAAATCAACAAATTTCAGAATTGAAATTAACACAATTGCGGTTTTCGAAAGAAGTTATTTCTGATCTTGAAAGTTTTAGTAACTACAAAACTGATAGAGATGCAAAAACAAGATCTATGACTGAATTACGAGATTTAATTCTAGAAGAACAACAAATTCTTATTGAGAAGCATAAAGATGGAATCAACGAATTATTAAAGAAATTTAATTCAATGATTAGGCTTAGTTCTTTTGAGAAAGATAATAAAGGACATAGAGGGGCGAGCCGTATATCTTACGGTATTACATTTTTGGACAAAGAATTATCAATTTTGAATCATAATGAGATAATTTTCGATAGAGTTTTAAGTTCTGGAGATAAATCAGCCTTAGCCCTCGCTTTTTTCCTATCTAAGTTCAAGGATGAAGACTTCGAACCATCAATCATATTTTTTGATGATCCAATGAGTTCATTAGATGAGCATAGAAGAAAGGCTACGATTCAAGAAATTCAGTATTTGGTGGAAAGAGAGTTTCAAACCTTTGTTTTAAGTCATGATCCATTTTTTCTTTCAGATATAAGCAAATTAAGCGCTATTTCTAAATGGGCGAAGTGTTATGAAGTTGAAACTAAATTAATAGACTTTGATCCTTTAGATCCAAATAGCAATAAAGTCTGTAATAGTAAATTAATTGTGCGTCAAAATTTTTATTCTTATGTTTTACATTCTTATTATCAGGAATACTACAAACTTTGGGATTTTGTTCAGGCAGGAAAAGAGGAACAAAAAACTGAAATAGCAAGATCTTTACGGCCAATTCTTGAAGCATATTTAAGATTTCTATTTCCAAAGATTTTTACTGAGGATCTCTGGTTGGGAAATATGATTACAATGATCAGAGAAGAAAAAAATGTAAAAAGTCCTTTATTTGACAAAAATCAAAAGTTGGCTGAAATTCAGTCAATCAATGAGTTCTCAAAAATTTATCATCATGCTGATGGCTTTGATACCTGTATTCAAGGTATAGATTTTTCGACTTTACATGGTTATGCAAAAGATACCTTGAGATTTATAACAGGAATTAATTAACAATCCCTCCCAACCTCCCTTTGAAAAAGGGAGGAGCTGTCACGTCACTCATTTGATACGCAAAAGTTCCCCCTCTTTTTTAAAGAAGGTGAGAAGCATTGCTTCGTAAGGGAGATTATAAAAACTCTAAATTAAACAATCGAATCATCTAAATTCGGTGCTAACCAACGCTTCGCTTCATCCAGTGTCCAGCCTTTACGCTTGGCATAATCCTCAAGCTGATCTTGAGAAATTTTACCCACGTTAAAGTATTCACTTTCAGGATGCGAATAATAGAAACCACTGACAGAAGAAGGTGGCATCATCGCAAAGTGTTCAGTCAATTTTGTACCAATCTTTTCTTCCGAACCTAACCAGTCAAACAACACTGCTTTTTCAGAATGCTCAGGACAAGCAGGATAACCTGGTGCAGGACGAATACCAACATACTTTTCTTTGATCAATTCTTCATTGCCCAAAGTCTCATCAGCTTTATAGCCCCAGAACTCTTTACGGATACGCTCATGCAAATGCTCTGCAAAAGCTTCGGCAAAACGATCGGCCAACGACTGAACCAAGATTGCAGAATAATCATCACCTTTGGCTTTATATTCATTTGCCAATTCTTCCGCACCGAAGATCGACACAGTGAAACCACCGAGATAGTCGGTATTGTCTTTAGAGGTGCTAATAAAGTCGGCTAAAGATAAGTTTGGTTTGCCTGTGACTTTGTCCGACTGCTGACGCAAGTGTTCAAAAGTATGTGTGACATTCTGCGCTGTTTCATCAAACACGCTGACTGTATCTGCATCTGTACGTTGTGCAGGGTATAGACCAAATACAGCACGCGCATCGAAACGATTATTCTCGATCACATCTTTGAGCATGGCTTGTGCTTGATTATACAAATCCGTTGCAGCTTCACCGACAATCTCATCTTCTAAGATTTTCGGGAATTTACCTGCCAAGCTCCAAGAGATAAAGAATGGTGTCCAGTCAAAATACTCCACTAATGTTGCAAGTGGGTAGTTGGTCAGTACATGTGTACCCATTGTATTTGGAATTGGTGGTACATAATTCGCATCCACTTTAAAGCCATTTTCAATCGATTCAGCATAGCTGAGTTTGGCTGCTTTTGGCTGCTTATTGGCTAAACGTTCACGAATCTTGGCATATTCAGCGCGATGCTCAGCAATAAAGTTACCACGCATTTCTTTCGAGAGCAGGGTGGTTGCTACACCGACTGCACGCGATGCATCGGCGACATAAATCACCGCATCATTTGAATATTGCGGATCAATTTTTACCGCAGTATGGGCTTTCGATGTGGTTGCACCACCAATTAACAAGGGAATATTAAAGCCTTTACGTTGCATTTCTTTGGCAACAAACACCATTTCATCTAAAGATGGCGTGATCAAACCTGATAAACCGATGATGTCACATTTTTCATCAATTGCCGTTTGCAAGATTTTTTCACACGGCACCATTACGCCAAGGTCAACGATGTCATAACCATTACAACCCAAGACCACGCCCACGATATTCTTACCAATATCATGTACGTCACCTTTTACCGTTGCCATCAACACACGACCTTTAGATTGTGCATCGCCTTTTTCGGCTTCGATGTACGGGTTCAACCAAGCCACAGCTTGTTTCATGACACGAGCAGATTTAACCACTTGAGGTAGGAACATTTTGCCTGAGCCGAACAGGTCGCCGACCACGTTCATACCATCCATCAATGCACCTTCAATGACATCGAGTGGACGTTTTGCTTTGAGGCGTGCTTCTTCGGTATCTTCATCAATAAAAGTCGTAATACCTTTGACTAAGGCATATTCAAGACGTTTTTCAACCGTTTCATTCCGCCATTCAAGATTTTCAGCTTCACGTTGCGCACCGCTATGACCACGGAACTTTTCAGCGACTTCAAGCAGTTTTTCTGTGGCAACTTGACCTGATTCACCTTGGTTTTGGTTTAAAACAACATCTTCAACCGCATCTTTGAGTTCTTTTGGAATATCGTCATAAATCGCCATTTGACCAGCGTTAACGATCCCCATGGTCATGCCTTGTTTGATGGCATAGTAGAGGAACACAGAGTGAATTGCTTCACGTACAGGTTCATTACCACGGAATGAGAAGGATACGTTGGATACACCGCCTGAAATCATGGCATGCGGTAGGTTCTGTTTGATCCAACCTGTGGCTTCAATAAAATCGACGCCATAGTTATTATGTTCTTCAATCCCTGTTGCGACTGCAAACACGTTCGGGTCAAAAATAATATCTTCGGCAGGGAAGCCCACTTCATTGACCAAAACATCATAAGAACGTTTACAGATTTCACGTTTGCGTGCAGCCGTATCTGCTTGACCTGTTTCATCAAATGCCATGACAATAATCGCAGCACCGTACTGACGGCATAGACGTGCCTTTTCGACAAATTCGTCATAACCTTCTTTCAATGAAATTGAGTTCACGACAGGTTTACCTTGTACACATTTTAAGCCTGCTTCGATGATCTCCCATTTCGATGAGTCAATCATGATCGGTACACGAGAAATATCTGGCTCAGATGCGACAAGATTTAAGAAATGTACCATCGCATTTTGCGAATCGAGCATCCCTTCATCCATATTAATGTCGATGATCTGTGCACCAGCTTCAACTTGTTGCTGCGCCACTTCCAAAGCTTCGGCAAACTTTTCTTCACGGATGAGACGTAGGAATTTTTTTGAACCCGTGACGTTGGTACGTTCACCCACATTGACGAACAGTGAATCATCATAAATATTAAATGGTTCTAAACCACTTAAACGACATGCAGGCTTTGTTTCAGGAATCTGACGTGGTTTTATATTTTTAACAGCATTGTAAATGGCACGGATATGATCAGGCGTTGTACCACAGCAACCACCTGTAATATTGATTAAACCACTTTCTGCAAATTCTTTGATGAACGCGGCTGTTTGTTCAGGCGTTTCGTCATATTCACCAAAGGCATTTGGTAAACCTGCGTTTGGATGGGCAGAAACAAAGGTATCTGCAACATCTGCAATGGTTTTAACGTGCGGACGCATGGCATCTGCACCCAAGGCACAGTTAAAACCAATCGACAGTAAGTCACCGTGGCGAACCGAGTTCCAGAACGCTTCAGCGGTTTGACCTGTTAAAGTACGACCTGATGCATCGGTAATCGTGCCTGAGATCATTAACGGAAGTTCATGACCAAGTTGCTTAAATACTTCTTTTACCGCAAAAATCGCCGCTTTACAGTTTAATGTATCAAATACGGTTTCAATCAAGATGATGTCTGCACCACCTTCGATTAAGGCATGAGTGGCTTCGATATAGTTTTCTTTGAGTTCATCAAAAGTAATGTTACGGAACGCAGGATCATTTACATTTGGTGAAATGGAACAAGTACGCGAGGTTGGGCCAAGTACACCTGCAACAAAGCGTGGTTTATCTGGGGTTGAATATTTGTCACATGCCGCACGTGCTAGACGTGCTGCTTCACGGTTGATCTCTGGAACGAGGTCTTCCATGTGATAGTCCGACATTGAAACACGTGTGCCATTAAAGCTGTTGGTTTCAATAATATCTGCACCAGCATCTAAATAGGCTTCATGAATCCCTTGAATAATTTGGGGTTGGGTTAAAACCAATAAGTCGTTATTGCCTTTTAGGTCTGATGCCCAGTCTGCAAAACGTTCACCACGATAATCTTCTTCTTCTAATTTATGGCGCTGGATCATCGTTCCCATTGCACCGTCAATAATGAGAATGCGTTGAGCAAGAAGTGATTTTAGGGTGGCAAGCGTGGACATAAGGAACCCCAGTAGATAATCAATATAAAAAAGCAGGGGCATTGTAACAGAAGCGCAGAAAAAGCGCGTATTTTCAGCATTAGCTTGAGGTGATTCATTGGTTCAAATGGAAAATGTCATAAAACTTTCATGAAATTGCAATAATTAAGCGGAATAATGCCTAAAAAGACGACATGTATTTTGAAATATGACAAATAAGTTTCATATTTTGTTGTGTTTGTTGCAAAATCAGACAAATAGTTCTGAGTAAAATTTTTTTGACTTAAGGTATTGTTTTTATATGGTTTAAATGAATATTTAGATGATTTTTTCTTTGAAAAATACAAAAAAATGTAAGAAAAATATGAAATTTTGCCTTCATATGACAGTCTGTTGTCATATAATTGTCATAATTTAATTAAACAATACAGAGGATTTTATTATCCTCTAACCGTCTACATGAATTCTAATATTCCCCCTGTTTCGGATTCACCGCTTGCCAGTTCTACGGCAAAATCGACGAATGTACATGTTGCTACACCGAAATTTTTTATGCCGGTGTTTTTAACGATTATTATTGCAACACTTATTTATATTGGTTTTCAGGTGAGTGCTGACTTAGCGCATGTGCCACCTTTGAGTTTGTACTCTGTTATTCTTTTAGCGACAGCACTTTTCATTGCATTAGGCTTTGAGTTTGTCAATGGTTTCCATGATACCGCCAATGCGGTTGCAACGGTCATCTATACCAATGCCTTACCTGCACCTGTTGCAGTGATGTGGGCAGGTTTCTGTAACTTCCTTGGGGTTATGGTTGCCAGTGGTGCAGTTGCTTACGGTATTATTGCTTTACTCCCTGTTGAACTGATTATGAATGTTGGCAGTGGAGCAGGTTTTGCGATGGTTTTCGCACTGCTGATTGCTGCGATTCTTTGGAATCTAGGAACGTGGTTTCTTGGTATCCCAGCCTCAAGTTCACATACCTTAATCGGTTCGATTTTAGGTGTAGGGATCATGAATCACTTGTTAAATGCCTCAACAGGTACAGCAAGTGGTATTGATATGGATCAAGTGATCAAAGTTGGTAAAGCTTTATTATTTTCTCCATTAATCGGTTTTGCATTTGCTGCAATCGTATTTTTGTTGGTGAAAACAATTTTCAAGCGTCAACTTGAACTTTTCCAACCACCTGAAGGCAATAAGCCACCGCCACCATTAATTCGTGCGATCTTGATTTTCACTTGTACTGGTGTAAGTTTTGCACATGGTTCAAATGATGGTCAAAAAGGTATGGGCTTGATCATGTTGATTTTGATTGGTCTAGTTCCTTTAGCTTACTCATTGAATAAGAGTTTAGATGCTGAACATTTACAATCATTTGAGCAACTTTCAACTCAAACAGCAACCGTTTTAAATGTAAATCAGAATGAGCTTTCAGATGAGAAAGCGCGTGCTGTATTGACCAAATATATTCAAACTAAAGAACAAACGGCTGAAGTTGTACCTGCATTGGCAAGTATGACAGCGCACCTAGGTACACGTGTTGCAAATTATGGTGATCTTAAAGCGATCCCAGAAGCTGCGGTCAGTGAAATTCGCAATGATATGTATTTAAGTACGACTACTTTCAAGCGATTAGATAAAGCGAAAGCTTTGCCAGAAATGGATAAAGACCAAGCCAAAGTGGTAAAAGAATACCGTAGTAATCTTGATTCATTCCTCCAATATATTCCGAATTGGGTTAAAGTTGCCGTGGCACTTGCGCTTGGTTTAGGTACTATGGTGGGATGGAAGCGTATTGTGGTTACAGTGGGCGAACGTATTGGTAAGAACCATATGACTTATGGTCAAGGGATGTCTGCTGAACTTGTTGCAATGACAACGATTGCTGCTGCTGATGGTTTAGGTATGCCAGTTTCAACAACTCACGTTCTAAACAGTGCAGTTGCGGGTACGATGGTGGCGAATAAATCAGGTTTAAATTTTGCTACAGTGAAAACCATTCTTTCAGCATGGATATTTACATTGCCAGCAACGATTTGTTTATCTGGTGGTTTATACTGGTTGTTCTTACAGTTTGTATCTTAATTTCGTCTGATCGAACGTATAACTGGGTTTTAAAAGCTTTGCTTCGGCAAGGCTTTTTTATTTGTGATTTAAAGATCCAAATGAGTGAAGATGGGTTCGTGATTTTATTTAACCTGAGTTCGATCTAAAATCTAGGGATATATGAGTTAGAAAGCGTTGGGCAATTTGTTTAGATCTCATCGTGATAGAGTTGATGGGTTAGCCTGTATTGAGATAGAAAATAGTTTTATTCCCCAAACGAGGAATATTTTTACCTTATGTTATAAGCTAGTATAAATAAAACATATGATGGGCTTGATTGTAGGCTTAGAAATCTATATAAAAATACAATGTGTTTGACCAGTTAATCTATTTACACTCCGCCATTCTCCAAATAGAGAGTGGCTTTTTTTATTCAGATGAGAGGAGGTAGAGGTTTTCTTGATATTTTTCTCTAGAGTATCTGATGGAAAAAGTTTGTTTAGCTGATAAACAATGTGGTTTATGCAACGGTGATCCCAAATTTAATGCAAAAAAAGAGCTGTTTTCACAGCTCCTTTCCTTTAAGTTCTATACAGTGTAAATTTAAGCCTGTTGAATTCCAGCAACGACCCAATCCTGTTGCGAGCCGGCAGGTTTAATAAAATGCCAAATCTCTGTAAAAGGCTGTGGCAAGCTATTTAAATCTTCGCTCACTGTACCTGTAAAACGAACGCTCACAACATACTGACCATTTTCAGTTGTGCTTTCTACAACCATCGCATTCAGATTGCTAAATTCAGCAACGTCTTGGTCTTGGTTCGCCATAATGTCACTGTACATAGATGTATAAAGTTCAGGGGTTAAGTAACGACGAATCTCTTCGATGTTACTTGCACTGTTTACCGATTGAATATGGTTAAAACGTTGACGTGCAACCCGTAGAAATGCAGCAGGTTCAGTACCATCAGGTAACTGATTGCCACTGCTCATCGAAGCACTACCAAACGCCGCTTGAGGTGCATTTCCCCCAGCGACTGATTGACCAAAGATATTGGTATTGTCAGCTGTTGAAGATGTATTTTGGCGACCAAAATTATTTTGAGCATTGTTATTTGGTGCATAAGGGTTGTTCGCTGCGACTTTTTGCTTACCCTTGAATTTACGGAAAATAAAGAAAGCGCCCCCTGCAATCAGCAATAACCAGATCCAACTAGGAATACCACCTTTTTCTTCCTGTTGAGCTTGCTGAGTTGCTTGTTGCTCTGTTGAGGTTGGGTTTTTGTCATCAGCTAATGCATTTGCTGCGACAGCACCAACAGCTGCACCAGCTACACCAGCTGCAACCATTGAACCGACGCCTGGACCTGATTTTTGGGGTGCAGTTTGTTGTGGAGCAGGCGCAACTTGACGTGGTTGTTGAGCTGGCTGGCTCGCTGAGCTAGATCTGCTCATACCATGGCTTTTCCCACCACCAGCACGTTTTGCTTCCGCTAGCGGTGCTGCAACCAAAGTTGCCATTAAAAGAGCTGCCATCAAGCCACGCTGGTGTACTTGCATCGAAAATTCCTATTTAAATCCAATTTGTAAGTGTATTTATGCAGGCATTCACCTGTAATTTCAACTATAAAAATATGTTTTTTTATGTCAATTCGTCACTCAATTGCATCGCTTCAGTAAGTGCTTCATGCAAGCGTGCAACAGCAATAATTTGAACACCTTCTACTGATTTTTGAGGTGCATTGCCTCTAGGTAAAATGACATATTTAAAGCCATGCTTTGCTGCTTCTTTTAAGCGTTCTTGACCATTCGGTACCGGCCTAATTTCTCCAGATAGCCCAACCTCACCAAAAACAGCCAATTGTTGTGGTAAGGCTTTGCCTCGTAAACTCGAAGCACAAGCCAGTAAAACTGCTAGATCAGAGCCAGTTTCAGTAATCTTTAAACCACCGACCACATTGACATAAACATCTTGTCCTGAGGTTTGTACACCACCATGACGGTGCATCACTGCAAGTAACATATTCAAGCGGTTCTGCTCTAAACCAAGTGCCACTCGACGTGGTTGCCCATGTGCATCATCGACTAAGGCTTGAACTTCGACGAGGAGGGGGCGTGTTCCTTCACGGCTGATCATGACAATTGAACCTGGAATGGCTTCATCATAACGACTCAGGAAAATTGCAGATGGATTGGCAACTTCACGTAGACCTTTATCGGTCATTGCAAAGACACCGAGTTCATTGACTGCACCAAAACGGTTCTTTACTGCACGAATCATGCGATAACGAGAGTCGGATTGCCCTTCAAAGTAAAGAACACAATCGACCATATGTTCTAAAACTCGTGGGCCAGCTAGCGCACCTTCTTTGGTGACATGACCGACTAGAAATAGGGCTGTACCACTGTTTTTTGCAAAACGGGTGAGTAGTGCAGCAGATTCGCGGATTTGTGAAACACCACCTGGTGCAGATTGCAAAGTTTCAGTATAAAGCGTTTGAATCGAATCCAGAATTGCGACCGCAGGGCGCACTTGTGCCAAAACTTCACAAATACGTTCGACACAGGTTTCAGCCATGACTTTTAATTGGTCTGTTGGCAAGTCTAAGCGTTGCGCGCGTAAAGCAACCTGTGAAAGAGATTCTTCACCTGTGACATAAAGCGCTGAACTTTTTTTACTTGCCATATGTGTGGCAGTTTGTAATAAAATTGTTGATTTACCGATACCTGGGTCACCACCAATCAAAACAACCGAGCCTGTAACCAAGCCTCCACCCAGTACACGATCAAATTCACTAATACCCGTTTGCAGGCGAGTTTCATTTGAGACAGAGATTTGATTGAGCGTTGTAATATTGGCAACTTGTCCCGCATATCCACCCACTTTGGGACGCGCTCGGTGCGAGATGCTTGGCTCTAATCGTACTTCCGTTAAGCTATTCCATTCACCACATTCTGAACATTGACCTGCCCATTTAGAGTGATCTGCGCCACATTGTTCACAACGATAAACTGTTTTAACTTTGCTCATATTTACTCGTAAAAGATATGTGATAGATCAATTAAATTTTGACCAAATCGAGTTGCAGAGAATCTGAAATATAAATTTTATCTATAACTGTCGCCAAAGTTGATTTTGGCACGTAAACTGCTAATTACAAGGAATTGTACATTGAGGTTTATAAAACAGGAAAACATGATTAAAAATGCAACTAAAAAGCGTTAAAATTTCAAAAAAGTGATCAAAAGCCGAAAAAACTTTTTCTATTGTTAGATTTTTAGGCTAATTTTGTCACATAAAACTTGAGAGTTGAATATAACAATGTCAAATGATTTTACTGGTTCACCAAATGAAAATGGTGAGCTGCATCGTAGCCTTTCCAATCGACATTTACAGTTGATTGCGATTGGTGGAGCAATCGGAACGGGATTGTTCATGGGGTCAGGCAAAACCATTAGTTTGGCTGGACCATCTATTTTATTCATTTATGGCTTAATTGGTGTGATGGTGTTTTTCGTCATGCGTGCCTTAGGTGAATTACTTTTATCCAACCTACACTATAAATCTTTTATTGATTTATCCACTGATTTAATTGGTCCTTGGGCGGGTTATTTTGTTGGCTGGACATACTGGCTATGCTGGGTCACAATTGGTATCGCTGACTTGTCTGCGATTATTTACTATCTTGAATTTTTCAATGGTGGTGAGTCATTTACACCAGTGGGCGGATTGCTGATCAGTACCGTTGCCATTTTATTTGTACTTGGGTTGAACCTTGTGACGGTAAAATTATTTGGTGAGATGGAATTCTGGTTTGCAATGGTCAAAATCACAGCCATTATTGTCCTGATTGCTGTTGGTTTATGGATGATCTTTACTGGATTTACTAGTACTACAGGGGCTGTTGCCAGTGTTTCTAATCTTTGGTCACATGGTGGATTTTTCCCTAAAGGTTTAGATGGTTTCTTAGCAGGCTTCCAAATTGCGATTTTCGCCTTTGTAGGTGTGGAACTTGTTGGTACAACTGCTGCTGAAACACAAGATCCAAAACGTAATTTACCAAAAGCGATTAACTCAATCCCAATTCGTATCATTATTTTCTATGTATTGGCATTATTTGTCGTCATGTGTGTTACACCATGGGATCAAATTAATCCTAAGGTGAGCCCATTTGTAAACATCTTCTCACAAGCGGGTATTGCTTCTGCTGCGATTATTATGAATTTGGTGGTGTTATCTTCAGTCATGTCATCAATGAATAGCGGTGTATTCTCGACTAGTCGTATGTTGTTCGGTTTATCTACGGATAAACAAGCACCAAAATTATTTGGAAAACTTTCTAAATCGGCAGTTCCTGCAAAAGCATTACTCTTTTCTTCGATCTGTATTTTTATCGGTGCTTTCGTTCAATTCGTTTATAAAGTACAAACAGGAACCAATGATGAAGTGACTGCATTTACCTTAGCGACCACTTTATCGACTATCTTGTTTATCTGTGTGTGGATTGTGATTATGTGGAGTTATATTAACTACCGCAAAAACCGTCCTGAGTTACATGCACAGTCAACCTTTAAATTGCCTGGTGGGGTGTTTACTTGTTGGGTGGTGATTGCATTCTTCCTTGCAACAATTTACTTCCTTGCATTGGATGAAACAACTTTAGAATCATTAAAAGTGAGCCCAATTTGGTTTGTTATTTTAGCGATTGGCTATTTCTTTGCGAAAAAGAAATAAGCTAAACAAGTTCGAATGAAAAAAACGCCAGCATAAGTTGGCGTTTTTTTATGTTTAGACTTTAGCCTGTGAGTTGATCACGCTATACTGCTGCGAATTGTAAAAGTTAGGTGCTCAGATGCGTCAAGTCATTTGTTCGATCGGTTTATTATTGAGTAGTGTGGTACTCACTGCATGTGGTCAGTCAGGCATGTTGCAATTACCTTCTGATCAGGATCACGATAAGCGTGCAAAATACCTGCTCTATAAAAATGAAGCATCCAAAGCAGAAGCTTCATCTGATCTAAAGTCAGAACGCCAAGTTACATCATCACCGACCACCTCACCTTAAGTTTGTAAATAAGGACATCTTCATGAGTTTCACTCGCATTAATGGAGTATTGCATGCTGAGCAATGTTCATTAGATCAGCTCGCACAGCAATTTGGCACACCTTTATATGTTTATTCAAAAGCAACTTTTGAAAAGCATTATTTAGATATGCATCGTGCCTTTGATTTTATTGATCATCAAATCTGTTTTGCGGTGAAGTCAAACTCAAATATCGCTGTTTTAAATGTCTTGGCAAAACTGGGTGCAGGTTTTGATATTGTGACGGGTGGTGAACTTGCTCGTGTACTTGCAGCAGGTGGTGAGCCATCAAAAATTGTGTTCTCTGGTTTAGGTAAATCAGAAGCAGATATTGAAAAAGCATTAACTGTCGGTATTGCGTGTTTCAATGTTGAATCTTATGCTGAGCTTGATCGCATTCAAAAAGTAGCCGCAAAATTAGGCAAAAAAGCCCCGATTTCTTTACGTGTAAATCCAGATGTAGATGCTAAAACCCATCCTTATATTTCAACAGGATTGAAAGAAAATAAGTTTGGTATTCCAAGTGATACGGTGAATGAAACGTATCAATATGCCGCTTCATTACCGAACTTAGAGATCGTTGGAATTGACTGTCATATCGGTTCGCAATTGACAGAAACCAAGCCATTTGTTGATGCACTTGATCGTATCATTTTGATGATCGAAGAATTGAAAAACTTAGGCATTACCCTCAAACATATTGATATTGGTGGTGGTTTAGGTGTTCGCTATAAAGATGAAACTCCTCCAAGCGTTGTTGAATATGCCAATGCCATGCGTCCAGCTTTAGAAAAGTTGGGCTTGAAAGTGTATATGGAGCCAGGGCGTAGTATTTCAGCCAATGCGGGTGCTTTATTAACCAAAGTTGATTTATTAAAACCAACCAATCACCGTAACTTTGCCATCATTGATGCAGCGATGAATGACTTAATTCGTCCCGCTTTATATGAAGCATGGATGGATATCCAATCTGTGAATCCAAAGCATGATGTTGAAGTCAAAACATGGGATTTAGTCGGTGCAATCTGCGAAACAGGCGATTTCTTGGGTAAAGAACGTGATTTGGCACTTCAGGAAAATGATGTATTAGCTGTGTTGGGCGCAGGTGCTTACGGTTTTGTGATGAGCTCGAACTATAATACCCGTGGTCGTGCTGCTGAAGTTATGGTCAATGGTGATCAAGCCTATTTAATTCGTGAGCGTGAAACCATAGAATCACTTTGGGAAAGAGAGCGTTTGTTGCCTGAGGAGTAAATTGGGATGTATTTAGAATTTACCAAAATGCATGGTTTAGGGAATGACTTTATGGTTGTTGACCTGATTACCCAGCGAGCTTATTTAGATACATTGACGATTCAACGCTTAGCTGATCGTCATTTTGGTGTGGGTTTCGATCAACTTTTGATTGTTGAACCACCTGATTTTCCAGATGTAGATTTTAAATATCGTATTTTTAATGCAGATGGTTCTGAAGTCGAGCAGTGTGGTAATGGTGTGCGTTGTTTTGCTCGGTTTGTACATGAGCGTCAACTTACCACTAAAACAAAAATTCGGGTGCAAACCAAAGCAGGAATTGTAGAGCCTGAGTTGGGTGCGAATGGTTTGGTTCGCGTTAATATGGGGCCGCCAAAGTTTCTTCCAGACGAAATTCCATTTGTCACGCAAGCACATGAAGATACTGAAGGTTTATACGCACTAGAATTGGCAGATAACCAAAGCATTAACATTGATGTAGTGAATATGGGTAATCCTCATGCCGTTACCATCGTTCCTGATGTATTAACTGCTGATGTTGCCAATATTGGCCCACAAGTGGAATCTCATGTACGCTTTCCTGCACGTGTCAATGCTGGTTTTATGCAAATCATTGATGAAAAGCACGTCCGTTTGCGTGTGTTTGAACGTGGTGTGGGTGAGACTTTAGCATGTGGTACAGGGGCTTGTGCCGCAGCAGTTAGTGGTATGCGCCGTGGTTTACTTGCCAATGAGGTTGAAGTTCAGCTTGCGGGCGGTAAGTTACATATTGCTTGGCGTGAAGGTGATGTGGTGTGGATGACAGGTCCAACGACTCATGTTTATGATGCGCGTTTGGATTTACGTTATTTCCAAGGATAAATTAGATTGATCTGAGGGTAAAAAGTCTCAAGTTGGGCTTTTTACCCTTTATTTTTACAATAAGAAAATGAGAGAAAAATGCAAAATAAGCTTCGTGGTGGTATTTATGGTTTATTGATCGGTGATGCTGTTGGTGTGCCTTATGAGTTTCATTTACCTGAACAACTACCTCACATTATCGATATTGATATGATTCCGCCTATAAACTTTAGTCGAACTTATCCTGATGTTCCAATTGGTACATGGTCAGACGATGGTGCGCAAGCTTTGTGTTTATTGACATCTTTACTTCATTGTCAAAAGTTAGATGCTGTTGATTTAATGAATCGTATTGCAAATTGGTATCAGTTTGGTTATATGACCCCCGATTATCAGGTATTTGATGTAGGTGTGCAGACGGCAACAGCTATTCGAAAATATTTACTAGGTACACCAGTCATGCAAGTCGCAAATGATGATGAACATGCCAATGGTAATGGCGCATTAATGAGAGTTTTACCTTTAGCATTGTGGCATCAAGGGACAGATGAGGCATTAATTTTAGCTGCATATTTACAATCACACATTACGCATGCACATTTACGCTCAAAAGTATGCTGTGCTTTGTATTGTTTATGGGCGAGATATATTTTAAAAGGAATGGCGATTAATGCCGCATGGTCACATGCTGTCACTATCCTACGACAATATTATGAAAAACGACCTGATGAATTGGAGCAATTAGAATTTTTTATCCGTCCTGATGATTTAGAACGAGGAACGGGAAGTGGTTATGTTGTAGATTGCTTAAAATCAGCTTATTTAGCGCTACAAGAGCCAAATTATCAAGCCGTGATTAAAAAAGCGATTTCTTTGGGGCGGGACACTGACACAACAGCATGTGTGGCAGGTGGATTAGCAGGACTTGCTTTTGGATATGGTGATATTCCTCCAGTATGGTTACAACAATTAAGAGCTAAAGAAATGGTCGAGCCTTTAATCAAAAAATTAGTAGAAGGCTTATGAGATGAATTTAATTTTCCTTTCAGGCGCATCAGGCAATACACAATTTTGGAATCCTCTGATCGAACAGCTTCCTAATAATTATACAAAGCAAGTGATCGCTTACCCTGGTTTTCATGGTACGGCAGCACATCCCGATATTCATAGTTTTGATGATCTGAGTAATTATGTGGTTGCACAGATTCAGCAACCCTCGATCTTAATTGCGCAATCAATGGGCGGTATTTTTGCAATTGCTGCGACATTACAAAAAACAGATTTGATCAAAGGTCTCGTATTAATCGCCACTTCAGGTGGAATTAATCTAGAACGATTTAAGGTTCAAGATTGGCGTCAGCTTTATCAACTGGAATATTTGGAATCCCCTGATTGGTTTGTGACGACAAAGGTCGATTATGAGGAATTTCTATCTACGATAGAGGTAGAAACATTACTCATTTGGGGCGATCAAGATTCAGTTAGCCCAATTGAAGTTGGGCAATATTTAAATCAGATATTTAAAAAATCAAAACTCTATATTGTCGAGGGTGGTGATCATGGACTGGCAAAGCAGGATGCAGATGAAGTGGCAATACAAATAAATGCTTATTTAAAAGACTCGGTATAGGTCGTTCAAACGAGTCATTAGCGTGCTATGAAAAGCATGATTTTTTATAATTTATCGCTTACTCAATGCCAGTTTCAGTGCAAACAGTATAAAAATACTGCCCGTGATACGATCCATATATTGAATAAATTTCGGTTGCTTTAAATAGGCTGCAATAGATTGCATGGCAACAATCAAGAAAATTGACCATATAAATCCAATCAATACATGGATCAGTACTAGCCCCATTGTCCAAACAACAGGTGAAGCAGTATGGGGGATGAATTGTGGCAAGAAAGAAATATAAAAGATGCCGACTTTGGGGTTGAGTAAGTTGCCCCACAAGCCTTTCATAAACCAGTTCTGCGTTGCGGCTGATTCATTCAACCCCGCAAGTTGTGTACGAGGTTTTAAAATAAGATTGAATCCTAGCCAAGTCAGGTATGCTGCACCCATCCACTTCAACGCATTAAAAGCAAGATCAGAAGTCATCAATAATGCGCCTAAACCACAAGCGACAATAATACCCCAAACAATACAACCTAAGTTAATTCCTAATGCTGCTTGAAAGGCTTTAACTTTCCCTTCTATCGTCGCTGTTCGAATGATGAGTGTCGTGTCTAAGCCAGGCGTCAGCGTAAGAAGTGTAATTGCGATTAGATAGGAAACAAGCATCGTTGACATTGTAAGAAGAGCGACTTAAAACTTGAAATGTATTGTATTACATAGACAGAGATTTTCCGAAACTTGTTTAATTCTATAAAGGGAAAAATTTGTTAGACTGAGTAATGTATGAACTGAATAACATTGAGCGTAATTTGGAAACTCCGACAAAACTGCTTTCCATGTGGTTAAAAGAACGCATTATTCAAAATCAGTCGGAACATACCATTGCGGCTTATCAACGTGACTTAACCGATTTTTTTGAGTTTTGTGAATCGAAACAACTTCAATTACAAAATATTGAGGCATCTGATCTACGAGAGTATTTGGCTACACGTGTTGAACAAGACCAACTGAGTTCAAGTAGCTTACAACGTCATTTAACTTCAATTCGCCAATTTATGAAGTGGGCAGAGCAAGGTCAATATTTACAACAGAATCCATCAGAAGATTTTAGGTTAAAACGTCAGCCTCGACCTTTGCCAGGGATGATTGATATTGAAACCGTGAATCAGATTTTAGATCAGCCGTCACCAGAGAAACCCTTAGAACAACAGCTATGGTTACGGGATAAGGCGATGCTTGAATTGTTATATTCGAGTGGTTTGCGTTTGGCAGAGTTACAAGGACTCACGATTAAAGACATTGATTTTAATCGACAATTATTACGCATCACTGGTAAAGGCAATAAAACGAGAGTTGTACCATTTGGAAGTAAAGCAAAAGCAAGTTTGATTGAATGGCTTAAAATTTATCGGATATGGCAAGGCGGTTTTACAGCAGATTCAGCGGTATTTATCTCACAACGGGGCAGTGTATTAAAGCCACGCCAAATTGAAAATCGAGTTAAACTTCAAGCACAAAGAGCAGGTGTCAATGTCGATTTACATCCACATCTCTTACGCCACTGTTTTGCCAGTCATATGCTTTCAGCAAGTGGTGATTTACGCTCAGTGCAAGAGATGTTGGGACATAGTAATTTGTCGACAACCCAGATCTATACGCATGTTGACTTTGATCAACTGGCAAAAGTCTATGATCAGGCGCATCCACGCGCACAGAAAAGCTAAATGTTGATATATTATGTTGCAAAATTGAGTGTTTAATAGGCGACTGATTTTTTCGTTTATTTTTAAGCGTTGCTCAATCAATATTCTTACTTTATTGCCAAGTTTTTGTGGAATCGAAAGTACAGTAAAATTTAATCGAAATGATCAGTTACAGATCCAGTTAAATCAATTTGAAAAGTGTATTTTATGTTGTTGAAAGTTATAAAATATTAGATAAATCAATATTTAAAAATCAAAGTGTCAAGTGATTAAATATAAATGGTGAAATATAAGGCTAAATTATTGAACTGAGCATTTCATCTTTTTTACAGTCGCAGAAGAAATTGTGACTTGACCGAAATGCCATATACATTGCAAGATAGGGCACCTAAAAAGTTTCGATCGAAGAGTTAGAATACTCTTCATTATATTTACTTGCTTAGAACAGCCGAGGATTACATGAAGGCTCTTGTCGCTGTAAAACGTGTGGTTGATGCCAACGTTAAAGTTCGTGTGAAGCCGGACAATACTGGGGTTGACCTTACTAACGTTAAGATGTCAATTAACCCATTCTGTGAAATCGCAGTGGAAGAAGCGGTTCGCTTAAAAGAAAAAGGAACGATTTCAGAAATCGTTGTTGTTTCAGTGGGTTCTAAAGACGCGCAAGAACAAATTCGTTCTGCAATGGCTTTAGGCGCTGACCGTGGTATCTTAGTTGAAACTGCTGATGAAATTGGCGCTTTAGAAGTTGCTAAAATTTTAAAAGGCGTTGTTGATGCTGAAAAACCAGAACTTATTCTTCTTGGTAAACAAGCAATTGATGATGACTCTAACCAAGTAGGTCAAATGCTTGGTGCTTTACTTGGTGCAGGTCAAGGTACTTTCGCATCTGAAGTTAAAGTTGACGGCGGTAAAGTACAAGTTACTCGTGAAGTTGATGGCGGTTTACAAACTGTTGAGCTTGCTCTTCCAGCAATCATCACAACTGACTTACGTTTGAATGAGCCACGTTATGCTGCTCTTCCAAACATCATGAAAGCGCGTAAAAAACCGCTTGATACTAAGTCTCCTGCTGACTATGGCGTTGCAACTGGTACTAAACTTAAAACAATTAAAGTTGAAGCACCTGCTGAACGTAAAGCTGGCGTACAAGTTAAGTCGGTAGACGAACTTGTTGAAAAATTGAAAAATGAAGCGAAAGTGATCTAATACAGAAGGATAAAATCATGAGTATTTTAGTTATCGCTGATCACAACAACCAGTCACTTAACGGTGCAACTTTAAACGTTGTTGCGGCAGCTCAAAAAATCGGTGGTGATATTACTGTATTAGTTGCTGGTTCTGGCGCTCAAGCAGTTGCTGATGCTGCTGCTAAAGTTGCTGGTGTGAGCAAAGTATTACTTGCTGACAATGCTGCTTATGCGAACCAATTGGCTGAAAACGTTGCTGGCTTAGTTGCTGACATCGCGAAAGGCGGTTACAAATACGTATTAGCTGCATCTACAACAACGGGTAAGAACATTCTTCCACGTGTTGCTGCACTTCTTGACGTAAGCATGATTTCAGACATTATTGCTGTTGAATCTGCAAATACTTTCAAGCGTCCTATCTATGCAGGTAACGCAATCGCAACTGTTCAATCTGACGAAGCAATTATCGTTGGTACAGTTCGTGGTACAGCATTTGATGCAGTTGCTGCTGAAGGTGGTTCTGCTGCGGTTGAAGCTGTTGCTGAAGCGAAAGATGCTGGTATTTCTACGTTTGTAAGCGAAGAAATCGTGAAGCTTGATCGTCCAGAATTAACTGCTGCACGCATCGTTGTATCTGGTGGTCGTGGTGTAGGTTCTGGTGAAAACTATCACAAAGTACTTGACCCATTAGCTGACAAGCTTGGTGCTGCTCAAGGTGCTTCACGTGCTGCTGTAGATGCTGGCTTTGTACCAAACGACTTCCAAGTTGGTCAAACTGGTAAAATCGTTGCGCCTGATCTTTACTTGGCAATCGGTATCTCTGGTGCGATTCAGCACTTAGCGGGTATGAAAGATTCTAAAGTTATTGTTGCAATCAACAAAGACGAAGAAGCGCCAATCAACAGCGTTGCTGACTACTGGTTAGTTGGTGATTTGAACACTGTTGTACCAGAATTGGTATCTAAACTTTAATTCTCTAAATTAAGTTTGAAACGCTCCGAAAGGGGCGTTTTTTTATGTTAAAAATAAGAATAAATAAATGAGAGCATTACCGATGAATTATACTTTTAAGACCTATTTTCTGATGCTGGCTCATTATAATCAGTGGGCAAACCAAAAGTTATTTTCTACACTCATCAGCTTAACAGAGGAGCAATTAAATCAAGCTTGTAAAGCTTATTTCAAATCCCTTATGCAAACGGCAAATCATGTATTGGTAGGAGATATACTTTGGTTTGAGCGTATCAATGGTGTTGTGGCGTCAACGTATGCTTTAGATGAGGTTCTTTATAATCAACTCGCCCAATTAGAGAATGCTCGAATTGAACATGATCAAAGTTTGATTAATTTTATCCATGAACATGATGAAGTTTCATTTCATCAAGCAATTACTTATGTCCGCCGAGGTCAAGTTTATACTGAGCCGTTGATTGAAATATTGGCACACGTATTTAATCATCAAACGCATCATCGAGGTCAAATGCACAGCATGATCTTTGAGCTAACAGCAAAGTCCTTGGAGCTAGACTTAATTTTCTTTCAAAGAGAATATGCCTATTTATATCGCTGATTTAAAAAAAACTGGATTAAATATTTTGTTAAAAATGCTGTTATTTTGATTAAAAAATAACCTTTTATTCTATTCACTAAAAAATGGAAAACTAGATTTTTAACTTATTAATTCTAATAAACTTTTTATTGTAAAAAAATGCTATTTTCAGATTAGCAAACTCCCTGTTGATAAGTGCTTTATGCTATAATTTTTCGCTATATTTTTTAATTTTAGTTCAAGTTTCTGAGCTAAATTTTTGCAAGATTGAATACATAAAAACAAGTAGAGCCATCTACTTGTAAACAAGGAGTATGCATGAGCGTATCGGAAATTAGACCGATTGCCATTGAGGACGAACTCAAGCATTCATATCTAGATTACGCGATGAGCGTAATTGTATCTCGTGCATTACCAGATGTTAGAGACGGTCTTAAACCTGTTCACCGTCGTGTGTTGTTTGCAATGCATGAATTGGGCAATGATTATAACAAAGCATACAAAAAGTCTGCTCGTGTTGTCGGGGACGTGATCGGTAAATATCACCCTCATGGTGACAGCGCAGTATATGAAACAATCGTTCGTATGGCGCAAAATTTTAGCTTGCGTTACATGTTGGTTGATGGTCAAGGTAACTTCGGTTCTGTCGATGGGGATAGCGCAGCAGCAATGCGTTATACCGAAGTTCGTATGCAAAAGTTGACCCATGAAATTTTAGCAGACTTAGAAAAAGACACCGTTGATTGGGAAGATAACTACGACGGTTCTGAGCGTATTCCTCAAGTCATGCCAACACGTATCCCAAATCTTTTGATTAATGGTACAACGGGTATTGCGGTTGGTATGGCGACCAATATGGCGCCACATAATATGACTGAAGTGGTCAATGCTTGTTTGGCATATGCCAATAACCCAAATATCTCTATTGAAGGTTTGATGGAGCATATTACGGGGCCAGATTTCCCGACAGGCGGTATTATTTACGGTAAATCAGGGATTGTAGACGCTTACCGCACGGGTAAAGGTCGTTTGCATATCCGTGGTAAATATCACTTCGAAGAAGATCAAAAAACAGGTCGTACCACGATTGTCTTTACTGAGATTCCTTACCAAGTTAACAAAGCAAGAACCATTGAGCGTATTGCTGAGTTAGTCAAAGAGAAGAAATTAGAAGGTATTTCTGAGCTTCGTGATGAGTCTGATAAAGATGGTATGCGTATCGCAATCGACTTGAAACGAGGTGAGAATGCAGAAGTTGCAGTGAATAATTTATTCTTGCATACCCAACTTCAAAACTCGTTCAGTATCAACATGGTTTGTCTAGACAATGGTCAGCCGAAGTTGATGAACCTAAAAGATATTATTGCGGCATTTATTCGTCATCGCCAAGAAGTAGTGACACGTCGTACCATGTTCGAATTGCGTAAAGCACGTGAGCGTGGACATATCTTAGAAGGTTTAACGGTTGCTTTAGCCAATATTGATGCCATTATTGAAACCATCAAAACTTCTGCTAACCCCGCTGAAGCGCGTGAGCGTTTACAAGCAGGTGAGTGGGCTGGTGGCGGTGTGGTTGCATTACTTGAAAAAGCAGGTGCAATCTCTGTTCGTCCAGATGAAATTGAAGGCGAAGACCCAACTCGTCCATTTGGTTTGTCAGGTGAAATTTATCGCTTGTCACCAACGCAAGTGGCGGCAATTTTAGAATTACGTTTACACCGTTTAACAGGTTTAGAACAAGATAAATTACATGCAGAATATACTGAAATCTTGGGTCAAATTGCTGAATTAACAGCAATTCTCAATGATTTTAATCTATTGATGAATGTGATTCGTGAAGAACTTGCTTTGATCTTACAGCAATATGGTGATGGGCGTCGTACTGAAATTGTTGAATCAGGCGTTGATTTCTGCCGTGAAGATTTAATTCCAGAAGAACAAGTGGTACTGACTGTTTCTCAAACAGGTTATGCGAAAACTCAACCACTTTCTGACTATCAAGCGCAACGCCGTGGTGGTCGTGGTAAGTCTGCAACCTCGATGAAAGATGATGACATTATTCAACATTTAATTGTAGCATCAAACCATGCAACGGTTTTATGTTTTACCAATGTTGGTAAAGTCTATCGTTTAAGAGTGTTTGAAGTTCCGCAGGCTTCGCGTGGTGCGAAAGGTCGTCCAATTATTAATTTGCTTCCATTGGATGCAAATGAAACCGTGACCGCAATCTTACCGTTGACTGAATTCCCTGAAAATCACTATGTGTTCATGGCAACGGCATCAGGTACGGTTAAACGTGTTGAATTAGCACAATTTAGCAATGTTCGTTCTAATGGTTTACGTGCGATTGAGTTGAACGAAGAAGATACTTTAATCGGTGTTGCAATCACCGATGGTAATCAGCAGATCATGTTGTTCTCGAACGAAGGGAAGGCAATTCGTTTTGCTGAAACAGATGTTCGTGCGATGGGACGTACTGCAAAAGGCGTGCGTGGTATGCGTGTGAGTTTTGCAAGCAATACGATTGAATCTGACGATGCTGACGTTGAAAATGATGACAACGATGATAATGATGATTCATCAGATTCAACTGTTGTCAGTCGAATTGTTTCACTCGTGGTTGTACCTGAAACGGGTGAAGTACTGTGTGCTTGTGCAAACGGTTATGGTAAACGTACACCTGTAGATGACTTCCCAACCAAGAAACGTGGTGGTAAGGGCGTGATTGCAATCAAAACTAGCGAACGCAATGGTGAGTTAGTTGGTGCGGTATCAATTGATGAAAGCAAAGAACTGATGTTGATCTCAGATGGCGGTACTTTAGTTCGTACGCGTGCTGCTGAAGTTGCGACGACTGGACGTAATGCGCAAGGCGTTCGTTTAATTCGTTTAAGCGATGCAGAAATATTGGTTGGTGTTGTTTCGATTGAAGCTGTAGAAGATGACGAAGAGTTAGAAGCTATAGACGTTGTTGAAAATATTGAGCTTCAAGCAGCAACTTCTGAAGAAGTTGTCGCTGAGCCGAAAGATGATACGCCTGAAGCGTAATTCTTTTAGATAGTAAAAAAGGAGGCCTATGAGCTTCCTTTTTTACATTGTATAGAAATTAAAATTTGAAGATAGAATAAATGAAGAAAATTGATAATATATTGATACCAGTATTTATAAGTATACTAGTATTTATTTCATTTTTACTTTTTATGTATTTCACTACATTTAAGTATATTACAAATGACACTGCAGCTTGGGGGGCTTTTGGAGATTATATTGGTGGTTTATTAAATCCAGTATTCGCATTTCTTAGTTTTTCAGCGCTAATAGTAACTTTACTTTATCAGAATAAACAACTTTTACAGAATCAAGAAATATTAAAAGAGACAAAAAGAGCTATTCAACAAAATGAAATAGCCCTTGAGCAAAATAGAATAGATTTAAAATTAAGTAGAGAAGAATTAAAGAATAGTAATAAACTGTTGGAAATATCAGCTAAAGCACAAAATGAAATAGAAAAAACTCAAAAAATACAACAATTTGATATGTTGTTTACTACATTGTTGTCTGAATTAAATTTATTGAATACTAATTTTATTGAAAAAAATAAGCTGTCTGAATTTTATGAAATTTTTGAATCAAATTATAAATTAGAATATAAACAAGTGGGTTTAAGAAATATCTATGAGTTAAGAAGATATTTTATTATACTATATCAAGTTTTAAAACAAATTAATGATATTAAAAATTTAACAGATGATGAAAAGAAAAAATATAGTAATATTATTCGTGCATCACTGGATAATCCTTTATTGCAGCTTTTGATGCTGAATTGTAATTGTGATGGGTTTGGTGATGATTTTCATGAATTTTATTCTCTTTTGGAAAAGTTTTCTCTTTTAGAACATATGGATTTTCATGATTTTACTGGTAAAAATTACGAATTAAACTTTGATTTATTAATCTGTTTAAAAAATTATAAAAAACAGGCTTTTGGGAAAAGTATTTATCTCGATAACGTTCAGGATGTTTGGTATTATTCGATCATTAATAGAAAAAGCCCAGTTAAAAGTAAGTATCAGTTTTTTATGAAACTAATATATATGCAACCATTAACTTTTTCTTCAGAATTTGATGATTTTAAAGTTATTCTGGATTTTAATTTAAGTAAAAATCGTTTTCCTGAAATAAAGATTGTAAAAAAAATATCAAATTTGAAAGAAGTTTTTAAATTTGATTTTAGGGATATTGTTTTGAGTTTTTATGAAAAGAAGATTTTTTCTATATTAGAAACAACAGAATTTAAAATTGAATTTAATCTCTACGAAAATAAATATGAGATTTATGTTGAATTTTTTGGTAAACGTTATTGGGATTCTGAATTTTATAGTAATTTTAAATTCTATGAAAAAATTAAATTAGAGCGTGTTATTTAATAAATATTTTAGTTTTTTAACTTAAATTCCTGAAGTCAATAAAAAAGGAAGCTAATCAGCTTCCTTTTTTATTGATTTCATCATCACCAACCGATAATAAGAAAGTGCCAGTAAAATTGCAGCTACCGTCGCAAGATAAATAAGTTTAGGAACAACAATAGATGTTGCGACACCCATCTGATTCAGTTGTACGAACATTTGTACACCATTGGTGGATGGTAGTGACCACGCTAGGTATTGCATCCATTCAGGCATAGCTTGATGTGGCCATGCTGTCCCTGTTAATAGAAACAAAGGCACTGAGGTTACAACAATTAAATGTCCGACTCGTTCGGGCATATCCACCAATGAGCCAACAAGCATTGCTAAACCAATGATACAACTCACATAAATTGGAACAGCAAGCAACATGCCCCAAAAGTTACCGCCATGTGGATATTCATATAACCAAAAGGTGAAACCGAATAAATAAAGGCAACCAAGGCATCCAATGGTTAAAATTGCTGTGAAAATAGCAAAAAATTCTGATCGCTTCGCAATCCAACCTTTTTCTCGATAACTGGCAATCAACATGGCAAGCCCAAGTAAAATGGTTTGATGAATGATGAGGCTTGCTACTGCAGGAAAAATATAACTGCCATAACCCGATAGCGTATTAAATAAAGGAATTTGATGAATTGAAATCTCAGGGTGGAATGAAGAAGCATGCCCAAATTTTTCTAAATATTCTTGTAAACTCGCTTCAATTGAAGTCGCAAGACCAATTCCCACTTCTTTGGTTCGAATGAAATAGGCTGTGCTGAGATAAAGTCCGATTCCGCCTATTTCACCACGTTTCAAGCTATTGGTGAGATTGTCTGGTAATAATAGAATACCTTCAGCTTTTTGATTTTTTACTAATTTTTCAGCTTCTAGAAAATTGTCTGTGACCATCGTAATTCGAATATGTGGACTATTTGCAGCTTGACTAATAATTTTTGAAGTTACAATACTTTGTTCTTGATCAACAATGACAATTGGAATATCCGCCGCAGATTGGGCTTTATACGCAGTAGGATAGAAAAAGCTATATAAAATAACGGCAGCAATTAATGTGGTAAATACCGAGCTATTCGCTGCAATATTTTTAAACGTTTGGATATAGTATGAGAAAAATGATTTCATCCACTTTGCTCCTGAACATTTTTCTTTAATAGGCGAATACTTAAACCAAAATAAAGAGCAGAAAAAACAAGCAGAATGCTTAAAGGAATGAAAGATACCAACAGATCACTACCAATGACCCATTGTTCTGTTTGTAGTTTTGCATAAGGTGTATAGGGAATAATCATTGACCAAAATTGCGTAAATGCAGGTGCATTATTGAGGGGGAGGGTAATCCCTGAAAAGCTTGGTGATGATCCGCCATAAAGTGCAATAAAACCAAAGGTTTTAGGTAGATCTTTGGTGGCTAAAACCACGGTGCTACTGATGACAGCATAAGAAAAATAAAGTAAAAATTGTGCAAGCAAAATCAGGCTGAGTGAACCTGCAATAAAGTAGCCACGAATATGCGCTAACCAAAACATCCAACACCATGTCCACGCACAAAAAATGAATACATAGACCAGAATTTTGCCCAACAGGCTAGAAATAATTTGTTTTGAATTTACCCATTCAGTTAAGGTTTTTCTTTTAAATTCCTGACCGATCGCAAAGGCGACACAACAACACAGCAGTAAGTGCAAAACTGCGGGTACCATGAAGGGTTCTAGGAACAATTCATAACTCATATTGGGATTATATAGTGTAGAAATTTTGATATGAGGTGTCGGAACATCTAAGTAGGGGATTACATTTGATAAGTAACTATCTCCCATATAATCTGCCATACCATTTAAGGTGCTGATCAGCATTGCAGAGGAAATGGTGTTACCAATACTAAAAAAAGATTGATTATAGGCGATACTGATTTGGGCATCTTGTGCTTGTACTAATCGTTGTTCTGCACCTTCAGGAATTAAAACAAATCCCCATGCTTCAGTTTTATTAATGAGTTGCTCTGCTTCATCTTGGCTTGCCGTGATTGTTTTGACGTTTAAGGTATGATTGACGCTGAGCGCATGAATCACTTTACGACTCATTTCACTTTGATCTTGGTCAATCACCACAATGGGTAAATGTTCAGCTTTACCTGATGAGAACATATTGCCAAAAAGAAGAATCACCAACAAAGGTGCAATGATCGCCATAAAAAAGTCAGCTTTATGGCGTTTTAAATAGCGTAATTCCCGAAGCATCACTGCAAACATCGGTTATTTTGCCTCTTCAATTTTAAACAAAATACTCATACCAACTTTTAAGTCAGGAATCGTTTGTTCAGGCACTAAATGAAATTTAAAGCTACGAATATCATAACCACCTGTTTGTCGTGTCGTTTTTATCGTCGCAAAATCGCCCTCAGCATCAATTTTTTTCACCTTGAAGTTTGCTTTACGATTGAGTGCAGGAATAAAACCTTCGAGGGTTTTGGTTTTATAGATAGCGCTATACATGTCTTCACGAACATTTAAACCCACCCACAAATCATGGTCTTCAAGAATACTGACCACAGGGATGCCAGTTGCGACCAGCTCGGTTGGTTTGCCATAGGTTTTAGACACTGTACCATCGGTTGGTGAATAGAGTTTAGTTTCTTCAGTCAGTGCATTGGCTTCTTTGACCGCCGCTTGAGCCATGGCAACTTGCGCATCAGCAGTTGATTTTTGTTGCTCCGTACTGCCTCGTTGAGCGCGCGCGTACTGTTGATAAGCTGCTTCAGCCGTTTCACGTGCCGAAGTTTGGGCTGCTAACATTTCATCACGGCGCTGACGCGAAATCACACCTTGCTGAAATAGGTTTTCACCCCGTTTATACGTGGTTGCAGCCAAATCAGCTTGGGTTTTCATCGCTTGCCAATTTGCGTACAGAGTTTCAATATTCTCTTGTTGTGCGCCACGATACACCGTTGAATGAAATGCTGTAGCACTTTGTAAAGCGGCTTGGGCTTGCTCTTTCTTTGCTTCCAATTCTGGACTAACAAACCGAACCAATGCTTGTCCCTTTTTGATGGCTTGTCCGTCAGTGACATAAAATTCTTCAATACGACTTGGAACTTTGGTGCTGATATGTACTGTTTCTGCTTCAACCCGTCCTTGTAGTTCTATGGTTTTCGGAAGGTAAGCTTTCCATAAACCATACGCAATGAGTCCCAGTAATAAGATCACCACAATAGCGACAATGATTTTTAATTTTCCTCGTTTTGATGTTTGCTGAAGATCATCAGGTGGAGGCGAAGCAGGTGTATTTTCTGGTGTGACTTCAATGTTTTCAGTCGTTGTTAATATTTCATTTACTGCACCAACTGTTGGTGTTTCTACTTGATCTGTATCACGTTCTGAATTGGATGATGATGGATTTTGGCTCATAAATTTCTCCAATTAGCGGATATAGTCAGTACGTGGTTGATTGACGTAAAGCTTAAATTCATCAATAGAACCATAGCTTTGTAATAAGGTGGCCAAAGATAAAATATATTTATATGAGTTAAGTGCCATTTCAGTTTTTAAAGCACTTAAAGCATTTTGTGCGTCAATCACTTGCGTTGCAGTACCCATACCTTCTTTAAATGAAAGTTGTTGGATTCTTAAATTTTCTTGAGCTGCTTTGGTATTCTGGGTAAGTAATTGATGGCTATTTTGCGAAGAATTTAATTCACTATAAGATTTGTATAAAACATTTTCGACTTCTTGTTTTGTCCGTTCAGTCATAAGCTCTGCTGCATATTTTTTGAGCTCGGCGGCACGGATATTTTTATTATTGTCTATACCTGAGAATAAATTGTATTTTGCCATCACACCAACAATCCAATTTTCTTTGCTATCTAAGCCGTATTCTCCAAAAGCAAAAACATTTGGTTTTTTAGAGGCTTGTTGAACTTTCACATTTTCATTGGCCAATTCAGTATCTATTTGTAGTTTTTTAATCAAACTTGAGTTCTGATCATAATTTGCAAGTAATTTATCTAATGAATGATTTTGAGCTAAATTGACAAAAAGAGGGGTAGTGAGTTTGAGGTTCTCTTTGGTTTGTAATAAATTCTGTAAGCTAAACTCACTTGCATGTAAATTGGATTGGGCATTTTGATAGGCGCGTTCAGCATTGTTTCGTGCAACTTCAAATTGCATACGCTGTCCCTTGTTAATAAATCCTTGTTTTTCAAGTTTTAGTGCATTGTTATAATGCTGTTGCATGGCATCAAAATTAAATAGTGCAGAATTTAATAATTGTTGTTGTAATTGCACATTGAAATAAGCCTGAATCATTTCAAAGCGTTGTGTATCTTGTTGTTGTTTTTCACTGATATTGGAACGTTGGGCTTGAATATTCGCAATTTGTTTAGCGCTATTAATTTTCCCTCCCATATACAGTGGCATCACCATGGATACTGACGTGCGAATATCACGATCTTGAACAGTGACATCTAGGTTGTTAGGCACTTTATTTAAACCATCGCTCACCACTTGGTCAAAGCCTTGGCTGACTTGATCAATCACATCAGGGGGAAGTACATTTTCCCATTGAGATAGTTTTTCATCGAAACCATTGGTGAGCGAGTTTTCTAAGCGACGCTTACTTGACTCAAGCGGCACGCTGGTTTCACTATGAAAAGCATAGGCACGGGCATTTAAATCAATTCGCGGTAGACCTAAATTTTTGACGGCTTCCATTTCCAATTGCGATGCTTGTCGTAATGCCTGTTGCGCTTGTGAACCATAAGCATTTTCCACAACATATTGTTCAGCTTGGTTATAACTAACGGTTTGAGCAAATGATGATGTTGAAAATAGGGCACAACTGATGAGACTCATACATAAGCTGAGCTGTTTTGGAAACCGTTTGACCTGAAAACTTGGTCGATCATGTCGTTTCAACATTAGAGTATATCGCAATTTAATCATATCCTTGGATAGTCTAAATTCTTTTTATAAAATTGAAATATTATGTTTTTAATTAAATAGTTATATCACTTCAATTGGTGTATTGAATTTGTAAAAAATAGAGCTTTTAATCTATAGGGAACAAGGAGATAAGTATTGCTCTATACACTCGAAAACAATAGAAATAATCAAAACCTGATTGAAAAATTCAACAGTTTTTTGCACTGAAATTGAAATATTTCCTCGATAATCTGCTGCAAGCTTCGCTAATCTATGATTAAATCCCCATTTCAATTTGTTTCACTTTGACAAGGGAAAACTCATGCGTGCTTATAATTTCTGCGCTGGTCCTGCTGCATTACCTACTGCCGTTTTAGAAAAAGCTCAACAAGAAATGTTGGATTGGCAAGGTAAAGGTTTGTCGATCATGGAAATGAGTCATCGTAGTAATGACTATGTTGCTGTAGCGGAAAAAGCTGAAGCAGATTTGCGTAAGCTCATGAACATTCCTGAGAACTATAAAGTCTTGTTCTTACAAGGTGGTGCATCGCTTCAATTTTCAGCAATTCCTTTAAACTTGCTCGGCAAGAATGCGAAAGCTGATTATATTCATACAGGTATTTGGTCTGAAAAAGCATTAAAAGAAGCTAAACGTTATGGCGATATTAATGTAATTGAAGCGGGTACGTTGATTGATGGTAAACATGCCATTACTGAGCAAAGCACTTGGAATCTTTCAAACGATGCTGCTTATGTACACTATGCAGATAATGAAACGATCGGTGGTTTACAATTCGCGGGTGTACCCGATGTGAATACTCCATTGGTCTGTGACTTTTCTTCAAGTATTTTGTCTGCGCCATTAGATGTTAGCAAGTTCGGTTTAATCTATGCGGGAGCGCAAAAGAATATTGGCCCTGCGGGTTTAACCATTGTCATTGTTCGTGATGATTTGTTAGATCAAGCAAAACCTGAAATTCCAAGTATCTTGAAATATTCAGACCAAGCCAAGAATGATTCAATGGTGAATACACCTGCGACTTATGCATGGTACTTATCAGGTCTTGTATTTGAATGGTTACTTGAACAGGGTGGTGTAGATGCCATGTATCAAGTCAACCAAGAAAAAGCAAAATTACTCTATGGTTATATTGATTCTAGTGATTTTTATAACAACCCAATCGCGATTCCAAATCGTTCAATGATGAATGTACCATTCACGCTTGCAGATGAAGCACTTGAGAAACTTTTCTTAAAAGAAGCTGAGCAAAATCATTTGTTGAATCTAGCAGGTCACCGTTCTGTGGGGGGGATGCGTGCCAGTATTTACAATGCTGTACCATTAGAAGGTGTACAGGCATTAGTTAACTTTATGGATGAGTTCGCGAAACGTCATGGTTAAGCAATAAAGTATAAAAAAAGCTCTCATCATTGAGAGCTTTTTTATAAATATAATCTTGGTCTAATAATCAGAATAAGCCAATATGATGAAAAATGAGCGCAGCTAGAAACATACCTAACAAAAAAAAGCAAAATGCGCCAACATCAAGTTTAAGCCCGTGATCACTTGCATGAAGCAGACTGGTGGTCGTTTGTTCTGGTATAATTTTCATTAGAACGCCTAGAAATACTATTTATGTGATTTTTTGTCACTTTATACCATTTTTAGCATAAATATTCGCCTGAATCCATAGGTTGCCGCGAATATATTCACCAATGTTAAAGTTTTTATACAAATCGTTTTTAGTCGCAATACGAATTAAAATTGCAGGTAAATCATCTTCTAAAACAAGGGTGACATCATAAAGGGCATATTCATCTTGCATAAATTGCATGGTAGTTTTACCGACGATATTACCTTGGAACCAAGCTTCATCTTCTTGACCTAAGGTTTCACCATATAAATATGCCACCATTTTAGAGAAATCAACCGTGACAGGTTCATGATCTTCAGGGGTTTGTGGTTGCCAGTCATTGATCAATTCTTGTAAATTTTCTGGTGCAACACCATTATGCTCAGCCAAAATTGCATTTAAAGCACGATGATGTTTAATTGATGCAGGGTCATCAACAATAATTTTTTCGTTTTCAGCAACAGTTTCTAGCTCATATGCCCAAGCATTTAATTGAACTTGATAGCTTTGGTTTTGATCATATTGAGCATTATTCACACTGAACAAATTATCAAATGCATAAACAACTGTATTTTTATTTAAACTTAGACGTAATACAGCTTGGGTAGCCGAATTACAGGTAATAATGCGCTCAATATTTGCTTCATATTTATAAGGACTTTCAAAACTTGGGAATGCTGTTTTTAATGTACGTGGTTTTTGATCTTCAACCGCAATAATTTGATTAATAGATATTGCTTGACCACTGGGTCCCTGAATTAACCAAAATGATTGATCCATCTCTTGTTCATCTTCACATAAGCCCATCGGCATGACAGGTGCATCAAGTGCCAATCCTAACCATTTGGGAACATCAGTTTCAGGCGTATCTGTCAGTAAGTTCCAATGCTCAACATGATTACCGAAATTTTGATCTTGAATTTTAATGGTTTCTGGACTGTTTTGATTTTTCATAAAGCATGATGCTAAAAAGATTGAACTTACTCTATTAAATCGAGGGTAACATCAGTTTTTCAAGTCTGGATATGTAATTCTATTCATTTATTTCCTTATGCTGAATCTAAATAGATGATCTTAACTTTAATTTCAGGTGAATCTGCTACACTACATTTTTTATTTATATGAGCTTGTGCCAACGTGCTGCCATTTAAATTATGGGTAGATGCCGATGCTTTACCTAAGATTTTACGTGAAGTGATTCTGCGAGCCTCTGATCGTTATCAATTAGAAGTAACTTTTGTTGCCAATCAGAATGTTGGGATTACACCCTCTCTGCGCATTAACTCAATTCAAGTGATGAGTGGGGCAGATCAAGCAGATAAAGAAATCGTAGATCGTATGCAAGAGAATGATATTGTCATTACACAGGATATTCCGCTTGCAGCACAAGTGATTGAAAAAGGTGGAATTGCAATTCATCCTAGGGGTGAAGTCTATACGACAGCAAATGTCAAGGCACGTCTGCATTTACGTGACTTTATGGATACTTTGCGTGGAGCTGGTGTCCAAACAGGTGGGCCACCGCCGATTTCAGAGCGAGATAAACGTGAGTTTTCGAGTTCTTTAGATCAAACGATTTTCAAACAAAAGCGCAAAACTGCTTCTTGAGCTGAATATGCCATCACGTATTAACTTAATGCTCACTTATGGTTTGCTTGTGTTTATTTGGGCAACCACACCTTTAGCAATTGTTTGGAGTGTGGCAGATCTACACCCAATGTGGGCATTGGTTTTACGCTTTTTTATTGCATTGCCTTTGGCAGTGTTGGTATTACTACTGTTAAAAATTGAATTTCCAAGACATAAAGTCGCATTATTGAGTTATATCGCAGGTTCTTTAAGTCTGATTGGCTCACAAATTTTTACTTATGCTGCAACGGCTTATTTAAGTTCTGGTTTGATTGCATTAATGTTTGGTTTAGCACCGATTATGGCTGGGCTGATTGGGCGATTTGGCTTTCAACAAAAATTAGCAGCTTTGCAGTGGTTAGGAATGGCGACATCTATTTTTGGATTAGCCTTGATTTGCCTAAGTGGTAGCCAAAAGCATGTACAGCCCATTGGGATTATGATGATGTTGGTGAGTGTTTTTGCTTATTCTCTGTCTATTTTTCTAGTGAAAAAAATTAATGCTGATGTCCAACCGATGGCGCAAGCCACGGGTTCAATTTTAGTGTCTACTGTATTGGCTTTTTTATTATTACCTTGGATTTGGCAATATATTCCCACTCATTTGCCTTCGGCTAAGTCCTTATTTGCGCTGATTTATACCATTGTGATGGCATCGTTGATTGCAATGTTTTGTTATTTTAAATTGGTACAAAATTTAAAGGCAACGACCTTATCGCTAACAACAGTAATGACCCCGATGTTAGCGATATTGATAGGTGCTTACCTGAATCATGAACAATTGTCGGCGCAGGTTTTTGTCGGTGCAACGATCATTTTATTTGGCTTATTTCTCTATTTTTATAAAGATTTAAGTGCATATCGCCGTCTAAAATAGACTAAACCATTAGCTTTGATGACCTTCCGTGAACTGTGATTCCTGCATACTTTCTGCCAATTTTGCACGATCCTGTGGGTTGAGCGTAATAAAGTAAGCACCGATACGGAATTTACCTTGTTCGTCTGCTGTACTATAAGCAACTTGTGCTGTTGCAGCGATGTGAAAGTAATTTTCGGGATGGCTTAACGTGATATGAATATAGGTTCCTTCATTAATATCTTGCGAGCTAAAGAAGCTTAAACCATTCTCAGAAAAGTTCACTTGTTCAGGGACAGGCAGTAAGGATTGCACGATATTGTCATAGAAAGAACCCGTAATCAGATTCAACTTCTGATTAAAAAGGGATAATATGCGAGCAATTTGTTGATCTTTTTCATTTAATTGTTCTAATTCGTAGCGAAACGCATGATCAAATTGATCTAATTCAGCAAGTAGTAGAAAATAGCGTGGCAATACAAAGTGAGAATCATAAGGATCATTCAGCGCAACATCGTCGGGAATGACTTGATAGTTGATTCTTAACACAGCATCAATACGAGACATTACTCGACGTTCAGAGTTGTCCTCAACAAGCTGATGTTGTGAATTTTCCATAATAAATCACCTCGGACTAGATGGTATGTTTAAGCCAATTTCGCTGTATATAGGGTTGAGATACACTCGTGCTCGGCGAAGTAATCATTTTATTTCTTTTATTGCCTTGGTTTCCATGATTGGTTTGACCCTTGGCGTCGCTGTCCTTATTACAGTCTTATCTGTTATGAACGGTTTTGACCGTGAATTAAAAAATCGTGTTCTTGGAATGGTTCCACAAGCCACAGTTTCTTCTACTCAGATACTAACAGATTGGCCTGAGCTTGTAAAAAGAGTTGAACACCATCCGCATGTGACAGGTGTTGCACCATTTACTCAATTGCAAGGGATGTTAACCGCTCAAGGGCAGGTTGCAGGAATTATGGTGACAGGAATTGAGCCTGAATATGAAAAGAAGGTTTCAATTATCCAAAATCATATGGTGGCTGGTGATTTAAATGCGTTAAAGAAGGGTGAGTTTGGTATTGTTCTTGGGAAGGACATGACTGATGCGCTTGGTCTCGGTTTAAATGACAATGTCACCTTAGTCTTGCCTGAAGCAACACCATCACCAGCAGGTGTGGTACCACGTTTTAAACGTTTTAAAGTCGTTGGAATTTTCAGTGTAGGCGCAGAAGTTGATTCGATGGTGGGATATATCGCTTTGAATGATGCTTCTACTTTATTACGCTTGCCAGATGGTGCGCAGGGTGTGCGATTAAAGTTAGATGATATTTTTGCAGCACCCTCCGTTGCAGATGATATCGTGAAGCAATTACCAAGTAATTTCTATGCATCAAATTGGACGTATACGCACGGTAATTTATTCAATGCGATTCAAATGGAAAAAACCTTGGTTGGTTTGCTCCTTGTTCTCATTATTGTGGTTGCAGCATTTAATATCGTCTCATCACTAGTAATGGTGGTGACGGATAAGAAATCTGATATTGCGATTCTGCGTACTTTAGGTGCTTCACCGTCCATGATCACTAAAATTTTTATGGTACAAGGTACTGTGATTGGTGTCATTGGGACGATTGCAGGGACAGTGTTAGGTGTAACTTTAGCATTGACCATTAGTGATATTATTTCTTGGTTCAATACTGCTCTAGGTTTGAACTTGTTTGATGCTTATTTTGTTCACTATCTGCCTTCATATCTCAGATGGCAAGATGTTACGGTAATTGTCACTGTTTCATTATTGATGAGTTTTTTGGCGACAATTTATCCTGCATTACGTGCAGCCAAAGTTCAACCTGCTGAGGCATTACGTTATGAGTAAGATCGTCTTGGAAGCCAAAGATATTTATAAACATTTTGATGATGGTAAAAGCAAAGTTGAAGTGATTAAAGGTTTATCACTTCAAGTAAAAGCAGGTGAGTTTGTCTCAATTGTCGGTTCGAGTGGTTCAGGTAAAAGTACGTTATTACATGCGCTTGGTGGCTTAGAGCAGCCATCGCAAGGACAAGTCTTTTTGCAAGGTCAGCGTTTTGATAATTTAGGTGAGGCAGAGCGTGGTTATAAACGGAATCAATATTTAGGTTTTGTTTATCAATTCCACCACTTATTGCCTGAGTTTTCTGCCTTAGAAAATGTAGCCATGCCTTTAATGTTACGCAGTGAAAGCAATTTTAAAGATGTAAAAAAACAAGTTGAATATCTACTTGATCGAGTTGGTTTATCACATCGTATGGATCATAAACCTGGCGAGTTATCAGGAGGGGAGCGTCAACGTGTTGCTTTGGCTCGTGCGCTCGTGACCAAACCTGCGGTTGTTTTAGCCGATGAACCAACAGGTAATTTAGATCGTAAAACGGCACTGAGTATTTTTGAGCTGCTAACAGATCTCAAGAAAGAGTTGAATATGGCGATGTTAATCGTCACTCATGATGAGCAATTGGCTCAATCTGCGGACTCAATTTTGCATATGCAAGATGGCTTATGGATTGATCCTAAATAATTTATTTTGTACAAGCTCTTGTTAAAGCCCTGAAAACGGGCTTTAATTTTGCCTTTAGAAAAATCAAAAATTTCATTACAAATAAATGTTAAAAATTATTTTATTGGGTTGGATTGCTGGTATTGCAGTCATGGGGCATCACTTCACTGTTGTTGGAATGACATGGTGGATTTGGTTGGCTGTTGCAGTTGCAATATTTAGTTTTGGGTTATACAAAAAAGAATATTATTTCTATCACCCTTTTTATAAGGCATTCGTTTTAATCAGTGCAAGTTGGGGCTTATTTGCTACAGGCTATCATTTTGCAGATTCTGCATTAGAGCAACGACTTCAGTTGAAAGAGTTTGAGGCACAGTCTTTTGAAGCGATTATTTATATTAAAAACATAGATGAATTAACCGAAGATGGTCATAAACAAGTTGCTGAGGTTCTTAATCGACATAAGCAACCTGTTAATTGGTTGCTCTACTTGCAAGAAAATAAAGGTCAGTTGAATCAGAAGCCCTCCTTACAGTTGGGTCATTATTATCGAATTTATGGTCAAATTAAGCCTGCACATAGCTATGCGGTTGCGGGTGCATTTGATCAGGAAAAATGGTTTTTGCAGCAAAATATTATGTCTGCATTTTCAGTGCAGTCTATTCAACCATTAAGCTCTGATGAAATTTACCGTTTGGGCTATCAACGACATTTAAAGCAACAAAAAAGTATGCAAGCCAAGTTGTTATTGAATGTTGAAATCATGCGTTTGGACTTTCGGCAGATGTTGAATACTTCAAACTTGCAGCACAAAGGTTTACTTTTAGCATTGCTGACAGGTGATGAAAGCCTGTTATCCAATACCTTAAAACAACAATTTCAACAGCTTGGAATTTCGCATTTATTGGCGATTTCAGGCCCACATGTATTGATCTTTGCTTTGATGTTGACCTGGTTCTTACAACGCTTGGTACAATGTTATTGTCCACAAATATATTTATGGCAGCCGAGACAGATTTTGGTGTTATTGCCATTCTTGTTGAGTGTGCTGCTCTATGTTGCATGTGTTGGTTTCGAAATTCCTGCGATGAGAACGCTCTTAACGGTCTTGATTGCGAGTCTTTTTCTTTTCTTTCGGCAGTCAATTCGACCGTTTAGCATATTGATTTATAGTGCAAGTTTATTATTGCTGTTTGATCCCTTTAGTATCTTATCCGCAGGTTTTTGGCTCTCGTATGGTGCGTGTTTTATTTTACTTAGAATTTATCAAACTATCGTACAATTACCAAAAGATCAGCCGCTGACATGGATACAAAAAATATTTTTAGCTGCTAAAGCTTTGATTGAATCTCAATCTAAAATTTTTATCGCTTTACTCCCTTTGGTTTTGATCTTCTTTCAGCAAGTCTCTTGGGTTGCCCCATTGAGTAACTTAATCGCAATTCCTGTACTGAGTGCTGTGGTTGTCCCATTGGATATTCTTGCTGCATGTGTTTGGCTCACCATTCCAGTTTTAGGAAAGTTTTTATTCCAACTCAATGATTTTGTATTGTCTTTATTACTGTGGATGCTTGATACGTTACAGCAGATTGCACCTCAGTTATATGGTGTAAGTTATACGCCTTTGATGATGCTAATGTTTATTCTTGGTCTGATCATCTTGTTTATGCCAAGAGGGACGATTCCGAAAGCTTGGGCTTTGATTTGTTTTCTACCGATATTGCTTGGAGTGAAAGTACAGCCAACAGTTTTGAATATTTTAGATGTAGGGCAAGGACAGGCTATTCTTTTACAACATCCCGAACAAACCGTCATGATTGATACGGGTGGTTTGTATAATGAAACTAAATTTAGTTTAGGAGAGCGCGTTGTTATTCCATTTTTAAGGCAACAAGGCATACGTTATTTAGATCATGTGATCTTGTCACATCTTGATCAAGACCATAGTGGTGCATTTCCAGTGATCCAAAAAACCTTTGCAATTACTCAGGTACAGTCAAATGAATATGATCAAAAAATGCAGTTCAAAGATAATTTTTCATTTTGCCAACAAGGTCAGCATTGGTCATATCCTAATCTGAACATTGAAATTTTATTGCCTAGATCGGAGGAGCTGATTTATGCAAAGGACCAGCAAAATGAATATTCTTGCGTGGTGTATTTACAATTTTTGAATGCACAACCTTATCAAAACTTTTTGATTATGGGCGATGCAGATTGGGAGGCTGAATATAAATTATTACAGCAATATCCCGATTTAAAAGTGGATGTTTTGATACTGGGGCATCATGGCAGTAAACATAGTTCTGCTTATGATTTTCTAGCGACGTTAAAACCTAAATTGGCAATTGCCTCAGCAGGGTTTGATAATCGCTATGGTCATCCGAGTCAGGAGTTGAAAAATCGTTTACAGGCTTTAAATATTCCATTACTGACGACAGTTCAAGCAGGAACGATCAGCTTTGTTTTTGAAAATCGCAAAGTTGAACTCAAACAACAAAGACAGCAAATGAGATGGCTAGAGAGAAAATAGCCTAAGTTGCTTGTATTCGATTGACGTTCCTGAAAGCCATATTCTATGTAATCGAGTTGACTCGGCTTAAATTAAATATTCTCTTGTTGTTGAGCCTGTCTACGAACTTCAGCAACTTTCGCTAAAGCCTCATCAGCATCAATATCATAAATCCGATTTAAGCTTGGGTGAGCGCTAAATCGTTTATAACTCCAATGATAATGCATAGGATAGCGTTGAATTAGATTTTCTAAGGTTTGATGAATGAGCAGCGTACCATCTTCAGCACTACCTTCATAAATTTGAGGATTGATAGGCTCGATATGCATATCAAAGCCACCTTGATCATTTCTCATGGCATAAATAAATAAAGCCTCAGCTTTAGTTTTTTGAATGAGTTTTGCGCTCAAACTACTAGAGGCAAGTGGAATACCAAAATAATTGATCATTTCACCGCCATGATCAGGGGTGTGATCAGGCAAAATTGCTGTGGTTCCACCTAATTTTAAGGCTTTAAAAACTTGTCTAACACCACTTTCATCAGTAGGAACAAGATTCGCTTGCTCACGACTACGCGCATCACGGACAAAACGGTCAGCACCGGGATTTTTAACAGGCTTATAAAGGATTGTCATTTGTGTGTACTTCGATAGCCATGCATTCATAACTTCCCAAGTCCCAAAATGAGGAATGACGAGGACTAACCCTTTTTGCTGTGCCAAAGCTTCATGAAAATAATGCTCGCCATGAATCTTTTGAATACGCTGAATGTTTTTCTCATTTGATGCCCCCCAAATGCTCACAAATTCAAAATAAGAGGTCAGTTCATTTTTAATTGCTTGTTTTTTTAATTGATTTATTTCTTGTTTAGATCGTTCAGGAAATGCAATCTGTAGATTGAGCTGTATGATTCTTGATAATTTAGAAAGCTGAAGCGCATTGATCAGTAACGCAACAAAGCGTGCGATAAAACGACCTAATTGAAGTGGCTGATGACTCAGGATTTGTATGAGACGGTAATTGCTATTTGTTGATTTGGGGGCTGCCATATATCAAACATTAAAAAAATTACAAGAGAAGAGTATAGCGTATAAAATAATTATAAGTTAAAACAAGTTATTTAAACAGTTTTCTATAAATCCGCGTATATAATAAAGCCACTTTACAATATATTGGATTGGAATCTTATGTCCGATTGGCCACCAAAACCACAAAATGAACCTACAAATAGCAATAATGTGACAGGTAAAGAATGGCAAATTTTAGAAAAAGCTGTTTTAGCTTCTGTCGAAGAACAACGTCGTAGTCGCCGTTGGAGCATTTTTTTTAAATGCTTAGGTTTTGCATATTTACTTATTGTATTGATTGCAATGACTAAAGGATGTTCGACTTCAGCAGAGAAATCAGCCACAAATGTTGGCAGTGATCATTTGGCGATTGTTGATATTATAGGAACAATTGATTCATCTAGTGGTCAATCTACAGTCAATAGTGAAGATACCAATAAAGCATTAAATCGTGCATTTGAAGCGACAGGCAGTAAAGCAGTTGTTTTAAATATTAACTCTCCTGGTGGTTCACCAGTCCAATCAGATGAGATTTGGCAAGAGATTCGTTATCTGAAAAAACAACATCCAGATAAAAAAGTTTATGCTGTGATTGGTGATATGGGAGCATCTGGTGCTTATTATATTGCTTCTGCAGCAGATGAGATTGTTGTTAATCCATCAAGCTTAGTTGGCTCAATTGGTGTGATTATGCCGAACTATGGTTTGAGTGGTTTAGCACAAAAACTAGGTGTTGAAGATCGTACTTTAACTTCTGGGAATAATAAAGATATTCTGAGCATGACGAAACCAATCAATCCTGCACAGCAAGCACATGTACAAGCAGTTTTAGATAATGTGCATACACATTTTATTAATGCAGTCAAAGATGGTCGTGGTAAACGTTTGAAATCAAATGATCCTACAATTTTCTCTGGTTTATTTTGGACAGGTGAGCAAGCGATTGCACTTGGCATTGCAGATCGTAGTGGTAGTATTACTACGTTGATGCGTGATCTTAAAGTAGATCAAAAAGTGGATTATACCGTTCAACGTAATCCATTAGAGTCTATTTTAGGGCGTATGGGTACGAAAATTGGTGAGGGGATTAGCAGTTCTCTTACAGCACAATTGGAAACCCAACAAAACGCAAAAATACAATAATGTATAGATAGTCATGTATTTCGATTAAAGCTTGGCTTTATTGAAAAATATATTGCTCATACTCAGGCTGTGAAATTCACAGCCTTTTTATTCTAAACGTAACTGGACAGTTCTCCCTTTTAAATTGCAAAGCATTTGCAGCGCGAGATAATCGACCCATCAATACATAAATTGAAAGACAAACTTATGAAACCTTTGATTCATTTTGCACATGCCAATGGTGTTCCTTCTAAAGTTTATCAAAAGCTATTTGACCAGTTAAAAGATCAATATGACATTATCTGTGTGGCAGAGATTGGCACGGATAAACGCTATCCGATTACACATGGTTGGACGTATTTGGTTGATCAAATCATTGATAGTATTGTGCAACAATCACAAGGTCGAAAAGTCATTGGTCTAGGACATTCATTAGGTTCTGTATTGACATTGATGGCGGCTTATCGTCGCCCTGAATTATTTTCTCAAGTGATCATGCTTGATCCGCCATTTATTATTGGTAAAGCTTCTTTTGCTTTTCATCTTGCTAAAGTGTTTAAGCCTAAATTGGTCGATAAAATTACGCCAGCAGGCCTATCAGTACGTCGTCGCGATCATTGGGAATCTCGAGAACAAGCAGCAGAGCTGTTGGGTTCAAGAGGGTTTTATCAACACTTTGATGCAGATTGTTTCCAAGCTTATATTCAGCATGCTTTGAGCAATGATCCGTTGAAGGGTGGTGTGACTTTAACCATTCCGAAAGTAGATGAGGTTGCAATGTTTAGAACCACACCTTCGATGTGGTGGTTACCAATGCCAAAACCTAAAGTGCCTGTTCATTTGGTCGTTGGTCGTGAAAGTGTGTTCTTAAAACAGAAACTTCCTCAAGTCGCACAGCGAAAATTGGGTATTCCTTTTTCAGTTGTTAATGGTGGGCATATGTTCCCATTAGAGCATCCGATGGAAATAGTAGAGAAAATTAAAAGTTTAGTGGTGTGATTGCTTAGATGACAAATGTTGAAATTATTCTTAATGTACTCAGCTTCTTGGTTATGGAAATGAAAGTAGCCAAGCAAGAGTGCTGATTCTTTGACGAGTATCGACTAAAGGTTGAATATATAAATAATTTTTTAGATATATTTAGTCTTTCGCTAAGCAATCTACAAGAGCAAGAGGAACTCATAAGATTATTTGATCAATTTAATTATAAAAACTGGCAGGAAATTGATCAGTATTCTTTTTAAGAACAAGTGAGTATTACTTCTTTCTTAGCTTGAAAGTTTTTTATTGTATTTAAATAGCGAAAATGATGTGGATGAAACCATGGCACGGCTAAATCTTTTTCAAGAATTTTTTTGTGTTATCTCTTTAAGCCATAAAAAAACACATCCGAAGATGTGTTTTATTTTTAGAATTGAGCAAATTGAATTGGTCGTTCTAAAGGTTTTTTATTGAAATATGCTTGACCGTTTGTCCAAGTGAGTTGACCATTACATAACCATTCTGCAACCTGAGGGTAGATGAAGTGTTCAAGCTCATGCACACGTTGTGCTAGGCTTTCTACATTATCATTCAAACTCACTTGAATTGCAGATTGCGCAATACTTTGTCCAGCATCAAGTTCAGCAGTGACAAAGTGAACGGTGCAACCATGCAGGCGATCTCCAGTATTTAATACGCGTTGATGTGTATTAATCCCTTTATAAACAGGGAGGAGAGAGGGATGGATATTTAACATTTTACCTTGCCATTTGCTGACAAAGTTTGGTGTTAAAATACGCATAAAGCCTGCAAGAATGACTAAGTCAACTTCCCATGCAAGCAATTGCTGATGCATCGCATCGTCAAAGCTTTCTCGATCTGGGTAATCTTTATGTGAAATAACAGCGGTTGCAATATTGGCTTTCTCAGCACGTTGTAATGCATAGGCATTAGCTTTATTTGAGAGTACACCAATGATTTGCCCCGATAGATTTGCATCTATCAGGGCTTGTAAGTTGCTACCATTGCCTGAGACAAGTACAGCAATTCTCATTATGCAAAGATCACGCGAATTTTTTCGTCTGCACTTTCAACTGATTCAGCATTTTCTTGGATATGACCAATTTTCCATGCTTTTTCACCTTGAGCATTTAATAGGTCAATTGCTTTATCAGCTTCGCTTGCATCAACAGCGATTACCATACCAACGCCACAGTTAAATGTACGATACATTTCAAAACGTTCTACGTTACCTTCACGTTGTAACAGTTGGAATAGTTCTGACCATTCCCAGCTTGATTCATCAATCACAGCTTGTGCGCCATTTGGAAGAACGCGAGGTAAGTTACCTGGCAAACCACCGCCTGTGATATGAGCCATTGCATGGACATCAACTTGTTTGCAAAGTTCGAGTACAGGTTTTACGTAAATGCGTGTTGGTTCCATTGCAACATCTGCAAGTGGACGACCATCAACGATTTGAGTTAAATCAACATTCTTAACATCTAAAATTTTGCGTAGTAATGAGTAACCATTTGAGTGAGCACCACTCGATGCAACACCGATGAGTACATCACCAGATTTCACTTTAGTGCCATCAATAATTTTACTATGCTCAACTACACCAACAGCAAAACCAGCAAGATCATAATCTTCGCCTTCATACATGCCTGGCATTTCAGCAGTTTCACCACCAACAAGTGCACAGCCAGCAAGTTCACAACCTTTACCAATACCCGTGACGACATTTGCTGCAACATCAACATTCAAATGACCTGTTGCATAGTAATCTAGGAAAAATAATGGTTCAGCGCCACAAACGAGTAAATCGTTTACACACATTGCAACAAGATCTTGACCAATTGTGTCATGACGATTTAGGTTTAACGCTAAACGTAATTTTGTACCTACGCCGTCTGTGCCAGAAACCAATACAGGTTCTTCATAGCCTTTTGGAATTTTGCATAGTGCGCCAAAACCACCAAGACCGCCCATTACTTCAGGACGAGTGGTACGCTTAGCGACAGATTTGATACGATCGACCAGTGCGTCGCCCGCTTCAATGTCGACGCCCGCATCTTTATAGCTTAAACCAGTATTTGGGGTAGAAGTTGAGTTGCTCATAGTGAAGTCTCCGCATTGGCGGCAGATTATAACCTGAATATACGAAACTCTTATGTTATTTATGCTCGAAAATGCTATCTTTAATTAAATTTTTTTCCCATTTATAACGATTACACGAAAAAAGGCTAGATTTTATGCAAGATCAGGTACTACGTCGTATCTTTATCCTCGCTGGACTCGCATTATTACTCTGGGTGTTATATCTATTAAAACCAGTTGTATTACCATTTGTCGGTGCATTTTTTATTGCTTATCTCTTTAGCCCACTCGTAGATGTCCTTGTAAAAATTAAACTACCTCGTTGGTTGGCGATCAGTCTAGTATTTGTTGGGATTGGCGTCACGTTAACTGTTGTTTTATGGTTTCTTGTTCCATTGGTCTGGAAGCAGTTAATTTATGCACGAGATAGCATTCCTGCGGGTATCCATTGGGTAAATGGAACATTTTTGCCTTGGGTCTCCCATACTTTTAATGTTGTCCCAATGGAACTGGATACCGAGCAGATTTCCAAAGCGATCATGGAGTATATCCAAACGAATTACAGTGCGGATAGCATTCAAGTCATGGCTTTACGCTTAGCACAATCAGGTTTGAATTTTATCCAGTTGGGTGGTGTTTTTATCCTAATCCCTATCATTTCATTCTATTTCTTACTTGATTGGGAGCGAATGCTCCAAAGTTTTCGCCGTTTGATCCCTCGTCCGCATGAAGCATCAACCTTAGTCATTGTCCGCGAATGTCACAGTGTATTAGGTGCTTTTGTCAAAGGGCAATTCCTTGTGATGTTATTATTAGGCATTGTTTATGCGGTTGGTTTGCAACTGATTGGCTTGGAAGTTGGTTTAATTATTGGAATGATTGCAGGTTTGGCAAGTATCATCCCATATCTAGGATTTGGTGTTGGTATTATCGCCGCAGTTATCGCTTCATTATTTCAGTTTGGACTTGATTGGATGCAATTACTACTCGTTGGTATTGTGTTTATGATCGGGCAAATGATAGAAGGATATATCTTACAGCCGTTCTTACTTGGCGACAAAATTGGTTTATCTCCTGTTGCTGTGGTATTTGCTGTGTTGGCAGGTGCGCAACTCGGTGGTTTTCTGGGAATGTTGATTGCCTTACCTGTAGCGGCTGTGATTGTGGTGTTGCTCAAACATGCACGAGACCATTATGAAAAGAGTAGATTGTATGGATTACCAATCGAAGTCGTTGTTGTACAAGGTGAGACACAGCATATGCAGAGCAGAGCAGAGCGGGCTGAACTTGATATTGAAATCAAAAACTCGCAAGATACAGAGACTTCAAATTCGAATGACTTAAAGTAATTGAGGAAAACATTACCTATATGCGTCAACTACAATTAGACATTGAACCTCAATTGGATGCTCGAATTAGTGATTTTTCGGGACCAGGTTGGGGACCTGTCGTTGATGCAATTCGACAACTACATACTGGCTTAGTGAATCGGTTTTATGTGTATGGTGGTGCTGGAACTGGTAAAAGCCATTTACTCACTGCAATTTGCGATTCATATCTGGAATTAGGTCGCCCCGCAATTAAAGTTTCATTATTAGAATTATTGGATGCGCCTATTGAGGCAATTACTTCACTCGAATTTTATGATTTGGTCGCTTTAGATGATATAGATGCGATTAGTGGTGTACCTCATTGGCAAAAAGCTGTTTTTCATTTGATGAATAATCATGAGGGGCAGTTGGTATTCTCTTCTCGTGTAGCACCCATAGAATTAAAATTAGAATTACCAGATTTACAGTCTAGATTGACGCAAGCAGTGAGTGTGAAAGTTCCAAATGGTAGTTCATATACAGATCGACAAGCGTTGCTTCAATCTGTTATGACTCGACGGGGAATTCACTTTGATCAACAAATTGTTGATTACTTATTAAACAATGGGCCACATCAGGCTTCTGTTTTATTACAAACACTTGCTCAGCTTGAAAAAATGTTAAAAGGTGAGAAAACCAAGCTCTCAAATACAACATTGAAGCAAATTTATGCATTGATTGATGAATATCGCTAATCGCATAAAATTTCTTGAGTAATTTTGACAGCTATGACAAAGTACGCACAAAGGAATGTGGTTGCAAATTTAAGGTTTGCAATACTAAGAAAAATGAAAAATAGAAGGAGAATGGTATGCTCAAACGGACGCTTGCCTGCACTTTATTTGCGATTACTGGACATGTATATTCCGCGGATATTCAAGTTACAACATTAGTTGATGAAGACAAAGATGATACCGTTTGTTCATTACGTGAAGCCGTAACATTCTTAAATAATCGTACTCAGAAAGAATATGAGAATGGTTATCATGGTTGTGGTGATAAAGACGCCTCACCCATTATTATTTTACAGCGTGATAAAGAATATACGCTCAATAGTGCAATCCAAATTAAAGCAGCAATTACACTTAATACTGCTGTTAGTACAGATTTCAATGATAGTAAAAAAGGTTTAAATAACGCAACGATAAAAATGTTGGGTTCAGAAAGCTTGTTTATTGTAGATGATAATAATGTAGAAAAAGATCCATTATTGGTGAATTTTAATGAACTGAATTTAAAAGGTTCATCCCAAAAAGTGGTGGAAGGTGGATTAATTCTCAATCGTGAGATATTAACAATTAAATATTCACGTTTAACCAATGGTAATGCGACTTTAGGTGGGGCGATTTATAATAAAGGTTTGTTGTCGGATAAAAAAACTGCAGGCGTGGTTAGTATAAATAATACCATCTTTGAGGGAAATAAAGCAGATCAGGGGGCTGTCATTTATAGTGAAATTCCTCGTTATTCTATTACTCAGTCAGTGATACGTAATAATGAAGTAAAAACAAATGGTTCAATCTTATATGTTCAAACTGCTTATAGTGATAATGCAATTTCTAATGCATTAACCACAGGGCTTTTTGGGATGCGAAATGTAACTGTTTTTAATAATAAAGGTGGTTATGTCGCAAATATTCGTGGTGGAATGGTTCTTAATAATATCACCATGATTTACAATGATGCTGGATTGTATTTGCAAGCTCCAAAGTGGATTGTAACAGCTGCAACGGATACAACAGTCGCTAAATTAGACGATAGTGCATATATTTCTAATAGTATTATTGCTAAAAATAATAAAAATTGTGTCGCTGACAGTAGTGATTCGACTGTTATTCAAAGTAATCTAACTGAGTTGGAGTGTGATCGTAATGCTCCAGTTGGTCGCCCTAATTTTCTATTGAATACCGATTTACTTGCAGGTGGCCAACTTGAAGGGGATTGTGATTTACCACAAGATAAAGGCTTATTGTGTCCTTATGCGACCCCAAAAGATCAAATGTTGGGTTTCTTCCAACCAAGATTATTAACTACTTATAATTCATTGTCTGAGTCCTTAATTATTAATAAAGGACGCATTTTTAGTGATGGTACGACGACAGGGTTGATCAGTTGTGAAAGCTCAGATCAAAGAGGTAAGAGTCGAAGTATTTATGGTGAGTTATGTGATTTAGGAGCGATTGAACTCGTTGTCAACCGTAATGATGTTCAAATTGCAGGTCAAGATATTTTATATGGGCAGACTGCAAAATTTAGTATTGCAGACAGTTTGTTAGATGGTGAATTAGTTGCTCCAGAAGCATGTAAAGCAATATTTAAACGAGATACTGATGCGAATGGGCTTCCTTGGCAACCAGGTTGTCTTGAGGTTGAACAAACTGAAACAAAGTCCAAGGGTAAATTGACGCTCGATTCAAAAGGTAATGTTGTTTACGTTCCAAATGGTAATTGGCATGGTGCAGATAAATTTAACATACGTGTTATGACTTCAATTACTCGATTGAATGACCCTTCGAATTATTATATTGATATTCCTACGACAATCGTGCAAGACCCACCTAATAATTTTCAAAGCAGAACAGTGAACGTTGGTAGTATGGATTTTGGATGGATTCTAATAATATTCGGTTTGATTGGATTCAGACGTTTTAAATCATAATCAAGGATGATGAATGAGATGAAAAATTATAAAAAAACGCTGTTGGCGGTGATGATTGTTTCTGCTATGCCTTTATTGGCAGCAACGAGTAGTTCGGCACCCATTAAAGTCACAACTTTTGCTGATGAGAATAAAGATGATTCGCTTTGTTCCTTAAGAGAAGCACTAGCTGTTGCAAAAACTCGTGTATCTGCTCATGGCTGTGTGGTTGCGGATATTTATTCTAATGTTCAGAATATCCAGCTTGAAGCAGGAACGTATACTTTAAAGAACGAGCTTGTTCCAGAATCTGAAGTGAGTATTTGGGGGGCTGCACCAGCAGATTGGGACAAAGAAAATGTTTTAGTAAATGATGTTGCTAATCAATATCCTGCACAAGTTGAGTTAAAGAGTATAATTAAAGCTGGAAACTCACGTATTTTTAATACGATTTCAGGTAACAACCCTCTAACACTAAGTAATATAATCCTTACCGATGGTGTTGCGCCTAACCAAGAGAATGGTGGGGCAATTTATGCTGGTGCCAATGTAACCTTGCAAAGTACACAAGTTTTAAATTCTAAGGCAAGTACTGGTGCAGGAGGCGCAATTTATTTAGCTGGACTTTCTGCCTCAGTTACGGTCTCTAAAAGTATATTTCAAGGTAATGATGCTTTAACTGGAAGTATTGTTGCAATGGGCTGCTTTAATGATGCGGAATATTCAAAGCGGAATATTAGTTTTACATCAAGTAGTTTGGTCAAAAATGGATCTGAAAATTCATTAAGTATGTTGGAGTTTTGTGGCTTACCTACAGCTACATTAGAAGCGAATACAATTGCCAAAAATATCGCTAATTCTACTAAAGGTAATTTAATAAAATTTTCAGGGGATACGAAAGCAGGTACAGAGAATCAGAATAAGTCCAGTATTCTAAGTGATAGTAGTATCTTATCCTTAAAAAGCAATACGATTGTTGAAAATAAGGCATATACAACTTTTTTATATGATAAGCTCGGGGCAAAATATCTCGATTTTAATGTACTTGCTTATAATCAAGGGGGTTATTCTTGTCGTTATTTACTAGGTGATGTTTCAAAGCAAGAAAAAACTGGAATAAGTGTTTTTTATAATGCATTTTCACGAACAAGTAATGCTAAGTGTGATTTACCTGATGAATCATTTAAAGACAATACGACTAATGTTGATCTAACAAATATTCCTATGAGTGCAGTATTGAGTGGGATGATAGAACCTTCTCAATATACTGCATTTCTACCTTTGTATTATCCTAAGGTTGTTAGTGGTACAGGCTCTACTGATTTAGTCAATGTAAGCGTTGCTAATGTAACAGGTTGTAGTGATTATGATCAAAGAGGGCTAGCTCGTCTTGCAGATAGAGCTTTATTTTATCAACCAGATGCAAAAAATACGTGTGACATAGGCTCTGTTGAACTCATGCATTTAACTGCGGGGGATATCAATAGTATTTCTAATGCATCTCTAAGTACTTTAATTAATGAGTATAAAGGCCAATATGATTATTTTGATAATTTGGTGAAAAATCCAAATGATCAGAAATATCTTACGTATTATAAATATCGTTTAGGGCAATATAAAACACTAGTTGATTATTTCAATAAGAAAGAAAATCTAAAGTATCGTGCCATTTATGTTGATTTAAAATCACTTAAATTGCCATTGCCTCATGAAGTTGAATTACCTGATGGAAATCACCGTTTAGACTTTTTCAATTCAGATCTATACACGATTAAAGTGGATACCATAGGTGTTGGTATATTAAATGAAGCTGTTAATCAGGTTAGAGATGATGAAAATTTAGTCTGTAGTTGGGCACCTGAAATACAGCAAATTGTTGTTTATCGAAAAGATGATGCTGTTACACAGGATGGTGAGCAAGCTTTATGTAAATATACGATTACTTATAATGCTAACTCTACGGTTAAAACTGTTGGGTTAATTAAAGCTTCATTTCTAAATCAAGCACCTGAGGCTAAAGGTACTTCAGTGACATTGAAGTACCAACAGAAAGAGAAGGTGACGTTAAATTTACTAGCGTTGGCGAGTGATGCTGGAGATACGGGGCCGGGTGGGAAGGGACCAGAAACTAAACCAAATAAATCTGACTTTTGGATAAATGAGGATGGTGTTGAATTACCAATTCGTTTGTCAAATGTTCCGACCAAGAATCTAGTTATTACAGCAGATCGTCAAGGTAAGTGTCCTGCACCAGATCAGAAAGAAACGTGTTACGGTGGGAATATTTATATTCAAGAAGCGAATAGCTTCAACCCGTTTAACTTTTCTTTTAATTATCAAGTTTATGATAATGACTCGACACCTAAAATTTCCAACTCAGCAACAGTGAATGTGATTAGCACTGCGACGACAGTTGATGATACTCGACCTGCGACGAGTGGCGGTGGTAGTACTGGCGTTTTCTCTATATTGGGTTTAATTGGCTTGTTAGCATATCGTCGTTTTAGAAAATAACGATTAAAATAAAAATAGCGCCTTATGGCGCTATTTTTATTTTAGAATCTAAGAATTTATAAAGATAAATTTAAGCAATCGAGCTTTTAATGTTCCAAGTATTTGCTTAAATATTCTTCTCGAATGTTGACTTTCTCTTCTGTACTGGCATTTAGCATCCGTTTACGTAAGCTATTACGCTCTTGAGTGCTCATTTTTTGCCAAACATCACGCATTTTTTGTTTTTCATCTTCAGGAAGCTGAGTAAACCATTCCATTCGTTGTTGTAGCTGAGAACTTTGGTCTGTTGGAATTTCTTTTAGGCTTTGATAACGTTTAATGAGAACACGTTGCTCTTCTGGAGATAAGTTATCCCATGCTTCTTGTGTTGTCGGTTTATTCGGTTTTGAGAATACCCAAAAACGTTCTGAACCAGCAAAACTTGTTTGCAATAAGCCTAATGTACACACGACAAGGGCTAATCTTTTAGCTGCCATGTTGCACTTTATCCTCACCGAGTACCATTAACATTTCCATATCTTCAACCATTTGTGGTGAGAGTTTTGGATTCACAATAACTTGATTTTGTTGTTTATCAGTCAATTGTAAAGAACTTGGTAATACAACAATCCCCATAAGGGCTGCTGCTAAGGCAAAACCTCCCATTTTCCAGAGACTGTAATACGATGTTTGTTTGTTTTGTACAGTATCTAGAACATGATTCATCACTAACATCTTATTGTGATGTTGTTCTTTTGCAAGTTGATCGAGCTTGGAAGTCACTGATTTAGTGAACTCATCTTTATTCATTTGATGACCCTCCCGTATGTGGATTTAAATGCTCTAAAGCAATTCTAAGCCCTTGGATTGCACGATGATAATGGGTTTTTACACTACCTTCACTGCAACTCATAACTTGAGCAGTGGTCATGGTATCAAAACCTTCCCAAGCTCTTAACATAAATGCTTGTTGTTGACGTACTGGTAATTGGTTGATGGCAGCCTGAATTTCATCCATTGTGACTTCTTGGTTTAGAAATTCGAATGGATTTGGCGTAGATTCATCTACGACATCAATAATTTCCTCATCATCGTCTAAGCTAATTTTTTTGAATAATGAAAAAGGGGTCGCTCGACGTGCTTCTTTACGTCTCCAGTCCTGTAATTTGTTATTTAAAATCGTATAAAATAATGGATACCATTCTTCAATACTTTTATCTGAATATGATTTATGCAATGAGATAAAGGCTTCTTGTACCAAATCCATTGCAATGCCTTGCTGTCCCTGTGTTGCACTTTCCATCATCACAAGCGCACGACCTGTCACGTCCTGCATAAAAAAACGCAGACGTTGTTCAACCGTACTACAATCAGTACCGTTTCCAGTTCGAGCCTGTTTCGGTGCTAAATCCATAGAGATGGAAAATCCTGTCATGGATACCCACCATTATTTCAATTCATTAATTATATAACGTTGAAAATGGTGGATGCGTTGACAACTTAAGCAATTATTTTATGAGTGTAATGGATTTTTTCATTAAAAAAATCGTATTTAAAATAATTTAACGTTTTTATTGACGTTGGCGAACCATTTCAAAAAAGCAAATTGAACCTGCAATCGCAACATTGAGAGACTCTTGTCCACCAGGTTGGGGGATAGCAACAGCTTGGGCATGTTCTAAAGCATAATCGCTCGCACCTTGTCCTTCATTGCCTAAAATCCAGACACATGTTTGTGTTAAATCTTTTGTGTATAAATTTGTAGACTGATGTGAGCTTGTAACAAACACAGGGATTTGAAATTTAGGAAGAATATCTGTTAATTGAAAGTTTTCAAAACAATGTAGGCTAAAGTGAGCGCCCATACCTGCTCTGAGAACTCGTGGTGACCAAAGTGAAGCAGAGCCTTGTGTACAGATTACCTGTTTAATATTGGCTGCGGCAGCCGAACGCAATAGCGTACCAACATTTCCAGGGTCTTGAACATTTTCTAAGATTAAAGTATCAGCCTTAAAATCAATTGTTAATGATGTTTTAGGGAGATCAACAATCGCTAAACAAGGTAGTGTTGTGCCTAAAGTACTCAAATCTTTATAGAGCACTTCACTAATCACAAATACATGACCTTGGTGCAATTCGATTACTTTTTGTAGATCAGCATGTTCTAGTGCTTGTTCTGTTGTAAATAAAGAAAAAAGTTTTTTCTGTTGTTGTAGCCATGCTAAACAGAGATGTGTGCCTTCTAGAACGGTTTGTTGATGTTTTTTTCGAGCGCTGTTGAGTTCAATTAATCCACGCAAATGTTTAATTTTCGCATTGTCTTTTGATTCTAAAAAAATGACTGCCATGAAAATATACTCAATAAAATAAGACTTTAACTAATGTGATGACGATGAGGTGTTATGCCGAGTTCTCATCTTGTTTGATGGGGTACTGTGTCTGATATTTCAGTTGATATATTTCAACTTGATACGGGTTTTGCCTATTTTTCTGTTAGAGAAATTAAGCAAAACTTGCGCTATGAATAACGTAGCGCAAGATCAGTAAAACCTAAATCATCTTTATTTTTACCAAAGCCTGAGTTGCTTTGGTTTACTCAAGTTGTGAGTAATGATGTTTCTAACGATTAAAACTTCAAAATAAATTTTAGCCGATTAATGATAGCTTGTTACACGTTCAACTTCATTTTTAGAACCAATAATAACAGGAACGCGTTGGTGTAATTCTGTTGGTTGGATTTCCATAATACGAACACGACCTGTCGTAGAAGCACCGCCAGCTTGTTCAATTAACATGCTCATTGGATTTGCTTCATACATTAAGCGTAAACGACCTGCTTTTTTAGGATCTTTTAAGTCATAAGGGTAAAGGAAGATACCACCACGACATAAGATACGGTGGATATCACCAACCATACATGCGACCCAACGCATGTTAAAGTCTTTTTCACGGACAGAAGTTTTTCCAGCCAAAAGTTCATCAATATAGCGTTTTACAGGATTTTCCCAATGACGTTGATTTGATGAATTGATCGCAAATTCTTGTGTATCTGCTGAAACTTGTACTTGTTCAGTTGTAAGTAGAAATGCTTGAGAGGTTGGATCAAATGTAAAGAATGCAACACCAGCACCAACAGTAAGTGCGAGCATTGTCGATGGGCCATAAAGCACATACCCAGCAGCGACTTGTTCTGTACCTGCCTGCATAAAGTCAGCCGATTGGGTCACTGAATTTTGAGCAGGGAGGATTGAGAAAATTGTACCCACACACATATTAATGTCGATATTGCTTGAACCATCTAGTGGATCGAACAAAACTAAATATTTTCCGTTTTCTTGAGCAGGGGTGAAATCATCCAACTCTTCGGAAGCCAAGCCACCAACTTGTGGATGAACTTTTAAAGCATCAATTAAATAGTCATTAGAAATGACATCTAATTTCTTTTGCGTTTCACCCTGAACATTTTCATTACCAGCACTACCTAAGATACCAGCCAAAGCACCTTTTTGTAGTGCTTGGTCAATCGTTTGGCATGTTGCAGCAATTGTTTCGATGACTTGTGCCAACTCTGGTGTCAAATTCCCATTTTGTTGTTCTAAATATTGGGACAATGTAAGGTTTGACATATTGAATCGCTCCGATTTAGCCGCGTCAAAGAATTGAGAAAAAGAATGTGGCTATTCTAGATGAGATCGCTTAAAAATAGAAATTATCTTACTTTATTTATGTTGCTTTTATGATTACAAGTATTCTATTACATGCTATGTTGGTCGGATACTAAACAGGAAGTTTGGAGAGGAACGATGTCAACCAAAAAATTTGAAGCTACCCCCACGCCAAGCGAATCAATTAGCTTAGATACAATTTCGAAAGAAAATGTCCAAGATGCTTGGAAAGAGTATGAAGCAAAGCCTGAATATAAAGAGTTTAATAAACACGATATGATTGAGTCGATGCAACCTCAGCCGAAGCCAGAGTCTTCATCATAACTACAGTGATAATAAAAATGCTCACATCATGTGAGCATTTTTATTGGAAACAGAGATACTAAATGATTATTTTAATAATGGAGGTACGGCTTCGTAGTTAATTTCTACACGACGATTTTCTTTCCAAGCTGCTTCATCATGTCCTGTATTTACGGGCGCTTCTTTACCATAGCTCACAGCTTCGAGTTGCTGAGGGCTTACACCATTGGTAATTAAATAACTTTCAACAGCCTTCGCACGACGCTCGCCCAAAGCCATATTGTATTCACGCGTACCACGTTCATCAGTATGACCTGTCAATGCGACACGAGAATTGGCATTTGCAATAAGAAATTGAGCATGTGCTTGAAGTGTTTGATAGTCATCATTTGATAGATCGCTGCTATCGTAATCAAAGTGAACGACACGTTTCGCTAAAAATGCTTTGTTCGCGGCAGTTACCCCTTTTGATGACGCACCAGCCAAGTTTTGTGCATTCAATGCAGCATCTTCACTTAGTCCTTCAGTGCTTACCGTGGTTGAAGTGTTTGGTGCTGTATTGCCCGCTGTGATTTCAGCAGCAGGTTTACGGCTTGCACAACCTGTGAATGCAATTGTCGCCGCCAACAATAGAAGTGTCAGGTATTTAATATTCATGTGATTCTCCAATTGATCAAATTTATTTTGGTGCCCAAGCGGGTTCACGGACTTCACCTTGTTCACTTGGTAAATTCATACGGAAACGACCATCTGTAGACATAATAGAGAGTAAGCCTCGGCTGCCTTCACGTGTTGCATAAACGACCATTTGTCCGTTTGGTGAGAAGCTTGGTGATTCATCTAAACTGGTTGGTGTCAAAATATTAGTAATCCCTGTACTAATATCTTGCAGTGCGACTTTGTAGTTACTACCACTTGGTCGATGAACTAAAGCAATCTTTTTACCGTCAGCGCTTAAAGTACCCCGTGCATTAAATGCACCTTTGAAGGTTAGACGCTTGACTGAACTATCATCAAAACTATAGCGATAAATTTGTGGAGAACCGCCACGATCTGAAGTGAAAATAAATGATTTTCCATCAGGTGAATAACGTGCTTCAGTATCAATCGCTGAGTCATTGGTCATGCGTTGTAGTTGGCGCGTATTTAAATTCATTTGATAAATTTCAGGATTACCATGCATAGAGGCCGTGAAAAGCATGGATTGTCCATCAGGCGAGAAGCTTGGTGCACCATTTAACCCTTTGAAACTCGCTAAAACCTCACGTTGACCTGTTGCTAAATCTTGAATATAAATTGCAGGACGTTTAGTTTCGAAAGAGACGTAAGCAATTTTTTTAGCGTCAGGTGTCCATGTTGGGGAGAGGATCGGATCTCGTGATGACAGTACAGTTTTAGGTTGTTCGCCATCAGTATCGGCAATTTGTAATGTATAACGTTGAGCAGGAGTTTCTGGATTACGTAATACATAAGCGATACGCCCGCTGAAATCACCCGCAATACCTGTTAAAGCTTGGTAAATCGCATCACTGATCATATGCCCAGCTTGGCGAACACGAGAGCTTGGTACAGTCAGCACTTCATTTAATAAATATTGTTGTTTTTGTACATCATAGAGTTGGTAATGGATTTCAAATGTATTCGCATCAATCGTTTTAATTTGACCAACCACCACATATGGCACACCTGCATTTTGCCAATCACCAGCTTGGATTTGGTTGATGCTTGCAGTTGCAGGTAAGTTTTGAGATGCGCTTGTGAATCGACCTGAACGATTTAAGTCATTCTCAATAATTGGGTAAAGCGAGTTGTCATTTGTAAAAGGGATAATTGCAATTTTAGGTGCTTGTTCAGGCGCTTTTGCAATTTCAAGGTGTAATTGTGCAAAAGCTGCTGTCGGAACAATTGCGCTGATTGCAGTAAAAACTGCTAAGGAGATGAGATGTTTACGGGTCTTGTCCATAGTTACAATTACTTGTGTTCGTATTTTTGTGGCTGTTGATTATTTAACATAGTTACATGCTTTGTTCTATTAAAAGCATGTAACGTTAACTATTTATTACTATTTTGCAGTAAAACTTGAAGTAAAGCTTCTTGCTTCACGACGTGCATCAGGATCATCTGGCATAGGGTAAGGGGCAGCAGCTCGAACAGCGGCTTCTACACTTGCCTTTACATCAGGATCACTAGAATTCACAATCACAGATAAAACAGCACCGCTATCACTAAGTGTTACACGGGCAGTTGCTTTTTGTCCTGTTGAACCTGAAGGGACATTCCAAACTCGTTCAATTTTATTTGTGAAATCGCGCTTAGCAGTCGAAGCAATTTTCTTCGAATTTGCCTTTTTCTGAGCAGCTTCTTGCTCTGCCTTTTTTGCAGCAGCCGCTTTTGCATCTGCTTCGGCTCTTTCGGCATCCGCTTTGTCTTTTGCAGCTTTATCAGCAACGGCTTTGTCTTTTGCAGCTTTATCAGTAGCAGCTTTGTCTTTTGCAGCTTTATCAGCAGCGGCTTTGTCTTTTGCAGCTTTATCAGTAGCAGCTTTGTCTTTAGAAGCTTTATCAGCAGCGGCTTTGTCTTTTGCAGCTTTATCAGTAGCGGCTTTGTCTTTTGCAGCTTTATCAGCAGCGGCTTTGTCTTTTGCAGCTTTATCAGCAACGGCTTTGTCTTTTGCAGCTTTATCAGCAACGGCTTTGTCTTTTGCAGCTTTATCAGCAGCGGCTTTGTCTTTTGCAGCTTTATCAGCAGCGGCTTTGTCTTTTGCAGCTTGCTCTGTTTTGCGTTTTACGTCCTCATCGGCACGTTGTTTCTGGGCTTGAGCTTCTGCCTGTTTTTGACGTTCTTCAGCTTGTTTTGCTTGAGCCGCTTCTTCTTCAGCTTTCTTTTTTTGTTCTGCTAACTTTGCTTGTTGTTCGGTTTTTTGTTTTGCATCAGCGAGTTGTTGTGCAGTAGGCGTTGGAGGGGTGATCGAAAGATTTTCAGGTTGAGTATTATCTACAACAGGGTTTAATATTTCTTCATCCTGATTCTCGACTGTTGTTTCCTGTTCAACAGGTTTTGCCATTGGTGGTGGTAAGTCTTCTGGCTTGATGAGAACAGTCGTAAGTTTTTTGGGTTGCTTTGGTGGTTTACTCAGACCTAAGAAAAGCAAGCCAACAATCGCAATTGCATGTACCCCAAGGGTAAAACCTAGCGCAATTGCATTTTGTTTAAAAGGTGGCTCTTGAAATTTTTTCATAACTTATTTTAATGGCTCTGTCAGTAAACCAACTTGAGTTAAACCTGCTTCTTGTAAACTTGCCATAAGTGATACAACTTCACCATAAGGACGAGATTTATCACCATTGACTAATACAGTGAGTTGTTTATTTTCTTGTTCCGCTTGCTTTTGAGCATCACTCAAAATAGTTTCAAGCTGCTCAAGTGAAAGAGGTTCACTATCTTTGTGATTTTGGTATTGCAAATAAATATTGCCATTTTGACCAATCGTCACCATTGCAGGCATATCTTTCGATTCGATAGGATTATTGTTGGCTTGGGGAAGATCTACTTTGATGCCACTGGTAATCATGGGTGCAGTGACCATGAAAATAACCAAAAGTACCAACATCACATCGATATAAGGTACAACGTTCATATCACTTTTCAGTGGTTTCTTGATGCGTTCAAAACGTCCAGATCGTTGAATCGCCATTATGCATCTTCCTGTGTCGATCCAATGGCTTGACGCTGCAAAAGAGCGACCATTTCTTCGGCAAATAATGCACGATCTGAATAAATTGATTCGCCTTTCGCTGTGAAGTGGTTAAAAGCCAGCACAGCAGGAATTGCTGCAAATAAACCGATTGCTGTTGCAATGAGTGCTTCTGCAATACCCGGAGCTACGGTTGCTAAGGTAACTTGGTCAACGGCAGCAAGACCGATAAAGGCATTCATAATGCCCCAAACTGTACCGAATAAGCCGATATAAGGCGCAACAGAGCCGATACTTGCAAGTGCTCCCAAACCTTGTTCTAAACCGCCTTGATCACGACTTAGACCGACACGAAGAATACGTTCAGTACCTTCGATGGTTTGATTGGTATCTGCTTTGCGTTTCTGTAGTTTAAAAAATTCACCCAAACCCTGATAGAAGATGTCTTCTAAGCCGTTACGTTTAGAATTTAACTGAGCATTGTTATAAAGCGTATTTAATTCGGCACCTGACCAGAACATCTTTTGAAAATGCTCATCATTTTGACTTGCTTTTTTAAAGCCCATCTGTAATTTGGCAATCAAATACCAGCTAAAAATTGATGCCAGTAATAGGATTAGCATGACCAATTGCACGACAGGGCTTGCTTGTAAAATCAGGTCAGAAATATGTAGAGAAGATTCTAAATTTGTTGCCATAAGTCACTGTGCCGAAAGTTTATTTTTAGTCCTGTGCCAATTCTTTTTGAATCAGATCACGTATTTCCTCAGGAAGTCTACGCGGCATAAGTTCTTTGTTTAAACACGCCAACGTAACCTCACCTGAAGCCAGCAAGATTTCACCACGATAAATATTTTGTTGCAACACAAAAGATGCGGCTTTACACGAAATAACACGTGCTGTAACGGTAATTAAGTCATCCATTAATATTGGGCGTACATATTTGACTTGAATTTGATGTACAACAAAGTTGTAGTCTTGTTGATGCCAGTAGTGATCGACACCCGCTGCACGTAACCATTCAGTGCGAGTACGTTCCATAAAACGAATGTGATTGGCATGGTAAACGATACCGCCTGCATCTGTATCTTCGATATATACACGAATATTAAATTCAAAATGATTAGCCATATCTTTAACCTATTTCTGCATACTGCGAGCAATTGAGGGAATGATATTGCGTCAATCTTAGGATGGGAATAGTAATAAATAACATATTGCTAGAACCTTGAAAAATTAAGCCCTAAGGATTAGGGCTTAAAGTAAAAGATGAACAAAAATTATTACAACTCGTTCCAATCAACTGTTTTTGGATAACCTTGTACAAGTTTTGCATTGGCATAAGCACTCACCAATGCTTGACCATTAATTGTTTGAGTAATTGATATCGTATTTTGTTGATTATAGAGATCAACGATTTCAACTTTTGCAGTGCTTGGCTTTAAAGCATAAAAATCACTTTCTGTTAAAAATTTAAAATTAGAGTTAAAGTTTACAGAGAAAACCTTACCTCCAATTTCGCCGTTTAACTGTCCTTTCGCTATATTTTCTGTGTTACCAGTAGATGCATTGAAATTTGAAGTGAGTGCATAATTGTTTAGAGTGTATTGATGAATATTGTTGTTATTTGTTTTATCTATAAACTTATATGTGGCTTGATTGGTTTCAAATAGGTTTTGAGTTAAGTTATTACTAATGATTGTATATGTATGGTTTAGTTTACCATTAAAAGAAATGGATTCATCTGTTAAGTCAATATTCATATTTGTCAGAGTAAGTTCACTTTTGGCTGAGGCACCTGATACTGTAGTGCTAGACTGAATATTACCTGAAACTGAGATTGTTGTTCCTGTGTCATTAAGCATGAGCTTACAGTGGTTAAGCGTTACGCTATTGTCTGTATTCACTGTTGCAGTACCAGAGATACAGGGTAACTTAGAGTTAATCGCAGTGGCTTGCTCGTAAGTTCCATCAGCAAGTATTGCAATATTAAGTAGTAAATTTTCAGATTGATTGGACAGGTTTACTACAGAGTCATTTATGATGTCGATAGTTTCTGATTTATTATAATCTAGTTTTTCTTTACTATCATTTTTTGTTTGGTTATTTGTACTATCGCTGCTTCCACCACCGCATGCTGTTAATAATAATGCCCCAGAGCATAAAACAGAAGCCAATATCTTATTCGTCATTTTCTTACCTTAATGTATTAGATTTTATGTAGTTAAAATGAAAGTTTATTTCTTTTAACTACATAATTATAGCAAGAAAACATGTATTTTATATTAAGATGCGAAATTTTATATTATGTTACTTTTCCATAAAATCGCATTTTATAATGTCTTTATTCAGGTGGCGTCATACCAAATTGTAAATACGCCATATTGGTTGCAATACGACCGCGTGCCGTGCGCATGACATAACCTTGTTGGATTAAATAAGGTTCGATCACATCTTCAAGCGTTCCACTGTCTTCAGCCATCGCGGCGGCTAATGCTTCAACACCAGTCGGTCGCCCCTCAAAACGCTCAAGTAACATACTGAGATAACGGCGGTCTAAAGTATCTAAACCATCTTTGTCCACATTGAGCATGTCCAATGCACGTTGCGCCATATCTTGGGTGATTTCACCTGTGCCTTTAACTTGAGCATAGTCACGAACTCTGCGTAATAAACGATTGGCAATACGTGGCGTACCACGCGCACGTCGCGCAATTTCTGTTGAGCCTTCCTTAGTAATCGGAACATCCATGAGATTTGCCGAACGAGTGACAATATGGGTTAAATCTTCAACAGAATAGAATTCTAAACGTTGCACGATTCCAAAGCGGTCACGTAAAGGCGAGGTGAGTAGCCCTGCACGAGTTGTTGCAGCAACTAAGGTAAATGCAGGTAAATCAAGTTTAATTGAACGAGCAGCTGGACCCTCGCCAATCATAATATCGAGTTGATAATCTTCCATTGCAGGATAGAGTATTTCTTCAATAACGGGTGATAGACGATGAATTTCATCAATAAACAGAACGTCGCCTTCTTCTAGATTGGTCAACATTGCCGCTAAATCACCTGCACGTTCCAAAACTGGACCAGAGGTTGATTTTAAATTGCCGCCCATTTCTCGTGCGATAATGTTGGCTAAAGTAGTTTTACCTAAACCTGGTGGGCCAAAAATCAAGGTATGGTCGAGTGCTTCACCACGACCTCGTGCAGCACCAATAAAGATTTCCATTTGCTCACGTACGACAGGCTGACCAATATAGTCTGCGAGTGAGGTTGGTCGAATCGCACGATCAAAATGATCTTCTGGTTTTTCAGAACCACTGATTAAACGGTCTTGCATAATGAATTCAGTCTATCTTTATTTATTCAATGATTTAAGCGCAGCTCGGATAATATCGCTTGCTTCAGTAAAGTCAGCTTTAACAGCTTGAATCAGTTTTTGTGCTTCAAGTGGTTTATAGCCAAGCGATTGTAAAGCGGCTTCCGCTTCTGCAACAGCAGAGTTTCCAGTGAACTGTATTTGGGGTGATGTTGAATTATTTGAAACGACAGTGCTTGAAAATGCTTTAAAACGATCACGCAGTTCTATCATTAAACGTTCAGCTGTTTTCGCACCAACACCAGGTACTTTAACTAGTGTTTTTACATCACCATGTTCGACTGTATGGATGAGCATGTCCACGCTCAACGTCGAAAGAATACCGAGCGCCATTTTAGGGCCGACACCATTGACCTTGAGTAAAGTACGGAAAATGATTTTCTCTTGCGCATCAATAAAACCATACAGTTGTTGTGCATCTTCACGAACCACCAAATGTGTCCATAAAGTAACTTTCTGTCCTTTTTGTAATTGGCAAAATGTTGAAAGCGGCGTATCTATTTCATAGCCGACACCATTTACAGTCAGCAATACGGTTGGGGCTTCTAGTGCAAACACTTCGCCAATTAAACATCCGATCATGAAATTATCTTCTAAAGTAAAATGATTTAAAAAATTAGGTTGAAATGTTATGAGCAATGTCTTTTATTGTCATAAACAGTTTGTTTGGATACTGGCTCAATGCCTGAAATCCGTATTGTTGATAAAATTCAGCAATTCCATCTTTTGCATCAACTAGTACCAGTGGAAATGCCACAATTGCACTCGCTTGATATAGGCGGTGTAAGGCATCTAATAATAAAATTGCCCCTAGACCTTGCTTCTGATAACGATGATCCACTGCCAAACGTGCAATTAAGCCTGCTGAATGCACAGAAGCATGTTTTTTTTGCAAGTTTTGTGGCAACGATGACAGATCTAATGACGTCATGGTTAATGTATAAAATCCCATAATCCATACAGGGTTGATGGGATCAATGAGGACATAGGTTCGGGCATTGTCTTTTTGTGCTTGTTGGCTAGCGATTTGATTTAAATATTGATTCAACATCTGATTTTTGCAGTCAAAACGTTGCCGATCATGCTGTTGTTTATCCAGTAAAATAATATTCATTCTTGTGTTTGACGATAATGTTGAGCCGCTTGTTTGAGTTTTGAATGAACTTGAACAGGTTGATCCAATGCTGTTATTAATGCCAATGCATCTTTTTCATTGAGTTGTAAGCTTTGCTCTTGAATCAGAACTTGTTTAGCCTTTTCAATTGCGGCACTGAGCACAAACGCATTCAAACTTGGCATACCCAATAAATTGGCAGCTTGCAGCAATAACGCTTGTGTTTGCTCATCAACACGAGCTGTAATTCGGGGATGATAGGCTGACATGATTCACCTACTAAATTTAACTTTATGTGCCATTATGGCACACGAATAGTGGTTTGTTAATTTAAAAAAAACCAACTTTATTGCCTTGTAACTCTTGTGCCAAGCTATAAGCTTGATGGTCTGAGAATTTACTAATAATATCTAGGACTTGCATAATATTATTGTAATGATTGTTCTGTAAGTTCACACCTGAATGTTGCAAAATAGACATCAAACGTTGTTCTTTAAAGCTCAAGGTCTTATGTGGCATGGTTAATGGGATAAAAGCATCCAAAATCGTTTGTAAGCTCTGATGTGCGATAATTTCTAAACCTGATTTTTGAGGATGTTCAAAAATTCGATCTCTGGCAAGATTCTTCGCCGTTTGAATGCCTGTTTCAATATCGGGTGAGCAATACTGTAAAAGGCTGCCTTTGAGTTGACCTGTGATAATTTCATAATGATGCTTGGCAAAAGCAGTGGTGACTTCATCAACTAGACGTTTCATCACACGCCCACGCAAAGCTGCGATTTTTTGCTGCCATGTGGTATGGGGTAAGTGCAACTCTTCAGGACGACCAAAGTCGGCAATCAAATTCAGAAAAATAGGCTCAACCTCATCGTAGTTCAGCATATTGAGGATGATGCCATCTTCTAAGTCAATTAAGGCATAACATATATCATCGGCAGCTTCTAATAAATAAGTGAGCGGATGACGGCAATAATGATATTCACCGAGTTGAATCAAGCCGAGCTGTTCAGCTAATTGTTTTAAGATTTCTTTTTCAGATTGATAGCAACCAAACTTTGCTCTTTGGTGTGAGGGTGTATCGCCTTGTTCTTCAATGGTTTTAGACAACCATGGGTATTTTAAATAAGCACCAAGTGTGGCACAGGTCAAACGCATACCACCATCATCAGGATGATAGTCAATCCGACTAAGCAAGCGAAGTCCTTGTGCATTGCCTTCGAATTGGCGTACATCTGCGGCTTCTTCGGGCGTTAATTGGCTGAGAAAGTCACGATGTGATGCATCATCAAACCATTCACGAATCGCATATTCTCCTGCATGTCCAAAAGGTGGATTACCAATATCATGCGCTAAACAAGCAGCTTGAATGATTGCACCGACATCCGCTGGGGAAATCCACATCGGTAATTCATCTTTGATTTTTTCAGCAGCAAGCATGCCGAGCGAACGACCAATACAAGAAACTTCGAGCGAATGAGTCAGTCGAGTGTGAATGCCATCATGCTGTGTAAGTGGATGAACCTGAGTTTTTCTATTTAATTGACGAAAGCTTTGGGAAAATATAATTCTGTCATAATCTTTATGGAAAGGGCTTCGAGCCAATTCAGTACTACTTTTTTTACTGCCTAAACGAATTGCAGAAAGCAATTCCAACCAACGCATTTGTTCCATTTATCATTATTCACTATGAGTTCAAGATCATCATGCCAAAAAAAAGATTAAAGCACTAGAGTCGGGCGACATGGTTTGGCGTTTAAAATATTTTGCGTCTGCGTTAGGATTGCCGTGTTGCAAATATATGTCTTGAAGTGAAAATAGTAAATTTTGTTAAAAGGTTAGCTGGTTTGGTATTCCATCGCACAGTGGTGGAACGAGGTAAAAATTCTTAGAGATTTTGGAAAATATGATTTTGATTAAATCAAAAGATTTGAGCCTAACAGATCTACAGAACCATGGTGTGTGGACATGGAGCTCAGATTTGTATCAAAATGAAGATTTGTTAGTAGCTGTGCCAATAACACCAGAAGGTCTAGCAGATCCAGAAACATTGCTGATTTATGCAGCATTTAAAATGGCAAATGGGGCACAGTTAGAAGGAGTGGTAGTTTATGATCCAGATTTAGATGAAGTGTTTGCTATAGAATTATTTCTTGGGGATACACGAATCACTTTAAATCGAAATTTACTGGATATTTCCATAGAAGAGCTAAAGCAATATATAGAATTTAGTAATGATATTAATTGCCAAGTTTTTCCAATTCAATTTCAAGCGATACCACGAGAGCTATTGATGATCAAAGGAGAGTTTGTTTTGAGACTGTAAATACTTAAACTTACCATTGCCTCGTTCCATATATGGTCTCCATCCGAATTGCAAGGTTTCATTGGCAAAGAGCGTTGTTGTATACGTATATTCGACTTTGGTTTTCGTTACACCACTGTGCAGTAGAACGAGGCATAAAAAGCAACCAAATCCTGAAAAGTTTTAATTTTCAGGGTTTTTGATTTGAAATTACCAACTAATATTGACACGTCTATTGGGTGCTAGACAGCCAATAAGCTGATTTTTCTCTTTATTGGTAGAACAATGTCGATAGGCTTCAGTCTGGCTGTTGGCTTGAATTTGAATACGATTGGCATCAATCCTTCATTTACCAAAAGTCGGGCAGCAGTATTGGCACGTTGTGCAGAAAGCTCATGTAATACTTTGGTCAGTGGTGTTACAACAATTTCAACATAATAAATCATGTAAAAGGAGAGGGGCATAAACTCTCCCCAACTAAAAATATTTACAAACATTTTTGCTCCTATAAAGCCAAGATAAATCGTGTATCACATCTAGCTGATTCGATGAATAAACAGTAGAATATGCGCTCTCTCATAAGTCACATTGTGGTAGGTTCGTTAGACCCGCCCGTGGAGCCAAAGTCAACATGTTTATCGTGGCCGGTGCATCAGCACATTCTTCTTTTAAGAAAGCTCAACTCTTAAACCGTTTAGCGTCAATGAGTTCTGTTCAATCTTTTGACAGCCAGTGGGTTTATTTGTTTGATCAAGCGCTCAACGAGCAGCAACATCAATCGGCATTACAACTTTTAAACGATGGTCAATCTTTCGAACTTCGCCAAGCTGCAAGTGATGAAATCCAAATTTTAGTAACACCACGTGTCGGCACAATCTCGCCGTGGTCATCTAAAGCAACGGATATTTTCCAAAACTGTAATACGCCAATTCACCGTTTAGAACGTGGTCTGCTATTTACACTGAAAGGTGTGAAAGAGATTTCGAACGAAGTGAAATTGGCATTACATGACCGTATGACAGAGAATGTTTTTGCTCAAATCGAAGATGCAAAAGCATTGTTCTCAGAAACTGCACCAAAGCCACTCAATTCAATTGATATTTTAGGTCAAGGAAAAGAAGCTTTAGTGAAAGCCAACAATGAGTTTGGTTTTGCTTTATCTGAGCAAGAAATTGATTACTTAACCGAAGCATTTACCAAGCTCGGCCGTAATCCAAACGACATCGAATTGATGATGTTTGCTCAAGCAAACTCTGAACACTGTCGTCATAAAATCTTTGGTTCTGAATGGACAATTGATGGTGAAAAACAGCCATTATCATTGTTCCAAATGATTAAAAATACCTATAAAGAATCTCCAACAGATGTGTTATCAGCATATAAAGATAACGCGTCTGTGATCGTGGGTTATGACACGATGCGTTTTTATCCGAAAGCGGATGAAAATGGTCACTTCGTTTATAAATATAAGAGCCAAGCTGCTCATATTTTAATGAAGGTTGAAACACACAACCATCCAACTGCAATTGCTCCATTTGCAGGTGCTGCAACAGGTTCGGGCGGTGAAATCCGTGATGAAGGTGCAACAGGTCGTGGTGGTAAACCAAAAGCAGGTCTAACAGGCTTTACTGTTTCAAACTTAAATATCCCTGGTTTTGAACAACCTTGGGAAGATAACTACGGTAAACCTTCACGTATGGCATCGCCATTACAAATCATGATCGAAGGTCCACTCGGCGGTGCTGCGTTTAATAACGAATTCGGTCGCCCAGCATTGAATGGTTATTTCCGTACTTTCGAACAGAATGTAAATGGTGATGTAAAAGGCTTCCACAAGCCGATTATGATTGCAGGTGGTTACGGTAACATTCGTCCTGACCATGTTGAAAAAGATGCGATCCAACCGGGTGACTTACTCATCGTGTTGGGTGGCCCTGCAATGTTGATCGGTCTTGGCGGTGGTGCAGCGTCTTCTGTAGACAGCGGGACTATGGGCGAGAGCTTGGACTTTGCTTCTGTTCAACGTGAAAACCCAGAAATGGAACGTCGTTGCCAAGAAGTCATCGATACATGCTGGCGCTTAGAAGACTTTAACCCAATCGTGTCTGTACATGATGTGGGTGCGGGTGGTGTATCTAATGCTATGCCAGAACTTGTGAATGATCATGAGTTGGGTGCCGTGCTTAACTTACGTAAAATTCCATCATTAGAGCCGGGCATGAGCCCAATGGAGATCTGGTCAAATGAAGCACAAGAACGTTATGTACTTGCCATTCGTCCAGAGTCTTTAGAACAGTTTGAAGAAATTTGTGCACGTGAGCGTTGTCCGTTTGCAGTACTTGGTGAAGCGACTGAAGCGCGTCACTTAACTGTTGAAGACCCTTTGTTTGAGAACAAGCCTGTCGATATTCCAATGCAGGTGATCTTAGGCGGTACACCGCGTATGCAACGTTCGTATGAAACGATTGAACGTACAGGTAATGATTTTGATGCTGCGAAAGTTAACTTGAAAGATGCAATTTTCCGTGTATTAAAAAATCCAACAGTTGCTTCTAAATCATTCTTGATCACCATCGGTGACCGTTCGATTACAGGTATGGTTGCACGTGATCAAATGGTTGGTCGCTGGCAAGTACCTGTTGCGGATGCAGCAGTAACCACTACAAGTTTGCAAGGCTTCACAGGTGAAGCAATGGCAATGGGTGAACGTCCACCAGTTGCATTGTTGAATCCTGCTGCATCTGCTCGTTTAGCAGTTGCCGAAGCAATCACCAATATTGCCTGTGCCAACATTGAACAAATCAGTGATATCAAACTGTCTGCAAACTGGATGGCAGCAGCGGGTCAAAAAGGTGAAGACCAAGCCTTATTTGAAGGTGTGAAAGCGATTGGTATGGAAATGTGTCCTGCATTAGGTATCGCAATTCCAGTCGGTAAAGATTCACTTTCAATGCGTACCACTTGGAATGATGGCGAAGACAAAGCGGTAACATCGCCAATGACAGGTGTGATCACTGCATTTGCACCTGTTTTAGATGTACGTAAAACGTTAACACCTGAACTCAAAAACCTAGAAGACTCAGTACTGGTACGTATCGATTTGTCTAAAGGTCAATTCCGTTTGGGTGGTTCGATCCTTGCGCAAGTGTACAAAGCCATTGGTTCTGTGACACCTGATGTGGATAGTTTTGATGACTTCAAAGCATTCTTTGCTTTGATTCAAGACTGGAACAATCGTGGTGTGATCAAGGCTTACCATGACATCGGTGATGGTGGTTTATTGGCGACTGTTGCTGAAATGATGTTCGCATCACGTTTAGGTGTAGCCTTAGAAAATCAATCAACTGAAAGCTTATTTGCTGAAGAAATTGGTGCTGTATTACAAATTACAGCAGCTGATTGGGCGCAATTAGAAGTTGAAGTTGCAGCATCAAGTTTGAAAGATGCAATTGCGGTTGTAGGTCGTGTGAACACAACCGATCAATTGGCTGTGAATGGTTTAACTTTAGCACGTGCTGAATTACAACAAGCATGGGCGGAAGTATCACATCAAATTCAACGTTTGCGTGACAACGTTGAAACTGCGGATCAAGAATTTTCGTTGATTGCAGATCAAAATCATAAAGGTTTAATTGCACAAGCGACTTATGACCTAAATGAGCCTGTTGAAGCGCCATTTATCAATACACGTCGTCCAAACATGGCAATCTTGCGTGAGCAGGGTGTGAATGGTCATGTTGAAATGGCAGCTGCTTTTGACAAAGTCGGCTTTAATACCATTGACGTACACATGAGTGACTTACTTGCGGGTCGTGTCAGCTTGAGCGATTTTGAAGGTTTAGTAGCATGTGGTGGTTTCTCATACGGTGACGTGATGGGCGCAGGTGGTGGTTGGGCGAAATCAGTGTTATTCAATGCGAAGTTACGTGATCAGTTTGAACAATTCTTCCACCGTGAAGATACGTTCAGCTTGGGTGTATGTAATGGCTGTCAAATGATGTCACAACTTGCACCACTTATTCCAGGTGCAGAGCATTGGGGACGTTTCCACCGCAATACCTCAGAAGTATTTGAAGCGCGTGCAGTCAATGTTCGTGTAGAAAAATCTGTTTCGGTCTTGCTTGAAGATATGCAAGGTTCGATTTTACCAATCGCAGTTGCGCATGGTGAAGGGCGTTTAGTTGCAACAGAACAACAACTTGCTGCTTTAAATGCAGAGAATCAAGTGATCTTGCGTTATGTGGACAGCTTGGGTAACCCAACTCAACACTATCCGTTGAATCCAAATGGTTCACCAGAAGCGATTACGGGTCAAACTTCTAAAGATGGTCGTGCAACTGTGATGATGCCACACCCTGAGCGTAACTTCCGTGCTTTACAGCATTCGTGGAAGCCTGAAGATTGGGCTGAAGATGGTGCTTGGTTACGTATGTTCCGTAACGCACGTAAATTTATTGGTTAATTAAAAACCAATTGTTGAAAATGCCACTTTTTAAGTGGCATTTTTTTTCTCAAGTTATGGATTTAATGAGAGAATAAACTTTATAAGTGTATTAAAAATAAATGACTGATAATAAATATTTTTTATTGAAAAATAACAATATAGTAGCTATGTAAAAATTTAACTATGGTATCCTTGTTGTGTTTAAGGGGAGAAATAAAACGATGAAAAAAATACTAATTTTATCTATTCTGTTAACAGGATGCTCAACAGCATATCAACCGCATGCATTGTTAGGTCAACAAGGTTTTGCAGAAACTGAATTATCTCAAAATCATTTTAGAGTGACGTTTAGAGGGAATGATAAAACATCTGAACAACGTGCAAGTGATTTTGCATTGTTGAGAGCTTCTGAATTGATGATTGCGAGAGGATGTACGAATTTTAAAGTGCTTAATTCTGCAAATGAGAGCATCAGTCGCCTAGCATTTCCGCAGACACATAAGGTAAATGCATTTTCAAGTGCCATAGAAAATCGTATACATGGAAATAGTGATGGTTTTTCTAAAGTATATTCACCAAAATCGACAATCGAAGTTGGATGTGCAACCGAAAATGTGAGTGCGGAAAGCAGAATATATGCTTCGGCTTCTATTAATGAATCAATTAAGAATAAATACCAGATTGGAATGAAATAAAATTTAAGCTAGAACAGATCGAGATAGATTTCATTTGCTCTATGATTTTTGCTTGGCTTGAATGAACGTGAGGGACTATTTTTAATCGAATACATTAAAAATGTCTTATTGTGTGAAGGAAATCATGAAGAAAATTGTTCCTGTTGTGTTAAGGCATCAACAGCAAGGTTTGGAAATATTGGCTTTTCGGCATCCACTTGCAGGGACTCAATTGGTCAAGGGAACAATAGAACAAGATGAAAAACATGAGCAGGCTGCTGTTCGTGAATTATTTGAAGAGTCTGGATTAGTCGCTGAGCCAAATCCAAAGTTTATGGGAAGTCTTTCGCTTAGATTTAATCAACAGGATTGGTATTTCTATTTATGTGAAATTACTAAAGTGACTTCTGACTCTTGGTTGCATTATTGTCATGATGATGGTGGTTTAGAGTTTGAGTTCTTTTGGTATCCTTTACATCAAAAACCTAGTGAAGATTGGCATGAGACTTTTCAGGAAGCTTTGGGTTTTATCAAAATATATTTTGATTCGAAAAAGTAAAAGCCATCATGAAATGACTCTTACCTTTATAAGCTTGTTGGATTTAGCAATCTTTAGATTCTAATATCATCGGATGTTTATACATCACATCTGTACGAAGTACATATTTTTGACCTGAAAGCACAGGTGCTCCCTCATGTAACTGTTGATGCTCAAATACTAATATCTGCCCAAGTTTGGGTTGAATACTCGCGATTTGAGTTTCTTTACAGGGTTTCAGCATGCCACTATCACGGTAAAACACTGTTTCTCCACCTGTAAAATCTTCACTTAGGTAGATTAATAAAGTCAGTTGACTACTATGCCAATCATTCACCTCATAAATCCCATCCCAATGTGGTCTAAATGTTTCACCATTTTCATAACGATAAAAACGAAAACGTTCATTTAAGCCACTTAATGTCCAGCCATTCAATTGCTCAGGTAAGAGATGTTTGAGTTTGGAAAATAGTGTTTCGGCAAGTTGAATATCATCATAAATGACTCGTTTATTATTTCTGACATTGGTAAGAACTTGACGAGCTGAGTTTACGAATATATCTGCTGTTTCATAATGATATTGATGACTAAGTTCGATGAATGAGAGGCATTCTTGATTTGAAAAGACATCATCTACAGTAAAAATTAAAGGTGAGTTCTGATGTGTGTGTCGTTTTTCTTGTTGTAGAAAAAGAGTTTGAGTAGAAGTTATCCCATTTTGATGACCTATTCTGTTGAGTGGAATCATGGTTATTTTAGCATCATTATAATTTTATTGCTATTTTAAAAAATGGTTCAATTATTGCTTTCCATATTCTGACAGTAGATAAGATATGGAAAAATATGATGAAAAATGAAAATCAAATAAGAACGATTGATACCAAAGACAAAGGCTGGTTTTGGTTTAGCTTAACCTTAGCGATTCAAATGCTATTTATTGTGATAAGTTACCTTGTGATAAATATTTAGCTTTGATATTTCTGTATTTTTAAGGTTATGATCGAATTATGATTTAAATATCTCAGATACCCGACTTATGTTAAAACTCATTTATTATGTACCTGAATCTCATCTTGAGTCGACGAAACAAGCCATTTTTGCAGTGGGAGCAGGGGGTGTCGGCAACTATGAAGATTGTGCATGGCAAGTGAAAGGAATAGGGCAATTTAAGCCTGTTAACGGTGCAAATCCCTTTTTAGGGCAATTGAATGAATTGGAACAACTTGAAGAATGGCGAGTTGAAACGATTGTCTCAGAAGAGAAAGCCAGTGCTGTAGCAAAAGCATTAAAAGCAAGCCATCCTTATGAAGAGCCTGCCTTTGAATTTCTGCAAATTTTGGATATTCAGTAAGATTAAACTTTTTGAATAAACAAATTACGGTCAAAACGATATTGAGGGAAGAACACGCCATCTTTGGCACGTTCACCTGCACCAATCACCATGACTGGATATTGTTGATCGTTTAATTTCAAAATTTTACGAACCAATGGTTCATCAAAGCCTTCCATCATACAACTATCAAAACCATAAGCACGTAAAGCCAATACTAGATTTTCACAGGCTAACGCAGTGGTTTTTGTCGCCCAGAGTTGGGTGTCAGCAGGATTAAAAGCGGTTACAGGCAGTTGTTTATCTAGCGTTCGTACCACTTTGAATGCTACTTTTTTAAAGTTACCCAAGGCATTGAAGTAACCTGTTTTATAATTGTATGGAATAAAACGATAATATTTTTGTACCATCGCAGGAGCTTCAGGAAATGGAAATTCGCTAATATTACGTTTTGCCATTTCATCAATACGGTCTGTACGTGCCACACATACAATTAATTCCGCAGCGGTTTTAGCCGCAAGTTGCCCTAAGCAAGCTTTGACTAATTGTTTTTTCTTACTTGGATTTTGCACCACATAAAAAGTCCAAGGCTGTAAATTTGATGAGTTGGGTGCAAGTAATGCCAAATCTAAGCAATCATCCAAAATTTCAGTTGGAATCGCTTTATCGGTAAATTTACGCACGGAACGGCGACTTTCAATTACTTTGCGAAAGTTAGCCACATCAATATCTTGTGGGGCAGCTTCGTAATAACGATTCTTTTCGGTTTTTGTTTGATCTGTCATGAGCGATGTATTTTCCTTAAGTGTTTATATCCATATTGGGATGCAAAATAAAAAAACCACCTAGTTTTTTAAACTAAGTGGTTTTGATGAGTGCGCTAAGACCTGATTAATTGAACTGAGAAAAATCAGGTTTACGCTTTTGCATGAATGCTTGTACGGCTTCCATCATTTCAGGTGAACGTACACGCTGCATAAAGATTTCTGCTTCATCATCTACACAAGCGATGATTTCAGCTAAATCTTGTTTCATCAGTGCTTTGGTTTGCTTGATTGATGCGAGTGGTAAAGCCGCTAAATGTTGAGCTGTTTTTTGAGCTGTTGCATAAACATCTTCAACAATTTCATTGACTAAGTTTGCTTTGACAGCGGTTTCTGCATCAAATTTTTTCGCTGTGAATAACAATTCAGCTGCTTTTTGATAGCCTGCTTGTTTCACCAGTAAACGACTTGCAGCGCCTTCTGGAGAAAGACCAAGGCTTACGAATGGAATTTGGAACAGGGCAGTATTGTCTGAAAATACGATATCAGCATGTAATAAGATGGTCACACCGATACCAATCGCAACGCCTTTCACAGCAATAATTAATGGCTTAGAAAAACGTGCTGCTGCTTTTAATAATACAAATGGAGGTTGATCACCTGCTTTGCCTTCATGTGGCTTTTGGATGAAGCTCATGAAGTCTTTCATGTCATTACCCGCAGTAAAGTCTTGTTCTGCACCACGGAAAATGACGACACGAACATCTTTACTCGCATCAGCTTCATCAAAGGCTTGTGCGATCCAGAGGTAAAGTTCACCATAAAGTGCATTTTTTGCTTCTGAGCGGTTAATGGCTAAGGTGAGTACGCCATCTTCTAAATTTGCTTGCAAATGTTGATGAGGTTGTTGAATACAGCTAAGCGTCATCGTACTATCCTTGCTTTAATCCAGATTGATTTTTAAGTGTCCTCATTATGTCGCATATTTTCTTGAATGGCACAACTGATGAGTTCACAAAAAGTGAAATTACGCCTATGTACACATTTGACTATCTTATTTTTATTGGACGCTTTCAGCCATTTCATTTTGCACATATGCAAACCATTGAAATCGCATTGCAACAGAGTCAACATGTGGTATTAGCATTGGGTTCTGCACAATCAGAACGAAATATCAAAAATCCATTTTTAGCCACTGAACGTGAGCAAATGATTCTGTCCAATTTTTCTGAGGCGGATCAAAAGCGCATCCATTTTGTGCATGTGATTGATGTTTATAATGATGAAAAATGGGTAAAACAAGTTAAAAGTTTAGTCAATCAAGTGATTGAGCCCAATGCAAAAGTAGGCTTGATCGGTCATTTCAAAGATGAATCTTCGTATTATTTAGCCTTATTTCCTGAGTGGGAAATGGTGGAGCTAGATAGTCTAAGAGATTCTATTTCAGCCACACCGATGCGAGAAGCGTATTATCGGGGAGAGATTCAAACTGAATTTTTTCCAAAGGGAACGGTTCAATTTTTGACTGAATTTAAAAATACTGAAGTCTATGCTGAGTTACAGCGCAAATATTTTGCGGGTGATAAAAGCAATTTAGCTTAACCATATTCTTATGGTTTTAATTCTTTCATCAGGAAATCAATAAAAACACGAATATGAAAAGACTCGTGTTTTTTTGACGGATAGAGCAGGGAAAAGGGGCGCGAAGTACCTGAAAATGCTGTTAGCACTTCAATTAATTCTCCATTTTTAAGCTCTTTTTCTACAATAAAACGATAAGTTTGTAATAAACCTGCGCTATGTTTTGCCAGTGTCACTGTACCTAAAATATCATCAAAGCAACGGATATTTCCTACGCTGTGATATTCAATCATCTGTTGATTCAAATTGAATAGCCAAGGTACATTTTTGCCCGTACTCGGGAGTACAAATTGAATGCATTGATGATGCTGTAAATCGTCAATGCTTTGCGGTGTACCAAATTGTTTTAAATATTGAGGTGATGCCACAACAACGAGTTCTGCGAGTTCGAGTTGACGTGCAATCAAATTTGAATCAGCAAATTGTCGCCCACGAATCGCTAAATCATAACCTTCTGCAATAAAGTCCACATTTTTATTGGTCAGTTGTACATCTATGTCGATGGCTGGATATTGCTGTGAAAATTTTGCCAATAAAGGCAATATTCGATAATGCCCATAAGGGGTTGGAACACTGATACGAATCAAGCCAGATGGTTGTTGGTTTTGATTTTTGAGTTGTTGTTCCGCCTCTAAAATTTGATTGAGTGCTTGTTTACATTCATCAAAGTAGATTTTTCCTTGTGCTGTCAAACGCACTTGTCGGGTCGTTCGTACAAACAGTGGGGTCGCTAGATGTTTTTCTAGGCGAGCAATCGAGCGACTCACTGCGGCTGGGCTGACACCTGCTTGTAGTGCTGCTTTAGAAAAGCTCTCATATTCCGCAACTAAGCAAAATAGCTCTACGCTACTAAACATCATTCGTTTAAGTTGTTGAGTCATTGATTACACCATGTAAAAAATGATTTGAGTTGTAGGCTATTTAAGCACATAAATGTAAATAATAAGATGATTTCATTGCTTGTAATGGAGTCAATTTATGAAACTGTTTTATTCACCAAATGCTTGTTCTTTAGCACCACATATTGTTTTAAGAGAACTCGGAATTCCATTTGAATTGATCAGAGTGGATTTACAGCAGCATTTAACAGAATTGAAGCAAGATTTTTATCAACTTAATTCAAAAGGACAAGTGCCTTTGTTGCAGTTTAATGATGGCTCTTTTTTAACTGAGGGCACTGTTATTTGTCAGTTTTTGGTTGATCAATCTTCTCGTCAGGATTTGTTAGCCGAAATAAATACCTTTGAGCGTTACCAAGTTCTTGTATGGATGAATTTTATTGCTGCGGAAATTCATAAAGCATATTCACCATTTTTCCATGAGTCCTATGGCGAAGAATCTAAAACTGTCTTTAGTACGATTTTAAATAAACACTATGCATGGGTCGATCAACAACTAGATGGGCAAAATTATTTAACGGGAAGTAATTTTACGATTGCAGATATTTATCTGTTTGTCGTAACACGATGGGCCGATTTTATTGGATTGAATTTAAGTCATTATATTCATTTGACTCAATTTATGCAGCGAATTGCTCGTCGTCAAACAGTTCAAGATGCGATTGCAGTTGAAGCAGCTTAATCCTTTGGTCATCAAACAAAATTATAACAGGACATTGATATGCCTTATATCTTGATTCAAATTACGAAAGAGAATGTTTCAACACAACAAAAGCAGCAGTTGATTAAAGAGGCAACAGATCTTGTGGTTCGTATACTGGATAAAGATCCTGCAACCACATTTGTGGTGATTGATGAGGTTGAAACCGATAATTGGGGTGTTGCAGGTGAATCTGTTTCTGCAATACGGCAAAGACAAAGTTGAGTATCTAAAATGCAAAATAATTCGATAACTGAGATTCAACAGCAACTCGAAAAATACTTCGATGCTTTGTATTTTTGTGATGTGAACCTGCTGAGTGATGTTTTTCATCCTGATGCTGTGTATATCAATGCAACTGATCAGCCTGTCTTAGGACTCAGTATGTCTGAATACTTTCCGATTGTTGCAAGCAGGATTTCTCCTGCTTCAAAACAACAGTTGAGACAAGATAAAATTATTTCCATCAACATGATTCATGATCAGTTGGCGATGGTACATGTTGAGTGTGTGATTCAGCCTAAATATTTTTATGATGCACTTACATTTGTACAAAAAGAGGGTGAGTGGAAAATTATTTCTAAAGTCTTTCATTATCAACTTTTAGAAGATTAATTAAGCATCTTCCCAAAAGATCAGTCGATTTGAAAAAGGATCAGTCATACTGAGTTCTAATGTTTCCCAGTCTGTTTTTTCGATTTGAGGTTTAGCAAATTGATAGTGCTTTGCCTCAAGTTCAGTATGTAGAAAAGTAAGATTTTCCCAATAAATACGGATCGCACTATGTGGACTTGCATCCCCAAAATGTTCTGTTAGGTGGATGATGCAATCATCTTTGGATATTTGTAAATATGAAGGGAAGTTGTCTGCAAATTTATGCTGCCAGTCGAGTTGGAAGCCTAAATAATCTAGATAAAATGTTTGAGCTAATTCAATATCAAAAATACGGAAAATAGGGGTGATTGAACCAGATTGCATTATTCGTCCTTGCTAGCGAACACCAAATTGTTGCGTCCAGTAGCTCTTTTGTTTGGTGGATTGGTCAAATGTACAGGCAATGGCATAGTCTGTAAATTTAGGATGCATGAGATTACTACAATGTACTGGGCTCGCAAGCCATACCGACATCACTTCATTTAAATTTTTTTGTCCTCTTGCAACATTTTCACCGCCACCTCGACCTTTAAATTCAGATTGTTTTAGACGTGCTTTTAAATATAATCCAGTGCTACTGATATGTCCAAGTATGTTGTGACTTGCCATATCTTCGGCATGAGCAAAAGCACTTTGATATAAGTGCCGATTCCATGTTAAGGGTGCAGCAGCAGCGAAATGTTGCTGACCACATTGGCGTGGATGCTGACGAATTTCATTAATGGCATGGATAATCACTTGCTGATAGGCAGGGTTTTGTAAGTCTTGGCAGCGTATTTCCGTTGTTTCGATTTGAATTTGTGCTACTGATGTTGCATTTTCTTGAGGTGTAGTCGTTGGGGCACTTGTATTGCATGCAGATAGAAGAATGAAACCAAGTAATGAGCAAAATAAGTTGCGCTGATTCATTTTCAATATCTTTAATTATTTTAATCTTTTTATCATACGCTAAGGCTGAAGTGTGGAGCAATTTACACACATCAAAAAAGCGAGTATGGAACTCGCTTTTTTTGTTACCTAAGATTATGAAGCCGCTTGTAGTGCTTTTAAATCTTGCAATACTTGCTCAGCATGTCCAGCAGCTTTGACTTTTCGATAGCTTTTTACCAGTTGCTGATTGTGGAAAATAAAGGTTGAGCGTTCGATGCCCATCACTTGTTTGCCATACATATTTTTTTCTTTAATCACATCGAAATGTTTGCACAAGATTTCTTCTTTATCACTAATTAAATCAATCGTGAGCGATTGTTTCTCAGTGAAGTTTTGATGTGCTTTGACTGAGTCGCGTGATACCCCAAGAATTTGGCAATTTAAAGCATCAAATTGATCTTTTAAGCATGAAAAGCCGATCGCTTGAGTCGTACAGCCTGGTGTTGAATCTTTTGGGTAAAAATAGAGTACTAACCATTCATTGGTGAGTTCAGCTAGATTCACTTCACCTTGTGTTGTTGGAAAAGTATGGTTCGGTAGTTGAATATTCTCAGACATTTCGATTCCTTCAATAAAACTAAAGTTGGTCTAGTTCAAGTGGTAAAAAAGCATATTCTTCATGATAAACAATATCACCCTGTCGTACAGGAATTGCTTTGTTAAAAATTGGTCCATCAATAACCGTGGTATGGAACTCACCACCTTCGCCACACGGATCTATACCGCGATTTTCTAATTCTTGGATGTATTCTAAAGTCAGGATCTTACCCAAATCGTCAATTTGCATACCAAGCTTCAAATTTACCGTTACGATCACACTGCGAAAGCCAAGCTTGATAAATTCTTCAACGACTTCACGATGAGGGCGTAGCCAAAGTGGCATGCCTAATTTAAGTCCGACTTGTTGGGTAACACGGTCATGCCAACAACCATATTTGGGCATATCTAGGTCGCCTGTGACCAGTACTTCTGCGCCTTGTTGTTTAGCTTGCTGAAGTAGCTCTATAAATTTACTTTCATAGTCAGCCCAGCTTGAAGATGCCATAAAAATAGGTAAACCAATAGCATCCGCTTGTGCTTGAATAATATCGAGTGGCATGGCATGTGAACGGGAGCGTTGTCCTTGTTCTTCTAACATGACAATTAATCCAGTCGCTTTGCCTGTTTGCATGGTATGGTACAGGGCAAGTGAACTGTCTTTCCCCCCACTAAATGAAACAATACATTGTCGTTGATGGGTATTGGTCTTCCATTGATCCTGCATGGTGTAATTCAACTTATTCAAGATAAAAGAAATTTTAACAGAACTGATAAAAAAGCCTGCATAAATGCAGGCTTCATTTTTAACAATATACGCTTATTTTTTCGGAGCTTGCGTTTGTTGCTGCTGAGCTGCTTTCATTGCTTCTTCAGTCAATTTTTCTAATTTAGTTACTAGTGGTGCGCCTAAACAAGCTTGTAATTCTTTATTTTGCTGCTGTACAAAGCCTAAAGAACTTGGGCTTTTCTTCGCATTGATGGCACTTTGGATTTCCCATTTCTGTGCTTCAGTCACTTTACCTTGAGCGTCAATTTGGCATCCACAGAACTTGCTTACTTCTGCTGCTGACAATTTACCGCCTTTAGTGGTCTGTTCTTTACAAACATTAATTAAACCAGCTTTTACATTGGTACTTTTATATGCAGCTTGTAATGGATTATCTGCTGCGTGCGTTGCTGTTGCAAATAAAGCCGCAGCTGACATCATTGTAGAAAGAATAAGATTTGATTTGAAAAACTTCATATATTGTACCTAATGATTGCCCTATATCGTTTATTCAGTATAACGTGTAGGGTCCGTAATACCTGCTTCGATGAAACCTTGTTGACGTAAACGGCAACTGTCGCATTTGCCACACGCACGTCCTTGAGCATCTGCCTGATAGCAGGATACCGTTTGGCTATAGTCTACGCCATGTTCGATGCCTAAGCGTATAATATTCGCTTTGGATAAATGTAACAGAGGTGTTTCAATTTTAAGAGGTTTTCCTTCTACACCAGCCTTGGTTGCAAGACGGGCTAGATTGGCAAAAGCGTCAATAAATTCAGGACGACAATCTGGATATCCTGAATAATCAACAGCATTTACGCCGATCACGATGGCTTCAGCATCAAAAACTTCTGCTGCTGCAAGTGCATAAGATAAGAAAATTGTGTTACGTGCTGGAACATAAGTGACAGGAATCCCTTCTTGTAATTGTTCTGGGACTTCAATGTTATGATCCGTCAGCGCTGAGCCACCTAAATTACCTAAATCAATATTAATGACACGGTGTTGTACACCTGCATGTTGTGCAATAATTTTGGCTGCATCAAGTTCAGTCGTTGACCGTTGACCATACATAAAACTTAAAGCGATACATTCATAGTTTGCTTGTGCCCAAGCAAGGCATGTCGTTGAGTCCAAGCCGCCAGACAATAATACGATGGCACGAGAACGCATATTATTTTCCATGATTCAACCTAAAAATAAATTTGAAGAAAATTGATATTTATTAAACAGAGTATTGTGATCTTTCTAACGACCAGATTCATCATTCCACAACAGTTTATGTAACTGTAATTGGAAGCGAACAGGGAGATGGTCATCTAAAATCCACTGTGCTAAGTCCCGAGCTAATGCAGGTAAGGCAACAGCACCTTTTTCAACTGCAAAAGCAGGTGAGAACCATACTGTACTCACTTTTTCTTGCAACTGGAATTGTTCGAGTTGTTGTTTTGACCATTCATAGTCTGCATGATTACAAATTACAAACTTAATCTGATCGTGCTGCGTTAAATAGTCAAGATTGGTCAATAAATTACGATGATCTTCTTTTGATGTTGGCGTTTTTAAGTCGAGTACTTTGGAAACACGTGGATCAACTTTCGAGACATCTAAAGCACCACTGGTTTCTAAGGAAACGTTAAAACCAAGATCACACAGGCGCTGTAATAAAATCAGACAGTTTGGTTGTGCAAGAGGCTCACCACCTGTTACACAGATATATGGTGTTTTATGTTGGCTTGCTGTTTCAATGATCTGTTCAAGTGACTGACGTTCGCCACCTTCAAAAGAGTAAGTCGTATCGCAATAACTGCAACGTAATGGACAGCCTGTTAAACGAATAAAAACCGTTGGTAAGCCAAAAGTATTCGCTTCGCCTTGCAAAGAATAAAAGATCTCTGTAATGCGTAAACCAGCCGCAGGATCTGAGACAGGAATTGCAGAAGAACGTAAGGAAGCCATAAACAGTTACCACAAACAGGTGCTATACAAGTAGCATATTACATAAAAACAAAATCTCTACGACCATGACTGATCGTAGAGACGGGGAACGATCAAGTTCCGCAATAAGTATTACAAATTAGTCCGCACGTAATAAGTCATTCAAACTGGTTTTAGCGCGAGTTTTCGCATCTACTTTTTTCACGATGACCGCAGCATAAAGGCTGTAAGTGCCGCATTTTGATGGAAGGCTACCTGCAACGACAACTGAACCTGCTGGTACGCGACCATAGTGGATTTCGCCAGTTTCGCGATCAAAGATTTTAGTTGATTGACCAATGAAGACACCCATTGAAATCACAGAACCTTCTTCAACAATCACGCCTTCAACGATTTCAGAACGTGCGCCGATGAAGCAGTTATCTTCAATAATGGTTGGGTTTGCTTGTAATGGTTCTAAAACACCACCAATACCAACACCACCTGATAAGTGAACATTTTTACCGATTTGAGCGCATGAACCCACAGTTGCCCAAGTATCAACCATCGTGCCTTCATCGACATAAGCACCGATGTTGACATAAGAAGGCATCAACACCACGTTTTTCGCTTGGAAGCTACCACGGCGTGCTACAGCAGGTGGTACAACACGAACACCAGCAGCTTTGAATTGCTCTTCAGTCCAGCCAGAGTATTTAGTATCTACTTTGTCATAAAAACGAAGATCGCATGCTTCGATTGGTTTATTGTCATTCAGTTTAAATGATAATAAAACCGCTTTTTTTAGCCATTGGTGAACAACCCACTCACCATCAATTTTTTCAGCGACACGAAGTGTACCGTTGTCTAAAGCCGTCAATGCTTCTTCAACAGCTTGACGAATTTCAGTTGGACAATCCGTTGCACTGTAGTTTGCACGGTCTTCAAAGGCTTGCTCAATGATTGTAGAAAGCTGAGACATGATCTTCCTTCTTCCAAAAAATAAATTTCGGAGATTTTACACTAATTTGGATCAAGAATCTTTGAAAAAAGTCGTTACAATAAATTGTTGTAAGAATATGCAATAAAACGGTAATAAATACGGAGTTTATTGTTTTTTATCTATAATTTTTAATTATACAATTATCCTTAATTTGTATCAAAAAATAACAAAAAGTAATCAGTTATTGTATAAAAAAATAGCAGTCATTCTTTTAAGATGAAAACACAGAAAGAATTACATTTAAATAAGAGCATTTTTGAGGAGATTTCAATGAAAGCTTTGCGTATTATGTTAGCAGCGGGTGCATTAACAGCAGTTGCAGGTACTACATTTGCCGCAGATGAACAGGTTGTGAAGGAATCAGTTTATGCATTTCCTTCTTATTTAAGCCCAGTTTCAGTACGTGCAGAAGTAGGGACTACAGGTTATGGTGGTGCGATTTCTTATCGTGTGAATCCTTATGTAGGATTAAGCCTCGGTTATAATGGCGGTGATATCTCTTGGTCCGATGAATTGAAAATTGACGGCACCAAGTATGATATGGATATGGATAATAATAATACCTATCTAAATGCCGAAATTTATCCGTGGGGTGCGAGCCAGAATACATTTGCACGCTCACTTTATGTGGCGGCAGGTGTTGGATACTTAGATAATGATTATGGCTTAACAAAAAATGTAGGAAGCAATAGTTTAGTCAAAGTAAATGGTGAGCGTTTCACGACATCTGCAACTCAAAGCGTAAAAATTGATGGTACGATGAGTTACGATAATAACATTTCACCATATTTAGGTTTTGGTCTAAATACACCTGTATATAAGAATATTGGTGTGTTTGGTGAAGTTGGTGCATATTACACAGGCAACCCAACGGTGAGCTTAAAAACTTCAGGCGATGATCAAATCATTGGTAGTAATGGTAATACTTTAGAAAGTGCTGTTGAGAAAGAACAACATAATATTGAGAACAAGAGTAAATACGAATGGATGCCTGTGGCAAAAGTGGGCATGAGCTTTAAGTTCTAAGCTGTCATTTAATAAAAAACGAGCGTAAAGCTCGTTTTTTTATGTCCTGATCTTCAATCAAAATAAACTGCTCATATTGAAGTCGTTTATTTTGATTGATTTATTCTTCAGGATAAGCAACTTTTTTGAGCTCTCTAATGTCTGTTTTTGGAGAGCATAAAGAGATAAATTCATAGCCATAGCCACGTAATAAGTGTCCTTTACGTACCGCAATCCATGTCGTGTTCACACCAAAAATATCTGTCTTGAGTTGTTCTAAACGGTAGTCTTTATCATTGTCATAGGCGACATCATTGACAATACCAACCCCCATATTCAGTTCAACATAGGTTTTAATGACATCGGCATCGAGGGCAGACATTACGATGTCTGCATGTAAATGTGCATCTTCAAAGGCTTTATCAATTTTTGAACGTCCTGTAAAACCACCGTGATAAGTGATTAATGGATATTCAGCCAATACCTCTAAGCTAATTTTATCTAACTTGGTTAAAGGGTGGTCTTTCGGCGTAATGATACTATGGTGCCACTCATAATAAGGTACGCTCGCCAAGTTTTCTTCAGTGGTTAATGACTCAGTTGCGATACCGATATCTGCTTCACCTTGAAGTAGCATTTCTGCAATTTCAACAGGGCTTGCCTGTTGTAAAACCAAATGTACTTTTGGGAATAATTTTTTAAATTGGTTCACAATTGGGGGAAGAACATAACGTGCTTGAGTATGTGTGGTTGCAATCGTTAATGTACCTTCATCAACTCTATTAAAATCATCTGCGAGACGTTTAATATTGTCAGCATCGACCAACATACGTTCCACAATACTTAATAAAGATTGACCGGGTTCAGTCAAACCAAGTAAACGTTTACCTTTGCGTACAAAGAGCTGTACACCCAATTCATCTTCTAAATCTTTGATGTGTTTACTGACACCTGATTGGGAGGTATAAAGTGCCGCAGAAGCTTCAGTTAAATTAAAGTTTTGGCGAACAGTTTCTCGAATAATTCTGAGTTGTTGAAAGTTCATAATAATTTTTCCACATAAGAGATGAGAAACGGTTAAAGCTTCGCAAGGATATTTTAACCGTTCTCAAGACATTATTCTAAGCAACTTGAGTCGTTTGGTCTGCAAATAAATGAAGTTGAGTCGCACTAATCCAAACGGTTTGATTTGGTCTAAATTGATGTAAGTTTGCTTCTTCTACACTGAGTAAAATCTCAATGGTGCGTCCACTACGATCTTGTAATTCAGCAATCACTTTACCTGCAATCCATACCTCACGTATAAATGTCGCTTCTATGGTATTCGGTTGAGGTCGGGTATGAATATGTAATTCATTTGGTCGTGCAAATGCAATGACTTTTCCTTGCGGTGCTTCCAATGATGTCGGTAATTGAATGCGATCATCACCGATACGGATAATACCGCCCGTATGTTCACCTTCAAAACGATTTGCTTGACCTAAGAAATCAAAAACAAAGGGTGTTGCAGGTTTTTCATACACTTCACGAGGTGAACCGATTTGCTCAACATCACCTTTGTTCATGACGATGATTTGATCCGCAACTTCTAAGGCTTCTTCTTGGTCATGGGTGACAAAAATTGATGTGATGTGTAGTTCATCATGTAGGGTACGCAACCAACGGCGTAATTCTTTACGAACTTTGGCATCAAGCGCACCGAAAGGCTCATCGAGTAATAAAACGCGCGGTTCAACTGCTAAGGCACGTGCTAAAGCAATACGTTGACGTTGTCCACCTGAAAGTTGAGCAGGGTAACGATCAGCTAAGAATCCCAGTTGAACCAAGTCTAATAAGCGCGTGACACGTTTTTTAATTTCAGCTTCTGATGGGCGTGTTGCACGTGGGCGAACACGTAAACCAAAAGCGATATTGTCAAACACAGTCATGTGGCGAAATAAAGCATAATGCTGAAATACAAAACCAACTTGGCGTTCACGGACATGAATATTGGTCGCATCTTCACCTTCAAGAAGAACCTGACCATGATCAGCAGATTCTAAACCCGCGATGATGCGTAATAATGTTGTTTTTCCGCAACCTGAAGGGCCAAGCAAAGCAACCAATTCACCTTCAGGAAAGTCTAAAGAGATATTTTTGAGTGCATGGAATGCACCGAAGTTTTTTTCAATATTTTTAACTTGAATACTCATGTGTTTATTCCTTAGTGACTTGGTTGATCTTGGTTAGATTGATATTCATTGTCTTGACGTATTTCTAACCAAGTTTTCAAGATCAAAGTGATGATCGCTAAAAATGCCAGTAACGAAGACACAGCAAATGCAGCACTAAAGGTATATTCGTTATAAAGAATCTCAACGTGTAAAGGTAAGGTATTGGTTTCACCACGGATGTGTCCTGAAACCACAGACACCGCACCAAACTCACCCATTGCACGGGCATTACACAGAATCACACCGTAAATCAAACCCCATTTAATATTTGGCAATGTCACTTTCCAAAATGTTTGCCAACCTGAAGCACCGAGGACAATCGCAGCTTCTTCTTCTTCTGTACCCTGTGCTTCCATGAGTGGAATTAATTCACGAGCAACAAAAGGAACAGTAATAAAAATTGTGGCTAAAACAATGGCAGGTACGGCATACAGGATTTTAATGTCGTGATCCATTAACCAACCACCAACCCAACCTTGCGAACCAAAAATTAGAACCAACATTAAACCTGCAATCACTGGGGAGACTGAGAATGGCATGTCAATAATGGTGGTTAAGATGGCTTTACCACGGAATTGGAATTTAGCCACAGCCCATGCTGCCGCAACACCAAAAACCACATTAATCGGCACGGCAATCGCTGCTGTCAGTAAGGTTAGTTTGACTGCCGACAGTGTGTCTGAATCAGTTAAGGCATTGATGTAAACTGAAAGACCTTGTTTAAATGCTTCAACAAAAACCAAAATGAGCGGTAGTATCAAGCAACTTAAGAAGAAAATCAGTGCAACGCTAATTAAACTATAACGGACCCATGTTGGTTCACGGGTTGAATCACGAGACTGCAACTTCACGGCTAAAGCATTGCTATTGGTATTTAAACTCATTGTGCAGTTCTCCCTGTACGACGGCTTGCCCATGCTTGTACTAAATTAATTAAAAATAAGATGGCAAAAGAGAGAACAAGCATGACGACAGCAATCGTGGTCGCTCCAGCATAATCATATTCTTCTAAACGAGAGATGATCATGAGAGGGGCAATTTCAGTCTTATAGGGTTGGTTGCCTGCAATAAAAATAACTGAACCATATTCACCGACACCACGAGCAAATGCCAAAGCAAAGCCTGTTAATAGTGCAGGGAATAGGATCGGTAAAATGATTTTAGTAATGGTCTGCCAACGATTTGCACCAAGTGCAGAAGCTGCTTCTTCTAATTCAGTTTCAATGTCGCTCAAAACAGGTTGTACGGTACGCACCACAAACGGTAAACCAATGAAGATTAAGGCAAGCGTAATCCCAATCGGTGTATAGGCAACTTGGATACCAAGTGGTTCAAGATATTGTCCGATCCAACCTGTAGGCGCATATAACGAAGTTAATGCAATCCCTGCCACTGCGGTGGGCAAAGCAAAAGGTAAGTCGACTAAAGCATCGACAATTCTTTTACCTGGAAAATTATAACGAACCAAGCACCAAGCCAGTAGTATGCCAAAGATTACATTGACTAAAGAAGCGATCAATGCAGCACTAAAGCTGAGTTGTAACGATTTTAGAATTCGTTCTGAAGTAAGAATTTCCCATAATCCATCCCATCCAATCCCTAAAGATTTGATAAATACAGCTGATAAAGGAATAAGTACGATAAAAGACACATAAGCGAGGGTGAAGCCCAAAGAGAGACCAAACCCAGGCAGCACTCGGGAACGCTGCGACATGATATTTCCTCAAAGAGAAATATTTGCTAAAACCAGCAAATAAATAACACTAAAACCAAAAAATACTGAGAGCGGAATCTAGGCAAATTTCAAATTAAAATTTGCCTGAGGCATTCGATTTACAGGTTGCAGTTTTTTTTCAGGCAACATGTAATTAAGGATGTCTGGAAAAGGGCCAAACCCAGATGCCACATTAATATGGCCTACTTGCCCCAAATTGATGGGTGTCAGTTTCCACGCTTGTGCCAGTTGTAAAGCATCGAAATAGCCTAACCAAGGATCATTTTCACTAATCAATAAGGTGGTTGGCACATCAATATTGAGCTGATGAAAATATTGTTTATAGTCAGTCAAACTGTGACGAGCAAAGCCAGCTTCGCCAAAACGTGCAGGATTGGCAGGTGCAACCAAAACTAAGTTCTTTACTTTTTCGCTTAATTCTGGATGTTCTGCAAGTGCAGCAACACTGGTTAAACAGCCAAAGCTATGCGCAACGATTTGTATGGGTGCTTTAACAGCTGCAACGGTTTTGACAAATTGGGCAACCCATTCACTTAATACTGGACAATCCCAATTTTTCTGTTGAACGCGAGAGCTAGACACGAGTTGTTGTTGTAACCAAGACTGCCAATGCTGTGCTTCACTACCACCAACACCGGGAACAATTACGGTATGAATCATGTCCGCTCTCCTTATTTACCTAATTAGTAAATTATTTTGTGGTGCTGTTGATCTTGACGATTTGATCGAAAATACCGCCATTATCAAAATGAGTTTTCTGTACTTTGGTCCAACCGCCAAATTCTTTATCAATCGTGACAAGCTTGAGTGGTTTAAATGTCGTGCTGTATTTCTTTAAAACAGCTGCATTGCGAGGACGATAGAAGTTACGTGCTGCAATTTCCTGACCTGCTGGTGAATATAGATAGTTCAAATAACCACGAGCGATTTGTGAATTACCTTTTTTCTCAGCATTCTTTTCTACCACTGCAACGGGTGGCTCAGCGAGAATTGAAAGCGAAGGTGTAACGATCTCAAATTTACCCGGTTGTTCACGGACTGCAAGGAAAGCTTCATTTTCCCAAGCCAGTAACACATCACCGATACCACGTTCAGCAAATGTTGTGGTTGCACCACGCGCACCTGAATCAAGTACTTTGGTTTGTTTATAAATTTGGCGAACAAATTCTTGAGCCTTAGCATCGTTACCACCTTTTTGGTGTTTTGCCCATGCCCAAGCACCTAAGTAGTTCCAACGTGCGCCACCTGATGTTTTTGGATTGGGTGTAATAATTTCTACACCTGGTTTAACTAGATCACCCCAATCTTTAATTTGTTTTGGATTGCCTTTACGCACAAGGAAAACAATCGTTGAGGTGTAAGGGGTAGAGTTATTTGGTAATTTCTTCTGCCAATCGGCTGGAAGTAACTTTGCATTTTCTGCAATTTCATCAATGTCCGCAGCAAGTGCTAGTGTTACGACATCAGCATTTAAACCATCAATGACTGCACGAGCTTGTTTGCCTGAACCACCATGAGATTGTTTAAATTCAATATCCTGACCAGTACGTTGTTTCCAAAAAGCGCCGAACTGTTTATTGAAATCTGTATACAGTTCGCGAGTTGGATCATAAGACACATTTAAAAATTCTTGTGCCGCAAATGAAGAAACTGAGAGTAATGCGGCAATAACACCGACTTTAATTTGAGATAAACGCATGAGAACCCCTTAAATTGGTCTGTATCAACAAACCTTCAATCATTGTTTGGAATATGGATGCAGCATAACGTCAGTTTTTTTGCAAAAAAAATAATTAAAATCGAATTTAATATGAATAAAAAAGAAATATAAAAAAGAGATAAGTTATGCTGATTTTTTGATAATCGATTGGTTTATAGCTATAAAATCATTGTGTTAAAAGCATTTGGTTTTGAATGTTTATTTAAAAAATTAGTTGAGGTCGATGGGGGGAGAAGTTGTTTTGCATATCTTGACTTATTTGAGTTGTTTATAAACCATAAGATTATCAATCATGGTAAATCAGGCTAGGTTTCTGTGATCTGGCTTTTCTGAAGATTATGTTTCGAGGTATGATGAGGACGGACTTTAGACTGAACTTTCGATCATGCAGTGTTATAAAAATGGACAATTGATTGATTCGATCCCATTGTTAGATCGAGCCTTCCATTATGGAGATGGTTGTTTTACCACTGCACGAATTTTTCAAGATCGTTTTGAACTCAAACAACTTCACTTTGCACGTCTAACATTAGCCTGCCAACGTTTAAGCCTTGATGCTGATTTATCCTTGATAGACACAGCGCTGGCTCAGCTACAACAACAGCACTTCACCTTAAACGGTACGTTAAAGATTGTGATCAGTCGAGGTGAAGGGGATCGAGGCTATAGCCTACCTTTACATGCTGCCGATGTTTATGTTTGGTATTACCCTAGAGTAATACAAGCTTTTCAACCTGAATGGATTGAGAGTGGGGTGTTAAACCATGCTCTAGGTTTAAACATGCCACATTTAGTGGGTTTGAAAACATTGAATCGCTTAGAACAAGTTGTATTGAAGCAAGAAGCAGATCAGCAAGGTTGGCTTGAAGCACTGGTGAGCGATGTACAGGGTTATATTGTTGAAGGGGTGAGCAGTAATTGTTTTATTCGTATAAATGATCGATGGATTACCCCTGAACTTCGTTATAATGGCGTCCACGGCGTCATGCGCGCCAAGATTTTGTCTCGAATGCAGCAATACAACATTGAGTGTGAGCAAGGCTGTGTAGAAATTAGTGATATTGGACGTATTCAGAGCCTATTTTTCTGCAATGCTTTGCATCCGATGAAAGCAGTGGTCCGATTTAATGGTCGGACGTTTGAACAGCAACCCTACCTTGATTTATTTGAAACTTTAAAACTTAGCCAGATTGATTAATATGCCAAAGCCACCAACGACCCCAGCCAAAACAAAGAAAAAGCCAAAAGCTCAACCGAAGTCTAAGTTTTCTATCAAAGCCTTATTGATTGTAATCGTCGTCTTTCTTTTGCTCGTATTCGGTGTTTTATGGGCAAGTCTATTTAAAAACTATCCAGTCGAAGGGAAAAAACAAGTTTTAGTCATCTCTTCGGGTGATACTTATTCAAAATTTATTGATCATTTATCTAAAGAAAATAAAGTCAATTTTCCTATTATTTTAAAGCTTTACCAAAAGTTTATGATTCATGATAGCTTGAAAGCAGGCGTGTATGAAGTCAATAAAGGCATGAGTGTTCGTCAAGTACTTGATATGTTGTCTGACGCTGAAAATGCACAAATGAATCGTATTTTAGTGATCGAAGGAACAACATTTAAACAATTACTACAGAATTTAAAGAAAGATCCGAATGTCAGCAAGACCATTTTAGATCTACCACAAGATCAATTGTTAAAAGCTTTAGATATTCCTTATTCACACCCTGAAGGGTTATTTGCCCCAGATACTTATTTCTTTGCTAAGGGTGAAACGGATAAAAAAATCTTAACGGATTTATATCGCCGTCAAATGAAATCATTAGATGAAGCTTGGGCAAAAAAAGCACCGAACTTACCATATAACGATAAATATCAAGCTTTAATCATGGCTTCGATTATTGAAAAAGAAACCAGCTTAGATAGCGAGTTAGAACAAGTTTCAGGCGTGTTTGTCCGCCGTTTAAAAATAGGTATGCGCTTACAAACAGACCCAACCGTGATTTATGGGATGGGTGAAAATTATAAGGGTAATATCACGCGTAATGATTTACGCACACCGACACCTTATAATACTTATACGATCAATGGTTTGCCGCCAACTCCGATTGCATTACCAAGTAAAAAAGCGATTGAAGCAGCGATGCATCCTGATGATGCTCAGAATATTTATTTTGTTGCGACAGGCAATGGTGGGCATAAATTTACGGCCTCTCTAGAAGATCATAATCGTGCAGTTCAAGAATATTTAACTGCGTTACGTGCAAAGCAAAAGTAGGATGAATGATGTTTATTAGTTTTGAAGGTACGGAAGGTGTAGGGAAAACGACACTCATTCGTAAAATTCATCAGTACTTTGAACAACAAGGTAAAGAAGTGGTATTGACCCGTGAACCGGGTGGAACGCCGTTAGCTGAACAGATTCGCTCTTTATTATTAGCGGTGAATCATGAGGAACAAATGAGTCATGATACTGAGCTGTTATTGATTTATGCAGCACGTGCGCAGCATTTACAACAAGTGATTTTACCTGCATTAGAGGCAGGCAAGATTGTGTTGAGTGATCGTTTTACCGATGCCAGCTTTGCTTATCAATGCTCTGGACGTGGTTTGAGTCAGGAAAAGTTGCAACTGTTAAATCAAACTTTTGTCGCGAGAATGCCGAATATTACCTTTTGGCTAGATGCCCCGATTGAGTTAGGAATGACTCGTGCGCGAGAGCGTGGTGCATTGGATCGTTTTGAGCAAGAGAAATTAAGTTTCTTTGCTAAGGTGCGTGCGGGTTATGAGACTTTGTGGCAAGCAGAACCTGAACGGATGAAGCGTTTAGATGCAACGCAGAATGCGGATGTGGTGTTTGAAGAAGCTTTGCAATATTTGAAATAAAATAGCTATATTCTCAATCTTTATTGTTGAAAAAGTTTGAAATCACGCTTTGAACTCTATTACTTATGCCTTACTTTTCAAGGATGAAAAGTAACAAAAATCCTTTGTTGAGCTGACGGTACATCCTTGATACCGCAGCTCAACGGGCGACATCCATGTCGCCTACCTCGATAGTAAATAATAGCCTTAAGTTGTCTTGAAAAGCTCCAAAAACTTAAAAGTATTACTCATTCACCAACGGCTGTTCTACTTTAAAGTTTGGTGGCGTGAGTACCGTCTTACGAATCTCATTCGAGAGCTCTGGATAATCCAGCGTGTAATGTAAACCACGTGATTCTTTACGTTCCATTGCACAACGTACAATCATTTCAGAAACCAAAACCAAATTACGTAATTCGATCAAGTTTTTACTGACACGATAGCCTTGATAATATTCGTTAATTTCACGTTTCAGCATTTCGATGCGGTGTAAGGCACGTTGCAAACGTTTAGTGGTGCGGACAATACCCACATAGTTCCACATAGTTGAACGCAATTCATCCCAGTTTTGTAGAATCACAACATCTTCATCTGCATCAGTTACTTGAGATTCATCCCAAGAGGGTACATCTGGAAATTCAAAGCTAACATTATGTTTGCTTTGAATATCTTCTGCTGCACTCATGCCATACACGAAACATTCAAGCAGTGAGTTGCTTGCCATACGGTTAGCACCGTGTAAACCTGTATAAGATGTTTCACCAATGGCATATAAACCGTCTAAGTCAGTTTGGCTATGCTCATCTACAACGACACCACCACAGGTATAGTGGGCTGCTGGAACAACAGGAATCATATCTTTGGTAATATCAATGCCAAGTTCGAGCAAGCGTGCGTAAAGAGTAGGAAAGTGTTCGGTGATAAATTCAGGTGATTTGTGTGTGATGTCTAACCAAACATGACGAATACCAAGACGTTTGATTTCATAGTCAATCGCACGTGCAACAATATCACGTGGCGCAAGTTCAGCACGTTCATCAAGACGTAACATAAAACGCTCACCGTCAGGTAAACGTAAATAAGCACCTTCACCACGCATGGCTTCAGTAATGAGGAAAGAACGAGCTTGAGGATGGTATAAGCAAGTTGGATGGAATTGGTTAAACTCCATATTTGCAACACGACAACCTGCACGATACGCCATTGCAATACCATCACCTGTCGCAATGTCAGGGTTTGACGTATACAAATAAGCTTTCATTGCACCACCACAGGCCAAAGCTGTGAAAGGGGCTAAGAAGGTATGAACTTGTTCACTTTTTTCATTTAATGCATATAAACCAACCACACGATTGTTTTGATCTTGATGACCAAGTTTATGTAATGTGATGAGGTCAATCGCAATATAATTTTCAAAAATTGTAATATTTTTACGTTCTTTAGCACGTTCAACAAGCGTGGTTGAAATTGCTTTGCCTGTTGCATCGGCTGAATGGATAATACGGCGTTGTGAGTGACCACCTTCACGGGTGAGGTGTAATTGCTCATCATCATCTAAGGTGAATTGGACACCTTGGTTTAATAAGAAATCAACAGAAGGCTTACCGCCTTCGACCGTATGTTTAACGGCATCTAATTCACAAAGATGTCCGCCTGCAATCATAGTGTCATTAATATGTTGTTGAATTGAATCAGTCTCGTCTAAGACCGCAGCAACACCACCTTGAGCATAAAAAGTACTGGCTTCTGTGAGCTCTGCTTTTGCTAAAATGGCAATGTTGTAATGACTCGGTAAAGAGAGTGCAAGACTTAAACCTGCACCGCCACTGCCCACAATAATCACATCAAAATGGTGAATTGTTTTTAAATCAGGCATGTCGATCTGCTTCAGTTTTAAACGTTCGCTAATGACAACGCTTTTTTACAAAAAAGGCAAGTGCCAATCTGCTTAGAATTGAACGATTTTTTAGCGAATGTTCACAAATTTTGTTGATATCAATTATCAATAACCTTGAGTCATTAAATGATGATGATTCAATCTATTGTTTTAATCTGGATTTAAGCTGTTTATATAATATTCACAATATCGAATAACTGATGGATACAAACTCCATAATTTATTCACAATTCATCACGCTAGATCATTGTATGCATTGAAAATATAAACATATTTTTACGAAACCTTAGCTTTGGTTATGATAAAAACATAATCTTAATATTTTATAGATTATTCGCTCGCAGGTTCTCACTTCATGAAAAGTCGCTATTTACAACAAGGAATGTATGCTGCGGTATTTACGGTAGCAGCTGTACAAGTTAACGCAGCATCACCAGTAGATTTTTCGAATCTCGTAGAGCAGGTAAGCCCTGCTGTTGTGAGTGTCAATGTTGTGAAAAAAATGACTCAGGAAGAGTTATTACAACAACAAGTTCCAGAAATTCTACGCCGTTTCTTTGGTAACCAAGTTATTATCCCTCAACAACAAGGACCACAAGAAAAGACGGCATACGGTAGTGCATTTTTTATTAGTAAAGATGGCTACTTGGTTACAAATCATCATGTGATTGCGGATGCATCGCGCATCAGTATTACCTTAAATGATCGACGTGAACTTGATGCAACTTTAGTGGGAAGTGATGAGCGTACAGATGTTGCTGTACTTAAAGTAAATGGCGCAAATTTTCCAGAATTAAAAGTTGGTAATGTAAGCCAGCTTAAAGTCGGTGAGCCTGTTTTAGCGATTGGTTCACCTTTTGGTTTTGATTATTCTGCTTCTGCAGGAATTGTCAGTGCTAAATCACGGAATATGAGTGGTGAAACCTCTGTTCCATTTATTCAAACTGATGCAGCTTTAAATCCTGGTAACTCAGGTGGCCCACTATTCAACCAACGAGGCGAGGTTGTCGGTGTGAACTCGCGTATCTTTAGTGGTACAGGTGGTTATATGGGCTTGTCATTCTCGATTCCGATTGATGTGGCGATGGATGTGGTACAACAGCTTAAAACCAATGGTAAAGTGACTCGTTCTTATCTTGGTGTAATGTTGCAAGATATTGATCGCAACCTTGCAGAAGCGTACAAACTACCAAAACCAGAAGGTTCGCTAATCAATCAAGTTACGCCAAAGTCTCCTGCTGAAAAAGCAGGTTTAAAATCGGGTGATGTGATTTTAAAAATTAATGGTTCTTCTATTTCACGTACCAGTGATTTGTTGAATGTATTAAACCGTGTAGCACCTAGCCAAACTGTTCAATTAGAAGTGTTGCGTGACGATAAAGTACGCACTATTTCAGCGACTTTAGGTACTGCACCAGATGATACGCCAGCTGCTGAGGATAAAAATAATCCAACCAGCGGTTTGGGAATGAGTATTCGTAATTTAACCCCTGAAGAACAGGCAAAACTAGATGTTCGTGGGGGGATTTTAGTGCAAGATGTTAAACGAGGTAGTTTAGCCTCATTATCAAATATTGTTGCAGGTGATATTATTCTTCAAGTGAATGGTACACCTATTTCAAATAGCCAAATGTTTGTAAAAACCATGACAGCATTACCGAAAAATAGTGTTGCACGTGTAGCAATTATTCGCCAAGGGCAGCGAGCAATTCTAGGTTTACGTTTACCGTAATCGCTCCTAAATATTCTAAAACCACTCTGAAATAGGGTGGTTTTTATTTTGTAATGTATAAGTGTTTAGATTAGTGTATGTGGCTGAGCTTGGATTGACGAAATAAGTAGGTTTATGAGTACTATTTTTGATTTAAGAATAACTGTACAACCTGAACATATTGATGTTTTAGGTCATGTCAATAACGTCATGTATATTCAGTGGATGCAAGATGTCGCAGCAGCGCATATTGACAGATTAGGTTTAGGTCTAGCTCAATATTTAGAACTCAAACATGCAATGGTGGCGGTAGAGCATCATGTTCAGTATCGGAAAGCAGCACTTGAAGGTGAAGAAGTCATCTTGCGGACATGGTTAGATGATATTAATGCACTCTATTCTTTTCGTCAGTACGCATTTTACCGTCCCAAAGATCAAAGTATTTTATTTGTAGGGAATACCAAATGGGCGTGTATCGAGATCGCAACAGGTCGTCCGAAACGTATGTCACCCAGTTTTACCCATGCTTATCAACCCATCGCTACTGATTTAAACCCGATGGATTTTTCAATGTTATATGGGTAAATCGAATGGTTGAGACTCTTACCTAGTGGCTTCAAGGGAATAATTATTTTGAATACTTTGAAAAGCTGTTCTGCTATAATCGCCAACAATTTTGTTAAACCGCTTTGGCTCATAACTTGTTATAAGTATAGGGCATTCTATTTTGTTAAGGTAACCCATGGCGCAAGCTAAAAAATCCGTAGATATCAAAAACATACGTAATTTCTCGATTATTGCTCACATTGACCATGGTAAATCAACCTTGGCGGATCGATTCATTCAAATGTGTGGTGGTTTACAAGATCGTGAGATGCAAGCTCAAGTATTGGACTCTATGGAACTTGAGCGTGAGCGAGGGATTACCATTAAAGCCGCGTCAGTCACCTTGTATTACACGCACCCAAATGGTCAAGAATATCAATTAAACTTCATTGATACTCCAGGACACGTTGACTTCTCTTATGAAGTATCACGTTCTTTGGCAGCATGTGAAGGGGCATTGTTGGTTGTTGATGCTGCACAAGGTGTTGAGGCACAGTCAGTAGCAAACTGCTATACGGCGATTGAGCAAGGTCTAGAAGTTTTACCCATCTTAAACAAGATTGATTTACCTCAAGCTGAACCTGAGCGTGTCATTCACGAAATTGAAGAAATTATCGGGATTGAAGCAACAGATGCACCGACGTGTTCAGCAAAAACAGGTTTGGGTGTTGAAGGTGTTTTAGAGCGTTTAGTTGATGTTATTCCTGCACCAGAAGGTGATCGTGATGCACCTTTACAAGCATTGATTATCGACTCATGGTTCGATAACTACCTTGGTGTGGTATCGCTTGTTCGTATTAAACAAGGTCGTATCCGTAAAGGCGACAAAATGTTGGTGAAGTCTACAGGTCAAACACATCCAGTCACCTCAGTAGGCGTATTCAATCCAAAGCATACTGAAACCGATATTTTGGAAGCTGGTGAAGTAGGCTTCGTTATTGCTGGGATTAAAGATATTTTTGGTGCGCCTGTAGGCGACACGATTACTTTGTCGAACACACCAGATGTTGCTATTTTACCAGGCTTTAAAAAGGTTAAACCACAAGTCTATGCGGGTCTTTTCCCAATTGATTCAAGTGACTTTGAACCATTCCGTGAAGCACTACAAAAATTACAAATTAACGATTCAGCATTATTCTTTGAACCAGAAAGTTCAGATGCTTTAGGCTTCGGTTTCCGTTGTGGATTCTTGGGCATGCTACATATGGAAATCGTACAAGAGCGTTTAGAGCGTGAGTATGATCTTGATTTGATTAGCTCTGCACCAACAGTAATTTATGAAGCGCTCACCAAAAAAGGTGACATCATTTATATCGACAGTCCGTCGAAAATGCCAGATGGTTCAACAGTTGAAGATTTACGTGAGCCAATTGCTGAATGTCATATTCTTGTCCCACAAGAATATTTAGGTAATGTGATGACTTTATGTATCGAGCGTCGCGGCGTTCAAAAAGACATGAAGTTTTTGGGTAACCAAGTATCGATCACTTTTGAAATTCCTATGGCAGAAGTGGTGATGGATTTCTTTGATAAGTTGAAATCTTGTTCACGTGGTTTTGCATCTTTAGATTATAACTTTGTACGTTTTGAAAGTTCATCTTTAGTTAAGGTTGACGTGTTAATTAATAGTGAAAAGGTCGATGCCTTGGCTATGATTTGTCACCGTCAAGATGCACGTCATCGTGGTATTGCTTTGGTTGAGAAGATGAAAGATTTGATCCCTCGCCAAATGTATGATGTCGCTATTCAAGCTGCGATTGGTGCGCAAATCATTGCACGTTCTACTGTAAAAGCCATGCGTAAAAACGTATTGGCAAAATGTTATGGTGGTGATGTTTCACGTAAGAAGAAACTTCTTGCGAAACAAAAAGAAGGTAAGAAACGTATGAAGCAAGTAGGAAGTGTTGAGATTCCTCAGGAAGCATTCTTGGCCGTATTGAAAGTTGATAGATAAAAAAGAGGCTAGGTAAATATATTTACCTAGCTATAAAACGAGCAGCTAGACTGCGGGAGAGGGCGTGTGGATTTTGATTTTAATTTGATTCTGGTACCAGTTACACTGATTTTTTTTCTCGTGTGGCTGCTCGATAAATTTGTACTAAAACAACGTGCAAACAAAGGGCGTGATCAGGAAAATTTTGTCGTTACATGGGCATATGACTTTTGGCCTGTATTGGCTGTTGTGTTAATCCTCCGTTCTTTCTTATATGAACCATTTAATATTCCATCTGATTCTATGGTGCCAACCTTAGAAACAGGTGATTTTATTTTAGTAAATAAATTTGATTATGGTGTGCGTTTGCCAATCGTGAATGCAAAAGTGATTGATGTTGGTGAGCCAAAACGTGGTGAGGTTATTGTATTTCGCTATCCACCACAACCAACGATTAGCTATATTAAGCGAGTAGTGGGTTTGCCTGGAGATCATATTCAGTTTAAATCTGGTCAATTGATTATTAATGGTCAACAGATTGCCAAAGTTGCAACTGAATTCAAACGTGAAAAAGATCAATTGGAAACACCAACGGTTTACTATTTTAAAGAGACATTAGGTGAACACCAACATTTGATTCGCTATTTGGATGGTCGGAATCCTTTAGCGGAACAATTCCAGTTTGCAAAGTTACGCGGCGCGGAAGCATTGGTTCCATTTGTTGCTAAAGAGAATAATGTGTTTATTCAGAGTAATGGGCAAGATTGGGAAGTAACCGTTCCAAAAGGGCAATATTTCGCAATGGGTGATAACAGAGATCAGAGTGCAGATAGCCGTTTCTGGGGATTTGTACCTGAAGCAAATTTGACGGGTCGAGCTTTTTATATTTGGATGCATAAAGAGCCTGGTTTTAACCTGCCAAGTTTTAACCGAAATGGTAAGATTAACTAATAAAAATACATAGGAAGTATGAAGATGCGTAAATCTCAACAAGGTGCATCATATATCGCAATATTATTTGGGGTCATTTTATTTGCAATTGCTGTGAAAGCAGCTGTCGCAATTTGGCCGGCTTATTGGGATGATAAAATTATTGATACACAAATTCAGGAATTGCTAAAAGAAAGTCCTGATAATGTAACTCCAGCAAAATTTGCAGCCCAAATGGAGCAACGAATGGAAATGAATAATGTAAGAGACTTACGTTTTTCAGAGATTGCCCAAGTGACATACGCAGATGATCTAGTTGTAAAGAAAAAGTATGAAGTGCGTAAGCCTTTCATGTTGAATATTAGTTTAGTGATGAATTTTGAGAAGACTTTTGACCAAAAATCTGCAAAACAAGCTCAATGATACTCGGCTGCAAGTACGAATAGGTCACCAATTTCAACAAGCTGATTTGTTGAAATTGGCTTTAACCCATCGTTCTGTGAGTCATAAGCACAATTATGAGCGCCTAGAATTTCTAGGTGATGCATTATTAGGGATGATCGTTGCAAATTATTTGTACAATGCCTATCCCCTAGAAAATGAAGGTCGTTTAACGCGAATGCGTGCGACTTTAGTTCGACAGGAAGCATTGGGGAAAATTGCAAATGACTTGCAATTGAGTCGGTCACTTATTTTGAGTACAGGCGAATTGAAATCTGGTGGGCATCATCGAGAGTCCATTCTTGCGGATACTGTAGAAGCGATTATTGGTGCTATTTATTTAGACAGTAATGATCTCAACTTGCTAGAGCGCATTGTGTTAAAATGGTATGAACCATATCTTGATCATATCGAACCGACAGATCAACTGAAAGACCCGAAATCACGTTTGCAAGAGTATTTACAAGCACGTAAAAAACCTCTCCCAGTTTACGAGGTTGTAGATATTCAGGGTGATGCCCCTAATCAACATTTCAAAGTGGAATGTGATGTACTGGGATTGCCAAAAATTATAGGCGAGGGCTCAAGTCGTCGTTTTGCTGAACAAACAGCAGCGGCAGAAATTTTAAAATTATTGGAGCAATAACCTGATGTCTCATTCAGAAGAAAATAAGCCAGAAGCAACTGAACAGCAAGATGGCAATAATGTCGTTGATCAATTTTTTAGTTCTCAAGGAACCACAATTCCTTCAGATTTCAAAAGCGGTTTTGTTGCAATTGTTGGTCGCCCAAATGTAGGCAAATCAACTTTGATGAACCACATTCTGGGTCAAAAACTATCAATTACCTCACGTAAGCCACAAACTACACGTCACAAAATTGTCGGTATTGATTCGCGTGAAAAATCACAAGCAGTATTTGTGGATACGCCTGGGATGCATAAAAAAGAAGTGCGTGCCATCAATAAGATGATGAACCGTGCTGCACACTCAGCATTGCGTGATGTGAACTTGGTTTTATTTGTGGTTGATGCACAAAAGTGGACTCAAAACGATGAATTAGTTTTGGAAAAGCTTAAAAATGCAGAAATGCCAGTCATTCTTGTGATCAACAAATTAGATACTTTTGAGAATAAAAATGAGGCATTGCCACTGATTCGTGAGCGTGCCAAGTTAATGAGTTTTGCTGAAATTGTTCCAGTATCAGCATTACGTGGCGCAAATCTAGATCATTTACGCGACACGATTGAAAAATATCTGCCATACCAACCACCTTTGTATTCATTAGATCAGATTACCGATCGTTCGGAACGTTTCCTTGCGAGTGAAATTATTCGTGAGAAAATTATGCGTCAGTTGGGTGAAGAGCTTCCATACGACCTAACTGTGCAAATTGAATCGTTTAAAACTGAAGAAGCGACAGTAAATGAAAAAACAGGTCGTTTAAAGCCACCTTGTACTTATATTGATGCAACAATTTTTGTTGAACGCCAAGGGCAAAAAGCGATTGTAATTGGTGATAAGGGTGCGAAGCTAAAAAGCATTGGTATGGATGCACGTGCGGACATGGAAAAAATGTTCGAACAAAAAATCATGTTGACACTTTGGGTGAAAGTCAAAGGCGGTTGGTCTGATGATGAGCGTGCACTGAAAAGCTTAGGTTATAGCGATATTTAAGACAATGAAGACTGGTATGAACACAATTGTTAGATTCTTTACTCTTGTGACATGTGTATGGATGTTACAAGGGTGTATCTATAAAGTTGTGACCGTACCAGTTAAAATTGCTTATAAAACGACAAAGGGTGTTGTTAAAGGAACTGCTGCTGTTGTTGGCGTAGTGATTCCTGATAGCGATGATGAAGAGCATAAGAGTGAAAAACAAAAGGACTAGTATCATTCTATGATGCGTAACGAAGTCCTACATGGCTATTTAATTCATCACCGTAAATATCGCGAAAAGAGCCATATTGTGCATTTATATACGCAAGAATATGGTCGAGTAGATGGGATTATAAGACAAACTCCTCCACCGCAATATCAACCGATTCGTCTACAAGCTTCGGGCAAATCTGAACTTAAAAATTTCACCAAATTAGAAATTCTAAATCAGCCTGTATTCTTTCATGGTGATGCATTTTTTGCTGGTTTTTATTTAAATGAAATTCTATTGCGATTATGTCCTCTTGAAGAAGCGATGCCGCATACTTTTGAGCAATATCAACTGACTTTATTGCAATTACAGCAACTCGCTTCACATGAATCTGCGGCTTTATTTTTGCGGCAAATCTTACGTCAATTTGAGCATGTATTATTACAAGAATTAGGATATGCGATTGATTTCTCGGTTGATGCAAGCCAACAAGAGATTCTACCACTTCAGCATTACCAATTTCAGTTGAATGATGGTTTCATCCCTGTTGCACAAGCTTCACGCTCAACAATTCCGGGTAGTTTGATTGCGACTATGCAAAGTTATCAAGATGAGCAGGATTTTTCTCACGAACAGTTGCAATTATTGGGTAAACTATACCGCCAAATGATTAGCTCTTTGTTGGGTGATCGACCACTGAAAAGTCGTCAACTGTGGATTCAAAATACGCAAACTTAATTTTTCTAAAGTGTTTTCACAATACTTTGGGTGATAAACGATAGGACATTTTTATGGCTGCAATCTTAGGTGTAAACATTGATCATGTTGCAACATTAAGACAAGCACGTGGTACAACTTACCCTGATCCAGTTCAGGCTGCTTTGGTCTGTGAAGAGGCGGGTGCAGAGGGGATTACTTTGCATTTGCGTGAGGATCGCCGCCATATCCAAGATGATGATGTACGCCGCATGCGCCCATTGTTGAAAACACGTATGAATCTTGAATTGGCTGTGACCGATGAAATGGTTGAGTTTGCCAAAGAAATTCAACCACAGCATGTGTGTTTTGTCCCTGAACGTCGTCAAGAAGTGACCACCGAAGGTGGCTTAGATGTAGTTGGTAATTTTGACAAAGTCAAAGCGGCAACCGAAGCACTTAAGGCGATTGGTAGTGATGTATCATTATTTATTGATGCAGACCTTGCACAAATTGATGCAGCAGTTGCTTGTGGTGCGCCGACCATTGAAATTCATACAGGTGCTTATGCTGATGCCGAGACTGATCAGCAGCAACAAGCAGAATTAGCCCGTATTATTAAAGGTGCTGAATATGCGGCTGCTAAAGGTTTAATTGTGAATGCTGGGCATGGTTTGCATTTGGGTAATGTTGCTGCGATTGCTGCGATTCCACACATCCATGAATTAAACATTGGGCATTCAATTATTGCTGATAGTGTATTTGTCGGTCTGGCTCAAGCGGTAAAAGAGATGAAAGCAGCAATTCAGGCTGCTGCGAGATAAGTTGATGAGTAGTGTAAATTATGATGAGTTGATGCAACCCGTAATTCATTTTTTGGGTTGTAGCACTCCTCAAGCATGGTTAGATGAAGCGATAAATAATCTTGATATCTTAATGCAAGACCATGCCAATTGCGAAAAGAAAGCAGCAGGCACAGCAATGAACTTGATGTTCCGCTACAGTTTCTTTACTGACTTACAGGTGAAGTTAGCACAACTGGTACGTGAAGAAATGCTGCATTATGAACAGGTTTTAGAATTCATGACTAAGCGTGGTCAAGAATGGAAAGGTTTGAGCGCAGGGCGTTATGCAGGTGAATTGCGTAAAGAAATCCGTACTTATGAACCTGAAGCATTGATTGATGTCATGATTATTGGTGCATTTGTAGAAGCACGTTCTTGTGAAAGATTCTATTCACTTGCACCGATAGTGGATGATGAGTTGGGACGTTATTATCGTTACTTACTTAAATCGGAATCTCGCCATTTTGAAGATTATTTGGCACTGGCTTTGGATGTTGCAAAAACAGCGAAGCTCAAAGATCCAGAAGAAGATATACAGAAACGAATTGAATATATTCGTGAAGTAGAAAAAAATCTGATCCTCAGCCCTGATGATACTTTTCGCTTTCATAGTGGTGTGCCTACGTAACATGTAGCATAGTGTAAGCATAAATGAGAAGAGGGTGAACAATGTTTGCCCAGACCATTTGTATGAGAAATAGTGACAGAATTAGATAATGTGTAAATAACAAAAATACAGGCAAAGAATAAAGATGAAAATCATCGGTGAAAATCGTTATAAAGATTTTTTTGATCAAATGATTTATAGCTACGGGATAGATGAGGCTGTGGTATTGGATCGTACCATTTATAATGCCAAAACCTTTGCTACACTTGATTTAGCAGGGGTGGGCTTTGGTTTTCCTCATCAATATTGGTATTGGTATAATGGCAAGGATAAGCAGAATTTAAGTCCTGAGCAACGCTATAAAAAATTAATCACTGATATTCGCAATGCCAGTTATTTGAATCATAAAAGTTATGTTGGTAATGAAGCTTATGAATATATAGTCTTGTATTACCAGAAGAAATTGTATTGCCTTTATTATAAAAAACAATTTGATACGCTTGGTCAAGTTATTTTAATCAATGAAAAAACGCTACAAACTATCTACCATCATAAAATCAAGATATTATATGAATTTGACAGCCAAAAACCCTTAACGAATCCTGCACCGAAAAAATTAATTCTATTTTCCCAAACCCATAAAATGCCGTATTTTGTGTTGTTAAATCAGCATGGTACCACATTAGCGTATACGCAATTTTTCCCGCTATGGACGATTCATCAATATCAAATTATATTTGATCTGGTTGAAACCTATCAATATATTGAAAACTTTATTCTTGAAAATATTGCAGAACCTTCCATTCAAAGTAATAACAATAAAATCACCGCTCATGGTTTTGATTTAAAAAGTTCATTTCGGCATGCTAAAAAATAGCTATAAAAAATAAAAAGCCCTGATCAGTGATCAGGGCTTTTTAGAATCTTGGCTCTCCCACCTGGGCTCGAACCAGGGACCTGCGGATTAACAGTCCGTCGCTCTACCGACTGAGCTATGGGAGAATCTGAGTGCCATTATAGGCAGCTTTTAAAATTGGTCAAGTTGAAAATGCCATGTTTTCTTCATTTTTAGGTTGTATGCTTTTTATTTGCACAATTATGATGAGTTGAGAAAAATAACTTGAACTTTGAGTAGGCTATTGTTAGATTCAAATGAGAAAAACGTTTAGATATTTATCTAAACAGTGTGGATTTAACCCTACTTGCCAGCACTAAAATGGCTAAATCGGAGGTCAAAATGACTACTCTTCGTATTCAATCTATTTTTGCTAATTTGTGTTTTTATCAAGAACACTATCTCGAAATTATCCAAAGTTCTGAGCAATATTACACACCAGTAGAACATTCATTTTTAAATACTTTTCCATTTAAGCAACAAACCTTATTTTTAGGTGATTTATTGCAACTTTGGTTTGGTCATAAATGGAAAATTCAAAATTCTGAAAATTTATTAATCGCAAAGAATACATTGACGATCAATCAAAATTCACCTTTGTATTTATTTCAATTGGGGGGTGAGCTTATTCTAGGTGCAAATACGGCATTGGCTTGGTCAGTTGCAGAAGAGAGAATTGTATCAGTGCAGGTGAAAAGTATTTGGCAATATGCGGTATTTAGCCACCTATGTACTCGACCGAAAGTATTTAAGAAAAATAAAGCAATTGCATAGGGCTTAATAGCCCCTTTGCCGTATCATTATGGTCGAATAATCATGCAGGTTGCAGTTGCATGTGCATACAATTTTCCATCAGCATCAACGATTTTTCCTTCAGAAATCCCCAAATTTTTGCTGATGTTAATAATGTTACCTATTGCTGTGAGCTTTTGGTTTTTAGGAATAGGGCGGCACATTTTAATATTGAGATCAATTGTGCCATATCCTACACCTACTTCTAAAAGAGTATGAATGGCACAGCCTGTTACTGAATCTAGTACAGTTGCAGCAAAGCCACCATGTATGCCACCTAGTGGATTGATGTGTCGATGGTCGGCTTGAACTTCAAATTTGATATATCCTTCGGCAACTTCTATTGGCTGCATGGGGATGGTTTCACTGATACTGGCAGGTGGAATGTTGCCTTCACACATTGCAGTTAGAAACTCAAGTCCATTCATTTCTTTAGGGTGTTTCATCTTTAAATTCCTTTATTAAGTTCCAAAATGGAACTTAATATTTAAAATAATCTGTGTATGCAAAAGTGTCAAGGTTCTTATTCGCTAACATGATGTTTTACAAATTGTTCGTTGCTAAATATAGGCTTTGTTTTATGCTCTTTAAAACCGTATTGATAACAATTTTGAATAAAAGGTAAATGAATAATGAACGGACAATGTGTTTGTGGTGAAACCACGTTTGAAGTTGAATTAAGAAATCATGATGTTCATGCTTGCCACTGTTCAATTTGTCGTAGGCAGACCAGTGGTGTGATTATGACCATTGATGTAGAGCAGGGAAGTCTAAAGTTTTTAAAGCAAGCGCATCTCTCAATTTATAATTCTTCTGCTTGGGGTGAGCGAGGTTTTTGTAATGCCTGTGGTACGACCTTATTTTGGCGGACTAAAGATCAGAGCTATTGCAATATCAATGCATTTTCGTTAAATGAACAACCGAATGATTTAAATTTTGATATGGAAATTTATATTGATAGTAAACCTGAATTTTATGCTTTCCAAAACTCAACCAAAAAATTGACTGAAGCGGATGTGATCGCTTTGTTTAATGGTGTGTCAGCAGAATGAGTTGAATGGACTAAATAAAGGCATAAAAAAAGAAGCTTCATGGGAAGCTTCTTTTTATTAAAAATTATTGAGCTGCTTTTTCAGCTTCGATAGATGCGATTGCAGCATCTACACCATCAATTGAATCAGCTGCTTTTTTAATACGCGCTAAAGCATCAACTAACACTTCGTCAGCAGTTGCATAAGAAATACGCATAAAGCCACCTAAACCAAATGCATCGCCTGGTACAACAGCTACACCTGTTTCTTCAAGTAACCATTCAGAGAACTCTGTGCAAGATTTTAAACCTTTGGCACGAATCAATGGACGGATGTTTGCATAGGCATAGAATGCACCGTCAGCAGGTAAGCAAGAAATACCATTGATTTCATTTAAACCATTTACAACTAAATCATGACGGCGTTTAAATGCCTCAATCATTGGTTGAAGTACATCTTGTGGACCATTTAATGCTGCTTCAGCCGCAACTTGTGAAATTGACGTTGGGTTAGACGTTGATTGAGATTGGATGTTTTTCATCGCACCAATCAGTTTTGCAGGACCAGCTGCATAACCAATACGCCAGCCTGTCATTGCATAGGCTTTTGATACACCATTCAACACAATGGTACGGTCATATAAATCAGGTGCAATTGTTGCGATGTTGTAGAACTCATCTTCCCAGCGGATTGGTTCATACATATCATCAGAAGCAATCAAAACTTGTGGGTGACGGCGAAGAACATCAGCCAACGCTTCTAATTCAGCTTTGGTGTAGATCATACCTGTCGGATTTGATGGGCTATTTAATACCACTAAACGTGTATTTGGAGTAATTGCTGCTTCTAATTGTTCAGGTGTGATTTTGAAACGTTGTTCTTCACCACATTTCACAATAACTGGCGTACCTTCAGCAATGATGACCATATCTGGATAGCTCACCCAGAATGGCGCAGGAATAATGACTTCATCGCCTTTGTTTAGTAAAGCAAGTGCCAAGTTAAAGAAACTTTGTTTACCACCGCAAGAAACCAAGATTTGGTTTGCTTGATAATCTAAATTATTATCGCGCTTTAATTTTGCAATAATTGCTTTTTTCAAGCTTGGAGTGCCGTCTACAGCTGTATATTTTGTAAAGCCTTTATTAATCGCTTCAATTGCAGCATCTTTGATATGTTGAGGGGTATCAAAGTCTGGTTCGCCTGCACCTAAACCAATCACGTTTTTACCCGCAGCTTTAAGCTCAGCAGCTTTATTGGTTACTGCAAGTGTAGGGGACGGTTTGATGGCATTGACACGATCAGAGAGACGTACGTCCACGGCATTATTCCTTCTTATGGGATTAGAAAATAAAAAAGCACGCCATTTTAGCCTAAATCGATTGGATTGTGGCTGAAACTTACCTTGATTGAATAAAAAGTTACCAAATTATAGGTCTTGGTATGATTGAGATTTTTTTACATATTTTATTTTTATCAAAATAGCAAAAATCTATTACAATGGGCGCTAGAAATGTAGATTTCGAGAGAATTCCAATGACTGCGCAACAACCAAAAGCCAAAAAAGCTTTGGTGAAATTACCATTCCCTTTACCATCGACCCAAGATGATTCGAACGAACAAGCAACGCATAATCAGGTACGACCAAAACCTGAGCAATATGCGGATCGAACTTGGATGCCACCTCGTGGAACGCGTCGTTCGATGGGGAAACGATAGTTTTTGATAGAGGGTACTTATTACTACAGTAGCTTCCTAGAAAATGAGTCGATAAAAAAAGCCAATGACACGTTTATATAAACGCATCATTGGCTTTTTTCATTTGCTTAATTTTTTATTTATTACCGATCTTAAATGCTGCTAAGAATGCAGTTGGTTTATTGGCATCAAACACAATTCCGTCTAAACGGCTGGTTTGTGGTGGTTTTATGAATGTTGCTGTTGCAAGGTTTGGAAATTGTTCTTTTTTCATTTTGCCTTCAGCGATTAAACTATTTGCAGCCTTTGTGTAGATGTCTGGGCGATAGGCTTTTTGAGCGGTTTCAAGGTACCAATTATTCGGTTTAGTCTCCGCAATTTGTCCCCAGCGACGCATTTGAGTTAACCACCAGATTGCATCTGAATAGTAAGGAATACCATATTGTCCTGTAAAGAAAGTATTAAATGATTTTAACGGGCGAATATCTCCTTTTTCATATTCAAAAACACCTGTCATGCTATGTAAAATCACATCTTCATCAACACCAATATAATTGGGTTGAGAAATTATCTTAGCGGCTTCTTTGCGGTTAATACGATCATTTTCATCTAACCAGTTTGATGCACGAATGAGTGCTTTTACAACTTTTACTGTGGTATTTGGATTTTGTTCTGCAAACGATGTTGTAACTCCAAATACTTTATCAGCACCATTATCCCATAATACGTCAGAAGTCATGACAGGAACACCAAAGCCTTTTTTCACCGCTTTTTGATTCCATGGTTCACCGACTGAATATCCTAAGGTTGTCCCTGTTACCATTTTCGCCATCATTTCTGGTGGTGGTACAACTGAAAGGGTTACATCGGCACCAATGTTGCCACTCAAATCATTTTTGTTTGGATCATACATACCTGGGTTGATACCACCAGCAGCTAACCAATAGCGCAACATATAATTATGTGTGCCTGTTGGAAAAGTCATACCTAAATTAAAAGGCTTATTTTTTTGTTTATATTGATCTACAACTGGTTTAAGTGCTGATGCACTAATAGGATGCTGCGGTTTATCATCTTTTAGCGGAATATTCTTTTTCATCTCCGCCCATATTGCATTGGAAACAGTAATACCAGCACCATTGTAAGACATGGTGAATGGCGTGATGATTTCTGTACCGCTTGGTGTTGCAGTCATTGAAGCAAGTGGCATTGCAGCAAGCATTTGCGCGCCGTCTAATTCACCTTTTTGTACACGTGTATATAACAACTTCCAGTTGGGTTGTACTTCGAGTTGGACTGATAGCCCTTCGTCTTTAAAAAAACCTTTCTCAACAGCAATGGCTAAAGGTGCCATATCTGTTAGTTTAACAAAACCAATTTTTAGCGCCGTTTTTTCTGTGGTTGATTGAGCTGCGTTACTATCAGGGGATGGATGGCAGCCAGTGACTAATAAAAGAAGGCTCGCCATATAAGATATGATGAATGCCTTATTAAAAAATACTTTTCTCATTTAATTCCCCGTCAATAATAAACATCAATAGATACAAAGCAAAAAACATACCATCATTGTTATTTTTTGTAAGTTATTGAGATTGCTTCAATTTTATACACTTGTATGGATTTTGGTGTTTGCGACTTTTATGATGATTTTTTATTAAATATCATTATCTTATAATTTATTTTGGGGCTGTAGTAGATAAGGTTAAATATCAGTCCAATTTAATAGTGTTTTCAACTGTTGCTTTGGGCTGCCATAATTAAATCGAAACTCACATTCTTTAATAAACAATGAAAAGGCATTTCGGTCAATACCATTGTATTTTCGAAGCACTCTTTTTGCCTGATTCCAAAAGTTTTCAATTCCATTGATATGATTTTGACCATCAGCAAAATTGCTTGAATGATTGATTCTATAGTGACTAAATCCTGCAACATCCAAAGCATTATAACTATGCCAATGATCTGTATAAACAACGCTATCAGGAGTGATTTTATTTGATATTACAGGCATTAGGGTGCTCGATTTAGTATCAGGTACAATGACCGTATAGACTTTACCATTGCGCTTGAGTAAACCAAAAACAATCACTTTACCAGCAGCACCTCTACCACGCTTTCCTTTACGCACTCCACCAAAATAGCTTTCATCCAATTCGATCTGTCCTTGAAACACTTCAATGGCATCTTGGTCAAGGTGAAATATAATGATTTGACGAATTTTCCTATAGAACAATGCTGCGGAATTAGGTTGAATTCCCAATAAATTAGCAGCAGTTCTAGCGGTAACTTCGGCAATGAAAAACTCTAATAACCTTATTTGAATTTTTCTATTTAATTTACATCTAGTTATCTTCATAAAAGTAGATTATCACAAGGCTAATCTACTACAGCCCCTTTATTTTTTGTGGATTTTGGATGTTGTAACCAAATTGTAATTATGGGAAGAATCAAGTTTTATGCTTGAAGGATAAAACCTGATTCATCATCGAGTGAGTTAATGTTTTTTTAAGGTGCGGTGAAGAGGGTGTTTAATGTTGATTTTGCCCTGCCATAAAGCAATAAAGTCTTGCTCATCGAAATCATAGAGCTCCATTAATGCCATAATTGCACTAACAAAGATCATCGAACCTTCAGAATTATCATGAAAATCAAATATTTTGCCATTTAACTTGGCTAAGATATCGTTAATTTCATGCTCTCGTCCACGCCCATAACGGTCACGAGGGTAAAGTTCTTCATTCAGTACAATTAAGGCGATTGCTTTTTCGGCAGTCGATAATTGAGTTTGCTCTAATGCTTCTTCAAAAGATTCATAGCCATGATTAAAATAAAAGATAACTTCATCACAGATAAAACTATGCACCATTTGGGCTGTTAAATCAGGGAATTGGGAAATGGCATCTTCTTCTATATAAGGTCGAAAAGATTCTGGGAAAATCACATTTGGGTGAATGCCTTTAAATAAGGGTGCAATCTCAGAAACTTTGTATCCTGCAATACCACAGCCAAGTGCTGTTAAAAAGTATTTCATCTTTGGATGATTTTTAGCGTAGACCTTAAAATCATCGACATAGTGCTCAATTTGAGAAAGTGGCATTTGTTGGACATGTTCGTTTAATGTTGGAATGGCAAAACTTTGCCCAGCCCATCCACGCCCAACACCTTTGACCGCAGCAAAATGTTGTGCGGCGACACGTGCTGCACCGCTATCATGTATTCCAGCCAAGTTGCTGCCAAATACAAATACGGTATCTTCTGGAAGTTCGGTAATAATGCTTTCATCGTGATATTGATAAGACATATTTTTTATCATTCAAATGTATATTGATCTCATGTTGCAACTGATTGAATGAGGGGTCAATAGTGCTTTCGATATTTCTTTGTGATGATTTTAGTATTGCTGCTTGAGTTCGCTATGATGTGATCGTTTAAGCGAAAATTGATGGGTAAATATTGGAAAAGAAACGAAAGTTTGAGCGGAATGCAATTAGAGCATCAAATCAAAAGAGATCCGATTTCGACCATTTGTTTTTGCTTGGTAAAGCAAATCGTCTGCGCGTTGTAATGCATATTCAATGTCATGCACATTATGGATATGTGTGAGTCCATAACTCGCCGTCATTTTAATTTGGTAATGGGTAAAGCTCGTTTGTTCAAGTAACATTTTATAATGTTCTATTCGTGCTAAGGCAGCTGCCGCATCTTCTGCTAAAAAGAGACAAATAAATTCTTCTCCACCAAAACGAGCAATAAGATCATTTGGCTGCTTATCCTGTAACATCATCTGGCTGACGCCATATAAGATTTGATCACCAATATAATGCCCCCACGTATCATTGATGGTTTTGAAATGATCTAGATCTAGGCTAACCAAGAAATAGGATTGAGATGAAAGTGGAAGGGATGCACTTCTTTCAAAGAAACCACGACGATTCAATAAGTGGGTGAGTGGGTCGTGTAAACGGTCATTGTTGAGGTGATGAATGACATCTTTAATCGCGCAGCCACTCAATACAATTGCAAATAGAATATTCAAAATGATATTGATTGACATACCCAGTAACCACAATGAAGATGAAGTTAAACTGACATGGTTATGGTCGATATGTTCTAAAAATAGGAAATTGATTATGGCTCTGATGAATGAGTAAAGCACGTTAAGAAAATAAAAAATAAGTACCCAACGATCAAATGATTGGCTTTTGGGTAGTTGACGGAAAAGTGCAGGAATAACGAGTAATCCAACGCTCCCTAAAGCAAGGTTAAGGATAATCAGCCGCAACCATATTTGAGGTATAACATATGAATAATAGGTTAAGGCAGCAAGGGCGGAAAATATAATCAAAAACGCTAATTTGTGTTGGAACGTGGTATGAAGTTTTAGACTGATGGCATAAGCCCCAAACCAACTTCCTAATAAATAGAGTACTGCTGTGAATGGTGCTGCTAAGGTCAGTTGAGAGTTTGACATAAGGCATTGAGCAAACAATGCAATTGAAGGAATTGTATATGCCAATCCAATCCACAATAAAAAAATATCAGCCTTAAAAATGAGGCGACAGCAAGTAAATGCCAAACCAATAAAGAACAGGCAACTGGGGACAATTAATATAAAATATTGTGCATTGAGTGAATTCACAGTAATTTTTTTAAGTTCTTGATATTTTTGAATGCTATAGATTAATGTGCTTTGATGTGTAAATTCAACATACTTATCTAAAATTTCAAAAAATTGAGTAAAAACTCTAGGTTTTTAGGTCTTATTTTAATGATTAGTAAAATATGGATGCATGTATGTCTATGTTTAGAAATTTTCTAGTTAAATACAGAAAAATAATTGTAAATTGAGTAAATTGCCTCCATTTATAGGGCATATTTTTTAAAAGAGTATTCTTGTGAGCGAAAACCAACCTTTTGAATTAGTCACCAACTATCAACCTGCGGGGGATCAACCACAGGCGATTGAGAAATTGGTTAATGGTATTGAGCAAGGTCTTCGTAATCAGTTATTACTTGGCGTTACGGGTTCAGGTAAGACTTATACCATGGCAAATGTGATTGCGCAGACACAGCGTCCGACCATCGTCATGGCACATAATAAGACACTTGCGGCACAGCTTTATGGTGAGTTTAAAGCCTTTTTTCCGAATAATGCGGTTGAGTATTTCGTGAGTTATTATGATTATTACCAACCCGAAGCTTACGTGCCATCATCGGATACCTTTATCGAAAAAGATTCCGCAATCAATGATCATATTGACCAAATGCGCCTTTCTGCTACACGGGCATTATTAGAACGCCGTGATGCGATTATTGTGGCATCTGTTTCTGCGATTTATGGTTTAGGTGATCCAAATGCTTATATGCAAATGTTATTGCATATCGTACAAGGCGATCGAATCAGTCGTGATGACATCATCCGCCGTTTGGTAGAAATGCAATATACCCGTAATGAATTGGAGTTCTTGCGTGGTACGTATCGTATTCGTGGTGAAATTATTGATATTTTCCCTGCTGAATCTGATCAAGATGCGATACGGGTTGAACTGTTTGATGATGAAGTAGATTCGATTCGCTGGTTTGATCCTCTTACAGGTAAGTTAGTACGTAAAGTGCCACGTGTGACGATTTATCCAAAAAGCCACTACGTTACGCCAAAAGATCATTTAACTCGTGCGATTGACACCATTAAAGATGAATTAAAAGATCAGCTCAAATTTTTTAAAGAGCAGGATAAGTTATTAGAAGCACAGCGTATTGAGCAACGTACACGTTATGATTTAGAAATGATGCAGCAATTGGGTTATACCAATGGGATTGAAAACTATTCACGTCATCTCTCAGGGCGTACAGCAGGCGAAGCACCACCAACCTTATTTGATTATATCCCTGAAGATGCTTTATTGATTATTGATGAATCGCATGTCACCGTCCCACAGATTGGTGCGATGTATAAAGGCGATCGTTCACGTAAAGAGAATTTAGTGAATTATGGTTTCCGTTTGCCAAGCGCTTTAGATAATCGTCCAATGAAATTTGAGGAATGGGAAAGGATTGTTCCAACAACGGTCTTTGTCAGTGCGACCCCTGCGCGTTATGAATTAGAAAAATCAGAACGAATTGTTGAACAAGTGGTGCGTCCTACAGGTTTGATTGACCCTGAGATTGAAGTACGTCCAGTGCTTACACAAGTCGATGATGTGCTGTCAGAGATTAATATTCGTAAACAATTAAATGAACGGGTTCTCGTGACGACTTTAACCAAACGCATGGCGGAAGATCTCACGTCTTATCTTAAAGAATACGGTGTCAAAGTTGCTTATCTGCATTCTGATATTGATACGGTTGAGCGAGTGAAGATTATCCACGAGTTGCGCACAGGTGTTCATGATGTATTGGTCGGGATTAACTTACTGCGTGAAGGTCTAGATATGCCAGAGGTTTCTTTGGTTGCGATTTTGGATGCAGACAAAGAGGGTTTCTTGCGTTCAGAACGGTCATTGATTCAAACCATTGGTCGTGCGGCTCGTAATGTGAAAGGGAAAGCGATTTTGTATGCTGACCGTATCACTGATTCGATGCGTAAGGCGATGGATGAAACAGATCGTCGCCGTAATAAGCAGATCGAATTTAATCAGCTCCATGGTATTACACCACGTAGTGCAGTGCGCCAAGTGATTAAAGAGATTGATTCAGGTGAAGTATTAACGGACGATCAAATTGATGACAAGGTGCTTGAACAAGCACAGGCAATGAGTGCAGATGAACAACATCTTTTATCTGATCCAAAGTTATTTGCGAAGCATATTACCAAACTTGAAAAAGAGATGTTAAAAGCCTCTAAAGAGTTGCAATTTGAACAAGCAGCAAGATTGCGGGATGAGATTGTTCGTTTAAAAGCATATATGTTGCAATCATAACCTCAGGTGAAAGTCCTCAAAAGTGATACATATCGCAACAGTTTTTGTTTATAAAATAGGCTATGTTGAAGAGCTAAATATATGACTATTGATAACAAATTTCTGTTTTGAGGATTTCCCATGCCTTTTATTAAAAATTTCCCAAAAGCGAGTTGGCGCCTTGCAAAGATTGCGATTGGTGGGGCTGTCCTAACTGGGGTGGCTGTTGGAACCATTGCTTATGCACAAGCAAAACCGTTACCGACAGTAGATAAAGTCGAACTCGATAAGTATTTGGGTGTTTGGTATGAGGTTGCACGTAAACCGATGTTTTTTGAACGTAAATGTGCCTATAACGTTACAGCTACTTATACTTTAAATGAAAATGGCAATGTTGTTGTTGATAATAAATGTTATGACAGCGAAGGAAATTTACAACAAAGTTTAGGTGAAGCATTTGTTGAAAATACACCATTTAATACTAAGCTTCGTGTTAGTTTTTTACCAGAAGGCGTGCGTTGGATTCCTGTGGCAAGAGGCGATTATTGGATATTAAAGTTAGACAATGATTATCAAACCGTGCTTGTGGGTGAACCACGCCGTAAATATTTATGGGTGTTGTCACGTACACCTCAGCCGAAAAAAGAAATTATTCATGAATATCTAAATTATGCCAAATCATTAGGCTATGATATCCGTGATGTGATTTACCCTGAACATCGTTAAATCAGTTATACTTGTTGGAAACCATGCATGCATGGTTTTTTTATTTTTATATAGTGGATAATTCACGTTTTTGTGAACATAATCTTCCAACTACAAAGGTTTAAAATGTTTAAAGGCATTGCTTATTCAGTTCTAGCATCGGTGACGTTTGGTGTTTTGTATTTTTATACGCAACTGCTTGGCGCATTGGATAGTGAACAAACTTTTGGTTGGCGTATTATTGCGACTTTGCCATTTTTAACGCTGTTTATGTGGTTTAGTGGCGATTTGATTCATATCAAAACCATATTGAAGCGAATTTTAGCTAAACCAAGTTTATTACTACTTTTAATGACAACTTCGCTGCTGACCTCAGCGCAATTATGGTTGTTTTTATGGGGACCTATGCATGGTCGTGGGTTACAAGTCTCTTTGGGATATTTCCTGTTGCCTTTGGTTCTTGTGCTTGCTGGAAGCTTTTTATATGGTGAGAAATTATCCAGGTTACAGTATCTCGCAGTATTTCTGGCAGTATTTGGTGTTGGACATGAGATTTGGCGTTTAGGGACAATCGCATGGGAGACGGCTTTTGTCGCTTTAGGCTATGCAGCTTATTTCATTCTTCGTAAAAAAATTCAAACTGATCACTTAGGTGGTTTTTGGTGGGATTTATTTCTGATCCTACCAATTGCGATTTTCTTCACTCAAACGGGGGATACACCCTATTTAAAGTTTGTAGAGCATCCAAGTTTAGGACTGGTCGTTTTGGGTCTTGGCTTATTCAGTGCAATTGGTTTGGGAAGTTATATTTTAGCGAGTCGCTATTTACCGCTGATTATTTTTGGCTTATTGGGCTATTTAGAACCTGTTTTATTGGCATTGGCCTCATTGGTGCTCGGCGAAAAAATTGGTGAAGGTGAATGGTTGACCTATATTCCTATTTGGTTGGCAGTATTGGTGTTGGTGATAGAAGGAGCATTACACCTCTTAAAACAAAGACAACGAAAACAACAGTTGGAGTTGAATATCAAACAGTATTCCAAACGTTTAGGTGATGATGAAGAGATTGGGCGCTGAATAAACCAGTTAAACTGGTTTTTCTTGCTTTAATTTTGAATATAAATAATAGCTTAAGTTTATGAGTAGAAACATTAAGATATGACCATATTCTTTAGGTAGGCAACCGACTTCACCATTACAATTGAAGAATGGTTCTCTAAGCCAAGAAATAGGGAAATAGACGATATTTGTCAGAACTAGTCCGATCATTCCAATAAAACCCATCGATACTTCGCAAGCAAGGGGGATGCTGATCAGTAATAACCATAATTTAAAATTCATTTTAGTTGTTTATGTGCTGTAGATAATTAGAGATCATTTTAAATACTTTATTCTTTTTATTTCATATTTTTACATTAATTTATACGATTTCTCTCGTTAAATGCTTTGTCATGTATCGCTTCCGTTTTTGCTTATTTTTAGCATACTGTTTGGATCAAACAACGATAGCGTTAAGTTATCAGTAAAACTGTTATTAAAGTTAAACAAACAGCATGTATTTAGATGATTGCAAAAGGGTTTCCCTAAAATCACAAAAATAATTATAGGTATTTTATGAATTTATAGTCAATTAGGACAAAATCTTAGCCCAATTAACAGCTTTTGATTCAATCTTGATGATAATTCCATTACAATTATGGCGTTTTAAAAATTCACGCCCAGTATAGATATTAAATTAGAGGACGTAACTGTGAGCAAAGACACTATTGTTGCCCTACACGCAGAACATCAAGGCCGTTGGAAAAACCGTGAAGAAATCGCGGAACGCATGATTGCTTTGATTGGTCAATTATACCGTGAGAAAAATATTGTTGTTTCTGTTTACGGTCGTTCTTTAATAAACCGTTCAGTGATTCAAATTTTAAAATCACATCGCCGTACACGTATGCTTGATGTAGAACTTTCAGTTGTTCATACCTTCCCAATTTTGGAAGCGTTAATGAAAATTGAAAACATTGGTTCTGCTGAAGTTGATATCGGTAAACTTGCTGTTGAATATAAAAACCAAGGTGGTGATGTAGACGCTTTTGTTGCAAAAGCAGTTGAATCAATTGAAGGTAAAGCTAAAGCAGAACAGCCTAAAGATGTCGTTCTTTACGGTTTTGGTCGTATCGGTCGTATCTTAGCGCGCTTAATCATCAGCCAATCTGGTTTAGGTCGTGGTTTAAGCCTTAAAGCGATTGTAGTTCGTAAATCATCTGACGGTGACTTGGCAAAACGTGCTTCATTATTACGTCGTGACTCTATTCACGGTACTTTTGATGGTACGATTTCTGTTGATGAAGAAAATGAAGCAATCATTGCAAATGGTCAATTCATTAAAGTGATCTACGCTTCAAGCCCAAGCGAAGTGGATTACACTGCTTACGGTATTGAAAATGCGCTTTTGATCGACAATACCGGTAAATGGCGTGATGCTGAAGGTCTAAGCCAACACTTGAAATGTGCAGGTATTGCACGTGTAGTATTGACTGCACCAAGTAAAGGCGAGATGAAAAACGTTGTATTTGGCGTAAACAACTCAGACATCTTAGATGAAGACAAAATCATCTCTGCTGCAAGCTGTACGACCAATGCAATTACACCTGTATTAAAAGTTTTAGATGACAAGTACAAAGTATTAAATGGTCATGTTGAAACAGTCCACTCATTCACTAATGACCAAAACTTAATTGATAACTACCACAAGGCTGACCGTCGTGGTCGTGCTGCGACATTAAACATGGTTATCACTGAAACAGGTGCGGCTAAAGCGGTTGCGAAAGCATTACCAGGTCTTAAAGGTAAGTTAACAGGTAACTCTGTACGTGTTCCTACACCAAACGTTTCACTTGCAATCTTGAACTTAAACTTAGAGAAAGAAGTTGATCGTGAAGAAGTGAACGAATACATTCGTCAAATCTCGATTAATTCTAGCCTACAAGGTCAAATTGGTTATACAAACTCTACTGAAGTTGTATCAAGTGACTTTATTGGTTCACGTACTGCAGGCGTGTTTGATGCGCAAGCAACAATCACTTCTGGTACACGTTTAACAGCATATGTTTGGTACGATAACGAAGTTGGTTATAGCTGCCAAGTATTACGTATTGCTGAACAAATGTGCGGCGTAAGCTATACAAAAATTCCAGCTGAAACAAATGCGTAATTTGTAAAAGCGGTAAAAAGGGGCTTACATTAAGCTCCTTTTTTATGCTTATTTGAATCTAAGTGATTGTGTTTTAATTTACCGTATGTTTAATTGTGTTTCTAATAAATAAAAGTGCTTCATAATGAAAAAATATATATTTGCTATTTTAGCAATAAGCTTTGCCATGCATGTACAGGCAAATCCTCAAACTTTTGATTTAACGCCAGTTTTACAAGATCGTTATGAAAAAGATTGTGCAGTGCGTCATGATTATGACTTATATAAATTTCCTGATATTTCTAAAAAACTACAAGCCTATGTGGTCAGTCATGAACTGGAAGAAGAGCCCGCTGTAGTCAGTAATATATTTACATTGAAGAATGTAGAATATCGTGGGATACCTGTCAGTAAGATTGAGTTTTCTTATGGAAATATGGCTAAGCAAATGAATCAAGCTTTATATTTCGATCTTTCAACCGCAAAAGCGAAGCAGAATTTTAGTAAAATTCAATTTAAGCGTAAGCAAACTAAAGCAGATGCCAGTCTGGATATAGCGAAAGAAGGAAGCACAACGTCTGTATATTGCTCTTGGACAGATCAAAAATTCTAAAATGAATTATTTTTGAGCTTGGATTTGGAAAAGCCATTCATTATTTTTGAATGTGTAGGTATTCGTTCGTAATTTTAACTATACAAATAAAGGCTGAACAGCTCACGCGAATAATTGAAAATAACTGCAAGGGAAGATCATTTATTAAGGATATGCCATTGTTGCAGTTGAAACGTTTATTCAAAGATAAAAAGGGGAATCTTTTAAACTACGATGTCTTAGTGCAGTTTATTACGATATTTGTATAATTTTGCATGATTGAATGGATTTACAAAGCGACTTTGATAATTTGAATCGTTGCGTGTAACCATATGTTTCACCTAAGTTTTTAGTGTTTTTTAAATCGAAAGGTGTATTTGCTGCTTTTTCTATTCGAGAATTTTATTAAAATGTGGCAGAATAGTCCGCTTTTAAGATTTTAGAGGATTGGCACATGCGCTTTGTTGATGAAGCAGTCATAACCGTAGAGGCTGGCGACGGTGGCAATGGCGTAGCCAGTTTTCGCCGTGAAAAATTTGTCCCTTTTGGTGGTCCAGATGGTGGGGATGGGGGACGTGGCGGAAGTGTTTATATTCAAGCCGATGATGACACAGGTACGCTCGTAGATTATCGTTATACACGTCGATTCCGTGCTGAACGTGGTAAAAATGGTCGTGGTGCGAACTGTTCAGGTCGTGGTGGTGAAGATATTATTCTAAAAGTACCTGTAGGTACAACGATTGTAGATACTGAATCGGGTGACATTATTGGTGACTTAGTTGCCGATGGTCAACGTGTTAAAGTTGCCAATGGCGGTGATGGTGGTTTAGGTAACACACACTTTAAATCTTCAACGAATCGTTCTCCACGTAAATGTACTCATGGTATCAAAGGTGAATATCGTGAAGTGCGTTTAGAGTTAAAAGTGTTGGCTGATGTTGGTTTGTTGGGTATGCCAAATGCGGGTAAATCAACGTTTATTCGTGCGGTGAGCGCGGCTAAACCAAAAGTTGCAGATTATCCATTTACGACTATGATCCCGAACCTAGGCGTAGTCGATGCTGATCGTCATCGTTCTTTCGTCATGGCGGATATTCCTGGTTTGATTGAAGGTGCAGCAGAAGGTGCAGGTCTTGGGATTCGTTTCCTGAAGCATTTGGCACGTACACGTATACTTTTGCATATTGTTGATGTTCAGCCAATTGATGGTTCTGATCCAGCGCACAACGCTAAAGCAATTTTAGGTGAATTAGATAAATTCTCTCCAACATTGGCAAAACTTCCAATTGTTCTAGTACTCAATAAACTTGATCAAATTGAAGACGAGTCAAGAGACGAATGGTGTCAACATATTCTTGATGAATTACAGTGGAAAGGCCCTGTCTTTAAAACTTCTGGTCTAATGTCAGAAGGGACCAAAGAAGTGGTTTATTACTTAATGGATCAAATCGAGCAACAGCGTGAGCGTGAAGTCGAAGATCCTGAGTATGCAGCAGAGATGAAAGCATTCCGTGAACAGCTTGAAGCTGAAACACGTGAACAAACCATCGCAGCAAAAGAAGCTTATCGTGCTATGCGCAAAGCTCAGCGTGAAGCGGGCTTGGAAGACGATGAAGATGATTTTGAGGACGATGAGGATGAAGGCGACGTAGAAAGTATTTACGTTCGTGATTAGTGAACCGAGGAAAAAATGATAGAAGTGGTCGATGGGCAACGTCAGCTCAATGCGTGTAAACGAATCGTTGTTAAAATCGGATCATCTTTACTGACTGCAAATGGGCAAGGTTTAGATTTAAATGCAATTTCGCATTGGGCGAAACAAATTGCAGATCTACACAATGCTGGACATGAGATTATTCTGGTGTCTTCAGGTGCAGTTGCAGAAGGGATGGTACGCATGAAACTTGCGAGTCGACCCACTGATTTACCCAGTTTGCAAGCTTGTGCAGCTATTGGTCAAATGGGTTTGATTCATACATGGTCGAGTGTATTAGATCAGCATGGTATTCAAACAGCACAAGTCTTACTGACACATGACGATCTTGCAGATCGTCGTCGTTATCTCAACTCTTGTGATGCTTTGCAGAACTTGATTGATTGGCGTGTGATTCCTGTTATTAATGAAAATGATACAGTCTCGACCGATGAAATCCGTTTTGGTGATAATGACACTTTAGCTGCAATGGTAGCGGGACAGGTTCAAGCTGAGTTACTGATCATTTTGACGGATCAACAGGGGATGTTTGATTCAGATCCACGCAGTAATCCGAATGCCAAGCTATTTTCTTCAGTTCGTGCCTTAGATGACACGTTATTTGAAATGGCGGGCGGCGGTGGAGTCTTAGGTCGTGGTGGTATGGTGACTAAGGTTCGTGCTGCACGTCTTGCGGCTAAATCTGGTTGTCCAACCTTAATCGCGAGTGGTGAAAGTGACCATGTTTTGGCTCGTTTAATGGCGGGTGAAATGTTGGGTACTTTATTCACAACTGATAATGATCGTATGACAGCACATCAGCAATGGTTGGCAGCTCATTTGCAAACAGCAGGTCGTTTAGTGATTGATGATGGTGCTGTTGAAGCGATTAAACTTAAGCATCGTAGCTTATTACCTGTTGGTGTAAAAGCGATTGAAGGGCATTTTGATCGTGGTGACGTAGTTGAATGTGTTGATAAAACAGGTGCTCGTATTGCTGTAGGGCGTGTGAACTTTAGTTCTCGTTCGGCAGAAATGGTTAAAGGCTTACCTTCTGAAAAGGTTTACCAAGTTTTAGGTGAAGCACGTTCTTTAGAAATGATTCACCGTGACCACATGGCAATTTACTAAATATATTTTTCAGTTCCTGGATACTATAAAAGCTCGCTTCGGCGAGCTTTTTTATGTTTTTGATTCAATTAAAAGTCATGTGCTTTTTATTAAAAAATTACTGTAAACTAATCGCGATGTTTTTAGTGAGCCGAGCATGCGAAATTTACGACCAAACAGAATAAAAGGGGAAGAGATTCCTATTGAATTAAAAAAATGGTTGTATGCATCTGGTTCGCTGACACAGCAATTGACTGATCTAGGCAGTGGTGAATTTCATGTTGAACGTATTAAAGAGCACTACCAACGTTTAACTTTCACTGATAGTAAATGGATGAACATGCCAACACATCATATTGCATGGGTGCGAGAAACCAATCTTTATGGTAGTGAAACACAGGCATGGGTCAAAGCGAAAAGTATTTTTCCTATTCTAAGTTTGCAGAAAAAAGCACGATTATTTCGTCATATTCGTAATAAGCCAATCGGTTGGTTTTTGTTTCAACGGACTAATCCTGCTTGTGAGCGACGTGTGATTTATCTTGAAGAAGGTTGGACGAGGCAGAGTTGCTATACTTGGCATGGTTGTAAATTTATTGTGCAAGAGACCTTCTTGCCTGCATTTGAACAGTTTATTCGACAGCATTGACTCTAAGGATTCATCATGGAAACAGTGCAACACACAACATGGCGACAACGTTTAGAAGCCTATTATTATCTTTGCCGTTTTGATAAGCCGATTGGTACAGAACTGGTATTCTGGCCAACAATGTGGGCATTATGGATTGCATCAAAAGGCATACCAAATTTTAAGATTCTGTTTATTATGATTCTTGGTGTCATTTTTATGCGCGCAGCAGGTTGTGCGATTAATGATTTTGCGGATCGTAAGGTTGATGCGCATGTAGAGCGTACCAAGACACGTCCTTTAGCGACTGGAATAATCAGAGCAAGAGAGGCTATTTTTGTTTTCTTAGGTTTAGTCGTTGCAAGTGCAAGTCTATTATTTTTTCTACCGATTGAAACTTTTTATTGGTCATTTGGGGCATTATTTTTAGCGTTTATTTATCCTTTTATGAAACGCTATACTCATTTGCCTCAAGTCTTTTTAGGTGCAGCTTTTTCTTGGTCAATTCCAATGGCATATACGGCAGTTGGGCAAACACCTGATGTCACTTGCTGGCTTCTATATTTTGGAAATCTAGCATGGACAGTGGCATATGATACGCAATATGCAATGACTGACCGTGAATATGATTTGAAAATTGGTGTGAAATCTACTGCAATTTTATTTGGTCGTTATGATATACAAATTGTGGGATTATTGCAGGCGCTAAGTTTGGTATTGATTGGTGGGGCTTTATATCTAGAGAGTCTGTTATTTCCCTTCGGATTAATTACACTGGTTATTGTTGCAATTGATTTTGTTTATCAAGCTGCTAAAACCAAAGATCGTGATCCGCAAATCTGTTTTTGGGCATTTCGTCACAATAGATGGATTGGAATGATAATTTTTGTTGGAATCTTTTTGGAATTAATGCTTTAATATTACCAATTAGTTTAAAAGTGTCCTATACAGGGCACTTTTTTTATGCCTTAATAAGATGGCATGTGGTTTTATGCACAAAAATAAGACAAAGACGAAAGGGATATTTTATGAAACGGTCAAAAATTGCTTTGGCAATCACGTTCTCAATTTCTGCACTATTCTTAACAGCATGTAATGATAGTAATGATAGCTATTCTGGCATTAATCCAGATAAAACTTACCTCTCAGAAAGTAATTATTCTAAAGATACTTTGGATGAGGCTTCTTCAATAAAAGTGATGACCTATAAAATGGTCAATGTTCAGGGACGCAGTGCTAAAACTTCTGCAATAGTTCTATTTCCAAAAGTAGCTCAGCCTAAAGATGGGTATCGAGTCGTTGTTTGGGAGCATGGGACATTAGGCGTTGGAGATACTTGTGCACCTACAAATAATATTTTAGGGTCAAGATTTAAGGATCCATTGGCGAAAAGTTTGTTGGCAGAGGGATATGTGATTATTGCACCTGATTATGAAGGATTGGGAGAAGCAGGAATACATCCTTATTTACATCTAAAAAGCGAAGCTGATTCGGCAATAGCTGCGGTAAAGGCAGCTAAAGAGCGCTACGGTAGTCAGTTGAATGGTTCGTGGATGTCAGTAGGTCAATCTCAGGGAGGGCAAGCATCTTTGGGAACTGCTGAATATGCGAATGCTGACCTGAATTATAAGGGTGCTGTCGCTGGAGCGCCTGCATCTAGTTTGGATAAAATTATTTTTGAAGTTGCACCACCTGTATTAGCAGCAGCGGAAGAGAAAGAGCTTGCTGCAGGATTAACCCCATTACAACGTGCGAATGGGTCTATTGGTGCATATGCGACTTTATTGACTTATGCATCATTTGCTGCGGTTGGGATTAAAGCTGCTGATCCTAGATTTGATTATAGAGAAATCTTTAAAGATGATCGTTCGCGGAATCTGGCGGCTTTGGCCGAAGGCACAACCGGAGAAAATGGATTGTGTTTGAGTAGTGTTGATCCAGTGAATCATCCAGAGGATAGTTTACATTATCGTTTTGTATCTGATATCGTAGACTTTTTAGTTAAAAACCCGACTAAAAAATTAGTCGACTATCCAGGTCTAGACCAAGAGAAGTTTACAGCGAGTAAGGCAGTACAGCAATTTTTGAAAGATAGTCAACCTGGAACGAAGAAAATTAATACACCTGTATTAATTATTCAAGGAACCAAGGATATGAGTGTTCCATATACAGTTACTTATGAGATGTATCTTAAAATGAAAGCAGCGGGTACTGATGTGACATTACTATCAGTAGTCGATGCTTCTCATACAGAGGCTATCGTTAAGAAAAATGCAGAATTGGTCGCATTTATTAAAAAGTATATGGCTGCTCAATAAAGCATAATTAATATCAAGAGAGCCTCTTTGTAGAGGCTTTTTTTTGTTATATTGTCGCATTATTGATAGTTTCTGAGTTTGAATTACCGATGAGTCAACAACCTGTTGAAAAGAAGCCAGTACCTTGGTTATTAATGAGTTTAGGGCTTTTGATTCCAATCTTTATTATAGGCATCGCATTTCTAGCAGCTAAAAGTGATGCAGAAACGAAGAAAAAATACGATCAGCAACATGCTGAGATTGCGAAGAAGTTTGAGCAGCAGAAAATTGCTGAACAAGCAGCAAAAGCTGAATAATTTAACGCTCGTTTTTTATCGGATATCCATCTGTAATTGTTTTATAGATGGAATCTGAGAGTAACGCTGCACTTGATATCCGGCTTCTTGCAGCATTCGATCTCGTTTTTTGTCTTCTAACTCTTTGCCAAAATGACTGGGGTCATCGAGCTCAATAATGGCTAACACCTTCATTTCTTGGTCTAAGACTACAAAATCAGTAACTTTACGATTGAATTGACTACGGATTTTGTAGTGATCGCTGGTAATCAGTGCACTGAAGGCGACTTGAGCAAGTATGTGATAATGTGGGAAAGCTTGTTGTAGCCTTGTGAACATTTTAGATTCAAAAGATGTAATGACGGGGCGAGCGAAAAACTTCTGTTGTGGGAGAAAAGAGCGTACGCAACTTATTAAGAGTAGTAAGGTGCTAACGATCCCGATAAGCAAGAAGATAAATGAATTGGATTCAAACATATTTTTATCAAGGGGTGAATAAAAAACCCACTCTAATTGAGTGGGTTTTTAGAATTTGGCTCTCCAACCTGGGCTCGAACCAGGGACCTGCGGATTAACAGTCCGTCGCTCTACCGACTGAGCTATTGGAGAATCTGGGTAGCATTCTATGCATGTAGATAGTTTTGGTCAAGTGATTCGTAAGAAAAAATTTAAATATTGATTTAATTGTACTTTTTATCATCGTTTATATGGTTTCGGTCTATTTTATTATGGTTTAAGAGAAGATTTTTATAAAGAAAAAAGCCTATATCATCGAGATATAGGCTTTTTAGAATCTTGGCTCTTCCACCTGGGCTCGAACCAGGGACCTGCGGATTAACAGTCCGTCGCTCTACCGACTGAGCTATGGAAGAATAGTAGATTGGCTCTCCAACCTGGGCTCGAACCAGGGACCTGCGGATTAACAGTCCGTCGCTCTACCGACTGAGCTATTGGAGAATCTGATGCGCATTTTAGGCATGAAAAACTAATGCGTCAATAAGAATAATAAATAAAATGAATTGTTTGCTTGATAAATATGCTTTTAATTTTTTATATATAAAAAAACTGCCCAAAGTGGGCAGTTTTTATTCAAGAAATAAAATTATTTCTCAACACCTGCTGGTTGACCTGCAAGTTTTGCATTTGCATAGTCCCAGTTCACTAAGCTTTCTAAGAAAGTTGCGATGTATTTTGGACGTAAGTTACGGAAGTCGATGTAGTAAGCATGTTCCCAAACGTCAATTGTTAATACTGCAACTTGACCATGAGCAAGTGGAGTATCTGCATTTGCAGTTTTAGTAATTGATAATTTACCATTTACTTCGTCAGCAACTAACCAAGCCCAACCTGAACCGAATTGAGTGATTGCAGCGGCAGTGAATTCTTCTACAAATTTTTCATAGCTACCGAATGCTTCTTCAATTTTAGCTGCAATCGCACCAGTAGGTTTACCGCCACCATTTTGTTTCATACTGTTCCAGTAGAAAGTGTGGTTCCATACTTGTGCAGCATTGTTAAAGATACCTGCTTTAGAAGCATCACCAGCAGAAGCTTTGATGATTTCTTCTAAAGATTTACCTTCAAGATCAGTACCCTTGATTAAGTTATTCAAGTTAACAACATAAGTGTTGTGGTGTTTGTCGTGATGGTATTCTAAAGTTTCGCGAGTGATGTGTGGCGCTAGGTCATCATAGCCATACGGAAGTGCAGGTAAAGTAATGGTTGTCATGTTCCAATCCTTGCAAATTGCTGGGTTTTACTAAGTGCCTTTATTGTAAATGATTCTATAGACAATAGGGCAGTCTTTTAATACACAAAATATGCAAAAAATTTCGTTATGAGACATATACGATACAACAATGATTAGAGTTTTTAGTTTGTTTAGTGAACGTTCCAAAAGACTCTAATCAGTTTTTATAGGGATGCTGATCTCTAGGTTTAGCTGATGTGAAAACTACTGATCTTTAGTTTGTAATGCGTCATGATAACGGCGATTCACTTCATCCCAATTCACTACATTATAAAATGCAGCGATATATTCAGGGCGACGGTTTTGATATTTAAGGTAATATGCATGTTCCCATACATCCAAACCTAAAATAGGAGTATGTCCGTGCATAAGTGGAGAGTCTTGGTTACCACTACTTTCGACGACTAGTTTGTGTGCAGATGTTACACTGAGCCATGCCCAACCACTACCAAAACGGCTAATTGCCGCCTTGGTAAACGCTTCTTTAAAGGCATCAAAACCACCTAATTGTTGCTCAATCGCTTCGGCAATACTGCCTGTAGGTTGTCCGCCGCCTTGTGGACTCATGACTGTCCAAAATAATGAATGATTGGCATGCCCACCACCATTATTGATCACCATATTTTTAAGATCAGTAGGGACGTTATTCACTCTAGCAACGAGTTCTTCCACTGAAAGTTTTTCCCATTCTGTGCCTTCAATTGCACCATTAATATTATTGATATAGGTCTGATGGTGTTTGCTATGATGAATTTCCATCGTCCTAGTATCAAGATTAGGTTCAAGTGCATCATAAGCATAAGGAAGCGCAGGTAAAGAATAAGCCATGTATTTGATTCCTTTGTAATCAATGTGGTTTTATTGCGATGGATTGGAGCGCTTTTATTATTTATTTAAATGCAAATGATAATTAATAACTTTTTAATTTACTTTAATGTTGGTAAAACTAAATAAAAAATAAATTTTATTTATCATTTGTTTTATGTGGGATTGAATAGACTTGCTGGTGTGAAAGAGGAGATTTTTAGGAATGACTGGAAAGCATTTGAAATGCTACGAAGGGAAGAGTGAAATTATTTTCACTCTATTAAATGATTGAATTGAGTTAGATCGGATTGTTCAGCTCAAAATATACAGTTTCTATAGCAAATTGATCAGCAATCGCTTGTGCCAAACGTTGTACGCCATAGCGTTCAGTTGCGTGATGACCACAGGCAAAATAATGAACACCAAGTTCTTTAGCTTCATAAAAAGTACGTTCACTGACTTCACCTGAAATATAAGCATCACAATTTTCTTGTGCGGCTTTATTGATAAAATCTTGAGCACCACCTGTACAAAAACCTACTTTTTGGATTTGGGGTTTGTCGCTTGGTAAATGAATCACATTAAAATCAAAAATAGCCTGTAACTTTGCTTTGAATTGTTCAGGGCTAAGTGCATGCTCTAAATAAGCAATGTTTCCAATCGGATGTTTTTCAGATGAATCTAATGCTTCTAAGTTTTTTAAACTGATTAAATCAGCAATCGCTGCATTATTTCCGAGTACTGGGTGTGCATCTAAAGGTAAATGGTAGGCGATCAATGAAATATTATGTTGGATTAGTTTTTTGATGCGATTGCCACGCATGCCCGTGATTGGGTAGGGTTCGCCTTTCCAAAAATAGCCATGATGCACAAGCAAAACATCTGCTTGCTGACCGATTGCTGCATCGATTGCATCCTCAGATGCGGTGACGGCACAGACTATCTTTTTAATTTCTGACTTGCCTTCAATTTGTAAGCCATTTGGTGCGTAGTCTTTAAATTCATTTGTTTTTAAAGTTTGATTACACCATTGCACAATATCATGCAAATTTGCCATTTGATTCCTCAGTTGCTTGACATCTGTATCTTGGTATTAATAAAAACATATTTTTAAATGTAACTAAAGCTAGACAAAACTTTTTTAACTTTTACATAGATCTAAACTAATTTACTTTACAATAGATCAAAGTTGTTGTTCTTCAATAAATAAGTTTGCTCATAACATAATTTTGCCTAGAGGATAATAAACGTGCGCCGTGCATTTACATGGTTACCTTGGGTTTTACTCGTTGTTGTTATATTTAGTTTTCTGGCTTGGCAGAAATCACATCAGCCGAAACCAACAGTCGCTGCTGATGGCGTCAAAATGCCTGCTGAAAAGGTTGAACCTCTGATTGATACAACTCGAACAGGTGGTGTTGTTTCGTATAGTGCTGCCGTAAAAGTTGCTGCGCCTGCTGTGGTGAATATCTTTACCACTCAGAAAGTGAAACAGATGAATCATCCTTTGTTGAGTGATCCTGTATTTCGTGAATTTTTTGGTAATCAAGCCCCTCAACAGCCTCAAAATGAAAACAGTTTAGGTTCAGGCGTGATTGTGCGTGCAGATGGTTATATTTTAACAAATAACCATGTGATTGCGCAGGCTGAACATATTGTAGTGGCATTGCACGATGGTCGTCGTGCTGAAGCAAAAGTGATTGGTACAGATCCAGATACAGATTTAGCTGTGATTAAAATTGAGTTAGATAAACTTCCTGTTTTACCATTTAAACTCAGTGGTAATGAAGTAGGTGATGTTGTTCTTGCAATTGGTAATCCCTTTGGTGTTGGGCAAACGGTAACACAAGGGATTATTTCTGCGACAGGTCGCTCTGACTTGGGAATCAATACTTATGAAGACTTTATCCAAACAGATGCTGCAATTAATCCTGGTAACTCTGGTGGTGCATTGATTGATGTTGCGGGTAATTTAATTGGTGTGAATACTGCAATTTTTTCTCAATCGGGTGGTTCACTTGGGATTGGTTTTGCGATTCCTGCAAAAATCTGTCAGCAAGTTTTAAACTCAATTTTGAAAGATGGTCGTGTTGTCCGTGGTTGGTTAGGGATTAGTTTAATTCCAAATACCGTGGAGGATGATGTATTAGCTGCGAAACCGATTGGTGTAATTGTTGCGGATGTATTGCGTGATGGTCCAGCCGATGTTGCAGGCGTAAAACGTGGTGATAAAATCATTCAAGTCAATAATGAACAAATAACCTCAGCTTCACATTTGATTAACTACGTTGCATTACAAGCACCGCAAAGCATAATTAATGTCGTGGTTGAGCGTGGTGGTAAGCAGCAGACGCTACAAGTCAAAGTGGGGGAGCGTAAGGTGCAGCAGAATGCGCAATCACAATACATTCCATTACCTAAGCGGCAAGATTAATATGATCTTGTGATTGATTCAATTTGAATATGAAAGGCTACTTAGAATGTAGCCTTTTTATTTAGGAAAAGAAAAAAAGCTTGCTGATAAAGGTCGATCAGCAAGCTTCTTGCAATTTTTGGAGTTTTTTATTTTTTATTAAACCATCGAAATTTGATAGTTTGATGACAGTTTTTTGATGATTCGATTACAGAACCTCTAAGTTAATATTTATAATCAACTTGGAACCATAACTTTTGAGTGTCTACTGAAAATTCTTCAGCTTGATAATCTGAGAATTTTGCTAAAGCAGACAAGCCTTTCACAGGTAATGCATGAGAATAAGAGACTGAAAATTCTTGACCATAGTCCATATTTTTTACATCGCTGCGATATTGATGTAGTTCAGTGCTTAATTTACCTTTACCAAATACATTAAAATTTGATGAAATGTATAAGTCGGTCAAGCCATTCACAGGAGTTGTCAGGAATAAATCAGCCCATCCATTGAACTTATGTTTGGTCGCCAATGGTGTTTGAAATGCAATTTTTCCTGCATCACTGCCGAGCACTTCATAGCCTAGTGCAATTTCGCCTAGTGCAGATCCTTTGTCTGTAATGCCATAACCTAATTCTAGCGCATAGTAATCTGCATCGTAGTTTGTAGGTTGGTCAGCATATTCACTTTGTTTTGCATATTCAGCAACGTATCTAAAATTGTTTTTCTTCCCAGTTAAACGTAAGCCGTAAGTTTGATTTGACCAAGCAGCTAAATCTTCGAAATCCATCAAATAACCATAAAATGTTGAATTTAACAGAGGGCTATAGTTAACTTTAGCTTGAATCAAGTGGATTTGACTGTCTTGTTTACCATCTTGAGCTCGGACAAATTTCGGTTTTGGATCTTCACTACCAAAAATGGTGTTGACTTGATCAATATATGCATAATACAAACCAAATTTTGCGTAAGGCTTAATATTTAGACTAATCGCATCAAAGGTTTGATCATTTTGGCGCCAAGCTACTGATCCCACAAAGCGTTGGTTATCTAAATTGATAACTTGACGACCAACGTTTAAATCAAATTTTGGGCTATATACGTATTTTAAATAAGCCTGATTCAATTGTAGATTTTCAGGATCAGTCACAGTGCTATAGTTTGTTTCAGCATTACGTGTACTGTTGAAATTATCATTTATTTCAACGGTGCCTTCTCCTTGTACAAATGCACTTAAACCATGCCATGTGCCAGTTTCGAGGGAAGGGCGAAGTCTTAATGTCCAAGCATCAGCATTTTTAAGTTGATTATCTTGGTCAACCAGCTCATAACGTAGGCGACTATCTATAGAAAATTTAGTTTTAGTTAGAAAATCATCTGCGGCAAATGTAGCTGTTGATAAAATGCTGAGCATAGCAAAGCTAAGAAGATTCAATTTCATATTGAGACCCCTGAAAATATCGTTTAAGTATGAAAGTTTTAGAGTGTGTTGTGTGGGATGGGTATCCCACACGGAATTGCTGTTAAGCGATAGAGTTACGTTCAAGAATAGCTTGTTCAAACAACTGTTGTTCTTTAGCTTTATGTTCTACAGAGAAGCGGATAAGGATGACACTGAAGGCTGCAACCGTAACGAGTCCACCTAGAATCATAAGACAAGTTTGGACATCCAGTAGACCTTTAAGAAGGAAGCCTGCTGCAACTGCACCGACATTACCACCCGCACCAATGATACCAGCTACACCACCGAGCGCATTACGATCAATGAACGGTACAAGAGCATAAGTTGCACCACATGCCATGTGTGTAAAGAGCGCAAAAACAGTCATGCTGATAATTGCAAGGCTAACTACATTCATTTGTGAAAATAGCATGAGGAATAAACCCTCACATAAAATCAGGATAAATAAGATTTTAGTACGACCGTCTAAACCTTTGGTTAAAGCAACTTTATCAGAAAGGATACCACCCAGTGCACGAGCGAATAATGCAAGTAGACCAAAGATACCAGCAGTTAAACCAGCTTCTTTAAGTCCCATATTGAAGTGATCTACATAATACATTGCAGCAACGTTGTGAATGAAAATTTCAATACCAAAACATGCAGCATAAGAAACAAATAGAATCCAAACACGATAGTTACGAGCGGCTTGCATTAAGATAGCAACACCACCTTTCTTACCACTACCAACTTCTACGCCATTCGCACGTAATTCTTTAAAATCACCTTGAGGACAGTCTTGTGTAAATTTCCAATATAGGATACCTACGATAACCATCATTACACCTGGTACAAGTAAGGCAATTCTCCATCCCATTGCTTGTTCAACACCAAACATCACAATTGCACCTAAAATTAAAGGCATAATTGCTTGAGTAGCGCCACCACCAGCATTACCCCAACCTGCAGCAGCAGCATTTGCTGTACCTACAACGTTTGGTGCAAACATAACACTAGTATGATATTGGGTAATAACGAAGCTTGCACCAATCGCACCGATTAATAGACGGAAGAATAGGAAAGATTCGTAGGTGTTTGCAGCAGCAACGCCAAAGACGGGAATACTACCTAGAATTAAAAGAGCGGTATACGTTTTACGAGGGCCATACTTATCACATAATGGGCCGACAATTAGTCGGATAAGAATTGTAATAGCAACAGCGGCAATATTGATGTTTGCAATCTGATCTTTGGTGAGATTAAATTCACCTTTGATCACAGGCATCAATGGTGCACAGGCAAACCAAGCGAAGAAGCAGACAAAGAATGCGAGCCAAGTCATATGGAAGGCGCGCATAGCAGGCGTTGAAAAGCTGAATAATTTTATTTCAGTTGCTTTCTTCGCATTTAGATTCATTTTTGAAGACATAACCTTCCCCTGAACTGAACGTAATATTTTTTTGCTACGCAGTCTTTCCGCATAAACAAATCGAACAGAACGGACATCGTTGGCCGTCAGCAAATTTTTGTGAATCTTCGTTGATTCATCATGTAAGTTATTAAGCAAATGTTGTGCCAATAATTAATTTTAATCAAATGAATAATTTATATTATTGATTGTAATTGTTTAATTTTTATTTATTTATTTATTTATTTATTTATTTATTTATTTTTGTTGTGGGTGCATGGATGTTCATCAGAGAATCTCATATGGATTATTTAAATTTATGTTAGTTCATAATTCGAATATTGATTCTAATTGGTGCATGGTTTTCATGCACGCTGATTTAAAAGGTTACGATGAATGAAAACAGCCGAAGCTGCTTTTTATCTATCATTTAAAAACGATAACCGATACCGAAATAAGTGATTAAAGGGTCAATATCAATTTTAGTATTTGCTCGAATGAGTTCTTTGTCACTATTGCGGTCAGTCACATAAATTTGAGCTTCATTATTCATTTTAGAATAAGAGATTGACCCAACAGCAAACCAATTTGGTTTAAAGTCGTAGGTTGCGCCCAAAGTCATGATAGGCGCAAAGGTATCGGTTGCTTTAAGTTTGACGACAGGATCAGCAGATGAAGTCTTAGCATCTAACGCGGCGCCTGCTTTATTATCATGAATATTTTGAATCATATGTCCTGCTTTGATTAAATCAGACTCAATCCCTGAATTTATTTTTAAATCGTTGAAATAGGCATACATTAGCCCTGCACCGACATAGGGACGGAACTTATTGATCCCTGATTTGCCAAACTGATAATGCAATTCAACTGCGGGTAACCAAGCACGGGCAGAAGCAGCCGTATCATCTTGGGCTAGGTTAGAGATGTGTATGTCTTTTTTTAGACCAATTTCACCTAGTGAAGTATTTGCTGTGCCACGCAATGGCGCATAAATATTACCTTTACCCTTAAGGTTAACTTTAGGAGGAATGCCTGCTTTGATTTGTAAAGAAAGATGATCAGTAAAGTGATAATTTGCCATAATGCCGATTGTATCGACATTATCGGCTTCTAAACCGGTTCCTTGGCTTTGCCAATTCGAGAGACCATTTACAGTTGCTGTGCCTGTTAAGAGTGCAGGCAAGGTGTCTGTTGGGAGTAACTGAATCGCTTCGTACAGTACTATGTTGGACTCACGATCTGCGGCATTTAGTACAGCCTGCTTAGATACAGAGCCAACTTTGGATGACGTTCCTTCGGCGACACTCGTATTAATATTAATTGGATTGGCTGAACCTTGTGGTATCGCATGTAACCAACCAGCAGAAATAGAGAAGCGCTTAAAGCCATCTCCATCTTTTAAACTAAAATAAGGTGACTCAGCAAAACTACTCGTGGGTAATGTTGTTACGATGCTGATCGCTGTGCAAAACACATACTTTTTCATCATGAGGACTCCATGTCCGATTTATAAGAAACTTTTCTCCAAATAGAAAATAATGGTTTTTACTAAATAATTTTGTTTAGTTAAAATTTATAATTGTGATGCTTATAAAGCTTTTTGTTGAGTTTAGATGCATTAATTAAAGAATTGTGAACTAGTAAAAAAGCGACCGAAGTCGCTTTTTTATAAAATCAAAGGGATAAGAAATTACATAAAACGAGATAAATCTTCTTCAGGACGAGCAGTTAACACTTCGATACCTGTTTTAGTCACTAAAATCGTATGTTCGTATTGAGCAGATAGCTTATGATCTTTGGTGACGACAGTCCATTTATCACCCAGTAGTTTGGTTTGCCACACACCTGCATTCACCATGGGTTCAATGGTAAAAGTCATACCCGCTTCTAAACGCATTCCAGTACCTTTCTGACCATAGTGTAGGACTTGAGGTTCATCATGGAATACATTCCCAATACCATGCCCACAGTACTCACGTACAACGCTAAAACGTTCAGACTCAACATATTGCTGAATTGCGTATCCAACATCACCAAGGTATGAGCCATCTTTTACGGTTGCCATACCACGATACATGGCTTCTTGAGCAACTTGGCACAGGCGATTTGCAAGAATAGATGTTTCCCCACCAACGACATACATCATGTTGGTATCGCCGTGATAACCATCTTTAATTACCGTCACGTCAATGTTTAAAATATCACCGTGTTTTAAAACTTTATTTTCAGATGGAATACCGTGACAAACCACATGGTTAACTGAAGTACAAATCGAATGTTGGAAAGCAGGGCGACCTGGAGCAGCACCATAGCCGACACAGGCTGGAATTGCTTGTTGTACATTTTCAATGTGATTGCGGCAGATTGTATCGAGTTCTAATGTATTTACGCCTGCTTTAATGTAGGGCTTAATCATGTCTAAAATTTCAGCCGCCAGTTTTCCTGCAACACGCATCTTTTCAATTTCTTCGGGCGTTTTGATTAATCGACGAGGAGCTGTGTAAGTCGTGTTCATGATCTCTAAAAACTTTTGGTAATTTGCAAGCGTCTATGGTATAAATAGCCGCCTATTTTATCAAATGCTTTTCGTGAATATCTTTTACGAAGATATTTGATAATAAATAGTCGTAAAAAATCCGCACATATATCGACACATTACTCTGGGTGCCTAGCAATAGGTGGAGGATGCGGGTATATGGAGGCCTAACCCAAACTTTAAGGTAAAGAAAATGGCAGATTACAACGTAAGCATGCGCGACCTTCTTCAAGCAGGCGCACACTTTGGTCACCAAACTCGTTTTTGGAATCCAAAAATGCGTCAATATATTTTCGGCGCGCGTAACAAAATTCACATCATCAACCTTGAACATACTGTTCCTGCGTTAAATGATGCTTTGAACTTTGTTAACAATCTTGCAAGCAAAAAGAACAAAGTATTGTTCGTTGGTACGAAACGTGCTGCTTCTAACATCATCCGTGAACAAGCTCAACGTGCTGGTCAACCATATGTAGATCACCGTTGGTTAGGTGGTATGTTGACGAACTGGAAAACACTTCGCCAATCTATCAACCGTTTAAAAGATCTTCAAACTCAATCTCAAGATGGTACTTTCGCTAAGCTTACTAAACGTGAAGCTTTAGAGCGTACTCGTGAGATGGAAAAACTTGAACGTGCTTTAGGCGGCGTTAAAAACATGGGTGGTTTACCTGACGCATTATTTGTAATCGACGTTGATCACGAAGCGATTGCAATCAAAGAAGCGAAAAACTTAGGTATTCCTGTAATCGGTATCGTTGATACAAACTCTAACCCAGATAACGTTGATTACGTTATTCCTGGTAACGACGATGCGATCCGTGCAGTAACTTTATATGCATCAGCTATGGCGAATGCGATTCTTGCTGGTAAAGAATATGCTCAATCACAAGCGAATGCACAAGCTAAAGGCGATGACGCTGCAAAAGACGCTTCTGAGGCTTAATGCGGTTTGACGCAAACTTGTCATTTTTGCGACATGTAATGGTGGCAAATTAGAGCGTCGAGATTGCAAACGGTCCAGAGTTTCTTTGGGCCGTTTTTGTTGAACAGATTTATATTCTACCGATTTTAGGAGATCAACATGACTGCAATTACTGCAAGCATGGTAAAAGAATTACGTGACCGTACTGGTCTTGCAATGATGGAATGCAAAAAAGCATTAACAGAAGCAGGCGGTGACATTGAACTTGCGATTGATAACCTTCGTAAATCAGGTCAAGCAAAAGCTGCTAAAAAAGCAGGTAACATTGCTGCTGATGGTGCGATCACTATCATCCAAGACGGTAACAAAGCGATTCTTGTTGAAGTTAACTGTCAAACTGACTTCGTTGCTAAAGACGAAAACTTCAAAAACTTCTCTGATAAGGTTGCTGCTGCTGCACTTGCTGCAAATGAAACTGATGCTGCAAAAATTGCTGAACTTAAACTTGAAGATGGCACGACTGTAGAAGAAGCGCGTGTTGCACTAGTTCAAAAAATTGGTGAAAACATTCAAGTTCGTCGCGCTCAGATCGTTGAAGGCGAAAACTTGGCGATTTACAAGCACGGTTTAAAAATCGGTGTAGTTGTTTCTTACACAGGTGATGCTGACACTGGTAAAGGTATTGCAATGCACGTTGCTGCGTTCAACCCAGTTGCTGTAAATGCTGAATCAGTTTCTGCTGATTTAATCGCTAAAGAAAAAGAAATTGCTGAAGCGAAAGCATTAGAATCTGGTAAGCCTGCAAACATCGTTGAAAAAATGGTAACTGGTTCAGTTGAAAAATACTTGAACGAAGTTGCTCTTGATCGTCAAATGTACGTTATCGACAACGACAAGAAAGTTGCTGACGTATTAAAAGCAACGGGTACTGTTGTAGCTCAATTCATTCGTTTCGAAGTAGGCGAAGGTATTGAGAAGAAAGCTGAAATGAGCTTCGCTGATGAAGTTGCTGCTGCTCAAGCTGCTGCTGCTCAATAATTTTTATTGAATCAGTAAGAGTTTAAAAACCCAGTCATAATGACTGGGTTTTTTTATTTATTTGTAATTTTGTTAAAATTATTCGCCATGCATTTCCTTAAATTTTGCTAAGGCTTCAATTCGATACTGAATCAGCATTTCCCCAATTTCTGCACCTTGAACATGTTCAGGTAAATCCTGTGCTCTGATATTTCTAACGATTTCCATCGCATCTAAAATATACTGTGCTTGAGGGTAAGGACGATTTTCTAAACCCAATCGACCTTTAGCATCACATTCACAGGCTTGCACAAATGCTTGTACCTTTTCGGGTCTACGTAAAACATCTAAACGCTGTAATAAACGCCATAAAGTGCCTGGTTTTAGATTTTTGACTTGATGGCATTTCAAATGTTCTTTGCAAACAATTAAAGCCAAATTCTTTAAATGAGTTGGGACTTTTAAACGTTCACATACATCAGTAACGGGCTGTAAACCACGTTCTTCATGCATGATGTGTCTTGGTAGCTCATCAACAGGGGTGAATGCTTTACCTAAGTCATGCACTAAAACAGAAAAACGTACGTCTAAGGCATAATTTGCCTGACAAGCCTGTTTTAACGCCATTAATGTATGAATACCACAGTCTATTTCAGGATGGTACTCAGGACGTTGTGGAATACCAAATAAGGCATCTATCTCAGGAAATAATATTTTTAGAGCATCGCAATCTTTGAGTGTTTGGAAATAGATATCTGCATGATCTTCCATTAATGCACGAGACGTTTCTTTCCAGACGCGTTCAGGTGTTAAAGCATTCAATTCTCCTGAATCTGCAATGCTTTTCATTAATTGCAATGTTTCTTCGGCAATTTGAAATCCATAACTGGCATAACGTGCAGCAAAGCGAGCGACACGGAGTACACGTAAAGGATCTTCTGTAAAGGCATCTGAAACATGGCGGAGGATTTTCTGATTAAGATCTTGTTGACCGCCGTAGGGATCATAAACTTGACCAGCATCATCCATTGCCATTGCATTAATCGTTAAATCACGACGAATGAGATCTTCTTCCAATTTAACCGTTGTATCTGTGAAAAATTGGAAACCATGATAGCCAATACCTGATTTTCGTTCGGTACGCGCAAGCGCATATTCTTCTTTTGTTTTTGGATGAAGAAATACAGGAAAATCTTTTCCAACGGGTTGGTAGCCTTCGGATAATAATTGTTCGGGTGTTGCTCCAACCACAACATAATCTTTTTCGTGATAGGGGTGACCGAGCAAATGATCTCGAACAGCACCGCCTACTAAATAAACTTGCATGAAAAAACCTCTATTCTTCACACAATCATGCTACAGAATAGAGGTTTTCTCAAGCATTAAGCAAAGCTTTTAATGTTAAAAGCTTTGCTTAAATTGATTAGTTTTGGCTTTGTTGAATTTCTGCAACTGTTAAAGCTGTCATATTCACTAAACGGCGAGTTGTCGTAGTCGGTGTTAAAATATGTACTGGTTTTGCAGCACCTAAAAGAATAGGGCCGATTGTTACATTATTACCAGATGTTGCTTTTAACAAGTTGAATGAGATATTTGCAGAATCTAGATTCGGCATAATCAACAAGTTCGCTGAACCTTTAAAGCGTGAATTTGGGAATGCAAAATGACGGATATTATCATCTAGTGCTGCATCGCCATGCATTTCACCTTCAACTTCAAGTTCTGGTGCTTGTTCAGAAAGTAAGCGATAAACTTCACGCATTTTCTGAGCGCTAGGATCAACTTGATCACTACCAAAGCTTGAATGAGAAAGTAAAGCAACACGAGGTGTCATACCAAAACGACGAACTTCTTCAGCCGCTAAAATCGTCATTTCAGCAAGTTGTTCAGCAGTCGGATTTGTATTTACATAAGTATCGGCAATAAATAAGTTACGATCTTCAAGCATTAATGCATTGAGTGTAAAGAGGGTACTACGACCTTCTTTTAAGCCAATCACATTTTTAACGAAATCTAAATGGATGTCGTAGCTTGAATAAGTACCACATAACATACCATCAGCTTTACCAAATTTAACCAACAGCGCAGCAATAAGTGTTGAACGACGACGTGCCTCACGTTGTGCATATTCAACAGTCACACCTTTGCGTTGCATGGTTTGATGATAATCTTTCCAGAAATCATCATATAAAGGGTTATTTTCTTGATCAACGATTTCGATGTTTACGCCATGTTGTAAACGTAAGCCAAGCTTTTTGATATTGTCTTCGATCACAGCAGTACGACCAACAAGGATTGGTTTAGCCAAGCCTTCATCTACAACAATTTGAATTGCACGTAATACGCGTTGATCTTCACCCTCAGCATATGCAATACGCTTAGGATCGGTTTTCGCTTGAGAGAAAATTGGTTTCATTAAGAATGCTGAGTTATATACAAACTCAGAAAGTCTTTGACGATATGCAGAAAAATCTTCAATTGGACGTGTCGCAACACCAGAATCCATTGCAGCTTTAGCAACCGCAGGTGCGATTTCTAAAATCAAGCGTTGGTCTAGAGGGCGAGGGATTAAGTAATCACGACCGAATGATGCAGATTTTTCACCGTAGGTCGCTGCATCTGCCTCAACATGTGCCATACGTGCAATCGCATGTACACAAGCAATTTTCATATCTTCGTTGATTGTTGTAGCACCGACATCGAGTGCACCACGGAAAATATATGGGAAACAAAGCGCATTATTTACTTGGTTTGGATAATCTGAGCGACCAGTTGCCATAATCACGTCTGAACGTACTTCATGTGCATGTTCAGGTAAAATTTCTGGGTCTGGATTTGCAAGAGCGAAAATGATTGGATTTTCAGCCATTTCTTTAACCATTTCTTTGGTTAAAATCCCTGCTGCTGAAAGACCCAAGAACATGTCTGCGCCTGCCATTACTTCATGTAATTGCGTTGCTTGAATGTCTTGAACATAACGTTTTTTCGATTCATCAAGTCCTTCACGTGAAGTTGTTAGAAGACCGCGAGAATCAGCTACAATAATATTTTCTTTATTCACGCCGAGAGCGCAAAGTAAATCTAAGCATGAAAGTGCAGCAGCGCCTGCACCAGATGCAACGATTTTGATCTCGTCAATTTTTTTATTAACAAGCTGTAAAGCATTTAATAGTGCTGAACCTACAATAATACTTGTGCCGTGTTGGTCATCATGGAACACAGGAATTTTCATGCGTTCACGAAGTTTCTTTTCAATATAGAAACATTCTGGTGCTTTGATATCTTCAAGATTGATACCACCAAAAGTTGGTTCTAACGAAGCAACGATATCAACGATCTTGTCTGGATCATTTTCAGCAATTTCAATATCGAATACATCAACACCCGCGAACTTTTTGAATAGAACGCCTTTACCTTCCATTACAGGCTTAGAAGCAAGAGGACCAATGTTTCCTAAACCAAGCACGGCTGTACCATTACTCACAACGGCGACCAGATTTCCGCGTGCTGTATATTTTGCAGCGGCAGAAGGATCTCGTTCGATTTCCAAACATGGAGCAGCAACACCTGGTGAATATGCAAGCGCTAGATCACGTTGGTTAACGAGTTGCTTGCTCGGTGTCACACTGATTTTTCCTGGTGTTGGAAATTCATGGTAATACAAAGCGGCTTCTTTTAAAGATTGATCGTCCATCTGAGTCTCGATTGTTCCGATAATAATCAGGCATATATATGGCTGACGATTATATTAAGATAAGTGCACAAGAATATAGCATTAGTTCATGTTTTCGCCCAGTCAAAAAAGCTTATTTTCACTAAACGATCATGCTTATTGACAATTTAATATTGAGTGTAAATAAATTGCCAATAAGTTCAAAACTCGTTTTTAAATGGAATATCTAGCAATTGCCTGTTGCGTATGTTGTTGTAGGTATTCAGTTGCATGTATAGCGGTTAAAGGCTTGGCGAATAAATAGCCTTGTAATATGTCGCAATTTTGTCGCTTTAAATAGTCGCATTGTTGTTCTGTTTCAACACCTTCAGCAACAACTTTTAAGCCAATTGTTTTGCCCATTGCGATCATGGCATTCACAATTGCATCTTGCTTTGCATTGCCAATTCTTGAAATAAATGCGCGATCAATTTTTAAAATATCGATTGGGTATTCAGTTAGATAGGCGAGTGAAGAATAGCCAGTGCCAAAGTCGTCAAGCGCAATTGAAATATTACGTTCTTTTAAAGCACATAAAATGGTTTTTACATTCTCCGTATTTTCTAGAAATGCTGATTCAGTAATTTCTAATTCTAGGTTTGCGCCAGTGATTGAATATTGATTAAGTACAGTGTCAATATCATGCAATAGTTGACCACGTAAGATTTGTTGTGCAACGATATTTACGGCAATATGAATATGATTGAAGCCAAGTTTTTGCCAATCTTGTAATTGTTTGGCAGCTTCATATAAGACAAAGCGTCCGATATCAGAAATTAAACTCGTGCTTTCTGCTAAAGGGATAAAAATATCGGGCATAATCAGCCCTTTGGTTGGGTGTTTCCAGCGAATAAGAGCTTCGAATCCATTTACTTGGCAATTTTGTGCAGTAATTTTGGGTTGGTAATAAACAACAAGTTCATTATTTTGAATCGCTTTTCTTAAATCGAGTTCTAAATCGGTATGTTTGGCAACAAAATTAGTTCGTTCATTAGAATAATAACGCGTTGTATTCCCACCTAGGCGTTTTGCTTCAGTTAATGCTTGTTCAGCATGTGTATTTAGATTATCAACTTGGCGACCATGTTCTGGGTAAATGGCAACACCAATTGAAATGCTCACGACATATTCTTGATTGGCAATATAAAAGGGTTTGCTAAATGCTTCGACGATATTGCTACATAACTGGTTAATAGGGGGATGCAGCGGGGACATTTCATAAATGATGGCGAAATCATCCGCACTTAAATGTGCAACAAGAAGGGCATCAATATTACTGATACGTAAGCGTTGTGCCACCTGTTTTAATAGTTCATTACCTGCTTGATTGCTAAGTAATTCATTCAAAGCACGAAAGCGATCAATATTTAGACGAATAACAGCTAGATTTTGTATTGAAGCTTCATTAACTAAATATTGATGTAATTGCTGATGATAATAAAAGCGGTTTGGTAAATCCGTTAAAGTGTCGTAATTGGTTAAATAGGATAAACGTTGTTCTTGATGTTTACGTTCAGTTTGATCAGAGACGATCCCAATATAATTAATTACTCGATCTGCTTCATCTTTTACAGCATTAATATGTATCCATAAAAAGCATGATTTTTCAGAAAGGTAAGTTTCTTGGAATTCACCCTCATATTCATGCTCTTCATGCAGGGTGTCAAGAATAGAGAGGTGAAAGTTATGATGGTGCTGTTTATTTTGTTTGGTGATTTCAAAAAGCTGTTTTTCTAAAATAAATTGTTTATCTAAGCCTGTCAGTTGCTCATATTTGGGATTGATTTCGAGATAGTGAAAGCTATCATCCAGAATAAAGATACCTTCAGAAGCCTGTTCAAACACACTAGCAGCTAATTTTAAGCGTTCTTGATCTTTCTTTTCTTGATTAATATCTCGATGGATACCGACCATACGTAATGGTGTTTCATCTTTGGGATCTCTTAAACTTACTTGCCCAACATCATGAATCCAAACCCATTCACCATTTGCACGCTTAATGCGAAATGTTTCTTCATAACGTTTGGTCTGACCGCAAAGATGGCTATATAAAGTATTTTTAACACGTTCAACATCATCGGGATGTACGATTTTATGCAGCAGCGAATAGTGGTTCTCTGAGTCACGAGTGACTTCTTTGCGATGAGAATTGGTAATTTCGACGGTATTGTTTTCTAAATTCCATTCCCAAGGGCGAATACCTGCTGTTTCATGGGCAAAAGCAAGGTTTTGACGATGCTCTTGCAAGCTATCATTCATTTCGGTTAAGTCAAAAGTACGTTCACGAACTTTTTGTTCTAAAAGGTGATTGTTAAACTGGAGTTGAGCTTCTATATCTTTCGATTTATTGACTTCACGTCGTAATTGTTGACACAGTTCTTCTGTCCATTGATTGTGTTGTTCTGCAACATCAATGAGCTGCTTATTTTTTTCTAATACTTGGTATAAGCGTTGATGAATTTTGAAGGTTGCTTGTGCGCATAATAATGTTGCAAAAAAAGATGAATAATATGCCAAGTAAAAAAGAGTATGTTCTTGATCACGATGAAAAAGTTGCGAAAAAACTAAGGGTGTAATACTTGGAATAAAGAATAAAAAGAAGTAGCGAATATGCTGAGTGAGAAAGGTAAGAGCAATAATATGTGATGAGGTCAGCAGTAATGCAGTTAATGTTAGGATGTGAGAACCAGATAATTCAGGTACATCTTTCACTAGAAAATAGTTGATAATGATTGTGCTAATTCCTAGTAATAATCCTGTGAAAAAGCAAATAATTTGAAAGGTGATATTTGTTTTTTGTGCAAATCGAATAGAAGAATAGTGTTTTAATGAAAGATGACAAATACAGTAAAAGCAGAACAGAATACTTAGACTGATACTAATCCAAGTAGAAAAAACATTTGCATTAAAAGAGTAAAAAAAACCAAATAAAACATAATCTAATAGTGAAATACAAAACACACTTAAAATAAATAGACGTACGTGATTCGTATAGTTAATTTGATCCGTATAAACAAATTGTGGCAAATTTTTTTCATGAACCCCGAGCATACAAAGAATAATCCTTTTCATTATTTATCTATGTCTACAACTTTCATTTTTGTAAACATGATACGGTTTTATTTTAAATTACCGCTAAATCAAGAGGAAAGCAATGCAAATACTTTATTTGATTGAAAAGTGATAATTTAAAACGGATAAAGCTACGACTGGAGCGGTTTCTGTCCTTAAAACACGATCTCCAATGCACCAATTTTGAAAATGGTTTTGGTTGGCAGCCTTAATTTCTGCTTCACTCAGACCACCTTCTGGACCAATTAGGAGTGCTAAATCGGGTGTACTGTTTAGCAATACATTTTCTTGGTCTTTGTTTGGTGCTAATACAAAACGTGACGGTGGTAGCTGTTCTGATTTTAGCCATTCGTTTAATGGAATAGGGGCTAAAATCTCAGGAACGCTATTCATTCCACATTGTTCACATGCTGCAATAGCGATGGATTGCCAATGATCTAATTTCTTTTGATCACGATCATATCTTAACCGCATTTCGCAACGTTCACTAGTCAATAATTGAATAGTTTTTACACCAAGCTCTGTGGCTTTTTGAATCGCATAATCCATGCGATCACCTTTGCTCATCACCTGACCTAATAAAGCGTTAAAAGGTGGTGTTCGATCAGTTGGATCAAAGTGATCAACTGAAACAAAGGCATTTTTCTTGTTAATTTCAGTCAGCGTTACAATATATTCACCACCTTTTCCATTGAAAAAGGTGGCTTGTTCTTGTTCTTTTGCTCTTAGCACACGTACCCAATGATGAAATACTGTTTCCGTTAGTTCAATCGTATTGCCTGTATGTAATTCAGTCTCGATATAAAAACGGTTCATTGTTGAGTACTCTAGCAAATTAATTTAAACCTAAATCAACAACAAGTTGTCGAGTTGGTTCGGTTTGGTTCATTGAATAAAAATGGAGTGTTGGCGCACCACCTGCAATTAAACGTTCACAGAGTTTGACAATCACTTCATGACCAAAAGCTTTGATACTTTCACTGTCGTCGCCATAAGCAGCAAGTTGCTTACGAATCCAACGCGGGATTTCTGCCCCTGTACCATCTGCAAAGCGGATTAAATTGCTTGCATTGGTGATCGGCATAATTCCTGGTGCAATTGGAATATTCACACCTGCTTTTTCTATTTGCTCAATGAAATAAAAATATGCATCTGGATTAAAGAAAAATTGGGTAATACCTGCATTCGCGCCAGCATTTACTTTTTCTACAAAACGTTGAATATCTAAATCAAAACTGTCTGCTTGTGGATGCATCTCTGGGTAAGCTGCAACTTCGATATGGAAGTGGTCGCCAGAATGTTCACGAATGAAGCGAACTAAATCCTGAGCATATGGAAGTTCACCTAAACCGACTTGGCCAGAAGGTAAGTCACCACGTAAAGCGACGATACGGTCAATACCTTGAGATTTATATAAATCTAAAAGCTCACCAATACGTGCTTTATCATCACCGATACAAGAGAGGTGAGGTGCAACAGGTGTGCCTTTGCCATTAAAGTCATTAATCGCAGCTAAAGTACGTTCACGAGTAGAACCACCAGCACCATAAGTAATTGAGAAAAACTCTGGATTTAATAGTTGCAGTTCTTGGTGAACGACACGTAATTTTTCCGCACCTGCATCAGTTTTTGGTGGGAAAAACTCAAAAGAAATAGGAACACGTTTCGTCATTTCAAATCCTTTTTTATAAATACTTATTTTGACCTTACTCTAGTCTTCTCCCTCTGAGAGAAGACTAGGGTGAGGGAAATATGAAAAATTAATATTTATAAGCGTCAGATTTGAACGGACCTTCAACAGGAACGCCTAAGTAGTCTGCTTGTACTTGAGTGAGTTGGGTTAATACGCCACCAAAACCAAGTACCATTGCCGCAGCAACTTCTTCATCTAATTTCTTAGGAATCAGTTCTACACGGATTTTCGCAGCTTTTTGATCTTCAGGAAGATCGGCAAATTTCTCAGCAAATAAATGCATTTGACCGAGTACTTGGTTGGCAAAAGAACCATCCATGATACGTGATGGGTGACCTGTTGCATTACCAAGGTTCACTAAACGGCCTTCTGAAAGCAAGATCAAGTAGTTACTTTCATCTTCTGAACGATATACTTGGTGAACTTGAGGCTTAACTTCAACCCATTTGTAGCCACGTAGGTAGTTCGTGTCGATTTCAGTATCAAAGTGACCGATGTTACAAACTACTGAACCCGCTTTTAATGAATCAAGCATTGCTGAATCACAAACATGGTAGTTACCTGTTGTAGTTACAATAAGGTCAGTGTTTTGAAGAAGGTCAAGGTTGATGTCTTCTTTCTTGCCTGTTTGAACGCCATTTTTGTATGGAGATACAACTTCGTAACCGTCCATGCATGCTTGCATTGCACAGATTGGATCTACTTCAGTTACACGTACAATCATGCCTTCTTGACGAAGTGATTGTGCAGAACCTTTACCTACGTCACCGTAACCGATCACAAGTGCACGACGACCAGATAACAACATATCTGTACCACGTTTGATCGCATCATTTAGAGAATGGCGGCAACCATATTTGTTGTCGTTTTTAGATTTCGTTACGGAATCATTTACGTTGATTGCAGGAACTTTTAAAGTACCATCACGTAACATTTCATACAGACGCTGAACACCTGTTGTTGTTTCTTCAGTTACACCGTGGATTTTTGCAATCACTTCAGGGTATTTTTCGTGAACAAGTAGTGTTAAATCACCACCATCATCAAGAATCATGTTGGCATCCCAAGGTGTGCCATTTACATTGATTTGTTGTTCAAGACACCACATGTATTCTTCTTCAGTTTCGCCTTTCCAAGCAAACACAGGAATACCCGCAGCAGCGATAGCAGCAGCAGCGTGATCTTGAGTAGAGAAGATGTTACATGATGTCCAACGAACTTCTGCACCGAGTTCAACTAATGTTTCAATCAGTACAGCCGTTTGGATTGTCATATGGATACAACCCAAGATTTTTGCACCAGCAAGTGGTTTCTCAGCCGAATAACGCTTACGTAAACCAATCAAAGCTGGCATTTCTGCTTCAGCAAGTTTGATTTCTTTACGGCCATAATCAGCAAGTGAAATATCAGCAACTTTATAATCTGTAAATGAAGCAGTAACCGCGTTCATCAGGATCTCCTAGAAAAAATAGTATGGATCATTCTGTTCGCGGATGCCGTTGTCTTGCGAAGCGTTGCTTCTTACATCGAGCCTGGCAAATTGATCTTTAGTACCAATCAATTGTCGCAGCATCCCTCGATTAGGGCATTATGATACTTGGAAATTGACTTGGTTCCAATGATATTTTATGTGAGATGGTTAGAAAATGATGGATTAATGCTGAGATTAAAGTCGTCAATATTTTTAAACATAGCTTAAGGATCTCAAATCCATTTGAAACCCCAAAAATATATAAATGCTCATTAGGCTTTTAAATGATCTTCAAATTCTTCGCCAAGTTGCATAGCTAAAGCATTTCCAGATAAATCACATGTGACAAGACCATATTCTTTTTTAAAGCTGAATGTAAAGCCTCTGTTATCAGCAAGACTTTTCACTGAATATCCTAATTTTTCCAACCAAATACGAAAAGCCAATAAATTTTTTGCTTTCACAACTCTAGTTTTCATGCCAGAACTCCTTTTAACTTGTATTTATTAATAAGGGTGACTCAAAATTTTTTAAAGGGGTATTGCATATATTTATTTTTCTTCGTGTAACTAATGTAAGATTAGTTTAATCAAAACTGAATTTAATCTTAAATTTGATGTCTTGTTTTTTTGCAATTATATGATTTTATTAGTTTTAGTTTGTGTTTTGATATGTACTGTTTTTCTGATTTTTGTGTTTAATTAAATGTAAAAAATGATTTCACTTTCCACTTTATTTAAAAGCATAGAATGAAATCATTAACGTTGTGTCTTGAACTTAAAACTGATCTTTTAGGGCACGTATACGTGCGAAGTCTTCAGCACTGTCTGTACGTAAAAAGGGGTTTGTTTCTAGTTCCAATTCAATTGTGCTTGGTAACGTCATTTGATCTGCATCTCTTAATGTTTTGATATATTTGATGCGCTCTTGCAATGCCACATTATGGGGTTCAATCGTTAAAGCGAACTCTGCATTTGCAAGTGTATATTCATGTGTGCAGTACACTTTGGTTTGGATTGGTAATGCAGCGAGTCGATTTAATGAATGGTACATTTGTTCAGCCGTACCTTCAAATAAACGTCCGCAGCCCATTGCAAATAAGGTATCTCCACAGAACAGCGTATCTATTTCTTCAATAAAATAAACAATATGACCTAAGGTATGTCCAGGCGTAGCAATAATTTCGATTTCCAAATGATTAAAATGAAAATGATCATTATGTTGCAAGGGATGAGAAATAAGCGCAATTTTACTGAGTTCGTCACGAGGTCCAAATACTTGCAGATTTTGATCTGCCAATAAACCTTGTACACCATTGGTATGATCGCGATGCCAATGGGTCAGCCAAATTTGTTTAAGTTCAAGTTGATGCTGTTTGCAAAAATCAGTCACAAGCTCAGCTTCTGTTGGATCAATCACAACAACTTCATGGGTATGCGTATCTTCTAATAACCAAATATAGTTTTTTAAGGTATTTTTTACGTCAATTGCATGAATTTTATAATGCATAGCCGAATCCTAAATCTCTGTTTTATGAGGTTATTGCTGGGCGGAATATTTGAATCATCCGAATGTAATCAGTTTAAGTGTAAATCTATAAGAGTGCAAAAGTTCCTATAGAAGCCATATTGAAGACTGACTTTTTAGGGTAAATTATGACTGCTTGGCACGCTGTCATTTTTTAAGTTGACAAGTCGTGTATTTTAAATAAAGATGATGTAAAAGTTTGATAAATTAATGATTTATATTCATCTTTATTGATATGCAAGATATTTAATTAAAGCTAAATAATTTAAGAATTAGATTTAACAATATTTAACGAAGTAAAAATCTAAAGATGAAATTAAAATAAATCATAAGAATAAAGAGAGAGCATTATGACTGATTTGGTCGATCATGAAATTGTCATCATCTTCAAAAAATACTTACATCCTTTGTCTGTCAAACTCACAGAAATGTTGAATGAGCATTTTAGTCATCAAACGGAACGTCGTGGTTGTGGATATACTCAAGCGACACGTGTGATTGCCGAGTTCGTTTCGCAACCTCGAGATATGATGGGTTTTCAAGATTTTCGTATTTTTGAAGATTATGAAATTAAAGGTTTAAAAAATATTTTGAATCAAAGCTCTTCGCATGGTTTGCTATTGGAAACTTGGCGCAATTTAGATATTGACCCACATGTGCAACAATATCTAAAAGCTTCCCATTCACAAGATTCATTTACCCAAAATTTGCAGCAAGAGGTTGATTTTCAAGCTAAGCTTCGTACCATTCATCAGTATGCAGAACTTGAAGAAAGTGTATTAATCTGTCAATTACTTGCAGATATTCTTCTTCCACAGACAGTACATACAATAGAAATGATCGAGTGTGATTCTTTAGAAGAAAAACCTAAAGTTGGCTCATGTCCGATGGCAGAAAAGTTTTTCTTGCGCATTGCCCATCACCGTTTATTGAGACAGGGTGAAATTAACATTTTTGTCGATGATAAAGGTTTACCCATTATGATGGAGAAACTGAATATGGGAGATAATCATTCCTGTATCAGTCTAGTTCCATTGATGATGAATGGGGTACGCTTACCCGCAGGTAGCCTTTTTTCTGCAAGTTATGACATTGATGTGCTAGAAAAGCAGCCCAATAAACAATATAAAGGATATGTGATCCCAATTGCTCAAATGAATGGTTTTTGGTTTTTACGGCTTACGACATTGGCTGTTTCTCCAAAAAATCGCGCACGTGCGTTTGGTTATCATTTTAAACAGCAGGTTGATAATGGTTTATTTCGACCCGATACGACTGAGTTGGGCCAACTGATCGAGATCGCACGAGATCAATTATATGTAGGACATCCATGCTAAAAGCTTGTTACGCTCCACGCTATTTTGCACGAACGCATACCAATAGTATGGAAAAACTGACCGCCGTTGCGGATGCGCTACGCATGGATCAAATGGTTGAATTGATTGATCCTGGTTTAATTGATATTGAAATTTTAAAAAAACTACATAACCCGCAATATGTGGAAGCTTTCTTATCCGGAGAAACTGCATATGCAACTATTCAGGGTTTTAAGCCTTGGAATGAACAATTACGTGATGCAATCTTATCAGTGCAAGCCGGGCAATTATTGGGGGCTGAAATTGCATTCAAAGAGGGGATTGCCGCAAATATTGCACAAGGTTTTCATCATGCCAGTTATGAATCTGGCGCAGCGTATTGTACTTTTAATGGTTTAGCTTTGGTCGCTAAACAATATCCTGAAAAGCGTATTTTTATTTTAGATTGTGATCAACATGGTGGCGATGGCACAGCGATCTTTAGCAATCGTATGACCAACCTAATTAATTTTAGTATTTTTGGGATTCGTTTTGGTTGCAAGGCTGGTGAACGGAGTTTGACTCGTTATATTCATCCTAAACAGGGAGATTTTGAACAATATCGCGAAGCGATTTTAGAAAGTTTTCAATATGCTTCCCGTTGGGATACTGATTTAATCATTTATCAGGCAGGGATGGATTGTCATCAACATGATAAATACGGTTCGAAATGGTTTACCACAGAATTGTTGTTTGAGCGTGATCGTTTAGTTTTTGAGATGGCAAAAAAAATGAAAATTCCATTACTGTTTGTATTGGCGGGTGGATATCAAGAACTCGATGATTTAGTGCCTTTGCACGTCAATACATTCAAAGCTGCAAATGAAATTTACTTTCCTTAAAAATAGAAAGAAACAAAAAAGCCCTCAAAAATGAGAGCTTCGTCTTATGCTGTGATTAGCGTAATTTTGCTAACCAATCACCAAATGATTGAACCAGTTGAACTAAAATTAGTAGTACAATCACGGTTAAAATAACGACACTGGTATCAAAACGTTGATAACCATAGGAAATAGCTAAATCACCGATACCTCCTGCACCAACTGCGCCAGCCATTGCAGTTGCACCAATTAAGGAAATCGTCCCTGTGGTCAGATTCAAAATTAATGAGCTACGTGCTTCGGGGATAATAAATTTAAAAATGATCTGCCAAGGTGAGGCACCCATAGCTTGAGCTGATTCGATAATACCTTCATTCACTTCAAGTAATGAAGTTTCAATCAAACGCCCTAGATATGGACCTACATAAATTGTGAGAGGGACAATCGCAGCCCACGTCCCAATAGATGTGCCAACGAGCATTTTAGTCAGGGGAATAACGGCAATCAATAAAATGATAAAGGGTAAAGAGCGCAGAGCATTGACAATCGGGTTGAGGAAGTAATAAATCACTCTGTTCTGTAAAATACCACCTGTACGAGTGACAACTAAAGTTACCCCTTGAATCAATCCCCAAATACAGCCAAAAAGTAATGAGAAGAAAACCATTTGGAAGGTTCCTTGTAGGGCTGTGACGAATTGATCAATTGAAAGGGAACTTTGCCAGAATGGTGCAGAAGCTTCCGTCAACCATTGTACAATTAAATCTCTCATTGGCTGACTCCAGACTGTTCAACTTTAACGCCCTGAAGCTCTAAGAATTGGATTGCTTCTTGGATAATGAGGGGATCACCTAAGAGTTGAATAAACATCTGTCCAATCACTGTACCATTGATTTCAGTCATGTTGGCAAATAGGATATTTAAGCTCAAATCAAACTGTTTAATTACAGCTTGAATCACGGTTTCTTGTGCGGATGTACCCAAGAACTGCAAATTATAAATACTATTATGATGTTTATGCTCAAGATTATTGAGGATATTGATCGGTAATTGTTGTTGTAAAACAGTCTGAATGAAGGTCTTGGTCGTTGAATGTTGCGGTTGGCTGAAAATACTGAGGGTAGGTCCTGTCTCAATGACATGACCTGCCTCCATCACTGCAACATAATCACAAACAGATTCAATCACGTCCATTTCATGCGTGACCATCACAATGGTGATATTTTGTTCTTTATTAATCTTTTTTAACAGTGCTAAAACTGATTGAGTTGTTTGTGGGTCAAGTGCAGAGGTCGCTTCATCACAAAGTAAAATTTTAGGATGATTGGCAAGCGCACGTGCGATACCCACGCGTTGCTTTTGTCCGCCTGAAAGTTCATCGGGGTAGGCATCTTTTTTATGTTTGAGATCGATGAACTCTAATAGCTCCGCTAGACGCTTTTCGCGCTCAGCTTTGCTATGTCCCAATAATTTGAGTGGCATTTCAATATTTTCAGATACTGTTTTAGTTTGCAGTAAATTGAAGTGCTGAAAGATCATGCCTATATTTGCACGTTCTTGACGAAGCGTACGTGCATCCATTGCAGTAAAGTCTTTCTGATTGATAATCACTTGTCCCTGAGTCGGGCGTTCAAGCAAATTAATCAAACGGATCAACGTACTTTTACCTGCACCACTATAACCAATAATGCCAAAGATGCTACCTTCTGGAATCTCTAAATTAATTTGATCCAGTGCGTTGATCGTTTGACCTTTTAGTTGGTAGTGTTTCGAAATGTTTTTAAATTGGATCATGTTCGTCAATACTAAGCAAAAAAGAAAAAAACAGGCAAAGTCACTTTGCCTGTTTCATTGAAAATATTATATTACGATTTTGCTTCTGTGAGATAGCTTGTCGGTTTGTTTACATCAACTTTGGTACCAGCAAAGTGTTCTTGCACATATTTTTTTACTGCTTCTGTATGGTAAAGCGCACCAACTTTTTGTAGCACAGCATCATTTTTACGAGATTCAGCAGTTGCTAAAACGTTGACATTTAATTTAGTGCTTTGATCAATTGGTTCGTAATAGATTGCATCTTTAAGAACGTTCAAACCACCTTCCAATGCCAATGTATTACCTAATAAGATCGCATCAACTTCGTCTTTTACACGAACTGCTGTTGCCATCTGAATTGGTTTAATGACAATTGCTTTTGCATTTTCAGTAATGTCAGCAGGTGTGCCTTTTACTGGGTCAAAGCCTGCTTTTAATTTGATTAAACCAGCGCTTTGTAAAAGTAACAAGGCACGTGATTCATTTGCGCCGTCATTTGGGATTGCAATTGTTGCACCTTGAGCAAATTCTTCAACCTTTTTGACTTTGCTTGAGTAAATGCCCATTGGTTCCAAATAAGTCGTTGAAACAGGTGCAATCTTGTCTTTATTTGCGGCATTAAAGGCAACAAGATAAGCGTAAGATTGGAACGCATTAATATCAACTTCTTTATTGGCAACTGCGGTATTCATTGCAACATAGTCAGTAAAGTTTTTTACTTCAAGTTTAATACCTGCAGCTTTGGTTTCAGGCAATGTCGCAATATAACGCCAAATATCAGCATCTGAGCCAGTAGATGCCATAACAACAGTTTGTAATCCACTAGCATTCGCTTTTTGCTCAGTAGATGCGGTATCAGGCTGTTTACTGCACGCTGCAAGTAATAACACAGATACACTTAAAAAAAGGCTAATCAGCTTTTTCATGTATAAATCCTAGTCGGAACAATGCCGAGAAAATCTTCACTTTTCTAGCATTAGGAATCGCAATGGTTTTGTATGTTGTAAATTGGCATCATCATTCAAAATAAATAGAGAACTATTCCGAAATTTGAATCTAAGAAGTTGTTACAACATATGGAAAATAGATGAATGTTCATGTTCTAGTCTGATGCGTACAGGCTTAGAAAAAGAATAGTTCAAATTATCTTCATACTAAATGTGGAATTAGATGAATTTTTTAAGTTCTCTATTAATATTCTAAATATTTGAAAATGATCAAAAAGAATATTAATTAAACATAAGAAGTCATCTATTAATTTACCAATCATAACAATAATTTAGACTTTTTTATAGAGGGTGTACTAGATGCTCTAAGGCATAACAGCATGATTATTTAAGAAAAATTATGTGCTAAGTAAATATAAATGAATGATAGTTTTATGGATTTTTCTGAATATGAATTTGAATGGTTTATTTCATAATCAATATATATTTTTCTGAATTTGTTATTTAAATAATGAATATAGATACCTATCTTATGCACTTTAGTGAATAAAGAAGCCTTCCGAAGAAGGCTTCCTTTTATCGTGATAAGGCTTATTCAGCTTGTTCACGTGCAATCGCACGGTAACCAATATCGCTACGATATTGCATACCTGTAAATGTCACTTGACCACATACTTCTAAAGCATTGATCTGTGCTTCAAGTACAGTATCACCGAGTGCTGTTACACAAAGAACACGACCGCCAGCTGTGATGATATGACCATCTTCAGTGGTTGCTGTACCCGCATGGAAGATCTTAGTATCTTCAGGCGATTGTCCGATGCCAGAAATTACATCGCCTTTGCGTACTGTATCTGGATAGCCTTCAGCAGCGAGAACGATACCAATTGATTTACGCTCATCCCATTCAGCTTCGCTTGGTAAATTACCAGCAATACCCGCTTCAACCAAATCAACTAAAGATGATTTTAAGCGCATCATAATCGGTTGTGTTTCTGGATCACCGAAACGACAGTTGAATTCAATAACACGTGGTTGACCTTGTTCATCAATCATTAAACCAGCATATAAGAAACCTGTGTAGACATGACCATCTGCTGCCATACCATCCACAGTCGGGCGCATGACTTCATTCATGACACGTTCAAATACTTCTGCTGTAACAACTGGAGCAGGAGAGTAAGCACCCATACCACCTGTGTTTGGACCTTGGTCACCTTCAAAAATACGCTTATGGTCTTGTGAGGTCGCCATTGGTAAGATGTTATTGCCGTCGATCATGCAAATGAAGCTTGCTTCCTCACCAGCAAGGAACTGTTCAATCACAACACGTGAACCTGCATCACCGAACTTGTTACCTGCAAGCATATCGTCAATCGCAGCAAAAGCTTCTTCGTTGGTCATTGCAACGATCACACCTTTACCTGCAGCTAAACCATCCGCTTTAATCACGATTGGTGCGCCATGCTGTTGAATATAAGCTTTCGCAGCATCAACTTCAGTAAATACATCATAAAATGCTGTTGGAATGTTATGACGTTTTAAGAAGTGTTTAGCAAATGCTTTTGAACCTTCAAGCTGTGCAGCGTACTGAGTCGGTCCCCAGATTTTTAAACCTGCTTCACGTGCAGCATTAACTACACCATTGACTAATGGTGCTTCAGGGCCAACGATTACCAATGCCACATCATTTGCTTTTGCAAATTCAATGATGGCTGGATTGTCTAAAATATCGAGGTCAATGTTTTGACATTTGTCTTCAGTTGCTGTGCCTGCATTACCTGGTGCAACAAAAACTTGTGTTACTTTTGTATCTTGTGCGATTTTCCATGCAAGTGCATGTTCACGGCCACCGCTACCCAAAACTAAAATATTCATTATTAAGTTATTTCCTTTTTCCGTATTTAAGAATATACCTGTTCAGAATAAAAAAGTCCCCTCTGAATCTCCCTCAAACCCCTCTTTGAGAAGGAGGGGAACATACTTTTTTAGTTTAGATAAAAAGTAAGTCCCCCTTTTATAAAGGGGGATTTAGGGGATTTGTGCTAGAGACTCTAATTATTTAGTGACGGAAGTGACGCATACCTGTGAATACCATTGCAATACCGGCTTCATCAGCAGCTGCAATTGTTTCTTCATCACGCATAGAACCACCCGGTTGGATAATACATTTAATGCCAGCTTTTGCAGCATTATCAATACCATCACGGAATGGGAAGAATGCATCAGATGCCATTACTGCACCTTCAACCACTAAACCAGCATGCTCAGCTTTGATCGCAGCAATACGAGCAGAGTTCACACGGCTCATTTGACCTGCGCCAACACCAATGGTTTGACGATTTTTAGCATAAACAATCGCATTTGATTTCACATATTTTGCGACTTTCCAAGCAAAGATAAGATCATCAATTTCTTGTTCAGTTGGTGCACGTTTAGTTACAACTTTAAGGTCATCTTTAGTGATCATACCCAAGTCTTGGTCTTGAACCAATAAACCGCCATTCACACGTTTATAGTCAAGTTGTGCAGCACGAGCATCAATTGCAGGAAGTTCACCACATACTAACACGCGTACATTCTTCTTCGCGCCTGTGACTTCAAGTACGCCATCAGCAATACTTGGTGCGATAATGACTTCAACAAATTGGCGATCTACAATTGCTTGTGCAGTTGCAACATCTAACTCACGGTTAAATGCAATGATGCCACCAAATGCAGATTCAGGATCAGTTGCATAAGCAAGATCATAAGCTGCTTGAATACCCTCTAATGAAACCGCAACGCCACATGGATTTGCATGTTTAACGATGACGCAAGCAGGTTTTGCAAATGATTTAACACATTCAAGTGCTGCATCTGTGTCGGCAATATTGTTATAAGATAATTCTTTACCTTGTAACTGTTTTGCAGTTGAAACTGAAGCTTCTTTGGCATTTGCTTCAACATAGAATGCTGCATTTTGGTGAGGGTTTTCACCATAACGTAAATCTTGAGCTTTATTGAGTTGGGTGTTGAAAGTACGAGCGAATAAGTCTGCTTCACCTTCAGCTTTTCCAACACGTGCACCTAAGTAAGATGCAATCATGCCATCGTATTGTGCTGTGTGTTCAAATGCTTTCACTGCTAAGTCGAAACGAGTTTCGTAAGAAAGCGCACCATTCTCTTTTAATTCAGCAACGACTAAATCATAGTCAGAAGCATTCACAATAATACCAACTGAAGCATGGTTTTTTGCTGCCGCACGAACCATTGTTGGTCCGCCGATGTCAATGTTCTCGATTGCATCAGCAAGTGAGCAGTTTGGTTTAGCGACTGTTGCAGCAAATGGATAAAGATTGACCACAACTAAATCAATTGCATCGATGTTGTGTTCTTGCATTACAGCTTCGTCTAGACCACGACGTGCCAAGATACCGCCATGAATTTTTGGATGTAGTGTCTTAACACGACCATCCATCATTTCAGGAAAACCTGTATGTTCAGAAACTTCTACTACAGCGATATTGTTGTCTTTAAGCAACTTATATGTACCGCCTGTAGATAAGATTTCTACACCTAGCGCTGCAAGGTTTTGAGCAAATTCAACGATTCCAGTTTTGTCGGAAACAGAGATTAAAGCACGTTTGATAGTCATGATTTTAGTCAACAGTTTGAAGTTTACAGATTAAAACTAAGGCAAAAAAAATGCCCACGAGAACGTGAGCATTTTATCAATTATTCACTCATTAAACCGTGAGCTTTTAACTTTTTACGTAAAGTTCCACGGTTAAGGCCTAAAATCTCAGCAGCGCGTGTTTGATTGCCACGAGTATACTCTAAGACCACAGATAAAAGAGGTTTCTCCATTTCTGCTAAAACCATGTCATAAACTTGAGATGGTTGCTCACCTTGCAATTGTGCAAAATAATGACGAACTGCGCGATCTACATGGATGCGAAGAGCGACATCAGATTGAGCCGTAAAAATAGGAGATTTGCTATTCATGCGTGTTAATCCGAAAAATCAAAATATCACTTGGATAAAGTGATATGTAAATGTGGTCTGAATTACTGAGTCCTGTTTTAGATCCTAAAACAGTGATCTCTAAAACAAAGGAACTATTAGCTTGCCACAAATCCTCGAATTGTGTAAAAAATAAGCGTAACAATCGTTAAATATTTGTTACAGCCTAGTTTCAAAAACAAAAAAACCAACAATGCGCTTATGTGTTAAAAGCACAGTTCGTTTAACGATTTTATTGTCTATAAATAACGAGGAGTATGTGGGTTAAGCATTCGTGGCGCGTATCATACCACTGTCTGCGAAAAAGTGAGCAAATTAACTGCACTTTTTTTAATTTTTTTGTCATTTTTTTATGCTTTTAAGGTTGTACAATTTCTAAACTATAATCATCGAAGCTATTTTTGCTTTTTGGTACTGTAAATTCAAATCGAAAAGGGCTGTTGCTTGGAATACGCTGGATGGTTTTTAAACTATCTACGAGGTAATCTTGCGGTTTTAGGGTGATGTCGGTAATCGTTTCCCCATTTTCTTTTAAAACAACTTTGATAGAGGGGATAACAAGACTAGCTTGATCGTGATTAATTAATACACCAGAGAAGCTTGTTTCGTCTTTGCTAATACGCTTCACTTTAACTTGTTCAAAGCTTAGATACTTATATTTTTCATTTTTTATTTTGCAAGTCACTATACTGCAAGTATAGTTGAAAATACGGTTTAAAGCAGGGCTGTCATGCATGAGTTTGGGATTGAACCATAAGATCTGAAACGCAAATACGAGGATTAATGCAATATTGCCTACCCCCCAAAGCGTGTAGTAAAGCCAACCATGTTGTTTGTGGTTTTGTTCATCGTCAATTAATAGGTTGTCTTCTGATAGATTCAAATTAGGCAATGCCGTAACGGGTTCAGTACTGAAATAATTTAAATTATTTAAATATGTCAGTAAATCAATATTTGAGTTTTCAATTTTTTGGTCAAAAATACTTAAAATTTGCATTTGCTTTTCAGCAAAGGAACTATCGGGTTGAATAGATGAAAATAATGAACGATTGGTTGGCGCTAGAGTCGTATCATCCGTTTCTGACTCTAATAGATTGGTTAATGCATTAAAGTTAATAATACATTTAGGGCAACAAACCATGCCCTGTGCAACGCTAAGTTGTGAAAGGGTTACTTTATACACGGTTGAGCATTTAGGGCAGCGGGTTTGTTTTTCACTCATAAGGAACAATATTCTCAAATTGTTGTTTTGCGTTTTCCTGAGATGCGACACCAGTTTTCTTCACGTTTTTCGATTTCTAATATATCAAAAAACTCAGAATAAACACCAGAAACATCAGCAACTTGCTCTTCAATTACACCAGCAAGTGCAAACTCACCCTCATTTTTCAATAAAGTTGAGAATTCAGGCGCAAGCGCCATTAGTGGAGCTGCTAAAATATTTGCAACAAGTACGTCTGCTTGTTGATTGAATGCTTGATTGAACTCTTCTGGTAATCCTACATAAAGACGATCAAGTACACCATTTAATTCTGCATTTTGTTTGGTCGCCAATACAGCTTGTGGGTCAATATCAGTTGCATAGACTTTTTTAGCACCAAGCAGTAAAGCTGCAACGCCTAAAATGCCTGAGCCACAACCGTAGTCAATGACGATTTTATCTTTAACGTCCGTTTTGCCTAACCATTGTAAGCATAGGAACGTACTTGCATGATTCCCCGTACCAAAAGCAAGACCTGGATCAAGTTTAATATTAGTTGCATCTGCTTCAGGTGGTTCTAACCATTCAGGTACAATCCAGTATTTCTCACCAATTTGGATGGGTTCATAATAATCCATCCAAGCGCGTTCCCATACTTGATTCTCTAAATACTCATGACGCATAGGAACATCAGGAAGTTGTACTTTTAGAAAAGCTTCTAAAGTGTCAACATCAATTGGATCATCTTCTTCTTGTTGGTAGATTCCTGTAACAATAACTTTATTCCAAAGTGGCGTTTCACCCGGTAATGGTTCAAGTAAAGCCTGATCTTCTGCATCATCCAAAGTAACACTCACCGCGCCTAGAGAGAGAAGGAGTGTTTCAGTAAGCTCAACTTGATCTTGATCGACGGTAATATGAATTTGTAGCCAGTTCACAGGAAAACCTAAGTAAATGTATTTGGGGTTATTGTAATAGATTCAGCTTGTCTAAAGGGATTATAAAATAGGCAGATTACAATTTTAAGATATTTTTTTAAATTTAGTGTGTTTGCTGTATCAAATAGGATAAAAGAATGTGCTTATGTCACATTCTCTTATCATTTAAATATTGATGAGTGTATTGTTTGCTTTAAATTTAGGGTGTGCTTGGCGAGCTTACTGGTCGTGGAGCAGACTGGGTTTCTGAAATTTTACTCTGAGTTTCAGGCATTACATTATTTGTTGGCATTGGTGGTTGGAATGTTAATTTTCCGGTTTGATTGGGTTCGCATGTGCCATTAAAAACCACACCTTTATCGGCAAAGGAAACTATATCACCTAGTTTTTTACTTTTACAAATTTGTTGAAATTTTTGAGTCTGTGCATCAAGGTTGGATTTGGCATGGGTTTGTGCTGCTAGAGTGAAACATAGACTACAAAGAAATGATGAAATTAAAAGCTTTTTATTCATGTCATTTTCCTAAAGTATGTTGTGCACTATTTAGAATAAAAAATTGCTTAAATAAAGCAGTGGAGATCAAGTTAATAATTGTGTGGCACTGTGTCGATCGTAGAAGATAAATGCAACAGAAGGTTTCTTTTTGTGTGTTTTTTAGGCAAATCAGCATCTTGGAATTTGCAAGAATATAGCCCATTTTTGTCAACTTAATGCAAAATTCCTGTATAATACTCTGTCATTTTTTGAATATACATTACCACTATGCACTATCCTAAAGTTTACGACGTTATCGTAATTGGTGGCGGTCACGCTGGTACGGAAGCAGCACTTGCTGCGGCACGTATGGGAAGACAAACATTATTGTTGACGCATAATATTGAAACTTTGGGACAGATGAGCTGTAACCCTGCGATTGGTGGTATTGGTAAATCACATCTTGTTCGTGAGATTGATGCCTTAGGCGGTGCAATGGCACTTGCTGCGGATAAAGGTGGTATTCAATTCCGTATTTTAAACTCTCGTAAAGGTGCTGCGGTTCGTGCAACGCGTGCGCAAGCTGACCGTGTACGTTTTAAAGCGGCAATTCGTCATACCTTAGAAAACCAAGCTAACTTGGATATTTTCCAACAAGCGGCAGATGATCTTATTGTAGAAGGCGATACTGTTAAAGGCGTTGTGACCCAAATGGGTATTCGTTTTGACACGAAAACAGTTGTGCTGACCACAGGTACATTCTTGGGCGGTGTGATTCATATTGGTTTACAGAATTCTAGTGGTGGTCGTGCAGGTGATCCGCCATCAATCGCCTTGGCACATCGTTTACGTGAGTTAAATCTTCCTGTTGGACGTTTGAAAACAGGTACGCCGCCACGTATTGATGCACGCACTGTTGATTTCTCTGTGATGACACCACAACCGGGAGATTTTCCGTCTCCAGTGATGTCATTTATGGGGGATGCATCAATGCATCCTGAACAAGTGAATTGCTATATCACGCATACTAGTGAAAAAACTCACGAGATTATTCGTGGTGGTTTAGACCGTTCACCAATGTATACAGGGGTGATCGAAGGTGTGGGGCCACGCTATTGCCCATCAATCGAAGATAAGATTCACCGTTTTGCTGATAAAGATTCACATCAGGTTTTCTTAGAGCCTGAAGGCTTGGATACGCACGAACTTTATCCAAATGGGATTTCAACATCATTACCATTTGACGTACAGTTCAATTTAGTTCGTTCGATCCGTGGTATGGAAAATGCGCATATCTTGCGTCCAGGCTATGCGATTGAATATGACTATTTCAATCCACAAGCATTGAAATTTACACTTGAAACCAAAGCGATTCAGAACTTGTACTTTGCTGGTCAAATTAACGGTACGACAGGTTATGAGGAAGCGGGCGCGCAAGGTTTACTTGCAGGCTTAAATGCTGCACGCCGTGCGTGGGAACAAGAAGAGTGGACACCAAAACGTGATCAAGCGTATATGGGTGTATTGGTTGATGACCTGATCACTTTAGGTACCAAAGAACCGTATCGTATGTTTACTTCACGTGCAGAATATCGTTTGATGTTGCGTGAAGACAATGCCGATCAACGTTTAACATCTATTGGTCGTGAACTCGGTTTGGTTGATGATGAGCGTTGGGCTGCATATAGTGAGAAAATGGAAGCTGTTGAACGTGAAACATCTCGTTTACAGCATTTATGGGCAGCACCGAATAACCCAATGGGTAAAAAATTCGTTGAAATGACGGGTGCAGATCTCAGTAAAGAATGTAGTGCCATTGATTTGTTGAAACGTCCAAATATTAATTTCAGTCAAATTGCTGAATTAACAGGTTCGGAAGTATCTGAGCAAGTGGGTGAGCAAATCGAAATTGCGGTGAAATACGAAGGCTATATTCATCGTCAGCATGAAGATGTTGCACAGTTAAAGCGTCTTGAAGAGACCAAAATTCCCGCTGATTTTGAATATGATGGTATCTCAGGTTTGTCACGTGAAATCACCTTGAAGTTAAAAACAGTTCGTCCTGAAACTTTGGCGCAAGCAAACCGTATTCCGGGTGTAACTCCTGCGGCGGTACAATTACTGATGATTACCATCCGTAAAAATAATATGGCGAAGAAATCAGCGTAATTTTTTGTGATTAATATTCTGCATTAAAAAATACCCTCTTATGATAAGAGGGTATTTTTTTGCCCAGTCTAATTTTAGTGATTAGAGTATCTTTTTATAGGTGGTAACATGAAGAATTGGCTCTTTTTATTTATCGCAATCATTGCGGAAGTGATTGCTACTTCAGCCTTAAAAAGTAGTGAGGGATTTACTAAGCCGATAGCATCTATTGTTGTTGTACTCGGTTATATGATTGCATTTTATTGTTTATCTCTCACATTGAAAACAATTCCAGTTGGTATTGCTTATGCGGTTTGGTCTGGTGTCGGGATTGTCCTCATTACGACTGTAGCTTGGATTGTATTTGATCAAAAGTTGGATGTTTGGGGGATTGTTGGTATTGCCTTGATTATGAGTGGTGTATTGATCTTAAACTTATTGTCGAAAACGAGTTCTCATTAATCAAATAAAAAACCGAGCTGATATTAAAGCTCGGCAGATTAAAATCATGTTCACTTTATCATTTATAAAGCGATTTCAATTCCTTGACGCAAATTGTGCTGATCCAATTGCGTATTCGCATCAATCTTTGCATAAGCTTTAGGTAATAGGCGACGAGTAGCACGATTAACCTTTCTTTCTAGCCACGGTGGCATTTTCATAGCTAAAGGATTTGTTTCGGTGTGTGATACATCAGTTAGAACACGTGTTCCCATAATGTAGTCAAACCAAGGCTTGGTTACACACCAGTTGGCATTTTGGTTGCTGGTCATGTGATGGTCGTAATGCCACGGAATTCGTTTTTTGGCGTATTCAGGGTCTAAGTGTGATTTGGCATGGACTTTCCAATAATTCCAAATACCATAATACAAACCAGCAGTAAAAAAAGGCGCAACGGGCAGAAAAATTGTTGATGCTGCCGCTAGACCAATGAGGGCTGATTTCTCATTATACATTTCAGAATTTTTAAACATTGACTCTGCATAGCCTTCATCATGAAAGCTATTTAGGCGTGCGCGTTTGTGGTGAGCAATATGCGTGAAAAATGGACTGTTTCTATTTTTGCTTGGAAATTCATGCAACCAGACTTTATGAAAATACCATTCCATACCATTTGCAACAAAGATACCTACTGGAAAACCAATCATGTGAGATGACCTCGTAAAACATGCATCAGATTTTAAGAAAATCACGATGAGAAGTTTTGACCGAGCTGACAGTTTTAATCTGCCTATCAAATCAAATTATTTTTGTTTTCTTTGTCGATAAGCCGTCGGTGTTTCTCCAGTCCAACGTTTAAATGCCCTAGAAAATGCAGATGGTTCGGAGAAGCCTGTAAGATAAACAATTTGATCAATGTTTTCTTGGGTGTGGGACAATAAACGACGTGCTAAACGTTCACGATATTGTGCGATGACTTTTTCATAAGTAGTGTTTAATAGCTGTAAATCGGCTCTTAAACTGCGGGTACTACGATTCAAATGTTGTGCGACTATGCTTTGGTCAAATTCGCCTGATTCTAGTAAACCGTTGGCTAGAATTTTTTCGATCTGCTCAATGAGTTGATGCTTGTTAAGGAGTTCAAGTTGAGATTCTGCGTGATGCTCGTGGATTTTTAATAATTCAGGTTCATATGCAGGTGAGGGAATATTTAATAGTTGTTGATCAAAGCAAATATAACCATCTGTTTGTCCGAGTTTGACAGGACAACCCCATGTTTTAAAATATTCTTCTTGTGTTGCACCTTCTGAATAAGGCAAGCCAATTTCAATCGGGGTGAATGTATTTTCACTCATATATTTGAAAAAGTTGAGTAAAATTCCAATCGCACATTCTAAATAATGTCGAATCGGATGACTTAAGCCCGAAATGATCGCTGTTGTTTGGTCGATTACGATTAGTTTAAATGACATTGCATCAGTCAATAGTGCTTGATAGCGAATCGTTCTTTTTAGACCTTCGCCAAAGGTTGGGCTGCTTAGAAAAAGATATTCAATTACTTGCCCACGAAAGGCGGGGACGTTGATGCCAACATGCAAACCAACATTTTGATCTCGACTGATTTCTGCTGCTGCATGCCAAAAACGTGATTGAGTTGAATTATCACGGCGGACAAATTTATCAGGAGCTTGGTCAGGTAAATGTACACTGGCAAAAATGGCTGCTGCATCTAGATTCATCTTTTGCATGGTTTGATAAACCATCCATAAAAAGATGCCTGCATCACTGGTTTTTTTTGAAGTCATAAAACAAGCTAAGAACGAGTTTTAAAACAATATACTATTTTTATGATCAAAATGAATTGTATTTTATAACAAGGTGAAAGAAAGGCACTTACAGCAAGTAAGTGCCTGATCGACTTACTCCGCTACTTCTACAGTAACACTATAAGTATAGGTTTGAGCAACAGGTTGTTTGGTATTGTCAGTGCTTGCTTCAGGATAAGCTGCTGTAATTAAATAAATGCCTGCTTCGCTAAATTTAATCTCGACTTCACCTTTTGCATTGGTTTTCACATGTGGTTGATCGCGTTTTGCATTTGGCTGATAGCTACTTGCACCTTTAAAGACATCAACTTCTAAGTTAGGAACAGCTTTGCCATCCATTAAAACTTGTGCTTTAAGTGATTCACCAGCAAATAATTCATTTGGGTGTGTTAAAAACTTAAATTCAAAACCTTTATTTTCAACTTGTGGAATTGGGCTTGGTTTGCCTTTCGTCACAAAACTTTCAGCAATATAGGTATTTGTTGTTTGTATGGTTTTTGCATTTGCAGGAACTTGGTCTTCAGCAACAAAACGAGGAGGTTGGTTTGCAGGTGCTTGTTGAGGTGCTTTTTGTTCAGCATTTGCTTGGGGTTGTTGCATTGGCGCTGCATTTGCAGGGCGTGGTGGACGCACACGTAACCAACGGCCGTCTACTAATGCGTATTTAGTTGGATTACCTGCGGCATCTTTGGTACGGATACGGTAGGTTCCTTCATTGGCTAAAGTGAATTCAGCAATATTAAACTTTTTCAGTTCTGCTGCTGCATTGAGTGATGTCGTCTTTCCATCAGGGCTTGTAACTTGGTAACTCGTTTTAAAGTTTCTGCTTGGAACAAAGAATTTTTCTACTGTGATACTACTTTGGAAACTGACATTGTCTGACTTACTATCAAATACTTCTGGCAATAAAAAAGGGCTAGCAGTATGGGCAAAACTTAATGTTGGTAATGCAGAAAGTAATGCAATCGTAACCAAATGACGCATGAAGAATTCCTTAAAAGATAAATAAGCAAAAACGCAAAAGATTTGCGATAATCTACTTGATAACGAGTATCAATTGCAATATTATTTCGATAAATTTTTAATCGTCAAGCTGAAACACTTGGATTGGCAATTAAAAAAATATTTCCTCGCTTATGTGAAGCCTAATTTTGATTAATGTCATTGATTTTATTTAATAATATAGTCATTCATTCTGCCAAAGTTTTGCTGAAAACAAGATGAGCATTAAGATAAAGTTAAGAGCATTACCTTGAATTTATTGATCAATAGATTTTAGGTAAATCTTGGAGAATGGAACCCTAGTATGTCATCAACTCAACAACTTTCTCGTCCAGTACAGATACTCTTTCGTTTATCACCGTTGATGGCAGCGTTGGCTGTATTCATGTCACCAATCACGGCGACTCAAGCAAATGAGCCGAGTCTCAGTGAAAATGCAATACAACAGTTATCTGAGTCAGCTCAAGCACCAAGTTATCGTTTTCATCAAGATCATGTGTTAGGTACATCTTTAGATGTTGTGGTCACTACATCTCAGAAACAAGATGCAGAAAAGGCATTACAAGCGATTCAGACAGAAATTGCTCGACTTGATCAGATTCTTTCAGTTTGGCGTGCTGATAGTGAAATCAGCCAATTAAATCGTGAACATCAAATTTCTGCTTCATCTGAGCTTTATGAGGTTGTTGCGGCTTGTGAGCAATGGCGCAGTGCAACATGTGGTGGTTTTGATGCACGTTTGGGGCAGTTGATTCAGTTGTGGGAACAAAGCAATCAAGTCCAACGCTTGGATGACAATACTCAAGAATCATTACTGCGTCAGTTACAAACGCAAAGTATTGAACTGAATCCTGAAATCAAACAAATTAAAACACCTTCAGCAGTTAAAATTGCACCTGATGCTTATGCCAAAGGTTATGTGATTGACCGTGCTTTGTTGGCAGCAAAACAAGCTGTACCACATTTAAAAGGGATTCTGATTGATATTGGCGGTGATATGCGTGTTTGGGGGCAATCACCTCAACAAGCGGGTTGGAAAGTCGGTATACAAGACCCGAATGAGCGTTTTGATAATGTTGCGCCAACTCAAGTACTCAACCTTAAAGATCAAGCTGTGGCTTTTAGTGGTCAAGGCTATCGTGGATTCGCAGATCAATCACATTTATTAAATCCACATACAGGACAACCGATTCAGAACGTTGAACAATGTGTTGTGGTTGGACAGTGTGCTGCTGATTCAGATGCATTAGCAACCGCATTAACTGCAATGCCTGCGCATGAGGGGATGCAACTGATTGAACAACTCGTCGGTTATGAGGCTCAACTTGTTGCAACTGATGGCACACGTTATCAAAGTTCAGGATGGTCGTCTTTAATGGATGCCAATCAACCTACAATGATGCGTCATGTTGCTGCGAATGGCGCAGCAACAGCTTGGCCAAAAGGCTATCAAGCTCAGTTAGAAGTGAATATTCCAAAGATCGCAGTAGACAACTACCGTGCGCCTTATGTTTCAATCTGGGTGACGGATGGTGATAAAAAGATTGTGCGTACCTTAGCTGTTTGGGGTAAAGATGAAAAGTGGATTAACTCTAACTATGTTTGGTGGCGTCGATATGGTCGTCAAATGCCAAACCTAGATGCTGTAGCAAAACCTTCACGTCAACCAGGACAATATAAGTTGGCTTGGGATGGTAAAGACGAAGCAGGTAAAATGGTGAATGCAGGTAAATATATTATCCATATTGAGACCTCGCGTGAGCATGGTGAGCATTCTTATCAAACCATCGAGTTGAATATCACACCAAAATCAGCGACACAAACGCTGCCTGCTCAAGCAGAAATTGGTACAGTTAAATTGAATTTCCAACGTGGTGCTTAAGCTTTAGCATCACTCCATCTATGAGGCTAGTCCCTTGTATCAACGCCGTGATTTTTACCGCCATGCACGTTATGTGCATGGTTGGCTTTCTGCCTTTGCCTTTATCGTTTTGATCTTCTTTGCTGCTACAGGTTTATTCCTTAATAACCCTGATTGGTTTAAATCAAAAAATGAAGAGCAAACCACTACATTCACTTTACCGCCAACATTAGTTGCATCTCTGCAAAAACAAGAGAATCCAAGCCAAAGTATTGTGGAATACGTTCGTTCGAAACAACCTTTGATTGGTCGTTATAAAAGTAGTGAAGTGCTAGACGGTGAGGTCATGATTCGTCTCGAAAGCCCCGCAGGTTCAACCGACTTGTGGGTGTTGCTCGACAATGGTGATGTTGAAATTACACAAAAACCAGCTACTCCTGTTTCACTGTTGAATGATCTACATCGTGGGAAAAATGTTGGAACAGCTTGGCATTGGTTAATTGATATCAGTGCAATCATCATTATTTTATTGTCGTTGGCAGGTTATATTCTGTTCCTGACCATTAAAACCCGTTTAGTGACACATCTGCTTTTAACAGCATGTAGTTTATCGGCAATTATTCTGCTCATTTGGTCTGCTATTTAAGGTGAAAGGATGACTCAAGCTGTACTGACGATTATTGTGATATTGGCAATATTATTGAGTCTACATCTTTTTATAATCGTTTGGTTGTTATGGCAACAACGTCATGCGAAGCAAAAAGCCAATCAAGATCATCCGGCTTATTTAGTGGTGTATGCGAGTCAATCGGGTCATGCTGAATCTTGGGCAAAGCATACGGCTGAACAATTGCGTTTAATTGATCATCACACTGCAATTCGAAATATTCAAGAACTGAGTATTGCTGATTTAACCCAACATCAACGTATTCTATGGGTGGTGAGTACCTATGGGGAAGGGGATGCACCTGATGTTGCCCAGTCATTTGTCCATAAAATTCTATCCCAATCCTTAGATTTATCGCACTTATCATTTGCAGTGCTTGCATTGGGTGATCAGCGCTATGCGAATTTTTGTCAGTTTGGAAAAACAGTAGAACAATGGTTATTGAAGCAGCAAGCTCAGGCTCTATTTCCGACTGTTTGTGTGGATCAGCTTAATAGTTGTGATTTAGAACAATGGTTGCTTGGCTTGGAGCAGTTAACCGCCACTCAATTTTCAGCGCTATCTATTGAAAAAGAGCACGTGGAATTAAGATTTGCACATCGCCAATGCCTGAATAAAGGCAGTATTGGAGACGCAATTTATAAAATCCAATTGATTCCTGAACAAGATTTGGTTTGGTCATCAGGTGATATTTTAGAGATTCAATGTGAAAATAATACGGCTGATATTCACGATTTTTTAACAGCACAACAGCAAAAAGATGCAGTGGATTTCATCCCTCAACTACGCTGCTTAAATTTAAGAAAATTACCGCCTAGAGCTTCGCTTTCATTCGCAGAATGGATTGCACAGTTTGAATCATTAGCTCAGCGTGAGTATTCGATTGCGAGCTTACCTGAAAATGGTTTAATCGAATTGGTGGTGAGGCAGCAACAGACTGAGTCAGGTTTAGGACTAGGTTCAGGTTGGTTGACGGTGGGGTTGGAGCAAGATCAATCGCTGCAAGCCAATATACGCCATAATCCAAGTTTCCATTTAGCTCATGATGAGCGACCACTGATTTTAATTGGCAATGGTACGGGAATCGCAGGTCTGGTCGCACATTTACGCCAACGTGAGCATTGGGGATATAAAAAAAATTGGCTCATTTTTGGTGAAAGACAGCAGCAGTTTGATCATTTATACCAAACAGAAATTCGCTATTGGCAGCAGCATGGTTTTCTGGATCAGGTGGATTATGCTTTTTCACGTGATCAGGCTGAAAAAGTCTATGTGCAAGATTGTCTAAGAACACAATCGGTTCAATTACAGACATGGATTGCACAAGGCGCAGCGATATATGTCTGTGGTAGTTTACAAGGCATGGCGAGCGGAGTGGATCAAGCATTAAAAGAGATTCTAGGGTATGAACACGTAGAACAGCTTAAGCAGGAACAGCGTTATCAACGCGATGTGTATTAAGTCTTTTGATTAATCGAATTGGGCTAAGACTAGTGCTTTAATCTTGTCAGCTTTTTCAAAATGATCAAGCCGATGCTCTATGATCCACCAATGGGCAGCTTCCATTAAGCATTCAGGATCATCATTTTTATTAGCAAAGAAAGCATAAAAAGAAAGTCCGACGTTACTGCCTTTTTTTGCAATTTTTTCATCGCAAACCTGCACGATTTTGGCTTTGAGTTCAGCTCTCATATTATCCTCTAAGTACTGATGAAAGTAGAATGCAGATCATAGCATTCCCAATATTGGGAGTTTTCATAATTCGATTTTTAATTCTATCTTGAAATCTAAAAAGCCAGCTATTTTTATAACTGGCTTTTGTTTATCAAGAATCAATGCAGTCTTGGTGGGAAAGTTAGAACTTTTTCTCAATAGAGAATTGGAAACTAGGCATGCCTTGGTTTGTTCTTGCTTGATATAAACTACCATCAGACTGATTAGTCAATCGTTCTTTATAATCTGTACTTAAAACATTATTCAGATTCAGACTTGCTGCCCAGCCATCAGTAAAGCGTTTAGTTGCACTGAGATCCACACCAAAGCGTTCATTGGTGGTTCGATCATAAGGTTGACCATCTAAACCGCGAGTGAACTCCGGTGTATAGCTCACATTGATACTGGTGGAAAGTTGCCAAGGTTTAAAATTATAAGATAAACCTGCACTTGCGTTGTAAGGTGCAACATCACTCACTAAACGTTCATTGTGTTGCTCATCTTCAATTTTGGCACGGATGGTTGACACTTGCCCATTCAGCATAAATGAATGACCCGCATCTGTTTGTTTCAACGCATAACGTCCAGAAAATTCAACTCCATACGTTGTTGCTTCATTTTGGTTTTGTGGGCGCTCGACATAACGAGAACCTTCAAGTGCAATCACTTTTTCGATGTAGTCTTTAATTTCACGGTGATATGCAGTTAGGTTAACACCACCACTTGCAGAGTCATATGCCAGTGTTGATTCAGCAGCACGGGTTTTTTCTGGTTTTAAGTTTGGATTTCCACCACGATCTGGATTGTTTAATGAACCAGCATCACTATCTGTAGAAACAGTCACATTTGGAATGAGGCGGTCTGTCTTTGGACTGTTAAACGCTTGGCTGAGATTCGTTTGAATTGACCATTGTTCGGTCAGATCAAAACGATAAGCCAGTACTGGGCTCAAATGCTGATCTTGATAATCGACTAAACCTGAGCGATTTAACCATTCTTGGCGTGCCCCTAAAGTAATGGTTTGTCGATCAGTGAAACGCCAGCTTCCCTCGGCATATAGGGCATACCGTTGTTCATCTAAGCTATCACTTACATTACTATCTAGATTATTACTACGTGCATCAGCACCAAATTTAATTTGACGATCTGGATCTAATTTACGCATACCATCATAAGCTAAACCATATTCATTAATGGTTTCATCTGTATAAATAGTATTTTGAAGAGAACGTGTAAGCTGCGTTTCGGTCTGACGTTCTACTGATAAACGAATTTTATCACTCAGATCTTTGTCTTTACGTTCATAGCGCGTGTTCAAACGAATGCTATCATTCTTATCATCTTGAGTTTGATTTGCTGAATAACCATCCATTTTGATGTTGCGATAGAATAATTCAGCAATCAATTTTTGTTGATCATCAAGATCATATTGCAAGCGAGGTGCAAACATTTGCATGGTGCGATTGATAGTACGTGCTTGTTCACGAGTTCCTGTTGCCGTTTCAGTTTTAGTGAGTGATGTATTATCAACCCACATTTGATTTGCAGAAACACTATATGACCATGCGTTGTCACGACCATCTGCTTGAATATTAATTTGTTTATTTTCGGATTCTTGTTGTTGACTACTGCGTAGTCCATAACCTACTTTTACTGAACCACTTATACGATTATCTAGCGGTTCTTTTAAAATAATATTGATCACGGCTGATGATGCAACTGAAGCTTGAGCAACACTTGGTTGTTTAACAATCTCAATACGTTCAATCATTTCAGGGGTAATGGTGTCAATGATAGACATCCCACCACGAGGGCCGCCTTGCACTGGTTCGCCGTTGATTAAGAATGTCGGACCAGCACCGCCACGGAAACGCATTCCAGAAGCACCGCCACCACCACGAGGACCTTGTCCAGGCGTTGGAAGTTGAAAACCTGCCGCACGGCGTAAAGCATCCATGATGGATTGATCGCCATATTGCAGCATTTCATCTCGGGTAATCACTGTCTTAGGAACTGCACTGATGTCATCATCTTTTTGTTTTTGTGGTTCTGCAGATGCTTTAAAAGAAAGTGTAGGTAAAGTTTGAACTACTGGTTCGGCAGATGGAGGTGTTGTGTTGGTATCGGCAGCAAAAATTGAAGAACTTATACTGAGTAATGCAGAACTGAGTGCACTCAGTTTTCCATAGTAGAGAGGATGTTTCATTTTAAATGCCCCAAAAAAGAATCAAATTATTTTGCATGTAGCCTAATGTAAAATTGTGTAGAAAAATGGAATTTCTGCTGAATAACGCTAAGATTTAAAAAAATATTTAGAGCAACTGTAGGAATGCTAATCCGAGCCAAAAAATGGATGTGATCCTAGACATTTACAGGCAGAAAAAACCGTTATTTGAGTCACAGCTAGATCTTGAATTACCGTATACTTTTCTTGGCATGATCTGTCAGAAAGTACACATGCACTTTTTTAAGACGTCATTGGCTTCCCTGAGCTGTTTAACTTCTTTCTCTAATTCCAATACCCGTATCCTTAGAGGGAAGTACTGTCCATTATTTTGGCTAGGATCATTATCAGTAATACTGAAAATGCTGTGTGCTGATAAATTTGTCTATTTTTTTAGATCGCAAGAAGAGTGTACATAGACGATAGATCTTTGTGATTTATACTTATATCTTTTATTACTCAATAGTAGCCAAACTCAGCAGTATACATTTTGATCTTCAAGCCGATTTGGAATCAAGCGATTGCATAAAAGGAAGTCATTTAGGGGGGGATAGTTTATGTTAGACTATTAGGCATTACAGTACTGCAAATAACTGTAGCTAGAGAATGAGTAGGTAAGATGATTGGGCAGCAGAGAAACATATTGGCAACTTTGGGAATTGATGTTTGGATTCCGAGAGATGTTGTATGTCAAAAAAATACTGCACCCAGCCTATGGCGAGATCAGGTTGTTGAGGATACCCAGCAATCATCTACACTCACATTTGATACACCGCCAATTACTCAACAGATCCTGACACAAATCCCAGTATCGATAACAACGTTTGAGGCACCTCAAGAAATTGAAGTAATCGCACAGCCTGCTGTGAAAGAAGCCATCGCTGAAAAAGAACATATCGTCATAACAACTCAAATACAGACGTTTGAATTACAAATGTATGTGGTAGAAAACTGCGCTATTTTAATTGAAGGCAGCCAACTCAGTGCTCCACAACGACAGCTATGGCAAAATATTCAAAAAGCAAAACTTGGTCAGTATGCTGAATTAAAATGGCCATTTCCATTGGCTGCTTTTCAAGAAAGCCGTGGACTTCCGTCATATATTCAAGGTTTTTTAGATGCGACTGCAACCAACAAAAAAATATTATGCTTAGGTCAACTGGAATTTATTCAGCATTCTAATATATTACATTTAGCGAGTTTAGAAGAAATGTTGGCTCAACCTTTATTAAAAAGACGGTTGTGGCAGTTTATGCAGTAAATCGGAAATTCAATAATGAAGAAAGTTGTTGTATTTAGCCAAATCGATCAGGATGTTTTAACGCAGTTACAGCAAAATTATCAAGTGGTGGTACTTAATCCAAAACTAGGTGATATCAACGAACAGATTCGAACAGAAGTTGTTGATGCTGATGCCATGATTGGTGCAGGGCGCTTACTTAATCAAAGCAATTTAGCACCCGCACAAAAACTTAAAATGATTTCCACTGTTTCGGTAGGCTATGATAATTATGATGTTGATTATCTCAATCAGCAAAAAATTTGGCTTGCCAATACGCCGCATGTTTTGACTGAAACTACAGCTGATTTAGCATTCAGTTTATTACTGAGTGCAGCACGTAAAATTCCACAATTAGATGCTTGGACTAAACAAGGGCAATGGAAACGTACCGTTGCAGTAGAACAGTTTGGTGTTGATGTTTTTGGTAAAACGCTGGGAATTATTGGTCTAGGTCATATTGGTGCAGCAATTGCACGTCGTGGATTTCACGGTTTCAATATGGATATTCTTTATCACAACCGTCGCGAGAAAATTGAAGTCGCTCAAGCATTCAATGCGCAGTATCGTGATTTAGATCAGCTTCTTCAGCAATCAGATTTCATCGTGGTTGCAGTAGATCTAAATAGTGAATCAAAAGCATTGATTGGTGCAGAGCAGTTTGACTTGATGCAGAAACATGCTGTATTCATCAATATTGCACGTGGGTCTGTAGTCGATGAAAATGCATTAATTGATGCTCTACAACAAAATAAAATTTTTGCTGCTGGATTGGATGTATATGCAAAAGAACCGCTACAGAGTTCCCCACTATTTGAACTGCCAAATGTAGTCACTGCGCCGCATATCGGTTCAGCAACCGCAGAAACGCGTCAGAAAATGGTCAAGCTTGCTTATCAAAATCTGATCGACGGATTGGAAGGTCGCATACCTCGATATTTAGTAAATCCAAAATTCGAATAATTGCTTACAACTCGATTGTTGGATTTTTAATCTATATGATCTTTTTAAATTGATTAATATTGCTACACTTGCGCCTTTTGTAATTTTGCATTTGGGGTCGCTTGTGTTTGAAAAATTGGCTGAGAAAAGTTTAAATTTAATGGGTTGGGAACTAGATAATCATTGGGATTTGAATGTTGATCAATGCGTCATGATTGCAGCCCCACATACCAGTAATTGGGATGCTCTATATGCTCGTTTGGCATTGAAAGCTCTGGGTGTAAATGTTCGTCTTACTATTAAAGACAGTTATATGAAGTTTCCATTTGGTCCTTTTGTTCGTGCAATGGGTGGTATTGGGATTGACCGTAGCGTGAAGCAAGAAGGGCAAGAGCGACCGAGTATGGTTCAGCTAATGAGTGACTTATTTAAAACACATCCTAAATTGGTGATGTTGGTGACTCCTGAGGGAACACGTGCGAAACAAGAGCAATGGAAAACAGGCTTTTATCATGTTGCGACTACAGCAGGCGTACCGATTGCATTAGCGTATATGGACTATGCTAAGAAAAAAACAGGTGTGGGAAAAATTGTTTATCCTACAGGTGATTATGAAAAAGATATGGCTGAAATTATGTCTTTTTATGCAGAAATTAATGCAAAATTCCCTGAAAATTTTAGTGTAGATCAACGTTATACAAATTTAAAATAATTGTGTTGATTTCAAAAATATAAACTAAGGCAGGATTTTTCCTGCCTTTTATAACACTTCGTTGCAAATATCTCCATTTTCTAATGCTATATTAAATTTCTTTATTAGAATCATAGAGAAACGACTTGAGATCGCTGCTGCTTGCATGTGGCTTAGTTGCCACAACTCAATTGAGTCACACACAGGTATTTTTGCCGGCACCGACTACTGGGCAGATTGAAGTCCCTGAAATTGGAAGTGGTATAGGTTTACTTGATCAACAAAAAGAAAAACTGATCGGTGAAAAAGTTTATCGTGAAGTTCATCGGCAGATGCCAGCAGTGCAAGATACATGGTTAGAAGATCAATTTTTACAGGTTTTTTCAGGTATTCTCAGCCAAACTCAGTTAGGTCAGCCAATTGGTTTGGTGATTGTAAAAGATCCACAAATCAATGCTTTTGCTGTTCCTGGTGGTCTATTTGCACTGAATACAGGATTAATTACTTCTGCAAAAAATCTAGATGAAATTGCAGGGGTTATGGCACATGAAATTGCACATGTTGCCCAAAGACATTACAGCCGTTCGCAAGAAGCATTTAAAGGGCAGGGTTTACTTGCTTTGGCTGGGATTCTTGTTGGTGCAGCAATTGCATCTACAGCAGATGGGGATGTGGGGTCGGCAGTTATGCTGGGTACACAAGCTGCCTTGATGGATAAGCAACTCAGTTATAGCCGTAACCAAGAGCGTGAAGCAGATCGTATCGGCATGCAGTTTATGTACTCTGCGGGATACAATCCACAAAGTATGGCGGACTATTTTGAAACCATGCATCGAGCAACCAGTCGGATCAGTTTTCTACCTGATTTTTGGCTCACTCATCCATTAACGACAGAGCGTATGAGTGAAGCACGATTACGTGCTAACCAACTCCCAAAAGTAAAATCAAAAATTTATGATCTCGATTTCGAAATATTAAAATTGTACACACAAGTGATTTCAAACCAAGCGACAGAAATTCAATTACAGGCTTTGGCGAATCAGAAAAATACAGCGGCGCAACTTGCACTAAGTAAGTTTTATTTAGAGCGTGGTGATTATACTCAGGCACAGGCAAATCTAGATTTGGTAAAAGCAAAACTTAAATATCATGTCTTAGTTTCGCTTATTCAAACGGATATTTACTTAGGGCAAAATAAATTAGATCAAGCTTATAATAGTATTAATTCAGTTCAGAGAACGATGCCTGAAAATAGGGCTTTATCTTATAAATTTGCAGAGGTTTTGATTCGACAAGGGCAAGTTGCTCAAGCACAAACATTAGTACAACGTTTTATTCATAAGAACCAAAGAGATATAGAAGGTTGGCAATTGTTGCAGCAAGCAACCAATTTGGATAAAAGTTCACCATTACAAGCAGTCAATGTACTTTGCTATCGTGCTGAAGTGGAGTATTGGTCAGGCTATGAGGAAAACGCGATCAAATCGATGTTGCATGCACAGCGTTTAGCCAAAGGAAATTTAGCTATGTCCGCAAAAATTGACTCTCGCTTAAAACAAATGCAAGATGATCGACGTATGAAAATTTAATCTTTATCAAGAATTAAGAGAAATAAAAATGATCAAAGGGCAATGTTTGTGTGGTGCTGTGCAGTATCAATATCATGCTGAAATTGAAAACAGCATTTTATGCTATTGTAGCCATTGCCAACAGGCGCAAGGTTCAATAGCTGGTTGGAACAGCCCACTTGACCAAACACAATTTAAAATTCTATCAGGACGCGATCAGCTCAAAGAATACTTCCACACACCGAATAAAGCACGCGTATTTTGTCAAAATTGTGCCAGCCCACTTTATTCATATCGTACAGATTTACCTAATATTATTCGTCTGCGCTTGGGTACAGTCACAGAAGGAAATATTCCTGCGCCAAAAGAAGAATTTTTTATTGAGCATAAACCAAACTTTATTGAATTAAGATAAGATGACCTGCGTAAGGGATTGCTGAGAAGTTAGAATATTTATGAAGAAAATTTTAGTTTTTATTTTTGCAATAAGTAGTGTGGGGATAAGCTCAGCAGCATCAGTTGAGCAATATGTCAATTCGGTTGAGAAAATTCGTAGTGTGTACGCACAGGATATTCGTGGTTTTTTGCGTAGCCTTAATCCACAGATTTCACAGTTTACACCTGAGCAGCAAGCTCAGTATTGTGGTATTAATCAGCGTTATATTCAGGATATGTCAGATGCGATTGAACAAAATCGTTCATCATTACCACAGCAATATGCCAGTATGACCAAGCAAGATTTAATCAAGCAAGTGACAGAATCGAAAGAGATGCAAATGCTGGCAAAATATAATGTTCAGTGTGATTTTAAATAATAGAAATACTTTAAGTATGAAAGTAAATAAGAAATGACGGGCTTTGTTGCAGGGACATTGGTGCATACGGAAAGAGGTTTAGTCCCAATTCAGGAGATTAAAGTTGGGGATAGAGTCTTATCCCAATCAGATGAGCAATATACTTATCAGCCTGTAATTAGCACATTTAAATCAATAGAAAAACAACAACTTTATCTATTACGATATATAGATAATTATATTGCACCACATGAAGATGATCCCTTTGCTCAGACTATGAATCTTGAGGGGATGTTCCCTTCAGAAATACATACGAAAGTCTTTACGAACCAAAAGATATGGATAAATAAAGATGTAAATTATGAAATTCATGAGGGGTGGCAATCTATCTATGAGCTAAATGGTGGTGAGTGTATACAATTCAAAGATAAAAGTATTGGAGCTATTATTTCAGTTGATCCTTTAATGCAAACACATATTGATCAAGTATTTTATTTGCATACAGATGGTGATTATGTACCAATGATAGTTGATATGCGAAATAATGAATTAAAAACGTATTACATTGCTCATCTAGTATTATCGGCTTATAAAAATATTTTTAGCAGAAATGAACATCCACCACTTGCTGATTACATCATTATAGGCGATTTAGAGAAGCACGTTTTTTTAAAAGATATTATTCAGTTTTTACATAATCCACAGTTCAATTTTGCTTTTGAAAGTGTCTTTAATATTCAATTAGATGATTCGAATACGTATTTTATAGGCAAGAATGGACTATGGCTTCATGATTAAAAATGAATCCAGTTTTTTAGTTGAATAGATTGTATAAAGGGGGAGTTAAGCAGATTAGCTTAATTTTGCTTTAATTTTAGCAGATACTTGTGCAGGATCGGCACGCCCGGCTATGATCGGACGTAGAGAATTCATCACCTTACCCATATCTTTCATGCTAGTAGCTTCTTGAGCAGCAATCGTTTGCTCAATGATGGAATCAAGTTCTTCCTCAGTCATAGCGGCTGGTAGAAATTGAGAAATAACCTCAACTTCGGCTTGTTCCTTACTAGCTAAATCATCTCGACCAGCACCCGAAAAGGCCTTGATCGATTCTTTACGTTGTTTAATTTGCTTTTCAATGACCGCAAGAACCTGAGCATCGTCAAGCTCTATGCGCTCATCGACTTCGATTTGCTTAATTGCTGCCTGTACACCACGAATAACCGTTACTGTTGCCATATCTTTGGCACGCATTGAGTTTTTTAATACGTCAGTAATCTGGTTTTTTAAAGTATTCATAGTCTTTTCAGCAGTCAATCACAAATTAATTAGTAAAGGCGAGTAGTACGTACAGATTCGCGAGTCAATTTCTTTTGATAACGCTTAACTGCAGCAGCTTTTTTACGCTTACGTTCTTGAGTTGGTTTCTCATAGAATTCACGCTTACGAACGTCAGCTAAAACACCCGCTTTTTCGCATGAACGCTTGAAACGACGGATAGCTACGTCTACTGGTTCGCCTTCTTTCAACTTAACTTGTGGCATGTAAAATCCTCTAAGATTATGGATAAGATCTAACGCACGATTGCACTAGATCGCAAGTGAAGGTCAGTATTTTACCCATTTACAACTCAGATCACAAGTCTATAATAGCTTCGATATTATTTTTGATCGTTGTAAAGGCAGTTTAATGATTGTTTTGGGCTTAGAAACTTCGTGTGATGAAACTGGGTTAGCACTCTATGATAGCGAGCTCGGCTTACGAGGACAGGTTTTGTATAGCCAAATTAAGCTGCATGCAGAATATGGTGGGGTCGTTCCTGAATTGGCTTCACGTGATCATGTTCGTAAAATGATTCCGTTGATTAATCAATTGCTTGAACAAAGTGGCGTCAAAAAACAAGACATTGATGCCGTTGCCTATACCCGAGGTCCTGGACTCATGGGCGCACTCATGACAGGTGCGTTATTCGGTCGTAGTTTAGCCTTTGCATTTAACAAGCCTGCAATTGGTGTACATCATATGGAAGGTCATATGCTTGCTCCATTGCTTTCAGAAACTCCACCAGAATTTCCGTTTGTGGCTTTATTGGTTTCAGGTGGGCATACTCAATTAATGGCGGCCTACGGCATTGGTCAGTATGAATTGCTTGGTGAATCGATTGACGATGCAGCGGGTGAAGCCTTTGATAAAGTCGCGAAAATGATGAAATTGCCTTATCCAGGCGGCCCCAATATTGCAAAACTGGCTTTACAAGGTGATGCACAAGCATTTGAATTCCCTCGCCCAATATTACATCAAGGTTTAGATTTTTCGTTTAGCGGTCTTAAAACTGCAGTTTCAGTGCAACTGAAAAAGTTAGGTGAGGAAAATCGTGATGCTGATGTGGCAGCCTCTTTCCAAGAAGCAGTTGTCGATACTTTGGTGAAAAAATCAGTGAAAGCATTAAAGCAAACTGGTTTAAAGCGATTAGTGATTGCAGGTGGTGTGAGTGCAAATCTGCGATTACGTGAGCAATTAGAAACATCATTGAAAAAGATAAAAGCACAGGTCTATTATGCTGAACCTGCTTTGTGTACCGATAATGGTGCTATGATTGCTTTTGCAGGTTATCAGCGTTTAAAAGCAGGGCAACATGATGGTTTGGCGGTGACGACGACACCAAGATGGCCGATGACAGAGTTAGAACCCACTTAAAATGGAATTAATCATTTTTATTGGATGTCAGGCTTCAGGTAAATCAACTTTTTTTAAGCGATATTTTTCCGATACTCATATTCGTTTAAATTTGGATATGTTGAAAACACGCCATCGTGAAAGAATACTGTTTCAGGCTTGTTTGGCGGCAAAACAGAAATGTGTTGTTGATAATACTAATCCAAGCCAACTCGATCGAAAGATGTATATTCAAGATGCAAAAGATGCGCACTTTAAAGTGAGTGCATACTACTTTGATAGTTGTTTGGATGATGCGCTGCTACGAAATGAACAGCGAGAAGGAAAAGCCAAAATTCCTCGAATTGGTGTGATTTCAACTTTTAAAAAGTTGGAAATACCTGAGCTTGATGAGGGCTTTGATGAAATCTATCGAGTTTCTCTTTACCAAGAAAATGATTTTAATGTGAGTTTGCTCTACCAAAGAGAACAACAATGAGATTTGATGATTTAGATACAAAATTAAGAAAGTATGAAACGGCTTATGATTTTTGTATCCCGCCTGAAAATTATATTGTTGTTCGACTTGATGGTCGTGGTTTTACTCGCTTAACCAAAGAAATTTGGCAATTTGAAGCACCATTTGATGTACGTTTTCGGGATTTAATGGTGGAAACCACGGCACATTTATTACAATGTGGTTTTAATATTGTTTATGGTTATACACAAAGTGATGAAATCTCTTTGTTGTTTCATTTAAATGATGACAGTTTTAATCGGAAAGAACGTAAAATTCTTTCAATCTTAGCAGGCGAAGCCAGTGCAAAATTTTCTGTGATGCACGGTCAAATTGCTACTTTTGATGCCCGAGTTTGTATTTTGCCAAATCAGCAGTTAGTCGATGATTATTTTCGTTGGAGACAAGAAGTAAATGCACACTGTTATTGGATGCTTAGAAAATCAGGTCATGCAGTAGGTGAAGCAACTGCACAAGTGAAAGGGTTAAATCGTCAAGAGAAACATGATTTACTTTTTTCACAACAGATCAATTTTAATGAACTTCCAGCATGGCAAAAACGTGGTACTGGTATTTATTGGAAAGACGTCGAAAAAACGGGTTTAAATCCTAAAACTGGCGAACCCACCCAAACGACAAGAAGGCAATTATTTACTGATTTTGATTTGCCTTTAAATGAATTCTATAGTGAATTTATCCATCAAAATTTTTTTTGAAAATATATTTTATGAGCAACAGTTCATAATGGAGTTGTAAGTTGAAAATTTCTTATATTTTTACATGTGGCCGATTAGAGTCTTTATTTAAGATTCTCTGCCTCACTCAACAAGGTGAGAAAAAGGTCGAGTCAAAAGAAAAAGTCGTTGAACAATATAGAAAAGATATCGCTTTAGGGCGTCCTTTTGAAGAAACTGAACTTTATCAAATAATTGAGCAAAGTGAAGAAAAAATTGTCATTAACCGCCTAAGTAATATTCTTCGAGAAAAACCTACTCAACAGAAGAGTAGCTATGATGCAGACGAATATAAGACAGGTGCATGGTCTGAGTTTAATGATTATAAGCTGGCAGTTCGATTTTCAAATGCGAAAACCGAGTTAAGTGAAAAGCACTTTGCGAAAACTGGTGAATACATGACGAGTCGTGGTATCGCAAAATTGACTGGTTTTAATCCAAGTAACATTAAGAATATGTTGCATCATAAAAGAAGCGTAGTGAGAAAAATGCTCACAACCTTAGAGAAATTAGCAAAAGAGTATTGATATTTAAGTTCTATTTTCGATGCAGAGAAAATCTATTTCTCTGCATCGCTAGTCAAATTTATACAGAATCGTTTTATTAGAAAAGATCTGTTTTTTTTGTATTAAATAGAATGATTGATACACATTTTAATCGTCTTGAGTGCTAAGTTGGTGCACCCATGACGACTACATTTTTCCGCTGAAAATCCTTCATGGCTAAGAACTGCTAGGAATTGTTTTATTGCTTTAACCTCGCGTTCTGATAAAAGATGATTTTCAGCATTTAATTTTATGCCTAGGATTGGGTAAATATCTTCTGTAGGCGAGCACCACCATTGTTGATATTCTGAACATTGATAGGAAGTTCTAGAGTAGTCAAAAGAAGGAGTGGTCTCATATGTAGGACTTTCTTCTCTGAAGTAGTGTGGAAAATTGTTACTTGCTTTGAAATCAAAACTAAAAAGATTTTACATTTTGACATTCGCACATTTTAGCCCCCTTAGTTTCACAAAATTAATTTGGTTTATCGGTTTTAGACAATACTGCCAGACAAACAAAAATCAGAATCATGCCAACCCAACCAATGAGTGCGAGTTGCTCACCAACCAGCAAAACAGCAAACAAAGCTGCAACTAAAGGTTCAAATAGCGTTAGCGTAGTTGCGGTACTGGCTGAAATAGTTTTTAAAGCATAACCAAATAATAAATAGCCAAGAAACATTGGAATCAGCATCATATAAGCGACAACATACAAATTTACAGACTCATCAAACAGGTTTGAAGCTGTAAAAAATAATGTCGGTAATAAAAGTAAAGCACCGAAGCCAAAAATTAATCCCATCGAAGCTTTTGAGTCGACCCCACGATCAATCATCTTTTTTGCAGCCCAAGAGTACAAAGAATAAGTGAGTGCTGCGACCAGTCCGAGAATAATCCCTATGCTTTTTTGGTCAGTTGCAATGTCTTGGCTAGAGCCTTGAGAGAGTGATTCGCCAATTGATAATAGTAAGACCCCAGCTACGCCGAAGACAAAACTAATAAACCATTTTCCAGAGAGTGTTTTTTGATCAAAAAATTTTTCCAGTAACGCAGTAAATAACGGGGCTGAACTAATTGAGACGACTGTGCCAATGGTGATCCCCGCCATACGCATTGACGAATAGAAAGCCAGTGGATAAATCGCAACTGAAACCATGCCAACCAAAAGCAACGGAAAGTAAGAACGAATTTGAGGTAAATGACAGCGGATATTTTTATAAGCCAATAAGGCTTGCAATAAACCACCGCCACCCATTGCGATTGCGCCAATCGCTAAAGGGCTTAGATTTGGGGCATAAGAGGCGGCTGTGCCTGTGGTACCCCATAAAATAGAGGCAATGAGGACAGCAATAAAACCAGAATGAGAACTGAGGCTAAAAGAAGAGGTGCTCACTTTGAAACCTCTTGTTCCAATAGGTTTTGAACTATTTGTTTTGCTGCAAATACTTTCTCACTGGAGCTTTCTAAACCTGCACGGGCAATAGAGCCTTCTAAAACGAAAGAAATGAGTAGAGCAAGTTGTTGGACTTTTTGTGGCTCTTTGAATAATTGTGATAAATGTCCAGCCACAATATTTTCGATTTCATCTTTATGATTTTTAACCGCTAAACGTTCAGGACTATATGCAGGAAATTCGGCTGCTGCATTCAGTAAACCACAACCACGAAAACCTTTTTCATAGGCAAATTCAGCATGGTCTTGATAGGCATCAAAAATAGCTAAAATGCCATCCATCGGTGTTTTGATCTGAACTTTTCTTTTCTCATATAAGTCTAACCACTCTTGGTGTCGAGCTTCGATATAACAGGTAATTAAGTCAGATTTGGTTGGGAAATTATTATACAAAGACATTTTTGCAACTTTGGCTTTGCCTGTAATGCTATTAATGCCTGTATTGGTAATTCCATCGTTGTAGAACAGAAAGGATGCAGCATCTAGGATTTTTTGTTTTGCGGATTTGGTGCTCATAATAAAACTTTATTAGGTATACCGATCTACCTATTATTGTAGAAAAGTAGAGTAATTGACAAGAGGAATTTATTGAATTGATTGATAGAAAGTTTTGTATAGGTTTAAAGGGATGGAGCGCACTTTGATCTGCTCCATCACTGTCTTATTTATTCGATCTTCTTTTTACTATGAATCAATGCCAAGCCATAAATTGGCCATTTCTTTTCTGATTTGAGGTTATTGACTAGCCAAGCAACGAGTACAAGGGCAATTGCACCGAGAAGTACAGGAAAAAACAAGAAGCTCCAATGGTATTCAATTGTATTCGCAGTAAGTAGAATGACTAAAGGATTTGCTCCAGCAGGTGGGTGAATACAACGTAAAAATTGCATGGCAGCAATCGCACAGCCAACAGAAAGTGCAATACTGAATGCAGAGTTACCAAAAAGTTTAAGAAATAATAAACCAATCAATGCCGAGATAAAGTGCCCAAGAATAACATTACGAGGTTGGGCTAATGGTGATTGAGATACTGCATATAACAGTACGCAAGTTGCACCAAACGGTGCCATGATGAATAAATTATTTGTCAATTTACTGAGGAAAATCAGGATTAAAATACTCAGTGTCCCACCGATTAAGCTTCTAATCAGATCACTGGATTGGGGTGCTGGGGCTAGATGCTCTTTACCTTGGAATATTGATAACATTTCATTCTCATTGAATGGTTGCTTTCTGATGATGATATAACTAAAATTACAAATAGTACAGATCTGTACTACTTGAGTGAGTGAATTTTTATGTCTAAATCGGCCCACAAAATATTGGATACAGCAGAGAAATTATTTTATGAAAATAGTTTTGTCGGTGTGGGTGTCGATTTAATTCGGGATGAGTCAGGTTGTTCAAAAACAACGATGTACACCTATTTTAAAAATAAAAATCAATTGGTGAAGTCTGTCTTAGAAGCGCGAGACCAAAAGTTTAGGAATAGTCTGGTTGCTTATGTTGTAGGTGAAACTGGGCGAGCAGCATTAGATAAATTGATTGATTGGCATCTGTTGTGGTTTCAAGAAGATAATTTTAAAGGATGTCTATTTGTTCGAGCAGTAGCTGAATCGCATTTGGGTGATCAAGATATCATCATGGTTTCGAAAGACCATAAGATTTGGATTCGAAACTTAATCGCGCAATATTTAGCATCTTTTTCCAATGCGGATGTATTAGTTGAAATTATTTATACTCTAATTGAAGGATTAATTAGCCGCTTTTTAGTTGAAGGTTATGACACCAAAGTTGCAGCAGAGATCAAAAATTCAATCAGGCAAATTGTTGATACTTTTACTCTAATTGATCTTAATCAAAAAGAAATTTAATCCGAAATCAATAAGCCTTTGAACACTAATCAAAGGCTTATTTTGCTTAATTCAAGACTTTTAATCTTTAAAGGCATTTTGATTTTCGACATCAATATATTCAAGGTAACCACGACCTTGAACTTTTTGGTTTTGATATTCACCCGTGAAAGTGTATGCGCTCGCATAACCGATCCCATGACCATAGCGGTATGGGCTATCAACTTCTGCAATAATGTCGAGCAGTTTGTTATTGGCATCATCTTTTACAGACCAAGAAAACAATTGCGGTAAACGCATCTTTTTGCCATTCGGTGAAACATAGTCATCTACATGGTGTGAAATGACTTTAAATTCAACATTGTTATAGACTTCAGCAGGTTGATTTGTATGGCGAACATGCAAGCTATATGCGGCTGGTTGACCTAAAATATCGGCTTTAGTTAAAAGTAGTTGAGTGGTTTCTGTCAAATTAATAATTTGATAAGTAAAGAAATCGAGAGGGAGTTTGTAAGCTTCTGGCAGCAACTTTTTAACGATACCATGTGCGCCTGCGGCTCTGGCATATTCATAGGTACATAAGCCTTCTGCGAGGGTTATTTGTCCTTGATATTCGAGTTGACCTTTAAATTTTGACAATAAACTAAAATGATCATAAATCGGGGTTTTAATAAACCAAGAGGCTTGATCTGTAACATCTAAATCAAACTCAAACTTTAAGCCATGATAAGCACCTTTGAGGTGAATATTTGGTAAAGTGCCTTCAATTGAAACTTCTTGCCCCAACTCAATTTGCCAACCATTTTCTTGAATATGAGTCTCTTCAGGCATGATATAGGCTTTTAATAGATGTTCATCTAAAGCGGCGGTGCTTGAAAAGAAAGTTGCTGTTTTGCGTGGATCGCCCAAAGTAATATCATCATGATCAAAAGCTAATGCCCCAGGCGTACCGAGCAAGATCATGATATTCAAATAACGATGTGGCTCAGGTAGCAATGGAAAGAAGATGCCATAGTGTGTCCATGTATAGAATTTTTCTTCAGTTCTAGGACGAATGATTTCTGGTTCAGAAAAAGGAATCGTTGAATATTTAATCGCTTGATCTAAGGTGCTTTGTGCGAGTAATAAACTTTTACCCAAAATTTTGCTTGTAAGGGATGAGGGTGGCAATTGTTTTTTCATCTTGTTTCCTACGTTCTTTCCAGACTGAAAAGCTAGGTTATGAAAAACAATTGCCTTTGCTAAGCGGAAATAAGGACAAAGCCAAAGCTTTTTAGGACAATCTCCCTAAACCTTGTTAGACAATTTTTCAAGGTTTTGCGAACCGATCCAATGCTTAGAGAACTGATAAGCTGCACGCCCTGAACGTTGTCCACGTGCTTGGCACCATTTTAAACTTTCAGCACGAACAATGTCGTTATATTCTAAATTTGCTTGAACAATATAATGCTCAACAATTTCTAAATACAGTTGTTGATCCATTGGATAGAAGGAAAGCCACATGCCAAAACGATCGGACAGTGAAATTTTTTCCTCAATCGCTTCTTGAGGGTGTAACTCGGTATATTGCGGAACATCGACTTTACGCACGGGCGTATTTTCATGCATAAACTCAGGCAGTAAATGGCGGCGATTACTGGTCGCATAAATAATAAAATTGCTTGAACCTGATTGAAGTGAACCATCCAAGACACTTTTTAAACTACGATAATTTTCATCTTCTGCGTTAAAAGCGAGATCATCACAATAAACAATAAATTTTTCAGGACGGTTTTCGATTAATTTTTGAATTTTAGGTAAATCAGAAAGATCATCACGTTCGATTTCAATTAAACGCAAACCTTGTACTGAATATGCTGTAAGTAAGGCACGAACAATGGATGATTTCCCTGTACCACGAGAACCTGTGAGTAAAACGTCATTGGCAGGTAAACCATTGAGAAACTGCAAGGTATTTTGGATGATCTTGGCTTTTTGACGTTCAATCCCTTTCAAGTCTTCTAAATACATTTTTTTAGGTTGCTGAATTGCAAGCAATTGTTGATTTTCCCATCGAAATGCAATTGCCGAAAAATCTGTGGGTTGTTTGAGCGCAGGGAGAACTTGTTGTAACTGTGTCAAAACACTGGATAACGATTGAAGAATAGATTCGGGTAAATCAAGAATAGCCATAAACACAAACCAAACTCAGTGATTAATGAATAGGGATACTATCATCGCTATAGTTGAAATACAGAAAATATCACGAAAAATATTGGAATTGGTTGATTTGACCCTTGATTGTTGATGCTGCTTTTTGCATTGTATAAGTGCAAGAGAATAAGCATATAATGAAAAATAAGGAATGATAATGTTCAATAAATTTAAAGATAAAAAGAATATATATCAGTCACATAGAATTGCTACATTAAAAGAAAGTCTGCAACATGCAAGTTCTTATACGGAATGGAAGGAAATTGCACTAAAACTGGACGAAGAATCCGGTCGTGAAGCGTGGAAATATGACAATCAATCGCCTTATTTTGATGCGGAAATTTTATCTAAACGATATAACTTATTAAAAAAATATCGAATGCAGCATCGTACTCTAGATTTAATTTATGTTCTTCGTGAAGGCTTATCTTATGACTTCGCCAATATTGGACATCCAATGTTATTTGCACAAACCTATATTGGTACCAAAAGAATTATCGAAAATTATGTAGAAGAGATGAGTGAATGTCTTCGCTATTTAGCTGCTAGTGAATGTATTACCTTTCAACTTAAAGAAAAGATTCAATTTTTTGAAGAATGCCAAAAGGCTTATGGCCAACCTGCGCTTATGTTTTCTGGTGGCGCAACACTTGGGTTATTTCATACAGGTGTGTGTAAGGTTTTACTTGAACAAGATCTGATGCCGCGAGTCCTTTCTGGTTCAAGTGCAGGGGCGATCATGACAGGCATGTTGGGCGTATCAGCGGCTGATAAAGTTCCTGAATTACTGAAAGGTGAACACTTTTTTAGTGATGCCTTTAAATTTAGAAAAATGACTGAATTGATTCGAGGGAATGGTGGAATTGCTGATGTGATGTATTTGAAAAAATTCCTAATGAAAAATTTGGGGGATGTAACATTTGCAGAAGCCTATCAACAGTCAAAACGCCATATTAATATTGTGATTGCGCCCTATAACACGGCACAAAATCCACGGATTATGAATGCACTGACAGCACCGAATGTTCTGGTTTGGAGTGCTGTTTTAGCTTCCTGTGCTGTACCTGTATTATTTCCGCCTGTGCATGTAACTAGTAAGCGTTATGATGGTCAACATACGCCGTATCTAGCCAATACAAGGTGGGTGGATGGCAGCATGCGCAGTGATTTTCCACAAGAAAAAATGGCACGTCTATATAACATTAATTACACCATTGCCAGCCAAGTAAACCCTCATATTGTGCCTTTTATGCAAAGTGATACGGAACGATTTCGTCGAGATGTGCTGAGTTGGCCTGAGCGAATTATTCGGCATCAGGGCAAAGCGATTGCGATGGAATTTCTTGATCTAACGCGCCATTATATGGGAGATTTTTTCCCGATTCGCCGTATTTTAGATCATGGCTATGGAATCTTAGGACAACGTTACTATGGGGATGTGAATATTATCGCCAAGTATGGACTTCGGCATTATCATTACATGCTCAAAAACCCACGTCCAAAACTTTTTAAAATCTTACAGCAAGAGGGTGAAAGGGCAACATGGCCTAAAATTTCCTCCATCGAAATACATGCACGGATTGGTAAAACCATTGAGCATTGTTTAACATCATTGCGAAAGCAGCAAGAAAAGCAGCAGAATGATTTTTACTACGTGGATCTCTGATTCAAACATTCAATGGGATGGTTTAACTTTAACAACCAAATCTGAGAGCTATGCATTTGGGCGGCGTTTATATACTTTTCAGGTTGCACAGCAACAGTACTGGCTCAAATTCCATCTAGCAAATACCCATGATGTGTTGGAGCAAGCTTTTCAGCGTGAATTAGATTTCTATCAACAACATGCTCAAATTGAGCAAACTTTTTTATTAGCGCATCAAATTATTCAGCTTCGGGATATCACAACTGGTATGGGTTTTCCTGAGTGTGGGGTAGGGTTACTCAGTCCTGATACAAATCAATTTTTCGATACGATTGTCAATGTAGCGAATACTGAAGCGATTCAGCACAAGATTCTTATTGCATTAGATGCGCTAGACAAGATGCATCAACTGGGTTGGGTTCATGGAGACTTAAAAGTTGAGCATTTCCGATTATATGAAAATTCATGCAAATTGATTGATTTTGAGCAAAGCTGCAAATTAGAGCATTCAATACAGAATTTAACGGCGACTCCACGTTATATGGCACCTGAACTTTTTCATGGGAAGCCGAAAACCGTGCAAACTGATTTATATGCATTTGGCATTATTCTTTATGAATGGTTGTCTCAAACGAGATTATGTGCAAAAAATTATCATGATTGGGCAGTTTTACATTGCCAAAAACTAGAGATTCAATTGCCTAATGAGTTGCAGTGTTTTTTACCTTTGCTGAAAGGTCTATTGCAGAAACATAAAGAACAGCGTTTGAACTCCGTTGTTGAAGCAAAACATTGTTTAAATGTGATTGATTTGCTGTAAAAATAAACATAAATACTTGATTTGAATATTATATGTCCATTTGGTAGGGTTTTTTATCAGAAAGACTTGTCATAAAGCATGTTTCTCACTAATATGCATATCCATCGGGGGCGTGGCGAAATTGGTAGACGCACTGGATTTAGGTTCCAGCGCCGCAAGGTGTAAGAGTTCGAGTCTCTTCGCCCCCACCAAATTTAAGAAGCAAGAGTATCTTGCTTTTTTTATGATTAAGTCAGAGATGGGTTAATCATACAGTTATAGAGGATTGGTGTAATGGTAGCATGACGGTCTCCAAAACCGTTCGTCAAGGTTCGAGTCCTTGATCCTCTGCCAAATATAGAAAGGAACTTTGTTTAAAGTTCCTTTTTTTATTTCTACATTTTTTATTTGTATACGAAAAAAGCATTAGCTTTCAGATGCATGTTTTTTTTATAAAAAGGACTTGTCAGCAAGAAAGTTTATCACTAATATACACATCCATCGGGGGCGTGGCGAAATTGGTAGACGCACTGGATTTAGGTTCCAGCGCCGCAAGGTGTAAGAGTTCGAGTCTCTTCGCCCCCACCAAATTTAAAAAGTAAGTATTCTTACTTTTTATGATTAAGTCAGAGATGAATTAATCATGCAGTTATAGAGGATTGGTGTAATGGTAGCATGACGGTCTCCAAAACCGTTCGTCAAGGTTCGAGTCCTTGATCCTCTGCCAAATTAATAAAAAAGCCTTTGTATTTACAAGGGCTTTTTATGCTTTTTGATTTAACAATTCAATTGAGAAAACCAGAAAAAGAATAGGGAGCATATTCGCTCCCTATTCTTATTTTTGATCGTGCTTGATTATGGTGTTGCTAATGCTTTTGCCAATAGTGGTAAATTTTGACCTGTTGCAGCCGCTAAAATAAAGTTTTGACTTGGTGTGGTGATTGTCCATTTTTGATTATTTCCACCGCCACAGCCATAAGTAATTAATGTACCGCGACCATCTGCACTTGGCGCACCACCACCACTTAGATCTAAGCAACTGCTACCTTGACGGAACTGTTGAGTTGAACCAGTAACAGGTGTTTCCCAAATTTGGTTACTAACACTGTTATTGCAGGCAGCGAGAGTTGTACCTGATAAACAGAGTTCAGGATATTGTACGCTGTGAATTTTGCCCACAGCATCATAGATCCATAGGCTAGAATTATCGCCAGTACAGTTATTTCTACCACTCATAAATACACTTGGTTTGCCCGTGCTACTCGAAATTTCAGCTTTGAGACAAGCTGAATTCATATTTGGCATGACAAACATTGTTGCACCTGCCAGTGGATTGCTATTAGAAAGACCAAGTTGGGTGACAAAGCTTTTTAACGCGTCATTTGCAGCGGTGATATTTGCAGTTAAGTCATTGCGATAGACATTGACCCAGCGGTTTAAACGGTATAATTGTGCTTGTTGGTTGCTGAAGCGATCAAACTCTTGGCGTGCGGTTGCTGAAAGCTCATTTTTAAAATTCTTATAAGAGTCATAGAGAATTTTATTGTTTGGAGATAAATTTGCGACGAGCTTACCTTGGTTACTGAGTAAAGCTTGTTCTAGTTGTGGGAGTTCAACTTTGCGTAAAGCTGTAAAGCCTTGTTCCTTACCAATAGTGACCGCAGCAGGGAGGGGTTGTGCATAGCTTGGAATGACAATCGACGAGAGTTTGTTGGCTTGTTCATTGGCACGTTTACAGTATAAATCAACGCTTAGAGGTGCATCACTTTGAGCCAAATTAATATGTAGTTTGTTTGCATTGCTGCCCATGCGATTTGGGGCGAGCGCGATGTTTTCTTCTGCTTTAGATGCATATTTGACATTGATCCAGCAGCTTGCATTTGCAAGGCTCGTCTGTGCTTGAGGGAGTGTGAAAATGTTCCCCCAGTTGCCGCGTGCAGCAGGGTAAAGCAGACCGACTTGGTTGACAGGGTCGTAGCCACCTAAAATGGTAAAGACAGGTACACCAAATTGAGTTGGTTTTAGATAATTGCCATCAGGGCGGTTGTACCAAACTTGACTTGAGTTTGGAACTTTAGGTTGCGTGACATCCATTTGGCGTGTTGTCGCATTCCAACGTTTGTATCCTGTAGTAGAGTTGGCATCCCAAACCGCACGATCAAATGCGGGTTGTATTCTGATCTTTGTACTATAGCCTGTATAATGAGTGAAACGAGACAGAGAACTAGAGTAATTACCACCTGCCATGGCATCAGTACCGTAGGTATAGGCATTTTGAAAGATTGGTGTACCACCTAAGCGGTTATCTAAGTTTGTATTGTTCCAATTTAAATTGCCTCGCATACGATTACGATAGGCAATATAGCCCCAGCCACTATCTGGATGATGGGCTGCCCAAAAGTAGTTTTCTCCGTTTTGTCCAGGATAGTGTCCTAAGCCATAGTGATGCCCAATTTCATGGCTAAATTCATTACCTGCTGAATCAATCAGCGTTAAAATGCCATTACCACCACTTAAACCATGACTGACATCACCATTTTCGTATTTACCCCAAGCATGGTGAATCACAGCACTTTGAGTCAGTTGAGGTTGTTCTTGGCTAGACATTGAAGCACTGGTTACACCCCAGTTGGCAAGGTTGATTCCTGTGCTAAAGGTGGATTTGGCTGTGTTTTCTCGCATATCACCGCTGTAAACATCACCTGTTGTGGCGCTTTTATCATTATAAATGACACCACTTGCAACCATGACTTGATTCAGTTGCATGTCATCATACTTTGTGACGATCATTTTTGCCGCAGGAATGGTTTCAAAATAATCAGTACCCGCTTTTTCAGGTTCATTTAGCATATAGTGACCGCTAGATTGTCGAGGTGCAGTGAGCATGCCCAAACGAATGCTTTGAACAACCAATTCACCTGGTGCTCCAAAATCAATGGATTGCGCATCGAGTCGTCCATTTTTACGGCTGATTGGATCAACAATACGAATATTTAAACCTGGTTTGACTTCATCCCAGTTTAGAGGGACTGTCCACGTCTGTTTGGAGTATTGAACACGTGCACGAGCATCACCATTAGATTGATCTGATGCTGGAATTTGGGTTGGTTCTTGTAAAGCAACCCGACGTATTAGTCGACTATTCAAATAAATTTCTGCATTCAGTTGTTGAATGTCACCCATATCTGCACTTGGTGTGACTAAAAGAAGTGCATCTTTTTCACTGGTAAGGCGAGGCATGCTTTTCGCTTCATTACCGTTTGGGTCTACAGTATGGTTTTGTGCAAATTGAATCATTGCAGCAAAGTTACCAACAAGGTCGTTACGTATATGGCGCACATTGCCTTCTAGATCGTAGTCGTAGAAACCAAGGGTATTCGAATCAAAAACATCTTTATTTGGCTCAGGATATGCACCAGACGTAGCGAGTGCTTTTGCTTGAGCACTTGTCGCTGATTCAGTTTTGTTATTATCGGCTGTTTCTTGTGTGTTTCCACCACAGCCAGATAATAGAGCTAATGAAATACATAAGCTCAATGTGCTTATTGAGGATTTTGTCACAATTTTCATATTTAGATTAACCGAATGAATAGGATGTTAAATAAAATATTGGATTTAAAATAATATAACTTAAATTGAATTACTGAGTATATAAGTAATAAATAAAATAGTTATTTTGTTGTGTGATGCTGTTCTTGTTTTTTTATTTAAGTGTTATTGGATTTTTATAAAAATAAAATATGTATAAGGCGTTCTCATCTGCTAAGATATTGTTATTATGTGACATTTATTGACATATTTTAACAAGTATTATGGGTTTTAGATGTATTTTTAAACTTTTTCTTAATTTATCATTTATTTTAATTTTATATATTTAGTATTAATTTAAAAATAATATGGTTTTAAAATAAATATAAATATTGTATCTTTGTGCTGATTTTATGTGTTTTGGTATTTTTATTTTTAAATGAACTTATTATTTTAAAATAATGTGCTTTTATTATCTTTGTTTTATCTAAAATGATATCAAAGACACATAAATTATTTTTTTTGCGTCCGTTTTATTGAAAATTAAAATGAAATGGAAATTTAAAATTTAGCGCTGATATTTAGTTTTGGGGTAGCGTAGAGATGAATAAAGTCTATAAGACAGTATGGAATAAGAGTCTGGGTTGTTGGCAGGTGACTTCGGAATTGACACGAAGTCATTCGCGAGGCGGTCAGAGTTCAACGGTGACAGGGCATGTTAAAGAGACAAAAACTTGGTTTCAGACCCTACGTTTATCTTTATTAAGTTTAGCGCTGCTTCCGATCTCGCTTTGGGCGGGAGCAGCTGATGTACAATTGCCAACTGGTGGCAGTGTTACTGTGGGTTCAGCACAAGTCAGTCAAAATAATAATACGTTAAATGTCCATCAAAATAGTCAAAATGTAGGCATCCAATGGGATACGTTTAATATTGGACAAAATGCGACGGTCAATTTCTATCAGCCAAATACATCTTCGATTGCGGTGAATCGTGTTCTAGATAGTAATGCCAGTCAAATCATGGGAAAACTGAATGCTAACGGGCAAGTTTTTTTATTGAATCCGAATGGTGTGATTTTTTCTAAAACAGCGCAAGTCAATGTCGGTGGGATTGTTGCATCAACACTGAATGTCACTGATAGTGATATTATTAGTGGGAATTTTACCCTTAAAAACCAATCTAATGCTGCTAGTGTTGAGAACTATGGTTCGGTTATTGCCAATGGTGGCGTTGTTGCTTTTATTGCACCAACAGTCATCAACGAAGGGCAGATTCAGGCACATAATGGTGTTATTCATTTAACTGCAGCAGATCAAGTCACTTTAAAATTACAAGATGGTCAACTGACTGAATACAAAGTTGAAATTGGGACGTTGCAAGGTTTGATTGATAACCGTGGCGCGATTCTTGCCAATAATGGTGCAATTTATTTAACTGCAAAAGCCAAAGATAGCTTAAGCAAAGCCGTGGTGAATCATAGCGGTATTATTGAAGCCAATCGTTTGGGTCAAAATGCCAAAGGTGAAATTGTTTTGCTTGCGGATATGCAACAAGGCACAACCAATGTCAGTGGTATTTTAAAATCAGAAGGTCGCAATGGTCAGGCAGGTGGTTTTATTGAAACTAGTGCGGCACAGGTGAAAATTGCAGATAGCACACAAGTTTCGACTTTATCTGATGGGGGTAAAACAGGAACGTGGCTGATCGACCCAACTGATTTTAGCATCAATGCTGGCTCGGCTGCTCAAACTGGTAGTGGTATTGGCGCTACGACATTACAAAATAATTTGAACAGCACCTCGGTCATTTTGGAAACACAAAATGCTGGGTCAGAAAAGGGTGATATCAATGTTAATACGGCAGTTACATGGAATAAAGACACCACACTGACACTAAAAGCACATAACGATATTAATGTGAATGCTAGTATTACGGCACAAAACCAAGATGGTAAAGTGGTGTTGTTATATGGGCAAAATGGTAGTGAGAGTGCCAATTATTATATTAAAAATGGCGCGAAGATAAATCTAAATGCAGGGCAAAACTTTAGCACGCAAAAAGGTACGGATGTCAGCAAACGTATTGATTATAAGGTTGTGACTGATTTACAGGCTTTACAAAATATCAATAATGCATTGGCAGGTAACTACGTACTTGGAACAGATATTGATGCGACGGTGACCAAAGATTGGGGTGTTGGAGACGAAAAAGGTTTTAATCCACTTGGTAATGAATTTGATTATTTTACAGGACGTTTTGATGGCTTAGGGCATACAGTGAGTCATCTCACGATCAATCGCCCCTATAGTTATGACGTTGGATTGTTTGGGCATATTGATGGTGCTGTAGTTCGTAACGTCGGTTTGGTTGGCGGTTCAGTGGTTGGTGACAGTTTTGTTGGCGGTTTGGTCGGGCAAAGTACACATCAGAGTTTGGTTGAGAATGTATTTAATACGGGAACGGTTCAAGGTTATGGGACTGTTGGTGGTCTAGTCGGAGGAAACTTTGATGGCAGTACTATTAAAAATGCTTATGCGACGGGGAATGTCACTGGCGCACAAAACTCAACCTATATTGGTGGTTTAGTTGGGGGTAATGATGGCGCAGTTATTGAAAATGTCTATGCCTCTGGAAATGTGAATGGTAGTGATATTGTTGGTGGTCTGGTTGGAGATAACAATCATGGCGGTACAATCAATAATGCCTATGCAACAGGAGCTGTCACTGGCGAACAAAATGTTGGTGGTTTAGTTGGAAATAACTATTATGACGCCGAGGTCAAAAATGCTTATGCGACTGGGGCAGTCACAGGTACTGATCGTGTCGGTGGCTTGGTTGGAGAAAACCTTGCTGCAAATATAGAAAATACCTATGCACTTGGAAAAGTGACAGGAGTGACAGCCATAGGTGGTTTACTCGGCAAAAATGTTCAGGGTGTTGTAACCAATAGTTATTGGGATAAGAATAAAACAGGACTAGATAGCAGTTCAGGCAGTGCCAATACTAGTGGCTTGACCAGCGATGAAATGTTCAATGCCAATAAATTTATTGGCTTTGATTTTGATAAAATTTGGGCAAATGCTGATAATCAAACCACGCCGTATTTTAAAGATCACATTGGTCCAAACCAAGTGGTTAATAAACAAGATCAATTGGGTGGTTACTACAGCGTTATCCAAAACCTAAATCAACTACAAAATATAAATCAAAATCTTGCGGGTAATTACTTACTGGGTAATGATATTGATGCCAAAAACTCACAATTTTGGGGTGATGCAAATGGTATTGGTTTTAATCCACTTGGTGATAGTAGTCACGCTTTTACAGGTAAATTAGATGGTTTAGGTCATCAAATTTCAGATTTATATATTTATCGTGAAACCACGGATAACGTTGGCTTATTTGGCTATATTCAGAACGCCAATCTTAAAAACTTTGGTGTCGTGAATAGCAATATCAAAGGTCAAAACCATGTGGGTGCTGTCGTTGGAAGCAGTACGCAGAATTCACAGCTTTATAGCATTTATAGTACTGGATCGGTTGTAGGTACGGGTGATGCTGTGGGTGGATTGGTTGGGCAGCAACAAGATGGTTCAAAAATAGAAAGTGCATATTCAACCAGTCAAGTGATAGGTCAGAACCATGTTGGTGGTTTAGTTGGTACTAATCAAAATGCAATCATTAAAGATACCTATGCAACTGGTGCTGTCAGTGGATTGAGTAATGTTGCGGGCTTAGTGGGAAGTAACCAAAACCAAGCAACTGTTCAAAATGCCTATGCCACTGGACGTGTTACGGGTAATAGTTTGATTGGTGGTTTAGTTGGAAACAATAGCAATGCGACCGTGAGTAATGGCCACTGGAATAAAGAGACTACGCTGCAAAATGACAGCGCAGGGAGTAGTGCAAGTTCTGGTTTGACCAATGCTGAAATGAAAGATGCATCTAAATTTACTTTCCTTGATGCTGATAGCAAATTAGGAGGGAAACAGACAGCATGGCGTATTTATGACGGTCTAAGCGTACCTTTACTACGAAGTTTTTTGACGACTAAAGATTTATCTGTCACGGATAAAACCACAACCTATACAGGCAAAGAGCAACATTTTGCGGATGTTTGGGGATTAGACAGCAGCAAATATACTGCCAATGGTCAAACCAGTGGAACGGATGCGGGTCTTTATAAAGCGATTTATTATAGTGATAACCAACATGGCTATGATTTCATTGGCAATGAAGGCACTTTAACGATTAATAAAGCTAAGGTGACCGTTACTGGAAATAGTGATTCAACAATCTATAACGGTAAAACTCAATCAATTAATAATCCACATTATACGGTTGATGGATTGGTGAATGGGGAAGCTGAGTCCTTACTTGGAAATATCGCGATAACAGGTGCTTCAGGTAAAGATGCAGGAACTTATACCAATAAGGTGACTGGCGAAAATAGCAGTACCAAAAACTATGACATAGCGTATGTTGACGGCAAGTTTGTTATTAATAAAAAGAAAGCAACGGTTTATGCACTGGATGAAACACGTGAATATAATGGTTTTAACCAACAAATTAATAGTTTTCGTGCTGATGGCTTAGTTGATGGGGAAACTGAATCTGTTCTCGCAGTAAATGCTGTTGCAACACGTAAAGATGCTGGAAACTATGTACATGCTGTTGCTTATAGTAATGCCGCAAAAGGCGATAAAAACTACGATCTCACCTTTGTAAATGGCACATATACCATTACTAAAGCCACTGCCACAATTAAAGGAAATAGCCTAGCAACGACCTATAATGGTCAGGTACAGAATGTCGCTGGATTTACGATTTCTGGCTTGAAAGGCAATGATGCAAACAATCAAGCAAATATCTTTAGTAGCGTTACTGCTTCTGGTGCGAGCGATCGAAATGCGGGTAGTTATACCAACACTGTAGCTGGAGCCGCATCAACTACGAACTATAATATCGTATATGAAAATGGTTCACTTGATATTGCAAAGAAACAGATCACAGGTAGCATCATCGCTCAAGATAAAGTTTATGACGGTACAACCAGTGCGATTGTAAATGGCAGCTTAAACGGTTTGATTACAGGTGACCAAGTCAACCTAAATGCGCAAGGACAATTTGCTGATAAAAATGCAGCTTCGAATAAGACGGTTAATGTATCAGGCAATTTAAGTGGTACAGATGCAGGCAACTATGAACTTACGACCAATGGACAAGTCACTGCCAACATCAGCAAGAAGCAAGTCACAGGTGTGTTGACTGCTCAAGATAAAGTTTACGATGGTACAACCAGTGCGATCATCAATGGTAGCTTGAATGGCTTAATTACAGGTGATCAAGTTAACCTTAATGCCCAAGGACAATTTGCTGATAAAAACGCAGCTTCGAATAAGACAGTTAATGTATCAGGCAATTTAAGTGGTACAGATGCAGCCAACTACGATCTTGCAGCGAATACATCCGCACAAGCTAACATCAGTAAGAAGCAAATCACAGGTGTGTTGACTGCTCAAGACAAAGTTTATGATGGTACAACCAGTGCGATTGTAAATGGCAGCTTGAATGGCTTAATTGCAGGTGACCAAGTCAACCTGAATGCGCAAGGACAGTTTGCAGATAAGAACGCAGGTCAGAATAAAGTTGTCACGGCTTCAAGTAGCTTGGTTGGATTAGATGCAGGCAACTATGAACTCACCACCAATGGACAAGTGACTGCGAACATCAGTAAGAAGCAAATTACAGGTGTATTGACAGCTCAAGACAAAGTCTATGACGGTACAACCAGTGCGATTGTAAATGGCAGCTTGAATGGCTTAATTGCAGGCGACCAAGTTAATCTGAATGCACAAGGACAGTTTGCCGATAAAAATGCAGGCGCGAATAAGAATGTAAATGTATCAGGCACTCTAAGTGGTACAGATGCGGGTAACTATAGCTTACAAGCGAATAGTCAAACCCTAGCTAACATCAGTAAGAAGCAGATCACAGGTGTATTGACTGCTCAAGATAAAGTTTATGACGGTACAACCAGTGCGATTGTAAATGGCAGCTTGAACGCAGGCGGTGTCATCACTGGCGATCAAGTCAGTGTAGGTACAACAGGGCAATTTGTAGATAAAAATGCAGGTCAGAATAAAGTTGTCACCGCTTCAAGTAGCTTGGTTGGATTAGATGCAGGCAACTATGAACTCACCACCAATGGACAAGTGACTGCGAACATCAGTAAGAAGCAAATTACAGGTGTATTGACAGCTCAAGACAAAGTTTACGATGGTACGACTAATGCGGTCGTCAACGGTAGCTTGAATGGCTTAATTACAGGTGACCAAGTTAACCTAAATACGCAAGGACAGTTTGCAGATAAAAATGCAGGTTCGAATAAGACGGTTAATGTATCAGGCAATCTAAGTGGTACAGATGCAGGCAACTACGATCTTGCAGCGAATACATCAACACAAGCGAGTATTAGCAAGAAACAAATCACAGGCGTATTGACTGCTCAAGATAAAGTCTACGATGGTACAACCAGTGCGATTGTGAATGGTAGCTTGAATGGTTTGATCACAGGCGACCAAGTCAACCTGAATGCGCAAGGACAATTTGCTGATAAAAATGCAGCTTCGAACAAGAATGTAAATGTATCAGGAAATTTAACGGGTACAGATGCGGCGAACTATAGCCTACAAGCGAATAGTCAAACTCAAGCGAGTATCAGTAAAAAGCAAATCACAGGTAGCATTACTGCTCAAGATAAAGTTTACGATGGTACGACTAATGCGATCGTGAATGGCAGCTTGAATGGTTTAATTACAGGTGACCAAGTCAACCTAAATGCGCAAGGACAGTTTACGGATAAAAATGCAGGTTCAAACAAGAATGTCAATGTATCAGGCAATTTAAGTGGTACAGATGCAGGTAACTATAGCTTACAAGCGAATAGTCAAACCCAAGCTAACATCAGTAAGAAGCAGATCACAGGTGTATTGACAGCTCAAGATAAAGTTTATGACGGTACAACTAATGCGATTGTAAATGGCAGCGTGAATGGTTTAATCACAGGCGACCAAGTCAACCTAAATGCCCAAGGACAATTTGCGGATAAAAATGCAGGCTCAAACAAGAATGTAAATGTATCAGGTAATCTCAGTGGTACAGATGCAGGTAACTACGATCTTGCAGCGAATACATCAGCACAAGCCAACATCAGCAAGAAACAAATTACAGGTAGCATCACCGCTCAAGATAAAGTTTATGACGGTACAACTAATGCGATTGTAAATGGCAGCGTGAATGGTTTAATTACGGGTGACCAAGTCAACCTCAATGCGCAAGGACAATTTGCTGATAAAAATGCAGCTTCGAATAAAAATGTAAATGTATCAGGTAATTTAACGGGTACAGATGCAACTAACTATAGCCTACAAGCGAATAGCCAAACCCAAGCCAATATCAGTAAGAAACAAATCACAGGCAGCATCACCGCTCAAGATAAAGTTTATGACGGTACAACTAATGCGATTGTAAATGGCAGCGTGAATGGTTTAATCACAGGCGACCAAGTCAGCCTAAATGCCCAAGGACAATTTGCGGATAAAAATGCAGGCTCAAACAAGAATGTAAATGTATCAGGTAATCTCAGTGGTACAGATGCAGGTAACTACGATCTTGCAGCGAATACATCAGCACAAGCCAACATCAGCAAGAAACAAATTACAGGCAGCATCACAGCACAAGACAAAGTTTACGATGGGACGACCAGTGCGATTGTAAATGGTAGCCTGAACGCAAATGATGTGATTACAGGCGATCAAGTCAGTGTTGGAACAACAGGACAGTTTGTAGATAAGAACGCAGGTCAGAACAAAGTTGTCACAGCTTCAAGTAGCTTGGTTGGATTAGATGCAGGCAACTATGAACTCACCACCAATGGACAAGTGACGGCTAACATCAGCAAGAAACAAGTCACAGGCGTATTGACAGCTCAAGACAAAGTTTACGATGGTACGATCAATGCGACTGTAAACGGTAGCTTGAATGGTTTGATCACGGGTGACCAAGTCAACCTAAATGCCCAAGGACAGTTTACTGATAAAAATGCAGGCTCGAATAAAACTGTAAATGTATCAGGTAATCTCAGTGGTACAGATGCAGCCAACTATAGCTTACAAGCGAATAGTCAGACTCAAGCGAATATCAGCAAGAAACAAGTCACAGGTGTATTGACAGCTCAAGACAAAGTTTATGATGGTACAACCAATGCCAATGTAAGCGGTACATTAAATGCAGGCGGTGTCATCACTGGCGATCAAGTCAGTGTGGGTACAACAGGGCAATTTGTAGATAAGAACGCAGGTCAAAACAAAGTTGTCACAGCTTCAAGTAGCTTGGTTGGATTAGATGCTGGCAACTATGAACTCACCACCAATGGACAAGTGACTGCCAACATTAGTAAAAAGCAAATCACAGGTAGTATCACTGCTCAAGATAAAGTTTATGACGGTACAACTAGTGCGATTGTGAATGGCAGCTTGAATGGTTTGATCACAGGTGACCAAGTCAACCTGAATGCCCAAGGACAGTTTGCCGATAAAAATGCAGGCGCGAATAAGAATGTAAATGTATCAGGTAATCTCAGTGGTACAGATGCGGGTAACTATAGCTTACAAGCGAATAGTCAAACCCAAGCGAATATCAGCAAGAAACAAATCACAGGTAGTATCACTGCTCAAGATAAAGTTTATGACGGTACAACTAGTGCGATTGTGAATGGCAGCTTGAATGGTTTGATCACAGGTGACCAAGTCAACCTGAATGCCCAAGGACAGTTTGCCGATAAAAATGCAGGCGCGAATAAGAATGTAAATGTATCAGGCACTCTAAGTGGTACAGATGCAGGCAACTATGAGTTAAGTACTAGCGGACAAGTGACAGCCAATATTAGCAAGAAGCAAATTACGGGCAGCATCACCGCTCAAGACAAAGTTTATGACGGTACAACTAGTGCGATTGTAAATGGCAGCTTGAATGGTTTGATCACAGGCGACCAAGTTAACCTGAATGCCCAAGGGCAATTTGCGGATAAGAATGCGGGTTCAAACAAGAATGTAAATGTATCAGGCAATTTAACAGGTACAGATGCAGGTAACTATAGCCTACAAGCGAATAGTCAGACTCAAGCGAATATCAGTAAGAAACAAATCACAGGTGTATTAACCGCTCAGGACAAAGTTTATGACGGTACAACCAGTGCGATTGTAAATGGTAGCTTAAATGCAAGTGATGTGATCACAGGCGACCAAGTTAATCTGAATGCGCAAGGACAATTTGCGGATAAAAATGCAGGCTCAAACAAGAATGTAAATGTATCAGGAAATTTAACTGGTACAGATGCAGGTAACTATAGTTTACAAGCGAATAGTCAGACTCAAGCGAATATTAGTAAAAAGCAAATCACGGGCAGCATCACCGCTCAAGACAAAGTTTACGACGGTACAACCAGTGCGATCGTAAATGGCAGCTTAAACGCAAATGATGTGATTACAGGCGATCAAGTCAGTGTTGGAACAACAGGACAGTTTGTAGATAAGAACGCAGGTCAGAACAAAGTTGTCACAGCTTCAAGTAGCTTGGTTGGATTAGATGCAGGCAACTATGAACTCACCACTAATGGACAAGTGACGGCTAACATCAGCAAGAAGCAAATCACAGGCGTATTAACAGCTCAAGACAAAGTTTACGATGGTACGACTAATGCGATCGTGAATGGCAGCTTGAATGGCTTAATTGCAGGTGACCAAGTCAACCTGAATGCGCAAGGACAGTTTGCAGATAAGAATGCAGCTTCGAACAAGAATGTAAATGTATCAGGTAATCTCAGTGGTACAGATGCAACTAACTATAGCCTACAAGCCAATAGTCAGACTCAAGCGAGTATCAGTAAAAAGCAAATCACAGGTGTATTGACAGCTCAAGACAAAGTTTATGACGGCACAACCAGTGCGATTGTAAATGGCAGTTTGAATGCAAGTGATGTGATTACAGGCGATCAAGTCAGTGTAGGTACAACAGGACAATTTGTAGATAAGAACGCAGGTCAGAACAAAGTTGTCACAGCTTCAAGTAGCCTGGTTGGATTGGATGCAGGCAACTACGAACTCACCACCAATGGACAAGTAACCGCTAACATCAGCAAGAAACAAATCACGGGCAGCATCACCGCTCAGGATAAAGTTTACGATGGCACAACTCATGTCAATGTTAGCGGTACATTAAATGCAGGTGGTGTAATCACAGGTGATCAGGTCAGTGTTGGAACAACAGGACAATTTGTAGATAAGAACGCAGGTCAAAACAAAGTTGTTACGGCTTCAAGTAGCTTGGTTGGATTAGATGCAGGCAACTATGAACTCACCACCAATGGACAAGTGACGGCTAACATCAGCAAGAAGCAGATTACGGGCAGCATTACCGCTCAAGACAAAGTCTATGACGGTACAACCAGTGCAATTGTAAATGGCAGCTTGAATGGTTTGATCACAGGTGACCAAGTCAACCTAAATGCACAAGGGCAGTTTGCGGATAAAAATGCGGGTTCGAATAAGAATGTAAATGTATCAGGTAATCTCAGTGGTACAGATGCGGGTAACTATAGCTTACAAGCGAATAGTCAAACCCAAGCGAATATCAGCAAGAAACAAATCACAGGCAGCATCACTGCTCAAGACAAAGTCTATGACGGTACAACGAATGCAATTGTAAACGGTAGTTTGAATGCAAGTGATGTGATCGCAGGCGATCAAGTCAGTGTTGGTGCAACAGGACAATTTGTAGATAAGAACGCAGGCCAGAACAAAGTTGTCACGGCTTCAAGTAGCTTGGTTGGATTAGATGCAGGTAATTATGAACTCACCACCAATGGACAAGTGACTGCCAACATCAGCAAGAAACAAATTACAGGCAGCATCACCGCTCAAGACAAAGTCTATGACGGTACAACCAGTGTGATCGTTAATGGTAGCTTGAATGGTTTGATCACAGGTGACCAAGTCAACCTAAATGCCCAAGGACAGTTTGCGGATAAAAATGCAGGCTCAAACAAGAATGTAAATGTATCAGGTAATTTAAGTGGTATAGATGCAGTCAACTATAGCCTACAAGCGAATAGTCAGACTCAAGCCAACATCAGCAAGAAGCAAATTACAGGCAGCATCACTGCTCAGGATAAAGTTTACGATGGCACAACCAGTGCGATTGTAAATGGCAGCTTGAATGGTTTAATCACAGGCGACCAAGTCAACCTAAATGCCCAAGGACAATTTGCTGATAAAAATGCGGGTTCAAACAAAAATGTAAATGTATTAGGCAGTTTAAGTGGTGCAGATGCGGCCAACTATAGCTTACAAGCCAATAGTCAAACGCAAGCAAATATTGAAAAAGCCAAAGCACAAGTCATTGGTAATAGTTTAACGACGACTTATAACGGTCAGCAACAACATGTCACTGGTTTCACTGCTCAAGGCTTAGTGAACGGGGAAAGTACAGAGGTCTTAACAAATGTGACAGCGACAGGTGCAAGTGCCACGTCAACAGGGAACTATCAAAATCAGGTCAGTGGCCATGATCAGAACTATGATCTGACATTTACTGCTGGAATGTTAAAAATTGAAGCGCCATTGGTCGATCCAAAACCACCTATCGTACCTGAAAAACCGAGCCAACCTAATCTCTCAATTTGGCAAGATTTATTAGGTAATCCATATCAGCGAGCGATTCATTTTGCTCCACAAGCAAATAAACCAAAACAGTCGGATAGCATCGAAATAGAAATTATTGGTGATGGCATCAACATGGACGGTATTCACACATTAACGGGGAATTTTTAATTATGTTATATCCGAAGACAACATTATTAATGAGTATGCTTTCACTGAGTAGTTTTTCAGTTTTTGCAGATAATGTGCCAAATGCTGGACTACTTCTACAACAGCAAACCATACAGCAATATCAGCCTCAAGCTGAGGTGAATATTGAGCAGCCTGCACAAATGCAAATCGCGCAAGCAGATGCTCAGCAGCAAGTTAAAGTTGAGGAGATTGTAATTACAGGAAACCAGAGTATTAGCACAGCAAATTTACATGCTTTGGTTGCCGATGCTGAAACTAAAATGCTGACACTTGCTGATTTACAGCAATTGACGAAACGGATTACGCTTTATTACCAACAGCAGGGTTATCCTTATAGTCGAGCCTATTTACCTGTACAAAGTTTGAAAAATGGTGTGGTTAAGATTGCAATTTTGGAGGCAAAATATGATCGTATCATTATCAATAATCAAACCAAAACATCTCCACACTTAATACAAGCTATTTTGCAGCCGTTACAGTCAGGCAATATTATTGATTCGGCGACCTTGCAGCAGCAGCTTAAATTGTTAAATCGTTTAGATGGGATTCAAACACGTAATATCATTAGCGCAGGGCGTTATGCTGGAACCAGTGATTTAACAATTGATATTCAGCCAACATCATCACTGACAGGCTATGTCGGTTTGGATAATTATGGCAATGAATATACCCATGAAGTGCGTTTAAATGCTGGCGTTGCAGTCAATAATGCTTTGGGTTTGGGTGATCGCTTGACTGTGGATGGTATGACATCGGGCAATTTAAACTTTGGTCGATTGGGCTATGAAGCAACAATGAATGGTATCGGGACACGTTTAGGTGCGAGTTATTCAGATTTAGCTTATGAATTAGGTAAAGAATATAAAGCTTTAGATGCAACAGGCACAGCACAACAAATCAGTGTATGGTTGAATCAACCAGTATTATTGAATAATCGTAGTGAAGTCATTTTGGGTGTGCAATACGATCACAAACAACTGAAAGATGATATCAATGTTGCAGAAATTTATCGGGATCGGAATATTGATGTAGGGCGTATTCGTTTAGATGCTTCGCAATATGATGATTTTGCAGGTGGTGGTTTAACTCAACTTGGCGTTGCAACAGATATTGGACGAGTTAATTTTAAAAATGCGATGGCAGAACTTGGTGATCAAGCAACAGCAAAAACACAAGGTGAATTTGTTAGTGCCTTTATGAATGTCTCTCGATTGCAAAATTTAAATGGTTCAAAAACCCAAATCTATGCAGCTCTACAAGCACAATATAGCCCTGACAATTTAGATAGCGCTCAGCAATTTAGTGTTGGTGGTGCGTCGAATATTGCAGGATATAAGAATAGCGCATTAAGTGGTTCAACGGGATATTACGTTTTGTCTGAACTTAGACAGAGTTTATATGCTTCTGCACAAAATCAACTTGCAGCGAAGATCTATGTCGATACAGCAACGGTTAAACACCAAGCACGAGAGTGGAGTGGTTTAACAGGCAAAAATATAGAACAGATTAGTAGTGCAGGTTTTGGACTAAACTGGTCAAATGCGATGCAATGGCAAGCAGCATTAACTGTTGGGTTCCCGATAGGAGCACAACCTGATAGCGTTGATAAGCGTAATGACGTTGAAGCTTGGTTTAATTTAAGTAAACGTTTTTAAGTAAGAACCGAGTTGTGATTAGTTAAAATCGTTGGGATTCTGATGATTTTAACGAGCAAAATGAAGAAATAAAAAAAAGCAAAGCCTCGGCTTTGCTTTTTTAATCAACAAAACTTAGATTTTGCCAATTAGATCATTAATTTGTTTCGCTTGTTCAGTTGCATTACCTGTGTAAGTTGCAGGTGTTAATTCAGCTAAACGCGCACGTTCGTCAGCAGGAACTTGTAATAATTCATCACCATTTACGAAGTTAACCATCATTTCACGTGTCATTGCTTGACCACGAGTAAGCGCTTTTAGTTTTTCGTATGGCTTTTCAACGTTATAACGACGCATAACGGTTTGGATTGGCTCTGCAAGAACTTCTTGTGCTTGGTCTAAATCTTCATTTAAACGGTTCGCATTCAACTCAAGTTTACCAATACCTTTTAAGCAAGCATCAAAAGCAATCAAGCTTTGTGCAAAACCAACACCCATGTTACGAAGAACAGTTGAGTCAGTTAAATCACGCTGCCAGCGAGAGACTGGAAGTTTTTCACCAAGATGACCCAATACCGCATTTGCGATACCTAAGTTACCTTCAGAATTTTCGAAGTCAATTGGGTTTACTTTATGAGGCATGGTTGACGAACCAACTTCACCGTCTTTTAATTTTTGCTTGAAGTAACCCAGTGAGATATAGCCCCAAACATCACGGTTAAAATCAATCAAGATCGTGTTGTAACGACGTAATGCATCGAACAATTCAGCCATATAATCGTGTGGCTCAATTTGTGTGGTGTATGGGTTAAATGCTAAACCTAAAGATTCTACAAATGCTTGAGCATGTGCAGCCCAGTCAATTTCTGGGTAAGCAGATAGGTGAGCATTGTAGTTACCTACAGCACCATTGATTTTGCCAAGTAATTCGACATTTTCAAATTGCTTGATCTGGCGCGCTAAACGATAAGCAACGTTTGCCATCTCTTTACCCAATGTAGTAGGGCTTGCAGTTTGACCATGTGTACGAGACAACATTGGTTGTTCAGCGTGTGTGATTGCCAAAGCAGAAATCGCATTGAGGATTTGTTTCATACTTGAAACTAAAACTTCACGACCATTTTTAAGCATTAATGCATGAGATAAGTTGTTGATGTCTTCAGAGGTACATGCAAAGTGAATAAATTCGCCCGCATTTTGTAGCTCATCAATATTCGCAATTTTTTCTTTAAGGAAATATTCAACTGCTTTTACATCATGGTTCGTCGTACGTTCAATTTCTTTAATGCGATTCGCATCTTCTTCAGAGAAGTTTGTTACGATCGCATCTAAAGCTGCATTTGTTTCAGCAGAAAACGCAGGAACTTCAATAATTTCTGCACGATTTGCAAGTGCTTGTAACCAACGCACTTCAACCGTAACACGAGCGTGGATTAAACCAAACTCAGACAAAAAAGGGCGTAACGCATCGCATTTGCTTGCATAACGTCCATCAAGTGGTGAGAGTGCGGTTAAAGCATTCATACAGATTCCTTAATTTTGGAATAAACATAAAAATAAATTCGTCTTAGCATCGGTTTATACCACCTGATACTGTAAACGAGCGAGAGCTTGAATATCTTGTAATAACTTACGTTTAGTAAAAATCATACTCCAAGAGCTTCCACCGAGCTGCTTCCATAAATGCGCAAGTTGTAAGCCTGTAAAGAGGCATGCACGAATACGGTTGGTATGATTGATGTCTTTAAATGCTTCGGCATTACCACGGACTAAAATACGCGGATTAATCTGTCCTGCGGTTTCTACATAGGTTTGTGCAAGGTTGGCAATGATACTTGGGTGCAAATAATTGTTATCGAAAAATGAAAGCTGTTTTAATATTTTTTGCTGAGCTGCTTCGATAGTTTTGACGTATTCAGGATTGCTATACACTTTCTTTTCTAATTGCAATAACGCCATTGCATAAGACATTGGGAGTTTAGCAGTCGACATTTTCGGAATACGAGATTTAGGAGCAGTATTAAAAGGTTGGGTTATACAACCTTCTAATGTTTTTAAACCAAGAGAGATATCTGCAAGTTGATTAAAAAAATCTAAAGTTTGAGTGGCATTATTGGTGGCTGGGCGAATATTAAGACTGGCTTTAATCAGTAGTTCAAAATAAAAATTACCGCTATCACCAATACTTTGCTGACCCGCCATTGCAGTCATATGCGTGAGCTGAGTTGCTTGAAACACAGCAGCCAATGCCAAAGCACGATTTTGTCGAACATTCAACGCTTGGGCGTGCTGAAAGGGTAACTCCACCATGCTTCGCTTCCAATTTCCTTAAATAAAATCTGGTTCAGGTGCATTGGTATGGTGAATCACACCACCACCTAAGCAAACCTCTCCTGAGTAGAACACTACACTTTGCCCAGGAGTCACAGCACGTTGTGCTTCGTCAAACTCAACGCGAATACTACTTTCTGTATGTTCATCACGATAAATTGTACACGCTTGATCAGGCTGACGATAACGGGTTTTTGCCGTGCATCGGAATCCTGTGCTTGGAATGTCTTGTTCACCTGCGACCCAATCAATCGACTCGCTCCAAAGCTGTGTACTTTGCATGAGTGGATGTTCATGTCCTTGACCAATCACCAGTCGGTTATTGGCGATATCTTTATGTAATACGAACCATGCACCTTCTTGTACACCTTTCATACCACCGATACCAATACCACCGCGTTGACCGAGCGTATAGTACATCAAGCCATGATGTTCACCAACTTCTTTACCTGACTCTAAAACAATTTTTCCAGCTTGTGCAGGTAAATACTGTTTTAAGAAATCGGTGAAACGACGTTCACCAATAAAGCAGATACCCGTCGAGTCTTTTTTCTTGGCAGTTGCCAGATCTAACTCTTCTGCAATGCGACGAACTTCGGGTTTCTCAATTTCGCCCACAGGGAATAGGGTCTTGTTAATTTCACGACCATGTACCGCATGTAAGAAATAAGTCTGGTCTTTATTATTATCGACACCACGTAGTAATGGAGCATAGGTTTCGCCACGCGAATTCTGCATGCTTGTACCACGACGGGCATAGTGACCTGTTGCAATAAAGTCTGCACCTAAAGTCATCGCATGATCGAGGAAGGCACGGAATTTAATTTCTTTATTACACAAGATATCTGGGTTTGGTGTGCGACCTGCAGCATATTCAGCCAAGAAGTGTTCAAACACACGATCCCAATATTCCATGGCAAAGTTCGCAGTGTGCAGCTTGATACCAATTTTATCTGCAACGGCTTGCGCATCGGCTAAGTCTTCAAGTGCTGTGCAGTATTCCGTACCATCATCTTCTTCCCAGTTTTTCATGAAAAGACCTTCAACTTGATATCCTTGTTGAAGTAATAATGCGGCAGAAACAGAGGAGTCTACACCACCAGACATACCGACGATGACACGTTGTTGCATCTAATTAAGCGTCCAAATGAGAAGTTAATGAGGGAGAGAAAGGGTGCTCATAAATGAGCGATAAGGGATATTTTTTGCCATCAAGGGCATCTTCAATTACTTTTAAAACCAATGGGCTTCGAGCACGTGCTGATTCTTGTAGCTCATCCAAGTTCATCCATACTACACCAACAATACCTGTATCCAGTTGAGCATTTTCTTCAACTGACGTGACATGTGCTAAAAAGCAAAAACGGTAATAGGTACGATCTGGAAACATCGGTGGAGTATAGGTATAGATACCAAGCAGATGATCAATTTCAACATGATGACCTGTTTCTTCTAAGGTCTCACGAATCGCTGCTTGAATAATGGTCTCATCGCATTCTACATGTCCCGCAGGTTGATTAAACACGGTATGTACAAAGCCTTCGCTGTGTTCTTCAACAAACAGAAAACGTCCGTCTTTTTCGACTACAGTAGCGACTGTGACATGGGGTGTCCAAGCGGTCATAGAAAGCACCATGATTTTAAAAAACGTATTCTACAAAATTTGTGAGTTTTTGGCTATGGTGATTGCCACATGACTTTCATAACCATAGTTAGTTCATTGATCTTTAATTTTTTGATGAATAAATATTTCTAATTCTTTTGCGGCTTGGCATGCAGGATCATTTATTTCATATGTACCACTATAATTCAATACATCTAAAGCCTTTCTTTTGAGAAATAGTTAAGTTGGTTGTTGAATTTAGTATTCTTTTCTATGTATAAAAATGAACCATGAGGGATGTTATTCTGCAAGTTTCCACCGCACAGCGGTGGAACGAGACAATAATTTTTAAGGTTATTATGAAAGATACATTAGTGATTCTAAATTTAAAATTTGATACTTCTATCTTATATGTTGAAAATATTCGAGATTTAATAGTTGCAGGTTCAACTCATATTGAATTGGATTTTACTAGTATGACAACAATTGAACCATTTGGGATTGTTTATTTTTCAAATTTTATTAAGAGTATTTCAAGAATTCGAGGTCTAGAAATATCATGTGTTTATATAGACAAGGATGTTAGTTATGCTAAGCATATGGGTTTTTTCAAAAACTGTGGGTTTGATATAGGTGCAGAGCCTAGAGATTCTTTCCCAACAAAGGCTACCTCTTATGTACCAATCACAATTTTAGACGTGGGAAGTTTGAGGCAAGAAGCTATTGATTCTTATAAAGAGGTAGGAGATATTATAGAGAATTACAGTATAAATTTGGCTAAACTTCTAACATCACAAAAAGATGATACACCTTTGGTTGATACATTAACTTATTGTTTTAGAGAAATCATTAGAAATGTTGTAGAGCACTCTGGCTCAAAAAAAATAACTTTTTGTGCCCAATATTGGCCCTATTTAGGAAAAGCCGAGATTGTGGTTTTAGATCGTGGTAAAGGAATTTTAAATTCCTTAAATGAAAATACTACATTGCCAAAAATTAATGATGATAAAGAAGCATTAAATTTTGCATTATTACCCAGTATATCGAGTAAAGTGCCTTACGCAAAAAAAAGAAAAAGTAGAAATGAAAGTTTTTGGAAAAATTCTGGGTTTGGTTTATATATGACCCATCGTATAGCTGGTTTGGGAGGAGATTTTTTTGTTGCTAGTGGTAAACATGGTTTGAGGTGGGTACGTGATCAAAAAACAGATCATCATGTCAGATTAAAGGGTACTATTCTGCGATTGCTTATCGAGACTAATAATATTACGGAATTGCAGGATACTTTAAGAGTATTTAGGGAGGATGGTTTTGCATTAGCAAGGCAGTTAACAGAAATGGAAATAGAACCATCTAGTGCATCTTTAATGCTTACTAAACACAGAACTAAATAGTTTAATTAGTAAATCTCTTTGAGCTTTGTTAATAGGATTAGTTTTTCTGATTTAAATAATTATCCTTCACTTTCACATAATGACGTGCTGAATAAGGTAAAAATTCCATTTCTTTTTCAGTCAGTGCACGAACTTGCTGTACTGGACTACCGACATAGAGATAACCGCTTTTTAACACTTTACGTGGTGGAACAAGACTACCAGCACCAATCATCACATCATCTTCAATAATTACGTCATCCAAAACCACGGTATTGATTCCGATTATACGCGATTGCCAATTTAACTTCCTAAGCTTCTAAACTCCAAGATAGACTTAGTCCCTTGATTTTTTACTGATTCAAATTGAAGAATCCAGCCATAATGATTACAAATTTTTAAAGTGAGTTCGATACCAATACCTCTCATCAAGGTTTCATTGTTTCGAGCTCTTTGAGTATATAAAGCACTGATTTGTTCTGCTGTCATACCATGACCTGGATCATGAATGATTAATTGATTGTCTTCGAGACAGATATTAATCACACCCTTATCACTATTTTCAATTGCATTACGTAATAAGTTACCAATCGTTATTCTGAGCAATTGAAGTGGTGCTGTTAGTTTGAAACTTGTTCTAATATTATTGAGCATTTTTAATTCTTTTTTATAACATAAATGCTGATGATACTGAATAAGTTGTGGAATTTCATTCATTAAGTCTATGGATTCAGAATATTGAGTGAGTCGTTCTTTACTGCGCGAAAGCATTAATAGTATCGCTAATAAGTCTTCCATTTCAGCTGTTATACGTGATACACGTTCTAAGTGTGGTTGTAAACGATCTGTTGTATCTGGATGCTGTAAAATAACTTCAATTGCCCCTGAAATGACAGAAATAGGAGTGCGAAGTTCATGACTAGCAGTCTCAAAAAAAACTTTTTCTTGATTCAAATAATGTTCAGACTTCTGCAAATAGTCATTTAATGCTGTTGTTAGAATAGAGGACTCATAATATTCATGGTTTAATACTTCGATTTTTATTCTATCTTTTTCGGGTGAAATCATCTTTAATTGATCAGCTATTTTCAATAGAGGGTCAAATAATTTCCCCATCTGTTTAAAGGTAATAAAGGCAATAATAAGTATTGCAAAAATAGTCAGTAATATAGTGAAGAGCAACATCTTATTTTCATGTCTTTCAATATCAGTGATATCTAAAGCAAGTACCTGTTTATTTTTATTACTTTCAATGACTCTAATCACATATGTTTTATCTAGATAATTGACATTATTATGGATTCCATTATCCAATTGATTAAATTCATCAGGGATGAGGTCTCCTTTATTTTGGTCGTACCAATATAATTTTGTGGATTCAATACTAGAGGGGGGCGCTGAATTTTTATCTTTGTAGAAGTAATCTATTTCTAAGTTTAGTACTGTTTCCCAAACGAGATTTTCAATTTTTTTATTGACAATAAAACCATTCAATCCTACAGCAACAGTAAGTAAGCAGGTATATAGAATTAATCCTGTGAGAATGCGTTTGCGTAGATTGGGGCGTTTTATCATACAGTTTACTCATCAAATATGATTTGGTAGCCAACTTTATGGCAGGTTTTAATCAATTTAATATCTGTATTTGCATCAATTTTTTTTCTAAGCTCATAAATGTGTGTTCGCAATAAATCACGATCGGGTGGATTATCCCTCCAAATTGCAAACTCTAATCGTTCTTTACTGACAATATTAGGGCTTTCACGCATTAACAAAACTAATATTTTTTTTTCACTTGGATTGAGCCGAATAAGCTTCTGATTGCGAATTACCTGATTGGTCAATAAATTTAATTCTAAATCTGCAATCTGTAAGACGGATTGTTTGCCGATATTACGCATATGTAATGCCAATATTCTAGCTTCAAGTTCATGTATTGAAAAAGGTTTAGTTAAGTAATCATCAGCGCCAACTGAAAAGCCATGTAATTTATCCTCTAATTCACATTTGGCAGAAAGCATAATGACAGGAGTGTATATACCTTCAGTTCTTAGTTGGCGTAAAAAATCAATTCCATTCATTTTGGGTAACATCCAGTCTAGGATGATAATGTCATAATGATTCGTCTGGCAGAGTTGTAATGCTATTGATGCATCTTGAGCTGCATCTAAGACATAATCACGGTTTTCAAAGAAAGCAAAAATATTGGCAATCAAGTCGATATGGTCATCAATAATTAAGATACGCATTGATCTCTTTCCAACCAAAAATAATACGAATGATAATACTTATTACTTATAAATTGGCAAAGTGGTCATTCAAAAACACTGAGAGTTGATTGCTCTTATTAAAATTATTACATCTTTAATAACATGAAAAATAAAATATTATTTGTCTTAATGATACTGAACTTTGCTTGATGCTCAGTCACATCGTTTGTTTAAATTTTATTCGATTTGAGGTGTGTAAAGTAGTAATCTAGATGATTTTATGTTGCAAGAAAATGATGATCTGAGTCGGTTATATGTTTATATCGACCTGCAATCATACTACGCAGACCAAGCATTTTTAAGTATTATTCCTATCGTACGTTTCGTGTTCTGTCATCTAAATCATATATGTTATGGACTAAATAGGGCGTTCTTAAACAATGTTTTTTCTGTTAGTGTTTAAATTAAAATAATATATTTCAGTTACTTATTTTTATTATGTCATAACGTTCCTCTTTATAATCCAATTTTCAAACATAGTCGACTTTTCTTGGCTTAATCTAAGGTGAGAAAGTATACATACATTTTTTATAATCTGATTAGCTTCACAAATTCACTTATCCAATGTTGAATCACTCATACTAAATAGAAAGAAGAAGTGAAAATGTGCCTGACAATTATCTGACATTTGCTATGTAATAATTCGTAATGAAGAATGATTTTCATTATCTTTTATTGTTTGTTGGATACGAGTATGAAGTATATATCAAGTAAAAAGAAGCCAATATCTTCTCAGGCATTGGTCTCAGCCTTATCATTAGTTACTGGAGCGGTACTAGCGCCATGTGCTTTAGCAAGTGAAGAAAAAATACAACAACTCGATACAATTCATGTAACAGCAGATCATGATTCTTATTATGTAAAAGAATCAAATAACACTAAAATAGCGGTGCCTTTATTAGATACGGCTCGAACTATTAATGTGATTTCTAAAAAAGAAATTGATGAGCGTGGTGCCACTTCATTACAAGAACTTTTAAGAACAACGCCAGGGATTACACTCGGTGTTGGGGAAGGTGGAACCCCAATGGGAGATCGTCCCTTTATACGTGGTTATGAAGCCAGTACAGATATTCTAATTGACGGTATGCGAGATTATGCGCGTGGCTCACATGAAACTTTTAATCTCGAAGCTGTTGAGATCAGTAAGGGCCCTGGATCTGTATATTCTGGGCGAGGTTCAACAGGCGGAACCATTAACCTTGTGACCAAAAAGCCAAAAGATCAAACTGAATCTGAAGTCACATCGGAATATCAAAACTCAGGAAAAGGCCAGACTAAATATCGTTTCACGACAGATAATAATATTGCTATTAATAACAATGTTGCTGTTCGTTTGAATGCAATGCTTGATCAAGGTGATGTCGCGCGCCGTAACGATGTGGAAGTTGATCGCTGGGGGATAGCACCAAGTATCACTTTTGGACTAAATACACCTTCTCGTTTAACTGCAAGTTATAGTTATTTGGAGTTTAAGGATACTCCTGATATGGGGTTGCCATTTAGTAATGTGAGAAATCCAGATCGTAAAAGACCGATTGAAACTATGCCTTTCGAAACCAATTTTGGTCGACCAGATATTGATTTCCGTAATTATACTGCTGAAATGTTCAGCTTAAATGCCGAACATGATTTCAGTGAAACCCTGAAACTTAAATTAAAGCTGCAAGATTTAAAAACTACTCAAGACTATTTCTTTACTCGTTTAAGTTTTGGCTGTGCTGCGAGCAGCGGTAGTGCTTGTGAAACTGAACAATTGGGTTTAACTTATGAGCGTAATAATCGTGCTTCTTATCGTACAAGTCATGTGAATAGTGGTCAGTTAGATTTACAGGCTCAATTTAATACGGGCTCAATTAAACATAATGTCGTCACAGGTATAGATTACAGTAAAGAGCGTATAGGCACTAAAAGTATGACTGTGACTGGGGCAGGTCGAGAAGTTGTTGATTTTTATAATCCAATAAACTTGGCGCACCCAAATTTTAATATTCAATATGGTCCTGAACAAAAAGCAGGCGAAATTACCAATACTGGATTATATGTCTTTGATACTGTGAGTCTGAACGATAAGTTAGATATTAACTTAGGTCTACGTTTTGATGATTATGAATCAACAAACTTAAGAGACACTGTCACAGAAAATATGTTTAACTATCAAACAGGTGCAGTATATAAAATTACGCCACATGGTCGTTTATATGCCAATTTTGCAACATCGAGTAATCCGAGTGGAGAGAACTTGGGTCAAGCAGGTGGTGCGGATGGTGTGGCGAGCGGTAACCGTTTAAATGACAATATTGATCCTGAAAAAACACGTAGTTTTGAATTAGGCACAAAATGGGAATTGTTTAACGAACTTTTGGCATTGAATGCAGCACTATTTGAAACACGTAAAACGAATGCGCGTACACGAGATGCTGAAGGAATTGTGACGATTGATGGTGAAAATCGTGTACGTGGTACAGAACTTAGCGTGACAGGAAAAATTACGCCTCTGTTAGATCTTTCCGCAGGTTATACATATTTAGATAGTGAATTGTTAGATGGAGGTTTTGTTAGCCAAGGAACAGTAAATGTTGCAAACCCAGATAACGGTAATCAGCTAAAATTTATTGCTAAACATAATGCTAATTTATGGGCGACTTACACTTTAACAGATAAATTCCGTTTAGGTGGTGGTGCTACATATGTGGGTAAACGTTTTGTCGATGATAGTAATGATTATTACCTACCTTATCACATTCGGTACGATGCTTTTGCACAATATCAGGTAATGCCTGAGTTCGGGTTACAATTGAACATTAGTAACCTCACGAATGAACGTATTTATGATGCATCGCATGTAGGTGTTTTCTCTACAGTTGCTCCAGGTCGTGCATTTGCACTGAAAGGTACTTATCGCTTTTAATTCTATGACACAGTGTTGCACTTTAAATTTAAATCTAAAAAGTGCAACCTTCCAAAACTTTATGAAATATAAATCATGTTGAGATTTTAAGTATGGTCGCAGTCGAGATCATATTCACTCTAAATCACTTGACGTAAATCACGAGCCGTCTCTTGCAATAGGGGAAGGATATGAGAAATCAAATAATCTTTTGTTGTACGCATGGTTGGAGAAACAATATTTAACGCTGCAACAACATCTGCATTTGAGTCATAAATGGGTACAGCTACAGCATGTACACCTAACTCATGTTCTTCACACGAATAGCACCAATCTTGCTCTTTAATTTCATGTAGTAGCGCAAGGAAAACTTCACTATCGGTATGCGTGTATTTGGTCAAACGCTTTAAAGGATATTTTTCTAACCACTGTTTCTGTTCTTCTAAATTTAAATGAGCGAGGAGAATTTTACCTGCTGAGGTGGCATGAGCAGGTAAGCGATTACCTAAATGTAATCCGTAGGGATTTACCCGATCGGTTTGTTGATGTGCGGCACTTCGAGCAATAGTAATCGCTTCATAACCATCTAAAACCATAACAGAATAAATCAGAGAGGTTTGATTAGTGAGTAAATTTAATAGGGGTTGGCAGATTTTAGGCAATGGCGAACCATCTAGATAAGCGCCTGAAAATTTGAGGATTTTAGGTGTTAAATAGTAATAATGACCATCAAAATCTAAATAGCCTAAGTATTCCAGAGTCATTAAATGGCGACGAGCAGCAGCGCGAGTCATGCCTGTTTTTTCAGCCGCAGTACTCATATTTAAACGATGGCGTTCTGGCCCAAAGCACTCCAAAATACTTAAACCTTTGGCTATTCCTGCAATATAGTCCTCATGCCGAATCGTTTTTTTATTTTCAGTATGATGAATTAAGCGCAGACTTTTCTCTTGGCAATTTTCCATAATTCCGAGTTTCATCCAAAATCTATTTTCTAAAAATTATTCTAATCGAAAGGAGACTATTTTACTTGGATAATGTTCGATCATCGAACATAAAAAATAATGATCGAACAAAATACACCTGAGAGCATAGCGCTCAGTGAATAATTTATCAAAAATAAAGATAAGAAATCCGAACAAAACACTCAGCTTAGTTTCATCGGTTTTCAGGATGAAAATTGAGTGGTTCATAGTACAGGAAGTAGTCAGATGATTGATAAAAGTTCAAGCTCATTAACTGAAGCGCTCTCCCAAATCAGGGATGGCTCGACCATCATGATTGGTGGTTTCGGAACCGCAGGACAACCCGCAGAACTCATCGATGGTCTGATTGAACTCGGCATCAAAGACCTTGTTATTGTGAATAATAATGCAGGTAATGGCGACTATGGTCTTGCCAAACTCCTAAAAACAGGTGCAGTCCGTAAAATTATTTGTTCTTTCCCACGCCAGTCTGATTCATGGGTGTTCGATGAACTTTACCATGCAGGCAAGATTGAATTAGAACTCGTACCACAAGGCAATCTCGCTTGCCGTATTCAAGCCGCAGGTATGGGCTTAGGTGCTGTATTCACGCCTACAGGTTTCGGAACATTATTGGCAGAAGGCAAAGAAACTCGTCATATCGAGGGGAAAGACTATGTGCTTGAATACCCAATTAAGGCTGACTTTGCCTTGATCAAAGCCTACAAAGGCGATCGTTGGGGCAATTTGGTTTTCAATAAATCTGCACGTAACTTTGGACCTATTATGGCGATGGCTGCTGATGTCACGATTGCTCAAGTCTCAGAAGTGGTTGAACTTGGTCAGCTTGATCCTGAACACATCATTACCCCAGGGATTTTTGTTCAGCATGTGGTTGCTGTTGATGCAACATCACCTGTCGCTGCGCAATAAGGAGAATAACAATGAGCTATCAAAAACTCAGCCGTGACCAAATTGCGGAACGTGTTGCACAAGATATTCCTGATGGTGCTTATGTCAATTTAGGGATTGGCTTACCGACCAAGATTTCAAATTATTTACCTGCGGATAAAGATGTCTTTCTGCATTCTGAAAATGGTTTGTTGGCATTTGGTCCACCACCAGTAAAGGGTTTAGGAGACCCTGAACTGATTAATGCAGGCAAAGAATATGTGACCATGCTCATAGGTGGAAGCTTTTTCCATCATGGTGATTCCTTTGCCATGATGCGTGGTGGTCATTTAGATATTGCGGTACTCGGTGCATTCCAAGTCGCAGCCAACGGTGATCTTGCCAATTGGCATACAGGTGCAGCTGATGCGATTCCTGCTGTGGGTGGTGCAATGGACTTAGCCGTAGGTGCAAAGAAAGTCTTTATCACTACAGATCATATCACCAAGCAAGGTGAACCTAAGATCGTTGAAACACTGTCTTATCCTGCAACGGGTTTGAAATGTGTCGATCGTATCTATACCGATCTGTGTGTAATTGATGTGACCATAGATGGTTTAAAAGTGATTGAAAAAGTTGAAGGTCTCAGCTTTGAAGCTTTACAGGCTTTGACAGGTGCGCAATTGATTAATGCGACACAAGGATAATGAATCTCCCCTAACCCCTCTTTAAAAAGAGGGGAACTCCTCCCTTTTATAAAGGGAGGTTGGGAGGGATTTTAGATAAAGGGAAAAACATGAAAAACGCTTATATCATTGATGCCATTCGTACACCCTTTGGACGTTATGCAGATGGTTTAGCCCCTGTACGTGCGGATGACCTTGGTGCTGTTCCGATTCAAGCCTTAATACAACGAAATCCAACGGTCGATTGGCAACAAGTGGATGATGTGATCTATGGCTGTGCCAATCAAGCAGGTGAAGACAACCGTAATGTCGGTCGTATGTCAGCTCTACTTGCAGGTTTACCGTATCAAGTTCCTGCAACCACAGTGAACCGTTTATGTGGTTCATCTCTAGATGCGATTGCCATGGCAGCGCGTGCGATTAAAGCAGGTGAAGCAAGTCTCATTATTGCAGGTGGGGTAGAAAGCATGAGCCGTGCCCCGTATGTGATGGGTAAGTCTGACAGTGCTTTTGGGCGTAGCCAAAAGATTGAAGATACGACGATGGGTTGGCGTTTTATCAATCCTAAGCTGAAAGAAATGTATGGTGTAGAGACCATGCCGCAGACTGCGGAAAACGTGGCAGAACAATTTAATATCAATCGTGCTGATCAAGACCAGTTTGCCTTGGTGAGCCAACAACGTACAGCAGCAGCGCAAGCCAAAGGCTTTTTTAAACATGAAATTGTTGCTGTCAGCATTCCACAGCGTAAAGGTGATGCAGTCGTTATAGATACCGATGAACATCCACGTGCATCGACCACGATTGAAGCACTGACGAAACTCAAAGGTGTTGTAAAAGCAGAAGGTACAGTTACTGCGGGTAATGCCTCAGGCATTAATGATGGTGCAGCAGCGCTATTGATCGCTTCAGATGAAGCCGTTGCTCAATACCAACTGAAACCACGTGCAAAAATTATTGCTGCAACTACGGTGGGTGTTGAACCACGCATCATGGGTTTTGCCCCTGCGCCTGCGATTAAGAAGTTACTGAAACAAGCCAATCTGACATTAGAACAAATGGATGTGATTGAGCTGAATGAAGCCTTTGCAGCACAGGCATTGGCGGTAACACGTGATTTAGGTTTAGCAGATGATGATGCACGTATCAATCCAAATGGTGGTGCAATTGCTTTAGGTCATCCTTTAGGTGCATCGGGTGCAAGACTGGTCACTACTGCTTTGAGTCAACTTGAGCAAACAGGTGGACATTATGCCTTATGTTCAATGTGTATTGGCGTGGGTCAAGGTATCGCTCTCATTATTCAACGGGTTGGGTGAGGTCTATCATGAGCCAGTTATACGCCAGCTTATTTTATCAGCCTGATGTTACTGCCATTTTTAGTGATCGTGCTTTATTGGGTTATATGATCCAAGCCGAAGTTGCTTTGGCTAAAGCTCAGGCGCAAATCAATATCATTCCTAGAGCTGCTGCTACGATCATCGAACAGATTGGGCAGAATGCCTTAGCAGAAATTGATTTTGATGGTTTGGCTGTTGCAACTGGTTTCGCGGGAAACATCGCAATTCCATTTGTAAAACAGTTTACGGCTATTGTTCAACAGCAAGATGAGGAGGCATCTCGATATGTACATTGGGGTGCAACCAGTCAAGATATTATTGATACCGCAATGATTTTGCAGTGTCGTGATGCTTTGGGAGTGATTGAACAGCAACTTCAATCTGCATATCAAATTTCACTCAAACAAGCTGAGCATTACCGTGATCAAGTGATGATTGGACGGACATGGTTGCAGCAAGCGTTGCCGATTACCTTAGGGCATAAATTTGCACGTTATGCAGCTGCATTTAAGCGCGATTTCGATCGTTTGCAAGCAATAAAAGAGCGTGTGTTGACTGCCCAACTCGGTGGTGCAGTGGGTTCATTGGCATCTTTGCAAAATCAAGGTTCTGCTGTCGTTCAAGCCTTTGCGATTGAATTGAAACTCACAACGCCTGAATGTACATGGCATGGAGAACGGGATCGTATTGTTGAGATTGCGAGTGTACTTGCAATCATTGTTGGCAACTTAGGCAAGATCGCACGTGATTGGTCATTGTTAATGCAAACAGAGATTGCTGAAGTTTTTGAGCCAACGGCAAAAGGTCGAGGTGGTTCATCTACCATGCCACATAAACGAAATCCAGTGGCAGCTGCTTCAATTCTTGCAGCGGCAAATCGTGTACCTGCACTGATGGCAAGTGTCTATCACAGCATGGTGCAAGAGCATGAACGTGCTTTAGGTGCTTGGCATGCGGAATGGCTGGTGATTCCTGAGATTTTCCAGTTATGTGCAGGTGCATTAGAACGTGCAAATGATGTGCTGGAAAATATGCAAGTCAATCCTGAAGCAATGCAGCGCAATCTTGAATGTACAGATGGTTTGATTATGGCTGAAGCGGTGATGATGGCGCTTGCAAGCAAAATTGGGCGTTTAAATGCACATCATGTGGTTGAGCAAGCATGTCAGCAGGCAGTCACACAACAAACCCATTTAAAAAATATTTTATCTCAATTAGATGAAGTGAAAAATCACTTCACCCCATCTGATTTAGACGCACTTTTTAAACCTGAGTCATATCTTGGCAATATCCAAGCGCAAATTGATGCAGTTTTGCAAGCAGCTCAAGGAGAGTCGAAATGATGATCAATATTCATAATCGTCAAGGACATCAACTTGCTGTGCAAGTGCAAGGTCTGAAAGATGCACCGGTCATTGTGTTTTCTAACTCACTCGGTACTGATCAAGGGATGTGGCAAGCGCAAATTGCAGCATTTACAGCACAGTATCAAGTCGTGACTTACGATACACGGGGTCATGGTGCAAGTGCTGTGATTGCAGCCACAACATTGGCTAACCTTGCCGAAGATGTGGTGGATATCTTAGATGCCCTTAATGTTGAAAAAGCCCATTTTTGCGGGATTTCAATGGGGGGGATCACAGGTCTATATCTTGCGATTCATCATGCAGAGCGTTTTTTGAGTGTCACAATTGCAAACTCGGCTGCAAAAATTGGTACGGCAGAAGCATGGAATAATCGTGCAAATACTGTTGAACAACAGGGTTTAGCAGAGCTTGTTAAAACGACTCATACACGTTGGTTTAGTGAGTATTTTGATTATGCCCATGATGTATTGGCACAGAAAACGATTCAAAGTTTAGCTTTAACACCATCACAAGGTTATGCGAATGCTTGTCGAGCTTTGGCAGATGCCGATTTACGCGATCAACTGAATCAAATTCAAATTCCCACTTTAATTATCGCAGGTCAATTTGACCCTGTAACCACGGTTCAAGATGCAGAGTTTATGCATCAGTTTATTTTACAAAGTCAGCTTGAAATCTTGGCAGCTTCGCATTTATCGAATATTGAGCAACCTCAGCTATTCAATCAAGCATTGTCTACGTTTATTCAAAAAATATAACCGTACAGGGTTAGAAAGGAATTCGCCTACAAGGAGGCAACTATGGCACAGGAATTTGCTGCCCCAAAAAGCAGTATGGATGCGCAGGCTCTTATTAATGATGCACAGATTAGTAAATATCAGTGGATGATCGCAATTATTTGTTTCCTGATCGTGTTTGTCGATGGGATTGATACGGCAGCAATGGGCTTTATTGCACCTGCGTTGGCACAAGATTGGGGCTTGGATCGTTCTCAACTTGGACCTGTGATGAGTGCTGCACTTGGCGGCATGATTATTGGTGCATTGGTATCAGGACCTACAGCAGATCGTTTCGGACGCAAAATTGTTTTAACCATTTCGATGCTGGTTTTTGGTGGTTTCACTTTGGCATCAGCCTATGCAACCAACTTAGACAGTTTGGTTGTATTGCGATTTCTGACAGGGATTGGGCTTGGTGCGGCAATGCCAAATGCCACCACGTTATTCTCTGAATATTGTCCAAATCGGATTCGTTCGCTACTGATCACTTGTATGTTTTGTGGCTATAACTTGGGTATGGCAACAGGTGGTTTTATCAGTAGTTGGTTAATCCCAACTTTTGGATGGCACAGCTTGTTTTTATTAGGCGGTTGGTCGCCACTCATTTTAATGCTTTTGGTGATTTTCTGCTTACCTGAGTCATATCGATTTTTGATTGTAAAAGGTAAAAACCCAGAAAAGGTTCGCAAAATTCTAAGTCATATTGCACCTGAAAAAGTACACGGCATAACCGAGTTTCATATTCCTGAAGAACAATCGGCTGTGGCTGAAAAGAAAAATGTGTTTGGTATGTTGTTCTCAAAACAGTATGCAAAAGGCACGATTTTATTGTGGTCGACCTATTTCATGGGTTTGGTGGTGATTTATCTGCTGACCAGTTGGTTACCAACGTTGATGCGTGAAACAGGCGCAACCATGGAGCGTGCAGCATTTATCGGTGGTTTATTTCAATTTGGTGGTGTACTCAGCGCGTTATTTATTGGCTGGGCAATGGATCGTTTCAATCCAAATCGCATCATTTCAGCTTTCTACTTTATTGCAGGTTTATTTGCAGTTGCCGTTGGTCAAAGTCTCAATAATCCAACCTTATTGGCATTGCTCGTGCTATGCGCAGGTATTGCGATCAACGGTGCTCAGTCTTCGATGCCAGCCTTAAGTGCTCGCTTTTATCCAACGCAATGTCGTGCAACGGGTATTTCTTGGATGACAGGAATTGGTCGATTCGGTGCAGTGTTTGGTGCTTGGATTGGTGCAGTTTTGTTGGGCAATGATTGGTCGTTCACGGCAATTCTCAGCTTACTGATGATTCCAGCTACGGCTGCTGCGATCGCAATTTTTGTTAAATCTTTAGTTGCGCACACCGATGCAACTTAACTTTCGTAATCAGGGACAACGTCAATGAATGATGAACAACGTTATCAACAAGGGCTAAAAGTTCGGACTGAAGTGCTTGGTGAAAAACATGTCGGACGTTCTTTAGAGAACCTGAATGACTTTAACCAAGATTTTCAGAACTTTATCAGCCGATTTGCTTGGGGTGAAGTGTGGTCACGTGAAGGTCTACCACGTCATACCCGTAGTTTAGTCACCATTGCCATTTTGTTGGCGTTGGGACGAGAAGATGAACTCAGAATGCATTTACGTGCTTGTTTTAACAACGGCGTGACTAAAGAAGAATTGAAAGAGCTGATTTTACATAGCTCGTTGTATGCAGGTTTACCTGCTGCAAATGCCGCAATGCACATGGCAGAAGAGGTATTCAAAGAACTTGGAATAGATGTGCAACCCGTTTCGGCACAGGTACAGGATTAAGGAGACAGGCATGTTAATTCATACATTAGGTGCATATGCACAACGTAATACGGATGATCATCCGCCAGCATATACACCAGGCTATAAAACCAGTGTGCTACGTTCGCCCAAAAATGCATTGATTTCGATCAACGAGACCTTAACAGAAGTCACTTCACCTCATTTTTCGCCCAATCTTTTTGGTGCAAAAGACAATGATTTGATTCTGAACTATGCCAAAGATGGTTTACCTGTTGGTGAGCGAATCATTGTGCATGGATATGTGCGTGATCAATTTGGTCGTCCTGTTAAAAATGCCTTATTGGAAGTTTGGCAAGCCAATGCATCAGGTCGTTATCGTCATCCGAATGACAAGTTTATCGGTGCGATGGATCCTAACTTTGGTGGTTGTGGTCGTACGCTCACCGATGAAAATGGTTTTTTTATTTTCCGTACCATTAAACCGGGTCCATATCCTTGGCGTAACCGTATTAATGAATGGCGTCCTGCACATGTCCATTTTTCTTTGATCGCCGATGGTTGGGCACAACGTTTGATTTCGCAGTTCTATTTTGAAGGCGATACCTTAATTGATACTTGCCCAATTTTAAAAACTATTCCATCTGAAGAGCAACGTCGTGCTTTGATTGCGTTGGAAGATAGAAATAACTTCATTGAATCAGATAGCCGTTGTTACCGCTTTGATATTCATCTTCGTGGTCGTCGTGCGACTTATTTTGAAAATGATTTGACTTAAGGGAGTAACACAATGAACGCATGGAATTTTCAGGAATTGAAAGAAACCCCATCACAAACGGGTGGTCCTTATGTACATATCGGTTTGTTACCTCAACAAGCCAATATTGAAGTATTTGAACATAACTTTAATAACCAATTGACCAATGAAAAAACCCAAGGTGAGCGTATTCGATTAGAAGGGCAAGTCTTTGATGGTCTTGGTTTGCCATTAAGAGATGTGCTGTTAGAGATTTGGCAAGCCGATGCCAATGGTGTTTATCCAAGCCATGCGGATAGTCAAGGCAAAAGCGTAGATCCAAGCTTCTTCGGTTGGGGGCGTACGGGCGCTAACTTTGAAACTGGTTTTTGGAGTTTCGATACGATTAAACCGGGTGCTGTTGCTGGACGTAAAGGATCTACTCAAGCACCGCATATTGCTGTGGTGTTATTTGCACGTGGCATCAATCTTGGTTTGCACACCCGTATTTATTTCGATGATGAAGTTGAAGCCAATGCCAATGATCCTGTCTTAAACAGTATTGAATGGGCGACACGTCGTCAAACCTTAATTGCAAAACGCACAGAAGTGGATGGTGAAGTGGTGTATCGCTTTGATATTCGCATTCAAGGTGAAGATGAAACAGTGTTCTTTGATATTTAGAAATCACCCTTGCCCAACGGTAGATTTGTCATGGAATTATCGAAGTCTTGAGATGTGAAGTATTCCTCCCTGTTAAGAGGGAGGTTGGGAGGGATTTCAGGTTAAGAAACCCTCAATTGGAAACTGTACAGCACCTTTATAGTCACAGAAAATCTGTTAAGGAAAATGGAAAATGAAATTACAAAAATTGGCAGCATTGATGTTGCTTGTTAGCCCTTTATTTACGGTTCAAATGGTACACGCTCAGGACAATGTACACCAACAGGTTGAACTTTCGGCACTGGCGAAACTACCTGTTAAAACGATTGTACCGATTACAGCAAAGACTAAGGAACAAGCGATCGCTCAAGCAAAAGTGATTGCAGCCAATCAAGATGCTGATTTAGCAGAGTTTCGGATTGATTTACTCGATTTTGCTGCTGATAGCAAACAAGTGATTGCTTTAGGACATGAATTAAAAAAGATTCTAGGCGATAAATCCATGATTGCAACCATTCGCACTCACAACGAAGGTGGCAAACTTACCATCAGTGATGCGGATTATGGCAAGACCTATCAAGCGTATTTGAAACAACCTTTTATGGATATGCTCGATGTGGAAATGTTCCGCGATCAGCAGGTGGTAAAAAATACAGTCAAATTGGCGCATGACAAAAAAGTGCTGATTGTCATGTCGAACCATGACTTTAAGCAAACGCCAAGTGAAGATGAAATTGTTAAGCGTCTTCTTAAACAGGATGAGCTTGGGGCGGATATTTTAAAAATCGCAGTGATGCCGCAAAGCAAACAAGATGTTTTCACCTTGATGAATGCAACGATGAAAGTCAGTCAACAATCTAAAAAGCCACTGTTGACGATGTCGATGGGCAAACTGGGCACAATTTCACGTATTGCAACAGCCAATATGGGCGGTAGTTTTAGCTTCGGCATGATTGGTGAAGCATCAGCACCGGGTCAAATTGATGTGACCCAACTCAAACAGTTCCTAAAAACAGTTCAACCAACACAATAATTGAAAAGGATTTTAAAAATGAAAGTTGTTTCTTTACGTTTAAGTGCGCTTGCAATCGGTTTAGCAGTATCAGGTTTGGCAGCAGCCGAGACTTATGTGGTTGACCGTTATCAGGATGATGCTGAAAAAGGTTCTCTTCGTTGGGCGATTGAACAAGCCAATACCAAGCCAAGCGAAGCCAGTGAAATTTTGATTCAAGCGGTTGGTCAAGCACCGTATGCGATTAAGGTGAATAGCCCACTTCCTGAAATTAAAGCACCTGTCAAAATCATCGGTACACAATGGGCGAAAACAGGTGAATTTATTGCAGTAGATGGTTCAAATTATATTAAAGGTACAGGAGTTGAAGCTTGTCCGGGAGCAGTAGAGGGACAGTTTGGAACCAACGTGCGTACCACAACTTTACCGAGTATCGTGTTACGTGACATTAATGGTGTCACGATTCAAGGTTTAGAAATTCGTCATTTCTGTATCGGTATCTTGATGAACCGTGCCAGCAATAACTTAATTCAACATAACCGTATTATGCACAACTATGGTGGTGCAGGTGTAATGTTGACGGGGGATGATGGCAAAGGTAATCCAACCGCAACGACCACCAATAATAACAAAGTATTGGATAATTATTTCCAAGACAATGGGGATGGTTTAGAGCTAACACGTGGTGCTGCATTTAATCTCGTTGCGAACAACCATTTTATTTCAACTTCCGCAAATCCAGAACCATCACAAGGCATTGAAATCCTATGGGGGAATGACAATGCTGTGGTCGGTAACAAATTTGAAAATTATTCAGATGGTTTACAGATCAACTGGGGCAAACGTAACTATATCGCTTATAACGAACTGACCAATAACTCGAATGGTTTTAATTTAACGGGTGATGGCAATATCTTTGATAGCAATAAAGTGCATGGTAATCGAGTCGGGATTGCCATTCGTTCAGAAAAAGATGCCAATGCACACATCACATTGACCAAAAACCAAATTTGGAATAACGGCAAAGACATTAAACGTTGTGAAGCAGGTGGCAGTTGTGTTCCAAGTCAACGTGTAGGTGCGATTATTTTTGATATTCCAGGTTTGGAACACGCACATTTTGTGGGTTCTCGTGGACACGGTGTCAAGATTGATCCAGTCAAACTACAAAAAACTTGCCAACAACCGAATGAGCAAGGCTGTAATGCACAACCGAATCAGGGCATACAAGCACCAAAATTAACTTTATCTAAAGGACACGTTGTCGCGCAAATTAAAGGGCAACCGAATCAACGCTATCAATTTGAATTCTTTGGAAACTCATCAGCAAATTCAAATGAAGCTGAATTGTATTTAGGTTCGGTTGTTGCTGTGACCAATGCAGAAGGCATTGCGATTGCATCATGGAAGCCAACAACAAAAGTGGCGGCGGTGACTGCGAATGTTACTGATCATTTAGGTGCGACCTCTGAACTCAGTTCAGCCGTAAAATTTAAATAAAAGCATGGAGGCTTTGACATGAATTCAAGTTCTTTATTGGTCAAAATGAGTTGTTTGGCAATTGCCATTTGTACAGCACAAAGCAGTTTTGCCGATCAGCCTTGGTCGCAAGATCGTCAATGGCTACTCGGAGATTGGAACGGGCAGCGTCAGCAATTGGAAAAAGAAGGTTATAAATTTACCGCAGCGATTATGAGTCAATCAGCAACCAATTTGGATGGTGGTTATAACGACAATAATAGTTTTGAAAATGCAGCTCAACTTGCCCTAGGCGCAAATTTTGATTTAGGCAAAATTGCAGGTTGGGAAAATACTACAGCCAATATTTTAATTACCAAGCGCGATGGTAATTCTTTAACACTAGAGCGAATTAAAGATCCACGCTCTAGTGCTTTAGGCAACACACAAGAGATTTATGGGCGAGGCAAAATTTGGCGTTTAACACAGGCATGGGTCAAAAAGGGTTCTGCTGACAATACGGTGCAATTCAAAATTGGTCGTATGGGCATGTCGGATGACTTTAATAGTTCACAATGTGAGTTTCAAAACTTGTTGTTATGCGGTGGGCAGCTTGGAAAATCGATTGGTTCAATTTGGTACAACCTGCCTGTCGGGCTGTGGGGCACCAATCTTAAATACCAATTTGCGCCTGAATGGACATTGGGTGTCGGTGTCTACGAGGTGAATCCAGATAACGTTAAAACTGGAAAAAGTGATGGTTTTAACTTGGATATGGACAATGTCAAAGGGGCAACTATTCCCGTGGAACTGGCTTGGCGACCTAAGTTGGCAGCGTTCAATGGATTAGCTGGTGAATATAAGCTAGGTGCGTTGTATTCGACTGCTGAAGCCAATGATATAGCCACTGTCGGTAAAGTTCATGATAGCAAACATAGTTTTTGGTTGAATGCACAGCAACAACTCACCCAACAAGGTGAAAATCCTAAACGTGGTTTATATATCAGCTTTAATGCCGTGGTGAATGATAAAGCCACCACAGCCGTACAAAGCACACAACAACTCGCACTTTGGTACAAAGGACCATTTGATAGTCGTCCAAACGATTCAATTGGTTTTGGTGTGGCAAATTATTTAGTGAATGATCGTTATACCGATCGTCAGATTGCAATCAACAACAGCCGTGGTTATGACGAATATGATGCGCTTGCGGCAAATTATGTTCCTGTACAACGTGATGAGCTGAATGTCGAGTTGAACTATACCTATCAATGGTCACCTGCGGTCATGCTCAGACCAAACCTACAATATATTCATCAGCCTGCGGGTGTAAAAGAAGTCGATGATGCGTGGGTTGCGGGTTTAAGTATGCGCGTGAATTTCTAATATAGGAGTATGACGTATGTCTGAATCTACAAACTCACATATCATACTGAAAATATGGTGTTTTATTTTAGGCTTGGCTTTGTTGCTAACAGGTTTATTTTTTACTGTCGGTGGAGCAAAGCTGGTCACGCTAGGGGGATCATGGTATTTCGTGATCTCTGGCCTATTAACATTGGTGTCTGCACTTTATATTTTTAAGAAAAAGGTATTGGGTGTCTGGTTATTCAGTCTGGTTTTTGCAGGAACGGTGATTTGGGCATTGGTTGATGCTGGCTGGGAATTTTGGCCACTATTCTCAAGACTCATGTTTCCAGCAGGCTTGTTTGCAGCCTTGATGTTTAGCTTGCCATCAATTCGCCGTTATCAATATCAACCGACGGCTGCTTTACCGGCTTATGCTGTGGGTGGGTTAACTGTATTGGGTATGATCATTGGTTTCTATCAAATGTTTATTCCACACCCAACGGTTGCAGCTTCAGGTGAGCGTTTGCCATTGGTTCCAGTTAAAACAGACATGAAACAAACCAATTGGCAACATTATGGTCAAGATTCGGGAGGCAGTCGTTTTGCTGCATTAGACCAAATTACCCGTGATAATGTACATCAGTTGAAAGAGGTTTGGCGCTTCCGTACAGGTGATTTCACCACAGGTACGGGCAATGGTGCAGAAGATCAAATGACCCCATTGCAAATCGGTAATAAGCTGTTCTTATGTACACCCCATAATAATATTTTAGCTTTAGAGGCAGACTCAGGTAAGCAACTTTGGAAAGCCGAAGTCAATTCTAAAGCTGATGCGTGGGAGCGTTGCCGTGGCGTTGCATACTTTGACTCAACTCAAGTATTGCAACAACCCACCTTAGTCGGCGCAACTCCAGTCAAAGCTGTTGCAAATAACACCTCTTGTTTACGCCGTGTTTATACCAATACCCCTGATGGTCGTCTAATTGCAGTGAATGCGGATACGGGTGAGCGTTGTAAAGATTTTGGAGTAGATGGCACAGTTGATTTGCTGAAAGGTTTAGGTGAGGGAACTAAAGCTCCACGTTTTGAAGTAACTTCTGCACCAACGGTAGCAGGTTCAGTGCTTGTGGTGGGTAGCCGTATTGCCGATAACTTCGCCGCAGATATGCCCGGTGGTGTGATTCGTGCATACGATGTCATTACAGGTGAATTACGTTGGGCATTTGATCCACGTAATCCTGATCCAAACTATGTACTTAAAGACGGTGAAACCTATAAGCGTAGTTCTGCGAATTCATGGGCAGCCATGTCTTATGATCCGCAAATGAACACAGTCTTTTTACCGATGGGAAGTTCATCTGTCGATGTGTGGGGTGGTAATCGTCAACCACTTGATCACAAGTACAATTCATCTGTTTTGGCTTTAGATGCGACCACAGGTAAAGAAAAGTGGGTGTATCAAACTGTTCATAATGATTTATGGGATTTCGATTTACCAATGCAACCGAGCTTGGTTAATTTCCCAATGCAGGATGGAACAAATAAGCCCGCGGTGGTGATTGGAACGAAATCAGGTCAATTCTTTGTATTGGATCGTTTGACGGGACAACCACTGACAAAAGTGATGGAACAACCCGTAAAACCTGCCGATATCAAAGGTGAACAATACAGTCCGACACAACCTCGTTCGGTTGAAATGCCGCAAATTGGCAACCAAACATTGACTGAATCGGATATGTGGGGTGCAACGCCATTTGATCAATTGATGTGTCGTATCAACTTCAAATCAATGCGTTACGAAGGTTTATTTACTGCACCAGGTAAAGATGTTTCACTCAGCTTCCCTGGCTCTTTAGGTGGGATGAACTGGGGCAGCATTGCGTTTGATCCGAGTCATCAATACATGTTTGTCAATGATATGCGTTTGGGCTTATGGATTAAATTGGTTGAGCAAACACCAGAAGATCTTGCGCGAGAAGCAAATGGCGGTGAAAAGGTGAATACGGGTATGGGGGCTGTGCCAATGAAAGGTACGCCATATAAAGTGGACAAGAATCGTTTCTGGTCGAAATTGAATATCCCATGTCAAAAACCGCCTTATGGTACGATGACCGCAATTGATATGAAAACACGTCAAATTGCATGGCAAGTGCCAATGGGAACAGTAGAAGATACTGGCCCACTGGGAATCAAAATGGGATTGAAAGCACCGATTGGTATGCCTACGATTGGTGGACCAATGGCGACGCAAGGCGGTTTAGTCTTCTTTGCAGCAACACAAGACTATTATTTACGTGCATTAGATTCTTCAACGGGTAAAGAGTTATGGAAATCACGTTTACCTGTTGGTAGTCAAGCAACACCGATCAGTTATGTTTCTCCAAAAACGGGCAAACAGTATGTGATGATTACGGCGGGTGGTGCTCGTCAATCACCTGATCATGGTGACTACGTGATTGCATATAGTTTGAATTGAGTCATTTGACTGTTTTTATAAACAAACCTGCGATTATTTATTGATCGCAGGTTTGCTTTAAGCATTTATAGCAGTTGAATGTTTAAAAATGCGAGTGTTAATCCAAAAAGAAATCTTTCTGTAGATTGGTATTTCCAGCGACACAGGCATATTGAGAAAAGTCAGTGATACCAATACGAGACAACGCTTGTTCATCGGTCAGGCTTTGTCCTGTAAGTTCACCTCTAGCCGTGCTGTAAATCGCAAAAGCGGCATCAGCCATGATCTCTGGTTTACGACTTACATGTAAGGTATTTTCTTCGCCTAGATTCTTAGACACGGCTGCGGTTGCGATATAAGTTTCAGGCCAAAGGGTATTACATGAAATACCATATTGGCGAAATTCTTCCGCCATGCCCAAAGTCAAAATCGTCATACCGTATTTAGATAAAGCATAAGGTGAAAGCATCCCGAGCCATTTCGGTGACATATTTACAGGTGGCGATAAACTCAAAATATGCGGATTTTCAGATTGCTTTAAAAAGGGCAATGCAGCTTGGGCACAAATGAAAGTGGCACGATGGTTAATGGTTTGGATCAGGTCATATTGTTTTAACGAGGTGGATTCCACACCCATCAGTGCAATTGCACCTGCGTTATTAATCAACACATCAATTCCACCAAAGGCTTTGGCGGCTTGCTGAATAGCTGTATGGATTTGCTGCTCATCTCTAACATCAAGTAATAGTGGCAATGCTTTGCCGCCAGCAGCTTCAATTTCTTCAGCCACACTATAAATTGTACCTGTTAATTTAGTTGTCTCGACTTCGGTTTTTGCTGCAATCACGACATTAGCACCTGCCTGAGCTGCTTTTAACGCAATCGCTCTGCCAATACCTCGACTGCCGCCAGTGATAAAAACAGTTCTTCCTTGCATATTATTCATTGAGATGTCCTAGATTTGAGTTGTTGTAAAAGGTGAACTAGATCATGAAAGGGTGTGCAAATTTTTCAGGATCATATAGTTGGCGTTGCTTGGCAATCTCTACAATTCGATGGCGGAGCTGACGTTTGATCACGGCATAGGTGAGGCGGTGCTTTTGTGCCATATCTTCTGCAAATTTGAACACTTCATGACTTAATGATTCAATTGGTTCAATTTGGTGAACGACTTGGGATTGTAGACATTGAGTGCCTGTCATGGTTTTGCCTGTCAAAGACATTTCCCAAATTGCATGTTGATTGGGAAGTAGTTGTACAATTTCAGCAATGGTATCTGTAAAAGGAATGCCTAGATGGACTTCTGGAAAGCAAAAACGTCCTCGATCTGATCGCATAAATCTGAAGTCACAAGCAGACGCAAGAATTGCACCACCTGCATAAGCATTACCACCTATTTCAGCAACTACAGGTAAGTTGAGTAGTGCTAAACGGAGCAACATATTTTCAAGTTGCAGGGTAAAGGCTTTTTTATCTTCCAACGATTGTTGCATTAACCAAGCAAGGTCTAAGCCATTACAGAAGGTTTTAGGATGCTCACTTCGAATAATTAAACAGGCATTATTTTTATCACTTTCAATTTCATCAAAAATAGCAAAATATTCTTCTAATACCGCTTTATTTAAAGCATTTTCCTGATTGCCATTCGTCAAACTCAGCACATAGGTCGATTGCTGTTTATCGAGTGTCATGGTTGCCATTTCAGCAATTCCTCATTGTTTTAGTCATCAATCTTGAGGTTATTATTTCGAAGAAAATGCTCGCTCAACAGGGGAGACTATGCCATATTAATGATCATTTTAGGACATAGGATGTGTCATGCGAGATCCTTTTGGATTGTTTCAAGAAACCATTTCTGTTTCTTATGCCCATGTATTATTAGAAATCGTCTATGAATATGGTATTGATGCACACGTCGTTTTGCATGGAACAGGTCTGATCTTGACTGACATGAAACAAGCCGATGCCAAGATGAGTGCGCATCAATGGTCAAAATTGGTGGTAAATGCGTTACGATTGACGAGGAATCCGCGTCTCGGGATTGAATATGGGTTTAGGTTACGTCCCACTTCGCATGGGGCTTTAGGGTTTGCATTTCTGAGTTGTGCGGATGTTGAAACCGCGTTAAGTCTTTGTCAGCAGTATTTTTGTACCCGAATCCAAAATTTTACCCCTGAATGGCATATTGATGAAACGTTTATCTATGTTTATCTAGATGATGTTCACCCAGTGAAATTAGGTGATGCAGAACAATCTGATCAGTTAAGGCATTTTCTGATCGAGAGTTTATTATTTGGAGCAATTCATTTTCTCACTTTATTTTCTGAGAAAATTGCAGAAAGTTGTGAGGTGTTTGTGGATTGGGCAGATGCTCAGAATTATGAAAAAATTGATTTATCCCAGATAAAGATTCATTTTAATCAACCACGTAATGGTTTTCGATTTTCTAAAAAATATTTACATTGTAAGAATTCGAATGCAGATCAAGTCGCGTTCCAGCAGGCTATTTTGTATTGTGAAAATGACAAGCTTAAACTCGTAAAAGAAAGTACACGGGACTTACAAAAAAGTATTCGTTCCGAGTTGTTATATCATTCTAGTCACGGTTATCCCTCACTTCCATTGATTGCGCAACGTTTAAATATGTCAGAACGAACTATTAAGCGGCATTTGCAAGCACAGGGTACTACGTTTTTGCAAATCTTGGCTGAGGTTCGTTTTAATCAAGCCAAGAAATTACTGCAACAACAGCAATATAGTATTCAGGATATTGCTAGCTTGGTGGGGTATGAAGAAGCCACCAATTTTATTCGTGCCTTTAAAAAGACGTTTGGGGAAACACCGAGTCAGTATCGCAAGAATAATCTATCCAAGCTGAATTAATTTGGTATTTGATGTTGAATCGTCGTGATGAATAACTCTAGCGAATGCTGAATCTGTTCTGTCCATTCAAAAGAGCAATTCATACGAATAAAATGTTGATGTGAGGGCAACACATTAAACAAGGGACTTGGCGCAACGCCCACCTGTTGTTGAATCAGCTGTTCATAGACTTGCATACTGCTGACTTTGTCTGGAAGTTGAATCCATAGAAAATAACCGCTTGGATAATTATACACCTTACAGTCTTGCGGTAGGTGTTGTTTGAGATATTGAAAGAATTGCTTTTTATTCTTTTCTAAGGCGCGCCGTAGAGTTCTTAAATGCTTTTCATAATGATGATGGGAAAGAAACTCCACCAATGCATTTTGGATCAAGGCATTGGCAGAGATAGTACTCATCAATTGTAAATGTTGAATATGTTCAGAGAATTTACCAGCATAGACCCAGCCCATACGGAAACTCGAGCCTAAGGTTTTAGAAAAAGAAGAGCAGTGCAAGACCAAATTTTGTTGGTCAAAATACTTCATTGGCAATGGTTTTTGGCTGCCATAAAACATTTCTTCATAAACATCATCTTCGATTAAATGAATTTGGTGTTCATGCAACAATTTAGCGATTTTATATTTGATGTCATCGCTGACAGTAAAGCCAATTGGGTTATGTGCATTCAGCATAAACCAACAGACTTTAATTGGATAATTTTTGATGACTTGTTCAAAAGCCTCGATATCAAAGCCATGCTGTGGATGTTCTGGGATGGTGATAACTTTTAAACCTAAACGTTCAGCAGCCTGCCAAGCGCCATAAAAAATCGTTTGCTGCAATAAAATATAATCGCCGGGTTGGGTAATGGCTTGTAGTGAAAGATTTAATGCTTCTAGCCCACCTGATGTAATGACAATGTCATCCGCATCGGTTGGAATGCCTTGCATACAATAGCGTTGCGCAATCAGTTTTCTTAACGCTAAATTGCCAGGAGGTAAATTTGAAGTTTGGTCATAACTATGTCGATTGCGAGAAAGTTGTCCCATGATTTGAATCAGTTTTGGGGGATACAGTAACTGACTGTCTGGAAAGGCAGAACCTAATGGGCTGACTTTGGAAGATTGAATCGACTTGAGATATTTAAAAACGAGTGAGTTAATTTCAATTTTCGGATTTAAAGACACCACTGAATAGGCTTGCGGAATCTGAATATGATTTTGCTCAGCCACAAAATAGCCTGACTTTTCTTTTGAATAAATCAGCCCTTGTGCTTCCAGTTCTTGGTAAGCATTCATCACGGTAATCAGACTGAAACCTGATCGTTGTACTTGCTCACGTAAAGAGGGTAACTTGGTGTGTGGCTGCCAAGAACCATTTTCAATAAGAAGTTTCAAGTTATGTGCTAATTGTTCTGATTTATACATAAAATAAAGTAAATCCGTATTGATGGAATAGCCCTCATCTAAAAGCTATTCCACCCATTTTTTAATAGGCAAACATCAAGAGTAATCTAAATAGACCTACAATGATGGCGAGTGCAAAAAAACCAACCAACCATAAGATTATAAACCATTGGGTTTGATTTAAATGCAGCGATTTTATTTTCATGTCAAGCTCCTAGTGATAACCTGCATCACCAATACGCACCTTATCTCTAAACACCCAATATGAGAGGATGGTGTAGGCAATAATCACAGGAATTAAAATCACAGCACCAATAAGGGCAAACTTTTGACTTGAGTAGGGTGCTGCCGCTTCCCAAATCGTAACTGATGGTGGAATAATATTTGGCCAAAGGCTGATCACAAAACCTGTAAAGGCTAAAAACACCAAAGCTAAAGTATAGATAAAGGGTTTAAAGTCCTGACGTTGTTTACAAGCTTTTAAAATCAGGAATGTAAATAGCAGTATTAAGATGGGCACAGGGCTAAAGTACAGCAGATTTGGCAAAGCAAACCAACGTGCTGCAATTTCAGGATGAGTGAGCGGCGTGTATAAACTGACACCCGCAAAGACCACAAATAAAACAATGATCAATTTAGGCATCAGCCCATACATTTGATCTTGTAGTTCATGGTCTGTTTTCATAATCAACCAACCACATCCCAGTGCTGCGTACATGGCAACGACACCTAAACCTGTAAAAAGTGCGAAAGGCGTGAGCCAGTCCAAGCCTGAACCGGAGAAAATACCATGAGTGGTTTGGATACCCTGAATATAAGCACCTAAAATCACGCCTTGCAGGAAGCTAGACAGAATTGAGCCCCAGATAAAGGCTTGATCCCATAGGTATTTGGTACGATTCGCCTTAAAACGAAATTCAAAGGCAACCCCACGGAAAATCAATGCAGTCACCATCAGGATAATCGGCATATATAGCGCAGACAGTACGGTTGAATAGACCAATGGAAAGGCTGCAAATAACCCTGCGCCGCCGAGTACCATCCATGTTTCATTGCCATCCCACACGGGTGCCACGGTATTCATCATCACATCACGTTCTTCTCGGCTTTTGATGAAGGGGAACAAAATCCCGATCCCGAGATCAAAGCCATCCAGAATGACATAGATCAATACACCAAGACCGATAATGCCGACCCAAATCAGAGATAAATCAATCATTGTGGTTCTCCTTGTTTGAGGCCAATTGATCAATGCTTTCATCGACTGCACTTAAAGGACGCATCGGGGTTTTGAAATGCCCATGACCTGCGGGTTCTAGATCAATCGCTTCGATAAATTCAGGACCTTTTTTCAATAGCTTCAACATATAGTAAATGCCGCTACCAAACACGATGGTATAGACCAGTACGAAGATAATTAAGCTGATTCCGACCTGATCGGCGCTCACTGTATGCGACAAACCATCTTTGGTGCGCATCACCCCATAAATTACCCAAGGTTGACGGCCAACTTCAGTTGTCACCCATCCCGCCAGTAAGGCGATATAACCTGTAGGTCCCATGACAAAAGCGAATTTATGAAACCAAGATGAACCATAAAGCTTGCCTTTTTTACGCAGCCATAAAGCAAAGAAAGAGAGCAACACCATTAACATGCCAAGCCCAACCATGACACGGAAACTCCAAAACACAATAGTGGCATTTGGGCGGTCTTCAGGCGCAAAGTCTTTTAAACCTGTGACTTTGCCATTCAGTGAATGAGTCAGAATCAAACTGCCAAGATGAGGAATTCCGACTTCATAGAGATTTTCTTCTTTATCCATGTTCGGAATGGCGAACAGCAGGAGTGGCATTGCTTCATTTTGATTGGTTTCCCAGTGACCTTCGATCGCTGCTAATTTTGCAGGTTGATGTTTTAAGGTATTCAAACCGTGATGATCGCCAATTACCACTTGCAAACACGAGGTGACTAGTACCATCCAAAGTCCCATTGAAAATGATTTTTTGATCAGTTCATCACGGCGACCTTGAATCAGATGCCATGCCGCAGTACCAACCACCAATAAAGATGAGACTAAAAATGCGGCAACTGCCATATGTGCAAAGCGATAAGGGAAGGAGGGATTAAACACGATCGCCCACCAATCGGTTGGGATGATAATGCCATTTTCTATGCTAAAGCCTTGCGGTGTTTGCATCCAACTGTTGGAGGATAGAATCCAGAACATGGAAATACAGGTGCCGATTGCAACCATGAGGGTAGCAGAAAAATGCGCTTTGGGGCTGACCCGTCCCCAACCAAAGAGCATGATGCCGAGGAAACCTGCTTCTAAAAAGAATGCACTTAAAACTTCATAGGTGAGTAATGGGCCTGTAACACTTCCTGCAACGCGGGAAAATTCGCTCCAGTTCGTACCAAACTGGTAACTCATCACCACGCCAGACACGACACCCATTCCAAAGGCAACCGCAAAGATTTTGATCCAGAATTTGAACAGATCTTTATAAATGGGATTTTGAGAACGCAGCCATTTCCATTCTAGCAGAGCGAGGAAACAGGCTAAGCCGATTGAGGTAGCGGGAAAGATAATGTGAAATGAAACAGTAAATGCAAACTGTATTCGAGCTAATTCTAAAGCAGTGAGACCAAGATCCATATATCCTCTCCTATAACAGACGAGCAAAAGCAGTCGCTAGGAAAATGTGAAAAAATAGACTTAAATAATTGAAAATAAATAGAATGGTGAGCTTTATCCACATCTGATCTAAAAACTATCTAAGCAGGATCCATGATCGAATTTTATTTTGTATATAAGTAGATACAATTTCTTCTTGTTTTTTTATAACAGATGAATGGGAATGAAATGATCTGTTATATGTTTTTAGCCAAACTCTGTAGCTATTCAGCTGTCTATACCTCATCCAAAATAACAGCATCAAGCAAGTGTTCTGAATCAAAACACTTGTAAATAGTTTTGAACAGCATGATTTTGACTGGATGGCATATGACAATGTTTGTAACCAAAGAACTTAATGCGATGACGCATCTGTTTCAAGACAGAGAGCCATCGCAATCGGTACAGGAACAACTACGTCTTGAATATGTCAATCTGGAAGCGACTTTATTAAGAGGCAAGGTTTTAAGAGATTTTTCCAAAGATCGTGTTGCTTATATTGCACAGTCTCCGATTGGCGAAAATGATAATAATCTAGGGTATTTATTTGCGCCATTTATTATTGCCAATTTAAATCAGTCGGTGATTTATACAACGCCTGTCGTGCCGTCGGTATTGTCGATTTTGAATCCCTATTTTCAGGCAGAAAAAAGTGTCAATTTCAAAATTGAACAGGTACTGCATAGTCTAAAGCTTTATGTTGATCTCGTAGATTATCCGAAAAGTGAGGAAGATTTTCTTTTTCGGAGTCTTGTTAAAGCACTCTGTCGTACAGATGTTACCCATCTCTTTTTAATTACGCATTTGTTGATAAATGCAGAACAATTGCAAATTCTGCAAGATTATTTTGAAATTAAAATTGATGTGATTCATGCCGATACAGCACCGCAAATGGTTCATGATGAATTGCTGAATACTAGAAAATTGTTATTTAAAAACAAAGATGAATTACATAAAACGATCTGTACTTTGTTTTCGAATCTCAATGCCAAACTTATTGCACAAATTGGTCAATTTAGCCAAGTGCAAGCGGCGCATCTAATTGAAGATATGTTTTATTCAGAACATATTTTTGAGAAGTTATCGGTCTATGCCGAATACATGCAAACTCGCCTTCAAAATGGCGCGAGCTATAAGGTTTTGTCCACCATATAGAGATGAATGTATTGAGTTTTCATATTTAAAATAGGAGGAGACAGCATGTCTCAACAGCACTCAAAATTTCCGTATCTTGCCGTTGGAATTAGTATTTTATTAGGCTGCTTATTTTTAGGTTTCTTCTTCCTTGCCGTATCTCATCAGCCTGATTATATGCCATCACAACAGAAGCAAAATACCTCACAAGTTCAGCCAGCCACAACGACTCATAAATAATAAGTGGTTTTTAAAACAACATGGCACAGCTATCTCTTACTGGTGATCAGAGCATCCTACCAGTATGTTTTTTAACGCTTAGATTAGAATTAGACAAATCAAAAATAGAAAAGAAAAAGAATTCATGTTAATCCTATCTGAGCTTGAAACCAAAATAGCGCAATGATGTAGGCAATTAAATGGACAATTCAGAACAAAGTAAGTTTAAACAAGAAAATACAGGTTATGCCAGAATCGAAGCTTATACCCAACCCGCAGGAGGATGGGGAGCATTACTGAGTGTTGCACGGAATCTCAAGCGCCAAGACATCTTAAAAAAAGGCTCAATTACTTTACTCAATATTAATCAACCGACAGGTTTTGACTGTCCAGGCTGTGCATGGCCTGAGAAAAAAGATACACATGCCTTTAACTTTTGTGAAAACGGTGCCAAAGCGGTGGCATTTGAAGCAACCAGTAAAACTGTAACACCTGAATTTTTTGCACAACATACGGTGAGCTGGTTGTCGGAACAGAGCGATTTTTATCTAGAAGATTTAGGGCGTTTAACTGACCCGATGCGTTATGACCCTGTGTCAGATAAATATGTACCGATTTCTTGGGATGAAGCTTTTCAGTTGATTGCTAAACATTTACAAGCACTCGATCATCCAGATCAAGCGGCATTTTATACCTCAGGTCGTGCCAGTAATGAGGCTGCATTTCTCTACCAACTTTTTGTACGAAGTTTTGGAACCAACAATTTCCCAGATTGTTCCAATATGTGCCATGAAACCACGAGTGTTGGCTTGAAAGAAGCAATTGGTTTGGGCAAAGGAACCGTTATTTTAGAGGATTTTGATCAAGCGGATGCCATCTTCAGCTTTGGGCATAATCCAGGTACCAATCATCCACGTATGTTGGCGACGCTCAGAGAAGTCTCTAGACGAGGGGGAAATATTGTTGCGATAAATCCAATTAAAGAACGTGGCTTAGAGCGTTTCCAAGATCCACAAGCCGCATTGGAAATGATGACCAATAGTAGTACGCCAATTAGTCGTTATTATTTCCAGCCTAAAATTGGTGGGGATTATGCGTTACTTTTTGGGGTACTAAAGCATTTATCAGAATGGGATAAAAAGGCACTTGCGAAAGGGAAACCAAGCGTTTTTGATCGTAGCTTCATTGAAATGAATACGATTGGTTTCGAGGAAATGCTATCTGAAATTGATCGAACAGATTGGGCGGAAATTCATCAATATACGGGGCTGTCAGCAGAACATTTAGAATCAATTGCACAAATGTTCCTTGATGCCAAAAAGGCAATTTTCTGTTGGGGCATGGGCATTACCCAACATCGTCATGGGACTGCCAATATTCATATGTTGGCTAACTTGATGTTATCACGTGGGCATATTGGTCGTCCGGGTGCAGGTCTATGTCCAGTACGTGGTCATAGTAATGTACAAGGCGACCGAACTATGGGTATTAACGAACACCCAAGTGATAAACTACTGGATAGTATTGATCGGGTATTTGGGATTAAATCGCCACGTAAACATGGATTTGGTGTGGTCGATACCATTAAAGCCATGTATGAACGAGAGGTAAAAGTTTTTATTGGTCTAGGAGGAAATTTTGCAGTCGCAACGCCTGATACCCCATATACCCAAGAAGGGTTACGCCGTTGTGATTTGACGGTACATATTACCACGAAATTGAATCGTAGCCATTTGGTCTGTGGTCAAGATGCTTTGATGCTACCTTGTTTGGGGCGTACTGAAGTTGATATGCAGATGCATGGTGCGCAAGCGATTTCAGTTGAAGATTCGATGAGTAATGTTCATCTTTCAGCAGGGCGTAATCCACCAATTTCAGACAATATTTTGTCCGAACCCGATATTGTGGCGCGTATGGCAGAAGCTGCTTTGCCAGAGAGCCAAGTGAAATGGCGTTGGTATATCGAAAACTATGATCGTATCCGTGACTCAATTGCTGATGTTTTTGATGAATTTCATGACTTTAATCAACGTGTTTATCAATCAGGTGGTTTCCATTTAGAGCATCCAGCCAATCAACATGTGTGGAATACGCCAAGTGGCAAAGCTCAGTTTTTGATTACACCGTTGGCAGAGGTCTACCAAGATAAAGAAAATCAATACGCAGCAGCATATACTGAGCAGCAGGTATATACCTTGATGACTACACGCTCGCATGACCAATACAACACCACTTTATATGGTTTGGATGATCGCTACCGTGGTGTATTCGGGCAACGCCGTGTCCTGTTTATGAACCAAGCAGATATTGATGACGCAGGGTTTGAAGCGGATCAATGGGTTGATATTGAAAGTGTGTTCTCGGATGGTGTTAAACGGATTGTACACAGTTTCCGTATCGTCCCTTATAACATTCCGAAAGGCAGTTTGGCAGCTTATTATCCTGAAACTAATCCATTGGTTGCCTTAGGTAGTCATGACAAATATGCCAAAATCCCAGCATCAAAAAGTGTTCCTGTGATTCTGCATGCAGGGCAAGCACCTGAACACTTTAATCTTGCGGTTGCAGTCGATCCTGAACATGCCAATCAACGGGTGAGTAGTACATAGCCTTTCGAAATTCAATGTTCGATTAGGCAATGCGAACGAGGTAAAGTGTGGATACAAAAATTCGAGGCTATGAAACGGTGCAAGTGCATCGTTTTCATCGGGATATTTCAGAAAATGAGATGGACTATATTGTTCAGGAATATCCTGTTGCATTGATCTATAACGGGATTTCACATGCAGTTATGATGGTAACGCCTTCAGACCTCGAAGTATTTGCCAAAGGCTTTAGTCTGTCTGAAGGGATTCTACATAGTTTAAATGAATTATATTCGCTAGAAATTAGTCAGACTGAACTCGGTATTCAAGTGGATATGACGGTCTCATCTCGTGCATTTATGGCATTAAAAGAGCATCGGCGAATAATGGTTGGGCGAACAGGCTGTGGTTTATGTGGTGTGGAAAGCCTAAAACAACTCTATGTGAATTTACCTATCGTCAATACAAGCGTCTCTTCGATCTGGCTAAATCAAATTCCGAGTGCGATTGCTCAACTCAAAGTCAGACAAAAAATCAGTGAGTTAACAGGTGGTGCGCATGCTGCGGCGTGGGTGGTGAAAGGGCAAATCGTGGCTTTGTTTGAAGATGTTGGACGTCATAATGCCTTGGATAAATTATTGGGCTATTTGGCTGAACAAAAATTGAATGTTGCTGATGGTTTTGTGGTGATGACCAGTCGAGCAAGTTATGAACTGATTCGTAAATGTGCGCAATACAATATTGGTCTACTAGCAACGATCTCTGCGCCGACCAGTATGGCGATTGAAATGGCAAAGCAATTAAATTTAACCTTAGCCAGTTTTTGTCGTGGTGATAGCTTTGTTTTATATACAGAATAATCGTAAAAATTTATGATTTGGTTATTTGCACGTTATTACCAAAACATGTTCGAAAATATATTCCTCAGCAAAGAAAATGAAAAGATAGATCAATAACTTGATTTTAGTATCGTGGTTTTAGGTCATTTATGCTTTGTACATTTGTACTAATCTCTAGTTCTCTCGAAAATTTGACTGAGTAAATCTAAGCAACCGTAGATAAAGACTTCATTTGCAGTTGCTAGAATATTGAGCTTATTGTGCAACCAAGTACTGCTGTAACTGTACGCGGAATTGATCTGGTATCGAGCTTGATTTTTGTGTGCTGAAATCAAAATATACTTGAATAGCTTTGCCACGAGCAACACAGTGGTCATTTTGCCAAGCTTCATGTGCAACAACAAATGATGAATTTCCAATGCGTTCAATCCATGTCTTGATTTCAATCGTTGCGCCGTAATAGATTTGGGCAACAAAGTCGACTTCAACGCGAGCGAGAATTAAAGGAAGATTTTTAATTTCCATATTTGGATTAAAGATACGAAAAATAGGCTCACGTGCAGTCTCAAACCAGCCTGTGATTACAGTATTGTTGATATGCCCAAAGGCATCAGTTTCATAAAATCTTGGAGTAATCGAGAGTGTGAACATAGATAGATCAACTGTTATTTTCTCATTGAAAGTTTAATACTATAAATGTTGGTGCTTAAATAAGTTAGCCCTAATCTGAGACTTAGGCGACTAATCTATAGACTTTACTTTTTAAGTTTCAATACTTAAAAATTGGATACCGATTTCTAGTTAAAGTTATCTTAGATAGTATTGTGGATAATAGGGAGCCTTTAGATTTTTAAAATATTTCTGCTCAACGTCTTGAACTTGCCATCACTCCAAGTATATTGCGATCGTCGTCGTATAGAGCAGGTCTTGATTGATAATGTAATCCGCTACGCAAATGTAGGGACGTTATATTCCATTAAACTTGATTGAACAGTCTTGGGTTTAGCTGTTGTGCAGGTAATTGTTATTGAACATAAAGGATTGATTAAATATGACAATTTAGAAAATAGTAGTGTATTTAGTCTTGTATTCCCGATGAAAATTGAAATTATGATAAGTATTTTTCCATAATGCATTGATATTAATATAAATTATGTTCTAAAAAATGCTTTAAAATTTATAAGAAAAAGATGTAATTTTTTCAATTACGATGTGTTTATTTGTGTGAGGCAATAATTGTCAATGAGTTTTTTTACCAATTGGTAAAGCTGAGAAAAAAAATCACATTTATGTGGATTTGTGTGTTCAAGTCGATATTTTTGTAGTATTCTTTTTGAAAATTGTCAATAAATTCGTAGAATTTGTCAATAAAAATTATCTTTCCATTTTTTTGGGGGTTGTAAAACATGATAAGCCGATTCAAGAAAAGTGCTGTCTCAAAAACTTCATTTATCGCTTTATTTGGCTTATTTATTGGGTTTCATAGTTCTATTGTATTTGCTCAACCTAAAGCTGGTAGTAGTATTACGAATATTGCAAGTGGTGATTTTTATGATGAGCAAGGCAATCTTCAAGTCATTAACTCTAACGCAGTTATTTTAACAGTTCAGCCGATTTACTCTTTAAATTTTCAAAGCAACCAGCAAAATATTGGCACTATTGGTAGTAAAGTGAATTTCCCGCATGTTTTAACAAACACGGGGAATATCGTTGACGATTATAAATTAAGTCTTAGTCAGTTGACCAATGACCAGTTTAATTTAGAAAACATCGCTGTTTATATTGATCGGGATCAAAACGGCGAGCCGGATGATAATAATAATTTACTTAATGCAAGTGCGAGCTTTCGATTAGAAGCTGGTGAATTTGCTTCATTGGTTGTTGTTGGAAGTATCCCAACAAATGTTACAGCCAATGATATTGCAAATTTTACTTTAACTGCGACAAGTCAGCATGATAACGCTATTGTTATGACATTAAGTGATACTGCAAAAGTTGTTGATGATGCTGTTATTCAAGTTACAAAAGCACAAAGTATAAGTACAGGGAAAACAGGTACAGAAATTACCTATACCTTTAATTATACAAATACAGGTACCGCAGCAGCACGATTGGTTTTACGAGATATTTTAGCGACAGATGTAAGCTATAAGTCTGGTAGTGGTAGTTGGGGGAATGGTTCTGGATCTTTAACAGATGCAGATGATGTAGAAGCAGGTGCAAATGCTGCGATCAAATATAAAGTAAACAGTGGTCAAGTCGATGTCGAATTGGCAAGTGTAGCGGCTCTAAGTAAAGGCACTGTAAGTTTCAAAGTTATTGTAAACCCAAATGCAGCTGAAAAAATTCCAAACACTGCGGACTATCAACAATATAATGCTTCAAATGCAGTTATTAAGAATACATTAACAAATACTGTAATTTTTAATGTAGAACAAACTTTAGGTGTTGTACTTAACTATAGTTCTAGTAGTGCAAATGATGATGGTGAACCAAATGGCGGGTTGAATAATTTACAGACCCAAAATAATACATTTGGTGGAATTGCTAAAGAAATTCAATTTGATAATTATGTTTGGAACACAGGACAAGCAACAGATACTTATAATTTAAGTTTCTTAAAAAGCAACGTTCCAAGTTGTGCAGTTGTTCGTTTATATCATGCAGATGGTCGTACTTTACTCACAGATACAAATGGTGATGGTATTGTGGATACGGGTGGGTTGGCTTCTGGAAATTCAAAAAGAATTAAGCTAGGTATTTATTTTCCATCTAATTGTACATCAACAAGTACTATGGATTTCGATATTACAGCTACCTCCGTTACAGACATAACAATAAAAAATAGCACTCGAGATAGATTGGTGAATACGGTTGCTGTGGGTGAAAGTGATTTGTATAACAGTAACAATTCAGGTGTGGGTGTTGGAAATGTTGCTGGGTCTGGTGGGCAAGCATTGCTGATTAAAAATGGTGTAAAAGGAACTAATGTTGTTTTTCCTTTAGTAATTAGAAATAACAGTACCGTATCTAATAATTATAATTTGTATGCCTCTAGTGCCAATATTGATGTGAATAGTATCAGTACAACATTACCAACCGATTGGGTGGTTAAGTTTTATAATGGTGATGCGACTTGCCAATCTTTACAAAGTGAAATTACCAGTACGGGAAATCTAGCTGCAGGTGCAACTAAAGCGTATTGCGCTGTAGTGACAGTCCCAGCGAATACAAGTGTGACAAGTTTACCAATTTGGTTTGCGATGAAATCACCGATGAATGCGCAAGGTGATAGTATTAAAGATCAAGTAGATATCGCTATTCGCCAATTAACTTTAGCCAATGATCAACAAGGGCGAATCAATGTTGGTGGTACGGTTGTTTATCTACATACTTTAAAAAATATGGGAACATTCATCGAGGGGGACACAACTGGAAAAGTGAGTCTAAGTGTTGTACCACAAAATATAAATGATGGATTTATTTATACCTTATATTACGATGCGAATAATAATGGTGTATTAGATACGACTGATCCTATTGCGAATGATTTATTTGTGACAGGTGGTTTAAATCCACAAAGTTCAGTGCAACTACTTCTAAAAGTTCAATCACCATTAACGGCTACAAATGGTGTTTCGAGTGCTGCAAATATTGTGGTGTCAGCAACAAATACTATTCAGGGTTTAGCTTTAGCTGCAATTCAAAATACAGATTTAACAACCGTTGATCCTACACAGCTGCGTTTAACCAAAGAGCAAGCTAAAGATGAAATGTGTGTGCTAATCAGTGTTACTACGGCAACTTATGCGAGTAACCCATTGACAATTAAGCCAAATCAATGTGTAACTTATCGATTAACAATTAAAAATGATGGTTCAACGCCAGCAGCGAATGTTGTGATTAATGATGTTGTACCAGCTTACAGTATTCTGAGAAATGCAGTGCCACCATCAGTAAGTAAAGGTTCTGTAACGGTTAGTGGCGATCAAATATCAGGAAATATTGGGGCACTTGCACCACAGGAGCAGGCTGCTTTGTATTTTTCTATTCAGGTAACACCTTAAGTTGGGCGGATAGCAGAGATGAATATAATGAATACATTAAAAAATATCCGCATCAAAATCATTACTTTGGTGGTTTTCGCTATTACCTTACTTGTAGCGTATCAATCAAGTTTTGCTGCTGTTCCGACACGCCAAATTATTAGTAATATGGCGATTGGTGAATATACGGAAGAAGGATCGACTGTTGTACAAGTGAGTCGTTCGAATTTGGTTCAAACGACGATTTTGCCAGTTTACTCAGTAAATTTAACCGCAAATAGCACAAAAAATGTTGTTGCAGGGCAAACGGTCTATTTTAATCATACTTTAAATAATACAGGTAATGAGGTAGATCAATACACCTTTGCGGTGACAAATAATACGGGGGATAGTTATGATTTTACTAATCTATCCGTATTTTTAGATAAGGATAATGATGGAGTGCCGGATGGTGCTGCAATTACGTCTTATTCTTTAAGTGCAGGTGAGTCGGTTGGTCTCATTGTAGCCGCGAATGTACCGAGTGGTGCAACAGTTAGTCAAAGTGGACTGTTAACACTCAATGTTACTTCTTTAAATAATGCCTCTGGTACAAAAACCAATGTAGATACGGCAACTGTAAGTAATCAATCGGTTGTTATTGTTCGTAAAAAGTTCTCTCAAACAACTGTTGCGAATGGAGATGTTGTAACAGTTCGTTTGGATTATCAAAATCTTGGAAGTATTGCTACGGGTTCAGTAACCTTAACCGATATTCTTGATCCAAGTTTGGTATATCAACTGAATAGTGGAGAAAACTGGAATGGCACAACTGTTAATCCAAGTACAGGTAGTAATGATCCAGTTGGAATTAACTATAGTGTTACATCAAATACGCTAACAGCTGTATTAAGTTCTATTGCAGCAAATAGTGTTGGTTATATCGAGTTTAAAGTTGGAGTTAACAGAACACTGGCTGGGAAAATTAATAATACTGTTAATTTTCAATATGACCATGACAATAATACAGCAACTGCAACAATTGCTGATGTGAGTAATATTGCTGTACTTAACCTAGCTCCAATTTATGCTGTTAAAATTAATGGTAGTGTGAGTGATGTAAATAATAGCAGCAATATTATTGCGACCCCTGTTTTACAAGGTGGGGAGTTGGTTTTTAATAACTATGTTTGGAATACAGGTAATAGTACAGATCTTTTTAATCTGACATTGACGGGTAGTACTTTTCCTGCGGGTAGTCAAATTGAGTTCTATCGTGCAGATGGTGTAACACCATTATTAGATAGTAATGCTGATGGGATTCCAGATACTGGCTTAATCACATCTGGTACAAATTTACCAATTATTGTTAAAGTCCGCTTACCGAGTAGTTATGCGGTTACAACAGATACTACATTTGAAGTTTCTCCTCAAGCGCAGTCATTAGGCGATATTACCAAAACAAGTTTGATCAAAGATCAAGGTAATTTACTTGCAACAACAGCAGCTCGATTGGTTGATTTAACCAATAGCCCTGAAAATAATGGTTTGGGTAATGGAAATATAGACAATGCAGGGAATGCATGGAAAACGGTAACGACATCAACCAGTAATAATCCAACAGCAGGTGGGCAGGCAATTTTCCCATTGAAAGTAAGTCATACGGGCATTGGGGCTGAATATGTATTGAATGCAAATGCAAGTAGTGACTTTACAAGTTTAACTTTACCTGCTGGTGTGAATCGCGTTCGTTTCTATGTGTCTGCAAATGGTTCAAACTGTAGTGTTTTGGGTGCTGAGATTGGTAAAACACTTTATCTAAATAATGGTGAAAATCAGTTGGTTTGTGCTGTTGTCGAGGTTGATAAACTTACTACGAGTGTAACGACACCCATTTATTTCCGTGCTATTTCGACAAGTTTTGTGAGTGGTAATAATAGTAGTAACCCAGGCCAAGACACGATTAAAAATGCGATTACGATTCAAAGTGTGAATGCTGTGCCAGATGTAGAATTTATGCCTAATTCACGTGGACAAGTATCACCATTAGGCACTGTAATTTATAGCCATATTTTAACTAACAACACCAATACAGATCTTGCTGGAAATTATAGTTTCCTTGTGAGCGATGATCAGGATGCATTTAATAGTACGCTTTTCTATGACGTAAATGGAAATGGTGTATTTGACGCGGGTGATTTGGTGATGAGAAGTTTAGCTGACTTACCAAGTGGAAAACTTGCCGCACATGAACAGGTAAAATTGCTACTAGAAGTTAAAAACATGGTGGCAAATAATATTGCCCAAGCAAATAATACCGTTGTAAACCTCACGGATTCAGGTAATGGTCAAGTTCTAGTATCAATTACAGATGTAACCGTTGTAAATCAAACACAATTAAAACTGAGTAAATTGCAAGCACGTGATTTTGATTGCAATGGTACAGCGGATGAGTCATACACTACAAATAATTTAAATATTGGTAAGCAAGCAAATGGGCAGGGACAATGCGTGCTATACAAAGTGATTTTGACAAATACAAGTGCGACAAGCCTGAATACGACATTTACCTTTAGAGATATGACACCTGTTTACACTGTTTTGTCTCAATCACCTGTTTGTACTGCTTGTAGTGCTATGACAGCTCCGACTGTGGGTAATTCAGGTTTAGTTTCAGGAACATTAAATAGTGTGGCGGCGAATCAAAGTTACGAATTTAATTTTGGGGTGCGCTATGTTGGACAATAAACCAAGAGTACAAAAACAAGCCGTGTTGAACATTCATCGAGCAACGATAATCATGAATAAAATTTTTTCTTGGATATTGATGTTATTTAGCTATTTGATATTCACGAATAGTAGTTTTGCAGCACCTCCAACGATTGAGATTTTTTCTGGTTCTGGTACAGGGCAACAAGGTCCAAGAGCAAATACGACAGCACATACCTTTTTACTTAATAGGAATAACCCCTCAGATAACGTAAGTGAAGCTTATGCACCAACGACGACGGTCAGCTATACGATTACGAATTCTGTGTACAACCGTACGCCTTATGCACCAGCTAATAACTCATTCACTAGACCAGATATATTTATGGGGGGGGATACTGATGGAAATGCGGTAGTACAGCCTGTTAATATTTTACAACCTATGAATGGTTATGGTAGTCCTGCTGATAATATGTTTGCAGCCTCACTACAAAATGCACCGACAGGATGTACTAATGGTACAGCTTGTTTGAGTACGAATGGTGGTATTACTGTTGCCACAAACCATGGTGTAGCTATGGAGATGACTACTCGAGGGCTAAATGCGACAAATGCGGCAACGAATACTAGAATAAGAATGGGGACGATAGTAATTAACTTTAACCGTGCAGTTACTAACCCTATATTACAAGCGAGTGCTTTAGGTGCGGAAACAACGACTGGTTTAGGTTTTAGTGCTGAATTTACGCTAACGAGTAGTAATACTCCAGTTACAATGAGTCGTCTCGCAGGGAGTCGAGAGTTAACTGTAAGTGGGAATAATATTGTTAATAACGCATCTACAATTAGAGCAACGAGTGGGAGTGGTGGTGCTAGTGGAAGTGTTTATGTTAAGGGTAAGGGGATTACGCAGTTAACATTTGACATCTATGTGCGTGGGGATGGTCGGGCTTCATCTTGGGGGGCAACAGGAGCTGATGCTTTCTTCTTTGGTGTATCAAGCATGGACGCTGATAGTGATATTTCAATTGTTAAAAGTCAGCGTGTTGGGACATCAGGAACCTTTGTACAAACCCAATTAAATAATGTTCCTGTTAACTCAATTATGCAGTATCAATTATTGATTACTAATTCTCAGTCTGCTGGTGCAACCATTGGCGGTTCTGCTTATTTAGCGCCATTTTCTGATGTCATTCCCTTGAGTTTAAAGGGCGTCGCTATTGTTGGAACACCAAGTACAACGGTTGCAGGTACGACATGTTCACCAGTCTTATCAGGGAATGATACTAGTGGTTATACATTAAGCGGAACATTTAGTGGTGCTAGTACAGCGACATGTACAATTACACTTCAAGGATCAGCTAGAACTGCTGGAACGATTACCAATACAGCAACCATTGAGTCAACATCAACTGATGCAGCAACTACAAATAATAGTAGTTCCGTAAATGCAATTATTGTTGATCCAACGCCTATAACCGCTAATACCACCATTCTAGAGGCGCGTTTTAGTGTTACGCCTAATTTACCTACAATTGTTCGAGAACGTACTGGAACTCAGACGATTGATATTAGAAATGAAGGTCCTAATAATGCAACAAATGCAATAGCTACTTATATTGCGGCACCACAAACAGGTGTTAGTGTAAGTTCTGTAAGTGTTGTTGGTGGAGGAGTGTGTTCATTGAGTGGTAATAATTGGACATGTCCTTTAGGAAGTGTTGCAAATGGGACCACAAAGCAATTATCTGTTAATTATAGTACAACTACAGCATCGTCTTTAGGAACAGCACAGCAAGCAACTGTCAAGGTTTCAAGTGATGAGTTTAACCCCGGTAGTGGTGTCGGTGAAACACTCTATAAGGTTTGGGGAACGAATGCGCAAAATGAATATCGAGCGAATGGTGCATTCTGGGTGGGTTATGAGGGTACAGGTGGTACTGTAAAAGTTGGGACGTATGCTGATGAAAATACGTCAATTTTAGCTCCATGGCCAACTAATCAAGCAAGCCCTACTGGTGGATATTTAGTTTCAGGTAATAATGCTACGAATGATTCTACTTATGCGGCATCAAGTACGAATGCTTCAGCAATGATTCAGCGAATTATTTCTACGATGGCCTCAGATGCAAATGCTACTGTACAGCTTAGTTTAATTAGTCCGCCAAATATTGGTGATAACCGCAGAGCGTGGGAATTTACGACTGGAGTATATATTCCAACATCTCAAGCAGTTACCTTTTGTGTAGGCAATACAGGTCTTGGTGTGGATGATGGTGCCTATATCATGGTTGATGGTACAGCTGTGACAAGTGTAAATGGCTATGTAAGCGGTGGTGTGACAGCAACAACTTCTGCTGCGCTAAGTGCAGGTTATCATCGTATTACGTATCGTATTGTTAACCGTAATACTTATGGTGCTACGAGTGAGCGATCACCAGGTGGTTATGGGGCAATCGGCTTATCGCTTAGTGGTGGGTGTTCAACTGCGAATTATGATAATGCGACAAATAGTGGTGTTCCAGTAAGTATTAATATTATTGATGGCGCAAAAATCAAGATTGCTAAAAACTCTGTTAATGGGACGGGAACATTTAACTATATTAACCTTTTAAATTTAGTAAATAATACAACTGCTGTAACTACGGACTCTGTAACAACAGTAACAGCCGGAACAACTGCGATCTCAACGCAACAGTTGTGGGCTCAAACACTAAATACAGATGTTTCAATTACTGAGAGTGCTTTAGCTGGATATGTTTTGTCGGGTGTGAGTTGTACAGATGCGAATAGTGCCTCAACAGGTAATACGGGTACTTTTTGGACTATCGTAAATAATGTCCTGACAATACCAGCTGCACGCATTAAAGAAGGTGCAAATATTACGTGTACCTTTACCAATACCAAGCTTATTTATGTGGATATTACAGGGCGAGTATTTGTTGATAATAGTGGAACAACACTTGATGTAAGTAAGGCATATAACGCTATTCAAGATACTGGTGAAGTTGGAATTGCGAATAGTACAATTCGTTTAAATAATTGTAGTACAACACAATTGGCTTCAACTGTAACAAGTGCAAATGGTGATTATGCTTTCTCAATTGAACAAAGTTTATTGCCATCATCATTCTGTATTGTTCAACAGAATTTACCTGAGTATATTTCAGTAAGTGGTACCAATGGATATACTCGATCAACAGATACGATTGCTTTAACAAAAACAAGTGCAACGAGTTATACAGCAAATAATTTTGGTGATGTCATTGTTAATATTGTGTTAAGGGAAGATGGGCAACACACAGTAACTGCTGGTGATGTTACGGATTATCCTCATCGTTTAACAACACAAATACCAGTTCAATTAACTCAGTTGTTACAAACGCAAGTCCAACAGCCGAATTCTAGTGCTGATCAACCATGGCAAGCTGTAATTTATAGGGATACGAATTGTAACGATCAAGTAGATATGGGTGAAACAGTATTTAATCCAACTGCATCTAGTCCTACTTTATTACAGCCAAATATAGATATTTGCTTGGTTCAGCGTGTACATGTACCAACGAATGTGGTCGCAGGTTCACAACATGTAGGAACATTGCAAGCAACATATGAGTTTGCGTTGACTAACCCTGCACAGACACTTACAGGTCAAACCGTTAAACGTCAGGATATGACACTTATTGGCAGTGCTGGACTAATATTGACAAAGAAAGTCCGTGCTGTTGCAAGTTGTCCATCAACAGGGTCTGATACAAATACGTTTGTTACGACAAATCAAGCAAATAAACAGGATAATTTGGAGTATGAGATCACATATAAAAATAATAGTGTCAAAAAACTACAAAACGTAAAGGTTAAAGATAGTTTACCAATTGGTACTAACTTTGGCAGTATGAGTTGTAATTCTACACCAAGTGGAAATACTTGTAATACAAGCCATTCTGGTGATTATTTAGAATGGACATTAACAGGGTTGTTAAATTCTGCTGCAACAGGGTCTTTGCGATTCTGTGTGGTTCAGTAATTAAGACATTTAAAGGAATGTAAAAATAATTGTAATTAGAAATACCTGAAATAAGAAAATGGTATAGATGTTGCATTATTTTAACTGGTAGATGTTTTTTTACAATAAAGTGATTTTTTTCAACAAAAATACATAAAAATACTGTATTTTTGTGACAGTAGGAATTCCTTGAATAAAGTTTATGGATAACGATTCAAAGAATTTAAAATATTGAATTTGGGAACATAAAGATGCATTTAAAAGACAAGTGGAAAATAGGTTTACTTGGTGCAGCTACTTTAATTTTAGCAGTCAATGTTTCTGCTGAAACTAAAGCTGCAAAAGATCCTGTTTCTGTAGAATTAAAAACGTATCTCATCAGTGTAAATCCTGATGGGAAACCTTCTGCTAAGTTAGTCACTAAAGTAAAGCCAAATGATATAATTGAGTATCGTGCAACGTACACAAATAATACATCAGGCAAGATCAAGAATTTAGCTGCGACTTTACCAATACCAGCAGAAACCCAGTTTTTGGCTAAGTCTCAGCCAGAAAACGCGCAAGCAAGTACAGACGGTACAAATTTCGCCCCGATGCCTTTAAAACGCAAAGAGGGTAATCAAATGGTTAATGTTCCACTTAAAGACTATCGTGCATTGCGTTGGACAATTGCAGAACTTCCAGCAGGAAAATCTGTAATCGTTTCAGCACAAACACGAGTCAGTAGTGACAAAACCAAAAATTAAGCAACGGACATTGAATATTCAACAGGGGTAAGTTCCGAATGTCAAATCAAACTCAACGTTTAAGACTCACGCAATTAGCAGCATCTATTGCATTTGTCGCAGGTGGTGCCGCTTTCGTTCCTTCAGCGCACGCAGCAGCTCCTAGTGCAGGCACTAACATTAGTAACATTGCATCTGCAAGCTATACAGACAGCAATGGTTCTAGTAAAACCGTTACATCAAATGTAGTAACAACTACAGTTTTACAAGTGGCTAGTTTTACTTTGATTGCAGATCAAACTAAAACTGCTAACGCAAATGGTCAGGTTTCGTTGTCTCACACATTAACAAATACGGGTAATGGTAGTGATACCTTTAACGTAGGTGTTGTGAATAACGATACACGTGACAGCACGTCAGATCAGTATGATTTTAGTGGTCTGAATGTTTATCTTGATGCAAATAAAGATGGTGTTCCAGATAGCCAAACACCTATTACAAGCATAACGCTAGCGGCAGGTGAATCTGTTAACTTAATCGTACAAGCGACAACAGCAAGTAGTGGTGTTACTGCTGGCGATCTTGGTAAGTTAACTGTTTCAGCGATTAGTGGTTTTGATACAAATGTAACTGCTAAAAACGTTGATACTGTTACAATTACCAATGGTGCTGTGATTAGTTTGGTTAAGTCTGCAAGTGTAAATAATGTAGATGCAACCTTAGCGAGTCCAACTGCACGTGAAGTTGAATATAGCTTAGTTTATCAAAATACAGGTAATACGACGGCAACTAACGTAACGATTACAGATATACTTCCAGCTGGACTAACTTACGTTCCTGGTTCTGCAACAGTAAATGGCTCTGCATTAAATGATGGCACAGCTGATTCTGATGGATACGATTTTACAACAGGCACTGTTAAATTAGTTGTTCCTACTGTAGTTGCAAACAGCAGTGGTGTATTGAAGTTCAAGGTTCAAGTAGATCAAAATACGCCTGCAGGCACAATTACGAATATTGCAGAAGTAGATCCAGATGGTCCAGGTACTGAAGGTAAAACGCCATCTAACCAAAATGATATTACAGTTGTAGGTGTTAAAAAGGGTACGATCAACGATAGTACTACAGATGCCTTTGCTGATGGACAATCTACAGCAACGCCAACGCCTGATGTAATTACTAAAGCAACAACTCAAGGTACGCCAGTTGTCTTTGGTGTTACTGGGGAACCAATCGTTATCCATAATACGGGTAATGTAACTGAAGCGTTTAATATTTCAGTTAATAAACTAGGTTTACCATCTGGTAGTATTGTTGAATTATTCAAAGCTGATGGTGTAACGCCATTAACTGATACAAATGGTGACGGTGTTGCGGATACTGGACCAGTTGCAAGTGGTGCAACATATCAAGTTGTTACGAAGGTAACTTTACCTTCAGCTTATTCTACAGCAACAGCAATTAACACAATTTTAACTGCTACTCCAGTAACTAACCCAACTGCAACGCCAGATACGATTACTTTAACGATTAGTGAAGTAACAGCATCAACAGTTGATTTACATAATGGTGATGCAACGGATAGCACGGGTGCGGTTGCTGGCGCGTCTGGTGAAGATACAGGTCAATATATTGATACGAAGTCAACTAAGCCTGGTCAAGCTGCAAATTTCCCATTAACTGTTGAAAACAATGGTGCGACAGGAGATAACTATAATTTATCTACATCAGTTGCATTGCCTACAGGTTGGACAGTTCAGTACTTCTTAGCGGATGTTGCTGGTAATCCAACAGGTGCTCCAATCACCAATACCGGTAATATTCCAAGTGGTGGTAGCGTTAAACTTGTTGCAGTTGTAACACCTCCTGCAAATGCTCCTGCTGGTGATCAAGAAGTTATCTTCCAAGTTGCATCTCCTGCAACTGGCTTAACAGATGTAATGTCTGATCGTGTCACTGTACAAACAAATCGTGTACTTAGCTTGCAAAATGACCGTACTGGTCAAGTTGCACCTGGCGGTACTGTTGTTTACAAGCACACTTTAACAAACAACGGTAATATTGTTGAAGGTGCTACAGCTGGTAGCTTGCCATTTACACTTACAAATGACCAAACTGCAAATGGTTGGGTAACAAGTTTATTTGTTGATTTGAACAACGATGGTATTGCTGATGCAAATGAGTTAGTTAGCGGTCTCGATTTAGCTGCGGTAACTGGAAGTATTGCTCGAGGTGCTTCGGTTAACTTACTCATCAAAGTTCAAGCACCAACAAATGCAACTGCAGGAACACCAAGTGCAGTTGTATTAACAATTCAACCTACAGTTGCTGGTGGTCAAGCAGTTGCTAGTTTAGTGAACACCGACTTAACGACTGTTACTAATGGTCAAGTACGTTTAGTGAAAGAGCAATCTCTAGCAAACTGTGCTACTGGTGCTGCTACTGGTGCTTATAGTCAAAATACTATATCTGCTAAACCAGGCGAGTGTGTGAAGTATAAGATTACTGCAACAAATGAAGGTAATGCAGATGTGACTAATGTTGTTATTAGTGATGCTACACCTGCCTATACAACATTGAAAGTAATCGCAAGCGCATCTCCAGTTGCAACAAATGCAACATTAAGTACTTCAACTGCTGCATTAACTGATGGTTCTACGGGCACAGTTTCTGCGGAAAAAACACCTTTAGTACCAAGCACAAGTGCGGTATTAGAGTTTGTAATCCAAGTTAATAATTAATATTCATTCAATAATCTTTATTTATTGATAATGAATTGATTAAATATGTGAGCATTTGCCTAGTGTAGGTGCTCACATACAATAATTTTAAAAAAATTTATTTAGACTATTTAGTTGAAAGGTAGAGCACTGTGCTACGACAGAAGCAAATTCGAGTATGTCAAAACATGACTTTCATGTTCTCAACGTTGACAATAGCTATATTGTCGGCGCAGTATGGTCATGCCGCGAATGTTCCTGAAGTTGGTAGTATCATCCAAAATACTGCTTATGCCACTTTTATTGCTGCAAATGGTAAAGAGCAACAATCAGTTTCAAATACTGTTGAAGTAAGTGTTTCGGCATTATATGCGATTACTTTGACAACACCTCCTGTACTTGATGTTGAGTCGAGTGTAAGAGTCATATGGGCAAATACATTATCGAATAATAGTAATGCACCAGTAAATGTTCAGCTAAAAGCTGAAACAATTAATGAATTAAGTAATATTAAAATCTATATCGATACCAACAAAGATGGTCAATTTGATACGAATGATCAGCAAGTAACGACATCTGTACCTTTACAAATTGGCCAGAGTGTTAATTTGTGGGTTGTTGCAACAACAAGTGCAAATTTAACTGAAGGACAACAATTTAATTTGCCAATCAAAGCAACAGTTCTTGAAGATAATAGTGCTACTGCAACCACGATAGATAGTGCGATTAGTTATGGTGCTAAATTGGTTGCGACCAAGGATGTATTACAAAAAACATTCGAACCTTCTGCGACAGCAAATTATGATCTAAATTACACATTAAATATTAGCAATCAAGGTAAGAAACCTGCGAGACCAATTGATGTCATCATTGATGGTCAATCACAGAAAATGGTTTTATTGGTTGATGATTTACCTGCAAATACAATTTTTAAATCTGCTTTAGCAAAGAATGCTCAAGCTAAGATTCTCTATAAGCTTTCAAATGATCGTTATACGACAATTGCGCCTAATGATGTAACTCAAATAAATCAATTAGTGGTTGGTTTTCCTCAGATTGAGGCAAATACGTCAGAACAAGTTGATCTTGTTGTTAGTATGAACCGCAATATTGCAAAAACCACAGTAAAAAATACTTATAAAGTCTCGTATGCTGTTACTGATACTCAAAAAGATGTGTTATCAAACATTGCATCTACTTTAGTCAGTGGTTCTTCTGATATTACGAATAATACCAGTGATTTTAAAACTATTTTAGCAACGGGTAGTGTAAATAAACCACTGAATATTGAAGCTAAAAATGCAAGTTGTAATGCCGATCGTTATATTTCAGATCGTGTTAAAATTCGAATTAAATCAACGAAAACAAAAGATTTAGAAGAAGTTATTGGTATTGAGACTGGGCCAAATACAGGTGTATTTCATTATACGTTACCAACAACGCTTTCAGACAAAGGTATTCCGTTTGATTCGGTATTACAAACACTTAAGCGTGACAAAGTTGAAGTTAGTTTAACTGATTGTTTAGATGCACAAGGCCAATCTACGGAAACAATTGCGGATATTAATACAGATGTATTAATAGATCCATATGGGATTGTATTTGATGCGAAAACAGGATTACCAGTTGCAGGAGCTACGGTTACTCTTTTAGACCAAAATGGTCAACCGATTGGCAATGATATTGCATTTCAAATAGACGCCCAATCAGGAGATTTGATTTCCTTACCAGCAGCGCAAGTAACAAATAGCGCTGGTGAATTTATTTATCCACTTGTGAAAGCTGGTACATATAGCCTAGTAGTCGATACCAAAACGATTCCTGGTAATATGCGCTATACATTTATAAGCGATAAATCTGTATATCCGAGTTTTCCAGCAGATAAAGCAGTTGATTTAAGTTGGTCATATGCAGGTCAGTTTACTTTAAATAATGGTGATCCTGCGCTCAATATTGATATTCCGATTGACCCTGAAACCCCAGCTATCAGTTCATCTTTATTTGTTAAAAAGGTTGCGTCCACTAAAACTGCTGAAATTGGTGAATTTGAAGAATATACGGTCACTGTTGCAAATCGTGGCACTGCAGACTCAACCAATGTTCTAATTACGGATACGCTACCGAGAGGCTTCGTTTATGTGCAAGGCTCAATGCGTGTTGATGGAACTAAAGTTGAAGATCCACAGGGTGGTAAAGGACCTTATTTAAAGCTTGGACTAGGCACACTTAATCCGAATAAAGAAGTTAAAGTTCAATATCGAGTTTATATTGGACCAAATGCACTGAATGGCGATGGTATTAACCGTGTTCGTGCTAAAGATGCGAAGGGTACAGAGTCGAATGAGGCTGCTGCAAAAGTTGAAGTTACGCCAGGCGCAATGATCTCTGATGGTTTTATTGTGGGTAAAATCTTTACAGATTGTAATCGTAATGGTGTGCAAGATACTGGTGAGATTGGTGTTCCTGGGGTACGTATTTATCTAGAAGATGGTAGTTATGTTATTACCGATAGTGAAGGGAAATATGACTTCTATGGCATTAGTGCAAAAACCCATGTCTTAAAAGTAGATCGTACAAGTCTACCAATTGGTTCAGAATTAGTATTAATTAGTAATCGCCAAGCAGGTGATCCAAATAGTCGTTTTGTTGATTTAAAACGCGGTGAATTACATCGTGCTGATTTTGCAATTACGGAAGGTATAGGACAATGTTCACAATCTCTAATTGAACGTGTATTAGAGCGGAAAAAGCATATTGAACAAAATAATACTAATTTAGAACAAGTACTGCGTTCTGATTTAACAGTTGATCCAATTTTTTCTAAAGTCACAGATGTGCGTGGGCAGCCTGCGAGTGGTTGTATTTCAGTACTAGGTGTACAAGCGAACTGTAATCTTGATTTTTCTAAAGAGCAGATTAAAGAGCTTAAAGAAGTTCAATTTGAACCAGAAAAATCAGGTGCAAAACCTTCAGTTGCTTTACCAACCTCTTCAAATTTGGTTTTACCTGACGAAGCACAGGCTGAGTTAGTGAATGCAGCTAAAATGATTAATCTAGAAACTGCTTTAGAAACAGCCTCTAATAATCAATTAGAAATTTTGAATCTGAAAGATGGTCAGGTATTAGCGTATCCCCAAACCTCTGTTCAGATTAAAGGTGTTGCTGGTACTCAACTTGAGCTTTGGGTAAATGGAACACAAGTTCCTGAAAAGCGTATTGGTAAACGTGCTGTATTACCAAATATGCAAGTTTCAGGTTTAGACTTTATTGGTGTTGACTTAAATGCAGGTCATAACACAATTGAAGTTCGCCAAGTTGATATGATGGGTAACACACGTGATATCAAACGTATTGATGTAATTGCACCAGATCAGTTGGATAAACTACAACTCGAGCCAAGTAAAACAATTCCACAAGCAAATGGTCGTGATCGTTTTAATGTTAATTTAAAAATTGTTGATCGACATGGTACGCTGGTCTCTAGCCGTACACCAATTACTTTAGATAGTTCAATTGGTAAAATTGATTTAGTGGATTTAGATCCAAAACAACCAGGTATTCAAGTATTTGTTGAGGGTGGGACATTAACGGTTCCAATTCAAGCACCAATTGAAGCTGGAGAAGGAACGCTATCGGTTGAAAGTGGTATTTTCCATTCGAGTACGCCGATTCGTTTCTTACCTGATTTACGACCAATTATTGCGGTTGGTATGGTTGAGGGTTCATTTAACTTCAAAAAGTTTGATCCTAAAGAACTGAGTGGAATTCATTCAAATGATGGTTTTGAAGAAGAATTAAATGAAATTTCTGCTTCAAATGATGGCAAACGTAATGTAACAGGTCGAGCTGCATTATTTCTGAAAGGTAAAGTTAAAGGTGAATACCTCCTGACACTTGCTTATGATTCAGATAAAGACAAAAAACAACGATTATTCCGTGATATTCGTCCTGATGAGTATTATCCCGTTTATGGTGATTCGGCAGCAAAAGGTTTTGATGCTCAATCAACTAGCAAATTATATGTCCGTGTTGATAAAGGACGTTCATATGCAATGTATGGCGACTATGTAACGCGTACTGAAAATGATGAAGGTATCTCTTTAGGGCAATATAACCGTTCATTAACGGGTGTTCGCAGCACTGTAGAAATTGATAAATATAAAGTAACCGCATTTGCTGCACAAACCAATACGCAACAGGTTGTGAATGAACAACGTGCTATGGGGATTTCTGGCCCATATAGCTTAGGTGGCGTTAATGCACAAGATGTTCGAGATAATAGTGAAAAAGTAGAAGTTATTACCCGTGATCGTAATAATCCAGGTTTAATTATTGCACAGACAACATTAACTCGTTTTACTGATTATGAAGTAGATACTTTCAGCAACAGTATTTATCTGAAAGATCCAGTTTCAAGTGTTGATGCTGATTTAAACCCAGTATATTTACGCATTACAGTTGAATCTGATCAAGGTGGCGAAGAATACACAGTGGGTGGTGTATCTGGTTCTGTAAAAGTTACAGATCAAGTCAAAGTGGGTGCTTCTTATGTTAAGAGCAACAACCCACTGACTAAAGATCAGTTAGCAAGTGTGAATACAGTGGTTAAATTTGCCAATGACAAAGGTAAATTAGTTGCTGAATTTGCACGATCTGAGAATATTAATGATGGTCTGAGTTCATTAACACAAATTAATGTACAACCAGATCCAACTGGTAAATTATCAGGTGATGCTGCACGAGTTGAATTAAATTATTCGTACAAAGACTTGGAAATGAGAGTTTATCATAACCAAGCAGATACGGGTTTCTATAATACAGCTGCACCAATTACAGCAGGTCGTAAAGAAAGCGGAATTAAAGGGCGTATTCAATTAAACAAAATTGGTTTGGCTAAATTAGAAGCAATTCGTACCGAAGATCAATTAAGTGGTGTTAACCAAGGCGTATCGGCAAGCATTGAGCGTGCAATAAATCGCATTTTGGCTGTAGAGCTCGGTTTGAAATATTATGATGAATCATCAAATCCAGCAACACTGAATACCACACAAGTGACCCCGTATCATGGTGTGACTGTTCGATCTAAATTAACAAGCCAACTTCCTTGGCAAGGTTCGAATGTATTTGCTGAATATGAACAAGATATTTCTGAAGCAGATCGTCGTATTTTTGCATTAGGTGCGAATTATCAAATTAATTCAAAACTTCGTGCTTATGGTCGCCATGAGTTGGTTTCGAGTATTAGTGGTCTTTATGATTTGAATAGCAATCAACGCCGAAATGTGACTGTATTTGGTCTTGATAGTAAGTACAACAATAATGGCACTGCATTCAGTGAATATCGTATTCGTGATGGCATAAGTGCAAGAGAGGCGGAAGCTGCAATTGGTTTGCGTAATCGTTGGGAGCTTGAAAAAGGTTTTTATGCCAATACGAGTTTCGAACAAACCAAATCTTTATCGGATAATAATAATCGAAGTTCTGATAGTACAGCCGCATCTTTAGGTTTGGAATATTTAAAGAATCCGAACTGGAAAGCGGTTGCTCGTATTGAGGCACGTTGGTCAGATCAATCTGATACGATTCTAAATAATTTAGGCATTGCTTATAAATATTCAGATGATGTGACATTATTAGCAAAAAATGTCGTGAGTCTTACAGATAGCAAAAATCAGAATAGTGGTGATCGTTTAGTAGATCGCTTCCAGTTGGGTCTTGCTTATCGCGATACTGAACACAATCGTTTCGATGCTTTGGCTAAAGTTGAATATCGTTATGATGATAATAAAACAGATTTAAGTAACCCTTATCTTAAACATGTTTATATTTTCTCGAATCATTTAAATTATCACCCAACACGAGATCTTACGTTTTCTGGTCAATATGCTGTGAAAAATGTAGATGCTACGTTCTCTGGTTTAGAGTCTAGTGGTATGACCCATATGTTCAGCGCAAGAGCAATGTATGACATCAATGAACGATGGGATGCGGGTGTTCATACTGGCGTATTATGGTCTGATATGAGTTCAGGACGTCGAGTTCTTGTTGGTGGTGAGGTTGGATATCTTGTTGCAGCAAACTTATGGTTGTCTGGTGGTTATAATTTCTCAGGCTATAAAGATGATGATTTAGCAGATAGTGATACTACAATTCAGGGTGCTTATGTTCGTTTTAGATTCAAGTTTGATGAGAATCTATTCGCTAATAATAATGCTACAGTGAATGCTTCAAGAGAACCATAAATATGAAATATCTTCAAAATGATGTATATAGAATGAGTTCTCCTTTTTATATTGGAGCATCTGCTTGTCTGCTTATGATGAGTAGTTTTACATTTGCTGAGCCTGTATCTGAGCAAGTTGTGGTTGGAGAACCAACCCGTTTATTGGTTCAAGATGTAGATCAACAGAAGCCATTTAATCCAAAAGATCAACAGGTCGCAGCTTTACAAACGCGCCTTTTACCGTACCTAAAGCCATCAGAAAATATTACATATTATCAAGCTGTAAAAGCTTCAGCATGGTTGAGTTATGCAGCACATGAGGGCAGTGAGAAAAGTTTGGGTTCTGCTCGAGTAGAAGCACTCGAACAAGCAAGAAAGCTTATTGAGGGTTTAGAACAAGGGCAAATTGAAAAATTGAGCCTAACGACGCCAATACTTTCTGAATCAAGTGTAATGCGTAGAGATCTTTGGGCAAATGCGGAGTTATTGAAGCAACATGAGGGTTTCTCATGTGCTCAAGCTGAGATTGCTCAAGCTGAGGTCATGTTGGTTTGGGCTGCTGCTGAACACTGTGAACTTGGATGGCGACATTCGAGAGAGTTATTTTTATCTGCTCAAAGTCTTATAGATCAGGCGAATCAAAAAGCATTTGCTTGTAAGTCTAGAATAGTCCAAGAATTACCTAAAGTCACTTATCCATCTTTGCAAGAGTTGAATGGTGATGATAAAGGATGTCATGCTGTGAAGGGACAGTGGCCGATTTGGTCACCTCAACAAAAAGTTGTTCCTCAACCATTACCGATTATTCAATCCAATGTACCCAATGTCGTTCATTTTGCTTTGGATCAATCGAATTTGTCTAAAGAATCAATTGACGTATTAAATCAAGTTGTGGCGTTCTTAAAAGAGAACCCAACTTATACATTGACTTTATATGGCTTTACTGATGCTCGTGCAAGTGAACAATATAATTTGAAACTTTCGATGAGACGAGCAAAGAGTGTACTTGCATATCTTCAGCAACAAGGCATTCATCTAGATCGAGTTGCAGTTGAAGCAAAAGGGAAAAAGCAAACCATTGATGATGAAAATCGGAAGTTTGGTCATGCTTTAAGCCGCAGAGTAGAATTGGTATATGTTGACACTGAAGGAAAAGAAGTCATGACCTTCAAGCAACGCCAAGATCTACAGATAGAAAAATAGCGCTTAATCAAAAAAGGTGAAGCGATTTTAAAAAAGAGCCATAAGGCTCTTTTTAGCTTTCTGCTTTGGTTAATTCTGCTTCAATGTAGCTAATAATCATACTGCTTAACCCTTTCACCATTTCATCAAAACTGATTTGTGGGTTAGGCAAAATGAGATGTCGCGCTACATTAAAAATACTGCTATTAATGCTGATATATGCAGTTACGCTCAGATTATTTATTTTTAAATATCTTGGATGGCGCATCATATATTTCATCAGTACTTCCATTAATGCCATTTCGATTTGTCCGATATAGCGTTCATATTTGAGTTCAGTCGCGTATCGGAGGCAGATCAGATAACGATCATTGTCTCTCGTCAGCAAGTCACGAAAGGTATAGAAAATCATTTCAAATAAAGGCTCTAACTCCATTTCAACGATGATCGGTGTGAGTTCTTTAACCATATCAAGCACTTCTTTGACAAATGATTTTGCCATTGCATCGTAGATTTCTTCTTTGTTTTTAAAATATTCATATAAAGAGCCGACACTCACGCCTGCAATATCAGCAATATGGCGTGTCGTTGTCCCACTGGTACCATTGCTTGCAACAGCAATAAAACCCGCTTCAATAATGGTGTCTACGGTGACTTTTGATCGAGTCTGGCGTGGTTTACGAGTAGCCATAAAGTATTATTATCTAAATCCGAACATAACGTCAGACTAGCATGCTGTTGTATGAAGTAAAAGGCTCATAGGTATAATCCGAACAAATAAGATTACATACTTTTAAATATCGGGTTGTTATCTGTAATAAAAATATTGATTGAAGCAAAGAGAGCATTCTTTTTACTAAAGTTCTAAATTTTATAAAATAATTTATATTATTGATATTTATGTAGTTAATAAGATATGTGGCGATTCTAACTATTGATGATTTTAAATAGAAAGAGACATTTATATACGTTGCTTTACCTCATGTAACAGAGTTGTTTTACCCGAATTGAATCCGAACATAAGATCGGTTTACATTGTTTCCAGTAGGACATCAGGTTCACTAAAATCTCCCGAATGTTTTTTCGTAACTCAAAAAATATGTAGTGATACGAAAAGAGATGAACTTGATTCAAAAAATGTAAAGGGCAAATGACGCTCAAGTGAAGTAGGTAGGTGTAGCCATGATTAGCAACACATTAAAGAAAGGTTTAAGTTTATTTAAATCTAACCCGATAACTGAGCAAATTGATTTTGCAAGTAAAAAAAGTATTCCGATTCGACATCTCGCAATTGGTTTTGAAGGCAAGCAAGTCGATTTATCATTTTATATGAACAATCAATTCGCGACCATTTTCTTTGCGACGCTTTCTGTATTTTTGACTTATGGTGAAGATTTAGTTATTGAAACAGCACGTCATCATCGTGATTTATTAAAAGATCCTATTTTAAGACAGCGTGTGACCTCATTGATTGGTCAGGAAGCGATTCACTCAAAACTTCATAATGAGTTTAATGATGCAATTGTTGAATTGGATTATCCAGTAAGACTTTATCGCTTCTTAGGTGAGCAATTTTTCGATCATATTTTTTTAAGATTTCCACAACCTTTAAAACTTTCACTCATGGCTGGTATCGAGCATTTTACGGCTGTATTGGCAGAATACATGATGGCACATGAGCAGAATTTCTATTTTTCTGATGATGCTAAAACACGTGCGCTTTGGATGTGGCATATGTTAGAGGAATCTGAGCATAAAGATGTCGCTTATGACGTTTATCAAACGTTGAATGGTAATTATGCACTGCGTATTTCTGGCTTTTTCCTCGCATATTTTACGATTCTCGGCTTAATTCCATTTGCAGCGACATTAGTACCTGTTCTACGTAAACCTCAAGAAATGCTGACTTCAAAATTTTGGAAAGATGCACAACGTGGTGTAAAACTGGTTTTTAGTCCGAAAGATGGTGTTTTTGGTAGTACACAAGGTCGAATTTTTGATTATCTGCGTACTAATTTCCATCCTAATGATCATGATGCTTCTGCGTATTTTGAGTACTACGAAAAGAAATTATTGTCTGAAGGTGGTGCGTTACATCCTTTCTTTGTTAAGCAATTTACACCGAAAGTTCAAGCTGCTTAGTCTCTATTGTAGATCATAAGTGCGCAGTTATGTTGATACATCAAGTTGGCAAAAAAGCTCAGGTTTTTATGAGCAATTTGGTTCTTGTTGCCTCTATTTTGCTCGTGCACTATGCAAATACGTTTCTTCAGAAAATATCTGTTCAAAGATTTTTTAGGATGAAAAGAGCGATGCCATCGGACTTAAATTTTTTAAGCATTGAAATCGTAAATGTTGCAGAAATAATCTTATAGACAACGTTATGGTTTTAATTGATGTGTAACGCTTTGATTTTATTTTTACTCTCTTCATGGGGATCAAGTTATGGTCGCTCAAGTTATTCGAAGTGTCTTTTCAGACAAATTCAGTACTAAATATCAGGGAATTATTCAGAACTTTGTGAATAAATCGCCGATTCCTATTCGTCATTTTGATTTTAAATTTAATCCAGCAGAATTGGATGAAAAGTTTTTCTTAAATAAAGAATTAGCGACCTCTTATTTTCATGCGCTATCGATTTTCTTAACTTTTGGTGAAGATGTGGTGATTGAAACAGCACGTCATCATCGTGATTTTATTCATGATCCAATTTTAAAACAAAGACTGACTTCTTTGATTGGACAGGAAGCGATTCATTCAAAAATTCATAACCAATTTAACAATGAGGTTTTGAAAGAAAATGGTTATCCCGTGGAATTACTTCGTGCGATTGCAGGGAAAGTTTTTGATTATGGTATTTACAAGCTGCCGCAATCTTTACAACTGTCTTTAATGGCAGGCATTGAGCATTACACGGCAGTCCTCGCTGAATTTATGATGCAGCATGAAGACTATTTACTTGGCTCACAAGATGAAAAACAACGTGCAATGTGGATGTGGCACATGCTTGAAGAATCTGAGCATAAGGATATTGCTTATGATGTATTCCTTGAATTATCAGGTGATTACTGGCTCAGAATTACAGGTTTCTTGTTGGCAAGTTTAACAATTTTGGGTGGTGTATCACTCGGTGGTTATCTAATGCCGTTTGTACGTAAGCCAAGTCATTTGATTAACCCTCGTTATATGAAAGATGTCGTGGAAAGTACGGCGTTATTGTTCGGTAGTGAGCGTGGCGTATTTGGTAGTAGTTTTATGCACATTTTGGAATATCTACGCCCAAGCTTTCACCCAAATGATCATGATACGACTGCTTATATGGAATATTACAAAGAGCGATTGTTAAACCCTGAAACAGGTCTATTAGCCCCATATTTCCTTAAAGAGTTTGTACCGCCTGTACGTGCAGCATCTGCATAACTTGGTCAAGGTAAACACGATATTGCTGAGAAACATAGATGAAATTATTTGGTAAAAAAAGAAAACCAAGTCAAAAAGCATTTGCTGTAGTGACTGGTGCGGGAAGTGGGATCGGTCGTAGTTTTGCACTTGAACTGGCAAAACGTGGTGGGACTGTGGTGTGTTCAGATATTGATTTAGACGCAGCCAAAGAAACTGTAGGCTTAATTGAAAACTTAGGTGCAAAAGCATTCGCAGTAAAATGTGATGTAGGGAATGCCAAGCAAGTTGAAAAATTGGCTGAACAAGCTGAACAACTGATGCAGCATCCAACCACATTGGTCATTAACAATGCAGGCGTTGGCTTAGGTGGCAAGTTTGATGAGATGACTTTAGCGGATTGGAAATGGGTTGCGGATGTGAATCTGTGGGGCGTGGTGCATGGTTGCCATTATTTTGTCCCTAAATTTAAGCAACTAGGTCATGGAGCAATTATTAATGTAGCTTCGGCAGCATCCTATACTGCTGCGCCAGAAATGACTGCATATAATGTGACTAAAGCAGGTGTGCGTGCTTTATCTGAGACCTTATCTGCTGAACTCAGAAAGTTTGATATCAAAGTGAATGTGCTTTGCCCAACACTTGTTCCAACCAACATTATTAAAAATGGCAAAGTGCCGCATAAAGGTCTTTTGGATTATGCCTTGACTAATTTGGCATTTACCACCAGTGATAAGGTCGCAAAATTAACTTTAGATCGTTTGGATAAAGATCAGCTTTATACCATTCCACAAATTGATGCCAAGTTATTTTGGTTAATGAAACGTACTGCACCGAATTTATATGCCAAATTCTTGGGCAACTCGTACAGATTTATGAAGTAATCCCACTAGGTGGAAAAGATTTTGATCGATGGAATAAGCTCAAGTCCGATGAGGACAGGCTTATTTCAGCTCAATAGATGAAAGGATAGTTTAAATGACAGCTCAAGCAAAAAAATTAAATTCTGCTGACAAAAAAGCATTACCTCAACATATCTACGATACTTTTATCGTGGGGGCAGGTATCTCAGGTATTGCAACAGCAATTCGTCTTGACCAAGTGGGTTATACCAATTACAAGATCATCGAAAAAGCGACACGTGTAGGCGGAACTTGGCGTGAAAATACCTACCCAGGTTGTGGTTGTGATGTGCCATCAGCATTATATTCGTATTCATTTGCGCCGAGTGCGAAATGGAGTCATCTATTTGCTCGTCAACCTGAGATTTTGAATTATTTAGAAGAAGTTAGCGAAAAATTCAATGTGAGTTCAAAAATTGAATTTGGTACGGAATTGTTAAATGCAGCTTGGGATACTGAACGTAATTTATGGGTGATTGAGACCAATAAAGGGCAGTATTTATCTAGGACTGTGGTTTTTGCAACAGGCCCAATCACAGAAGCACAAATTCCAAAGCTCGATGGCATAGAAACATTTAAAGGTGAGATGTTCCATTCAGCAAAATGGAATCATGATTACGATTTAACGGGCAAACGTATTGCTGTCATTGGTACAGGTGCATCAGCAATTCAGTTTGTGCCACAGATTCAGCCTTTAGCCAAAGAATTATATGTATATCAACGTACAGCGCCTTGGGTTGTTCCAAAACCTGATACAGATTTAGGTGATGTTAGCAAAGCATTGATTGAAAAATTCCCATTAATCCAAAAAACATGGCGTAAAACCGTTGCACAATCACTGAATGCGATTAACTTTGGTTTACGCAATCCAGCGGTATTAAAACCAGTTGGTGAGTTAGCCAAACTGATTTTACGTTTCCAAATTGAAGATGCTGAATTACGTAAAAACGTAACGCCAAACTTTACCATTGGTTGTAAGCGTTTATTATTTGCTAACAACTATTATCCAGCGTTACAACAGCCAAATACCAAATTAATCCCACATGGATTGGTGAAAGTAGAGGGGAATACGGTTGTTTCAGCGAATGGTGAGCGTCATGAAGTTGATGTGATTATTTGGGGGACAGGCTTTGAAGTTTCACATCCGCCAATTGGCAAGCGTGTGTTAAATGAAAAAGGTGAATGCCTGAATGACTTATGGAAGAGTAGTTCACCAGAAGCGTATTTAGGTACAAGTATTGAAAATGTACCAAATGCTTTCTTGATCTTGGGTCCAAACGTATTGGTTTATGATTCATTCATTGGTCTAGCAGAAGCACAATTGGATTATATTGTGGATGGTTTGTTGAAGATCAAAGAAAAAAGCATCAGTAAGCTAAATATCAAGCCCGAAGTGATCAAAAAGCATAATGATTTGGTGCAAAAGCATCTTAAAACTACGGTATTTAATGCAGGTGGTTGTAAGAGCTATTATTTAGATGCCAATGGTCGTAACTTTGCGGCTTGGCCGTGGTCACTAAAAGCATTGAAAAAACGTTTAAAACATATGGATCTGAATGATTATCAAGTGACTTATCAAACTGAGAAAACTCACTAATTGTTAGATAAGTCATAAAAGGGCAGTAAATTCTATCTCAGGATGGGATTTGCTGCTTATTTTTTGCAAGATATAAATAATGGAGGCAAGAAATATGAAAGAAGGACAATCAAGTCGAACCGCAGAAGCTGCGGCAGCATTACGTGCCAATCACTTTCAAAATGCTAAAAATCCAGTGTTTTCTGATCCTTTTGCATTTGAGTTGACCAGTAAAGGTTGGAAAAAGTTATTAACAACGCCTCTGACCGTAAAAGTGATGAATTCCTCTGTATTTAATCGAACACTTGGTTTATTAACGGGTCAAGTGGTAGGTCGATCACGTTATGCAGAGGATTTATTGCAACAAGCTATTCTGAAAGGTACACAACAATATGTGTTAGTGGGTGCAGGATTAGACTCTTTTACGTTACGTCAGGCGCAGCAATATCCCAATTTACGTATCTTTGAAGTTGATCATCCTGATACACAGGCAGCAAAACAGAAAAAGCTAAACCAATTCGGTGAAATTCCAGCAAACGTTGAGTTCGTTGCGATTGATTTCGAGAAAGAGTCGATTGCAGATGCTTTGGCAAGAAGTGGTTTTAAACAGGATCAAGCAGCATTTTTCTCATGGTTAGGTACAACACATTACCTTGAGCCACAAACGACCTTAAACACTTTGCAAAGCATTGCCAATATTGCTGCTGCTAAAAGTGAAGTGGTGATGGATTACTCGATTGATTATCGAGAATTATCAGGTATTGAACGTTTTGGCAGTCTTTTTGTTTCGCAATTTACCCGATTCTTAAAAGAGCCATTAAAAGGACAATTTAGACCAAAAATATTACATCAGTCAGTTAACCAACTGGGTTATAACGTGGCTGAAGATTTATCAGGCATTGGGTTAACTGAACGTTATTTTCAAGCCCGACCTGATCAGATTCGTCATACCATTGCAACGCATATGTTACATCTACGTTTGGATTAGCTCCTCATCCATGCCCAACTGTTTTAGCCCGTTGTCGCTAAAGCAGGATTGTGATCTTTGCTGATTATTTTGATTAAAGAGGTTGTAAACCTTGTACAACATTCTGGAACTCACTGCCGTTGAGCCAGAAAGATTTTTTTAAAAATAGAGTCGTCATTATACTTTCTGCAGCTTCGCTATCAGGACTTTCACAGAACAAACCGTAGCTATGACCTAGGATTGTATTGTTCTCGATAAGACGAATAAAGTAAGCATGTTGTTCATCAGTATAGCCAAGAATAGCATCACGTTGATTGTTCATTTTTCATGTCTCCACATCAAAAATATTTGAATAAAAACTATCTGCTGAGAGATCAAATATATTAATGAATTAGATCAATAACTTAACACTATTTAGAAAAGTGATTTTGATTTAAGTTTTTGATTTTAATCATTAATTTTAGCCTGCTTACATCCATGTTTAAATTAAACAAGTTAAAATATGATCTATAGAATTCATTGTTATGCAAAATTTATACGACGTCAACTTGAATTTGTAACTTTTTCAAGTTAAATTAACTGCACACTTTTAATGCTGGGTAAGGGGAAATAATGTCCAAAAAAATAGAATTTGAACATGGTGGTGTGCGAGTAAATGCTGGACGTAAGGCTCAATTTAGTGAGCCAACCAAAGTGATTCGTGTTCCTGAATCCCAAGTTGATTTCATCAAAAATTGGTTACTGAATAATGTCAAAACCGATATACGTTCAGATTTGTCAGCATCATTAAAAGTTCACAATGTGCAAGCCAAGAATGATCGAGTGTATCGTATTCCATTGGCAACAGAGCGTGTAGCAGCAGGTGCTGCATCTCCCGCGCAAAGCCACGTTGATCAAGCTTTGGATTTAAATGAATATTTAATTCGTAATGAAAATTCCACATTTATTGTCAAAGCAAATTCACTTTCAATGTTAGATGTCGGTATTGATATTGATGATCCTTTAGTTGTAGATCGAAGTCTTGCAGCAAAGTCGGGAGATATTGTGATTGCTTTGATTGATAATGATTTTACAGTGAAACGACTGATGATTGATCATCATTTCAATCCACCTAAAGTATGGTTAAAAGCAGAGAATCCAGATTATCAAAATATTTATATTACTGAAGGGCAAGAATTATTGATTTGGGGCGTGGTGACTTATAACTTGAAACCGATGAGATAAAATTAGGGTGCTTTGTCAAAACATTGTTCAGATAAATTATCACAAGAGCAACTGTCTAATTTCACGGAAGTGCAGTACTTTTTATTTATTCTTTAAACTGGTATCCGAGAGAATCTCGTGATGCTTGGAAAGAGTATTGCTATAAAACAAGCTGCTTGAATTTTATTGCCTTATTTAAACAACATAAAAACCTAAATAATTAGTTGAAATGTAACGGAGTAGACAGAATACAGCTATGCCAGTGATTGCCGACCTTATTGAATTTTGCTCTAGTGACCACGAAACGTGTGCAGTCTTCCTAAATCTACTTTGTTTAGCCTTTATTGATAGAAGCATTGGTAAATTATCTGTATTTAGTCAGGATATGATTTATTTAGGCGAAAACATGGCGCATTAGAGAGAATGCGAGTGAATTAAAAACATTAAGATCACCCTGTTTTCCATAAACAGAGATCCTAATGTACAAATCTATTTTAAAACTCATGTTGCCTTTGATCGGCTTGACTGCTGGATTCACACATGCTGACGAATTCAAATTAAAAAGTACCGATATTGCGCATGGCGCATTCATGAAAAATACGTTCGAATTCCAAGGTTTTGGCTGTTCAGGCGAAAATAAATCGCCACAGTTGTCATGGAGTGGTGCCCCAGCAGGGACACAAGCGTATGCAATCATGGCTTATGATCCAGATGCTCCGACAGGTAGTGGTTGGTGGCACTGGCAAGTGGTGAATATCCCTGCTGAAGTAACTTCAATTCCATCTGGTAATGGCAAGCTTGATTATAAAGATGTGATTGATGTGACCAATGATTATGGTCAAAAAGGATTTGGGGGAGCGTGTCCACCTCAAGGTCATGGCGCCCATCGCTACCAATTCACAGTGTATGCACTTTCAAAGAAACTGGAATTACCTGCTGATGCATCTGGGGCGTTAACAGGTTATATGGTCAAAGCCCATTCGTTGGCATCAAGTACGATAGAAGCTCTATATAAACGATAAAGCATCTCAATAGCTTCTTGAGCTATTGAACATGTAGCTCAGGAGGCTGTTGAATCTTATTCGCAATACATGTTTCTTAAACGAAGGAAAATAACATGTCTGCTCAAGAAAACCAAACACCGAAAATGCAGCGAAAAATCTTAGCCCTTCATGGAAATGGTAGTAATAAAATAATTACCAAATTACAACTTCAGAATTTAGAACTTAATGACCAAGATTATGATATCACTTATCTTAATGGCACCATCCAAGTTAAGTCTCCAGATATTCGTTTATCTGAATTGACAGGACTGGTTGAAGGACCTTGGTATTCATGGCTACCGCCTAAATCTGATTGGGAAAATTTAGATCATCGAGCATTATTGCAGAGTATTTGTTGTGCGATAGAAAGTGTTTTGTTGGCTATTGAAATACATGGACCTTTTGATGCAATTTATGGGTTTAGTCAAGGAGGATACATTGCTAGCTTGGTAAATAATTTACCGAATGATCCTGCATTACTGGATGCAGTTCAAAGCTACATGGGTAGGGAAACCCAGTTCAATATAAATTCTAATATTCCTTTTAAAACGTCTATTTATGCCTGTGCTGGTGCTGCCATTCCACTATTGGATATGAGAAGGCTTGCAGGTTTACCAGAATGTGCTAAGGAATATAGTCAAAATCAAGCCATACATTTAATTGGACAACATGATGCTCTAAAACCGTGGTCCGAATCATTGGTACTACATGATAAAAATCCGAATACTCAAATTTTTTATTTGGACAGTGACCATGAAATTAGTAGTACGATCGCAAAACCGATTAAGGATGAAATAAAACATTGTATAACAGACATTTCATCAGCAAGCCAAAGAACGGAAAGCACTGAACAAGCTTCGTGTAAATTCAGTTCTAGAAGAATTGATACAGAAGTGCAAGTCGCTCAAGTTTCGATTCATTCTGAAGGACAAGCAACGACAATTATAGAATTATTGGGAAGACGAGCCCAATCATCTCCTTTGTTTAGGCTTGCTAGAGAGCAAAATAACCAAATATGTACCACTTATGGGGATTTACTTTCATTTATTCGTTCAGGGGGAGAGGGTGATCTCAGACGAGTAGGAGTTAAAAGTGGACAGATCGTTGCATATATGGCGCCTTCTGGCGGCAGTGCAGAGGGTGCTGTTGCTTTCCTTACCGTCGCAGCTCAGTCATGTGCTGTTCCGCTTTCTACCACAATGACACAGGCTGAAGCCTTATCTGCACTAAAACAACTTCAAGTCGAGCATGTTATTTTATTTGAAGGTGTGAATGCTAAAAATGTCATTGCAGCTTGTGAAGAATATTGCCAAAGTAACAATAAATCATTACATCATGTCAGCCCACTTTCATCTCAACATCCAGGTTTATTTAAATTTAAACATTCCTTAGATGGATATGAAAACCAGCCAGAGTTAATCACTCATGCATATGATGACTGCCTTCTACTCAGAACTTCTGGCACGACTTCTATGCCAAAGGTTGTGCCACTCAAGCAAAAAGATTTGGTTCTAAACAGCACAATTTTAGCAGATAGTGTTGGAATTAATGAATTCGATGTGACCTATAGTGTGATGCCGTTGGATCATATTGGTGGCATATCTGCTTCGATCTTGGCGAGTTTATCTGTTGGTGCAGCGATCACATGTGAAGGTTTATATAACCCACAACTTATGGCTGAGGCATTGGTACAATCCAATCCGAAACCAACATGGTATTCAGCTGTACCTACTATTCAGCTCGCAACTTTACGTTATCTTCAGGAAAATCGAGAGCAGTATTTAGATCATGATGGTGTATGGTCTGAACACAACCTACGCTTGATTCGCTCGGGCGCATCTGCGCTCAAAGAAGAAGATCGACTGGCGCTTATGAAAGCTTACGATTGCCCAGTGTTGCCGACTTATAGTATGTCTGAACTCATGCCTATTTCGCAGCCTGCTCAGACAGAAATGAGCTGGGAGGTTAAGGCGAGTTCTGTTGGCGTGCCATTAATTGCGTCATTGGCAATCGTTGATCCAGTTACCCTTAAACCGCAACCTTTTGGTGTTGCTGGTGAAATTGCGATTTCAGGTGATACGGTTTTTTCTGGTTATAAAGAGAATCCTGAAGCCAATAATAAATCTCGATTCTTAATGCAATTGCCTCAATCTGGTGAAATCCACACTTGGTTTTTAACGGGTGACTTGGGTCAGATGGATGCTTTTGGTCATTTGAGCTTAGAAGGTCGGCTTAAAGAATTAATCAAAAGGGGCGGTGAGCAGATTGCACCTGCTGAAATAGAAGACAATTTAACCAGTCATTCGAGTATTGATATCGCGATATGTTTTCCCGTGCCATCTGAAACTTATGGTGAAGAGGTGGGGTGTGCAATCGTTTCATCTGACCCAGCATTTAGTTTGGAGAATCAAAGTAAGTGGGTGAATGAGTTACGCTCTTTTTTACTCAAACGAGGAGTTGCAGCACATAAAATTCCTTCGATTTGGAGAGTCGTTGATAAAAATGATTTACCAATGACAAACAGTAAAAAATATAAGCGAAATGTCATGGCAGAATCACTAGGTATAACGACGCAACCTTCCCCAAATCAGCAAAATATAGCGATAACCTCAGAACGCAAAGAGAACAAAGTCGCGACTAAAAATACCAGTGAACTCGCTTTAAATACGAATCGCCTCGACAAGCCAAAAGTGGATTGGGAGACAATCGCGGGCTTCAGATTTATTTTGGCATGTTATGTCATGTTTATGCATATTGGTGCGAATAACTCATGGGAAGCATTTAATAATCTCCGTCAGTTCCAATGGCACGTAAATAGTTTCTTTATCTTAGCGGGTTTTTCTCTTGCTATTCTCATGCCTGCGATAATTCAAAATAAATTTGCTTTTGTAAAAGCAAGAGTAGCGGTGATGTATCCTCTGTATGCATTGGCGATTATTTTTGCGATGGGTAATTTATTTGTCAGTTGTCACCCATCAACGTTTATACCTAGTTTTAGTTGGGGACCTTTAGTTCACGAAGGTACTGCATCATATTGTCAGGGAACGCCATGGATCGAAGGTTCTTGGCTAGGCAATGTCATTTTATCATTTGGAATTCATGCGACAGGTTTACAAGCAACGCCATTGTGGGGGGCGAGCTGGTTCATTGGTTTTTACCTGTGGTTTATTTCGATGTATTTCCAATGTCTTGTTATATTCCCGATGATTTACAATGCCTTGTATAAGCAACGCGGTAATGTTAAGAAAATCCTCATGTATATAGCGATTGGATTAACGACGAATATCGTAATCTTAATGGGGTTCTGGTACGGATTTGTTGTTGACTTTGTTGGATATGGTCTATTTGATCCTGCGACAGGATTACAGACAACGCCTTCAGTGGCTCAGGTTGAATTGGCGGGTAAAGAAAATGCGACAGGCTTAGGCTTCTATCTATTTGCACCTTTCTGGATGGTGTATTTCTTGGTCGGCATGTGTGCCGCATTCTTATATGATGCCATTAGACCCACTGAGCAAAAACGTTCGCATATTTGGGGCTATGTTGCTGATGCAATTACACTGATTATTATTTGTGTCAGTATCGCACACATTGCTCAAGGCTACACACACTTTGGTCCTGAAGTGACTCAAGTCCCTGTAGATGCTTATTTTATGAGACCTGAGGGTGCAAATAGTTATGCAGATCCTGCAATAACCAATCGTATTTGGGATGAAATCTACAGCCGTTCATTTGCTCCACTGACTTTACTTTGGATTTTTGCACTCAGTACAGGTAAGGGCTTTACTGCCAGACTGTTAAGAATGAGTCCATTCCAATTTCTTGCACCCACTGCTTATGCTTGCTTTCTATTTCATCAAATGGTTGGGCAGTGGTACTACGCAGCCACACGCGGTGGTGAATGGTGGAATTGGTGGGACGATCGTAAAAGTTTCTATTGGTTTAGCCCTGAACCAGTTCCAGTCGAATGGTATGAATATTTCTATGTGGTTGGTTTAGTCGTTATTTTTGCAAAGTTAATTCAGCCAGCAGATACCTTGCTTCGCAATTTGGTTGCAATGATTATTCAACGCATCAAATCGGTGGGCAGCAGTACAGACGATAGCAGACCTGTTTTAGATACCGCAGAAGTTGTGCTAGAAACTGCTGCAAAAATCTCTGGGCTTGAGGTGAATAGAGAACTTAGCCTAAATGATAATGGACTCGCATCACTGGGTATTGTTCGATTTGTAAATGCTCTTGAGTCTGAATTTTCTTTACCTGGGCAAAAAGTATCATTTTCTATGGCAGAAATTATGGCTGCGCAGGACCTCAATGAGGTCATTGCAATTGTTGAAAAGGCCATTTTACAGCCTGAAACATTAGAAACAAACATGATATTAGATGACCACTATCAGCATCGAGGCATATAAAAATTTAGGCGAGAAAAGTGATTTTCTCGCCTAAGCTTTATGCAAAGGAAATATATGAAAACGTTAACGATAATTTCACTTTTAGTATTGCCTGTTTCTGCATTTGCAAATCCATCATGTGAGCCAGATTATAAGCTTAATCTCCGTTTGGCTTACGCACTCGGCTATTTTGATGTAGATAATCTGTCTGGTGAAGATGCATATAGAAAAACATCTAATAATGCATCGAGAGTAGGTGGTTCAGTTTTATTAAAGTGTGGCACAACCACATTTAAGTATAGCTACCATACAGCGATTGATTTTATGGGTGATCATTTTATTGATACAGATAAAATTATCAGTAGTTATTCTATTAGTGATCCAGAGTATGGCTCGCTTGAAGTGGGTAAAATGAATACTGCTTATAAACTAGCAGGTAAACAAGGAGACCCATTTTGGGATACGCCTGCAGGAACAACATTTGCAGCAAGTAGCTTTGGTTTCTCGAGTATGACTCGGGGGTTTACGAACGATAGTATTTTCTATTATTCCCCTAAAATGAATAATCTAAAAGCGAATCTTGGTTATACTGGTAAAAATTCTGATGGTGATATACACCTTGGTCTAGAATATAGTGATGAAGCGGATGTGCTGGGAATCCAATATGTTGATCTAGGTGAAAAGCCAACGGTTGCGAATGGGAGCAATAATAAAAATGCAACCAGATTGTATTATCGTAAAAAGGTTGATGATTGGCAGTGGTCTTCTTCATATGAGCACATTAATACGATGCGTTCTGGTAAAGATGAATATTTGAATCTTTCTGTTCAAAAGCCGATTGCCAATTTTGGTCGGGTTGCTGCTGCAATTGGGCATGTGTCGAATGCAGATTTTAAACTGATCAATGGTTCACGTTATTCTGGAGATGGTCAAAGTTTAACACTGGGTGCTTTCTATAATTGGATTAAAGGTGGGGAGCTCTATTTATTGGGAACTTACATCGATCTAGATAATGGTCATCATCAAAAGAATTTGGCTTTAGGTTTTAATTATCATGTCGATTTTTAAAAACTTTAAATTTATTTATGGGACATTAATTTAATATTAGGGGTAAAGTTTTGGGATATAAGATGGAAGAGTTTGCTTATATCCCGAACGCTTAATTATGGATAATATTATTGTAGTTGCTAAAAAAGCAATTAAAAACCAATCACAATTACCTTTTTCAGTTTATTCATCTCATAAAGAACAGATGATTACCAATGTCCCGATTATAAAGCCATTACTCATTTTTATATTGAGTGGTACTAAGAAATTGGGTAAATCTGGCTCAGTCGAATGTCTGTCGGGTAGCTTTGTATTTTTATCGAATAGCCCTCGAATAGATATGCGTAATATTCCGATTCAAGAAGAATATTTTGCAGTACTTATTGATTTTGAACATGAAGATTTTTCTGAACTTCCTAAAAGCCCAGCGCCGTATAAAAAATATTTTCAGGGTGAAATCAACCCTGTACTTGCCAGTGCATTATGCCAATTTATGGAGTTCTCATCGATTGCACCGGCTCAAGTAATGAGACTGAGAAAAAGAGAAATACTGGAGATTATTTATCATTCAGGCTACAAAGATGTTTGTAATATTGTTGAGCCTCCGAGTTTAAGTGAGAAGGTTCAATCAATGATCTCAAATGATGTTTCTTGTGATTGGCCTGTGGATTTAATCGCTTCTAATTTATTTATGAGTGCTTCAACATTAAGACGTAAACTAAAAACTGAAGGTAATAATATTCAAGATATTCGCAATCGAGCGCGATTAGGTTATGGTCTGCATTTATTACAAACGACACAATTCCATATTGGTAATATTGCAGAGCAATGTGGTTATCAATCTCAATCTCGATTTACTGAGCAGTTCAAATTACTTTTTGGTATGACCCCACGAGAAATTCGTAAAACTAAAATGCTCGATTAAAGATAATTTATGACGTATTCGGATATATTCTGAATTAATAAATAAACTTATTATTTTTGTGTAACACATCATTAAGAAAATTAAGGAATGAATATGAAAAAAGTAGCAGTTATTCTATCAGGCTGTGGTTATTTGGATGGTGCAGAAATTCGAGAGTCTGTTTTAACGCTATTGGCATTGGATATTGAAGGTATTGAATACAGTATTTTTGCACCTGATATCCAACAATATCACGTAGTGAATCATATAGCAGGTGAGCCGGACCAATCTGCAAGTAGAAATGTACTACAAGAAGCAGGCCGAATTGCACGTGGCAAGATTAGTCCAATTACTGAATTGGCAGCAGAACAGTTTGATGGGCTGCTTATTCCTGGTGGTTTTGGCGTTGCAAAGAATCTGTCGAGTTTTGCTTTTAAAGGTTCAGACGGTGAGGTAGAGCAATCAGTGATTGCTGTTCTGCAAGCGTTTAAAACAAGCAACAAACCAATTGGTGCGATTTGTATTTCTCCTGCATTATTGGCACTGACGTTTGGTGATCTTCAACCTACACTTACGATTGGTCATCATGCTGGAACGGCTGCTGAGATTGAGAAAACAGGTGCTGTGCATCAGGTTTGTGAAACCAATGATTGTGTTGTGGATACGACGCATCGCTTGGTTACAACACCAGCTTATATGGATGACCACGCTAACTTAAAGGATATCTTCCAAGGGATTTCTAAGTTGGTGAAAGCGATGGTTGAGCTGAGCAAATAAAATTCAATGGATCGGGGTGGCGTGTTTTCTGCCCTGATCCATTTCAATCAATCATTTGAGATTGACGCAGTGCTGAATCGTTTTGTGAATTCTTATATTCGTTGTGCGCTTCCAAATCGGTTTATAAAAATGCACAAGTTGCTCTATGAACCGTGTTTTGATTTGTATTTGGCGTATTGTGAGTTTAATCAGCAATATTTTGATATGAATTTATTTGATGAACTCTCAATTCTGCTTCCAACCCAGTTGCAATCCTATTCCACTGTTAGGCAAAGTGAGTTTTTAGCAGGGCGCTACGCAGCAAAATTGGCATTAGCTGCAATGCCTGAAAAACTTTGCTTAGAGCAAGTGATAATTGGCGGACGTAAAGAGCCGATATTTCCTAAAGATTTGATTGGCACATTAACGCATAGCGATACCATGGCAATGTGTGCGGTTACATCATCAAAAGACCTTTGCTTTGTAGGAATTGATATCGAACCGATCATGACAAAAACAGATTTCTCAGGAATAGAGGGGAAAGTTTATTCTGCAAGAGAGCTTCAGTTATTAATAGCAAAAGGAATAAATAAAGAAATAGCGGCTACATTGATCTTCTCTGCAAAGGAAAGCATATTTAAGGCATTTTCGAAACAAATTCATCATGGTATTGATTTTCATCGTTTTGAATTATCTGAGCTTATCTATCTAGGGCATTCGCTTTCAATGAAATTTGATGTCAGAGAAGTCAATTTTGAAGCTCAAATTATGGTTTCAGCAAAAATTCACAAAAAGCATGTTTTAACGCTTGTTGCACAATAATTATCATCTAAAACCTATCATTCTTTCTTCACTATATAGCAATCGGTTAGATCGTAAATCCTCGTCCATGAGTACCGATAAATATGTGATTTCGTAATCATTTCGAATATATTATTCAATTATAGGATCATGAAAAAATAGCATTAGGCGAAATATGCATATTGATTTAAACAGCGACTTAGGCGAAAGCTATGGCGCTTGGAAAATGGGCAATGATGAGCAAATTCTTTCAATCGTTAGCAGTGCCAATATTGCATGTGGTTTTCATGCAGGTGATCCCTTAAATATTTTAAGTACTTTAAAACAAGCAGCCACACAGAATGTAAGTGTAGGTGCGCATGTTTCCTATCCAGATTTGGTTGGTTTTGGTCGCCGTAATATGGATTTGTCTTATGATGAGCTATACGCAGACGTGCTTTATCAGATCTCAGCTTTGCAGGGATTAGCCCAAGTCGCAGGAACGAAAGTGACTTATGTCAAACCACATGGTGCGTTATATAACACCATTGCCACCAATTTAGCTCAAGCCCAAGCAGTGATTGATGCAATGCAGCATTTTGATGAAACATTAGTTTTAGTTGCATTGGCGGGTTCACCATTAATTCATTTTGCTCGTGAACAAGGTCTCACTGTTATTTCTGAAGCATTTGCTGATCGTGCTTATCATCGCAATGGTGCATTAGTTTCTCGTCGTTTAGACGGTGCAGTTTTACACGATGCTGAAGTTATCGCTCAGCGTGTACTGAATATGGTTTTGAAAGGTGGTATTGAGTCGATTGAGGGTGACTTCACTGTAATTCATGCGGATACAATTTGTGTGCATGGTGATACGTTTGGAGCGGTACAAATGGCAGAAAAAATCCGTCAGGTATTGCTCGAAAATCAAGTTGATGTTCGTGCTTTCGTGGTTAAGTAACTTTTAAACGTTTTGCAAGAGCCGTTTTATGCGATTTTTATCCGTCAATTTAGATTGTTTTCTGATTGAATTTCAAAGTTTAGAAGAAACTATGGCAGCTTATGACTGCTTAAAACAGAAACATCACCCTCATATACAGGAACTCATTCCTGCAGCGCGTAGCATACTGATTTACTTTGATCCTTTACAGGTTGATCTCCGTACATTGATTCGATGGATTTCAACTCAGAAAGTCAATCAGGATGCTTTGCGCAAAGGCAAAGAAATTGTGATTGATGTCCGTTATAACGGGATTGATTTAAATAATGTCGCTGAATACTTGGGAATCAGTACCGATCAAGTGATTCAGAAGCATACGAATGTTTACTGGCAAGTTGCATTTATTGGTTTCGCACCTGGTTTTGCCTATTTAATTCACCCAGAACATGCTTTTGGCAGTATTCCGCGTTTAGCATCGCCACGTAAAAAAGTCAGTGCGGGTGCGGTAGGGCTCGCGGGTGAGTACAGTGGGATTTATCCAAAAGACAGTCCTGGCGGGTGGCAGTTGATTGGTCAGACTGATGCGGCATTATGGGATATCCATCGGCAACAGCCTGCTTTGTTACTTCCCAGTGATCATGTGATTTTTAAAGATATTCGCCATAATCCAACCCAAGTGAGTGTACCTGCTCAGTCATTTTCTCCAGCCCAATGCATTCAAAAACCGATTGTATTTTGTATTAAAAATGTGGGCTTACAGGCGTTGATCCAAGACGAGGGGCGTAAGCATCTGGCTGAATGGGGTGTGGGACGAGCAGGAGCAATGGATCAAGGTGCATTTCAGCAGGCGAATTTAATCGTTGGGAATCCAAAAAATGCAGCCGTTATAGAAGTATTAAATGGCGGATTACGATTACAGGCTTTAAAAGCGATGGTCATTGCTGTGACAGGTGCGGAAACGGAAGTCTGGATTACTTATGTTGGCGCGGATAAAGTCAAAGTGGCCTTGTATCAGCCGATTGCTTTAGATCATGGCGATGAAATTTATATTTCAGCACCTAGTGCAGGGATTCGAAATTATATTGCGGTACGTGGTGGTATTGCTGTTGAGCAAGTCTTAAAGAGTGCTAGTTATGACTCTTTGGCAGAATTGGGTACAAAACCAATCCAAGTGGGTGATGAGATTTACTCTGCCCAATTAAAAACGCAGCCTGTCAGTTTAAATGTAATTGCTGCGGCATTACCTAAACAAGGTGAGACGATTACCGTTGATGTTGTATTAGGCCCACGTACGGATTGGTTCGCCGATGAAAGTGTTGATTTATTGTTTAAGCAGCGTTGGTTGGTCAGTACAGAGAGTAATCGAATTGGATTGAAACTAGTTGGTGATCTGCCTTTACAGCGGCAGCTCAATCAAGAGTTACCAAGTGAGGGGTGTTGTACAGGCGCTTTACAAATTCCACCCAACGGTCAACCTGTATTATTTATGAATGATCACCCTATTACAGGCGGCTATCCTGTGATTGCTGCAGTTGCATCCTATCATTTAGATTTGATCGCGCAGATTCCTACGGGTTGTTATATTCAATTTCGTAAAATTTCAGATTTCATGGACATCAAAGAACATGCATAACAAACATAAGCTATTGATTGCGAATCGTGGAGAGATTGCTGTTCGAATTATACAAGCCTGTCAGGACATGGAAATTGGATCAGTCGCCATTTATGCAGATGATGATATAGGCAGTTTACATGTCAAACTAGCTGATGAAGCTTGGGCATTATCAGGGCAGACAGCACAGCAAACCTATTTAGATATCAATAAGATTCTTGATATTGCGCACAAAGCCCAAGCCACCATGATTCACCCCGGTTATGGTTTTTTATCAGAACGTGCTGAATTTGCCCAAGCAGTGATAGATGCAGGTCTGATTTGGGTTGGACCATCTCCTGAGAGCATTTATAAACTTGGCGACAAAATACAGGCGCGTAAGATTGCACAATCAGTAAATGCGCCATTGGTGCATGGGACTGAACAGCCACTTCAATCAGCTCAAGAAGCGGTAGATTTTGCGAAACAGTATGGTCTTCCAATAGCAATTAAAGCTGCCTACGGTGGCGGTGGACGTGGCTTAAAAGTCGCTTGGCAACTGAATGAAGTTGCTGCTTTATACGAGTCTGCTGTACGAGAAGCATTAGCTGCTTTCGGTCGAGGAGAATGTTTTGTTGAGCAATATCTAGATCGACCTAGACATTTGGAAGCACAAATCATTGCAGATCAGCAGGGGAATGTTGTGGTTGTGGGAACGAGAGATTGTTCTTTGCAGCGCCGTAATCAAAAGCTAGTGGAAGAAGCACCTGCACCGTTTATTGATGAGCAAATTCATACCCAACTCATTCAATCTTCAATTGCGATCTGCCGAGCTGCTGATTATGTCGGGGCAGGTACAGTAGAATACTTACTTAGCCAAGATGGTCAACTGTCATTTCTAGAGGTTAATACGCGCCTACAGGTTGAACATCCTGTGACGGAACAAACTTCGGGTCTTGACTTGGTGGTTGAACAAATTCGGATTGCCTTAGGTGAACCCCTTTCTATTCAAGAAATGCCAAAACCAATAGGTCATGCAATCGAATTCCGGATTAATGCAGAAGATCCAGCACGCGGTTTTATTCCTGCTTTTGGACAGATCACACGTTTTCATCCACCCTCAGGGATTGGTATTCGTCTTGATACAGGGGTCATGACTGGAAGTCTTGTTTCAAGCCATTTTGATTCGTTAATTGCGAAATTGATTATCACTGGTGCAACACGTGAAATTGCAATTCAACGTGCGAAAAGAGCATTGGTTCATTTTGAAATAGAGGGAATTGCTTCAGTATTGCCATTCCATCGTGCAATCTTGTCTGATGCTGACTTTGTTGATGAATTTAAAGTACATACGCGTTGGATTGAACAAGATTGTCGACATGATTTTCCCGATCATTCGCGCAGTAAGTTGAATAATCAGCCTGAGTTACAACGTTATCCAATTGAAATAGATGGAAAACTTCACCAAATTGGCTTACCAAATGTACTTTTTAGTTTAATGGGTACACCGCAGCTCAATCTAAATTCGAATGACTTAAATACTGGTCATAGTGAGGATACTGTTCTAGCACCGATTAGTGGTGTGATTACCGCTTGGAACGTTCAAGAAAATGATCAAGTGAGCCAAGGTGATACTATTGCGATTATGGAAGCAATGAAAATGGAAGTTCCTGTTTTTGCTCACCAAACAGGGAAAATTCAAAAGTTGATAGCGATTAATCAGACCATTATTGCTGACACAAAAATTGCTGAGATTCATTAAAAAACTCAGTCCGTCGTATTGAGCAACATGCCATTAAATCTCCTTTTAGAGATTTAATGGCTGTATACACATTAACGGCGTTTATAAACTGCCATAGCAGCAGGTAAATTTTTACGCATATCGCCAATACGTTGGCTATTTGATGGATGCGTAGATAAGAAAGATGAGCCACTTGCACCATCTAGGCGATCCATTTTTTCCCAGAGGCTAATCGCTGCATTTGGATTGTAACCTGCTCTTGCCATGAGCATTAAGCCACCATAATCGGCACGACTTTCAAGGTTGCGTGAATACGGCAAACCAATACCAATTTGACTACCTAAAGCAATTGCAGCATTACCTAAGTCGCCGATATTTGCACCATGCGCTTCAGCATATGATTTACCAACATCTATCACGATATTTGTTAGACTCTGAGCACCAATTTTACTTTTGGCATGTTCTTCAAGCGCATGGGTCATTTCATGCCCCATAATTGCCGCAATTTCGTCATTGGTTAAATTCAGCTTGTTCACGATACCTGTATAGAAAACGACTTTGCCACCAGGAGCGACATAGGCATTGACGGTATCTGATTTTAACACTGCCAATTGCCATTCAAACCGTTGACCTGTTTGATTCATTTGATCAGCATATGGCTTTAAACGCAAAAATACTGAATTAATACGTTGGTAAGTATTTGAACTCATGTCCAATTGATTTTTGGCACGTGCTTCCTGTGTCATTTTTGAAAAGCTTTGTGCTGACTGAGCATTTAATGTAGCACTGTCTGCACCTGCCATATCAGCAAATGAGGCACAGCCTGAAATCGTGATGGCAGTCATTGCACAAAGGCTTAAAGCCAAATTTTTCATACTTACTTGCTCCGAATCAGTATCTTATGAATATACGTATGATTAGTGTGGATTATAAAAAATGTTTACAAGGCTTTGCATTCAGATTCTCTCTATAATCATAGTAATTGTGTAAGTAGAATAGGGATATGAGGTATATATGAACTTTTCATATAAAACTAAAGCCAGTGTAAAACACTGGCTTTTAAATATATTTCAAAGTGAGATGAAGTTAATCTTCTTCTTCAAGCTCCTCTTCAGAGAAAGCATTATCTTCTAAAGAGGTATCAAAGATCAAAATTGCTTTACCATCAGTTTGAATCATACCTTGATCTTCGAGGGTTTTAAGTACACGACCGACCATTTCACGTGAACAACCTACGATACGACCAATTTCTTGACGTGTAATACGAATCTGACGACCATTCGGTAGGATCATTGCCTCAGGTTGAGCGGATAAGTCAATTAAACAACGTGCAATACGACCAGATACGTCAATGAATGCAAGATCAGTTACTTTACGTGTCGTATTTTTAAGACGACGTACAAGCTGTGCAAACACAGCGTAGCTAAGATCAGGATATTGCTTACTGAGTTCGTGGAAATTCTCGTAAGTGATCTCGGCAATTTCGCAAATATCTCGAGTACGGACTTCAGCAGTACGTTGGGGATTTGTTTCAAACAGTCCCATTTCACCGAAGAAATCACCTGGATTGAGATAAGCAACAACAATCTCACGCTCATCGTCTTCACGTAATATGATTGATACTGAACCTTTTAATATTAAGTACAGTGATTTTGATTCTGTTCCAGCGTCAACAATCGTGGTGCGTTTAGGGTATCTATTAATGTGAGCACGTTTTAGCAATGCTTTAACTGATTCCGGTAATTGACCTGGAGATAAAGCATCAGTGCTAAGATGTGAAAAATTTGAAGTCATGCTTAAAATTTCCGAATTTGGATAAAACCGATCGCACAGGCCCCATTAGAGCCTTTTCTACACAGAAGAGATGAAATTCCTTATCAACTCATTTTATGTTAGTGTACAAGAACTAGAGTAAATTTATAACGTTTTTCGGGTAGTTGCAATGCAAACAAGTGTACATTGGTTAGAGAATGTTGCTTTTGAAGCGAAATCAGAAAGTGGCCATAGTGTGGTGATGGATGGTTCTGCTGAGTATGGTGGGGAAAACCGTGGTCCACGTCCTATGGAATTGATTTTAATGGGACTTGGTGGGTGTGCTTCGTTTGATATTGTGACTATTTTAAAGAAATCACGCCAAGATGTGACCAATGTTGTGTGTCAGTTAAAGGCTGAAAGAGCAGATACGATCCCAGCGGTATTTACAAAAATTCACTTACATTTTGTTGTGACGGGAAAATCTGTCAAAGCCAAGCAAGTTGAAAAAGCTGTTGAGCTTTCGGCAGAAAAATATTGTTCAGCAAGCAAAATGTTGTCTGATGGTGGGGTAGAAATCACACATGACTTTGAAATTATTGAAGCTGAATAATTTTTATTATTAAGTTTAACTAAAAAGTGATCTAAGTGGTTAGATCACTTTTTTATTGCCTAAATAATTTTCATTTTATAAATAACTGCGGATCTACACGTGCATTATTTAGACTCATTCCCCAATGTAAATGTGGACCTGTCGCGCGACCTGTATTTCCAACTAAACCTAAAAGCTCACCTTGAGTAATATGTTGACCTTTTGTGACTTCAATTTTACTCAAATGACAGAACATACTAATCAAACCTTGACCATGATCAATTAAGACCGTATTGCCATTAAAGAAATAATTTCCTGTTTGTATGATGATGCCATCCGCTGGGGCAATCACTTTTTGTCCAATTGGTGCAGGAATATCTAAACCTGAATGCGGTGCGCGTTCTTCTTGGTTAAAAAAGCGTTTTCGTCCAAATGAGTTACTAAATTTACCTGCTGTGGGGCGAATAAAGTTAGGAAGCTGGGTCCAGGTGCTTTGACTGAAAGAGCGATAAATATCATTTTGTTCCTTTGCCTCAACTGCATAACGGTCTAGTTGCTCTTGCTTTGGGTTGACATAGTCTTGATTTTTAAGATTGAGATGCTGTTCTGCGTATTGATAAGGCTTCACTTCAATTTCGATTGGTTTCTGATTGGTTTTTAAGGTCAGTGTTCCTAATGGCGCTGACAGTGGAATACCAAAAATAGCATAACGTTGAGTACCTTCTTGAGAAATAAGCACAGGACTTTGTTCATAAAATATTTGCGTTACCTCCGCTGTGATGGGAATAATGGCGATTCCTCCCGCTCGTCTTGAATCTTGGGGGAGTTGGGCAAATGCAAAGTGAATTGGCAAAAGGCAAACAGCAGCAAAATAGATTTTTTTTAGTAACATGATCATCAGTTTAATTAAATAAAGGCTAAGCTAAAACCTTTGCCATAAAAGTACAATAAAGGTTTTGCGTAAATTTGAATAGATAGAAAAACTATACAAAATATACTTGAAATAGGTTGTTTATATACCCATATTATTACTAAGTCTTATATTTTATGTTTTTTATAAAATATTGAAAAATATATAAATTTTATTTGAAATTTGAAAAATCATTCCCATCTTAGTGATAAGTCAGAAATTTGTTGTGAGGAATAACAAGAATGCGTTTTGAAAAATTTACCAACCGTCTACAGCAAGCACTCTCAGATGCACAATCATTGGCAATGGGTAAGGATCATACTGGAATTGCAGGGATTCACATATTGTCGACTTTACTTGAAGAACCAGCCAATTTGAGTTTGTTGCAACAATCAGGAGCACGTTTGCCTGAGTTAAAACAGAAGCTAGAGCAGGCACTAAGCAATGCGCCAACTTTGGCAAATCCAACAGGTGATATCAATCTAAATCCTGAAGCGGTAAAGGCACTGAATTTAGCTGACCGTTATGCCCAAAAGGTGGGTGATGAATTTTTATCTACAGATTGGGTGTTGTTAGGTTTGGCAGAAACAGGTGAAACCAAAACCATTTTAAATAGTGTTGGTGTCACACCTGATAATTTACGCAAAGTAATTGAAAACATTCGAGGAAATGACAAAGTCATGAGCAATAATCATGAAGATCAACGTGATTCACTGAATAAATATACGATTGATTTAACTGAACGTGCTTTAGCAGGTAAATTAGACCCTGTGATTGGTCGTGATGATGAAATTCGTCGTACGATTCAGGTTTTATCACGCCGTACTAAAAACAACCCTGTTCTAATTGGTGAACCGGGTGTCGGTAAAACTGCCATTGTTGAGGGTTTAGCCCAACGTATTATTAACGGTGAAGTCCCTGAAAGTTTGAAAAGCAAACGAGTACTGTCTTTAGATCTCGGTTCATTACTTGCTGGTGCTAAATATCGTGGTGAGTTTGAAGAACGTTTAAAAGCTGTACTCAAAGACCTTGCAAAGCATGAAGGTGAAATCATCCTATTCATTGATGAGTTACATACGCTTGTCGGTGCAGGTAAAGGTGATGGCGCAATGGATGCAGGCAATATGTTGAAACCTGCATTAGCGCGTGGTGAATTGCGTTGTGTTGGTGCAACCACTCTAGATGAATATCGTCAATATATTGAGAAAGATGCTGCGCTTGAACGTCGTTTCCAAAAAGTACTCGTTGATGAGCCAAGTGTTGAAGATACCATCGCAATCTTACGTGGTCTAAAAGAGAAATATGCGACCCATCATGGCGTTCAGATTTTAGACTCGGCGATTATTGCTGCAGCGAAGATGTCACATCGTTATATCACCGATCGCCAACTCCCTGATAAGGCCATTGATTTGATTGATGAAGCAGCATCTCGAATCAAAATGGAAATTGACTCGAAGCCAGAAGCTTTAGACAAACTCGATCGCCGTTTAATCCAGTTAAAAATGCAATTGGAAGCGGTGAAAAAGGATGAAGATGCGGGCAGTAAAGCCGAGGTGAATCATCTTGAACAGCAAATTGCTGAAAAGCAAAAAGAGTACAATGATCTAGAGGAAATTTGGAAAGCTGAAAAAACACTGGTTGAAGGTGATAAGAAGGCCCAAGTTGAATTGGATCAAGCACGTGTGGCTTTGGAAAAAGCAAAACGTGAAGGTGATTTGGCTGAAGCAGCTCGCTTGCAATATGGTGTGATTCCAGAGTTACAAAAACGTTTGGAGCAAGCCGAAGTCGCAGAAGAAAATGAAGAACCGAAGCTGATTCGTACTAAAGTGACTGAAAATGAAATTGCTGAAGTGGTGAGTGCTGCAACAGGTATTCCTGTGGCGAAAATGTTGCAAGGCGAGCGTGAAAAGCTGCTCAGTATGGAAGATTTCTTACATAATCGTGTGGTTGGGCAAGATGAAGCGGTGGTGGCAGTTTCGAATGCAGTACGCCGTTCACGTGCAGGTTTATCAGACCCAAATCGCCCAAGTGGATCATTCTTGTTCTTAGGTCCAACGGGTGTCGGTAAAACCGAGTTAACCAAAGCATTGGCAAATTTCTTATTTGATAGTGATGATGCCATGATTCGTATTGATATGTCCGAGTTCATGGAAAAACATTCGGTCAGTCGTTTGGTTGGAGCACCTCCGGGTTATGTTGGTTATGAAGAAGGTGGTGCTTTAACTGAAGCAGTACGCCGTAAACCATACAGTGTGGTTTTATTTGATGAGGTGGAAAAAGCGCACCCTGATGTCTTCAATATCTTATTACAAGTGTTGGATGATGGTCGTTTAACGGACTCACAAGGTCGAGTGATTGATTTTAAAAATACAGTGATCGTGATGACGTCTAACCTCGGTTCACAGGATGTTCGTGAATTGGGTGAGGGGGCAACTGATGATGAGCTTCGTACTGTAGTGATGAGTGCAGTAAGTCAGCATTTCCGTCCAGAGTTCATTAACCGTATTGATGAATTGGTGATTTTCCATTCATTACAAAAAGCTCAGATTCGTGGCATCGCCGATATTCAGTTGGATCGTTTACGTGCACGATTAAGTGAACGCGATATGGCTTTAACTGTGGACGATACAGCATTTGATTTATTAATTGATGCTGGTTTTGATCCTATTTATGGTGCACGACCATTAAAACGGGCGATTCAGCAACAAGTGGAAAATAGTTTGGCTCATAAAATTTTATCTGGTGAGTTTCAAGCAGGAGATAACATCTTAATCAAAGGTGAAGATGGGCATCTTGTGTTTGATAAAATGAAGTTGAGTTAAAGTATATACTCTCAACGTCACAGATTGACTAGGTGTGATTTATCAAAAGACTCATACTAAAATCTGTGACGGTTGGGAATTTTTAGATGTTATCTGATTGTAGATATTCTTATCTATCAAATGGATAAATAAAAAAACTGAGCTAAATACTTAGCTCAGTTTTTTTGTATGAAATATGGATAGGCAAATTTTAGGATATGGGGCTGATCTTATTTAACAGCAGTTGCTTCTGTGGTGATATTTACAGTGATTTTATCACCAACATTTGGAACGTAATTTCCGATACCAAATGCAGAACGATCAAATGAAGTGGTCGCATTAAAACCAATTGCAGGAACTTTCGCCATTGGATGCTCGCCTTGTTTGTTCAAGATAGCATTTAAAACAACAGGTTTAGTTACACCTTTTACAGTTAAGTTACCAGTAATTTTAAAGTGCTTTTTATCTTTGGTTTCTACTTTGGTACTTTTAAATGTAATGTTTGGATATTTAGCTGCATTAAACCAAGCTTCTTCTTGGAATTCTTTATCTAAAGCCGCTACATTTGTATTGACACTGCTTAATGGAATTGTCACTTCAACTGAAGAATTTGCAGGTTTTTCATTATCAACCTTAATTACGCCTTGGATATTGGTAAAATTTGCACTTGGTGTAGAGAAACCAAAGTGATTCCAACTAAATACTGTTGCAGTATGTGTTGGGTCAATTTTGTAATCGACAGGAGCTGCTAAAGTAACTGAACTTGCTAAAGTGATTGCTAAACCGAGACTTAATGTTTTAAGTTGCATCTTTTGTATCCTTGTTTGATATGTTAATTAGTTTATACATCAAGTAATTTTATTCATTATTCTTTATAAAACGATATGTTTCATTCGTGCAACAATAAAAGCGTTACAGTGCATATCAAACATAATTATTATAAGACTATTCAGTACTAGACATTTAGTTCAAGAAGCAACATGATCAATTGGTATATTTTTATTTAGTTTTTAGAAGATAAACAACAAGGTAAAACATGACACATACAGCACAAGCCTTAAGTACAGCAACGCCTTATCGTGTAACACTCACAGATTCCTCAGGTCATATCTGGTATTCAGATGAACCAACAGATAAAGGAGGACAAGATAGCGCACCGAATCCAATTCAATTATTATTATCTGCATTAGGTGCTTGCACGACTATTACTTTAGAAATGTACACAAAGCACAAAGGAATTCAGCTTGAGCATGTCCAAGTTGATCTCATATTAAACTCAAATGGTGAACCTGAATCTGGTCAAAATAATATCGAACGTAAAATTTTGTTGAAAGGTGAGTTTACAGAAGATCAGCATAAACGCTTATTGAAAGTTGCTGAAAGCTGTCCTGTTCATAAGCTTTTAACTTCTAATATCTCGATTCAAACAGCGTTAAGTATTGTGTAAAAATATAAGGTGTTGTTTGGTTATTCAACACCTTATTTGCTTAGAGGTTTTAATAGAAAGATCTATGATTTGAACGAATTTCTATTTTTAAGCTTCTTCTCTCTAAGTAATAAATAAGCAGGAAGAGATTTTTTTGCCTGTCTACGCAACATCATTTTGATGTATAACACCAATGCAAAACAAGCAGTTGCAATCGTCAGCATAAGGCTATTCATATAGCTCATGACAGAACTAATATAACCAATCGTTGCAAGACGGCGTTGCATACGTTCAACTTGAATACTTGATTCAATACCTGTGATTGCCCACGTACACAAGTGTTCGCAATTGTTAATAATCAAATGATAATGGTTTTCATGCATTCGTGAACGCATGCGCCGAACAATTGCTTTGGCTTTGTAACGAGGAGATGGATAGTTTCTCGTATAAATTGGTTTTCCACGAGCAAAGCGTTGAATTGATGTTATTTCGATAGGATGCTTTTTGAAAATATGTGCAAAACCAGAATAGTGAATGACACGTCCACGACCTGCATAAATACCATGATGGCTATAACCAAAGTGTTTGACGATCAGATGTGCGCCGAGTGGGAAATGTTGTTGTGTTTGCTGCATACTCATACAAGGTCATTGTATTTACAAGTGTATTTTAATCAAAAAATATGAATCAATCGAGTTTATTTACATGCTGAACCATAAGATTGTGTGTATAGATTGTATCCAGTCTTTTTATGCGTTATCACACTATGGGAGAATGAGATCGGTTGATTCGAACAATATTAAACTATGCTTAGAAAATGGCTTATAGCTTTATGGATTGGTTTGTTTATTCCTTATGCATATGCGATGCAACAACAAACGATTCAAGTAGATGATATTTCTTATGATGTAATTAAAGTCGAGCATCTACAACAACTTCGATTGTTTTTAAAGAACCCAAAAACTGAACATTATTATCAGAAATTCTCTCATATTCAAAACGTGCTTCCAGCATGTGAACAGTTAAATTTTGCAATGAATGCAGGGATGTATCATCCAGATTTCCAACCTGTAGGTTTGTATATCGAACAGGGTAAGCAGATTATTAGGCTAAATGAGGCGGAAGGTTTTGGTAATTTTTTTATGCAACCGAATGGGGTCATTGCTTGGAACAATAAATATGCTGTGATTAAAACAACGAGAGATTATAAGTCTGATGGATTTAAGGCACAGTTTGCGACACAATCTGGACCAATGTTGGTTTATAAGGGGAAAATCAATAGCCAATTTTTAGCCGATTCAAATTCTTTAAAAATAAGAAATGGTGTTGGAATTAAAAATAATCAACTGTACTTTGTGATCTCACAGCAAAGGGTTAATTTTTATCAGTTTGCCAAATTCTTTCAGCAGCACTTAAAAATTGAAAATGCACTATATCTAGATGGTTCGATTTCAAGTTTATATTCGGCACAGACCAAGCGCCATGATAAGCGTTTTAATTTAGGGCCGATCGTAGCCGAGGTTGCTCAAAATAATTGTAAGTCATGAATCCCTAATCTTCTGATCATCAGAGGATTAGGGGGGATTTATTTTTATTGAATTGGCGACTTGATCAGCGCAAGAAGCTCTTTACGACTATAGCCTCTAGAAATCAGGACTTTTTTGATGCCTTGGATTACATCGTCATCGGTTGCTTTTACTAAAGCATCCAGTAATTGTTCATTTGATTTGCAAGAATAATCATTTTCAACACAAGAAGTCTGATTCTTATGTTCATTATATTGCTGATCTGCATTCAACAATTTTTGCCAAAAACTCATAGAGCCTTCATATACAACCTAACATAGATCGAAATATAGCCACTTTAAAATAAAATACAAGTCAGCTTAAGTGATAAAAGCAGCAGTTGAACTTCAGTTATTTCGATAACTGTTTAAATTTTTAACGGAATTATGACGGATTGATGAATTTGACTTTGATAAATATCATTTTTTTGAATGAATGCAACAGATAAACTTTAATAAAAAATAGAGAGTTATATAAACTCTCTATTTGTAATGCTTACTTTGCAATAATTTGTTTAAATCTTTTCGAGTAATACGCCTGATTCAACATGATGTGTAAAAGGGAATTGATCGAACATGGCGAACTTAGTGACGCGATGCGTTTGAGTCAATGTTTTTAAATTGTCATGTAAAGTATCAGGGTTGCATGAAATATAAATAATACGCTCAAAACCTTGTAATAATTTAAGTGTTTCGTCATCAATCCCTGCACGTGGCGGATCTACAAAAACCGTGTCAAAGTCATAACTTTGAATATCAATATTGGCTTCTTGTAAACGCCTAAATTCACGCTCACCTTGATATGCTTGGGTAAATTCTTCAGCAGATAAGCGTGCAACCTGAATATTTTCGATTTGGTTTTGTTCAATGTTCCATTGCGCTGCATAAACCGAAGATTTTGCCAGTTCTGTTGCCAATACACGTTTAAATTTTAACGATAATGGCAGGGTAAAATTACCATTGCCACAGTACAGCTCTAAAAGGTCTTTTTGCGCGCCTTCAGCAGCATCACATGCCCATTCAAGCATGTTTTGGCACACTTGGGCATTGGGTTGAGTAAAGCTACTTTCAATTTGCTTATATTTAAAAGACCGTCCATGAACGTTAAGTTGCTCTACGACATAGTCATCACCAATAATGACCTTTTGACCACGACTACGTCCCATAATTTTAATATTGAGTTTTTCAGCGAGTGCTTTCGCAGCAATTTCCCAATCAGCATCTAATTTACGATGGTAGATCAAAGTCACTAACATCTCACCACTTAAAGTAGCGAGGAAATCTGCTTCAAAAATACGTTGCGATAAAATGGGTGTTGCTTTTAGTTCCTGCAGTAAGCGTGGCATTAAGTCGTTAATGCTACGATCTGCAATAGGAAACTCATCCACACGGACAACTTCTTTTTGCTTACCATCTTCAGCACGTTCAAACATTGCATAGAACAAATCATCTTCTGTATGCCAAATCCGAAATTCAGCACGCATACGGAAATGTTGTTCAGGTGATTGAAACACTTCTAAAACAGGGGGATTGAACGGAGCAAATTGAGTGGTGATACGTTCAACTTTCTCTTGAAGTTGCTGTTGGTAAGATACGCTCATAAACAAGAAAACTACAGGTGAAATCTAAAGTGGAATGGTATCAAAAAAGCGGTATAAGGTGCAGGTAAATTATAGGATTCTCAATAATTAGAATTAAATAGGTCGGGATTTTTCAAGAGTAGGCGTTGTACTTCTTCTGTTGATCTAAGCATTGAACAATTTGTGATGAAATAATAGGGGATTAGTAAGTTCGCAAGTTTCTCTATGTCTTTTAAGCAGTAGAGTCTGTAAACTATGCGCAATTTTTTGATTTTACTCATGCTTGATTGTTTTAATCGACACTGAGTCTTTAGTTTTGAGATATTCCGCCCATGAAAGCATCACTCCGTTTAAGACTTGATCAACTTTGTGATCGTCATGAAGAGCTGACCGCATTACTTGCTGATGTAGAAGTAATTTCGGACAATAAACGTTTTCGTAAACTGTCTCGTGAGCATAATGATTTAACTGAAATCACCGAGGTTTGGGGGAAATATCGTCAAGCGGAAGAAGATATCGAAACTGCTGAAATGATGAAATCAGACCCTGATTTCAAAGAGATGGCTGAGGAAGAAATCAAAGAAAATAAAGCACTTTTGGTTGCGCTTGAAGAGCAATTGAATGTGTTGATGATTCCTAAAGATCCAAATGATGCCAATGCAGCCTACCTTGAAATTCGTGCAGGTACAGGTGGCGATGAAGCCGCAATCTTCTCAGGTGATTTATTCCGTATGTATAGCAAATACGCTGAAACACAAGGTTGGCGTATAGAAGTACTGTCTGAGAATGAGGGTGAACATGGCGGTTATAAAGAAGTGATTTGCCGTGTAGATGGTGATGGTGTCTATGGTCGTTTGAAGTTTGAAAGTGGCGCACATCGTGTACAACGTGTACCTGCAACAGAATCTCAAGGTCGTGTACATACTTCGGCTTGTACCGTCGCTATTTTGCCTGAAATCGATGTAGATACCACAGTTGAAATCAATCCAGCAGATTTACGTATTGATACTTACCGTGCATCAGGAGCAGGTGGTCAGCACATTAACAAAACCGATTCAGCGGTGCGTATTACTCATATTCCATCGGGTGTGGTGGTGGAATGTCAGGAAGAACGTTCACAACACAAGAACAAAGCCAAAGCCATGGCTTTGTTAGTCTCACGTTTAGAAAATGCGAAACGTGCGGCGGCTGATGCAGCAACCTCAGAAATGCGCCGCGACTTGGTCGGTTCAGGTGACCGTTCAGAGCGTATTCGTACTTATAACTACCCGCAAGGTCGTATGACCGACCATCGTATTAACCTGACTTTATATAAGTTGGATGCGATTATGGAAGGTGATTTAACAGAGTTACTGGATAGTTTACATCGTGAATATCAAGCGGATCAGTTGGCGATGCTGGCACAGGAAAATGGCGGCTGATGAATATTGCTCAAGCCTTAGAAATTAAAGGTGAAATTGATAGTTATGAACGTCAAGAAGCGGCATGGCTACTTGAACACCTTCTAGGTATCAATGCTTTAGAACTCAAATTAAGACTTGAGCAAGAGTTGACGGAACTGCAAGAGCAGGCTTTTTTAGAAGGGCTTGCGCGTATTGAACAGGGTGAACCATTGGCTTATGTCACAGGTTCACAACCGTTTTGGACGCTCGATTTAAAAGTCACCCATGATACTTTAGTGCCACGTCCAGATACCGAAATTTTGGTAGAAACGGTGCTCAAACTGCCGCTCGATCAACACGCGAATATTGTGGATTTAGGTACAGGAACAGGTGCAATTGCTTTGGCACTTGCATGTGAACGTCCTCAATGGCAAGTGACTGCAACTGATATTTATGCGCCGACTTTGGATGTGGCTAAGGATAATGCGGTTCGACACGGGCTGATGCAAGTGAAATTTGCTTGTGGGGCTTGGTTTGAAGCTTTAGAGCAACAAAAATTTGATTTGATTGTCTCGAATCCGCCGTATATTGACCCTGAAGATGTACATATGCAAAAGCTCAAGTCTGAACCTGAGCGTGCATTGATTGCAGATAAGCAGGGTATGGCGGATATTGAAACCATTATTACTCAAGGCAAAGATTGGCTTAAACCGAATGGCTGGATTGTGCTTGAACATGGTTATGATCAGGGGCAATTGGTACGTGAAATTTTTGAGCAGTTAGGTTTTGATCGGATTCAAACCATCAAAGATTATGGTGGCAATGATCGTGTCAGCCTAGGGCAAAAGCAGGCTTAATCCTCAATATATTGCTCTACGGCATTTGCTAAACAGTGATTACCTTGTTGTTGCAGTCCGTCGATAACACCTAAAGCATCTATTTTATCTCGATTTTGGCTCAGTTTAAATTTGCCTGTGATGTGTGAAATCTGAATTTCAATTCCGACAATACCTTGTAATTCTTGAGCAATGTATTCACTTGGTGCATCCGACATTTTCCACGGTGTTGCTTGTTTGGCTTCATGGGTACGTGTCAGTTTAGCCAAAATGCCACGTAATGCTTTTTCATCTGATAAGAAAGTAATAGTTCCTTTAACATGAACCACTTGATAGTTCCATGTTGGTACATGCTGATGGTGTTGCTGTTTACTTGGATACCAGTTTGGTGAGATATAGCCTTGCTCACCCTGAAAGATAATTAAAACTTCTGTGCCGTCTTCAATTTGAGTATGCAGAGGATTATTCCTCGCAATATGGGCAACTAAAGTGGTGGTTTGGCTATGCTCATCTCGCAATAAATGAAAGGGTAAATGATTGGCCTCCAAGCCTTCTGCACTATGACTAATCAAAGTTGCAAAGGGGTAGTCTTGGATCAGTTGGTATAATTTTTCAAGATTTTTTTCTTCAAAAATTTCAGGTAAATACATATATACAAACCTTTGAAAAGTAAATAGAAAGCCATCCACATTTTCGCAATCTAGGTAATACATCTCGATTATGGCAGCTGAGGTCATCATACGTTGATTAGAATCTGATGTCTTGCTTATTGAGCCACAGATGATGATCACTGTTATTGTTGCTTGGCGAACACTTTTAAGCTGTAGTTGCTAAGAATCGTATGATTGATTCTTTCACAATGCTTGGTTGCTCCCAAGGCGTCCAATGCCCACAATTTTCTAATTCAATCACCTGTGGGTTTGGGATCAATTCTTTGTAGCGTATTGCCATATGCTGTCCTGAATTAGGATCATTTTTACCATTAATCAATAACATCGGAACTGTACTATTGATCAGGGCATTAACCAACCGATCACGCTGTTTAAATCGGTCAAAAATGGATTGATTTAAACTGACCATACATGTTTTGCCGTTTTTAAATTTTAATTGCTCATACCATTGTTTTAATTCTTCAGCACTGGGTTGATGGTTTGCATCAAACATTTGTTGCATCGACTTTGAAAAAATACGGAATGAAATCATTGGAACAATCAAATAACCTAATGATGAAGCCATTAATTTCTGTATCAACCGAGGGCGATAGGCTTCGGCAAACAGGCTGCCATTCATAAAAATAGTGGATTGGATTGAAAACTTTAAATTGCTTTGCCGTTGTCGATCTAGTAGTTCTTGAATAACGCCCACACCTAAATCGTGCCCAATCAGATGTACATGTTCTAAATTTAAATATTCAATCAACGTAATACATTGATCAGCGTGGTCTTGAACAGAATATGGATAGGGTGCAGGTTTATCGGAAAAGCCTAAACCTAATAAATCAATCGCGACAAGTTGGTATCGCTCTGAAAGCGTATCCCAAATTTTTGACCAATCATAAGAACTGGTAGGATAGCCATGAATCAGAAAGATGGTTTCTACTTCGGCTTTGCTTGAATGCTGGTAAAAAATATCAAAATTATGAAAAGAAAAATATTGTCCAGCCTTATGCCAACTTTGTAGAGTGTGATACATTTTTAATCTCTTTTTTATTAAACTTACACTGTAAGGCAAATTACAAGGTAATCAATTTTATGTCAAATACCGCTCATCAGAAGGCAAAAACAAAGGGAAATTTGTCTAAAGAATTAATTGTGCAAACATCAATTACAATGATTGAAGAGATCGGAGTGGAAAAATTTAGTCTGCGTAAGCTTGCTGAGAAGCTTAATTGTGAACCGATGAGTATTTATTATCATCTCAAAAATAAAGATCAAATTTTTGATGAAATTGTCGACTTTCTGATTTTATCGATTCAATTTGAGAGTGAACAATTACCGATCAAACAACAATTGATTTCGATCGCGCAACAATGGCGGACGTTGGCAAAAACATATTCCAATTTTTTTCCAGTATTGGCAGTTCATCAGTTAAATACCCATACAGGTAGCCAGTTTATGAACCAAGTCTTAGCTATTTTTCAGAGTGCAGGATTACCAATTCAACAAGGCAGTTATTTTCTAAGAATTTTGAATTATTATTTAATTGGCGCTGGAATTGATGAGGCAAAAGGTTATCAACTGGGCAGTTCAGCAACGCAACCCGTCAAAGCTGAAGAACTTGTTCATCAATATCCCTTATTAGCACAAGCTTTACCGTATTGGACAACTGAATATTATGATGAAATTTTCAATTTAGGTTTAGAGATGCTTTTAGTTCGAATCCTTCCAAGTTGATAAAATCTAGCAGTAGTTTGATTTTATAAAGAAGTATTGAGAGAGTGTTTTAACGTATTTGCGCGATAAGCACCTGGGCTAACTCCTGTCCATTTTTTAAAAGCGCGATGAAATGCACTTGGATCATGAAAACTTAGATCATCACTAATACTTTGGATAGAGTCATTAGTTTTGCTGAGTCGTTCAATTGCAATATCACAGCGAATATCATTTTTGAGTTGCTGATAACTCACACCTTCTTGTTTTAAACGGCGCTGAATTGTTGCTGTTGACATATTCAGTTGTTGGGCGATTTCTTTGAGTTCATCCCACTCTGAGGGTGGCTGTAAAAGCAGTTGACGACGGATTTGCAAGCTTAAAGAATTTTCATTTTTAAAGCGAACGATTAGGTTATAAGGCGTTTGTCTGAGAAAGTCATTTAAAGCCTGTTTATCTTTTTTGATTTTGTGTTTGAGGTAATTTGCATCAAACTCAATTCGATTTTGATCAGCATTAAATTGAATATCTTCGCAAAAACGAACACGATAATCCTGTATTTCGACAGGTTGATGACATTTAAAAGTCATTTTCTGAAAAGGAATGCGCTGGTCACTCAGCCAACACATTAAACTATGGACTAACATCAAATAGGTCGAATAGGTGAACATTCGTTTAGGATGTTCACGGTCATGTAGGACTAAGTATGCTTTTGAGTCGTGTTGAACCAATTCACCTTGAATGTCATCTAACACTAAACTCAGAAACTTTAAGATCTCTTGGATAGCTTGTTCTAAGGTTTCGGTACTGAATGCTAATTTTGCTAATAGGCTATAGCTCCCTCGACGCATTGGGTGGCAATCCATCCCTAGAAACTCATCATTCATCTGTTCAGCCAGTTCAATCCACAATTGCGCACATTGCGTCACTGGAACACGGGCTTTAGTTGAGCTGAGAAGTTCGACTGAAATGCCCGCTTGATTGGCAATATTGACAATATCTAAGCCTCGACTTGCCGCAACACTCAATGCTTCACGAATCAAAGCATTTGAAATTGTATCTTTAGCGGAATTAAGATCGAGGTCGGTGCTTTTGCTCATACAGAAATGAAATATAGGAGAGTAAATAGGTTGAATGCTCAAAAGTCGCATCATTTTTGCTACTTTTAGGAATTGTATCGGAAAAAACTTGGCTTTACTCTCGCTTATAAAAATTTATATCTTTAATTTACGAGGAAATGGACATGAAAATTCAAGGAAAACATTTTGTTATTACTGGTGGTGGCTCTGGTTTAGGGGCAGCAACAGCAGAGGTTCTTGTTAAACAAGGTGCGACGGTTACCTTGGTTGATATGAACATTGAAGCGGGTGAACAGCAGGCACAGGCATTAGGTGCGCAAGCTGAATTTGTAAAATTAGATGTAACTGATGAGCAAGCTGCAGAGCAATTCTTTAAAGATGTTGTTGCAAAATATGGTGCGGTATATGGATTAGTCAACTGTGCAGGCATTGGACCTTCATCAAAAGTTGTGGGCAAAGAATCTGTACATGATTTAGCTATGTTCTCAAAAACTTTACATATCAACGTAACGGGTACATTTAACATGTTGCGCTTCGCAGCAGATGCAATGAGCAAGAATATTGTTGCTGAAGGTGATGAAGATCGAGGGGTGATTGTAAATACTGCTTCTGTTGCCGCTTTTGATGGGCAAATCGGGCAAGCGGCTTATTCGGCATCAAAAGGTGCGGTGGTTGCGATGACATTACCAATTGCGCGCGAGTTAGCACGTCATCAAATTCGTGTTTTAACCATTGCACCAGGGATTATGGAAACCCCAATGCTGAAAGGCTTGCCGCAAAATGTACAAGATGCCTTAGGGCAAATGGTGCCTTATCCATCACGCTTAGGTCGCCCAGAAGAATTTGCTCGTTTGGTTGCACATATTGCTGAAAACTCATATTTAAATGGTGAAGTGATTCGCTTAGATGGTGGTATTCGCATGGCTGCGAAATAAACTTATTTAAAACATTTAGAGATTTATTTATAAAACAGTTGTGAATGAAAATTTACAACTGTTTTTATTTTCCATATTGTGTATTGATGAACTAAATTTTAAGTTCAATTCTCACTGTCTATTTTATTTAATTTGTCATCTAATTTATTTGTGGAATATGGAGTTGAATAGATGAGAGTTCTAAGTTTAATGCCTATTGGCTTATGTTTAGTTTTAAATGGTTGTGTTGGAAATATGAATCCAACAGGCGGCAACTCAAATCCTAATTATCCATACTATACGACCCAACAGGTGATGGTCGTGAAAAAAATAGTGGTACCCGCAGGAACAACTTTAACTTACGAAAAATATCGGGGTAAAGAAGGTCAACAGGAGCATCTGTTAGCAGAAGATAAGCTAACTGAAATTCAATTACCTAAAGGTCAAACCCTAGATTGGGGTGGTGTGCCCGTGACGATGATTGCTAAATTTTTTAATTCAGAAATGAAGGGTTTTTCTGTTTATGCTAGTTTTGATCAATTAGCTGAAAATAACAAAACGCAATTTTCTAGACAGTGGCAAAGTTGTGATGATGATCTGGGCATTACTGTAACAGATACTACGGACTGGTCATTTAACAAAGCCAATATTGCTGATGTCGAAAGTTGTAGTGTGCTCTATCAACGTTATTTTAAAGATAATCCACAGCAACAGAAATTCTTAGATAGTTTATATACAGAGTTAATGAAAATTGAATCAAAATAAGAAGCAATATTTATCAAAAATTGCTTCTTAAATTTTAGTTTTATAATTTTGCTTTAACTTCTTCCCCAATCAGATAGAAAGTACCACCCGCAACATAATGAAGACTACGTAATTCTTTATTTGACTCTTCAAAGCGCCAATGCCCATCACGGAAGATTCTTGAATCTGACCATGCTGCAATAACAGATCCTATAAATAAATCGTGAGTTTGCTGATTATGTGGCTCAGGAATGACTTTACACACAAGCCAAGCGATACTACCGCTTACAAGAGGGACTTTAAACTCATCTTGATAGAACAATTCGGTTTTACAATCTTTCAATTTGTTTGGTTGATCAAACTTACTAATTGTACCGAGTTGATGCACCATATCAATTTGCGCATAGCAAGGTACTTGTAATGCAAAATAACCACTTTGTTCCACAAGCTGACGTGTTTTGGTACTTTTATCGAGTACTACAGTGACTTTAGCTGGGGTGAGTTCCAGAGCACATGCCCAAGCAGCAGCCATCACATCTTTATCTTGTTCATGTTGTGCTGAGACTAAAACAGTTGGACCATGATTAAGTAAGCGATAAGCTTTAGTGAGTTCAACAGGTATGATTTCTTGGGCATTCATATATAAAATCCGGAATATTTGATGAATGGTCGTAGTGAGACGATGGATAGCACTAGAATTAATTATTGAAACAATCAATAATTGTGATGTAATTCACATTCTGGATATAAAAATGTTAAAAGGTCTCGGAATTCTTTCTGTTTGCATGTTGTTCATTGCCGGTCTAATTTTTCTAATCATCGGAACCTCATCAATAGATGTTATTTTGATTATCATTTCATTGGCTTTAATGACAGCATCTTATCTCTTAGCATCTGAATTTAATATAAATTTATTAAATTGGAGCAAATAGATATCAATTTTACAGCAGCGTTTTCTTAGAAACTCTTCTGTCATTAAATTGATATGAATCAGTATCAATCTGTAGATTTTGTTCGTACGCACAAATAAAGTGATTTCTGATCGATATAACTACCTAGTATAAATCATTGAAAATAGAAGGTAGAGATATAACAAAGTTATGTGAATCTTTAAAACGAGAAAAAGATGGTGATGATCGTCACCATCTTTTTTTATATTTTAGTGCAACTTATCTGATTTTCTAAGGAATATTACCAATAACATTGCGATTTTATGAAAAGCTTGATAGTTTCGGAATAAATAAGAAAAAAATTCAGGATGAATTAAAATGGAGAATAAGCAACATTATTACGCTCGTATAGGTGTAATTATGTTCATCACAGCTTTACCATCAATTAGCTGGGCTGTACAACCAATGACAGAAAGATCTTTAGCATTACAAACTGGTGTATTGAACAGAGCATTACCTAATATTATTGAAAAAGCTCAACGAGATGCTACGAAACCAGAAGAAGAGCAGTGGCGTTCTCAACGTCTCCTAAGCGATCGTTATTTACGTGAAATACGGATTAGTATGCTTGCAGAAGGCGCTTTGTCTCCTTATGAGGAACAAAAGAAAACATCTCTAATGGATGTCCGTGAGAAAAAGAAAGCGAATTTGAAGCCCCATAGTGAAGCTCCAGATCGCTTTATGATTTATGAATTTGACTCCCCTAATATTAAAAGAGCCAGAATCACTTTCAAATGATGAGATATGCTATTTCTTAGATCGCAGGGTGTTGGATTTTCCAAGCACGGTGGATTTTTTGGTTACGCTTAAAATCTAAGCCAATTGTTTCAGAGGTGATTTCTTCTATTTGATACATCGCCTCGATTTCTTCATCTAACTCAAACCCACGATAGTTATTGGAAAAGTACAAAGTGCCATCACTGGTTAAACGGTTCATTGCGCGTTTAAGCAGCGAAATATGGTCGCGTTGTACATCAAATGTGCCGTAAAACTTTTTCGAGTTAGAGAATGTTGGAGGGTCAATGAAGATGAGATCATATTGTTCATGACCTTCTTTTAACCATTCAAAGCAATCGCTAGCAAAGAACATATGTTGTTCATCAGCATGATCTACAGTTAAACCATTCAAGACAAAGTTTTCTTTTGACCAATTCAAATAAGTATTTGATAAGTCGACACTCGTCGTACTTGCTGCACCACCTAAAGCAGCATGTAGACTTGCAGTAGAAGTATAACTGTACAAGTTTAGGAAGTGTTTACCACGTGCTTCTTTGGCAATTCTTAGGCGAATTTGGCGGTGATCCAAGAATAAACCAGTGTCTAAATAGTCTGTTAAATTGACTAGAATTTTAGCTTTGCCTTCCTGCACAATGAAACGTTTAGATGCTGTGCTTTGTTTTGCATATTGATTGGTTCCCGTTTGTTTTGCACGGGTTTTGATAAAAATTGCATCACGATTTAAGCCTGTTACTGCACGAATGGCAGCCAAGCCTAAATTAAAGCGTTTTTTTGCTTTTTCAGGATCAATCGTTTTTGGTGGTGCATATTCCTGAACATGCAAACGATCTCCATATAAATCGACGGCAATGTTAAAATCTGGTAAATCGGCATCATATAAACGTAAGCAAAAAATATTTTCCTTCACAGCCCATTTCTTTAAGGCTTGCATATTTTTTTGCAAACGATTGGTAAAGTCTTCCGCACCTTCAATTTTTTCAAATTGCTGAGGTTGCCAAGTCGCCAAGAATGGTTGAACCACGGTCGCAGGTTTTACTGTGCCGAAACGGATATAAATTGGAAGCTTACCATTCATCAAACGTAAGGTTTGAGGTTCGTTAATAGCAAGTACATCTGCTTGTTCAATTTGTGCTGCAATCACGGCAACAGGCTGATTTGGAAAATTCTTTTGTAATAATCCTGATAAGCCTAAATAGAATGATCGACTAGAGGCTTTATCACCTAAACGTTCCCCATAAGGTGGGTTAGTGACAATAAAGGCTTTTTTACCTTCAGCATGGAAATCATCCCAATCAGCTAAAGTACGTTCCTCAATTTGAATCTGATCGAGGATTTTTTCAAAACCTGCCGCAATGATGTTTTGGCGAGTTGCTTTCACGGCTTCCCAATCGGCATCATAAGCATAAAATTTTGGTAATGGTGCTTCTAAAGCTTTTGCATGACGTTCAACAGCTTCATCTTTAAGTGATAACCATAATTCACGATCATGTCCATGCCAACCATTGAAACCAAAGCGACGTACCAAACCTGGTGCACGATCAGTTAAAATCATTAATGATTCAATAATGAATGTGCCTGAACCACACATTGGGTCAAGAATTAAGTCGGGTTGCAGTTGTTGTAGTTGTGCTTTTTGTAAGATTGCCGCTGCAAGGTTCTCTTTGATAGGTGCATCCGTCATAAAGTGACGGTAGCCACGTTTATGTAATGAATCACCTGATAAATCTAAGCAATAAGTGTGTTGAGTTTTTCCTGCTAAAACATACAGTGTAATTTCAGGTTGTTTAATATCAACACTTGGACGTTTTCCAACAGCTTCCATAAATGAGTCAACAACACCATCTTTCACACGTAGTGTAGCGAATTGTGAATTGACTTTAATTTCACGTTCTACATGCAAACGAACAGCAAAGGTACTTTGTGGTGCAAAAACTAGAGACCAGTCAAAGCTAATTGCACCTTCATAGAGCTCTTCTGCAACATCACGTGCATCATGTGAGTGCTCTAATTCATGAGTATGGATGGGTAACAGTACACGAGAGGCAAGACGTGACCACATACAAATGCGATATGCATTTTCCAATGACCCTTTAAATACTAAACGCCCAGCAAAACGTTGGATATTTTGAATACCTAAATCTTCAAGCTCTTGTTGTAATAAGGTTTCAAGCCCGTCTGCACAGGTTACCCAATAGTCTGTTAGACGTGGTTTAGCGTTCATTCAAATTTCCAAAACGTTTTTAGCAATCGAGTATTTTAACTGATTTTGGAGTATTGATGCGGTTGATATTTGCATCATTGGTAGGAATTTTAAAATTTATTTACATCAAACTGGACTCTCAAACCCCCAAATAAAGTGAATTGTTCTGTATAAATTTTTTAATTATTGCCTTTGTTCACAGAGTTGGTAGCCTGCCGATCAATCGGATTAAAACTTTTGTGCTGTATTTGATGAGTCCGATTTTCTTTTCAAAGTGTATTCACAGCATAGGCATTGGATGTGAATCGTGGGAATGTTTATCCATTTTTTCTTATATAGACTCAGGGTATCATGATGTAAAGAAAATAATTTTTCGAATATATTTGAATAGTTGGTACATGTTTTGCTTCTCTCTAAGCGGATGATCAACAAGCACTTCTCCCAACGATGTGAGGACGTTATGAAAGCAAATATGAACCATGAACTTGTACTAAATGCCGAAGCTTTTTCAATTGCAACACAAATGTATGTTCGATTAAGACGTGTATCGGCTCGTGTAATTGATGTGATGTATTTAGTACACGATAAAAATTATGCCAAACATATTATAGAAATTGCCTTGGCAACAGAAGATACAGAATTAGAACGCTATGCGACGCGTTTAAGTGCGTTAGTTGATTTGTATCCAGAGCCTGAAGCTGCTTTAGATGAAGTCAAAGATGATTTCAATGGGGCAGTAGAGGGTGCAGACCCATATTCGTCAGAAGTAACGGCTGAGGAAATTTATCAAGCTCAAGTGGGGCATCACTATATTGGTGCATTACGCTAAATATTTCGTGTTGCAACTCCCTAATTAATTGCAACATAATGGTGAAAAGTTGTTCTGCGAAAGTGGAGAAATTGGGCTACACTATGCAAGTTTTGGTGATTCGACCTATAGGAATCTATTATGCATATTGCAGCCCTGCATCAACCAAGTCAGGTTCAATTGAATCAACAAGGAAATTTAAAGCACTTTTTAACCATTGAAGGTCTTTCTAAAGAAAGCCTGACCAAGATTTTAGATACCGCACAAAGTTTTTTAGACGACAATAATAATTTGATTAACCGTCCGTTATTGGAAGGACTGACGGTCATGAATCTGTTCTTTGAAAACTCTACTCGTACTCGCACAACGTTTGAAGCTGCGGCAAAACGTTTGTCTGCAAATGTCTTGAATATTGATATTGCTCGTTCAAGTACTTCTAAAGGTGAGACTTTACGTGACACGCTTTGGAACTTAGAGGCAATGGCTGCGGATATTTTCGTAGTACGTCATTCATCTTCGGGTGCGGCTCACTTTATTGCAAAAGATGTATGCCCGAAAGTTGCGATTATTAATGCTGGTGATGGTCGTCACGCACATCCGACTCAGGCGATGTTGGATATGTTGACGATTCGCCGTGAAACGAAAAAACCTTTTGAAGCGTTAAGTGTCGCGATTATTGGTGATATTAAACATTCACGTGTTGCACGTTCAAATGTCGCAGCATTACAGACTCTCGGTTGCAAAGATATTCGCGTGATTGCACCGAATACTTTGTTACCTGTTGGTTTTAATGAATATGGTGAGCATGTTCGTTTGTTTAATCAAATGGATGCAGGTGTGACAGATTGTGATGTCATCATTGCTTTACGTATTCAAAATGAACGTATTGATTCGCCTGCATTAGCTTCTCAATCTGAATTTTATAAAATGTATGGTTTAAATAAAGAGCGTCTTGCTTTAGCCAAACCTGATTGTATTGTTATGCATCCTGGGCCAATGAACCGTGGGGTTGAGATTGATTCAAGTGTTGCTGATGGTGATCAATCTGTGATTTTGAAGCAAGTCACCAATGGTATCGCTGTTCGTATGGCGGTATTAGCTCTTGCAATGCAAGGGCAGTTACAAGAACAAGGTTTAATTGAAGCGATTGCACTGTAAGGGATAGATCACATGAGTATTGTAAAAATTGAAAATGTCCGTGTGCTCAATCCAATTCAAAAAACTGATCAAGTTCAAACAGTTTATATTGAAAATGGCAAGTTCATTGGTGCTGTAGACCAAGTTGATGAAACAATTGATGGGCAAGGCAAATGGTTAATGCCAACGATGGTCGATTTGTGTGCTCGTTTACGTGAACCGGGGCAGCAGCAACATGGCACTTTAAAGTCAGAAGGCAAAGCGGCACGTGCCAATGGTATTTTGCATGTCATTACACCACCTGACTCAAAGCCAATTGTGCAAGATAATGGTGCGCTTATTCATGGTCTAATCGAAAAAGCACAATTAGATGGCGGTATTCATCTGCACATCATTGGCGCACAGACACAAGGCTTAAATGGAAAGCAACCAGCGAATATGGCAGGTTTAAAGAAAGGTGGTTGTACTGCCGTTTCCAATGCCAATGCAGCATTTGAAAACGATGATGTTGTTATTCGTACGCTTGAATATGCAGCTGGCTTAGATTTGACCGTAGTATTTTATGCAGAAGAACCACAATTGGCAAAAGATGGTTGTGCGCATGAAGGCTTTATTGCCTCTCGTCAAGGTTTACCAATGATTCCTGCGCTTGCTGAAACAGTTGCCATTGCAAAGTATTTACTCATGATCGAAGCAACGGGTGTGAAAGCACATTTTGGCTTATTGTCTTGTGGTGCATCAGTTGAATTGATTCGTGCAGCTAAAGCCAAAGGTTTGCCAGTGACTGCGGATGTAGCAATGCATCAACTGCATTTAACTGAACAATTGACCGATGGTTTTAACTCACTTGCGCATGTTCGTCCACCATTACGCTCTGAGCAAGATAAAGCATTGTTGCGTCAAGGGGTTAAGGACGGGGTGATTGATGCAATTTGTACCCATCACGAACCATTAAGTAGCTCAGCGAAAATGGCACCTTTTGCAGAAACGCAACCAGGAATAACGGCTTTTGATACTTATGTCGCTTTGGGTGTGCAACTGATTCAAGAAGGTCTGTTTGAACCATTAGAATGGGTTGAAAAAGTTACTTCAATTCCTGCACAAGTTGCAAATATGACTAAGCGGTGGCAGCAAGAAGCAGGTTGGGTTTTGGTTGATCCAGAATTAGAATGGCTGGTTTCTAAAGAAACGATCGTTTCTCAGGGTAAAAATACGCCGTTGCTTGGGCAAACATTAACTGGTAAAGTTGTAAGTGCTTTTATATAAGCATATATACGACAAGCAGAATAAGGTAGATCTTTAGCCTTATTCTGTTTTGTAAATTGTTATATCAATATTGTATTTAAATTTAAATAAAACAAATAAGAATGAAATAAGTGATTAGAATAAAAATGAGATAACTTGTAATATTTTGCAAGATACTCTGAATATTATAAATTTGTTGGAGTGATAACAATGTCAATAAACCCAATAGAATTATTAAGACAAAAAGTGACCTCTATTATTTTAAATAATCCTGATGGACTAGAAAATGAGAAAAGTGCATTATTATCTAAATTTTACCCAATATTCCTTTCTATTTTGGATGCTAGACCAGATTTAATTCAGAAACTAAACGATACAACGACTCCTTCATTATCAGATGTGTTTGGTCAAAATGAACAGGCTAAAAATGGACTCTTAATAAATTTGATCAGTGGGAAAATGAATACTTTAGAGGCTGAAAAAACAATTAATAGTGCTATTCCACGAAGTCTTGCAGCATTAACAAGTGAAGCTGGTAATGATACCTCAAGTATTATCCATTATTTAAAACAACATATAGACTCAATTCATTCACATGTACCTGCATGGGCAATCGCTTTTCTAATTCCCTTAGGTTTGTTGCCAAGTTCATTTACTGCGGAGCTTGATTTTGGTAATTCCACTAAAGTTACGGTGAATAAAACTTATGTTTTATGGTCTGTGATTGCTGTTATAATGTTGAGTTTATTGTTATTTTTATATGGTTTTTAATTTGAATACGACAAGTAAAGCATGACGCAGTATTTGAATGTTGAAGTAAAGATGAATTGATTCCATCTATTTTTATTGGCATGCTTGTCGTGAGGAAATCGTTTTAGATCAAGATTATGCAAATTACATTTATTGGTGCTGGGCGTGTTGCTACGCATTTGGCAAAAGCATTAATGGCACAGCACCAAATTGTTCAAGTTCTTAGTAGAAATTTAGACCATGCAAAAGCTTTAGCAAACCAAGTGAATGCACAGGCAATCAATCAAAGTGAACAACTCAATCAACAAACGGATTTGGTTATTGTTGCTGTCAGTGATCAATCAATTCCTGCTGTTATTCAATCTATAGCAAGATATTTACCAAACAGTCTCATCGTTCATACTTCAGGCAGTACGAGTTTAGATATATTCGGACAAATACATCCGCGAGTGGGTGTTTTTTATCCGTTGCAAACCTTTAGTTTTGAAAGAGAAGTTGATTGGTCTGAAACCCCTTTATTTGTTGAAGCGAGTCATGCTGATGATTTAGCATTATTGACCGTATTAGCAAATAGTCTTAGCAATCGTGTGTATCAATATAGTTCTAAACAGCGGCAGACTTTACATCTAGCTGCTGTGTTTGCTTGTAATTTTAGTAACTATTGTTATGACATGGCAAAGCAAATCGTTGATGCGGAGCAAGTTGATTTTAGTTTGCTTTTTCCATTAATTGTTGAGACAGCGAATAAAGTAATAGTGAGTGATCCTAAACTGATGCAAACTGGCCCTGCGATGCGCGGAGATCAAAATATTTTAAATATGCATAGTCAACTCTTGGCAATATCTAAGCGAGAAGATTTAAGTAAAGTTTATGAATTAATGAGTGAGGGTATTTTAAAAAGACATCATTTAAAGTAAAGATGATTGTTATTAAAATAGTTTTTAAATAGTAAATGATTTTTGTGGAATTTATAATATGTCAAACTTGGTTTTTAAATAATGAGATCTGATAAAAACAATAATATTTATAAGTTATTTTTGTTTTGGATTGTCGATATACTATTAAAATATAACTAAAAATTAATTATTGTGTGATTTTTTGTAATATTAATGATTGTTAATAAAAATAAATTTTATTTCTTCTGTATGAGTGAAAAATAAACTGATGTACACTCTTTTTGCTGAATAAAAAATGAGTAACTATAATCATGAAAAAAATGCTTTTAACCCTTCCAATTGTAATTTCACTTGTCGGTTGTACAGCAGCCACAACACAACCTTCTGCATCACCCAAAACACAACTTTATTTTAATGGTGATATTATTACGATGGTGGGCGAGCAACCACAATATGCACAAGCAATATTAGTTGAAAATGGAAAAATTTTATTTGTTGGTTCACTGGATGATGCAAAGAAAATTACATCAAATAGCCAAAAAATAGATTTACATGGAAAGACTCTGTTACCAGGCTTTATTGATGCACATGGGCATGCCTTTAACTCTGGTGTTCAAGCAATTGGAGCCAATCTTTTAGCTCCTCCCGATGGTAAAGTGACAGATATTCCTTCGCTTATTCGGACATTAGATCAGTGGGAAGAAGATAAGAAAAATATAGTGGGTAAATATCAATGGATTGTTGGCTTTGGCTATGATGATGCACAATTAAAAGAGCAGCGTCACCCAACTGCCGATGATTTAGATAAAGTTTCAACAGAACATCCTGTGGTGGTAATACATCAGTCAGGGCATTTAGCTGCAATGAATCATAAAGCCCTAGAATTGGCAGGATATAATGAAAAGTCTCAAGATCCAGCAGGGGGTAAAATAAGACGAGAGCCGAATTCAGAGAAACCAAATGGGGTTCTTGAAGAAATGGCTTTTTTTATGCCTCTCATGAAGATGATGTCCAAATTAGACCAACAAGCAAATGAGCAGATCGCATTAGCTGGTGTTAAGTCATATCTACGATTCGGTTTCACGACGCTTCAAGAAGGGCGAGCAACAAAAGAAGCATGCGATACATGGAAAGCTTTGGGTGAACAAAAAAGGTTAGTTGTTGATGTCGCATGTTACCCTGATATTCAAGCACAATTGCCTTATATGGAAACGGTTGGGGTCCAGAGAGATTACACCAACCATTTTAGAGTAGCAGGTGTTAAATTATCCTTAGATGGGTCGCCACAAGGGCGTACAGCGTGGTTGACACAACCTTATAAGCAACCTCCAGAAGGACAGCAAAATAATTATGTTGGCTATCCAGCGATTCCTGATGAAAAAAATGTGGAACAACTCGTAGAAACTGCATATAAGAATCATTGGCAGCTTTTAGCTCATACCAATGGGGATGCTGCTTTAGAAGAATATTTAAATGCTGTGAATAAAGCAGCAGACAAATATGGGAATGATGATCGCAGAGCAGTCGCGATTCATGCACAAACAGCTCGTTATGATCAACTGGATCGTATGAAAGCGTTAAAAATTATCCCTTCCTTCTTTGCTATGCATACTTATTATTGGGGAGATTGGCATCGAGATGTGACCCTTGGGAAAGAACGTGCTTATCGTATTTCACCAGGGCAAACCGCATTAAATAAAGGCATGATTTTTACGCAGCATCATGATGCTCCAGTCGCTTTGCCGAACAGTCTTATGATTCTGTATGCAACGGTAAATCGGGTGAGCCGTTCTGGTGATGTGATTGGCCCAAATGAGCGTGTAAGTCCTTATAATGCTTTGCGTTCAATTACGAGTTGGGCGGCATACCAGTATTTTGAAGAAGATACTAAAGGAACACTGGAAAAAGGGAAACTAGCTGATTTTGTTATACTTGATCAAAATCCTTTAAAGATTGAGCCACTTCAAATCAAAGATATAAAAGTTATTCAAACAATTAAAGAAGGTAACACCGTATATATGGAATGATATTCCACGATGGATGTCATTTGTATATTAATGTGGATGTATTTTTCAGAATATACCCAAATGATTGAGAGATGATTGTGATGTTTAGATAAGTCGGTTGATAAAGATAAACCTCGTTCCACTATAGAATAATGGAGCGAGGTTTTGTTCTTTGATGATGCTAATTATTTGATTTTTTTGAAAATAAAATCATTAATTTTGTGACCTGATTCGAGACCACGACGTTCGAATTTAGTCACTGGACGCCATTCAGGGCGAGGGTAGCTATTGCCTTTACCTGCTAGATTTTCTAGATTAGGACGATGATCTAAAACGTCAAGCATCCATTCTGCATACGGTTCCCAGTCAGTTGCAGCGTGAAATGTACCTCCAAGCTCTAACTTTTGTTCAACCAGTTGCATACGCTCGTGAATCACAAAACGACGTTTAAAGTGACGTTTTTTCTGCCATGGGTCTGGGAAATAAAGCTGTATACAGTTAATGCTATTGTCTGGCATTTCACGTAGTACTTGGATCGCATCTGCATCGAGTACAAACAAGTTCTTTAAACCAGCCATACCGACTTCATACACACATTGTGCGATACCAGGAATATGCACTTCAATCCCGACAAAGTTACGCTCAGGATTTGCTTTTGCCATTAACATTAAAGAACGACCCATACCAAAGCCGATTTCGACTGTTAATGGGCGCTCAGGGTGTTCAAAGTGTTGACGTAAATCACCAACAGGATATTCCAAAATTAAATCACGATAATCTTCTAAAGCAGTACGTTGTGAAGTATTGAGCGGAGCTGAACGACGCATAAACGTCACAATTTCACGGTGCTCTGGCAAATTGTCGAGTTCCGTAATTTGCATTTCTAACTGATCGTTTGACATGATTCTGGAGATATAAAGATAGAAATGCCGTATTTTAAGTGTTCAGGTGGTCAAGTCAAATGTTTAAATGACTTTATTTAAGGGTTCATTTTTTTGATTGCCTAAAACTTGTAAAAAATTCTTCATGTCGTTGTCACACAGATTGAATAGCCTAATGTCGATTTGAACATTAAGTAAAAAATTTATGAAAAACTTTAAATTCCATTCGATTGCAGTTTGTTTAGGATTGTTGGGTGCATCTTCGATATTTTCTGTGGCACATGCGCAGCTCATGTTTAGCCAGTATATTGATGGCAATAGCAATAAAAAGGGATTAGAAATTTATAATCCAGATGCGACATCGGTTAACTTGGCTGATTATGAGATCCAACAGTTTAATAATGGCACGACATTGAAGCCTTTGGTTTTTCCTTTAGAAGGGAACCTTAAAAGTAAGGGACGCTTTCTAGTTGGACATGCTGCCTTACAAATTGAGCTAGGTGATAAGGTTAATCAAGTCGCTGGATTTACGTTTAATGGCGATGATGCAATATTATTAGTTTATAAAGGGAAAGTGATTGATCGTTTTGGACGATTAGGTGAACAACCTACATCAGGCGGTTGGGGAACAACTACCATCAGTAAAGCGAATAGTTTTACTCGCTTGCAAACGGTCAATCCTGTAACTGAAATTGATCCAACAACAGCATTTGATTTAGATGGTTCATGGCGTGCATGGAAGGATCGGAATGATTTTTCAAATATAACAGGTTCAGCAACAACACCTCCTATCAGTGAAACAGTGAGTTGCTCTAGTACGGACACCGCGATTGCAGATTTAAATAATAAAGCAACTCAAGGGCAAAACTATACGCTACGTGGTGTGATCACTGCGGATTATCGTTATGAAAATGGTTTTTCGGGTTTCTATATTCAAACTGTTGATAGCAAAGCCAAAGCAAATTTGAGTAATGCGATTTTTGTTTATATCCCAGCGAGTAGCTCAGTTAAAGGCGGAAAAGTTGGAGATGAGGTGATCCTACGGGGGCGTTTGACTGCGTATCAAAACCAATTACAGATTGATCAGTTACAGCAAGATATTTTGACCTGTAATTCTAATGCTGCAAGTCAAGTGCAGCCTAAAAGCGTTGATTTACCATTTAATAGTTTGACTGAGTTAACTGCAAATTCACCGCAACTTTATCAAGGGATGTTGGTGAAACTGCCACAGACTTTAACCATCAGTGAAAACTATAACTATGGTCGCTTCGGTGAGCTGTCACTAAGTAAGGAGCGATTGTTCATTCCGACTAATTTATATCCACCTTTGTCCGCTGAGGCAAAAGCACTTGCACAGAAAAATTTGTTATCAAAGATTATTTTGGATGATGGCTATAACAATCAGAACAGAACACCTTGGTTGCCGCAGAATTTTAGTGCAATAAATAGTTTGCGCTCAGGCGATCAACTTAAAAATGTTGAAGGGATTTTAGAATATCGCTTTAATGGTTGGCGTATCCAGCCTATACAAGGGCGTAGCCTGCCAGAGGTTGTGAGCAATACTCAATCGAGACAGAATGTTGCAGTGAAAGATACCAAGCTGATTCGTGCAGCAGCATTCAATGTCTTGAATTATGATAATGGTAAAACAGGTTTCCCTACTGAACGTGGTGCAACGAGCCAAGCTGAGTTTGATAAACAACATCGTAAAATTATCAAAGCATTAAAGGCAATTGATGCGGATGTGTATGGTTTGATGGAAATCGCAAACAATGGCTATGATAAAAATAGTGCAATTGCATATTTAACCCAAGCTTTAGGCACTGATTGGAAATATGTGATTCCTGAAAATCGAGATCGCTTGGGAACGGATGTGATTGCTGTTGCTATTATTTATAACAGTAAACGTGTAAAACCTATTAATAAACCAGTTATGCTTGATTTAGGTGATAAGAATAGAACAACGATTGCGCAAACTTTCCAACCGATTTCTGGAAAGCAAATGTTTACGATTATTCCAAATCATTTGAAATCTAAGGGGTGTACTGGCGTTGATACTCAAACAACAGATGCTGATCAAAAAGACGGGCAAGGTTGTTGGAATCCAACACGTGTGAAAGCTGTCGAACAATTGGTTCAATGGATGGCGAAAAACCCAACGCAAGTCGAAAAGCCAAATATTTTACTTTTAGGTGATATGAATAGTTATGCCAAAGAAGACCCAATTCAAGTCTTTGAAAAAGCGAATTATAAAGTCTTGTTAAATGACAAAGTGGTAGGGCAAGGCGAGCAAGCTTATAGTTATGTGTTTGGTGTAGCAAGTAATGCTGATGGTTATGGCGGTGCAGGCAATTTAGACCATGCAATTGCCGATGCAAATCTATATAGCAAAGTAAAAAGAGCATTTGCTTGGCACATCAATGCCGATGAACCAACCGTTTTAGATTACAACGAAGAATATAAAACGGATGCGCAGAAAGCATTATTTTTCTCCGAGGATGCTTATCGTTCTTCAGATCATGATCCTGTGATTGTTGATCTTGATTTGAATGATGCTGAAAATGGCCCATCTATTTCAAACGCTTCAGCGGGTAGTTTTGGGTGGTTATCCATCTTAGGGTTATTCGGTTTAGCAAGTTATTCGCTTTATTCAAGAAAAAAACGCTGATCTATACAAAAAAGAGAGGAGTGTAGGTATTTTCTATACTCCTTAAAAATCTGATCTGTTTGAACAGGATATATACGATGATAATAAAAAGTTGACATAAGACTACTTGCAAAATCATGTAATTTCACTAATAGTCAGATGATTAAGTATTTTTTACTTTTTTTGACAAATTTGTGGAAACATATTTTGCAAATTAACGTAAAGCGATTTAGAACATAAGAGTTAGATAACAAGGATCACACATGAAGTTGTATTATTCACCTGGTGCTTGCTCATTGGCAGCACATATTATTTTAAATGAAATAAATGTAGATTTTGATTTAGAACGCGTTGATCTAAGAACACATAAAACCTCTAAAGGGGCTGATTATTATGAAATTAATCCAAAAGGTTATGTTCCAGCTTTAGAGATTAACCCAGGTTTGATTTTGACTGAGAACGTTGCGATTTTACCGTTTCTAGCTCAGCATGATCCGAAGCAGGATTTAATTCCACCGTCAGGGATGGGACGTGCCAAAGTTCTTGAATGGTTGGGATATTTAAATTCAGAGTTGCATGACGCCTATGCTGTTTTCTTTAGTGGGCAATTAACTGCTGATGAAAAAATCAAAGCTTATGCTGAAGTTGATCGTTTGCTTAAATATATTGATAATTATTTAGCTGAATCAGAATATGATTATTTAGTTGATGATAATTTTGGACCAGCAGATGCGTATCTATTTGTAATTACAAATTGGTCAAATCATATTGAACATGACTTAACACCTTATATTCATATTATCGCTTTACGGAATAAAGTGGCTGAACGTCAGTCTGTACAAATTGCGATGCGTGATGAAGGATTACTTGGTTAAATTTTCGCTGCATAAAAAAGCCTCTGTGATCAGAGGCTTTTTTATCTCAACAAAAAATTATTGTTGCGCTTTTTCTTTTACATCAGCAGCGCCGTTTTCAACCGCACCAGCAACTTTAGCGGTTGCATCACGTGCAGCAGCCTCGGTTTTTGCAGCAGCTTCAGCAGTCGCCGTTGCGGTATGATCAGCAGCAGCATCAATCTGATCAGCAGCAGTCGTTACAGCAGTTGTAACATCACTTGTCGCAGCTTCAGTTGCAGTTTTCATGTCAGCAGTTGCTTGGTCAGCAGCATGCTCTAAGTGTTCACCCGTTGTTGCGCCTGTTTCAGGTGCTTTATCTTTATTACAGCCTACAAGTGCAACAGTAGCAGCGAGACCTAATGCAACAAGTAATTTATTCATTTTCATGTTTCCTTTTCTTTGTGGCATCCAATAGGTATGGATAGCGAAAATATAAACATAAACTGTATGAATAATAAAGTTGAAAATTTGTTGATAACTTGTAAAAACACGCACTTACATTTGGAAATGTAAATGCGTAGACATGTTTTAGATCGTTTTAAAGCCCAGATCGAATCATATAATCAAAAGCAGACAACGATGCTTTCGCGCCTTCACCTGTGGCAATGATGATTTGTTTATAAGGCACGGTG
>NZ_JAKZGD010000004.1 GCF_022549495.1 Acinetobacter sp. ANC 4805
GACCCAAGCGCAACCATCATCGTCAATGTGAACGGCATCGACTACACCGCCACCAACAACGGTGATGGGACTTGGACCTTAGCAGACAACACCTTGCCACTGTTGGCGATTGCAGCTTATCCAGTGATTGTAACTGCCACTGATACTGCTGGTAACATTGGTACAGATACGGGCACATTAACGATTGATGTGACAGCACCAACTGTAACCTTTGATGATTTAACGACTAATGATGCTACGCCTCAATTAACAGGTACGACTGATGATCCAACAGCAACAATTGTTGTCACTGTAAATGGCATCGACTACACCGCGACCAACAATGGTGATGGAACTTGGACATTAGCTGACAATACATTGCCTTCTTTAGCGGATGGAGGTTATACGGTCACTGTAACCGCAACTGATCCAGCAGGAAATGTTGGATTGGATACAGGTACTTTAGCGGTCGATGCAAATCCATTAGCAGCATTTGATAATTTTGATAATGCTGTGATCAGCCCACAACCTTTATTGGTGGTTGATGATCAAGTATTAGGAAGTGCAAGCTATCTCATCCTTACTTCATTAGTTGGGTTAGATCTTCAACTTGGAGCAAATTCAGTTGGTTTCACGGTCGGTGCAAATCAAGAAGGAACAGCAACATTTACCTATAGTTCCTTAATTGATGCGAGTTTGTTATCTGATTACCTTCTTGTTGTTCAAAAATATAATACGACAACTGGTCAATGGGAGTCATTGCATGGAGACAGTGATGCTTCTCTAATTAGTTTGAGCCTATTAGGTATAGGTGCGACACCAGGTGCAATTTTAGAAGGTTTAGATGAAGGACAATATCGTGCTTTCATGACTTTTGATGGATTATTGGGTGCAAGTGTACTCGGTACTTTATCTGGCACAATGGATGTTTATGACTTGACCCAAGTGGGTGGATATGAACTTGGTGATGCACAAGGTAATGTAATTACCGATGTAAACTCTAGTGGTGATGTCGATATTGTAACACCAACGACTTATGTAACTAGTGTAGATGGCGTTTCAATTGGCGCTGCAGGAACAACTATCTCAGGTGATTATGGTTCAATTACTTTCTACCAAGATGGTAATTATATCTATACACCACTTCCTAATGGCGCAGGTATTGGACAAACAGAACAGTTCAATTACACCTTACTTGATTCTGCAACAGGAGATCTGGCTCAAGCGACGCTTTACATTGATCTTGGTTCAATTAGAGCTGCTGATAACTTAATAGAAGCTAAATTAGATCCTCAACCATTATTAGTGGAAAATGATGCTGCTTTAGGTTCTTCTTCTTATCTCGCGCTCGTTTCATTGGCTGGGCTTGACTTCCAATTACTTGGAACAGAAGCCATTGAATTCTCTGTTTCAGATAATTTAGAAGGGGTCGCAACTTTCACCTTCAGTACTTTACTTGATGCCTCTGCATTAGGTGATTACACAGTTGTCGTTCAGAAATACAATGATATTACTGGTCAGTGGGAATCTATTACTGGTGGAACAGATGCTTCTTTCCTTGATCTTACCTTATTAGGTTCAACACCAGCAGCACAAATAGGTGGTTTAACTGAAGGTTCATATCGAGCATTTATGGCTTATGACGGACTTATCGGAGTTGGTCTTGGTGGTACTCTGACTGGTACGATGGATGTTTATAATCCACATATTATTGATAGTTATGAAGCTGTAGCCGTACATGGCAATCTAATTTCAGATCCAAATACGAATGGTGATGTTGATATTGCCACTACAAATACAGTCATCAGTGAGGTAAATAGTGTCCCAATTGATCCAGCAGGAACGACGATTACTGGAACTTACGGTAGTTTAGTGATCTATCCAAATGGTGACTATACTTATACACCAACTGCAAATATGGCTGGTCTTGGTCAAGTTGATCAATTTACCTACACACTATTTGATCCAATAACTGGTGATACTTCGGATGCAACATTCTATGTACATCTTGATAGTAATACGATTGATATGACTTGGAATGCAGCAGACCCATCTCAACCTGCAGTCATTAATGATCCATTACCTTTAGATGCATTCAGTAATGTTGATGTGGCTTCGATTGATTATCAGTATCCAGTAACAGTTGAAAATCTCAATAATGCAATTAGTTATAGTTGGTTATTGGGTGTTGGTGGGCTGGTGATTGGTAGCTCAAGTGGTTCAGCAAACTTTACGGTTGATCCAGGTAATCTGACTGACGCTGTAATTTCTGTGAACTTTGGTTCTATTGGAACACTACTTGATGGTCTTCACGTAGTTCTGACTCGAACTAACCCAGATGGTTCTAGCACTGTAGTTGCAGATAGCTCTAACAATGGTTTGCTTGATTTATTAGGTATCTTTGGCTCAACAGTTCAGTTCGAAGCTAAAAACTTAGCTGCTGGCACATACACCTTGTTCATGGAAAGTAATACTTTACTGACTGCACTAGGTAGCGTGACCGCAGACATTATCTTAAATCATGGTGATATTACCCAAGCTCCAGTTATTACTGGTGCAGCGATAACCGGTAATGTGATGTCAGATGATAATTCTGCGTTATACGGTATGAACTATGATCATGATTTTATTACATCAACCACAACAGTGACGCATGTCGCTTCTTCTGAGGTTGGCAATAGTAATAGCTTGAATGTGACTGTGGGTGTTCCAACGGTGATTGTCGGCAACTATGGTACATTGACCATTAATTCTGATGGTAGCTATAGCTATCAACCAAATGTGAATCCTGCAAACATTGGTAAGGTTGATAGTTTCACTTATACCTTATCTGATCCTACCAATGGGTTAGCTGATAGCACTGCATCATTACATATTCAAATCGGTTCTAATGATGTGAGCTTCACATGGGACCCAATTGATCCATCGTTAGATGCGGTTATTCCTGCTCCACAAGCAAATCCTGATACAGCAGCTTCATTAGTGGATGTGCAAAATGTGGTCGATAATAACTTCTTTAATGCGAGTGGTAACACACTAGGTGTTATTGCAACAACGCAAACTTATACAAGTAGTGTGTTTACTTTAACCAATAGTATGGATCCATCTGGAATCTTAAGTGTCAATGCCTTAGGCCTAGGTAATGCCAATGTAACCTTAGCGCTACAAAGACAAACAGGTCCAGCAACATGGGTAAATGTAACCACTGATGTTCATACTGGTGCTGTTCTAGCATTAGGTGAAATTGCATCGATAGACCTGTCAAGTTTGACTTTGATCGCAGGCAACTATCGCGTACAAACAACAATTCAAACCCCATTAATTGGCGGTGCAGTGATGTTGATTGCTACAAATGCTGATGTCGATATTACTTATGTTGATCAATTTACCAATACAAGTCCTACAGCTGATTGGATACATGGAAACATTTTAGAAGGAGATACACTTGGCGGTATTGCTGATGTTACAGTCGGTACACAGTTATATGTATTAAATCCTGTTTCTGGACTATACGAGTTAGCTGCTGGTCAAAGTATTGATACGGGCGAAGGCACATTGTACATGTATCGTGATGGTTCATATTACTATCAACGTGATATGGTGGTTTCATCTGCAACTGATGTAATCGATTATAAACTAGTGTCTTTTGATGGAACTGAAGTTCAATCAACTTTGACAATCTCTTTAGGACAACACTTCAATCTCAGCACATCAAACGATATTGTTACCAGTACATCTGGTAATGATGTATTGGAAAGTGCGACGGGTGGTGCAGATACATTAATCTTCAATGTCTTGAATAATGCTGACAATGCAGGCGGTAATGGTTATGACACTTGGAATGGTTTCCATGAGGGTAATACAGCAACAGATACAAATGCTGACATTATCGATATCTCTAATCTTCTTGTTGGTTATGCAGGGGGCGGAAGTGCAGCTTCATTAGCAGGTTTTGTGAGTGTTAGTTCAGATGGTACAACCACGACTATCAGTATTGATCGTGATGGTGCCGCTGGTGTTTATAGCAACGTTACTTTACTTACTATAGATGTTGATACCACATTGAATGATTTGATTGCGAATAATCAACTTCATGTTCTTTAAAATCAAATAAGTCAAAGAGAGAACCTTTGGGTTCTCTCTTTCATTTTAAGAACATCACAAAAATATGTGGTATCTTGTTTAAAATACTTAAAAATTCTAACAATACATACTATGACGATTGTGACAGCTTTAGCGCTTGAAAAGCTCAAATACGAATTGACTGGATACATCAAACAAGTTCAACAATATAGCAACTTAGATAAAACAGTACTTTTCTATTCATATGGAGAAAAGACCGAACGCTGTCAGGTCTGGAACTCATCGTTTTCAACATTTACGATTCTTGAAAAAGAGCTTTTTGAATTTCTCGATCAGCAGTTCACAATTAATAATAAATTAGCCGAATTATTAAAGTTTGATATGGCATGTAATATTCAACAAGAAAAATGGTATGAGATTGAGCAAACAATAAAAAACCAATTTCACAATAATCATTATCGTAAGAGCGTTAGTTTTGATGAGGATTTTCAACTTTGTTTTTTAGAACAAGAGCTATATGGTAAAGCGATTATTCGAGGGCTAAGTTACGATACACCTAACTTTTTTGATGAAAATAATCTAAATGTTGCCATTTTAAAAAAATATCCAAATAGCGATATAGTGCTAAAAATTGATGAAATTCAGCATATATGGACATTTGATACCCATGCTGTGTTTTATGAAAATGGGCAACTTATACCATTACAAAACTGTTTTACTGAAAATGGGATTCGTTATTCGACCGAACCTAAAAAACAACATTTTACTAAAATGATTAAAGGAAATACTGAGTTTTTATGCCAACAGATCCAAACGAATGGACGATTTATTTACGGTTTTTTTCCAGCCTATGATCGAGAAATTCGTAGTTACAATACCGTTCGACATTGTACGACGACTTATGCGTTGATTGAGACTTTGGCATTAGATTTACAACCAAATGTGGTGAGTAAAATTCAGTCTGCAATTGATTATGCATTGACAAATTTTTATGTCGAAAAAGAGGATGATCTCGCTTACATGTTAGATGGCGCTGATTTGAATCAACTTGATGAAATTAAATTAGGTGCAAATGCAGCCGCAATTTTAATGCTGACCAAGTATCAAAGTATGGTCGGGGATCAGTCTTATTTAAAATATGCAAAGGCTTTGGCGAATGGCATATTATCTATGATCGATAAACAAGGGGAAACAACTCATGTGCTGAGTTTTCCAAGTTATGAAATCAAAGAAAAATTTCGCATCATTTATTATGATGGTGAAGCTGCGCTCGCACTTTTACGATTGTATCAGCTTGATAATGACCAACGATTATTAGAAACGGTTCAGTTGATGTTTGAACAATTTATTGAAAAAAAATATGAGCGTTATCATGATCATTGGTTAAGTTACTGTACCAATGAGCTTACTAAGATTTGTCCAGAAGAAAAATATTTTCAATTTGGTATCAATAATTATTTAAGGCACATGATTTTTATCCGTAATCGTAAAACAGCATATGCAACTTTATTAGAAATGATGATGGCCGCTTATCAAATGCTATGTCGATTGCGGAATTTAGAGTTACCAGAATTATTTGCACAAGCACAATTTGATGATTTAAAGAAATTGATTGAGTTCCGAACCGAGTTTCAGCGAACTGGTTTTTTCTATCCTGAAGTGGCGATGTACATGGCACGCCCAGATAAAATCTTAAATGCCTTTTATGTTCGGCATGATCGTTTTCGGATTCGCATTGATGATCAAGAGCATAATCTTTCAGGTTATGTTGCTTACGTTCAGCATTATCAAGATTGAATAATTGAGGCTAAATCATGGGTGTACCTCAAGAAATAAAAATAATCAGTCAAATAGGACAAGAAAATTTTAAGCATGCTATTTGGCACACTCAAATTGAAGGGAATTGTATACACTGGATATTATTACTTTTAATATTAGAAAAAATCCAAAAAAATGAACTTAAATTTGACGATGAAATTTTGATAGAGCAACAACTTCAATTCTATTCGTTTGATTCTAGCCAATTGGAACAGTCATACAAATTAGGATTTATATTACAATATTTAGTTTTTACCCAGAGCTACGAACTCAGTTTGATCATTGCTAAATACATCTTTGGTGATGCGGGGCAAGCACAAAAAACAATTATTTCAAAAGCCAACGCGTTCGGGATACAAATATCTTTTACAACAGACACTACAAATACGATTCAAAATTTATATGGCTTAGCCCAAACTATTTTTAGTTTATCGATTGATCTGATTCGGCAAGTATTTAATAAACAATTAAGTGCGGGTAGTCAAAAAATTAGACCAATCAGCTCCTTATTTACTTGTCGTCAGCTAGATGCTGTTTTATGTTTAACAAACCAAAATAAAAATTCTTATTTTTCTTATTGTGATAAAAATCAAACTATTGGCATCTTTCAATTACTGGATGATGTCCATCGTATTGATCATTTGGCACCTTATTATCATTATTTTAATTCAGGTATACTACCTGCAAAGCAAATCTCTTTGAAAAGTCATTGTATCAATATTATTGGCGATACTTATTTTGGGGAACACTATACAAAACGAAGAAAAGCAAAGGGTATTGATGATGCTTTACAACGTTATGGTTATCAACATTCTTTTGAAAGGATAAAACAATTTTTTGCTGAAGATGACCTCAATATTGCCAATTTTGAAGCGGTTTTTAACTTAGATGAGTATTCACCTTTACGCGGGAAAAAAGACTTTATCTTGGGTGCAGACTCACAGCAAACATTGACTGAATTTAAGCGTGTTCATATCAATGCGCTGTGTCTTGGCAATAATCATTTAAAAGATTATGGCGCAGCAAGCCTGACTCATAGCTTGGCAGTATTAGATCAAAGTGAAATAAATTGGATTGGGGCGGGGAATAATCAGCAGCAAGCTCATCAATATTTTCAGATACAAACTCAACAGCAAAATGTTGCTATTTTTAATGGCTATTGGCATCGAAGCACTGTTTATCAAGATTATGATTTTTATGCGCTTGGTGATCATGCAGGTGTAGCTTGTTTAAATGCGATTTTATTTGAGCAGATCATCCAATATAGGCAGCTCCATCCAACGCATAAAATTATTGTCATTTGTCATTGGGGGCAAGATTTCCAAACAACACAAGTTGAACAAGAAAAATTGGCAGATATTTTGACTAAAATAGGCGTTGATTTAGTGATTGGACATGGTGCTCATACGATTCAACCGATTCAAAAAATTAATCATAAACCTGTTATTTTTGGGATTGGAAATGGGGTATTTAATAGTAATGGGGAGTTTGAAAAATATCAGGCTTTAGCCTATGGCCTCATTGTCAAAATTAATCTAATCGAAAATGTAATAAAGCTTTATCCTATATTTACCAATAACCTAGAAGCTTTTTGGCAACCTTATGCTGTGACTGATACTCAGTTTAAACAGGCAAAATTAAATTTAACCTCACGGCTGGCTCAAAAGGATTTCTTCGAAGGACAAGACTGTCTAGGGTACTATATTGAGATGAGCTTCTAAGGATATTTATAATAATTATCTAAAATGATGCTGAGTTGTTCTGCGGTGAAACCTAAATTACGCAAACCACCACTTCCGAGTTTACAATCATAACTGGTCATAATATTGGTAGGAGTTGTTTTCGTTGCATCAGGGGCACAGACATGTCCCAAACCAAAAGCATGCCCCATCTCATGAATAGATGCTGCTTGAGTTTGATAATTTAAACGTTCCCAATCAATCAACATGAATGGACGACCTTGATTTCTAAATCCCCAACTGGTGATATCACTATATTTAAGTTTTTCAGTATAGGAATCATAAATAATAAATAGGATTTCTTTACTTTTTCTGTGAGGGAAACAAGTGTCTATAGCATTGGGGAGATTCTCAGTGACTAGTGGTGAAGCTTGATTTAATTGATTTGTGAGATCGCATTTTTTCTTTGTAAAGTCTTGGTATGAGAGGTAATGATTAATTTTAAATTTAAATATTTTTTGATTTTTTTCATTTACAAAGTAATGATTTAAAATTTCTAGTTCTTTGTACATTTGCAGTTGAGTGTCTAATAATTTAGCTTGTGGTCTATTGATGGTAAAAATAAAACTAACGTATACGATTGGTAGATGATCCTTTGAGTCTATTGGGTATCGATAAGGTGTAATTTGAACATGAGATGATTGTTTAGTTGAGCAAGAGAGATTGATGCTTAGACAAAATATGATGAAGCAAATCATTTTTAGCTGCATTTTTATTCTCTAAATACATGAGTTATTTTATTTCTTGTTTAAGCTTTTAAGTGTCGCTTTAATCATAGTATCAGATTTTTATAGGTTATTTTATGCAAGATACCAATGAACTACATCGACAGATATTAGAGGTTATCGCTTTGATTCCGTATGGAAAAGTAGCAACCTATGGTCAAATTGCAAAATTAGCAGGTTTGCCTAAGCACGCTCGGCTAGTGGGTTATGTTTTGAAGCATTTAGACAAGAGTAGTGAAATTCCTTGGTATCGAGTGATTAACTCACAAGGAAAGATCAGTGTGACTCGCATCAATCAGCAAGGTGAGAATGTGCAACAGAGCTTGTTGGAGCAAGAAGGTACTTACTTACTTAATGGTAAAGTCAGTTTAAAAAAATTTGGTTGGATGCCTTAATCTTTAAATGAAAAACTCAATAATCAAAAAATAACCTGCATGAAACTTAAGGTTTTATGCAGGTTGCGACGCTATTTAAAACTAAAATCAGAATATTTAACGTACCACTAAAACAGGAATATGACTTTCGCCCAAAACTTTTTGAGCTACACTACCCAAGATAAATTTTTTGAAACCAGTTCGCCCGTGTGAACCCATAATAATTAGGTCAACACCTAAGTTTTGTGCAGCACTAATAATTTCCCCATTTACAGAAAAACCTTCTAGCACTTGCGTAGCCACCGTGAGTCCTAAAGCTTCAAATTTCTTTTCAGCTTTGGTTAAATTTTCTTGAACATAACTACGAACACGTTCGATCAATTCATTACTTTGACCCATGCGTAAGTATGCATCTGCCAAATATGGGTCTAAGGTCATCACTTGAACCAAAGTAATTTCACTATTTAGCGCTTTTGCAAGTTGAGCTGCTTGTTGAATGACGTTGTCAGAGATTTCAGAGTCATCGATTGCGACTAAGATTTTTTGATAACCCATGTTTATTACTCCTTATTATTGCACTTTGATTCGGTTCTAAATTTTTGTTTAAAATAAGATCTATGTTTTCATATTAAACTTATTAGTAGCATAATAAAACCTAGTAATTTCATAAGAATAATGAGGTGTTAAAGATGTTTTTATGTATTCAATTTATTGAAAAACATGTTGTTTTTTTAAATTTTCAAGGTAAATATTAGATTTGGAAAGATTATAGACTTTGGTCTAAATATGAACATAAATTTCCAAGCTGATCCGTTTGTAATTCTTCACGCATTTTTAAAATCTGCTTTTCATCTAGCTCATAAAGTTTGAGAGCAAGCAGCTTTTCAATATCTGTTTCAGAAAAGCGGTATTTAATGACTTTGGCTGGAACACCAGCAACAATTGCATAAGGTGGTACATCTTGGGTGACAACAGCACCTGTAGCCACAACAGCACCTTCACCTAGTTTCACTCCCTGCATAATCATGGCACGACTACCAATCCAACAACCATCGGCAATTACAGTGTCACCCGCAGGCAGAAAACTTCGTGTATCAAAAGGGAACGTCGAAATCCAATCGGGACGGTGGAGTTGATTACCACCCATCATAATTACGCACTCTGCACCAAAGCAGACAAAATTACCGATATGGAGTTGATCAATCGGCTTCTCAACTGTAGAGGCTTTATCATGTAAATAGCGAACTACACATCGTTCAAAGCCTTGATCCCAATAAGCAGAATAATAAGAATAATTGCCTTTGATATGGATATTCGGATTTTTCACCGTTTTGGAAATAAATTCGAATTCACACCAATGTTTAACAGGGGAGTTGATCAATGAATCCATAACTAAGACAAAATACTAAAAGAAATCTGCGCTATTATAGCTTTTATATCAGGAGAGAACGCTAGTTGAAGAAAAATTTCTAAAACCAAATCAACAAACATTCAATTTGATTGGGAAATACAAACCCCATAATGGCTTAGAGCAGTATTAAGAATAATCAGTACTGCATTGGTCATAAGATTGATATGGAAAGCTCATGCGATTGCAACAGCAATCCATAGGATTATTCTAGTAATCGCATACATAATGGTACTGATCAGTCGATTTTATATTTCTTTATTTCATTTTTATTGTATTTAGAAATAGGATGCTTGAAAAAAAGAACCCTTCAATCGGTTAAAAATTCATTTTTGATATAATTGAGTAAATTTTGCATATTTAATCTGATCGATGTTATTGGGAATAAAATTATGGATTTAAAGGAAAAAGAATATTGAACTGAATTTATTTATAAATATACAATATCTGAATTATAACAAAAGGATAAGCGTTAATGATTGAACCAATAAACGAAAGTTCAATTTTAAAAATTATTGGTGAAAAACCTTTATATATACATGATTTAATTAATTTAGTATTTGAAATTAAAAGAAAATTGAGAAGTAAAGAGTTAGATTTTTCTGCATTAATTCAACCGTATGGTGGTTCTGAATGGGAAAATTTAACGATGATGATTCCATATCTTCCACGAGAAATCATAGAAAAAAACTTAGATCAGTTATTAGAGGGTTTTATGGATCTAAATTGGCCTGGCTCTAGAATTTTGTATGGATATTTAGCTGAGATAGATATTTATAAACTAAAAGATTCTTTTGATCGAGTCATTGATAAAGCAATAGGCATGGATGATACCGAATGGGTATATTTCCTTTGCATCTTTATGAATGATGAAAGAGTTGGAATGAAAGATTCTTTTATTCCACAGATTGAAAAGAGTCATTCATTTCTAAAATCTCGAAATATAGATTATGATTAAAACTCTTAGGAGTGAAAATAAATACTAAGCTTTTAAAAGCTAACAAAAGAAAAACCCCTCAAATTGAGGGGCTAATTCAGTTTAGAATATTAAAGATATTCCACACTGACGATTTCGTATTCAACTTCACCTTGTGGTGTTTGAATTTTTGCTTCGTCGCCTTCGCTTTTACCTAAAAGACCACGAGCAATTGGCGAGTTTACTGAGATTTTATTGATTTTAAAATCTGCTTCATCATCACCTACGATTTTATAAGTCTTACGCTCTTCAGTGTCTAGATTTTCAATGGTTACCGTAACACCAAACACGACACGACCGTTTTGTTCAAGTGTTTTGACATCAATTTCTTGAGCTGCACCCAATTTACCTTCGATATCCTGAATACGACCTTCGCAGAAACCTTGTTGTTCACGAGCAGCATGATATTCAGCATTTTCCTTTAAGTCACCGTGCTCACGTGCTTCAGCAATCGCTTGGATAATACGTGGGCGATCCACTGTTTTGAGCTGTTGTAATTCTTTCTCTAAGGCAACCTTGCCTTCAGGAGTCATAGGATAACGTTGCATTTCAGTCCCTCTAAATTGGTTGGGAAAATACAGGATTAAAAAAAAGAAAAAGCCCGCCACCGATAAGGTGGCGGGACTTATCGGTAAAGAATTAACCTACAGTTTGTAAATCTTGCAAGCGGTATACATCCATTGGCAATTTCACAGCAAATGCTTGGCAAACAGCTTCTGCACCATTAATTGTCGTAGTGTAATACACTTTGCCTTGTAGGGCAGCACGACGAATCATGGCAGAGTCGTATTGAGCTTGTTTGCCTTCAGTTGTGTTGACAATAAGATGAATCTCACCATTTTTCAAGCGGTCTACAATATGTGGACGACCTTCAGTGACTTTATTGACAGCTTCACACTCAATGCCTGCTTCTTTCAGAACACGATGTGTGCCATTCGTCGCAACAAGTTTGAAGCCATATTCGATTAATTGTTTAGCAATATTGGCAATGTATTTCTTATCTGATTCACGAACTGATAAGAACGCATGCTTCACTTCGCCTTCTGTTGGCAAGCCTGGTAAACGTTCGTTTGAACCAAGTACTGCTTTGTAGAATGCTTCACCGAAAGTTTGACCTACACCCATTACTTCGCCTGTAGATTTCATCTCAGGCCCAAGCATTGGATCAACGCCTTGGAATTTAGCAAATGGGAATACAGCTTCTTTTACTGCAAAGTGAGTCGGGATGATCTCTTTGGTGAATCCTTGAGATTCTAAAGATTGACCAGCCATACAACGTGCAGCAACTTTTGCTAAAGACTCACCAATACATTTAGAAACGAAAGGAACAGTACGTGATGCACGTGGGTTCACTTCGAGTACATAAATGTCGTTGCCTTTTACTGCAAACTGAACGTTCATCAAGCCGATTACGCCAAGTTCTTTTGCCATTGCAACAGTTTGGCGACGCATTTCATCCTGAACTTCTTGTGAAAGTGAGTAAGGAGGAATTGAACATGCTGAGTCACCTGAGTGAATCCCTGCTTGTTCAATGTGTTGCATGATACCGCCGATCACAACGTCTTTACCGTCAGATACGCAATCAACGTCAACTTCAGTTGCATCATCTAAGAAACGGTCGAGCAGGACAGGGGCTTCATTTGAAGCTTGGACTGCTTCACGAAGGTAGCGTTTTAGCTCGTCTTCGTTATAGACGATTTCCATTGCACGACCACCCAATACATAAGATGGGCGAACAACCAATGGATAACCGACTTTAGCCGCTTCTGAAATACCTTCTTCAGCAGATTTTACAATGCTGTTATTCGGTTGACGAAGTTGCAAACGTTGAATCATTTGTTGGAAACGTTCACGGTCTTCTGCACGGTCAATTGCATCAGGAGATGTACCGATAATTGGTGTACCAGCTTCTTCTAAAGCACGTGCCAATTTTAATGGTGTTTGACCACCGTACTGTACGATTACGCCTTTAGGCTTCTCAGTACGTACGATTTCAAGTACATCTTCAAGTGTTACAGGTTCGAAGTACAAACGATCTGAGGTGTCATAATCTGTTGAAACTGTTTCAGGGTTACAGTTGACCATGATTGTTTCATAACCGTCTTCACGCATTGCAAGAGCAGCGTGTACACAACAGTAGTCAAACTCGATCCCTTGACCAATACGGTTTGGACCACCACCAATCACCATGATCTTGTCGCGGTTAGATGGATTTGCTTCACATTCTTCATCGTAAGTTGAGTACATGTACGCTGTGCCAGATTCAAACTCGGCCGCACAAGTATCAACACGTTTGTAAACTGGATAGACACCCAAGTTCCAACGTTGTTTACGGAATTGCTTTTGTGAAATACCCATCAAGTCCGCAATACGAAGGTCAGATAAACCTTTGCGTTTGAACGAACGGATATTGTCAGCATTTAAATCGCCAAAGCCTAAAGTTTTCACTTGAGCTTCAGTTTTAACGATGTCTTCGATTTGGATCAAGAACCAACGGTCGATTTTAGTTGCTTCGAATACATCATCTAATGAGAAACCATGACGGAATGCATCTGCTACATACCAAATACGCTCAGGACCTGGAACTTTAAGTTCTTTTAAGATGATATCTTTGGCATTGGCTGTACCAACTTCGATTTTTTCATCAAAGCCGCTGACACCCACTTCAAGACCACGAAGCGCTTTTTGTACTGATTCTTGGAAGTTACGACCAATTGCCATCACTTCGCCCACAGATTTCATCTGAGTCGTCAATACAGGCTCAGCTTGTGGGAATTTTTCGAAGTTGAAGCGAGGAATCTTGGTTACAACATAGTCAATTGCTGGTTCGAAGCTTGCAGGTGTGATACCGCCTGTGATGTCATTTTTCAATTCATCAAGGGTATAGCCAACTGCAAGTTTTGCCGCGATTTTTGCAATCGGGAAACCTGTTGCTTTCGATGCAAGCGCAGATGAGCGAGAAACACGAGGGTTCATCTCGATCACAACCATACGACCATCTTTCGGGTTAATACCGAACTGAACGTTTGAACCACCTGTTTCAACACCGATTTCACGAAGAACAGCAACCGATGCATTACGCATGATTTGATATTCTTTATCTGTCAATGTTTGAGCAGGGGCAACAGTGATTGAGTCACCTGTGTGCACGCCCATTGGGTCGAAGTTTTCGATCGCACATACGATAATACAGTTGTCGTTTTTATCACGAACAACTTCCATTTCGTATTCTTTCCAACCAATTAAAGATTCATCGATCAATAATTGTTTGGTTGGAGAAAGATCGAAACCACGTTCACAGATTTCAATAAATTCTTCTTTATTGTATGCGATACCGCCGCCAGAACCACCCATCGTGAATGATGGACGAATGATCACTGGGAAGCCGAAACGTGACTGAATTTCCAGTGCATGTTCCATGCTTTCAGCAACATCGGCACGAGGACATTCCAAACCGATTTTACGCATTGCGATATCAAAAAGTTTACGATCTTCTGCTTTTTCAATCGCTTCTTTTGATGCACCAATTAACTCAACATTGTATTTTTCTAAAATACCGTTGGCATCTAACGCAAGCGCACAGTTCAATGCGGTTTGACCACCCATGGTTGGGAGGACAGCATCTGGGCGTTCTTTTTCAATGATTTGTGCAACAGTCTGCCAAGTGATCGGCTCGATATACGTTGCATCCGCCATTGAAGGGTCAGTCATAATGGTTGCTGGGTTAGAGTTCACCAAAATAACACGATAGCCTTCTTCGCGAAGTGCTTTACATGCTTGTGCACCTGAGTAGTCAAACTCACATGCTTGACCGATCACAATTGGACCTGCACCAATAATTAAGATGCTTTTAATATCCGTACGTTTAGGCATTATTCGCTCCTTAATTACTTCTTAGATGCTTCAATAAGTTCGATGAAATGATCGAACAATGGAGCGCAGTCATGTGGACCAGGGCTTGCTTCAGGGTGACCCTGAAAGCTAAATGCTGGTTTGTCAGTGCGATGGATACCTTGGTTTGTACCATCAAACAGTGAACGATGTGTCACTTTTAAGTTTGCAGGTAAAGTACTTTCATCGACAGCAAAGCCGTGGTTTTGAGAAGTAATCATCACTGTACCATTCTCAAGGTTTTGTACAGGATGGTTTGCGCCGTGATGACCATGATTCATTTTCATGGTCTTCGCGCCAGAAGCGAGCGCTAAAATTTGGTGACCTAAACAAATACCAAAAACAGGTAAAGTTGTGGTTTCAACAATGGTTTTTACTGCTGCAATGGCATAATCACATGCTGCTGGATCACCAGGACCATTTGATAAGAATACGCCATCTGGATTTAAAGCGAGAACTTTCTCAGCAGGGGTTTGTGCAGGCACAACAGTGAGTTTACAGCCACGGTCTGCAAGCATACGTAAGATGTTGGTTTTGACACCATAATCGTATGCAACAACATGAAATTTAAATTCTGGTTGGCTAAAGCCTTGACCTAAAGTCCAAGAACCTTCAGTCCATTCAAAACCTTCAGGATCACAGCATTCTTTTGCAAGGTCTAAACCATTTAAACCACCGAATGCACGTGCTTTCGCAATTGCTTCTTCTTCAGTGATATTGTCACCAGCAAGGATGCAACCATTTTGCGCGCCTTTGTCACGTAAAATACGTGTCAATTTACGCGTATCAATATCAGCGATTGCAACAACATTATGTTGTTCCAAGTATTCACTGAGTGATTGTTCTGCACGGAAATTACTATGTAATAAAGGAAGATCACGAATAATTAAACCGTTCGCCCATACTTTATGGATGCGACCAGATTCAACGTCTTCGCTATTACAGCCTGTATTTCCAATATGGGGATAAGTCAGCGTCACAATTTGTTGCGCGTAACTTGGGTCAGTCAAAATTTCTTGGTAGCCAGTCATGGCTGTATTAAAAACGACTTCACCAGTCGTACTTCCTGGCGCACCGATAGACGTTCCTTTAAAGATCGTTCCATCTGCGAGGGCTAAAATGGCGGGGGTGCTCAAACCAAAGCTCCTGAACTAAAACCACAAAAATAGGGCTGTAAAAAAGCGAGTAGACATAAAAAAAGGCAGGCTGTCCTTTAAAAACACGCCCCTCCTTCCAGTCTGCTCGCTTGTAACTTAACAGCGCATTATACGCATGAGTGTGTGAAAAGTCTATGTGTTTTATTTATTAAAGTAAGTAATCGCATATTTTCTTTTATCTGTTTGGTTCATATTGTGTCTATTGCAAAATCAGTCATTCTTCTATCTATATCATGAGATATTATGCAAATTGTCTAACAATTTTTTAATGGTCTGAGTATAAAGCGTTTTATCTTATACTTAGCCAAAAAATCAACAATCAATATAGAGGGGAAACAAAATGGCTGAAAATCAAACAACAGCAGCAACTGAAGAAGTGAAAGATGTTGTGGCTGAAAAAACTGCGAAAGCAAAAGAAGTCGTTGCAGAGAAAACAGCAGAAGTGAAAGAAGCTGTTGCTGAAAAGACTGCTGAAGTGAAAGAAGTGGTTGCTGAGAAAACTGCAAAGGCGAAAGAAGTTGTTGCAGAAAAAACAGCAAAGGCGAAAGAAGTGATTGCTGAGACTCAAGAGCAGGCGAAAGAAGTGATTGCTGAAACTCAAGAGCAAGTGAAAGAGGTTTTAGCTGAAACTCAAGAGAAAATTGAGACTGAAGCGAAAGAACTCAATCAAAATATCCAAAATCAGCTTGCCCAAATCAAGCAAGATATTCTACAACGCATAGATGTCATTAAAACACAATTGAATTCATCACAAGGTAACTTGGTTGAGTTAACAGCTGCGTTGAAAACAGAATTGAATGCTTTGATTGAAGACTTAACCAAAGTCAGCAAAGAGCTTAAAGATGACATTAGTCAGATTTCTGTTAAGCATAAAGATACTTTAGTGGGTAGCTTTAAGCGTACTAAAGAACAAGCAGTTGAAGCTTGGAATAAAGTACGTGCAAGCTAATTGCAGATAGAGATGAAAAAGCGAGAAATTTATTTCTCGCTTTTTTTATGATTAAAATTGATGTAACCAATCCCGTTTATTGTGGAAATCTGCTTGGCGACCACTATGTTGCATTGCAAAATAATGCATGCCTTGTGTGGTATTTAACACAGCAGTTAAACCTAGATATAGGTCAGCCCACTTTAACTTATTTTGTTGCATAAATTGAGATAAGTCTAAACTGACATTTAAACCATAGTGTGTACGTTGTAAGTGGTTTAACTCAAGATCATAAGCAGCAATAGGTGGCATATCTTCAGGGAAACGATATTCTTCAAATTGATAGACTTGCCATGCTTGAGAGGGGGAGAGATTGATTTCACGATAGAAATCTTGATCTTTCACACCAATAAAGATTTCAAAGCAGGTGTTTTCCCATAAAAAGTCATGGCGTGGGTGTGCCGAGACTTTGTCTGGGTAAATCAAAAATTGATTTGGATCACGAACCCAAAAACCAACATTTAAAGTTGCTGGCGTTTGTTGCTCAATCGCTCCAACAACAGTAATGGCGCTAAAGCGATCAAAAGCAGATAGTTCATAACTTGCCATTGATATTACTTATTACTCAAATGCGCAAAACGAACTAAATTAGACAGGTGTTGATTTTGTTTTGCTGCTTTTTTATAAAGCAAAACGATTTTACCAATCTTTTGTACAGATTCTGCACCTGTTGCTTCAACAATTGCATCAATGGTTGCTGCACGTGCATCGCGGTCTTCACCCGCAATTTTCACTTTAATCAGTTCATGATCGTTGAGTGCACGATGAGTTTCTTCAATGACGTTTTCTGTAAGACCTTGGCTACCAATCATTACAACTGGATTGAGTGCATGACCAATTTGACGTAAACGTTTACGTTCATGGATAGATAAAGCCGCCATTAAAAATACCTGATTCGAGAAACGACCTAGTATAACTTGCATCCTGATTCTAAGATAGATTCAGAAGAGAGGCACTTGAAACAAATCTGTGCAAAATTGCTGAAAAATAACCAATCATGATGATCGGAAAAAATCTGTAAAAGTTCGTGTGAAGAACTATATCCGTACTGTAATAAGAGTAATTTTCACGTACAATGACTAATCAGAAGTTTTTTGAAATTTAGTGAGTTATGGCGACACGCATTACCAATCAAAAATTGTCTAAAAGCAGTCGTGCATGGATGAGAGAGCACTTAGATGACCCTTTTGTAAAGAAAGCACAAAAAGAAGGTTATCGCGCACGTGCAGCATATAAGTTACTTGAAATCCAAGAAAAATATAAAATGATCAAGCCAGGTATGACGGTTGTCGATCTAGGTGCAGCTCCAGGAAGTTGGTCGCAAATTGCAGGTAAACTAGTTGGATCAAATGGTTTAGTCATTGCTTCAGATATTTTACCAATGGATGCACTTCCAGATGTAACGTTCTTACAAGGCGATTTTCGAGAAGAAGAAGTTTTTGAAAAATTGTTAAATATTTTAAATGGACGTCAAGTAGACATTGTAATTTCAGATATGGCCCCCAATACATCAGGTAATAGGGCTGTTGATCAACCTCGCCAAATTTATTTATGTGAATTGGCTTTGGATTTTGCTCAGAAAGTACTTGGACCAAATGGACAATTTGTAGTTAAAGTGTTTCAGGGTTCTGGATTTGATGAGTTTAGAAAACAGGTGGTCGATAGTTTTGATGTATTAAAAACAGCCAAACCTGCGGCATCACGAGCTCGATCGAAAGAAGTTTTTTTGATTGGTCAAGGTCGCAAAAAGGCATTGCAATAAAAGTGTACTTGCCAAGTTGTTAAAAATTGTGCATTTTGTACCTTTTAAGTTTTTTGCAACGCAAATTCATTGCTGTTTTTGTGAAGGTCAGCCAAGATTAGGTATGATCAAATTAGATTGATATGGGAATAAAGCCTTGAGCGATTACTTCAAGAATGCCGTATTGTGGCTCATCATACTCGGTGTTCTGATTTTGATTTTTAGCAACGTCAGTGACCGCAATAAGCCTGCAGCGATGAAATACTCAGATTTCGTTGCAGCGGTGAATGCTGGGCAAATTAAACAAGTCACAATTGACGGTTTAAATATTAGTGGTGAAAAAACCAATGGTTCTTCTTTTGAAACGGTTCGTCCGCAAGTAGAAGACACTGAATTGCTACCAAGCTTGAATAAACAGAATGTAGTCGTTGAAGGTACTGCACCACAACGTCAAGGCATTTTGATGCAACTTCTCATTGCGAGCTTCCCTGTATTACTGATCATCTTATTATTCATGTTCTTTATGCGTAATATGGGTGGCGGTGCTGGTGGTAAAAACAGCCCAATGAGTTTTGGTAAGTCAAAAGCAAAAATGTTATCTGAAGATCAAATTAAGATAACATTTACTGATGTTGCGGGTTGTGATGAAGCTAAACAAGAAGTTGTTGAAATTGTTGACTTTTTGAAAGACCCTTCTAAATTCAAACGTCTTGGTGCAACCATTCCTCGTGGCGTACTGATGGTTGGTCCTCCAGGTACTGGTAAAACATTACTTGCGAAAGCAATTGCAGGTGAAGCTAAAGTTCCATTCTTTAGTATCTCTGGTTCTGACTTCGTTGAAATGTTTGTTGGTGTCGGTGCATCACGTGTTCGGGATATGTTTGAGCAGGCGAAACGCCATGCACCATGTATCATCTTTATTGATGAGATTGATGCAGTTGGTCGTCATCGTGGTTCAGGTACTGGTGGTGGTCATGATGAGCGTGAACAAACCCTAAACCAAATGCTTGTTGAAATGGATGGTTTTGAAGGCAATGAAGGCGTGATCGTTATCGCTGCAACCAACCGTGTAGACGTACTTGATAAAGCATTGCTTCGTCCTGGTCGTTTTGATCGTCAAGTGATGGTGGGTTTACCAGACATCCGTGGTCGTGAGCAAATCTTGAATGTTCATTTGAAGAAACTTCCTTCGGTTACAGGCGTGGATGTTAAAGTCCTTGCTCGTGGTACGCCAGGATTCTCAGGTGCGCAACTTGCGAACTTAGTCAATGAGGCTGCATTGTTTGCTGCTCGCCGTAATAAAAACACGGTGGATATGCATGACTTTGAAGATGCAAAAGACAAGATTTACATGGGCCCAGAACGTAGATCGATGGTGATTCGTGAAGAAGAGCGTCGTGCCACAGCTTATCATGAAGCTGGACATGCCATTGTTGCTGAAATCTTGCCGGGTACAGACCCAGTGCATAAAGTAACAATTATGCCACGTGGTTGGGCATTAGGTGTAACTTGGCAGTTGCCGGAGCAAGACCAAACTAGCCACTATAAAGATAAGATGTTGAATGAGCTTTCAATCTTATTTGGTGGTCGTATTGCTGAAGAAGTCTTTATTAATCAAATGTCGACTGGTGCATCGAATGACTTTGAACGTGCAACCAAAATGGCGCGTGCAATGGTGACTAAATATGGTATGTCTGATGCGCTCGGTGTGATGGTCTATGAGGATGAAAACCAAAACGGTTTCTTCGGTAATGTCGGTAGCCGTACTATTTCTGAAGCAACACAACAAAAAGTTGATGAAGAAGTACGTCGCATCTTAGACGAACAATATAAAGTTGCACGTAATATCTTGGAAAATAACAAAGATATCGCACATGCAATGGTGAAAGCGTTGATGGAATGGGAAACCATTGATCGTGACCAAATCCGTGACATCATGGAAGGTCGTGAGCCTCAACCACCAAAAGTTTATGTTGCTGAAAATCCAGTGGCTGCATTTGAACCTCCTAAAGATGGTCCATCTACACCGCCACCATTACCAGCAATGGGTTAATTAGAATTAAATAAATCAGAGCGACTTAGGTCGCTCTTTTTTTGTCTGTATTTTGGTATAAGCTGAGAATAAATCATCAACCTTCAAACGACAGTCTTGTTAAAATAACCGTACTAAAGTGCGGAGAGTTTTGATGCAGTTGATGCCATTACCACAATGTCAGTTACAGTGTGGTCGTTTTACATTGGATTTATCTCAACCTCAAATGATGGGCATCTTAAATGTTACCCCTGATTCATTCAGTGATGGCGGGCAGCATCATCAAAAAGACCTTGCCATTCAACATGCTTTGCAGATGATTGAAGAGGGTGCAAGCATTATTGATATTGGTGGAGAGTCAACTCGCCCAAATGCATCACCTGTTGAGCTAGAAGAAGAAATTCAGCGTGTCATTCCTGTAGTTGAAGCTTTATCAAACTATGATGTCATCATGTCGATTGATACCAGTCAGCCTGAGGTGATTCGAGCTGCCGTGAAAGCCGGTGCGCATATCTGGAATGATGTTCGTGCTTTAACTCGTCCACAAGCTTTAGAAACGGCAGCTGAATTAAATATCCCTGTGGTGTTGATGCATATGCGTGGTGAACCGACCAATATGAATCAGCTAGATCAATATCAGGATGTGACCGAAGAAGTAATTTTTGAATTGCAGCAGCGGCTTAATCAAGCAATTGCGGTCGGGGTAAGCAAAGAAAATATTATTATCGACCCAGGTTTTGGTTTTGCCAAGAATGCACAACAGAATTTTCAATTGCTGAATGAGTTTTGGAAACTAAATCAGATGGGGTATCCGATCTTGTCTGGACTGTCACGTAAACGTTTTATTGGTGAAGCATTGAATGGTATACCTGCACAGGAACGTGCGGTTGGAAGTGTAACGGGGCATCTACTGAGTATTCAGCAAGGCGCTAGTATTGTTCGAGTGCATGATGTTAAAGCCACCAATGATGCGATAAAAGTTTGGAATGCGATGCGTTTAGTTCAGTAATTACAGAGAAATAATGAAGATAAAGATACATTCCAATACGATGTATCTTTATCTTTTTGCATACAATCACTTCAATCTTGTCATTCATTTAAAAGACATAAAAATTGGGGATTTTAATATGCATCAATCTACAAAAATACTGACCTTAACCTTGCTAAGTTCCATGATGATCGCCTGTGGTAATCCAGTAAAGGAACGTAGCCATGTAGTCGCTCCTGCGTCTTTGGTCATGTCTAATATGGCAGCGGATAGTACTCGAAAGATGATTGCTCCTGCTGCTTACATGGCAGTAATGCCTAGTCCAGAAAGCGTGCGACTAGAACAGAATACTGAAAAATATCAAAAGAATGAGGTCAATCCTATTTATCGGGTTGCAGATCAAGCAGTCTCAACTTTTAGTATTGATGTGGATACGGGTAGTTATACCAATACACGTCGTTTCCTGAATGATGGTCGTTTACCTCCTGTTGATGCAGTCCGTGCAGAGGAAATGATTAATTATTTTGATTATCAATATCCGCAACCGAATAGTATTCACCCATTTTCAGTCAGTACTGAAACTGTAGATTCACCGTGGAAAGAGAATGCTAAGTTGATCAAAATCGGCATTCAAGCAAAGGACTTAACAACCAAACAACTTCCACCTGCCAATCTCGTTTTCCTTGTTGATGTGTCTGGTAGTATGGATGCAGCAGATAAATTACCCTTAGTTAAGCAAACTCTTAGATTATTGACCGAGCAATTGCGACCTCAAGATAAAGTCACGATTATTACTTATGCCAGTGGTGAGAAACTCATTTTAGAACCAACGTCTGGTGATCAAAAAGACAAAATTTTAACCGTCATTAATGAATTACAGGCAAGTGGGGCAACCGCAGGCGAACAGGCAATTCAACTGGCTTATAAACAAGCTGAAAAAGCCTTTGTGAAGAATGGAATCAATCGTATTTTATTGGCAACTGATGGCGACTTTAATGTAGGTATTACTGACTTTAGTACTTTAAAAGGGATGGTGGCTGAGAAACGTAAAAGTGGTATTTCTTTAACGACATTGGGCTTTGGGACAGGAAATTATAATGAGCAGTTGATGGAGCAACTGGCGGATGCAGGAGATGGTAATTACAGCTATATTGATAATAAAAATGAAGCGAAAAAAGTGGTACAACGTCAGCTTTCGTCAACACTGGCAACGGTTGCTCAGGATGTCAAAATTCAGGTGGAGTTTAATCCTGCCACAGTAAAAGAATATCGCTTAGTCGGCTATGAAAACCGTATGTTGAAACAGGAAGATTTTAATAACGATAAAGTTGATGCGGGCGATATCGGGGCAGGGCATAACGTTACGGCAATTTATGAAATCATTCCAGTGGGGCAGCAAGGCTGGCTCAATGATTCACGTTATCAAGCATCAACAAAGACAGATGCAGCGAAAAAGGCAGAATATGCTTTTGTAAACTTGCGCTATAAATTACCAAATCAAGAAAAGAGTATTCTATTAAGCCAACCTGTGAAAGCAGAAAGTAAAACGCTTGTTCAAGCCAATAACGATACGCGTTTTGCGATTGCAGTTGCTGCGTACGCTCAGCAATTAAAAGGTGGGCAATATAATGGTACAATGGGTTGGGATCAAATTATTCAATTAGCAAAACAATCTACACAGCCTGATCCTTATCAGATGCGAGAAGAATTTATTGAGCTTGCGAAAATTGCTAAGAGTTTAAGTGCAAAAAAAATTAATGATTAACTTTATCAAAAGCGGTCGGAAACAACCGCTTTTTTTATGCCTAAATATCGTGATTTGTATGGGATTGTGTTATAAGCATGGCGTTTTATTAACATATAATTTTATTTATGTTTGAAGATCTCCTCCTCCCCATGTTTGATGATGAATATTATCCCGATATTCTTGTCGCAGAAGTTAAACAGCATATTCAACAGTTTTTGAAAAAAGTAGCTCGTTCTGGTTTGTCTGAAGCAGAAATTTATCGTTTTGCCCATCAAACAATAATTGAAATAAATGAAATGAAACCTCAGTTTGAGGACTTAGACTCAAGCTTGGATGATACTGCTGCGGATTATATTGCTGAAGCAATGATGATGATTGTGCAAGAAGCAGGTTATTTTGATATTGAAATGGAAGAATTGATTGTCAATCGAGAGTGGTAAAAGTCACTCTCGATTTTTATAAAAAAGATTATTTTGTCGTGGTTGCATCCCAGAGTTTTGGTAAAGTAATTTGTCCTGAAATCCATGCTTCAATTTTAGGCTGTTTAATTTTTTGATAATAAATACTTTCTGTATGAATCAGTAAGCCCAAAGTATCACCTTGATTTAAACTTCCATTTATACTTGGTAATTCAATTGTTTGATTATCTTGTTGATCCGATTTTGATCCAAAAACAACTTGATCAAAAGCCAGCTTTTTGTTTGGGTTCAATGCTGCTGTTTGATCATTGAAGATCACATATTTTCCAGTTTTCTTCGACTTTATCGCAACAGAAATAAATAAAGTAGGTGTTGAATCTTTCGATTGCGTTTCAATATTTAAAGCGAGCTGTGGTGTGCCTGTAATATGCATGACTTCAGTCATAGTCTGAATTGGAACAAAGATTGGGTGTGAATTTTTTGCTTCAATCCAAGTTTTATTTAAGGTGTAATGTGTCGCGGCATCTAAATCTTTGAGCTGCTGAACGGGGCTTTTATCAACACATAACTCAGGTAAATCATTTGTTGCGGCTTGGTCTTTGAGTTTTTGATCGAACCATCCCATGATTGTGCTTTGTAATTTATATTGCTTTTGATTCCCACAGGTAACAGATTTCCCAATATACCAAAAAGGAGTATCACCTAAAGGGGAGTGTTGGGCAAAGGGTTGCAAATGTCCGCCTTGCACACCGATTAAATGCACTTCATGTTGGGCTTTTTGAATACATTGAGCCGCTTTAACGCCTTCATTAAAAGGAAATAATACATCTCTAAAGCCTTGGATAATGAGCGCATCTGCTTTTGGCGCTTGAGCATTTTCACAGAACCAACTGGCTTGATGCGTTTTTAGAAAATGATAGGTCGATTGTTTTAATTGTCCTTGCTGCGTATCTTGATAGGCTTGTTTAAGTTCGGGATCAAATTTGTTCCAGTTCCACCAGTCACCAATTAAATTTAAGAAACTTAGCCAATCTCCTTTTGGAACGCCATTGGGTACAAGGCTATCGACGATATCATACCAAGTTGTGATTGGTACAATTGCTTGTAGGCGAGGGTCTAAAGCAGAAGCAATGTATTGCACACCGCCTGCATAAGATTCGCCAATCATGCCTGTACGAACACCATTTTGATTTTGTGCCAGTTGTGGCAAGTTTTTTTCAGCCCAGTTCATGATGCTAATCACATCTTGAGCTTCTTTTTCGGGATCCGTTAAGCGGATTTTACCCTGACTATGTCCATGTCCACGTTGATCATAGCTAATCACCCAATAGCCATTTTTCCATGCTGTTTTAGCAACTTGCCCCGTTGGCAGTAAAAAACCGTACAGACTGAGTTCAGGTCGTTTCATGCGAGATAACCCAAAACCATGTGTATGTAGTAGCAAAGGTGCAGTTTGATCTGCTTTTAAATGAGGCTGATACACTGTAAAAGCAAGCACTGTACCATCTGAGGCAGTTGTTTTTGCTTGAAAATAACGTTGTTTTAATTCAATAGGTTGTTGTTGAACTGTTTGAGGTCGTAGGGTTGCATGTACACAACCTTGTAATAGGAAAAATACACCGAACCAGATCCATAAAACATTTGAACGCATCGATTTTTTCATCCTTGAGCAAATCTTTGGGAAGCTATAATGTGATGAACGCTAGTTTACTGTGTGAAACTCGCCGAGACTATAAAAGGATAGGTCATTTTACTGACCTACCAGTTTCGTTCTATTTCATGTGACGTGAGTTGGAACGATAAGCATATAAGAATAACCCTGCACACAAGAAAATTAAACCTAAGATTAGGTGTGAGCTAAGTGGTTCATGATTGAAAAATATGCCCCATACACTTGCTAACACAGGGGTGATAATTGTAATTAACATGACTGTGGTTGGATTGAGTTTTTGAATCAGATGGAAATAAAAAATCATCGCCAAAACTGATGAAAATACTGCGCTATACAACAAAGCGAGACTGACTTGTAGACTTGGAAACTGTACTGGTGCTTGAGCGATAAAGAAGGGTAATAAACACAGATAGCCAAACCATGAAATCAGTGTTGATCCTGTCATTTGAATGATTGGGTGAATCTCCGCACCAATTTTTGCCACGAGAAACATTGAGATCACATAAAGTAATACGGCAATAATTTCATAGCTAACACCAATGATATCCATTTGAATGTGATCAGAACCTATGCCCAGCGTGAGTGATAAGCCTAAAATGGCAATTATTAACCCATACCATTGGCGTTTTAAAAAATGTTCACGTTTTAAAATAAAAACTGCAATCAAGCCAGACCATAAAGGCGCTGTTCCATAAATAATCGAGATCATCCCTGATGAGACTTTGCTTGCACCCATATAACAAAAAGCCATTGAACCAAATAATCCAAGCGCACCCGCCGCATAACTCATCATGGCTTTAAAGTTCAAGATAAGTTTAAGTCTGAAATAAAACAGACAAAGCAACGCAAGTGGAATGGCGAGGCTGAATCGAAGAAATAAACCCCAAGCCCAATGAATTTCATGCACAGTCCAGACGGCTGCTAACGGTGTAAATGACCAGATCAGCACAACTGCAATAAATTGACCGACTGTAGCTAGGCGAGGGTGAGTAGGGGCTACAGTCGGTTGAATCTGTGTCGTTTGTATAAAATTCTTTTGCTGAAACTGTGTCATGGAAATGCTCCTGTTATCGTTGTGATTGCAACGCTGTATTTGAGTAATTAAAAATGAAGGCAATAAAAAAGGTCGCTCTTGAGGCGACCTGTACTTTTCAAATGATGAGCTTGTTAAATTGTCATCGGATGAAAGAGATGTGCAAAGTCACCGTGCATAAAAATGCAGACACGTCGCCACATTGGATTGGCGGGAATGCAATCCTTAATGTGAATAAGACGAGAGGGTGAAACTTTACGAATCAACATGTGAGAAATTTTAAAATAAGCTTTACATTTTTATAGCATAAGGCTTGAGTGAAAAATAGCCTTTAGCTTTAAAAATATGGCGAATAGAAGCATATCAGATCAAGATTTTTGGCTTGCTTAAATAAAGAATATTTCCATAATGTTGTCATTCGGATTTTCAAAGTAGTTTGCTCTTGTCTTCTTTAGAAATTATTGCCGTTATTATTAGTGTGATCGGCGTTGCGCTCACGATAAAACGGAATATGTGGTGTTGGTGGTTTAATTTTTTTGCATTTATTTTATATGCTTACCTTTTTTTCACCTTTAAATTATACGGCGAAACGATTTTACAATTCTTATTTATGCTGATTAATTTCTATGGTTTTTATTATTGGCTTAAAGGTAAACGCCAAGACCATGAGATTCGGATCGAACCAATTGCAGCCAAAACGGTATTGATGCAAATGTGTTTAGCAGCAATTGGTGGATTATTATTTGGTTTAACACTTAAACATTTTACCGATGCTGCTGTACCGATTTTAGATGCGCAGCTTGCTGCATTTAGTTTATTGGCAACCTATTGGACGAGTCGTAAACATATCGCAACGTGGGTACTTTGGGTTTTTGTCGATATTGTGTATGTTGGTATGTTTATCTATAAAGAATTATTCTTAACTGCAGGTTTGTATGCCGCTTTTGTTTTGTTAGCAGCTTATGGTTGGTGGCAATGGGAGCAAGTTAAGCAGAAACAGTTGGCGTCTCAAACATAAATAAAGGCAGTCAAACTGCCTTTATTTATGAGTCTTGGATTATTTAGAGGTACTGAGGAGATAACTTTGTACCGCTTGACGACCTAGCGCAGGGTCATCCGTGAATACACCATCTACGCCAGCCTTGAAGTAAAGTTGCATTTCCTTGATTGAACCTGTCTCACAACGCTCGGCTGCTTTGGACGTATCCTTACTACATTTTAAGCTGTCTGGTAGGAAATTATTTTCAGGGCGAAAGGTATAAGGATGTACTTTTAAATTGACTTTATGGGCATCTGCGATAAAAGAGGTGGTCTGTGTCATTGCGACATCTTTAAAGACATAGACTTTCCATGGACCCACACCATTGGCGTAGGCCGAAACGTCTTTGAGGCCTTGTGCCGTTGCTAGATCCGCATAGGTTCTAGGATTGTTTTGTGCAACATAATCTGCTGGTCTTGCTTCAGGCGAATCATAGAGCTGAATCAATTGTGCATGCTTAACACTCTTGTGTAAATCGAGTTGGTTTTTTAAATATTTTAAATTTCCAACTTCAAAAGACTGTAAATAAATAGGGGCAATATCACGGCTATATTGGTATTTGGATAAGGTTTTTAACAAAGTATCTTCCATTGCCAAATTCTGTTTTTGGAAATAGGTTGGGTGTTTGGTTTCTGGATAAAGACCAATAATTTTGCCCGTTTTTTGATAATGCTTTGCAGCTAAATCAATGATTTCATCGAGTGTCGGGATTTCAAATTGATCATTATATTGCGTATTGGCAGCACGATACTGGGGAATACGCTCACGTGCTTTGAGCTGTTTTAGCTCGGCCAAAGTAAAATCTTCAGTAAACCAGCCTGTTAAACTCACGCCATCAATGACTTTGGTTTTTTTACGATCGGCAAACTGAGTTAACGTTGCGACATTGGTTGTACCACTAATTTCGTTTTCATGGCGAGCTACTAAAAAGCCATCTTTGGTCGAGACTAAATCAGGCTCGATGAAATCAGCACCATCATCAATCGCTTTTTGATAAGACTCTAAGGTATGTTCGGGGCGCAGCGCACTCGCTCCACGATGTCCGATGACCAAAATTTTCGGTAATTGATAACTCGATTGAGTGCTACTGTTTTGATCATTATTGTCATCATTACAACCCACAAGGCTGATGAGGCTAAGACAAACAACTGCTTTTTTTAACATTATGATGCTCAAATGTTTTTATTAAAGTGGTTAGTTTGTCGTGGAAATTTATCAAGGGGATGACAGTTCAGTGATCGTTTTATGAAAAAATCAGTGTTTATAAAACAACTAAAATAAAAAATAGTCTGATTGAATGTTAAGACTTATTTTTCCAGTAGGGCCAATTCGCTTCTGGCGTAAAATGATAATTATCATCTAGCCAATAGCTCTGTGGTGGAGCGGATTTATCTTTGAGACCCATAATATGCATAAGATTATTATCGAGTTCTGCTGTGTTTAGGGTTTTATCTTTATTCACACCCGTGACTGGTATTTTGTCGTACCACATCATGACAGGGACTTGATAGCCAGCTTTGGTGTTTGGGCTATGACCAGCATAATCAATTTCATGCCCGACTTCATTACCATGATCAGAAACCATGGTAAATGATCTAAAATCAGGTTTATGATCCGCCTGTAAAGTCTCTAAGAATTTTACGAGCAATGAATCTTGATATAGCATTGCATTGTTATAGTCGTTTCGTAATGACCGAATCCAAGGATCAATATTTCTGTCCTTGAGATCGCGTTCTACGGCATCATTACTGTCACTACTAAATTTATTAAACATAGTTGAATAGCGCTCTTGATAGTTCGGATGTGCGCCAATCAAATGCAAAATAATCAATTTTTTAGGATTTGGATCTGCTAATGCTTGCTGATAGACAGGCATTAATGTTTCATCCAAAGAGGTACTGCTACGTCCAGAGCGTGTATTTTTATAAACAGCTTTATCCGCATAAGACCCAAATAATGAGGATAAATAGCTGTCATCTTGGTTGCTTAACCAATAAATCTTATAACCTGCTGCACGAGCGTATGCCAATATACTTTCGGGGGAATATTGGTCATGTTCAGATGCGGGGCTTTCAGTGAGTAACACACGTAATGCATTAATGGTCGAAGGTGAGGGTGAAAATGCATTACAAAAGATACGAAGTTGATCAATTTTCTTTGCTAATTCTGGTGTGGTATTTCTTGGATAGCCACAGACCCCTAAATTTAAGCTGGTTAAACTTTCTGAAAGCACCAACACATGTGTTTGCTTTTCATTTTTAGGTGTTGTTAGGATTAAACTTTGTTTTGCGCTCAGATCCCATTGATGATGAACGTCTTTATGTTGTTTAATTCTATTTTGAAAATCTTGAATTTTAGTTTGATAGTCTGACCAAAAAACCATGGGGTGGACTTTACGTGAAGGCTTCATTAAATAGCTCGTCACGGTTAATAATACCAGTAGAATGATGCAGCTACGATAAATCCGACTATTCCAAAGTTGATTGAAGTGTCTTGTTTTAATCAGTTTAAAAGCTGAGAAAATATAGATTGCCAATAAGGTTAGTAAACCAAATATAACGATTGCAATTGTGTTTAGATGAAGTTGTAAGAATTCCCATGTTTCTTTTTGATTGGTATTGGCAATTGCTTCAACAATAAAATACGCTTCATTATCACTATTAAATAAAAACCACGTACTAGAACGAAGTAAGGCATCTAACCAAGCAATAAACCACCAAACGATTGAAAGCATATACCAATAGATAATCTGCTGTGAAATCGCGAGGTAAATAAAAGCAACACCAGGTAAAGAGAGAAAGCCAAGTCTTAAACCATCGGATAAGTTCCCTGCAAAAATCAGCAAACCGCCCGTGATCAGCGCAGGCAGTAAAATAAGTAGCAGGATATTAAACCTTGTTAAGCTGGCCTTCATAGACGCCTGATAAAATGGGGGGAGAATAGAGAGCGTGCTACTATCGGTTTAAGTGCGTTAGGTGTCAATGTGAAATTAAAAAGTATTTGATTGTGTAGTAAATAAATTGTTTGGAGTTGTTCCATTTTTTAACTCAATGGAGCATTTTCGATTGTTATTATTATTCAATAATATTCATGATTTCTCCGTAATTGTCGCTTTTTGCAATGATATGTTAATAACAATGGTGTTTGCTTGAAAGCTCAGCAATGATGATTGTTTGAAAATAGTACTCTCTCCCTATCTTTCTGAAAAATAGACTGTTTCAAAAATGGAATGAACAGCCATGTTATCTAAGTTTTTTATTGAGCGCCCGATCTTTGCAACCGTACTTGCAATTATGGTGATGGCTTTTGGTATTTTCTCTATTTTAAATCTCCCAGTAGAGCGCTATCCCGATATTGCACCACCTCGTATTACAGTCTCTACCACATATACGGGAGCTTCAGCTGAAACCGTTGAGCAAAGTGTGACTCAAGTTTTAGAACAACAAATTAAAGGCATTGATCATTTACTATATTTTAGTTCAACCAGCGATTCATCTGGTCGTAGCCGAATTAACCTTAGTTTTGATATCGGTACCAACCCTGATACAGCACAGGTACAGGTACAAAATAGTATTAATGGTGTGTTGAATCGTTTACCTGAAGAAGTACAACGACAAGGTGTAAATGTTTATAAATCACTTGGCGATACGCATATGGTGATTGGCTTATATGACACTACAGGTCGTAGTAGCAATATCCAGATTTCAGACTATTTAGCAGACCATATCGAACAAAATATTGCTCGAATTGAAGGCGTTGGTGAAGTTGATGTTTTTGGTTCGCAATATGCCATGCGAATTTGGTTGAACCCACTCAAGTTAAAACAATATCTGTTGATTCCGAGTGATATTCGTGCAGCAATTGAAGCTCAAAATACGCAAGTTGCAGCCGGTTCGATCGGGGCTTTGCCTGCTGTATCAGATCAATATTTAAATGCAAAAGTCAGTTCAGGTTCACGTTTGCAAACAGTTGAACAATTTGAAAATATTATTATTAAAGCCAATGTGGATGGAAGCTTTGTTTATTTAAAAGATATTGCTCGAGTTGAATTAGGTGCAGAGAACTATCAATCATTCAATACCATTAATGGCTATCCATCTGCGGGGATGGGCATTTCACTGGCATCAGGTGCCAATGCCTTAGCCACTTCCGCAGCCATCAAAGCTGAACTTGATCAGCTTTCAGCAAAGATGCCACAAGGCTATAAAGTCGTTTATCCGCGAGACAACACGCCGTTTGTACAAGAGTCGATTAAACAGGTCGTGAGTACGCTATTTGAAGCCGTGGTATTGGTTGTGGTGGTCATGTTCCTATTTTTACAAAATTGGCGCGCCACGCTTATTCCGACTTTGACTGTTCCGATTGTAATTTTAGGTACATTCACTGTGCTGTATGTACTTGGATTCAGTGTCAATACTTTAACTTTATTTGCAATGGTGTTGGCGATAGGTCTATTAGTCGATGATGCAATTGTTGTGGTTGAAAATGTTGAACGCTTGATGCATGAGCAACACCTTTCAGCGAAACAGGCTGCGATTGCTTCCATGCAAGAAATGACGGGCGCTTTGATCGGGATTACCTTGGTGCTGACGGCTGTATTTATTCCTATGGCATTTTTTGGCGGCTCTATGGGTGTGATTTATCGACAGTTTTCGATTACATTAGTTGCTGCGATGATTCTTTCATTACTGGTTGCTTTAATTTTAACACCCGCCTTATGCGCACTTATTTTAAAACCCAATCCTCAGCCTGCCAAATGGGCACAGTGGTTTAACCAAAAATTAGATCAATTAAAACAACGCTATTTACAATCTGCCCAATACAGCATCCAACATAAAGCAATCGTTTTAGTGTTATTTGTGGGTTTAATTGCGATATTTGGTTTGGTTTATAAAACCCTACCAACGAGCTTCTTGCCAAGTGAAGACCAAGGAATTTTGAGTGTGCAGTTCAAAACTGCGGAAGGAACGCCGTTACCGAGAACACAAGAAATGGGGGAGCAAATTCGCCAATATTTTGCTGATCATGAAGCTAAAAATGTTGAGGTTATTTTGGTTCGTTATGGGCGTAACAATTCAGGTACAGGGCAAAATTTAGGATCGGCTTTTATTGCTTTAAAACATTGGGATGAACGTAAAGGACAGAAAAATGCAGCACAAGCGATTCGCCAACGTGCAATGAAGTTTTTTAAAAACAATCCTAATGTACAAGTAAATGTGATGATGCCTGCTTCAGTCAGTGGTTTGGGACAAACCAGTGGTATCGACTTTTGGATTCGAGATATTAATGGTCAAGGTCGGACTTTCTTAGATCAAAAATTTAAGGCGCTACAACAGCAGTCGGAAAATCAAAATAGTTTTGAAAATATTGATAAACAAACCACTTCCGATAAAACGGAGCTGAAAGTTCATATTGATCAAAAACAAGCAATGGCAATGGGGCTCACTCAAGCGGCAATGAACAGTACATTATCTGCTGCGTGGGGTGGAACGTATATTAATGACTTTATTGATCGTGGACGAATTAAGCGAGTCATGATGCAAGGTGATGCACAGTTTCGTTCCAAGCCTGAAGATTTACAGTATTGGTCTGTACGTAATAACCAAAATCAAATGGTGCCTTTTAATCAGTTTGCTCAAACGGCATGGCATGGTGAACCTGATGTGGTCACGCGTTATATGGGTTATGCAGCAGTTCAAATGCAAGCAGATGTCAAAGATGGATTTAGTTCGGGTGTTGCCATGAACGATTTGAAAAAGATGGTGAATCAGTCTGATGATCTAGATTTAGCCTGGAGTGGTTTATCTTTTCAAGAACAGCAGTCAGGTCAAATGGCAATCTGGCTATATCTGGTGTCCGCAGGATTCATTTTCCTGTGTCTTGCTGCTTTATATGAAAGCTGGAGTATCCCAACTGCAGTTATGGCTGCAATCCCATTGGGCATTGGTGGCAATATCTTGTTTGCTTACTTGACTGGTTTTCCAAATGATATTTATTTCCAAATTGCCTTGCTCACAACGATTGGTTTGTCGTGTAAAAATGCGATTTTAATTGTTGAATTTGCAGCAATTGCTCAAGCACAGGGGCACAATGCAGTTCAAGCTGCTTTACAAGGAGCAGGTTTGCGTTTGCGTCCAATTTTAATGACCTCTTTTGCTTTTGGTGCAGGTATTTTACCACTCGTTTTTGCATCAGGTGCAGGGGCGGTGAGTCGTCAAGAAATTGGTACGAGTGTATTGGGTGGCGTTATTTTTGGAACCGTATTGGTGCTGATTTTTATTCCTTTTATGTATGTATTGGTGTCTAATGTTTTCAAAGTAAAATCAAAGCAGTGTTAAAAATACAGAATATGCTGATTTGTTGGTCACAAAACTGATGAGCAATTGATCGAGTCACTTAAACAGTTGATTCTCTTAATTGTTCATTTTTGTTGCCTACGTTGTGAATAGAAAAAAAGGTTTGTAGTATTGCCGTGCCGTATAAGCGGTTAAATGAGGTTTTGTTCGTTCAATGGACATACACAGTTGTGATTTATTAAGAATTACACATTTTTATATTCATCAAAATCTGAATGAAGAGCATTATTCGAGCGTCATATAATCGGTCGTATTGGCTCTTCATTGCTGGTGATTGGTCGTGAAGAGGCAAACATGAGCTATAATAACTTCTTATACTTATTAAATGATGCGCTAAAAAATAATCATATCGAACTTGCACTTGCATCATTAAAAACTTTCCGTGCCGCAGACATTGCAGATTTATTAACTCAATTATCTATAGAGCATAGCCAATTGTTGTTAATACACTTACCTGAGCGTGCCTATATTTTTTCTTATCTGCCACCTACTCAACAAGTCAAATTCGCTAAGGCAATACCCAGAAATATTTTTGCAGAAATTATTGGCGAAATGCCATCGGATAAACGAGCTGATGTATTCAAACGTTTAGATGAAGCACAGCAAAATGCATTATTGCCTGCTCTAGCACAAGCTGAAAGAGAAGATATTCGTCAACTTTCATCTTATATTGAAGGGACGGCTGGCGCAATTATGAGCTCTGAATATGCCACATTGAAACCGAATATGATGGTGAAAGATGCCATTAATATGTTGCGTTTTGAAGCACCTGATACTGAAACCATCTACTTTGCCTATGTTTTGGATCAAGCCCGAAAAATTCTTGGAGTTTTATCTTTAAAGCAATTAATCCTTGCACCCGAAGAACAGAATATTAATGAGTTAATGGAAACGAATCTGTTAACAGCTTATGTTGATACCGATCAGGATGAAGTCGCTAAAATTATTGCCCGTTATGATTTATTAGCACTGCCAATTATTGATCATCAAGACATGATGGTTGGAATCGTGACTTATGATGATGCAATGGATGTTGCGAGTGAAGAAGCAACAGAAGATTTCTTAAAAGTTGGTGCGGTCAATGCTTCATCTAAACTCAGTATTAAATCTGCGCCAATTCTGCAACTTTATCAAAAGCGTGTTTTTTGGTTAGTGTTTTTGGTCTTTGGTAGTTTACTGTCAGGGATTGGGATTGCTCACTACGAAGATGTGATTGCTCAGCACCTTGTTTTGGTCTTTTTTCTCCCACTTTTGGTTGGGAGTGGTGGTAATGCAGGTTCTCAGTCTTCCACGCTAATGGTTCGTGCTTTAGCCACAGGCGATGTACAGTTTAAAGATTGGTTCCATTTACTTGGACGTGAGAGCCTCGTTGCATTGTGTTTAGGTGGAACAATGGCAATTGCTGTATCAGTACTTGGTTATTTCCGTGGTGATGAAATGGTGGCACTGGTCTTGGCGCTGAGTATGATGGGCATTGTGCTGATGGGCTGTCTGATTGGGATGAGTCTGCCTTTTATTTTAAATAAAGTCGGGCTTGATCCTGCAAGTGCATCAGCCCCTTTAGTGACGTCCATTTGTGATGCAACAGGGGTGATTGTGTACCTATTTATTGCTTCAATGATTTTATTCCATTAAGTAATAATAACTGTACCGACAAAACTGAAAAACTACTTTATTCTCAAGGATAAACATCATTTTGGGTTAGAAATGACAGATCAAACAGGGCAGAAAAAACTCAGCAAGCAGCAAGCGATTGCCGTAGAGCGTGATTTGGCAAAATTCGCCAATACAATGGATAGCTTGGTTCGGATTCCATTTACCAAACAGGGCGTTGGTGCTGATGCTGCATTAAGTACGATTCCATTTGCAGGGGATGTTGCGGGTTTTATTTTGACATTGTATGCCTTTAAAAAAGCAAGAGAAGTCGGTGTGCCACAACATAAACTGAATGGTGTGCTCAAACTGGCGATTATGGATATGTTCGTTGGTTTTGTGCCGATTGTGGGAACGTTATTTGATGTGTTTATTCGCCCAAGTCGAAGAACATTGGAAATTGTACATGAGCATATCCGTGAGGAATATCAAGTGTACAGTGATATTCATGTAATCCATCCTTTCTTACATGAATCACTGGAACAAAAACAGAAAACGTCAGCCTTTTGGCGTAATCCTGTGGTGAGTTGGGTGTGGCTACGTATTCCAGATTTACTCGGTATTGTTGTACTTATTTTACTGGCTGTATTGGTATGGGCAGGCTTTGGCTATCTCTGGCAATTTTATCAATCTTTTCAGACCCCTTAATTGATCCTCAAAAATAAAGCCTCCATCACGGAGGCTTTATTTTTTATCTGATACTGATTATTGAACATTTAATTGCTGTAATGCAGCAACACGTTGTTCAATGGTTGGGTGGGTTTGGAATAAAGCCGCTAAGCTAAAACCTTGTTCCTTACCTTCCGCAATCGCAAATGCTTTCATTTCTTTCGGCATTTGATCTGGCAGTTCTGATTCTGCTTGTAAACGAAGTAGTGCAGAAATCATCGCCTGTTTACCTGCTAAACGTGCGCCAGCTTCGTCTGCGCGATATTCACGTTGACGAGAGAACCACATCACGATCGCAGATGCCATGATACCAAATACGATATCGAGCACCATTGTAATGGCAAAATAAGCAAGTCCAGGTGCTTCACCATCTTCACGACCAAAGACGTTACGATCGATAAAGTCACCTACAATACGTGCAAAGAACATGACAAAGGCATTGACGACACCTTGAATCAGCGCAAGCGTCACCATGTCACCATTTGCAACGTGACCAATTTCGTGTGCAAGTACGGCACGCAGTTCATCTTTATTCATACGCTCTAATAGACCAGTTGATACAGCAACCAGAGCATCGTTTTTATTCCAACCTGTTGCAAACGCATTTGATTGGTAAGAAGGGAAAATACCAACTTCAGGCATATTAATACCTGCGCGTTGAGATAATTGAGCCACTTCTTGTAGTAACCAAGCTTCGGCTTGACTACGTGGTGCATTTGGGTCAATTAATTCAGTTCCAGTGGTTTTTTTAGCCATCCACTTCGACATAAATAGGGAAATAAAAGAACCTACCATACCGAAGACAAAACAGATCACTAATAGGTTGCCTAGGTTTAAGCCACCCGCACCATGGTAACTACCGACACCGAAGAGTGACAAAATAATGCCAGCTACAACCAGTACCGCGAGGTTGGTTAGCAAGAACAAACCAATCCGCATCATTGAGAAAACCCTCTTGTAAATAAATATTGATCTGATTTATAAATTAAATCACAACAATAATATGCAGGGCGAACCTCAAAAATTCAAGAAAAAAATAGATATAGATACATTAAGCTAATAAAACGATCTATAAGCTTTCAATGGTGATATGAGCGTAATTTTTATAAAAAAGTAAGAAAAATCATGTGATGAGAATCAGTGATCTGAATAATTAATCACCTACCCGAATGCGTGCAGAAGCAGTTGCATTTGTAGTGGTATATGTCCCTGGTGCATCTGTGAACGTACCATCAGCTAAGGTGATAATTTGGCGATTATATTGTTTAGGGGGGGGGACAGGTTCTGGGTTAGATGAGGTGTAATTTGCAGATTGAGCAATTACTTGAGTATTCGCCGCATTTGAATTGGATGTAGAACCTAAGCTCGATGAATAAAGATTTTGATAACGGCTTGTCACACGACGCACATAATCTTGTGTTTCTCGAAATGGTGGAACACCACCATATTTATCAACATTACCTTCACCTGCATTGTATGCAGCCACAGCAAGTTGGGTATTACCATTAAAACGTTTTAATAACCAACTTAAATATCTCGCCCCACCAAAAATATTTTGTTGAGGGTCATAGGCATTACTGACATTGAAACGACGTGCAGTTGCAGGCATAAGTTGCATTAAGCCCTGAGCGCCGACAGGTGAGCGTGCATTAATATTAAAGCCTGATTCAGTATGCATGACGGCTTTAATTAAACCTTCAGAAATGCCATGTTGTTGAGCAGCTTGGCGGATCAGTTGGTCAAAGGCATTTTTATTACGGCTATAACTTGGCAGAACAGAGGCTTCACTTGAACCCCAATTACTATAACTATGAATATTACTGTCAGGATAATAGGTTGCTTTTACAACTTTTAGATGGCTGTATTCTGCTTTCTTTTTATTGGTCAGCAAAGTTGTGCCATTATTATCTTTAAATTGATAAATCGTCTGCCCAGCATAACTTGATACTGTACAATTTAGAAAACCGATCGTCCCCAAGCAAAGGGCAAAAATATATTTTGTTTTGTCCATCATTATAATATTCACAAAAGATGAGCATAAGTTCTTCACAGCAGTGTAACAAAAAAAAGTGGAAAAAGAACTTTGGCTACAATTTTTTTATTTTCACTGTCTGACAAAAATCAAGTCCATTTGTGCGAATGTTCAGCAAAAAAAATTAAAATATTTTTTTTAAAATAGAAGTCTTGACTTAAATAAGTCATTGATTTTTTTCTATTAAAAATAGTGGTTAAAAAATGATCAATTTGATTGTAAGCCTTATTATCAGCTAAAAACAGTTTGTCAATAGCGAAGAAATCCACAATTTTATCCACAGCTTTTGTGGAAAACTGTGGAAAAGTTTGAAATATAAGCAATCCAGACAGTTTTGACATAATTTGGTCACAATTTTACCAGTATGAAACTGAAATATGACGATTGGACGAAATTGAAAAATTCTTTAGGTGCGCATCTTTTCGGAATGGGATAAAATCTCGCGGTATTTTTGTTTATGAGTAAATCACGTCTATGTACGCGCCAGTGGAGTCCAACCAAGGATTTAATTTTAAGCCTGAGCTTCCGACGAGTTCGGCATATTATCGCCTGTTGAAAAAGCTACGTCGTCAAGTTGGGCATGCAATTCGTGATTACAACATGATCGAAGATGGCGATAAGGTCATGGTATGTGTATCTGGCGGTAAAGACAGTTATACCTTGCTCGATATTTTATTACAGTTCAAGCGTATCGCGCCGATCAACTTTGATGTCGTTGCTGTGAACCTCGATCAAAAACAGCCAGGTTTCCCAGAAGATGTTTTGCCGCGCTATATGGAAGAAAACAATATTCCATATTACATTCTTGAAAAAGACACTTACACCATTACTAAGCGTTTGACTCCAGAAGGCAAGACCTATTGTGCCGTGTGTTCACGTTTACGCCGTGGTTCGCTCTATGGCTTTGCACAAGAAATAGGGGCAACTAAAGTCGCTCTAGGTCACCATCGTGATGACATCATGGCAACCTTCTTCTTAAATTTATTTCATGGCGGTAGCTTAAAAGCAATGCCACCGAAACTTCTTTCCTCAGACAAGAAGAATATTTTGATTCGTCCTTTGGCATATGTCGAAGAAAAAGACATCATCAAATATGCTGAATTACGTCAATTCCCAATTATTCCGTGTAACTTATGTGGTTCACAAGAGAATTTACAGCGTGCCATTATTAATGACATGCTACGTGAATGGGATAGACAACATCCTAAACGCTTACATAGCATTTTTGGTGCATTACAGAACGTATCGCCTTCGCAATTGGCTGACCGTGAATTATTTGATTTCGAAGCTTTGGATAGTCAACGTGAATTTGACTTAAAAGACCCAGAAGAGATGAAAAATCGCCTTGATGTAGTCAATTTAAGTTTCGCTGCTGAGTAAAATATAAGTTTTTTAAAAAAGACACTTAAATAAGTGTCTTTTTTTTTATAAAAAAGCCTAAAAAATTGAATTCTTCGTACAAAAAGTCATAGCCTAAAATAAAAATTACGTGCTATAACAGGGCACAAGCAAATTGCTTCATGTAATGTCATCTGGATAGATGGCACAAGAAATTGAACAAATACATTTGAGGAATAATCATGGCTGCATTTTTAACTGATGATTGGTTTGCAACTGTTGAAAAACTTACTGCTGAAGCGGGTGATTTAAACTTACCACCAGCACTTGCGAATTTAGCGATTAACTTAGTTGTAACCGATGCAGCTGGTAATACCGAATTGGCTTTAGATGCAGGTAAAATCCTAAAAGGTTTATCTGCGAATGCAAAAACAACTTTAAATATGGATGCTGAAACTTTACGTAAAGTATTCTTAGAGTTTGATATGGCTGCTGCAATGCAAGCATTCATGACAGGTAAAATCAAAGTACAAGGCGATATGTCTCAACTTATGGCTTTACAAACAGCTAAGCCAAGCCAAGAACAAAAAGATTTATTCAAGAAAGTACTTGAGCAAACTGCTTAATTCCTTTCTAAAAAAAGCTTACCGATTGGTAAGCTTTTTTATACCTTAAATTTAGATATCAATACGGCTGCTAGTCTTTAAATGCTCTAAGTAGGTTCGGATACGTGTTACATATTGAACAGCTTGCTTATAACGACCATTTTGAGCTTGGTTACGCTGTAAATAATCGTATAAATTTACCCATTGATTTGGGTTCTTACCTTGAGCTTTGATTCGTTTCTGAATCTGGTTCACTGCGCCTGGTCCCATATTGTACGCCACTAAAGCATACCAATTACGGTCTGGGTAAGGTACATTGCTAAATTGGTCTAGCATCAGATCAAAGTATTTGGCGCCGCCTTGAATGCTTTGTATTGGATCTGATCGGTTACTGACACCCATTGCTTGTGCTGTACTATTGGTCAACATCATTAAGCCACGTACACCAGTGGGAGAAACTGAGGTTGGTTTAAGATAAGACTCTTGATAGCCAATTGCTGCGAGTAAATGCCAATCTAGATTATATTTAGATGCACTTCGTTTAAAACTTGCTTTATAAATTGGTAAACGCTGATTTAGATCTTTCTGAATCGTAGACCAGGCTTCAGGTTTCACTACATTCCGATTATAGAATGAAGCGAGCTGTTGCGTTGTACCCAATTGCTTACTTTGACAGACAAAACCACTTGCGGTAAGCGTTAATGGATCATCTGCTTGCTGAAGTACCCAATTAAGTTGTGGATTTAATCCATTTTTACTTAAGCTGGATTGATCACCACAGCTCGCCGAAAAGGAAACAAGGTGTTTGCTTTCAATCGTTGCAAGATTTGCAGTGGTCATCGCTATGTTGGCTTTGCCTTGAGCGATCCATTTCAATGCGGTGGCATTGTCAGGAACTGTTTTAAAATCAAGTCTGACATTTAAGCTTTGGGCATAGTTGCGTGCTAAGTCATAACCAAAGCCATGTAAAAACTGACCGTCTTTAAATACAGTTGTTGGATTTTCAACTGCAACCACTGTTAAAACATTCGTTGTAACAACAGCATTGTATTGATGTGATTTTTCTGCATTCAAGCTATTGAATGGAATGATTGCAATTCCGAGTGCGACAGCTTGAAATGAAAGTTTGGAAGATAAAGAGTTAAGGCTAGGCCTCGACCCAGAACTTGAATTACTGTGCATGTTGTCTCCGCTACAGGTAATTTATGCCCAAAAAGTTCAGCAAAACAATGCTCTAACTTTTAAAAGTTGATAAATTCAATAAGGGTGGGCAAGTCATGACGCCATTCAAAATGACATAGGATTGATGGAAGAAATGATGATTGTGTTACACACCATTCACAAAGTGTACAAAAAACAAACAAAATCAACTTAGGGGCGCATATTAATCGTCAAAAAAGGGATTGTCAAATTTTGATCAGTAAAAAAATGAGAAACACCTCACAAATACTTGATTAAGAAAAGAATAAAATTTATACACTGTTGTGGTGTTGAAATAAGGAATACAATGCAAAAACTTGTAAATTAAATGTTGTATTAACGTAGTTGGATTTATGAGAGAGTGAAAAATTTGACATACTCTTCCAAATATTAAAGTGCCATTTATGAAACTTGAGCCATCTAAAATAAGTGACTAAGCAATGTGCTGGCGAAGATTTCAGAATAATTGAAGATTATGGATTACAGTTTATTCAACCACAAGCGATCTTAAATTTTAAGATATTGCCAATAGAATTACAGAACAAGGTAACTTCATAAATATAAAAGAATTTCAAATTCTATTGAACTACAACGTGATTTAGCTTAAATCATTGTTTAAGTAAATGTTTCTATCATATGAATCATAGCTTATTTTTATAGCAGAGTTGATTAGTACATACGATGTATACATATTCGCTAAGTAGTCTGTAACGTTTTGAGCTTTGCTCGTGGCTAAATTGCATGTTCCTAAGAAAACGATATTGTTTGTCTATGATTCAAATTTTCTATACTGATAACTAAAGGAAAATAATTTTCTTATCCGATATAAATCAGCTTCAATCGAGAGAGTTTAAAGTTTAATGGGTATAGCTGATATTTGTTATGTACCAAACTTTTGTACTATTAGGGGCTTGCACTTGAATTTCATCATCCACAGATTTACCTAAACAAGCTTTAGCTATAGGAGATTGGAGCGAAATATAGTCTTTACATCCATAAATTTCTTCATCTCCGACGATGCGGAACTTAATAATTTGACCATCGTCATTTTCTAATTCAACCCATGCTCCAAAATAAGCCTTTCCATCTTGTTCTGGACTATATTCAACCTTATGAGCAACCTCAAAAAGTTTAGTTAAGTATCTAATTCGACGATCGATTTCTCTTAGTTTTCTCTTGTTGTAGTGGTAGTCAGCATTTTCCGATCTATCACCGAGGCTTGCTGCCCATGATACGATTGCCGTAATTTCTGGACGTTCTTTACGTACTAAATCATTTAACTCATCTTGTAAGCGTTGATAGCCTTCAGCTGTAAGTAACTTGCGATTCAAGATAAATACTCCAAAGCCTTAAATAAGGCATCAAATATTGAAATTTTATGTATGGAGCGCCACGTACTAAATGATTGGCGCGGTGAATTCATTGATTTTACTAATGAATATTCTGAAGAAAAACTCCCTAGTTCAGATAAATTTTGGGTACAAGATGGGCAAGATTTGTTAGCTCTCCTAAATAAGAGGAGAGCCAACAGCGTATGATAAATTATTTGAAAACATTTCCTTATTTAATAATTAAATTATTCCACTCAGAAGGTAGGGTACTCATCAATGAGTTGCCGAGCTGATGGATTTCATTTTCTGAGAGCGGGCGATTAAGTCGACGCCATTGCCCATCAAGCAATAATTCCAGTGGTGTATATTGCGATTTATAATTCATTTTGGCTGAATGCGGCACCCAATAGCCTAGATATAAGTAATCTAGATTGAGCGTGCGTACATATTCAATTTGTTTAAGGATCGCAAATACACCCAATGAACGGCGTTGTTCATTTGGATCGAAAAAGGTATAAACGGCAGAGAGCCCATCATCCATTAAGTCACATGTGGAGACCGCAATCAGTTTCTGATCATCCCAAAGTTCGATAAAGAAACTTTCTGTGCAGCTATGAACTAAAAACTTCTCAAATTGATCCAAACTTGCAGGATACATATCACCATCTGAGTGGCGTTCATTAATGTATCTTTCATATAAATCATAATGTTGTTGAGTGGCTTGCGAGGTTGGCAAGATACTCATTGTTAAATCTTGATTGCGTTTCCATGCCTTTTTTTGGCTGCTATTCATTTTAAATTCTTGAATTGGAACGCGACAAGATAAACATTGACGACATAAATGGCATTCAGGTCGATAAACAAAGTCACCGCTACGACGAAAACCAACACGTGAAAGTTCAGACAATGTCACCACATCAATACGGTGAATCGGGTCTAAAAATACCATCCGAGCTGACTTATTATCAAGATAACTACAGTCGTGTGGCGGCGTAATATAATACTGTAAGTCATTTAAAAGGGACTTGGGTTGGTATGATTTCATGAATCTGTCCCTCCAAGGTGTTAATCCATTAACCGTCTAATTTTGCACAAAGTGCTATTGTTTTACTTGAAAATACACGTTCTTGATAACTTTTCCAATTGATAGAGGGGGCAATAATTACATCTTGTAACGATTTTAGATAGACTTGGCGAGAAAGTGTACAAGCACCCAAGCTTAAAAGATGGTCATTGACCAATTGGCAATCTATCCAAGGTAATTTATTTTCCTGACCAATCAACATCAGTGTGTAAAAAGCCATTTTAGAAACGTCGGTTTCAGTACTAAACATGGACTCACCAAAACAACCTTTTCCAATCGTTACACCATATAAACCACCGACCAATTTTTCTTGGTGCCACACTTCTACACTATAGGCATAGCCTGCTTCGAATAAGGCACAGTACCCTTGAATGATGTCTTCACTAATCCATGTTTCATTGGCATAACTACGTGGGCGTGAGCATGAGCGAATGACATCTTCAAAAGCATGATTAATGGTAATGTGATAATCATACTTTTTCATATTTCGAATCAGCGATTTACTTGGTTTGTACGCATAAGGCTCAATAATACAGCGAGGCTCTGGACTCCACCAACAAATCGGTTCATCTTCGTTGAACCAAGGGAATAGACCGTGTGTGTATGCTTCAAATAAGGTAGAAGGGGAAAGATCTGCACCTATGCAAATAAAGCCATGTCCTTCTGGATCGGCTTCAATAGGATCTGGGAAAATATATTGTGATAAAGGTAGCGCTTGCATAGTTGCTAAAGTGAATAAGAATGATTCTAAATTAACGCAACTAGAGTGCGTTGACAATCTATTCCAAATTGTCAACGCAAGAGAATATGGAGATTAGTTCAAATTATCGAGATATTTTTCAGCATCCAAAGCAGCCATACAGCCTGAACCTGCTGAAGTGATTGCTTGGCGGTAGATACTATCTGCTACATCACCTGCGGCAAATACGCCTTCAATAGAAGCGGCTGTTGCATTGCCTGAAGTGCCACTTTGAACTTGAATATATCCATCACGCAAGTTCAACTGGTTTTCAAACATGCTGGTATTTGGCTTGTGTCCAATCGCAACAAAGAGACCTTGAACCTGAATATCTTGTGTGCTTGCATCTTGTGTGGACTGAATTCGAACAGCAGTTACACCAGTTTTATCACCTAGAACTTCATCTACTTGATGATTCCAAATAATACTGATTTTGCCTTCTTTCTCTTTTGCAAAAAGATGATCTTGTAAGATCTTTTCAGAACGCAAACTATCACGACGGTGTACTAATGTGACATGTGCAGCGATATTTGAAAGATAAAGTGCCTCTTCAACGGCAGTATTACCACCGCCTACAACCATTACATTTTGGTTTTTATAGAAGAAACCATCACAAGTTGCACAAGCACTTACACCTTGACCCATAAATGCTGTTTCAGATTCAAGACCTAAATATTGCGCAGTTGCTCCTGTTGCAATAATAAGAGCATCACAAGTGTACTCTTCCATATCACCTTTTAACACGAATGGACGTGTTTTAAGATCTACTTCATTGATATGGTCATAAACAATTTCTGTACCGAATCGTTCTGCATGAGCTTGCATACGCTCCATTAATACAGGACCAGTTAATCCTTCAGGGTCACCTGGCCAGTTATCAACTTCAGTTGTCGTTGTTAATTGACCACCCAATTGCAGACCCGCTATGAGTGTTGGTTTAAGATTTGCACGCGCTGCATAAACTGCTGCGCTATAACCAGCAGGACCAGAACCCAAAATAATTAACCGTGAATGGCGAGCGCTCATTAAAGAACATCCTTTTTATATTAAAACTGTTAAAATTATACGTTAATCCACATCAAAGTGGGGTGGATAATATTGATAAACCTAATCGAATTGAGCTATATCATGGAGAGCATTTACTGATATTTCATCAATGTTTGCAACAACAATGGATGTTAACAACAACAGTAAACAATCGTGCATCTTTTTTGTAAGAACGAGTGCATAATATAAAACTTATTGATCAAGGTCAGTTAGACCTTAATCGATACCTACAAATAACAAATTGGGTTACAGGACTGTATATGGCTGCGGTGTCAAGTGTTTATGCACAACGCTTTTTAATGACATTATTTTTGATTTCTTTTGGCATTTATCTATTTCTTGCCACAGTAACCTACACACCTTTTGATCCAGGTTGGATGCATATTTCAAGTGATACGCAACAGGTCTCAAATGCAAGTGGTGTTGCAGGTGCTTGGATTGCAGATTTGTTATTTGGTTTTTTAGGTTGGGCAAGCTTATTTATTCCTCTATTCCTGTTTATAGAAGCGATTCAAGTTTGGTGGCCTAGAAGTTTTTTAAATCGTCCATTTCGTTATGCTGCTCAGTTTTTCTTGATTCTGTCTATTTCGAGTTTATTGTATTTGCATTGGAATGTACCTGCGGATACTTTAGAAAATGCGGCAGGTGGTATCATTGGGTATGAATTAGGTCAGAGCTTAGCTCAACTTTTAACGATTTATGGTGCAACATTTTTTTTACTTTCATTTAGTATTTTATTACTGACCCTAGCTTTTGGTATCCAGTGGAACAAAACTTGGGCAACATTAAAAAATACGCCAGCTTATTTACAAGATTTATTCTATAAAAATATACCACAACATGAATCTGCATATGATTTGACTGAGCAATTGGCTGTAGCACAAACGCCTGTTTTAAAGACGAAGTCTTCACTGCCCGCTGATGAGCCAAGCATAGTAGAAACAGGAGAGATGAACCAAAAGGTAGAACCGAGCGTTCAGCCTAAGTCTACGGCAGTAGAGAATGCTCATCATCAACTATTAGCAGAAAAGTTGTTTGCAGATGTCGTTGCTAAGGAACAGCAAAATGCTCAACAGCAAGACGTATTGTCAGCAGAAGGCTTTGAACAAACTTTAAAACATGCCCATCAACTAGAGGCCGAGAGTCAGCGTTTAGTTCAAACAGGGGAGGTATGGCGTGCGCTACAACATGATGATGCGAGCCATAAACAAGAAATTGATGCGCTTTTAAGAGCAGCTGATGATGCAGAAAGTGTTCCATTTCAATATTCACAATCAGATAGTGCATCTTTAACTCAGCGTTCGAGTCAAAGTCATGTTGATTGGAATGATGACCAAATCTTTGATGAGTTATTGGCTGCTGTGCCAAATAGTAAAACTGCAACTGATGTGCATAAACCATTTACTCAAGAGCTATCATCAAACCCTCATACAGAAGTAGATGAAATTGAGTTTGAAATAGATACCGAAGTAGCAGTTATTGATTCTACTCCACCATCAAATGTCATTCATTCACATACCACTACTGTTAAGGAGATGGGGCACGATGATAAACATGCTTTTGCAAGTGATGACTTTGATGATTTCGATGATCTTTTAATTGATGATAAAGATGGAAAAACTGAGCTTCAAACGACAAGCTATGCTCAGCCTCAGACTTTTGTAAAAGCACCAATTGAAGTTGAAGCGCCTAAAGAAACATTATCAAAAGAAGCATTTATTGAGGCATGGCAAGAAACTGCGGGTAAAGTTGAAGAAAATTTTGATATTGAAGATGATTTTGACTTAGATGCACCCTTAACAGATTCATTTGGTCGCCCAATGTCGCGAGCAATGCAAGTGGCACAAAAACGTCGTGACTTGCCAACCTTACCTGGTTTAGAGTTATTGGATAAGGTCGATCCGAATAAAAAGGTGAATTTTACTGCTGAGCAATTAGCACGACTGTCAGAACTTTTAGAAATTAAACTACAAGAATTTAATGTTAAAGCCCAAGTTGTAGAAGCTCAACCTGGGCCAGTGGTGACTCGTTTCGAACTTGATCTTGCGCCAGGTGTGAAAGCATCTAAAGTCACCAATATTTCGCGTGATTTGGCACGTTCAATGTCGATGGCATCTGTTCGTGTGGTCGAGGTTATTGCAGGAAAACCGTATATCGGTATTGAAGTCCCGAATAGTAGTCGTGAAATGGTACGCTTGATTGAGCTGTTAAAAACGCCTGCATTTGAAGATCCTGCGGGCTTGCTCTCAATGGCAATGGGTAAAGACATTTCTGGTAATCCTGTGATTACAGATCTCGGCAAAGCACCGCATATGTTGGTTGCGGGAACGACTGGTTCAGGTAAGTCCGTTGCAGTCAACTCGATGATTTTGTCGATGTTATTAAAATACACGCCTGATCAATTACGTTTAATTCTAATTGACCCAAAACAGCTTGAATTAGCCAACTATAATGATATTCCACATTTATTAACACCCGTTGTCACTGACATGAAAGATGCGGTAAGTGCATTAAACTGGTGTGTTAATGAAATGGAACGCCGCTATAAATTAATGTCTTTCCTTAAAATTCGTAAGCTAGCAGACTATAACCGTAAAGTGGAAGAAGCAATTGCCAATGGTGATGATCTGATTGATCCGACATGGAAAGCCAGCGATTCGGTTGTGGGGGAACGAGCACCGCGTTTGGCACCATTACCATCGATTGTGATCGTTGCCGATGAATTCGCCGACATGATTATGCAGGTCGGTAAAAAAGCGGAAGAAATGATTACACGCTTAGCACAAAAATCACGTGCAGCAGGTATTCACTTATTACTAGCAACGCAACGTCCATCTGTAGATGTGATTACAGGCTTGATTAAAGCGAATATCCCAACACGTGTCGCTTTACGTGTAAACAGTAAGATTGATTCACGAACGATCCTCGATGCAGGTGGAGCAGAAGACTTATTGGGGCATGGTGACATGTTATTCTTAGGGCCAGGTAAAATTGAGCCTGAGCGTGTGCATGGTGCTTTTATTAGCGATGATGAAGTGAACCGTATTTGTGATGCATGGCGTGAACGTGGTGAACCAGATTATGTCGATGAAATCTTAACGCCATTTGATGAAGAACCAACTTCACGTGGTTTTGAAGATGGTGATGGTGACCCAAGTCGTGATGCACTTTATGATCAATGTGTTTCTTTTGTTTTAGAAACACGTAAGGCTTCAACTTCATCGTTACAACGCAAATTTAGTCTTGGCTATAACCGTGCGGCGCGTATCATTGATCAGATGGAAGAGAATGGAATCGTGAGCTCGATGGGAGCAAACGGTAAGCGCGATATTTTAGTTTAATCAAAATAATTTAGTAAGAGAGCCTCTATTCAGAGGCTTTTTTACATTATTTTTTGTGTATTTTATATGGTAATAATCACGTTTTTTATTTAAGCTTGACCTTTAAAATCTCAGTTTTGAGGTCAATCGTGTTCATTGCATTAGGTACACTCATTTTTATTCATTTTTGTGCATTGATTACGCCGGGTCCAGATTTCTTTTTGGTTTCACAAACTGCAATCAGTCGCTCCCGTAAAGAAGCTGTATTGGTTGTTTTGGGTATTTGCCTAGGTGCAATGCTATGGTCTTTATTAGCATTAATGGGACTGAATATTATTTTTGAGAAAATGGCATGGTTGAAACGAGGTCTGTTGATTGTAGGTGGTTTGTATTTGTGCTGGCTCGGGTTTCAAATGCTTAGATCTGCTTTCTCTAAAAATAATCAAACGATTACTCCAATGATTTTGCCACAATCACCTTATTTATTCTTTATGAAAGGCTTGTTGACAAACCTATCAAATCCTAAAGCGGTCATTTATTTTGGTAGTGTATTTTCATTGTTCCTAGCGAACCCTTTATTTGATCAACACCACTCATTACTTTTCTTTATTATTGCGATCGAGACCTTACTATGGTTTTTAGTGGTGGCTTTTGTATTTTCATTACCTACATTTAGAACAGCGTATCAAAACTTTGCGAAATGGATTGATGGGATTTCTGGTGGAATTTTTACTCTATTAGGGATGTATCTGATTGGAAGTCGATAGCAATAATAGACCTAAAAAAGCCTGCTTGATGCAGGCTTTTCTATTAAGCAAATTTTGCTAAAACTTCTAAGAAACCACCTTTCTGACGTGGAAATTGAGCGATCACGTCATGAATACGCTGTCCTTCAGGATTAGTTGCATTCAGGTCACGACCATCAGCTAAAAATTGAGTAATCAAGCGCTCATAGTCGAAAGGGCGCATATGTTTGAACGCATGATAGAGCACATGAAAGTCAGCATTTACATCTGCGGGTGGAAGTTGGTTGAGGTAGGCAAAAACACGCTCATCTGACCATTCTTCATTGAAAGTTGCTGGCTGTGATAATGCCATGACAATCTCCTCAGTCTTAAAATAATAAAGGCAAAATACGAGACCGAATAAATAACAAAGCATCGCTTTGTCCAGTCGCAAGGTATTTTGCCTTTATTTGCGAAAAATCGCTAATGAAAAAACTTCTATCGATCTTCAGGTAAATTGATATTCATTTCTAACATTTCGATATTTGCTTCTGAACGAACTTGCATTTGAATATGCTGTTCATCTACGCCACGAACGTAACGACTGACCACTTGCATGATTTCTTTTTTCATTTGGTCAATTTTGTCTTGGCTTAAGCGGCGGCCTAAACCTTGTTCAGATGCAACAATAACTTTTAAGCGATCTTTGGCTGTTTGCGCACTTGATGGTTTTTCATCACTGCTAAAAAGTTTACTCCAAAATCCTGCCATAATTACGCTCCAAATAGTCTAGCTAACCAACCTTTTGGCTGTACTGCAATGTGTCGATAAGGACGATCTTCGCCGAGGAAACGAGCGACTAAATCATCATAGGCTTGCCCAGCTTTAGTTTCATCATAAAGAATTACAGGTTTACCTTCGTTAGATGCTTGTAGTACGCTTGGACACTCAGGAATAACTCCTAAAGTCGGCACACGTAAAATATCTTTAGAAATATCATCAATCGTTAACATTTCTTGTTTGTCAGCACGTTCAGGGTTGAAACGTGTGATACAGAGATGTTTACGGATACGGCCTTCGTTGTGTTCAACTTTTTTGGTTTTACTATCAAGCATACCAATAATACGATCTGAGTCACGCACTGATGAAATCTCAGGGTTTGTCACAATGATTGCTTCATCAGCATGGTACATTGCCAAGATTGCACCACGCTCAATACCCGCAGGTGAATCACAGATAATATAGTCAAATTCTTGAGCAAGCTCATCAATCACACGAGCAACGCCTTCATCACTCAAAGCATCTTTATCACGTGTTTGTGATGCAGGGAGGATGTACAAGTTCTCAATTTCTTTATCACGAATCAATGCTTGTTGTAAGCGAGCTTCATTATTGATGACATTCACAAAGTCATAAACTACACGGCGTTCGCAGCCCATGATCAAATCAAGATTACGTAAACCTACATCGAAATCAATCACAACAGTTTTATGACCACGTAGGGCTAAACCTGTTGCAAAAGATGCACTTGTTGTAGTTTTACCTACACCACCTTTGCCTGACGTTACGACAACAATTTTGGCCACCGAATCCACTCCTATTTATGGTCATACGCCCCTAAAAGGGCTTTTTTGGTGTTTAATAAGTTAAATTAAAACTGTAAGGCTTCAAATTCAAGCTCTTGCTTGTTATTTAAATAAATATGCACGGGTTTTTTGATCATATCCTTTGGAATATCATCTGCGACACAATACGTCCCAGCAATAGAGATCAATTCAGCTTCTAATGAATGACAAAAGACTCGAGCTGAAGTATGGCCGCCTGCACCTGCAATGACTCTACCACGAGCGTTGCCATAAATGTGAATATTTCCAGACGCAATGACTTCAGAACCACTGTTCATACCCGCATTGAGGATAATATCGCCCTGATCTTGTACCAAACATTGCCCAGTACGCAAAATCTCATCATGATAAGAGGTAATATGCGTGGTTGATGTTTGTTTTTGCGGTGTTTGTATTTCTGGACTTTCTGGCGTTTTTTCAGCAGTCGTCTTTTCAGGGCTATGATCAACGATTTGTTCTTTCGATGCTTTGATACGTTGCAAAGGTTGGTCTGCAGGTAGGACAGGGAATTGAATGGCGCGAGCCTCATCACCCAAGATACCATCAATCACCGCCATTGGTTGTAAACCAAGATCGATGAGTAGTTGAATTAATGCAATCAGCTCTTGTTCAACAGTACTATCAATAATGACTAGAGTTCCAAGATAAGAACCTTCATTGAGTGTGCTTGAAAGTTGCTGGCGGATTGCATTATGGTCATTTGTGTCGAACGTAAGTCGACTAAAATTTACCATTCTGCCCGTAATCCGTATATCAGCCATAATTTATCCTTAAGGGCTTTTTGAAGCACTCTATTGTGTTAAAGCATGTTGTAAATAAAAGCAGATGCTAGAACAAATTACAGGAATTCTCTAGCTAGATTGGTAAATTTTCTTGTAATCATTCTGCTTTTTTATCCAATTGATCATATTCATGCAAGGTTTGCTGCCATTGTTTGATTTTTACTTGTTTTCGTATGGCTGCGAGGCTCTCAAATACAACTGATTCAACCAATTCTTCTAAGTAGTGATTATCAATATTTAGCTCACTGACTTTTTCTGCAATCAATTGATAATTCTCATTTGGGTTGTGTGCAGAGCCTGCTGTAAAAGGTTCAATTAAACCAATACTAATATTTTCACCTAAACGTTGCCCAATACTTTGAATCTGTTGTTCAATTCTTCCACCAACAAGAGGAATTAAACGTAATAACTGGGTCAGTTCAGGCGTATCTTCAATCGCTTGATTGACAATAATGCCTACTTTTTTCGTAATCATTGGTTGTTGTTCTTGCAATGTTTTTGCTAAGGATTCTTGTAGTAAAGAAGATAGCGCCACAGTAAACAATTGACGATGATGATCAACGAGATCATGAATAATTTTTTTATGACTCGAACTGGTTTCAAGTTCTTGTCGAACGCCATCTATGACCGAAATGACAACGCGATCAGAGAGTTCTTCCATGATGACACTATAGTAAAACGCTGCTTTAATACGAATGTTATCAGGTACAACTTTATACCCAAGTTCATGTAGGCGATATGCAATAATACCTGCGCGAAATAAACGAAGAAAACGTAAATGGGGAATAATCGCTAAGATTTCGTACCAATGAATAAATGGGAAAAACCACCAACGCGCATGGTGTTTATTCACAATCGCAATAGCCCATCGTACGGCAAGCTCAGTGATTAAAAAAATAATAAACCATGCTTCTGTCGTAATCACCCAAGGGTGTAAGTAACTACGATAAAACTCAAGCACATTGGGTAAATGAATTGTATTAAAAAACCATTCGCCAATATTACTCATTAAAAAAAAGTTCATGCCTAAGCAGAACAAATTAAAAACAATAATAAACACCATGAAAATGTCATAAACAAGAAACAGTTTAAAAAACTTACTGTTTGGATTTACAAGGCTATATTTAGAGTTTTGTTTTGAGTCCTGCTGAGTCATGTGGTGAGTCAATTCCTAATGAGACTATTGATAATATTTAGATTTCATTTGTGAAATCAATTGGTCTTTTTCTGTCCAGATTTGATCGACCCATTGCTGAAAACGTTCGCGGTAAATTGGGTCATCTTCATAATTGCCATGAAGTAACCAATCTGGAATATCAATCTTACGCAAATCTACAGCAATACGTGAGACATCACCTAACCAAAAATCACCATAATCTGGCGCACCGTCTGGATAAACAATGGTCATATCGACTAAGGCATCGATTTTATCGCCTAAAATATTTAAAGCCAATGCTAAACCACCTGCTTTGGGTTTGAGTAGATTCTGATAAGGTGATTGCTGCTCAGCATGTTTTTCCGTAGTAAAACGTGTTCCTTCGAGATAATTAAGTAAGGTAAAAGGCTGACTTAATAATTGTTCACAGGCTTTACGTGCTTCTAGCATATCACGGTGTTTTAGCTCAGGATTTTTTGCCACTTGCGCTTTACTATGGCGTTTCATCATCGGGAAACCCAAAATCTTAAATGCTTGCCCAACAAAAGGAATGAAGATGAGTTCCCATTTGGTAAAGAAGCGAGTGAGTGGCATGCGAGTCAATCCAAAATATTGATTAACTGTGGTATCCACCCAACTTTGATGATTACAAATCATCATATAACGACCTTCTAAATTGAGGTCAAGTGCTTTATCAATACTTATATCCCATTGTAGATTGGGGAGAACTTTTTCAATCAACTGGTTGTTAATACCAATCCAACTATTGGCCAATTGAATATTGGTTTCATCTATTTTTTTTGATTTTTTGAATAGCTTGGTGATACCTAATGTTAGAAGAGGAGGCCCATGAAAAAAAGTGCTTCCAGTAATCACTGAGCCAACCGTAAGTCCTTTACCAACCTTTTGCAGTAAGGATGCTTTTTTATTTGTGGTAGACATAAATCAAACCTTGAGTGCAGATTTTTGAAGAAAAGAGGTCTTTCAACTATAAACAACAGATATTTAAATACAACTGTATATTTAGTAATGTTCACATTTTTTATATATTTTCAGCACTTTTAGATACAAACTCTAAATCAGCCGAATTTTTCAAATCAAAGATAGCATACGTTTACGTAATTTTCGTGAATGTGATTTTTATCTCATCTTGTTTGTATTCTGTGAAATATAAACATTGGAGGAAATGTGTGGATATATTCAAGAAAAGTGCATCAAAATATTACAAAAATACAAATAAACTGTTTATTATTAACAAAATATCAATGGTCTAGCTTGATTTTCTCATTCATTATTTGTTTAGACAACAAAATACATAGACAGGAGCTACGCAATGCGTGCATTAGTAATTTCAACACTAGTCGGGGCTGGCTTGGTACTTTCAGGTTGCCAAACTACAGGTAATAATATTGGCGGCGTTGAATATGATAAAGCTGCTTTAGGTGCTTTAATTGGTGCTGCTGCGGGTTATGGTGTATCTAAAGGTAATGCTAACTCATCATCTCAAAACAACCGTGCTGCTGCTATCGGTGCGATTTTAGGTGGTGCAGGTGGTTTATATCTCGATAACAAAGAGAAAAAATTACGTGAGCAAATGGCGGGTACAGGTGTTGATGTAGGTCGTAATCCAGATGGTTCTGTTCAATTAATCATGCCGGGTAGCATTACATTTGATACCAATAAATCAAATATTAAACCTAACTTCTATGGCACTTTAAACAAAGTTGCACAAGTTTTGGCTGAAGATAATAAGAGCGCGATTTTGGTAACAGGTTATACAGATAATACAGGGAATGATTCTATCAACCTCCCATTATCTCAAGCACGTGCACAGTCAGTGAAAAACTATTTGTCTAGCCAAGGTGTTTCAGGTGGTCGTATTGATGCACAAGGTCTTGGTTCTGCAAACCCTATTGCAAGCAATAGCACCGCTGCTGGACGTGAGCAAAACCGCCGTGTAGAAATTAGCATTTATGCGAAACAGTAATTTTTACTGAATTCTAAAACCACCTTCGGGTGGTTTTTTTATCACTTTAAAAATCTCGCGACAACCTATGGCGCGTTATTGAGATAAGGCATCATAATTTATACATATCCCAAGATTTACTATTGGGATTCTAAAACAGAGATGTCTATAATCATGCTCGAAAACGAGAGAGGTATTCCGAGATGTCATCTGCCAGTCAACTCAATGACAAGCAACTTGAAGCCATGAAATATGTTCAAGGGCCATTGTTGGTGCTTGCAGGTGCAGGTTCAGGTAAAACCTCCGTAATTACTCGAAAAGTTGCTTTCCTCGTACAGCAATGTGGTATTCCTGCACATCGTATTACTGCAATGACCTTTACCAATAAAGCTGCACGTGAGATGAAAGAACGTGTAGGTAAATTATTGTCTCGTGAAGAAGCTAAAGGACTCTCAGTTTCGACTTTCCATACTTTTGGTCTGAATTTATTACGTTTAGAATTAAAAAACCTACCACTTAAAGCCAACTTCTCGATTTTAGATGCGGATGACTGCAAACGAATTCTGATGGACTTAATGCAACGTGACAATTTGTCAGGTGCAGAGAGTAAAGAACTCATCGCAAAAGCAATGAAGAAAATTTCAGATTGGAAAAATGATCTAGTCTTACCTGAGCAAGCCCATTCAACTTGTGAAACTGTTGATGATGTACAGTTAGCGCATTTGTATCAACTTTATGAACGTAACCTACGTGCCTATAATGCAGTCGATTTTGATGATTTGATTGTAATGCCTGCTCGCTTACTTCAAGAAAATGCTGAAGTCAGAGATAAATGGCAAAACCGTGTTCGTTACTTATTGGTGGATGAGTATCAGGATACCAACACGGCACAATATACTCTGGTAAAACTTCTTGTTGGCGTGATGGGGCAGTTCACCGCAGTAGGTGATGATGACCAATCTATTTATGCATGGCGTGGTGCAAAACCTGAAAATATGGCTTTGCTCAAAGAAGATTTTCATAATTTAAAAGTCATCAAACTTGAGCAAAACTACCGTTCAACCAGTCGTATCCTAAAAGCAGCAAATGCTGTGATTGAAAACAATCCGCATATTTTCGATAAGAAATTGTGGAGTGACAAAGGGCATGGCGAAAATATTCGTGTGATCACATGCCTAAATGATGATGATGAGGCAGAGCGCGTTGTCAAAGACCTTATCACGCATAAGTTGATGAATGGTAAAAACTGGAAAGACTATGCCATTTTATATCGTGGTAATTTCCAAGCGCGGGTATTAGAAACCCAACTGCGTCAAATGCAGATTCCATATAAATTATCAGGTGGGCAATCTTTCTTTGCACGAGCAGAGATTAAAGATGTGATGAGCTATTTACGCCTCATCATTAATCCTGAAGATGACAGTGCATTTTTGCGTATTATTAATACGCCAAAACGTGCGATTGGACCTGTTACCTTAGAAAAACTGGGTTTATTTGCCCAAGAAAATACGTTGTCCTTATTAACAGCATCGTCTGATCAACGTTTAGCAATGGTATTGCCAAAGAAAGCGGCAACGCAATTGCATGAGTTTGCTGACTTTATTGCAACCTTTACGCGTGAACTTTTAGATGATGATGAGCCAATGCCAAAGGTTCGTCAAATGATCAATGAGGCGGGCTATATTGATTATATCCGTGAGCAAGCGGCGACTCCTGCACAAGAAAAAACCAAACTTGACAGTATTGAAAGCTTATATAGCAGTATTCAAAATCTATTGAATCGTACAGATGATGTTGATGAAAAAAATATTGAAAGTGTGATTCGTAAACTGGTATTGCTCGATATGCTAGAGCAACAGCAGGAAGAAGAAGATACCGATAAAGTCAATTTATTAACATTACATGCGGCAAAAGGCTTGGAATTCCCTTATGTGTATATGATTGGCTTAGAAGAAGAGCTATTGCCACATAAGAACTCAATTGCTTCTGAAACCATCGAAGAAGAACGTCGTTTGATGTACGTTGGTATTACTCGTGCTCGCCAAGGTTTAACCTTGACGCTTGCCGAACAACGTAAGAATGGTGGTCAAATGCGTCAAATGACACCAAGCCGTTTCTTGGATGAATTGCCACAAGATGATTTGGAATGGCATGGCCGCAAAAAGAAACTTGCGCCAAATGTTGATCCCAAAGAGCAAGCTCAGCAATATCTCGCAAACTTAAAAGCATTATTGAAACGTTAAGAAATAGTCAGTAGGAAGTTGTAATGAAAGTCCAAGTTAAAGTATTAGATGCGCGTTTAGGTCAAGAGTGGGCACTGCCTTCGTATGCGACTACAGGTTCAGCAGGTTTAGATCTACGTGCATGTCTAGATGAAGCCATTGAAATTGCAGCAGGTGAAACGGTTTTAGTGAAAACTGGCTTAGCAATTTATATCGAAGATCCAAACTTTGCTGGTTTAATTTTACCGCGTTCAGGTTTAGGTCATAAGCACGGTATCGTATTAGGAAATTTGGTGGGTTTAATTGATTCTGACTATCAAGGTGAGTTGATGATTTCGGTTTGGAATCGTGGGCAGAATACCTTCCGCTTAGAACCAGGTGAGCGTTTGGCTCAATATGTTTTAGTGCCTGTGGTACAAGCTGAGTTTGAACAAGTGAGTGAATTTGTCGCAACTGAACGTGGTGCAGGTGGTTTTGGACATACGGGTCAGCACTAAGTTTTAGTAATTATCACTTTAAATGCAATGCTTTACTGAAAAGCGTTGCATTTGTCATATTGATTGTTCCCTAAATTTGTATTAAAAAGCAGCTGACAAATTATTTTAATTTTTCTGAATAAGGGTTAATTAATTTCTTAATAGTTTCTGTTTTTTTTGAATCAGCTAATGATTATAAAAATAGGGGTTTACTGTGAATATAAAACATACATTTCCTCTGAGTGTTTTTCGCGCTTATGATATCCGTGGAAAACTGAGCAACTTAACGCCTCATGTGATTCATTCAATTGCCTATGCTCTAGCACTACAATATAAAAATGCAGGACAAGATCACGTTGTAATTGGTTATGATGCTCGTTTAACTAGCCCTGCTTATGCCCACATCATTCAAAAGATCTTTGAGCAACAAGGTTTAGTTGTGATCAATATTGGGTGTTGCTCATCCCCCATGATGTATTACATTGCTCGTGATTTTGGGGGAAATGGAATTATGGTGACTGCAAGCCATAACCCTAAATCAGATAATGGTATTAAATGGATTTTAAATGGTGAACCCCCAACGCCAGACGTGATTCAACAGGTTGGACAACTTGCACAAATTTCTTTGCCAAATGTTCAGCAAATGATTGATTCTGATCATGTGCTACATCAAATTGTGCCTTTGTATTGTTTGCAGTATCAGCAATCCTTATTAGATGATATTCAATTATCACGCCCTTTAAAAATTGTATTGGATGGTTTGCATGGATCAGCAGGTCGATGTGCAAAACTGGTTTTAGAAAAGTTAGGTTGTCAGGTCATTGCTTTACGTTGTGAAGCCAATGGGAATTTTCCTGATCATGCCCCAGATCCCTCACATGCTGAGCATTTAACAGATTTACAAGCAGCCATTATTTTAGAAAAAGCTGATCTAGGCATTGCTTTAGATGGTGATGGTGATCGGTTGGTGTTAGTCGATGAGCATGCACATATTATTAGTCCAGACCGTTTATTGTCTTTATTTGCACAAATCTGTTTACAACAGCATCCACGCAAAGAAATTGTATTTGATGTGAAATGTTCTCAAATGGTGGCTGATACCGTACAACGTTTGAATGGACAAGCTAAAATGATTCGTACAGGAAGTAGTTTCTTGCGAACGTATTTATCTCAGTCCAAAGGCAATGCGGTATTTGGTGGTGAATATGCAGGTCACTATGTCTTTAATGATGGTCGCGGTTTCGGTTATGACGATGGGCTATACGCAGCATTGCGTGTGATGGAATATTTCACGCATTCAGATACGGCAAGCTTGTCTTCATTATTGGCGATATATCCTGAGCGTTACTGTACCGAAGACACATATATCAGTACCCACGATGCTAATCCAAACCAAGTTTTAAATGATATTGAAATTCTAAGTCACCGTTTAGGCGCTCGTTTAAGTAAAATAGATGGGGTAAGGCTTGATTTTGACGATGGTTTTGGCATTATTCGAGCATCTAATACAGGTGAGTATTTCACAGTTCGTTTTGATGCAGATAATCCAAATCGATTACGTGAAATTCGCCAAGAATTTGTTTCTATGATGCAAGGTCAATATCCGCAAATTGCACAAGAACTCGCACAAGCTTAATAAGGAGAGACGCATGCCACACGAGCATATCGGCATTGATAAAGCAAAAATTTTGATTGAAGCTTTGCCGTATATTCAACGTTTTGCAGGTAAAACGTTGGTTGTAAAATATGGTGGCAATGCAATGACTGATCCAGAGCTAGAAAGCTCGTTTGCTCGCGATATCGTATTATTAAAAACAGTGGGTTTAAATCCAATCGTCGTACATGGTGGTGGCCCACAAGTTGATTCATTGCTTAAACGTTTAGGGCAAGAGTCTGATCGTATTGATGGGATGCGGGTCACCGATCAAGCCACGATGGAAGTGGTTGAAATGGTGCTCGGTGGTAGTGTTAATAAATCGATTGTCAATCTGATTAACCAACATGGCGGTCGTGCGATTGGTTTAACCGGTAAAGATGGTAATTTACTTCGCGCACGTAAATTGCTCATGGAGAAACAAGAAGCTGATGGCTCCATTTCTCAAATTGATTTGGGCATGGTCGGTGAAGTGACAGGCGTTAAAACCGATGTATTGGAAATGTTTACCCAAGGTGATTTTATTCCTGTAATTGCACCATTAGGTGTGGATGAAGAAGGTAACACTTATAATATCAATGCTGATCTTGTCGCTGGAAAAGTTGCAGAAGCATTGGGTGCTGAAAAACTGATTCTATTGACCAATATTACGGGTGTATTAGACGAAAACAAAAATTTACTGACTGGATTAAGTACCCAAGAGGTGGATCGTTTAATTGAAACGGGTGTGATCTATGGCGGTATGATTCCTAAAGTGGGGTGTGCATTAGATGCAGTCAAAGGCGGTGTGATTAGTGCGCATATTGTTGATGGTCGTGTACCACATGCAACTTTATTAGAAATCTTTACCGATCATGGCGTTGGTACATTGATTACCAATCGGGCGAAGCACTAAAGATTAAGAAAAAAGACCTCATGCAGGTCTTTTTTTTCGTCATGATCTGTTCATCTTTTATTCATTGAAGTGTCATTGAAGCGATTTAAGGTAACTCTAGACATAAGGAGCTTTCATTATGCTAGAAAAATTAAATCATTATCGCCAGACATTAACTTCACCTTTACGTCAAAAGCCGTCACAAAACCAATTCCGTTTTGGGTGGGTGGATAATCTAAAAGAACTACAAGAAGTACAACGTTTTAGAGCAAATCAATTCTCTCATCAATTTGGGATCTCTTTTGAAGATGGGTTAGATCAAGATCTCTATGATTTTGGTTGTGAACATGCGGTGTTACGTGAAAAATGGACGGGTGAAATTGTTGCCTATACACGTCTTAAATTGTTTCAAGGTCATGAAATTGGGCAAAGTTATAGTGCTAAAGAGTTTGATGTTGTTCCAAACTTTTCACATTTGCCAAGTATCTTGGAAATAGGGCGGACTTGTGTACATCCGCAATTCCGTTCTGGAAAAGCATTATCAATGCTGTGGTTGAATTTAGTGCCAAAGGTACTGTGGTCTATGCGTGCGAAGTATGTGATGGGATGTGTGAGTATTCATCTTGAAGATAACTTGGCGCGAGCTTATTACACCCATCGTCAAATTCAACAATTGGCTGATCATCAGATTATTGATATCCGTTCAAACCGTGCATTTGAACCAGAGCGTCCTGAATATAGTTTTCCGCAAGATGAACGTATGCCAAAGCTTTTCGATACCTATCTTGGCATGCAATCCAAGCTTTCAAAACAAGCATTTTATGATGAAGATTTTAAATGTTTAGACTATTTTGTGTTCTTAGAAATTAACAAGATCGCAACTTCTTTTGTGATGAATAAAATGGTGCAACGTTAGTTATATCATTGTTAATCTAATACTGAGCACATATTGAGATTTACAAGATGTCTGTACCTCATGCACAATAGGTACAGATGTTAGATAGTTAGAAGATATGTGCCAGCTATTAGGAATGAATTGCGCGACTCCGACGGATATTACCTTTTCCTTTCGTGGATTTTCCCAACGAGCAGGGGTCACGTCTGATCATTGTGATGGTTTTGGTATTGCATTTTTTGAAGACAAAGCATGTCGTTTGTTTGTTGACAATCAATCGGCAGTTGAATCTCCGATTGCTGACTTGGTGCGTAATTATCCAATCAAATCGCGTAATGTGATTGCACATATCCGAAAAGCAACTCAGGGTAAAATTACCCTAGAAAACTCACATCCTTTTTTACGTGAGTTGTGGGGCAGACATTGGATTTTTGCACATAATGGTGATTTACACGATTTCAATCCTCGTTTGAGTGGACGTTTTGAACCCGTTGGTAATACCGATAGTGAACGTGCTTTTTGCTATTTGTTAGATCAGATGGTTGAAGCATTTGGATATACAGAGCCATGTATAGAAAAAGTTTTTTCTCTTTTAGAGCGGATTTCGCCTGAAATTGCAGAGCATGGTACGTTTAATTTTTGCTTGTCTAATGGGCAAGCATTATTCAGCTATGCAACGACCAAACTACATTGGTTAGTACGAGAATATCCATTTCAACCTGCACATTTAATTGATTTAGATGTCAAAGTTGATTTTAGTGAAGTGACCACACCACAAGATCGGGTTGCAGTAATCACAACTGAACCTTTAACACATAATGAGTCATGGACTGCCTATCAAGCTGGTGAAATGATTTTATTTCAGCATGGTCAACCCATTAAGCATGCGCTCACTCGAGTTGAACGTCTCATTCGAGAAGCAGAAAATCCAAACCTAAAACGCGTGACTAGAGCGGATCAATATTAATCAGTATAATAAAAATTAATAGATGCTATATCATTTATTTATAGTATCTATTTTTAATTGTTTATATTCTAATGAAATTATAATTATTTTTCCAGAATTGGTTAAAAAATACTTGAGTGTTTTAATTGGTTAAAATATTTAATTAAATATAAAACAACGGGTTAATTTATTTTATTGAAAATATTTGAAATCTGACAAAAATGCTGTGTTTTTATTTAATTGTTTAGCCGATATTATGTCCTTATTCAATAAATCACATTGGTTTTAGGGATAGAGATAGGTATGAAATGGTCTGCCGAATATAATACAGGAATAGAAGTTATCGATGATCAACATCGACGTATTCTGGATTATATTAATGAAATCGCTGATTTAAAATATTCCCATGATCGTGTCAAAATGAAGAGTGTATTAGACAATATTATTGATTATACACAGTCGCATTTTACCTTTGAAGAAAGCTTGCAAGAAGAAGCAAATTATAAATATCGTGTGCCACATAAACGTGTGCATGATTTATTTATCAAAAAGATAGAGACTTATCGTGAACGTTTTGAATTAGGGCATGAAATTGATAAAGAATTGCATGAAGCACTTTCAAAATGGTTAATCAATCATATTCGACATGATGATGCTGATTATGTAGGTGCTGTTAGAGAAAATATGGTTGGCATTATTAAAGAAAATGAAAAGAAAAAAGGCAAGAATTGGTTTTCACGGTTCTTTGCTTGACAATAAAATAATAACAATAAGACCTCTTATGGTAGAAAAATAATAAGGTGAAGATGAGTAAAAAATAAGAGGTCAGATTTATATAATAATAACTAGGCGCGGCAAGTCATCTTTATGGTGATTTGCCTTTTTCTTTGGGCATCTTTTGTTTTGATTTTCAGACGTGACAAAGGCAAAATAGATTGAATATTTCATTGTAAGCTCCATAAAGCACAATGAGTTCAAAGCTTTTTAAGGAATGCAGTATGCAGGACACAACTCTGTCACGCTGGCTTACACCAGTGATGGCGTTTTGCTTATCTTTTGTCATGATTAGCACATTAGCACCAACTGTGGGTATCCAAATTGATCGTCAATTTGATTTTTGGCTTTTGTGGTTGGGAACCATGCTTTTATTAGCATTACCGATTGGTTATCTTGAAATTGCTTTGGCAAAACGTTCACAGACAACCGCGCTACAAGCGCTTTCTACCTTAACACGTGATGCAGATGCTTCACCAAGATGGCGCGTAGTCGGGTGGTTAGCCGTTGTTTTTGTTCCTTTCTTTGCAGGTAGTATTGTAAATACATCGGCTTATGTTGTGAGTCAGCAGCTTGGATTAAATCTTCCGACTCAAATTATTTTTGCGATTTTTGCCGTTATTGCATTGGGATTGTCTTTTATCCCTCGTCAATTTTTGATTGGTTTGACAACTGTTGGTGTTATTGCTGCTTTTATTCTTGCCAATGTAATGGGAACTCATTTAGCCGCTTGGCATTGGACGGGGATTGAGTTTAAAGAGTGGGGCAATGCCACTGTTCTTGCTCTAGTCGCAAGTGGTTTAGGGCTAGGACTCTATTGGCAGAGCAGCCTATCGACTTTAAGCAAACAACAATCAGCAACAACGTCAGCATTTCCTATTTGGATTGCACAATTGCTTGCGGTTATTGCTTTTGGTTTCTTCTCTGTTCAAGCACAACTTCCTGCTTTGGTCTGGGGCTTTGTTGCAACGATATCTGCTGCTTTGCTTATTCAATGTGCAAAAGAACAGTTAGCACAGCGTCAACTTGCAATCGTGATTCAATGGGTTATTGTTCTTGCTGCAATTGCAGTGTGGGCTGTACCACAAGTTGAGCAAATTTTTAATACACTATTGATGCTATGGGGATTGGCGATTTGTTTGATTTATGCCGTATTTGCAGGTTGGATTATGAAGATTAGCCATCTTCGTAAAGCCATGGGCTTTAGTAATGAACTATTTTATAACGTTTGGCGTATTGCGGTACGCTTAGTTTTACCGCTTTCAATCGTGATCGCAATCATGGCTGTTATTGGGCAAGTGTTGTAATGGAACATGCAAAACAAGTTTGGGTTGCTTTTACAACACCTGAACAGCAATTCTATATTGCTGTCACCTTTAGTGAAGGGATGAATGCGCAGCAAGCGATTGATGCAAGTGGTATCGCAGAACAGGTCACACTGCCAGAAGTTCTGAATCTTGGGGTGTTTGGTAGCAAAATTGAAGCGGATACTGTTTTGCAAGAGGGTGATCGGGTTGAAATCTATCGTGCTTTGACCATTAATCCAAAGGATATTCGACGTAAGCGAGCTGCACAGAATCCCGTTGGGCGTTTTATTAAAGGTAATCGTTTTAGACCATCAGGTTCATAAATAAAACCCCTCACGAATGACTCGATGAGGGGTTTCTTTTTTTTAGAAAGTAATTATAGTGGTGGCGCAGTCAAAATTGCTTCTTTTGATGCAGGTAAACCAGGTTGTGATTCAGGGATTGTATCTAGACCTTCTAAACGTTCAACGTTGCCATTTGCATCAAAATAAATTTTTAAATGTTGACCACGGGCTGCTGGTATTTTTGCTTTTTTCGCATAAGTACCAGGCGTATAGTTGTAGATATAGTCCCAGCGTAAAGGATTTAATGGGTCTGTAACAGTTGGGCTGCCCAGTAGGAAACGAACTTGCTGAAAGCTCATGCCGACTTGTACTTGAGATGCTTGGGCTTTGGTTAATGGTGTTCCTTGTGGAATATCGACTTTATAAACACCAAAGACTGAACAACCGCTAAGTACTGAAGTGACGAATAACGCCAGCATGATTTTTTGCATTTTGCTACACTATCCTGATAAATGATGATGCATTTGGTTCAAGGATAGATCATACTGCATCTAAACTCTATTGCCTATTCCAACTTAAGATTTGTTGAGAGACCTTTTTACATGCCTATTTCCAATCAAGACTTACGCAAAGCTGGACTTAAAGTCACCCTTCCTCGTATTAAGATTTTGGAATTATTAGAAAATTCAAAGCAACATCATTTAAGTGCTGAAGATATTTATAAAACTTTGCTTGAGCAAGGTGAAGATGTTGGTTTAGCAACGGTTTACCGTGTGTTAACACAATTCGAAGCTGCGGGTATTATTCAGCGTCACCATTTCGAAAATAACCATTCAGTTTTTGAAATCATGCAAGAAGATCATCATGATCATTTAGTTTGCCTAAACTGTAACAAAGTCGTTGAATTTACGAATGATATTATTGAGAAAGAGCAGCATGCTGTTGCGGATCAGCACAACTTTGCTTTAACTGGACACTCTTTGAACTTATATGGTTATTGTAGTGATTCTGAATGCCAAGATGCTTATCGCAAAAAATAAGCTCTATTCAGTTAAAAATGAGTAATTTACTAAAAAGAAACAATTAAAAAAGGAAGGTGATAAAAAACCTTCCTTTTTTAATGCTTAGATTAGTATTTGAAGTGCAACACCATGCTTTTGAAATAATATGTGAATACTAGTGCCTCCACTGACACCAATATTTTAGCATGACGTTTCTTTTAATTGCTCATAGGATGTTTTATTATTCATGGCTATATGAGGTCAGGCATAATTGTAAAATGCCTCCCATTCGGCAAGCTTGGATTTTAAATCCATATCTTTTTTTATAGGATTTAAATCAGGACTGTATGCAGGAAGCCAAAGTATCTGATGTCCTTGTTGTTCCAATAATACCTGAGTATCCGCTCTTTTATGAAATGTTGCATTATCTATAACCGCAATACTATTCTTCGGTAATTCAGGGATCAGTAGTCGCTCAACCCAAAAATGAAAAACATCAGCATTGATTTTGCAATCAAATAACCTGACTACAAACAATTTCTGTTGATGAATTGCTCCAATTGCATTGGTCTGATTTTTTAACTGTCAATTATATTGTCCCAAACAGGGTTCTCCCCTTTGAGAATAACTATTTTCTAATAACTTTATTTGTTTAATAAATCTTTCTCTAAGTTCTGAGTTAGCTTTTGGGTGACTTAGCGTCTTTTTTTAACTGTAATACCTAGGTGTTTTAAAGCATCACCAATAATGAGGTTCCATATACAAAACGTGCAGCCCGTTCATATTGATAGTCATCAGGATATTTTTCAACATCAGCACGTAAAGCATCATGATCAATTTTAGAAGGTTTACGTGGATGAATTCTTTTGATCTCTATACGTTTCTTCTATTGGACAATCGTATTTTTATCAATTTCAAATTGAGCGGAAATAGCTCGAATAGAATATCTTTCTTCAAGCTTAGCCAATACTTTCTTTCTAAAATGTTCTGAATTAAGTCATTCTATGAGTGTATGTTATTTTTAACAGATTTACTATAGTTTGGAATGTCGTGTGCTTCCGTTACGCAATAATGATGTGGCAACACTGGAAGCGTATGGCCAATTTATTTTACTCCCTGATTTCTACACATTGATGATTTAAATCTTCTATTAATTGATGCTTGATTTTAGAGTGTTTTGATGAAAACCGAACGTGAGCAATTACTCATTGTATGTAGCTCGCGTTGTTAATAGGCGCGAGGCATCCGTCTAACGTTGGAAATCAGCGGGCCGCTTTAGCGGGTCCGCTGAATTGACTTGTTATGCCTGCGGTTGGTTGAGTTTTAATATTGTCGTAGATATACGACGCGATTAAGGAGCCAGTGATGCCAAGCAGGATGGCAAATGTACTTGAAATTGTCAGAGCAACCAAAGGTTTAGCCTTTACAAAATCAAGTGCCCGATAGTAGAGATGCTTACGAATTTTTCGTATTTCACTTTGTACGGTCTTTATCGTTTGAGTCGAAACACGCTCATTCCTGAGGCGTTCCTCGCACTCAACGCAAACAACCGGTTTATTGCACGATTCGACTAGATCAGATTTGATACCATTCATGTCAAATAGGCATCCACGTGTTTCGTCGTGGGTGAAACTTGGTGCTTCTCCGAAGCTAGGGAATTTATTTCCTGATCTCCTATAACGCAGTGTATATGCGTATAGAACACGAAGGATTGCGTTTTCAAGTGGAATGTTTTCCCAAGCAAGAAACTCTTTAATTTGGTTAAACGTAAAAACAATCTGGTTATCGCCAAGCCGTCTTGAGTACCAGTTATCTTGAATTGGTACGTTGACAATTGCTATTAGAAAATCTGCGCCAGTATGTTCTGGTAGTTGGGCTTTCAGTAGCGTATCGGAGAAAACCCAGCCATCACTATCTGAGTCACAGCGTAATGCGAAGTTTTCAATATCCCCGGCCAACTTAAACACATCAGACTTCCAAGCTGAAACTCGGCTGAGGTCTAGATGTAATGGTAAATGACCGATGGTTATGACCTTTATTTTTGCTTTTCCCATGTGTTCAAAGACTCAAGTGGCATAACTATTCTTATGCGGCAGAAATAACACATAAGATTCCAAATTCTGCTGTATAAGATACCTGATTGATTGAAAATGAAACAAAAATAATTGATTTATTTGAATTTAAACTATCAATAAATAATAAAATGTCAGTTCAACAGCCCAAATTGCTTGATTTAGTTAGACAGCGTATGCGTTATAAGCATATGAGTTATAAGATTGAATAGGCGTATTATTTGAGATATTTCTAGTCGTGAAGAAACCAAAATCTTCGATTTTCTGACGTGTCACTACGTTGATGGTTTGTGGCATTATTGCTTTCTCAACTACATTACAAATGTGTTGCATTCCATTACTGAATCCGCCAAATAAAAAGGTCGCGATTGCGACCTTTTATCAATTATTTAATTTCTATTCCGCCTAATGACTGGCAACTAGGAGGGGTGGATAACCACTTAATCGCTGTGCCCGTCATTACTGGTCTAACGAGTCGCCATGGCCAAAAGCCAAATCGTTGACTTGCATTGTAATGAATGACTGCATCGGCACCGAGTTTATGTGTCTTATCTACGATTCTTGGGTAAAGGTCTGTTACGCTACCATAAGTTCCTTTCCCAATTTTTAAACGCTTAATTTCTGTAAATTGATGATTTGTTGGAGTGCCTTTAATAAGGCAAATTGGCGTTGATGGTTGGAGTGTATTGGCTGAAATGTCTTGTGCATTTGCCACATTAGAAGTCACCCATAAAATGGTCGTACAAATAATAAATTTTTTCATGATTTTCCCCTTGGTTTTACTAAAAATTATTCTTAATAAAAAGGCCGCCGAAGCGACCTTTTAAAATCTCCCTTAATTCCTCTTGATGAAAGAGGGAGGCGGGGGAATTAAGCAGATTTAACAGCTGCTAATAACTCATTTTGACGATCTTTAAGCGCTTGAGGTAAGCGATCACCAAGTTTAGTAAATAACTCAGTGTGGCTTTCAAGTTCTTTGATCCATTGATCTTTGTCTTGAGCTGTTACTGTATTGAATTGCTCTTTAGAGAAATCAATACCTGTCCAGTTCAACTGTTCATAAGTTGGAACTAAACCGATTGGTGTTTCAGTCGCTTCAGCACGACCTTCACAACGATCGATGATCCACTCAAGAACACGCATGTTTTGACCGAAACCAGGCCATACGAAGTTGCCTTCAGCATCACGACGGAACCAGTTTACGTTGAAGATTTTTGGTAATTTATTACCAGCAGCTTCAGCTTTTGCACCCACTTCTTGACCGAGTTGTAACCAGTGACCGAAATAGTCAGCCATGTTGTAACCCGCAAATGGAAGCATTGCGAATGGGTCACGACGAACGATACCTTGTTGACCAACAGCCGCAGCAGTTGTTTCAGAACCCATTGTTGCAGCTTTATAAACGCCATCAACCCAGTCAAAAGCTTCTGATACTAAAGGCACTGTATCTGCACGACGACCACCGAAGATGAATGCAGAAATTGGTACACCCGCTGGATTTTCCCAGTCAGCATCAATCGAAGGACATTGACCCGCAGAAACGGTAAAGCGAGAGTTTGGATGTGCTGCTTTTTCGCCTTCAACGTAAGGTTGACCTTTCCATGTTGTTAGGTCAGCTGGGACTTCTTTAGTTAGACCTTCCCACCATACTTCGCCGTCTTTGGTCACTGCAACGTTTGTATAAATAACGTCTTTATGCATTGTTGCAATACAGTTCGGGTTGGTTTTGGTATTTGTACCAGGTGCAACACCGAAGAAACCAGCTTCAGGGTTGATTGCATATAAGCGACCATCTTCACCTGGTTTGATCCAAGCAATATCATCACCTACAGTTTCAATTTTCCAACCTTCATAACCTGCTGGTGGAATCAACATTGCAAAGTTTGTTTTACCACATGCAGAAGGGAATGCTGCTGCGATGTAGTGTTTCTCGCCTTGTGGATTCGTCACACCTAAAATAAGCATGTGCTCAGCTAACCAACCTTGTTCACGACCCATTGCAGAAGCAATACGTAATGCTAGGCATTTCTTACCAAGTAATGCATTACCACCATAACCAGAACCGTAAGACCAGATTTCACGAGTTTCTGGGTAATGAACGATATATTTTTCGTTATTACATGGCCAAGCAACATCTTTTTGACCGTCTTTTAATGGAGCAGCAACAGTATGCACACATGGGATAAACTCACCATCTGTACCTAATACGTCATAAACTGCTTTACCCATACGTGCCATTTTTGTCATGCTGACAGCAACGTAAGGTGAATCTGTTAATTCAATACCGATATGAGCAATATGGCTGCCTAAAGGACCCATTGAGAAAGGAACAACGTACATCGTACGACCTTCCATTGAGCCATCAAATAAGCCATTTAATTTCGCACGCATTTCAGCAGGTGCAACCCAGTTGTTTGTTGCGCCAGCATCTTCTTGGTTTTCCGAGCAAATATAAGTGCGGTCTTCAACACGAGCAACATCAGAAGGATCAGAATTTGCAAGATAAGAACCAGGATGTTTTTCTTGGTTAAGTTTTTGCATAGTGCCGTTAGCAATCATCAAGTCGATCAGACGTTGATATTCTTCTGCGCTTCCGTCACACCATTCAATTTTTGCTGGTTTAGTTAATTTTGCAATTTCTTCCACCCATGCAATAAGCTTAGGGTGACGAACGAATTCTGGTGCGTTCACTTGGGTCATGGTGATGCCTTTTTAAAGTGTGTACGACGTACAGTTCTATTCATTGGATGACAATGAAAATAGATGAAGTAAAAAAAGTGGCTGTATTAAAGCATAAAATCGTAAAAAAAATAAGATGCTGCAAAGTTAAAACTCGTTAATATAAGAATGTATATTTTTACTTAAAACATTGTTTTTGTTTGTTTTGATTGTTTTTTGCTATTCTATATGATTTTTTTATGTGTGTTATTTTTATTAAAAATTATAATTAAAAACAATGATTTAAATTTGTTTATTTTTTTGAGAATTATTATTGATAAATTGAATAATGCTCATCCAAAATTTACATAAACAAGCTTTTATTTGTTGATTTTGTAAACAAAAATACAGGTAAATTATTTTAAAGGCTGATGTGAGTGAAGCAAGATTTGCAGCCCTTATCGATTATCTATAATCAGAAATCAGGATTCCATGCGACACAACAAGAGGATGTTTATGAAAGTTTGATGACATTGTGGACACAATATCATTTTGAAATTCAGGTTTTTAAATTAAATCAACACATTGATTTTGATGAAATGATGATAAATGTTTTAGCTCGTCATCAACATGCACATTTGCGTGGTGTTGTGGTGGCTGCGGGTGGTGATGGAACCTTAAATGCCGTTGCAAAAAAGTTGCTACATACTGATATTCCGATGGGAATCATCCCTTTAGGAACTTTTAATTATGTTGCACGTGCGTTAGATATTCCGATTGATGTGGTTCAAGCAGCAGAGCTGATTGCTATAGGTCAACCACGCGATGTTCATGTGGCAATGATCAATGATCAAATTTATTTGAATAATGCCAGTCTAGGTTTATATCCTTTATTCATCAAGAAACGTGAATTATATAATCACTATTTAGGGCGTTTTCCATTACATGCTTATACGTCAGCTTTGGATGTATTGCTTCGTGAACATAAATCATTAAAGCTTGCGGTTACTGTCGACGGTCAAAAGTATCCTGTTGCGACGCCTTTAATTTTTTTTGGAAATAATCAACTGCAATTGAGTGATATGAAATTAAGAATTGCAGAATGTGCGGCAAAAGGAAAGTTGGCAGGCGTAGTGGTTGCTAAAAGTGATCGACTCAGTTTATTAAAAATGTTGTGGCGGTTAATTCAAGGGAAAATTGACCAGACGAGAGATGTTTATTCTTTCTGTGCTGAGGAAATACGAGTTGATTGTAAAAAGTCAAAACTCACTGTTGCAGTAGATGGTGAGTTGGTGCAGATGCAGCCGCCATTAAAATTTTCAGTTAAAAAATCAGCGTTAAAAGTGATGGTTCCAAATGTTGTTACACCTGTCTGATCTACATTTTGGTACTGAGCGTGTGGGATGTATTCAAGCCATACAGCAATTTTGTCAGCAATATCGTCCAGAAGCGATTGTTGTGAGTGGTGATCTTACACAGCGCGCTCGTTTTAAGCAGTTTTATCATTGTCGTCAGTTTTTAGATTCTCTGCATATCCCATATCTTGTGGTGCCAGGCAATCATGATATTCCGCTTTATCATGTCTGGAATCGTTTTTTCTCCCCATTTGTTCGTTATCAAGCTTTCTTTGGCGGTTTAGAACCGACTTTGGAAACGGAGCATTTTTATATTGTCGGGATGAATAGTATTCGTCGTAGATACCATACACGAGGACATATTTCTCTTGAACAAATTCATGAGACGAGCAGAAAGCTAAAGAATGCACCAGCCAATAAAATAAAATTAGTCGTTTTCCATCAACCTTTTTATACCTTTCCCAATGAGCATGGCGATAGGGATTGTCCTGTACTGGCTAAAATTGCATTAGAAGCTTGGGGTGAAGAGGGATTGTTTGGTTTATTACACGGGCATTTGCATAAAGTGGCTGTACATGATTTAAATCAAATTTTTCAGTTGGGATTTGATCATCCAATTTTAGATATTCATGCTGGAACGGCAACTTCAAATCGATTGCGTTTTGGATTGTCAAATAGTTTTAATGTGATTTTGGAAGATGGAACAATTGAGCATTATTGGTTTGATGAATCCTCTATAAAATTTAAAAGAAATTTTTGAATTTTTATATATGTTTTAAATCTAAGTAGTAGATTAGTTGGTTGTTATCTAATAATATTGCACTTGTTTTGTTTTTCTATATTAAGAATGAAGGGATGTTATTGTTTTAAGTTCATTTTTAATTGAAATGGTATTAATGAATCTAATTTTAATTTGGTCTTATGTAAAGTTGGTTTTTCTAATTTTTACTTAATTAAAAGTGGATTTTTATATTATTTTGATTTAACTAAATCTTAATATTTAAGAATAAATTTAAATAAATAATTATTTTAAATGTATGGTGGGGAAATGACAAAGGTATCATTGATAACTAAGAATTCTGCTGGAAAATTTGTAGAAGATAGTGTTGTTCAGATCGGGACAGCCGCAACAAAAACAATAACATTAAAACCAAATACGATTCTTAAGTTGGAAATAAAACCAGAAGACATTTCATCTGTTGCCAAAGAAGGGAATAATGCCGTCATCTACTTAAAAGATGGAACAAAAGTTGTTTTAGAGAATTTCTATATCGTCGATAATCCACAAATTCTTTTACAGAATGGTCAGCAATTTTGGACTGCAAAATTAACTCAAGATGCAACTAGTCAAGCTGTAATTGACTATGTAGAGCTTAGTAATGTACCTGCATTGATAACAGCAAGTGATACTATTCCAATGTGGAATTGGCTTGTTGGTGGCTTAGCTGGTGCAACAGCAGTTGCTGTATTTTCTGAAAAAGATTCTAAAGATACAACTCCTCCAATATCAGGAAGCCTAAGTTTTTCTCATTTTGTTGATACGGGACACTTACCTACTGATTATTTATCACAAGATAAAAGTTTTACTTTGGTTTTAACTGGGCAAGAAGCGAATACCAGTATTACCTATTTGATGTCAAAAGATAATGGACAAACTTGGACAGAAACAACGGTTAATCAAACTGATTTAGCAGATGGTAGCTATCAGTTTAAAGCGATTGTAAAAGATGCAGCAGGAAATAGTTCCGAGACCGCTGTTCAAAAAGTTGTGATTGATACCACAGCACCCAATGCAGGTGTTTTGCAGCTCAGTGATTTTACAGATACAGGTATGTCTGAGACTGATCAAATCAGCCAAGATAAGAGTTTTACATTAGCTTTAACGGGGCAAGAGATTGGTGCGAATGTCACTTATTTAATGTCAAAAGACAATGGGCAAACTTGGACAGAAACAACGGTTAATCAAACTGATTTAGCAGATGGTAGTTATCAGTTTAAAATTGTTGTTGCAGATGTGGCTGGGAATCGTTCAGAAACAGCGATTCAAAAAGTTGTGATTGATACTACAGCACCAAATGCAGGTGTTTTGCAGCTCAGTGATTTTACAGATATAGGTATGTCTGAGACTGATCAAATCAGCCAAGATAAAAGCTTTACATTAGTTTTAACTGGGCAAGAAGCGAATACCAGCATTACCTATTTAATGTCAAAAGACAATGAACAAACTTGGACAGAAACAACGGTTAATCAAACCGATTTAGCAGATGGTAGTTATCAGTTTAAAGCGATTGTAAAAGATGCAGCAGGAAATAGTTCCGAGACTGCTGTTCAAAAAGTTGTGATTGATACCACAGCACCAAACGCAGGTGTTTTGCAGCTCAGTGATTTTACAGATACAGGTGTGTCTGAGACTGATCAAATCAGCCAAGACAAGAGTTTTACTTTACAACTTACACAACCAATCATCGTTGGTGAGCAAATTGCATTCTTAGATCATTTTGAAGTATCTACAGATGGTGGTCAAACTTGGAATATTACAGATGCAGCTCAGACTGATTTAGCAGATGGTAGCTATCAGTTTAAAGCAGTTGTAACAGATATAGCAGGGAATTATTCTGAAACAGCAATCCAACAAGTGACTGTTGATCGTAAATTAGAATTATTAAATAATATTGTTAAAATTAAATCTGTTACAGATGATAATGCGATAAGCCTATCTGAAAAAGATCAGACCATTCCAATCCGAATTCAGATAGATCATTTACCTAATGATGTAAATCAGACACTAACAAATGTGAGTACCTTGATTGGTGAAACAATCATTAATTTTACATTTGATCCGACTTATCAAGATTGGGTAGCTGAGATTCCAGCAACCAGTTTATGGTCAGAAGGACAACAGAATAGTTTAACAATAGATGTACGTTTTGTTGACATCGCAGGCAATACCACAACGCTTCAACAAAGCCATGATTTTCAATTAAATCATATACCGACTGCCCCTCAGCTATTAGTGGCAAAATCAAATAACTTAGATGGTTCAATTATTTCGGGTACTGCTTATAAGGGAAGTATCGTTGATTTTTATACCGTAAGCGGTGAATGGATCGCGAGTACAGTTGCAAATGAGCAAGGTGAATTCACACTCAAAACATCGCTAATTAATGCCGATCAGGAAATTTATGTCACTGCAAAAGTTGATGAATACACCAGTGAGGTATCATTACCAATTACAGTTGTTGAGGTTCCATTTCTTAATATTATAAAAATTAGCCCAGAAGGTATCATTACAGGTTATGCAACTGAGGGTAGCCATTTTTCCGTAAGAGATGCTGAAGGTAATCTTATTCAAGTCTTTTCATCTGTGAAGTTTGATGACTCAATTACAACACCACTTAACCTTATGAATTTAGGAGGTGTTCAGCCGTTTACACTTACATTAGACAAACCTTTGGCGGAAGGTTCAGAAATCATTATTACAGCTGAAAAAGATGGATTTATTGGCTATCCACAGTTAATTGTTACCGATTACACACCAGCAGAATTTTTAGAAAAACCCGTGTTTAACGAAGAGGGTAATAATTTATTAGTGCATACCAATGAGCCAAATACTTTAATTTTGGTATTTGCTGATTCATCTGAAAATATGATTGGTTTTGGGTATTCTGATGAAAATGGTATAGCTCATGTAGAAATTTTGCAGACTCTTAATGAGGGTGAGCAGGTTAGAGTTCAGTTGGTTGATAAAAATCAAAATATGAGTGAAGTCATTATTGGTGCTCCAAACTTTGCTTATGCTCCAAATATTTATCATATTTCTCAAGATGGCCTAATTTCTGGTTGGGTTGAAACAAATAGTACCATTATTGTAAAAGATGCAAATGGCGTTGTATTAGGGGAGGAATTATCAGGTGGAGGGCTTATTTGGAATCATGATTTTACCGAATTTAACTTATCGGTTAATCGCCCGTTGACTGATGGTGAGCAATTATTTATCCATATTATTGATGTTAAAGGTCTAGTTAGTCCTGAGACGGTAATTAATGTTGATTTCACACCACCGCCAGCTCCTACTCATCTATATTTTAATGAAGAGGGTGATTGGATTTATGGAACAGCAGAAGCGTTCACTGAAATCACCATTACCGATAAAAATGGAACAGTTTTAAATCATTGGGGATGGGATCGTTGGACAGATCAAGATGGTAATTTTGCCATAGAGTTAAATCATTACCTAACCAATGCAGATATTGTGTATGTAACTGCTAAAGATAGTAATGGGAATATAAGTTTAGTCACAGAGGTGACAGCGCCGAATTATGCTTTTGCTCCAATCATTGAAAATCTGACTAATCAGGGGCTTTTTACTGGTTATGCAGAAAGTAACAGCACGCTTATTATTAAAGATGCTCATAATGTAACTATCGCTGAAATTGTGATTAGCAATAACAATAGTGGAAATGATTTAAGCTATTTTAGCTTCAATCTGAATAAATCACTCATAAACGGTGAAACATTTTCTCTGTCAATTATTGACCATAATGGATTGATTAGTGCTGAAACGATCGTTATTGCCGATGTAGTCGCACCAGAGCCAGCACAAAATGTGATGTTCACAGAAGATGGATATTATCTCAATGGTATGGCTGAGTTAGGCTCAACTATTCAAATATTTGACCGAAATGGCACTCAAGTGAATTGGTATGCAAATGTTCAATTGGATGGTTCATTTCATATTGGTTTAGGAAATCATTATTTACATGGTGAAGCATTTACTGTCACTGTGACGGATCGAGCTGGTAATATCAGTCAAGCCATCTCAATAAATGCCCCTATTGATGATATTGCGCCAAATCCAATTGAAAATATTGTCTTAAATGAAAATGGCTCTAGCTTCATAGCAAATGCAGAAGCGAATAGTCGAATCGAGGTGCTAGACCAATCAGGACGTAGTGTTGGTTGGGGAAGCACGGATAGTCAGGGCAATGTATCAGGTTATTTTAATCAGATTTACTTACATGGCGAGCAACTTACTTTTGTTGTAGTTGATCGTGCAGGGAATCGTAGTACTGAAGTTAAACAAATAGCGTTAAATGATGATGTTGCTCCAAATGTGATTGCAAACATAATTTTCAATGAAAATGGTCAGAGTTTTACAGGATTAGCTGAAGCAGAAAGTCGAATCGAAGTATTTGATGCAATTGGTGCTCAAGTCGGTTGGGGAAATACCGATAGCTCAGGAAGTGTAAGTGGTTATCTGAATCAAACATATCTTAAAGGGCAAGAACTTAGCTTTGTAGTGATAGATCGAGCAGGGAATCGTAGTGTTGAAGTTAAACAAATAGCGTTAAATGATGATGTTGCTCCAAATGCGATTACAAACATAATTTTCAATGAAAATGGTCAAAACTTTACTGCAGTTGCTGAAGCACAAGGTCAAGTTGAAGTTTTAAATGCTGCTGGTTATCAAGTGGGTTGGGGGTATGTTGATAATTCAGGTAATGTATCCGGAACTTTCTATCAAACATATTTCAAGGGGCAAGAACTTACATTCGTTGTGATAGACCGTGCAGGGAATCGTAGTGTTGAAGTTAAACAAACAGCGTTAAATGATGATGTTGCTCCCAATGCAATTACAAACATAATTTTAAATGAAAATGGTCAAAACTTTACTGCAGTTGCTGAGGCACAAAGTCAAGTTGAAGTTTTCGATGCAACTGGCACTAAAGTTGGTTGGGGAAATACCGATAGCTCAGGAAATGTAAGTGGTTATTTGAATCAAACATATCTCAAGGGACAAGAACTTACATTCGTTGTAATAGACCGTGCAGGGAATCGTAGTGTTGATGTTAAACAAACAGCGTTAAGCGATGATATTGCACCAAGTCCAATTAAACAGATAGTGTTGAATGAGGATGGTCAGCGTTTCACAGCTCAAGCAGAAGCCGATAGCCAAATTGAGGTTCTTGATCAGTTAGGTGGTCGGGTGGGTTGGGGCTATGTTGATGGTGTAGGTAATGTTTCAGGTTATTTTAATCAGATTTACTTACATGGTGAACAGCTTTCATTTGTTGTTGTGGATCGAGCAGGGAATCGTAGTACAGAAGTTAAGCAAATAGCCCTCATTGATAATATTGCACCGAATGCAATTCAGAATATTGTCTTAAATGAAAATGGTTCGAACTTTACAGCACAAACCGAAGTTGGAAGCTCTATTGAAGTATTAGATCAATCAGGTAATAGAGTTGGTTGGGGTTTTGTGGATAGTTTGGGTAATGTCTCAGGCTCTTTCAATCAAGTTTACTTACATGGTGAGGAACTTCGTTTTATTGCAATAGATCGTGCAGGGAATCGTAGTTCTGAAGTTAAACAAACAGCGTTAAATGATGACGTTGCACCGAATGTGATTGCAAACATAATTTTTAATGAGAATGGTCAGAATTTTATTGGATTAGCTGAAGCAGAAAGTCGAATCGAAGTATTTGATGCAACTGGTGCTCAAGTCGGTTGGGGAAATACCGATAGCTCAGGAAGTGTAAGTGGTTATCTGAATCAAATATATCTTAAAGGGCAAGAACTTACCTTTGTAGTGATAGACCGAGCAGGTAATCGAAGTGTTGAAGTTAAAGAAAATGCTTTAATTGATGATATTGCACCATCAACTGTTAAAAGTATGAGATTGACCTCAGATGGATGGCTTTTGGGTGAGGCAGAGCCTAATTCAACTATTGAGATTATTGATCAATATGGTGCAGTTATTACAACAACCAATGTTGGGTATGATGGAACTTTTAGTCAATTAATCAATTTGAGCCATTACCAAACACAAAATTTGAGTTTAATTGTCAAAGATATTGCTGGTAACCGCAGTGAGGTTGTTCATAAGTTAGTACCTCTTTCTATTCATTCACCAGATGCTGCAATAGAGCTAAAACTCGATGTGAATGGTCATATTTTGACTGGTAAGGCAACAGCGGGAATGATGATCGCTGTTACATCAACCAATGGCGAGATCGTTAATTGGTTGTGGAACAGTATAGCGAATGAGGATGGTAGTTTTAATATTCAGTTAAATAACTATTATCTACAAGGACAGATATTACAAGTTAGAGTTTTTGACCAGAATACGAATCAATATAGTCTAATCACCGAAATTATTGCACCCGTAGACAATCTAGTTCCAGTGATTGATGAGGTGGTGATTATTAATGATGGTTATGTCATTACTGGGAAAAGTGATTCAAAAGCTATCATTAGGATAATGGATGCGGATGGTGACTTTAGAGGAGAATATCAAGCGGACGAAACAGGGTATTTTTCTTCCAATATTTATCCACCAATATTACGTGGTGAGCAGTTATTTATCACTGCAACAGATTTAGCCAAAAATGTAAGTAGTCCATTTGGTATTATTTTTAATGCAGATAGTAATGCACCGAAATCTGCGGAAAATGTTGTTATCTCTGAAAATGGTTTTATTATTAAGGGAGATGCGATACCAAATGGTTATGTGCGTATTGTTGATGCGAAAAGTAATTATATTGCCAATGGCAAGGTAGATGAATCGGGACACTTTAATATCCAGTTAAACTCACCTCAGACAGGTGGACAAACTTTACGCATAGTTGTAGAGCAAAATGGCTACCAAAGTACTTATGCAGAAATTACAGCACCATTGGATCTTGTTGCACCAAATGCAGCAACGCAGCTTATATTGGAAAATGGAAATAGCCTTTCAGGGCTGGCTGAAGCTTATTCAACAGTTAATATTTTTGATACGAATAATAATCTAGTTGGTCAGACCACAGTTGGTAGTGATGGAATCTTCTCGACATGGTTATGGTCACAATATTGGCATGGTGAAACACTGATCGTAAAAGTTGTTGATGCCAATCAAAATGTAAGTCCAATTACAACAGTTGTTGCTATCAATGATGTGATAGCACCAAATGCAGCGACACAGCTTGCCATACATGAAGGAGGTTATTTGCTCGTTGGACAAGCAGAAAGTAATACTACTGTTGAACTCATTTATCATTTTGCTGACCAAAACTCATCTTTAACGAGCACTACAGCGTGGGCAGATGGAACTTTCTCTATTTATATATATGAAAATGCAACGTCTTTTGAACTTACTGTGGTTGATCGTGCTGGAAATCGTAGTGAAAAAATCACTCAATTAATTAATGACTTACCTAGAATAGCTGTTGATCAATTTAAAGGTGATGCTACAGATAATACTTATAGTGTTGATCATAAGAATGATTTTGTTCAGGAATATACGGTTATTACTCATGATGTATTTCAGGATGTTTGGATTGATACCAGTCATTATGAAGAACAATGGGTGGTGTCAGGTTATAGTACTTATTTATGGGTAGAGTCTAGTTACTATCAAGATGTATGGATTGATACTAGTTATTATGAAGATGTTTGGGTTGATACAAGTTTTTACCAAGATGTATGGATTGTCGATGGTACGCGTGATGTCTACACCGATTTGAATGGATTAAATTATTACTCAAATGATGGTTCGTATTATATCTACCTAAGTAGTTATTACGACTATAACTTAAATCAATGGCAGTTAGGTCGTGAGCTTTTTGGTCCAGATGTTGAAGAAATAGGTCATTATGAGCAACAACCCGTGCGAGATGGTTATTATGAGTCTAAATGGGTGGAGCAAGGTTATTATGAGACGCAATTTGTTAATGATGGTTATTTTGAAGAAGTTTGGGTAGACACGAGTGATTACGAAAGTGTATTGGTTGAAAGTGGCTATTGGGAAACGCGACAAGTTGATGTCGATTATGAGGATATTGATCTAGGTGGGTATGATAAAATCATCAGTTCTGTGAGTTATAGCTTAGTTGATCAATATCAATTGGTTACAGATGTGTCATCACAAGAATTAGTATTAGAAAGTGGTCGTTATGTTGAAGATATTGAATTGGTTGGTTCTGCAAATCTAAATGCAACTGGAAATGCTTTAAATAATATTTTAACAGGTAACTCTGCTAATAATATTTTGAATGGGCGTGAAGGTAATGATACCTATATAACTAATCAAGGCTCAGATATCATTCTGTTCCAATTACTGAACGTTCAAGATGTTACTGGCGGGAATGGGCAAGATACAGTCTTAGACTTCTATTTGGGTGACGCTAAAACGAATGCTCAAGCTGATCAAATTGATCTTAGCGATTTGTTGGTTGGATATTCAGAAAACACCAGTTCAGTATCAGAATTTATCAATGTTAAACAAGAAAATGGAAATACGATTATTAGTATTGATCGGGATGGTACAGAGACAACTTTTGAGAGTGCGCAGTTGATTGCATTAAATCAAACCAGTACAACTTTAGATGAATTGCTCAATAATCAGCAGATAGTCTTGTTCCATTAAAAATGAGAGAGCTGTCGATGACAGCTCTTTTTTATTCTGTGGAGACAATTTGTTCAATCAAAATCAGTTTTAAGAAAAAACACTAAAAAAGTATAGTTTTTTTTCATTTTCCCCTTGAAGCCTTTTTTTTTAACCCCACAAAAGTGGCATACCAAAAATTTGTGTATTGCTTCAAACCGAGCAATACAAATTAATCAAAAAGACTAAGTCTGATGGAGTTAACTATGAGCAACATTCGTCCATTACATGATCGTGTTGTGATTCGTCGCGTAGAAGAAGAAACTAAAACTGCTGGTGGTATTTTACTTCCAGGTTCTGCCGCTGAAAAACCATCTCAAGGTGAAATCATTGCAGTAGGTAATGGTCAAATTACTGACAATGGCGTTCGTGCTTTAGACGTTAAAGTTGGTGATAAAGTATTGTTCGGTACTTATGCGGGTACAACAGTAAAAGTAAGTGGTGAAGAACTCTTGATCATGAAAGAGTCAGACATCTTAGCTGTACTCGAAGGCTAATCGATACATAACTCACAAATTATCAGATTCAGTATTTAAAAAGATTCGGAGTTTAACATGTCAGCTAAAGACGTAAAATTTGGTGATTCAGCTCGCTCAAAAATGATCGCAGGCGTAAACGTACTTGCAGATGCAGTAAAAGTAACTTTAGGTCCTAAAGGTCGTAATGTTGTTATTGACCGTTCTTTCGGTGCGCCACACATCACTAAAGATGGCGTAACTGTTGCGAAAGAAATTTCTTTAAAAGACAAGTTTGAAAACATGGGTGCTCAACTTGTACGTGAAGTTTCTTCTAAGACCAATGACATCGCGGGTGACGGTACAACAACTGCAACTGTACTTGCTCAAGCAATCTTAAATGAAGGGATCAAATCTGTAACCGCAGGTATGAACCCAATGGATTTAAAACGTGGTATCGACATCGCAGTAAAAACGGTTGTTGAAAATATTCGTACCAATGCAAAACCTGCTGATGACTTCAAAGCGATTGAACAAGTAGGTTCGATTTCTGCGAACTCTGATACCACAGTTGGTAAGTTGATTGCACAAGCAATGGAACGCGTTGGTAAAGAAGGCGTTATTACTGTAGAAGAAGGTTCTGGTTTCGAAGATGCTTTAGACGTTGTCGAAGGTATGCAATTTGATCGTGGTTATATCTCTCCATATTTCGCGAACAAACCAGAGACTTTAACGGCTGAACTTGAAAATCCATTTATTCTGCTTGTTGACAAAAAAATCAGCAATATCCGTGAATTGATTGCAGTATTAGAAGCAGTTGCTAAAACGGGTAAACCACTTTTGATCATCGCTGAAGATGTTGAAGGCGAAGCGCTTGCAACACTTGTTGTGAACAACATGCGCGGTATTATCAAAGTATGTGCGGTTAAAGCACCTGGTTTTGGTGACCGTCGTAAAGCAATGCTTCAAGACATCGCGATCTTGACTGGCGCGACTGTGATTTCTGAAGAAGTGGGTATGTCTTTAGAGCAAGCTTCTCTTCAAGACTTAGGTACTGCACACAAAATCACTGTATCTAAAGAAAACACAGTGATTGTTGATGGTGCGGGTAATGCTGCGCAAATCGCTGAACGCGTTCAACAGATTCGTGCGCAAATCGAAGAATCTACTTCTGAATATGACAAAGAAAAACTTCAAGAGCGTGTTGCTAAATTAGCAGGCGGTGTTGCAGTCATCAAAATTGGTGCGGCAACAGAAGTTGAAATGAAAGAGAAGAAAGACCGTGTAGATGATGCGCTTCATGCAACTCGTGCAGCTGTTGAAGAAGGTGTTGTTGCTGGTGGTGGTGTTGCTCTAGTACGTGCTGTAAACGTATTGGATGGCTTAAAAGGCGCGAATGAAGATCAAACTGCAGGTATCAATATTTTACGTCGTGCAATCGAAGCGCCACTTCGTCAAATCGTTTCAAATGCAGGTGATGAGCCTTCAGTTGTTATCAATGCAGTAAAAGCGGGTGAAGGTAACTTCGGTTATAATGCTGCAACTGGCGAATATGGCGATATGTTAGAAATGGGTATCCTTGACCCTGCTAAAGTAACGCGTTCTGCACTTGAACACGCAGCTTCAGTTGCTGGTTTAATGTTGACAACTGAATGCATGATTACTGATATTCCAGAAGACAAGCCAGCTGGTCCAGATATGGGTGGCATGGGTGGTATGGGCGGAATGATGTAATACATCTTCTTCCTAGATCAAAAAATCCCTGCATTAGCAGGGATTTTTTTTATTTAGAATTTATAATCACTTATCGAAATAAAATAATCATCCATGTAAAAAATATAATAGCGAGAGAAACAAATTGCGCAGCACTGCCCATGTCTTTTGCATTTTTAGAAAGTTGGTGTTTTTCTAAAGAAATACGATCGACGACGGCTTCAATTGCTGAATTAAATAATTCAACAATGATTGCAAGCAAACAAACAGCCACCATGAGTGCTTGTTCTAGGGCTGAGACATCAACAAAAAAACTGATGGGGATTAAAACCAAATTAAGTAAAATAACTTGTCTAAAAGCGGCTTCGTGGCTAAAAGCGGCTTTAAAGCCTGCGAGTGAATAACCTGTGGCATTAAAAATACGCTTGATACCAGTTTTGCCTTTATAGGGAGAATAAGGCGTCATGATAGAACTGCTTATGAAGAAAACATAACTATTATAAAATTAAAAGTAGGCTTGAGGATTGGCAATAAGTCGCATGATTGCATCAAAATTATAGTGTTTCTCGCCATTTTCACTGGAACATTGAGATTTGATTTGTCAATTTCCCTTGTGCTAAGGATAATAAGCACAGACAAGTTGATGGAAGGCACTGCATGAAAATTATCGCAGATGAAAATTTGGCATTTACCGATTATTTCTTTGCGGAATTTGCAGAAATACAGCATAAAGCAGGGCGTACACTCACGCATGTAGATGTACAGGATGCAGATGCTCTTTTGGTTCGGTCTGTGACCAAAGTCAATCATGCATTAATTGATCAGACAAAAATTCAATTTGTGGGTAGTGCTACGATTGGCACAGACCATCTCGATATCTCAGCTTTAGAACAACAAAACATTGCATGGAGCAATGCTGCGGGTTGTAATGCGCAAGCCGTTGCTGAATATGTGATTACTGCTTTATTGCATCTGAATATAGACCTATTAGAACAAGAGAAAGCGTTTACTCTGGCGATTGTTGGTCTTGGGAATGTGGGTAAACGATTGGCAATCATGGCACAACTTCTCGGTTGGAATGTGATTGGCTATGATCCTTATGTGCAACTGGCAGGCATTGAAAATCTATCTTTTGATGAGTTGTTAAAACATGCCGATGCAATTTCGATTCATGTGCCTTTAACGTTGTCGGGCGAATACCCAACACAGCATTTGTTTAATGAAGCTGCATTTGCTGCAATGAAGCCATCCGCTATTCTCATCAACAGTGCGCGTGGGCCTGTGATTCAGCAATCTGCATTGATGGCTGATATTGAGAAAACCAAACGCCAAGTCGTACTCGATGTATTTGAGTTTGAACCAGAAATTCCTGAAATTTTATTAAATATGTTGGCTTTAGCGACACCGCATATTGCAGGTTATAGCCTTGAAGGTAAGGCAAGAGGAACGCAGATGATCTATGAAGCCTTTTGTCGTAAATTCGCTTATCCAGCAGCATCCAAACAGTTTGAAAGCCAATTACCAAGTGTTGCACCGTATTTTGAGCAACAAGCTTTAAACGCTGCTCTCAGACAGCATCTCACACAAATTTATGATATTGCAGCAGATGATCAACAACTTCGTGACTGCGTTCAAAACGGTAAGGTCGAGCAAACAGCATTTGATTTACTCCGTAAAAATTATCCTTTACGCCGTGAATGGGCAGCACACGGTGGACCAAAAGCATGAGCCAAGATATGAAAACTTATCAACCGACTTGTTCTATTGATGCATTAAAAGCACGTGCAGAAATGTACCATAAGATTCGTCAGTTTTTTGCTGAGCGAAATGTATTGGAGGTTGAAACGCCAGTTTTATCTCAGGCAGGTGTGACGGATGTGCATTTGGCATCGGTACAAGTACAGCGTCATATTTATGGAAAATTGAATACTCAATATTTACAGACTTCACCTGAATTTCCAATGAAACGCTTATTAGCCAGTGGCAGTGGGGCGATTTATCAAATCTGTAAAGTCTTCCGTGATGATGAGCATGGTCGCAAGCACAATAGTGAATTTACCATGCTGGAATGGTATCGACCCAACTTAGATTTAAAAGCATTAATGCATGAAACAGCCGATTTATTAGAAACCTGTTTAGCACATCGCTTTGGTGAAGTTCGTCCCTATATTTTAAGCTATAAACATGCTTTTCAAGATCGCTTGGATATTAACCCATTACAAGCAACGTTAAAGCAACTCAAAGAGACAGCGAATCGAGTGGGTCTAAATCTTGATTTAGGTGATGATCGTTTGGGTTATATGGATTTATTATTTTCACATTTTGTTGAACCGAGTTTAGGTTTTGATGCACCCGTATTTTTAACTGATTTCCCACCTGAAATGGCGTCATTAGCCAAAGTGAAAACGGATGAAGATGGTGAATTGGTTGCAGCACGTTTTGAGGTGTATATCGAAGGTTTAGAATTGGCAAATGCCTATGATGAACTTCTAGATGCGGATGTATTAGCAGGTCGTTTTGATGCAGATAATGCGGAACGTGCCCAACAAGGTTTGCCCGTCATTCCAACAGATCAATATCTTCTAGCGGCTTTGCCGCATATGCCAGAATGCTCGGGTATTGCGCTAGGGATTGATCGCTTACTTATGGTCGCGATGAATAAGATGAAAATTGATCAAGTGATCGCATTTCCAGCAGAGATTGCCTAAAACTTAGGTTTTCAGAAGCCTATAAAAATTGCATCAATAATTGAATTAATTCACTTTGCCGATGTGTTTTGGTTTTTTTGAAGATCGCCTGTAAATGTTTTTTGACCGTATCTGCTTGAATCTCATGCGCAAGGGCAATTTCTTTGGTGGTTTTCCCTTCAAGTAATTGCTCACATATTCTATGTTCAACAGGTGTAAACATAAAAAGCTGAGTACAAATTTGTTTTTGATATTTGGGTTTATGCCTTAGCCCAGAAAATGTTGCGAGTAGAACAGGGCGTAAACCAAAGATTTTATTGGTTTTTTCTGGGCTTAGTAAATCTAGCGTTAAGAAGAGATGGTGATCAATCATCATCGTCTTACTACGCTCGTTATAAGCTAAATCATGATTATTTTGATAGTTACGTTCTAGCTCGATCAGGTTGAGTTCAAATTGTTGTTGTCTACTTTTATTGAATGCAAAGCGGCGTTGTTTGATTTGGATCGATTCATTATTTTTCAAGAGCTGTTTTGCTTCTGTATTTAGTTCTAAAACATCACCATTCAAGTTAATAATCGCAATCGGTTGATTCATTTTTTGAATCAATTGTGACCCTAGTAAAGTCATAAGCGAGTATTCAAAATGATGGCGATATTGCTGAACTTTTTGTTGTAATCTCGGTAAGATTTCATAAATCGGTTGCAATTCAGAGCAACTCAAAGCACCGCGATCTGGACTAGTTAGAAAAGAAAGAATAACGCAGACTTTGTGATCATAAATAATTTGAATCGCTGAACAGAAACGTAAATCCAGTGGTTGTAATACCTGTTGATAGACTTGGGTTTGAATAATTTCATCTTCTGCAAAATGTTGAAAACAATGCATCCAACCGTCTATAGGTGCCAATAGCATTTTATGTAGACGTGGGTCATCATCAATGTCTAAACGAATTTGTTTTAGGGCAGCTTGTTCAAGTTGATGTGCATCAAAATCTATCCCATGATGGACACTAAATGAAAGTGCTTGTACTTCAAGGTCGACAGCGAGTAGTTGGGATGCTTGAAGATTAAAATGATAATTGAGTTGCTCTAAAAAAATAATCCAATCATCAGCACACTGAACCTTATTTAAGATGTTTATGATGGTGCTGTGTTGGCTTAGATCCATGCAATAATCTCATTAAAATAAATAGAATAAATTCCATACATATTATATGGGTTTTAATCAAATGAAATCAGTAGCTGAAAACATATTTTAATTTTTATTGTCATCATCTGATGGAATGAAGGGGGTGAACCGAATCTGCTCGATCAATAAAGGGGATAGGTAAATCCAAAATACCTAAGTCTAGGTAGACTTAGGCTGGATTGAGTTTAACAACGTCCTTTTTTGGCTTGTCCAGGTGGGCAAAAATCACCATGACCCTCATGATGATGGTCAGGATTAACAATTACGCTACCATGAGGCGTATGTACTGCACAGGCTGATAAGCTTAATGTAAATAAAGTACAAAAATAGAGCAGGGTTCTTTTCATTTTTTCTCCTATTTTGGCGGTTTCATTCACTTTAAATAGATTTGTACTTTTCTACTAGCATCAGCATGAGTGATTTTTAATGAATATTTGTATCATCATTGGGTTCGTAATACGGTTCTAAATCCGACATGGGTTGCAGCCAAATCAAATTCCTGTGGATAGCGGCTGCTATTACGATAACGCGCACAAAAGTTGGAGGCACATAAAAAAGAGCCACCTTTTAATACATATTGTGTGATATGAGCATCTTGCTGGCGTAGTTCAGTGTAATTCCCCATATGTTGATCATGCGCACCATGATAAACCGAAGATGTCCACTCCCAGACATTGCCGATCATATCGTATAACTTGAATGCATTTGCAGGATAGCATCCTACGGGTGCAACACTTGCAAAATGGTCTTCAGCGGTATTTTTTTGTGGAAATTCACCTTGCCAATAATTAGCCTGAGGATGTTGATGTACATCCTGTGGGGCTTGACCTAAAGGGGTATCCGTTTTTGAACCTGCTTTGGCTGCATATTCCCATTCTTGTTCTGTGGGTAAATCTCGCCCTAACCAAACTGCATAATGCTCTGCATCATTTTTAGTGACATAGCGGACGGGTTCAGAAGGGAGAGGTGCTTGTCCCTTAGCACCGTCAGGTGTTTTCCATGTGTAATCTGCTTTGAGTTGCCACCATTGATTCGGTGTGTTCACATTCGGTGAAAATACCGCAGCCTGTTTTTGTTTTTCTGCATCAGTAATGTAGTTTGTGGCTTTCACAAAACTAGAAAATTGGGCAACGGTCACTTCAGTTTGGTCGATCCAAAAACCCTCTACTTGACGTTGTTTTTCTCCAAAATTTAACTCATCGGGATAGGCTTGGTTGGAGCCAAGTTGAAAAGAACCTTTGGCAATCCAAACCATGCCCGCCGTTTGATTTTTTTGCCATGCCTTGGGTAAGCCTGAATATTGTTGGCATTGTTGCAAGGTGCCAAGTTGTGTCTGTGTCGTGGTTTGGGTATGTCTATGACTGCTATCAGGCGTAGCTTTACTACAGCCTGTCACAAGGGACAGGCTACAGATTGAGGCGAATAAGGAAATAAACTTCATTTAATGTTGTATTCCTTAACGCCATTTTGCTGGGTGTATTGGTTATATACCGCGACAAGTTCTTGTAATTTGGTTGGATTATCTTGGGCAAGGTTTTGGGTTTCTCCACGATCATTTTTGAGGTTATAGAGTTCCCATGTCCCCGTTCCGAGCTCTGATTTGCCTTGTAATGCAATTTTCCAGTCGCCTTGACGAGCATATTTACTACCATGTAGTTCATCTGCGAAATTAAAGTTCACTGGACGAACTGCTTGAGCTTTATTTTCGAGCACTGATTTCCAAGAATAACCACTTGGCGTATTGATCTGACGCCCTTTATATTGACCTTGTGGGACTGCAATGTTGGCATAATCGAGCACAGTCGGGAACACATCGAGTACAGAAGCAAAACCATGATGGGTTGCTTGAGCTTTAGTTTGATGTGGAAGTTTTACAATTGCAGGCGCTGTGGTTGCACCTTCACCTGCGGTGTCTTTCCATAAATGAAAAGGTGCTGCGCTGACTTCTGCCCAACGTGGTCCAACATAATGATAAGAGCCTGATGTACCTACATTATTTACACTATTGTCAAAACCTGATTCTGCTCCATAATTGCCACGAATAAAGCCTTCTGCACCATTATCCGAAACGAAGAAGATTAAGGTATTGTCATATAGATTATTACGTTTCAGATATTGAATTACACGGCCAATATTGGTATCCAAATTTTCGACCATGCCTGCATAGATTTCCATTCTGCGCGCTTCTAAAGCTTTTTGTTCGCTCGAAAGTTCATTCCATTTACCATATTTTTGTGGTGCATTTGGAGAAGCAATCGGTTCAGCCGCAGTAAAATTAGCTGGAATTAATCCAAGTTGCTTTTGGCGTGCAATCCGTGCGTCACGAATCACATCATAACCTGCATCGTAAACACCACGATAACGGTCACGATATTCGGTTGGTGCTTGTAAAGGCCAATGTGGCGCAGTGTAAGCCGCATAGGCAAAGAATGGTTTGCCTGAATTTTTTCCTGATTCTAAGTAGCTAATCAATTTATCGGTAAAATAATTGGTTGAGAAGAAATCATCAGGTAAGGATGAGATCGGCACTGGTTTGCCATCTTCAGTATAAGTCGCATTACGTTTATAAGCAGACGGAGCTTGTTTAAAATGTAGGTCTAAACCTTGTAGTAGGGTAAAGGAATGATCAAAGCCTTTGGCATGTGCATTGGTCGCATCAGTCAGACCTAAATGCCATTTACCACTGATATACGTTCGATAGCCATTATCTTTGAGGACTTCTGCAATCGAGAGTGAACGTTCATTTAAATAGCCTTCATAGCCAGGTTGACCCTTTAAGTGAGTAGGTGTGAGTTCTGCCATCGCACCAATACCAGCTAAATGATGGTCTGTGCCTGAAATCAACTGAGACCGGGTTGGTGAACAGGTTGGAGCAGTATGGTAATCCGTTAAGATTCGACCTTCTTGGGTCAGTGCATCAATATTAGGGGTATGAATTTCACCACCAAATGCGCCTAAATCGGAATAGCCTAAGTCATCTGCCATGATGAACAAAATATTGGGTTGTTTTTTGGTCTCAACAGCAGTTTTGGGATTGTCCGAATCCTCGCTATTACATGCTGAAATAGAAAGGCTGAGTATAGTAATTGAAAGTGTTGTAAGTAGGCTTTGATGAGACATTGGAATCGACTTAATTTTCTAAAAGAGTTAAGCAGAGTTTAGAACTTTGATTTTTATAGTAAAAATAATTAAATTTTAATTGTTAATCTGAAAAAAAGAAAAGCCTCGATAGCGGTAATGCCAGTCAGTTAAGCACTTGTTCCCCCTCTTTTTTTAAGAGGGGTTAGGGGGAGATTGTTAAATCAGTCATCACCAAACTATGATGAACTACTTAACATGAGCAATATCAAAGCTAATCTTTGTATCAATTAGAACGGTATTTGGGTGAGTTGGTTTAGAAAATGGGGCAGTACTTTTGGTTCTAATAAGATTGTAATGATGACACCATAGGCAGCTCCCCATAGGTGAGCACTATGGTTGATATTGGTATTCCCTTGTTTACCTGACCAGATGCTATAGGCAACATATAAAATGGCAAAAATAATAGCGGGTACAGGGATAAAGAAAACAAATATCAGCTTCCAAGGTTGAAATAGAATATAAGCAAACAATACTGCTGATACAGCACCAGATGCACCTGAACTTGCCCAGTGAATATCATGTCGATGTTTTAAATAACTCGGTAAAATTGCTGCAATTAACCCACCTAGGTAAAAGAGAACAAAGCCCATGTCATAAAAAAACTGGCGGTAAAAACTTTCAATAATATTGCCAAAGAAAAACAGCGTGATCATGTTAAAGAGCAAATGTGTAGCATCTGCATGAACAAAACCGTGTGTGATAAAACGGTCATATTGCCCACGTTGCATTGCAGGTGGCCAAAAAATTAAACGATTCATCACCGTTTGATTTGAGAGTGCTAACAAGGAAATTGCAACGGTAATAATGATGAGCGTCACAGTATGACTAAAGGGTAGATGTAACATAAATGTTTTAAAATTGATCAGTGTCTAGGCAATAATGCCATTAAAAAGTTAATAAACAATGATCTTGCATAGAATTCCTACAAAAATGGTTGATTTTTTTTTATTACACTCCATCTTCGGTTAAGATAACGACATCAGCTTGAGGATTATTGTTATGTCGACTGAGAACACTGCCATTGCAGAAGAAATTCCAAACCTTTTGATTACTCCCTCTGCGCAAGAGTATTTAAGCGATTTATTGTCAAAACAAAATACTCCAGGAATTGGCGTTCGTGTTTTTGTAGAGCACCCAGGTACACCACGTGCAGAGTGTTGCATGGCATACAGCGCACCTGATGAAGTGGTACCAACAGACTACAAACAGGAATATCCTGATTTTCCTGCTTATGTTGATGCACCATCAATTCCATATCTCTTAGATGCTGTCATTGATTACAACAAAGACCGTTTTGGTGGTCAATTGACTTTCCGTGCGCCAAACTCAAAAGTGCCACGTGTCGGGCCAGATGCATCAATCGAAGAACGAATTACCTATATTTTACAATCTGAAATCAACCCAGGTTTAGAAGGGCATGGCGGTAATTGTAGTTTAGTCGAAGTGAAAGATGATCCAGAGCATGGACTTACTGCTGTATTGAAATTTGGTGGTGGTTGCCAAGGCTGTTCAGCAATTGATATGACCTTAAAACAGGGTGTGGAAACAACCTTACAACAACATGTTCCTGAACTAAAGCGTGTGGTTGATCAAACAGATCACTCTCAGGCTGATGGTGCATACTTTAAGTAATAAAACTTGAAATTTACTGTATTTTTAAAAGCCCTTTCGAGGGCTTTTTTTATTTTTTTATAAAATATACAAATTTTTATTTAGTTTAAAATCGGGCAAATAATTATTAAAGTGAATATATAAATAATAATTATTATCATTTATATTGAGTTTTATTGTTTTTTTGTTAGAATTTTCATCGATTTTTAAATGAATCTTAAGATTTATCTGAGTTAGGTGGGAATATGTCCAAGAAAATAGCGTATCAATCATTACTTGCAATTTCTATTTTGAACAGCATGATGGCACTCGCATATGCAGCAGAGACTGGGGTTGATCAAAATAAATCAGTTGAAAAATCAGATGAATCTGGGGTTGTAAAATTAGAAACAATTGTTTTGACAGCAGAAGAACAAGTGAAGCAATCTCTTGGTGCATCGAAAATAACTGCAGAAGATTTGGAAAAAATTCCCGTACGTAATGATATTTCTGAATATGTTCGTCGTATGCCAGGCGTCAACTTAACTGGAAATAGTGCAACAGGGCAGCGTGGTAATAATCGTCAAATTGATATTCGCGGTATGGGACCTGAGAACACACTGATTTTAATCGATGGAAAGCCTGTTTCATCACGTAATTCTGTACGGTATGGTTGGAGAGGCGAACGTGATACTCGTGGTGATTCAAATTGGGTTCCAGCAGAAGCGATTGAATCGATTGAGGTGTTACGTGGTCCAGCCGCTGCACGTTATGGCTCTGGCGCTGCCGGTGGTGTAGTCAATATTATTACCAAGAAAGTGACCAATGAGGCACATGGTTCGGTGGAGCTATATACCAATCAGCCTGAGGATTCAAAAGAAGGTGACTCTAATCGAGTGAGTTTCAATCTAAGTGGTCCAATTATTAAAGATGTTTTATCGTATCGTTTGTATGGTAATTATAATAAAACAGATGCGGATGCAGTTGATATCAATAAATCAATTGGTAGTAATGCAGCAGGTCGAGAAGGAGTTGAAAATAAAGATATTGCTGGGCGTTTAGCTTGGCAAGCAAATGATGAGCAGACGGTATTACTTGATATTTCTTCTGGTCGCCAAGGCAATATTTACTCTGGTGATTCTCAATTAAATTCAAATGCTGAAACAGATCCTATTCTTTCTCAACTCATTGGGAAAGAAACCAATACCATGTATCGAGATAGTCTAGCGCTAACACATGAAGGGGACTGGGGCTGGGGGAAAAGCAAATTCGTTGCACAATACGATAAAACACGGAATAAGAGACTTCCAGAGGGTTTAGCAGGAAGTGTTGAAGGGAAAATTAATAATTTAAATGATCGTGTCACATCTAAATTAGACACTTTAAGATTGAATGGTGAGTTAAATATTCCACTCGAATATTATCTGCCTCAGGCATTAACCTTAGGTGTGGAATGGGTGGAAGATAAGTTCACCGATCAGACATCTACAACTCAAGGTAAGGATCAGAGCGGTGCGGGTTATGGTGATCAACTTGCAAAAGGTGATCGTAGTAAAATGGAATCACGTATTGCATCAGCATATATCGAAGACAACTTAAAAGTCACGGATATGACAGATGTTGTGGTGGGCTTGCGTTTTGATGATCATAGTAAGTCAGGTTCAAACTGGAGTCCAAGTTTGAATATTAACCAAAAATTAAATGATCATTTTACCTTGAAGGGGGGTATTGCGAAGGCTTATAAAGCACCGAATATGTACCAAAATGCTGAAGGTTATTTATTAAGTACCAATGGTAATGGTTGCCCTGCCAATATTGCTTCACGTTGTTTATTACAAGGGAATGGTGATCTTAAGCCAGAGACTTCAATCAATAAAGAAATCGGAATTCAATTCCAAAAAGATATCGTGAATGCAAGCCTTACATGGTTCCGTAATGATTATAAAAATAAAATTGTTGCAGGAACGGATATTGTTGGGACGGTAAAGGGTTCAAGTACCAATGCTAGTGGGGCAGTCACTCAAACCACTTGGAATATTCTGCGTTGGGATAATACACCAGAGGCATTGATCCAAGGTTTTGAAGGAAGTCTAGGATTGGATTATGGCAATATTCGCTGGACTAATAATTTCACGTATATGATGGACTCTAAAGATAAGAAAACAGGTAATCCATTATCACTTGTTCCAAACTATACGATTAACTCGATTTTTGATTATGACATCACAGATCAACTGGATATGAACTTTGTTTATACCCAATATGGTCGTCAAAAATCACGTCAATTTGCAGAAAATAGGATTGAAGCAGGTGTGGGCTCAGGTGGTGCGAGTAGTGCGATTCAGCCAAGTGATGTTAAAAGCTATAGTTTGGTGGGTTTGAACATGGGCTATAAATTTACTGATCAATTCAGTACTCGTATTGGTATAAGCAATTTGTTTGATAAGCAAATTCTAAGAGATAGTAACTCGATTAGCCAAACATACAATGAACCAGGTCGTGCTTATTATGCGACGTTGAAATATTCTTTCTAATCAGCGAGTCTAAAAACACAAGGCGCATTAAGCGTCTTGTGTTTTTAGAATGTTATTAACCTGTTCTGAATAATAAAATTTTTCTAAGTGCGCTCGTGCACGTTGTCTCAAATAGCCTGTTTGAATCACTTGCTGTAGCACAGGAGTTAGTAGATGACTCAATTCATTTTGGATCAAATCTTCATCAATATTGAGATCACGAAGTAATAGGTCAAACGTTCTCTCTTGGTTTCGTGCATACCACGCGTATACGCCATCATGGATTTGTTGTTTTAAGTAAGGGGTTTGGCGAATATGATCCCAAATTTCATGCCCCATCCCAACCGTTGTCGGTAGGTCTTGGGCTTCGAAATAATGGCGCAATACTGAGATCGGCATGAGTTTAATTTTATGCCAAATATTCGCTTGGAAATGATAGAGCTTGTCATCATTAAAATGTTGATTTAAAACTCTTTCACTCATTTGGCTGATCTTTAAAATATTCTTTTGTAAATAATGTCCAATGGTTTCATTGAGATTTGAATCTGTGACTGACTCTAAAACGGATTTGCCCATTTTCATAAAATGTCCCACACCAGGAACACGTTTAGACATGACTGAATTATCTAGATAATCTTGAATTGAATGCTGGATAAGCTGAGTAATCAGAGCTGAAAAAGCAGGGTTGTTGACGATGGTCTTAATTAAATCTTGGCGATGTCTCGTTTTGCTCGCAACATATTGTGCAATTGAATCTATGGTGAGTACAGGAATAACTTCTTCAATCGTGGTGGTATCATTAAGTGGATGAATGAGAGCGAAACGAATATGTTCAGCAATTTGCTCAATTAAAAATGAACTGGCTGGCGTAGCGAGAATTTGTTTCTCAATGAGTTTAAATATTTGTTCAAATGACCAAATATGTTGTAGTTGTTGTAAACGTAACCAATGATAGAACTGTTTAAATTCATATTGAATCGTTTCGGCTTGTGCAAATTCTTGATCTAGAAAATCAAGTTGCGCATCTATTAATTGTTCTATCATTGGATGTTTAGACATAAAATCTCAAATTCTTAATTAAGTTTATGGTGAAAGGGCAGTTGCAGGCTTTTGTGTTTGGATCTTGCTCAAGAACGGTAAATATTGTTGAACGACCAATTGATCTGCTTCCAAGATGGGCATATGCCCCACATTATCTAAAATCACAGGCGCTTGTGCATTTTTCAAAAGTGATTTTAACTCAGGTGCAACTTCAACATTAATAATTTTATCTTGCTTACCCCATAAAATTAAGGTTGGTGCATCAATTGATTTTGCCAGTAATGCAAAAGAATCAGGGGTAAATAATTTATTTAGCGCAATCACTTGATCCACCATTTTTTGCGTTTGCTCAACTTGACCAATCATCATTTTTTCTTGGGCTTGGGCAATTTCTTTTGGAATAAATGGCGGTGCGTACATGGCTTGTTGCATGAGGAAGTTGAAGTCACCTTTCTTACTGACGATCATGTTTTTCACATGATTTGGATCTTTGAGATAAGGTGTTGTTGCCGACTTATATACACCTGCCGCATCAACCAAAAATAGGCTCTTGGTCTCAAATGGATATTGACCTGCGTACAGCATTGCAATTGAGCCGCCAAGTGAGTGACCTGCGATATGTGCTTGACCTGTCAGATTTGCAGCTTCGATAAAACGGCGTAATTTTTCAGTGACATTTGGAACTGAATAATCAAAGTCTTTAGGAACTTGAGTTTCACCACTCGCTGGTAAATCAGGAATAATCACATGGTAGTTTGCAGTGAGTGCATGGGCAACACGATTCCAGTTATCTCGACTACCAGCTAAACCGTGAATTAAAATGACGATCGGTTTTCCTGCTTGACCACCTTCACTATATGACCACGTAATATCGCCCACTTTTAATGTCTTGGTTTGTAAGCCAGCCCAAGTACGTTCTTGTTGTAATAAGTTTTGAAAACTCATTTCTATTTCGGCTGCTTGGGCAGTATTCACAGCAATTGCTATTAGGCTACATGATAGTAAAGTGGCAGTTATTGCTTTGCGCAAAGGGCTTGGAAATCGGGTGCTCGTCATCATTGTTCTATCCTTGATTTATTTTTAAACCAATTGATTATTGTAGAAGTTTGTATTGGAGTCATTTGCATAATCTACAGATGTATGGAAATTCTTGCCAATGAAATCAGAGATTTTCTACTATTCATATAAGTAAAAAATAGATTAGCGTGGTGAGAGTTTCTATTTTTGTCAGTGACTTTCCACCATGTGCACATTAAACTGCTTACTTATGTCAATCATAAATGGATGCACGCATGCTCACCGCGCAACAAGCTTTAGAACGTTTAAAAGTTGGTAATGCTCGTTTTGTGAAAGGGGAAGCCACCCAACAAAATCAACTTACTCACCAAGAGCGCGCTTCATTGGCAGGAGAACAAAATCCTTTTGCAATTGTTTTAGGATGTTCAGATTCACGTGTACCTGCGGAAATGGTATTTGATCAAGGTTTAGGTGATTTATTTGTTATCCGTGTTGCAGGAAATGTCGTTGCACCTTCGCAAGTTGGAAGTGTTGAATTTGCAGCAGAACGTTATGATTGTGCAGTAGTCGTGGTATTAGGGCATAGTCATTGTGGTGCGATTCAAGCAACCATTGATACTCTAATGAATCCTGATCAACCGCCATCATCAAATTTGATGTCGATTGTGAACCGAGTGCGTCCTTCAGTAGAAATTTTGATGCAAACTGACTTAAAAGATGATTTGAAAAAATTATCTGCACATGCAGTTCGCTCAAATGTATTTGCTTCAGTTAATCAATTACGTCATGGATCAACCGTGTTAGAAAACTTAATTGAAAAAGGTAAAATGATCGTGGTTGGGGCAGAATATTCGCTTGAAACAGGTGAAGTGACGTTCTTTGATTTTTAATTAAAATCGAAGACTCTAAAAAATAAGAGGTGCCTAAAGGGCACCTTTTATATAGGGATAAGCCAAATTTAACAGGATAGGTTGGGCTTTGGCATTTGGGTGAATTTGATCGTTTTGGATTAAGTGTTTATGTCCTGCGACACCTTCAAGGAAGAAGGGAAGTAATTTGATTTTAAACTGCTGACTTACAACTTTATAATTATTTTCAAAAGCGGTGCTATAGGCTGTCCCATAATTTGGTGGTATTTTCATACCGAACAGTAAAACATTGGCTTTCTGTTTTTGGCTGAGTTGTACCAATTGAGCTAAATTTTTTTGAATCATTTGGGGCGGTTGACCACGTAAGCCGTCATTGCCACCTAACTCAATCACAACAATTTCAGGCTGATAAGTTTGCAATAATTTAGGCAATCTTGCTAGCGCACCACTTGTGGTTTCACCACTGACACTTGCATTGACCACTTTATGTTGTTTCGGATACTGTTGGTCTAAGCGTTGTTGTAACAAGTGAACCCAACCTTGCTTTGTATCTATACCATAACCGGCACTGAGGCTATCGCCCAAAATTAAAATAGTCTTTGCTGAAACGAGTGTTGGTAATACACCAATTGTAAGGATTCCAATGGTTTTAGATAGCAACAAGATCATTTTAGATATTTGCATCGCACTTCAAATTTGTCCTAAAGGATACGTGACATCATGCCACAACCGATTATTTCTGCCCAAAAAGTTACACAAAATATCCAAATTAATCAGCAAAGTTTAACCATTTTGAAAAATATTGATTTAGATATTTATCAGGGAGAACAGATTGCGATTACGGGGCGTTCAGGTTCTGGCAAATCAACATTATTAGGCATTTTAGCGACGCTTGATCGACCGAGTATGGGTGAGTTATGGGTCTGTGGACAAGCGGTACATACCTTAACAGAAGAACAGCGTGCCCAAGTTCGCTTAGAAAACATTGGTTTCGTGTTTCAATCTTTTCAGCTTTTACCGCAGCTCAGCGCACTCGAAAATGTGATGTTACCCTTACGTTTGCAACCTGATTTCAATTTTAAACAAGCTGAAAAAAAGGCATTACAATGGTTGGAACGTGTTGGATTAGTTCGTCAGGCACAACAAACACCTAAAGTTTTATCGGGTGGTGAGCAACAACGTGTTGCAATTGCGCGAGCATTAATTGCTGAGCCTAAAATTATTTTTGCAGATGAACCGACAGGTAATCTGGATGGACAAACCGCAGCAGAAATTGAGCAACTGTTATTTGATTTAAACAAAGAGTTAGGAACAACTTTAATCCTTGTAACGCATGATCAAAGTTTGGCAGCCTTGTGTCAACGACATGTCAAATTGCTTGATGGTCAAATCCAAGAAATTGTAAAAGTGCAGGAGGGCGTATGAGTTCAGTCCTGAAACCACTGCTTTTGCAAAGCTTCCGTACAGGAGGATTGTATTTACTGATCATTGCTCTGTCTTTGGCAATCAGTGCCACCACGGCATTAAAATTTAGTAATACTCAAGTCCAAAATGCAGTTTCATTGCAAGCTGCTGAAATGCTAGGTGCAGATTTAGTCTTGTCTGATAATGACCCTATTCAATCAAACTGGGTGCAAAAAGCCCAACAACTCCATTTAAAGCAAACACCTGTCACCTTGTTTGGATCAATGGCACATACGCAAGATCAATTTGTGGTGGTCAATGTTAAAGCTGTCGATGAACATTTTCCGCTGCGTGGTAAATTAGAGATTCAACCGAGAGCGAAATCGATTCAACAAGGTGAAGTTTGGTTAAGTCCAAGAGCAATTGATCTATTAAAAGTAAAAGTGGGGGATCAGGTTGCAATTGCTGATGGCAAGTTTAAGGTAACAGGTATTATTGAGCATGATTCTAATCAGGAATTGGGCTTTTCAGGTTTTTCACCGACCGTTATTATTCATCAAGCAGATATTGCGAAAACGAATGCCATTCAGGTTGGGAGTCGTATTGATTATCGTCTGTTGATGGCGGGTGAGCCAAAACAAGTCGAAACATTTAAGACCCTATTTAAACAAGAAACCAAGCATGAATCTGATCCCAAAGTTGATCAAAATCGTGGTCAGCAAGCAGACAATAGTGAACAAAGTTCATTGAAATTACGGGATGCAAGCCAATCCAATACCCGTTTGATGAAACCCATTGAAAATCTGGATACCTTTCTACAGCTTGCCAACCTTTTAACGATTCTGTTGTGTGGGATTGCGATTGCTTTAACCAGCCAACGTTATGTGCAACAAAATCAGGATCATATTGCCTTGATGCGTTGTCTTGGTGCGAGTAAACAACAGATATTAGTGGCATATATGATATTGCTTGCGATTGTCAGTACCTTATCAATTGTGATTGGAAGCTTAATTGGAATCGCGTTGGGGTATGGTTTGTTGCAATTAATGTTGCAACTGATTCCACAATTGCAACTCAGCTTTGCCATTGCTGATTTGCTTATGGCATTACCCATTGCCATTTTTACCAGTGTCATGGTGTTGATTGGTTTCATTTTGCCAAGCATTTGGGAATTATTGAATACACCACCGATTCGTGTCATTCGTCAGCAAGAGCGTTCACGTAAGTCCTACATTATGATGTTTAGTGTCGGTATTGTGAGTTTGGTCATCTTTAGTTTGGTGCTGAGTGATAATTTAAAATTAAGTTTATCAGTCTTATCTGCCATCTTAGTGCTTTGTTTGGCTCTGTTTATGGTGATTTGGTTTGTATTGAAAGCGATTAAACAGCTCAAACATCCCTTATCTGCTTATGTTCGAATTCCGCATCAGACGGCTTTGCAAATTACCGCGCTTGCATTAGGTCTTAGTTTAATTACGGTATTGAGTGTTTTAAGAACTGATTTATTAGAGCGTTGGCAGCAGCAATTACCTGAAGGTACACCGAATCAGTTTGTCTATGGTCTGCCACCATTTGATATGCCACAGTTTAAACAGCAGCTTGAACAAAATAATTGGCAATCAACACCTCTATATCCCAATATTCGGGGGCGTTTAATTGCTAAAAATGGTCAGGCTTTCAGTACTGAACTGATTCAACAAAATAATTCCTTACGCCGTGAACTGAATCTGACTCAAGCGGAGCTTTATCCAAAAGATAATCTTATTACTCAAGGGAATCCAAAGTTCACCCAAGTTGGGCAAGTGTCGGTAGAAGAAAAATTGGCTACTGAATTAGGGATCAAAGTGGGGGATCAACTGAGCTTTAGCTTGCCCGAAGGGTCGCTGGATGCCAAAGTGATTAACCTACGTTCAGTCGAGTGGGAAAGCTTTAGTCCTAACTTCTTCTTTATCTTTTCCCCACAAAGCATGGATGAAAATGCAGGAAGCTATTTAGGCAGTTTTTATGTGCCTGCTACAGATCAGCCAAAAATGGTGCAATTGATTCAGCAATTCTCCAATACTGTATTTATTGATGTTGGACGTGTTTTAGATGAAGTGAAACGTTTGATGAATATATTGGTTCAGGTTGTGACAGTACTGGCAATATTGGTTGGTTTGTCAGGTATCTTGGTTTTAATTGCATGTTTGAATGTTTTAATGGATGAGCGCCGAAAAGAAGTGGCGTTATTACGTTCGTTTGGTATTGCAAAGAATAAATTAAAACAAATGCTCAGTTTAGAAATCGGTTTTATTGGATTGGTAGCAGGAATTGTGGCATGCCTTTTTGCTGAAGTAATTAGTGCGATTGCTAGTTATAAGATGCAAATGACAATCCAATTCCATCCTGAAATTTGGTTAATTTTACCCATGAGCATGATGTTGGTTTGTATGCTGATTGGTCGTTATCGACTCAGTTATTTATGTGATATTCCACCGTTACAGAGTTTGAGAGAGATGAACCAATCTTAAAAACTTAACTGGTTTTGACGCAGGATTTCACTCCATAAGGGATGAAGTCCTGTGCTTAACTCATTACAGTAACTATAAAATGCAGCAAGCATAAGCGTTCCTACGATCAAAGCAACGATTTGGACTCTGCTTTTCTTATGAGCTTTTTGGCTAAAATACCATGCGATTGCAAGTAATACACCCATGATCATACCGCCGATATGGGCTGCATTGTTGATGCCTGAAACCGTAAGACCGAAGATAAGGTTAATCCCCATTATCATTAATAGTGATTTTTTATCTAACAGAAACGTTGCTGGGGTAACGGTGGAAATAAAGAAGCTGCCGTGAGTGCAGCACCTAAACCCATCACTGCACCTGAAGCACCTGCACTGATATGTGGAAGTAGCTTCGGATCAAAATGTTGTAATAATTCATAGCCATCACGAATGCTGAGATAACTTGAAAGTACGTTGCCCATTAAACCTGCTAGAAAATACAGACCAATATAATAACCACGACCAAACAGTGGTTCTGCAATACTTCCAAAGATATACAGTGCCCACATATTCAGCATTAAATGAATTAGGCCAAAATGGAAAAACATACTGCTAAACAAACGTTCAGGTTGCCCTGAAAAGGTCAATGGTGGAAAATCTGCACCCCAAGCAATTGCATCCACAGGGGAAGGATCGGTAATATTCACACCTGAAAGTATTTGCCAACCAAATAATCCAACATTGATTGCAATTAACAAGGCTGTAAACCACCATGTTTGTAGTTGCAATTTTTGAGTGATTTGTGGTGGAGTGGTTTCAGTCATATGTTTGTGCGAGTTATTACGATATAAAAATAGCTTAGCATGAATTTGTTGCCCAAGGAGCGATGCGCTTTAATGAAAGCCTTTTTAGCACGTGCAGTGATGTTGATTATCGGTATCATTCTACTGATTCAGCTTTGGATTTTTGGTAGTTTGGTTTGGTGGAGAACGCAGCCTGTTGAAACAACCATGTTTATGCGTTGGGACTACCTTACTGACTTTAAGCCAATTCAACAAGACTGGCGTGATTATGATGATATTAGTGACAACTTTAAGCATGCTATTTTGGCTGCTGAAGATGCTAAATTTATTCATCATCATGGCTTTGATTGGGCTGGTATTCAGTTTGCTTTGGAACGTAATAATGAAAAGGGTGAGGTGGTTGCAGGTGGTTCAACAATTTCACAACAGTTAGCAAAAAACCTATTTCTTTATAATAAGCGTTCATTCATTCGTAAGGGGCAGGAAGCTGTTGCAACATGGATGATGGAGCGGATGTGGTCAAAACGCCGAATTTTAGAGGTATATATGAATTCGGTCGAGTTTGGTCAAAACATTTATGGTGTCGAAGCTGCTGCACAATTTTATTATGGTAAAAGCTCAAAAAGTTTGACACGAGAGCAGGCGGCTTTCTTAGCGGCTTTACTGCCGAATCCTAAGTATTATCAAGATCACCGCAATGATCATAAGTTACAGTTTCGTAAGCGTGTGATTTTAAGATATATGAATGGTACACAAATTCCACAATAATTTAGTTAAATTAAAAAAAGCTCAAAATTTTTGGGCTTTTTTACCAAATTGACATAATTTTGCAGCATACTTAAAACAGTAACTTGATGAATGATAAAGCGACAAGGTTCAGTATGAATACTGCAGTGACGACAACAACGCCAATAGAATATACTTATAATGATCGATATATAAATCGCGAGCTTTCGATTCTCGATTTTCATTTACGCGTACTTGAGCAAGCCGTCGATCCACTTCACCCATTACTAGAACGAATGAATTTCCTGCTGATTTTTTCAAGAAATTTAGATGAATTTTTTGAAATTCGTGTCGCAGGAATGATGGAACAACTGACTTTAGGCAATGAAAGTCGTACGCCAGATGGTTTAACGCCGAAACAGGTACTCGATCAAATTTCTAAGACAGCACATGCTGCGATCGAACGTCAATATCGTATTTTAAATGAACAGATTTTACCTAAACTTCGTGAAGAAGATATTTGCTTCTTACGTCGCGGTGAATTGACCCCAGCACAATCAGCATGGATCAAAAAATATTTCCAAGAACAAGTCGCACCTGTTTTAACACCAATTAGTCTTGACCCAGCACATCCATTTCCACGGTTAGTCAATAAAAGCTTAAATTTTATCGTAACACTCGAAGGAAAAGATGCCTTTGGTCGTCAAATTGATCTTGCTGTTGTGCCTGCACCACGTTCTTTACCGCGTGTGGTACGTTTGCCTGATGAACTCACGGATGGCAAAGAGCATCATGTGATGTTATCTGCCATTATTCATGAACATGTTTCAGACCTATTCCCTGGCATGACAGCAACAGGTTGTTATCAATTCCGTGTGACCCGTAATGCCGATTTGGCCTTGAATGAAGATGTAGAAGATTTAGCAAAAGCATTAAAAGGTGAGTTAAGTTCTCGTCGTTTTGGACGTGCCGTGCGTTTAGAAGTGACGCATAATTGTCCAAAGCATATTTATGAATATTTATTGGATGAGTTCGATCTCAACGAAGAGCAACTTTATCGTGTAGATGGTCCTGTAAATTTAGCACGTTTATTGTCTAATTTTAAACGCCCACATTTGCGTTATGATTCGCATACACCTGTGATTCCAAAAGCATTTAAAAAGTCAGAAAGTGTTTTTGCTGCAATGCAAAAACAGGATATTTTATTACATCATCCATTTGAGTCGTTTGCACCTGTGATTCAACTGTTGCGTGAAGCGGCACGTGATCCACAAGTGTTGGCAATTAAACAAACACTTTATCGGAGTGGTGCAGACTCAGAGATTGTGCAAGTTCTTGCTGAAGCTGCACGTAACGGTAAAGAAGTCACTGCTGTGATTGAGTTGCGCGCTCGTTTTGATGAAGAGTCAAATATCGAAGTTGCCAATGTGCTGCAAGAAGCGGGTGCTGTCGTTGTATATGGTATTGTCGGCTATAAAACCCATGCCAAAATGATTTTAGTCGTGCGCCGTGAGAATAATAAATTGGTGCGTTATGTGCATTTGGGTACAGGTAACTACCATGCGACCAATGCACGTATTTATACCGATTATGGTTTAATGACGACAGATAAAGATCTGTGTGAAGATGTACATCGTATTTTCCAAGAGCTGACAGGCATGGGAAAAATGGCGAAGCTGAAAAAGCTGCTGCATGCGCCATTCACATTACATGCACAATTGATCAACTATATTGATGAAGAAATTGCCAATGCAAAAGAAGGCAAAGCTGCACAGATTATTGTGAAAGTGAATGCTTTAACGGAAGTGCAACTCATCAATAAATTGTATGAAGCTTCACAAGCAGGCGTACAAATTGATCTAATTATCCGCTCAATATGCTGTCTACGTCCAGGTTTACCGAATCTTTCAGAAAATATTCGTGTTCGTTCGATTGTCGGGCGTTTTTTGGAACATACTCGCGTTTATTATTTTAGTAATAATGGCAACCCACGTATTTATTGTTCGAGTGCGGACTGGATGGATCGTAATCTATTTAATCGTGTTGAGGCATGTTTCCCGATTGAAGATCCTGCACTGAAAAAGCGTATTTATCAACTTGGTTTAATGAATTACCTTAAGGATAATCAGCAAGCGTGGTTATTGCAGGGAGATGGCAAATGGGATCGTGCCCAGTTAGCCGAGGGTGAAGTTCCCCATAATGCACAACATACCTTGCTTGAAGCGATTAAATAAGCCTAAAAAACCGACTTTAATGTCGGTTTTTTCTTGTGCTATCATCACTTGGTTTTGATTTCTAAGACCAACTGATTGACTAAATCAGCAGCTTCTAATTCTCTAATTTGTGACACATTACTACCTGCCCAAAATGCACCGTAGCTAAAATCATTCTGCATATTTGCGATGCTCATAAGCTGTTTAGCTAGGTCATACGTATAAGGATATGCGGGTGTTTTAGGTCGGTTTGGCAAATCAATTTGGGTATGCCAAGTTCCAACTAGACCACGAGCAGGACGACCCGATAAACTGGCACTGATCTGGGTGATCGTTTGACTAAATAAAGCTTTTCGATAGGCTGCGTGAGCACTCGAACTTTTGCATTGTACAAATGCTGTACCTAATTGCACGGCAGCAGCACCTTGCTTCAACATAGATTTGGCTTGATCACCATTCATAATACCGCCTGCTGCCACGACAGGTAATTTGCAATGTGTTGAGATCAGTTGTACAAGATCACTGGTTTTAATGGCCGCATCAAAAGTTTGATTGAAAATACCTCGGTGTCCTCCAGCCTCAATGCCTTGAGCAATAATAATATCAATGCCAGCAGCTTCGATTGCCTGAGCCTCAATGAGATTGGTTGCAGAAACCATCGTGATAATTCCAGCTTGTTTTAATGCTTGAATTTGATGTGGATGAGGAATTCCAAAATGGAAACTCACGGCTTTTGGACGTGTTTCAAGTACGACATTGAGGAAATCATCATTATCTAAAAAGCTTGGATAAATACAATTCAATTGAGTTGGAGGTTCTGTCCCAAATTTTTCAAACTGTGGACGAATATAGTCAATCCATTGTTGGGTGATTTCAGGATCAAGTTGTTCTGATTGATGGCAGAAAAAGTTTACTTGAAATGGGTGATCAGTCAGTTCTTGGGTTTTTAAAATCTGAACTTTTGCCGTTTTTGCTGAATTCGCACCTAACCCTAAAGCGCCGAAAGCACCTTGATTTGAAACTTCGGCAGCCAGTTCTGGTGTTGAAACCCCAGCCATTGGAGCAAGGAAAATAGGATGTTTTATTTCTAATAATTCTAAAATTGACATGCTTATATGCTCTTTAAATTTTTAATCACCTTAACGTAAAAACAAAAAGTCTTGCAAACAATAACCACTATTTAATTATTGAATACAGATGTGATTTTTAAAGTGAAAATGAGTGATCTTAAATGGCTGCCACGTGGAAGAGCGAGCCGACCCAACTTGAAAATGCCATTGCAAGAATACCCCATAAAGTAATCCGTAAACTGCCTTTGAGCATCGAGGTTCGAGCAAAATAACTGGATAATGCACCCAATAATGCCAATGACACGATACCTGTAATTAAAACTGAACGTGCCACCCAAGTGCTTGGGCTGAGTAAGATGGCAAGCATTGGAAGTACAGCACCACAGGAAAAGGACGCTGCGGAAGAGAGTGCGGCTTGAATAGGATTTGCCGCAGTATTTTCATGGATACCAATTTCATCTCGTGCATGTGCTCCGAGTGCATCATGTTCAGTTAGTTGAGTGGCAACTTCATGTGCCAATTCAGGGTTTAAACCTCTCGCAATATAAATTTCTGTCAGCTCTTTAAGTTCCGCATGTGGGTTTTTTTCAAGTTCTCTTGCTTCAAATTTTAAGTCTGATTTTTCAATATCTTCTTGAGATTTAACCGAAATATATTCTCCTGCTGCCATCGAGGTTGCACCAGAAATAAGCCCTGCAATACAGGTGACTAACAATGTTTGTGAACTCGCACCACTTGCTGCCATCCCCATAATTAAACTTGTGACAGAAATGATGCCATCATTTGCGCCAAGCACTGCTGCACGAAGCCATCCTGAGCGTTGAATGACATGGAGTTCTGGGTGATGTGACAAAGACATAATTGATCTCTTCTTATGAAAATAAAAGCAATCATCGGGATAAATGGAAGAATCATTCTTGTCAGAATTTTATGACGATTCATCAACTTAACTTACTTATAAAGTAACTTATTTTAACGATAGCACCATAGTGATTTAGTTATTATATGTGAATAGTTGAATACTTTTAATTTGAATGAAATGGGTTTTTTATACGCCAATCTTATTGGTATTTTTGAGCTGAGATCTGCGATGAATAATTCGAAAAATAAGCTGTTGATCCATACACTCTTTATTCTTGGTGTTATGTTTCCTCTACAGCATGCGGTCAGTGCGGAACTCGATTTTGTAAAAGAAGGTGATGCGGCATATAAGCCTGGTCACCCAATTTATGATCGTTGGGATAAATTTTATAAAATTGAGCAAGATCAGCCTGAAGATGCTGAAAAGATTCTGGTGGAGCTTGGGCAACTTACACCACAAGATATTAAGGTTTGGAAGAGTTTGACTTATCTGCAAATTCGTTTGAATAAGCCAAATGAGGCGATCAAAAATGTTCGTAAAGCTGAGCTACTTGCACCCCAAGATCAACAGTTAAAATTACAAGAAGCTTATCTGCTTAATCAACAAAATAGAAATACTGAAGCATTGGTGATTTTTAAAAATTTAAGCACTTCATCTGATGCTGAAATTGCCACTAAGGCACAACAAGCTGTGCGAAATTTAAGTGGTTCAACTGTTAAATCAACCTTTAAAGATATTTATTTTGCGCCATCTTATGAGTCTCGTTATGACGATTTCATTTTTCCGCTAAAAATGCGTTATGGTAAAAATTTAGAGGGTGGACGAGCGCAAGTTTATGGTTTCTTAAATTTGAATCGTGACACAAAGTCAAAAGGTGGCGTGCGCCCAGAAATTATTGATGAGAATGTGGTTACAGTCGGTGTCGGGGCAAATTATCAGCCGTGGCAATCTCTACCGATTCGCGCATACTTAGAAGTTGGTGGTAGTTATGATTTGATTGATCGTAATCGTGATAAATTCCGTGAGAGTGTTGTTGGTGGTGTGACAGGCTATCAAGAATGGTATGCCAACCCAAGCATCGAACAGCGTACAGTGTGGAATGATTATTTTACTGATCTATATGGCAATGTTGCGAGCTACTCACGTGAAGACTATAACGTGATTGCCGATCTCAGATTACGTTCTGGTTTAAATGTCTATCGTGGCGAAGCAGGTACAGTCCAAGCATATGGCAAACTACATACTTTAGCCGATTCCAAAGGTGAAAATTACAATAACTTATTTGAATATGGTGTTGGTGTGGCTTGGCAACCATTCAATTATGTCCCCGTAAAATTAAGGGTCGAACGTTTGTATGGTGATTATTTTAAAAATGCTTTGTCTGATGGCACTGAGAATTATAACAACACGCGCACAGAACTGGTGTTTTATAAGGATTTCTAAGAATGAAAAAATTAATATCGATTGTGTTTGGAACTCGACCTGAGTTGATTAAATTAGCCCCTGTTATTTTATTGGCTCAACAAGATACACGTTTTCAAGTTGAAGTTATTTTCACGGGGCAGCATGATGAACTTGTTCGAGATGCTATTGAGTTCTTTCAAATAAAAATAGATCATCGTTTAAAAATGATGAATGCAGGGCAAAGCCTAAATCAATTATTAATACAGGGCTTAAGCCAATTAGAAAATATTTTTAATGACGGAAAACAGCGTGATGCAGTGATCATTCAAGGTGATACAACTACAGTTCTTGCTGCTGGTTTAGTTGCATTTTCAATGAAAATCCCTGTTGCTCATGTGGAAGCTGGTTTGCGTTCCTATGATTTAGATCACCCATTTCCTGAAGAAGGAAATCGACAGTTAGTGTCCAGAATCAGTACATGGCATTTTGCACCTACTGAGCAATCGAAACAAAACTTACTTCTTGAAAATATTCCATCTGATGCGATAACGGTGACAGGTAATACTGTTGTGGATGCAGTTTATCTAGGTCGAGATTTAATCCATCAACAACGTACACAACCCAATCAATGGCAACAACAGGGTTTAAATTTTCCAAAAGATGCCCGTGTGATACTCATTACAGCACATCGTCGTGAGAACTTCGGCGAAGGTATTCAAAATATTTGTAATGCTGTTGAATATTTAGCTCATCAACATGCAAATGTGCATTTTGTTTGGCCTGTTCATTTAAATCCTGCGGTACATGATGTGGTTTATGCTCAGTTCGCAGCGCATGCGCAAATACATTTGGTGCAACCTTTAGATTATCCAAGTTTATTGGCGGTGATTGATCGTGCTGAGTTTATTTTGACGGATTCAGGTGGTATCCAAGAGGAAAGTCCATCATTCCACAAACCTGTTTTAATCTTACGTGAAACGACTGAGCGCCCTGAAGTTGTCACGGTTGGTGCTGGAATTTTAGTGGGAACAGATCAAGAAAAAATTGTGAGGGAAGCCGAAAGATTGCTGATGGATCAAGTGCATTATACGGCTATGGCGCATGCACCAAATCCGTTTGGGGATGGTAAAGCATCACAACGGATTTTAGATCAGATTGCTCAAGCCTAGTTTGATGGTTTTAACCATGATTCAAGTCGAATCATTTTCATTTATGTCGTGGTTTTCAAAGGTGAGCCATATTTGAGTTGATACCATAAAGCGACGGCATAAACAGTGACACGGTTCATATAATGTGGGCCGTCAAATATGTAAACTTTTTGCCCTTCGTATGCTTTGAGTTGTTCAATCACTTCCCAAGGGTAGGCAGAACGAAATTTGCCTTCTTTAACAGGTCTAAAAGCTTCTAAAACAATAATCACATTTTCTTTGCCAAATTCTTTTTGTAGCTCATCTAATGTTGCTCTTGCCTCTTGAGGTGATCGAGTGCCAACACCGACACCATCTTGAAAAAATACGCCAGTTTGAGGTGGTAACCAACTTTTTAACCATGCATCTAAGTGTTTTGGCGTTTGTTCCGCACTGTAAATACTGACCCAGATTGGTTTTGGTAGCGTTCGAATGGCTTTGGCGAGATCGTCTACACATAACCATGTTGGGTCAGCTTCGATTGGTAAGTAATAGCCTTTTAAGGGAATGGATTTTGTCTTTTCAATAATTTGTTTGGAGTCATCGGCAAGGGTTAATACATTAGACCGAGCAATTTTTTCATTATATTCACCTGCTAAACCTAGAATAATATTTTTTGCCCACGGTTCTTGATTAAGTTGTTGAAGATTTATATTTTTTTCCCATTTTGGAAAGTTTATATCATGATCAAACCAAGATTTAGATTCAACGACTGACCATTGAGGAACGAAAGTCGTTACCCCTAACAAGTCCCAGTTTCCTTTAGGGACAGTCGTTGCTAAATCTGGCTGCCAAAACATTCCTTCAATTTGAGGGGCATGTAAATCTGTTTCAATATGGTGTACGCAACCACCGACTAACAATAAAGTCGCTATAGTTAAACTGATTAGAATTGATGTTAATTTATTCAGCCTTTTTTTGATCATTCAGTCGTTTTCGCCAATACCAAAGCAAGATTGCTAAGATCATGATAGCAGAGATCGTCATGATCAGGATAAAGAAAGAGGATTGCTGCACCAATGGCGCTTTTTGATTGCCGACAATAATTTTCTGCAAGGTAAAAATTTGTCCATTTTCTGCGATCAAAATTTTACTTGCATTATTTGGAATCTTAGTTTGAATTTTTTCCCAAAGTTTGGTGAAATTTTGTGCGCCTTCTACAGAGTCAGTCACGATATCAAAGCGTTGATCATGAAAACTGACCAAAAAACCACGTGCTGTTGCAGGTGCATACAGAATGTCAGGATGCATCAGGACTTGCTGACGATAGATATTCGGATTGACTTGTATATTCAGTACTTCTGGTTTGGCTGTATCCACTTTAACAAGTTCAAGCGGAATTGGGCTGTTGGTCATTAGCATTCTTTTTGCAGTTTGGCTAATTGCGATAGCCATTTCTAAACTGCCTGAATTGTTATCAATTGCAATGGTTGGATGAGTTGCAAAGTTCATAGACAATGTTGCAATGCCATTTTTGAGTTTATGTGGGAGTTTAACGGTAGATTTTTTAGTATCAATCCATATTGAGCCTTTGGCATTCGGCAAACACTGAGCATTTACAATCACCGAGTTTTCTAGCTTCATGTCAAATGTTGTACTATTCGAAATAGTTTTCGCAAAGTAATTAAATTGTCTATTGACTGGATCAGAATCTAAATTTGCTGTTTTAAGACTACCTGCAAGCCCACCATCAATCCAAGTCGTAATATTTGAGCCTTCTAATAAGCCACTTTGTACGCGAAGTGCAATTTGACCTTGTAAAATATCAGTCGGTTGCCAAACTGCAGGGAAAGCTAAAAATAAGTTTTTCTCGGCTTGATTGAGTCGGAAATCATTAATGCCTAGATCAGCAAGTGTTTTAATCTCTTTGAGTTGTGCCCAAGTCGGTGCAGCCAGTTTATTGGGCAGAAAGGTTGCTGATGTATCAAGTTGCTGTAAATAATCCGTATTTAATAAACCATTGATTGCTGATACGAGTTTTTCAGGTTGATCATACTGAATGCGTAGTGTTGGGATTTCATTTTGAGCGCTAATTTGTACTAAAGTACCATTCGGTAATGCTGTTGCAGATTTACTAATCTCGATAAAAAAGTTTGCTGCTTGGTCTACAGGGGCATTTTGTTCATACCACTGAATTGGTGTTGCTGAGTTCCAAGCACTAATTAAGCGTCCTAACATGGATGCTTCATTCATATTAGTTTGATTGAACTTGATTACACCAATAAAGGGTGTGGGTCGAACAATCTGTGGGTTGAAAAGTGCATCAGGTAAATCTTTTAATTTATAGACAGGTCGATGTCTTAAATAATCGATTTGAGAATGATTGAGATAAGTCACTTGATCGACATCTTCACTACAGAAAGTAGTTCGGTCTGCTGCTGGAGAGGTTGGTGGAGAATACTGTTGTATAATAAAGTCAAGTCGATGAAAACCACTTTGACTCGCAGGAATGTTGAAATCTAGTTCCCCAGAGCCATTCAATGTGGTGTTATAAATAAGTTTATCATCGTATTTAACCAATAGAGTTGTAAAGTGCTCGGTGGAGTATTCACTGGTAAAACGGATGTTTTTCCATTCAGAGCCTTTACCCACATAAAAGAAATGAGGTTCTATCGTATATTTATTTGAGGTATTGATATTATTAAAAGTCCACGTATTCCATGTGTCAGCTAGGGTAAATACAGGCAAAGAGAGGGCGGCACTTGTGAGAAGAAGCTTTAAACTAGAGTGAGTGAATCGTTTAATTTTCATTTATTTTCTCTCTTTGCGACGTTCAGTTTTGTACCACTGTAATGAATTTCCTTGTATTTTATTTTTCAGCATGTCAAAAGCAGCTTTGAAAACAATGAATAAAAATATTTGGGAATAGGTTACATAGGATAGAACTGAGAAGAAATATAGTTGAGGTTTAGCCCTTTCCAGAGACAAGGTAAACCACATTTGTGCAACATATAAACAAAATGATAAGCCCCAAAGCAAGGTAAATGGTCCTGGAAGGCTAATGCCTGCGATACCCAAAACACCTAGAGTGAGGGTGATATGACTCCAAATCAGTGCAGGTACAAACAACACATAACACATAATGTTATTAAAAATTTCAACACCAATTGGAAAGGGTTTTCTTAAGGCAACTGGTAAATATTTACTGGTGACATAAAAGTTTCCTTGTGTCCAACGAGAGCGCTGTTTGATAAAGATACTGAGAGATGGAGGATCTTGTTGCCAACCAACGGCATAGGGAACCCACTTGATGCGCTTTTGCCCAAGAAAAATTCTAAAGCTCATTTCAGTGTCATCTACTAAGGATTTTTCATCGAAGCCGCCAAGTGTTTCAAGAGCATCTCGCCAAATCACATAGTTGGTACCCATGAGTGTTGATAGCTCAAAGCGTTGCCAACGACCACCTTGGAAAATCCACTGGAAAAAAATAAATTCAATGGCAATAAAACGGGTCAGCATACTGTCGCGCCAGTTACGGGTGCGAACTTTACCGTTGACCGCAACGAGTTTTTTGTCTGCCAATAAGGTTTGAGCAAGCAGCCTCACACAGTCTGGTTCAGGGGTACTATCTGCATCATAAACAACGATCAGTTCACCTTGTGCATGGGGTAAGCCATTATTTAAGGTTCGAGATTTACCTTTTCCCCCCATACCTTTAGGGACATTGACAATTTTAATGCATGGATAAATTGCCGCCATCCGCTCTGCAATTTCTAAGGTATTGTCTTTAGAGCCGTCATTAATCAGTAAAACTTCATAGGCGTGTGCAGGGTAATCCTGTTGTGCAATCGCATGTAAGGTCTCTTCGATCACAACACCTTCGTTATAGGCTGGAATTAAAACACTGAGAATAGGCCAGCGTTCAGGTATGGGGAGGTTTTCTAATTCTATTGCTGCATTTTTGGAATACTTCCATGCTTGGAAACTTAACCATGCCCAAAATGCCTGAGGAATCCAGATACCTAAAAAACCAAATAAGAAAAGAATATCAATTGCGGGCATTTATTCTTCTCCTACGGAAAATAGAAATAATCAGAATCAGTAATAATGTGCATCCAAGTAAGAGTGAAATCCATGAGATTGAGCTACCGAAAGTACTCAATAAACTTGGGTAACGTGTTGAAAGGATATAATCTAAAGGAATAATCACAGTACTCATGGCGATCATCGCGTAGCCAAAAATATTGGTTTCTACTTGATCAGGTGTACTTCTATAGTCGATATTATTGAGTGTCCACGAAATTCCAAAATGAGGATAACGGATATGATCTAGTGGTAGATCAATTGGAGGATTCACAATAATCTGATATCCAGCATTTTGTGATATATCGGTAGTTGCTTGATAAAAGTAATGTTGGTGATGTTGAATGACACGAGCAGGGATATTTAACTCATTTGGGTTTTTAGGCTGAATGATGTAATTTCCTGCAGGTTGGGCAATAATATTTTCATCCCAGCCTGTTTGAATAATGGCTGCCAAAGGTCTTAGACCAATTGCTGTTGAAAAGGTCGCTTTTGCCGCGAAATATTTGGAATGCTTCATTTGGTAAATAGCAATCGGAATCGCTCCCTCATTGACTGCTTTTTTAATTTTATAATAATTCAGGACACTAAAATATTCATTAGGCAGAATGACGCCTGGTTTAACACCATGCTCAATTAGGTTTCTAAAACTTTCTGATTGTAATTGGTCTACCGTGAAAATGGGCCACCAAGTTGACGTCTGTGGAAATAATTGGGGGACTGCCGATGCAGATTGAACTTGTGTCGATGCATCTGCGCTACTACGCTCAATTTGGCAATGGTAATACTGTTGGTAAAATTCCTGTAGCGTTGCGTCAGGAAAATGAGGTGTTGCAATCAGCATCCCACAAATATTCAAAATAACAGACATTTAAAAGACCTCCATTGTGATTGGAGATAGAGATTCAATATGCTGTTCAACCTTGAGTTTTAATACGCCAAGCTCTTGTAGCTGTTGAATACACAAAGGGTAAGCTTGATCTTCATCCTTTTCTGGTTCATGAATGACAATACTTTTGATTTCACTAAGTTCTTCGTCAATAAAATGGTAAATCACACTGTCACGTTCAGTAGATAAAATCTCCATGATTTTGTTCTGTGTTTCTTTCCAAACATCTTCACCTAGCATTTCTCGGATCAGAACCGTATTGGTGATTTGTGTTGTAATGACTTTATAGTGATCTTTGTGTGTCAGTTGTAAGAGTTTTCTGAGTTCAGCTTGAAAGTGTGCTAATGCGGTGAGAGGTAAAATATCATGTTGATAATTACGATCATAACTTTGAATCGCACGAAAACTTTTCAAAGCATTTTGAATATTATGGCGTATTGCACTTAAAAATATCGGAGCCATAGGAATAACAAATAATAGTAATAATTGTCTTTCGATATAAGTCTGATTGGCTAAATCAAGTGAGAAATAAACGGCCATGCTGATAAATGCAATCAGACCAACCTGTAATGCTGAACCAATATTTAGAAATGCACCTGAGATCAGTAACATGAGCAAAAAAATCCAGCTTCCTCGATAACTGGCAGGCAGCCACTCATAAGCAACAATACCCATAAAGACTTGAGCTGCGATAATCCATAAGACGAGGGCTGGTGCTGGATTTTTTTGCATAGCAATTTTATTTTAATAAAAGTGTTTTCTGATTAACTTAGCACCATATTACTGCGCGTTTGATTGTTTTATTGTTATTGATTTGGTGAAATGATTTTATAAACAGTAACATACAGTATGAATTGTTTATTTTTACGCTTAAAAAATGATAACTCAGCAAATCAACTGGGTGACATGATGTTAGAGATATGATTGAAAAGCTTCTATAGCACGTACTCTACTCATTTTTAGATCAACAATTGGTTTGGGATAATTTAAATTTCGAGTTAAATCTTTTAGATAAGGTTCATGAATTGTTTTAGCATCTAAATGAGCAAGTTCTGGCACCCATCGACGAATATAATCACCGTTTGGATCAAATTTTTGTGATTGGCTGACAGGGTTAAACACGCGAAAGTAGGGAACAGCATCCGTACCAGTAGAAGCACACCATTGCCAGCCTCCATTATTGGCAGCTAAGTCACCATCAATCAAATGCTGCATAAACCATTGTTCGCCTTTACGCCAATCAATCAATAGATTTTTCGTTAGAAACATGGCACAGATCATACGAACTCGATTATGCATCCAGCCTGTTGCAAGGAGTTGACGCATACCTGCATCGACAATAGGAATCCCTGTCTGACCTTGTTGCCATTTTTCCAAACCAACTCGGTCATCACGCCAATCAATCCGTTGGGTTGCAGCCTTGAACGGTAAATGTTTAGAAACTTGAGGAAAATCAAATAAAATATGTTGGTAGAATTCACGCCATAGAAGTTCATCGAGCCAAGTTTGTTGACCTTCAGATTGAATAATAAAGTCACCATGCTGTTGTCGAAACAAGGCTTGAATACATTGGCGAATTGAGAGTATGCCAATATTTAAATATGCAGAAAGTTGGCTAGTACCTGATATCGAAGGAATATCCCGAGATACTTTATAGTCGTTTAGACGCTCATTGACGAAGTGATCTAATAAATGAAGCGCATGTAGTTCACCAATTTTCCAAACGGACATCTTTGTTTGCTTGGTTTTTTCAGCATATTTGAGTTGGAGTTGATGCAGATTTGTCTGTGTTAAAGATGATAAATCTAATTCAATCGGCTGTTGAATTTCAGGAATTGGATAACATTGAGGCAAGCCATGCTGTAAGCGTTGGTAGCAGGTTTTTTTAAATGCACCAAAAACTTGGTAGGGTAAGTTTGATTGATTGCGTATCGAGGCAATTGGGAACAATGTCCGATCATGAAAAAGCACAAGTTCTTTTTGATGATGATTTAGCTGTTTTTGTACATCAGCATCACGTTTAAGTTCATGAACACCAACTTCAATATTGGCATAAATATGTTGGAAATTGATGAGTTGGATTAAATCTAAAAAGAATTTGGCAATATCTTTCCATAATGGAATGGTCTGAACGATTAATGGGATATTCAGTGTATCCAGTTGTTGTTTTAATTCTTGTAGTTGGCGGAGATAAAATTCGATTTTAATCGGAGCATCATCATGTTGTTGCCATTGCTCAGGCGATAATACAACGATTGCAATACATGAACCTGCCTGAGTCGCTTGCCATAATGCTACATGATCATGGATTCTTAAATCTTGGCGAAACCAAATCAGTTGATAAACGTTAGACATAAGATAAGAACCACTCAATTGATTAGCACGAAGCGAAGTAATTTTCTTATTTTACTGATGTCCATGTGAAGAAAAAGCAAAGCCGAGGCTTTGCTTTTTCTTATCTAATTCAAAAAATGAATTAGTGGTGGTGACCACCTGCACCGTGAACGTGACCATGATCTAATTCTTCTTGAGAAGCATCACGGATTTCAACGATTTCAACTTCAAATGTTAAATCTTGACCAGCAAGTGGGAAGTTTGCATCAACAACAATGTTGTCGCCTTCAACTGCTTTAACGGTTACGATTTGTACGCCATCATCAGTTTGAGCTTGGAATTGCATACCAGGTTGGATGTTATCTACACCTTGGAACATTTGAGCTGGAACTTCTTGTACGAGGTCTGGGTTGTATTCGCCATAACCTTCAGCAGCTGGAACATTTACTGTGAATTTTTCGCCAACAGTTTTGCCAGTAAGCGCATTTTCTAAACCAGGAATGATGTTGCCCGCACCGTGCAAATATGCAAGTGGTTCACCTTGAGATTGATCAAGTGTTTCACCCTCAGCGTTTGTTAAAGTGTAGTGGAATGAAACCACGTGGTTAAGTGCAATAGCAGTCATTTTGTTTGATCCATTCAATCAATTTAGGTGTATATCATAAAGTGAAAAATAGGTTTTGTTGACTATTTTCCACTTTTTGAAACTATTTCGTTATAGATAGGAACGAAATTGAAAATTTCAACTCAATAAAGTTTAATTTTTGGGCGGACGCGACGTGTGAGGAAATCTTTCATGGTGAGCATTCCTGCTTGGGTATAACCATGAATATTGGCTTGATGTAGTCGATACAAAGAAACATACATGGTTTTGGCAATAAACCCTTGCACACTCACATCACCCAGTAATTCTCCAACGGCTTGATTACGGCTTAAAGAAACCAAAGAACCTTTGTCACTGAAACTAAACATAGGTTGTTGAGCGCTTGATAAACGTGCGGCCATGGCATCGACTAAGAAGGTTGCTTGCTGACTGGCAACTTGGGCACGTGGACCGAGTGGTGGCTGACGTGCATCGAGTTGACAGTTTGCGCAGTCACCAAAGGCAAACACATTTGGATCAGAGTAAGTTTGTAGTGTGGCGTAGACCATCAAACGATTAATCTTGTCGCGTTTAAAATCTGTGAATGATTCGAGTACTTTAGGTGCTTTGACGCCTGCTGCCCATACGGTAATGTCCGAATGCAAGACATGACCATTGCTAAAATAGACATTTGATTCATCGACTTTTTGCACTTTATGTTGCGTCAGAATGTCGATGCCCATTTTTTGTAATTGTTTCGTACTATGTGCAGCCGTTTTTTCATTGAGTGCAGGCAAGATACGATCTGAGGCTTCGATCAAGGTAATCTTAACTTGCTTCGGATTAATTTTCTTTAACCCATAGCGATAAAAGTTCTTCGTGGTTTCAATCAGTTCAGCCGCTAATTCAACACCTGTCGCACCTGCACCAACAATACCAATATTTAAGGCACGCTCAGTTGCTTGGTTCTGCGCTTCAATATAGAGGTGGAACAAATCTTGTTGAAAGATATCGGCTTGTTTGCGGCTATCTAAGAAATGGCAATGTTCACGTACACCCTCAGTACCGAAGTCATTCGATACAGAACCGACAGCGAGGATGAGTGTGTCATAACTTAAATTTTGTATAACAGGGATATGTTCTTTAGAGAGTTGAGGAGGGGAAATGGTAATTTGCTTTTGGTTTTTATCTACCTCGATTAAAGTTCCGAGAATGAACTCAAAATCGTGTTTCTCTGCGTGAGCAAAATAGTTGGTTTGTTCTTCGTGAGGATTGAGAGAGCCGGCGGCAATTTCGTGAAGCAGTGGTTTCCATATATGTGTGAGGTTTTGGTCAACGAGCGTAATTTTGGCTTTATTTTTCCTGCCAAAACGTTCGCCGAGTTGTGTCGCAAGCTCTAAACCACCTGCGCCACCGCCCACAATCACGATATGATGTAAGGTTTTGCTCATGATTAACCTAATTATTTTTGTGAAAGGATGGTTGGATTATGCCATCCTTTTTTCTAGATTGTATGGTTAATCTTGATAAAAACAGTTGGTCTTTTACCCTTGATTTAATGGGTAAAGCTTAGCGGCTTTTACATCATTGGTTGAAAGAAATGAAAATAGACCAGTCAACCAAATCATAATTTTTTGAAAGATATTGGCTTCTTCAATTTGCACATTATTTTCAATCTGTAAGCTACGGATGAGTTGGTTATTTTGATAAACCGTCACGGTTGCCAAGCTCATGACTTGGGTTAATGGTGCTGTTAAATGTTGCTCATTGAGTTTGATGTTGACGTGTGTATTGGTCGTTTGAATGGGTTCAACTGTTTTAACTTGTTGATTTGTATCAATCAAATGAATGCGCTGTGTGAGTAAATCAAAACTATTTAAATCAATTGGTGTCGCTTGATCGTATAGAGATGTTGTCACGATTGTGGGTTGTTGTGTTTCAACTTTAAATATTTTCAAGGTTGATTTAATGACTGGAAGCTCAGCAATCAGCCTTTGTTTCGGGATGACTTCTTCATCACGGGTATAGGTATAGGCTAAATTCATTAATTTATGGGCGACTTCGGCACGCTTGACTGCGCTAGGTGTACCAAGTACCACAACAATTAGACGACGTTTATCGACATGTGGATTTTGTGTCGGACGTTCTGCTGTTAATGCTAAGTTATAACCTGCTGCCTTGGTATAACCTGTTTTTAAACCATCTGCTGTTGGATCCATTTTCAATGCAAGGTTGGTTGCACGATGGAAGCGTTGGTTATAACTAAAGCTTGGCATTTTTGAATAATGTAAATATTCAGGCGTTTGTTTCACAATCGCTTTTGCTAACAGACTAATATCAGCCGCCGTGGAATAATGGTCTGCCATGGTAATGCCAGCAGGATTACTAAAATGGGTATCTTTCATCCCTAAAGCTTGCGCTTCTTTGTTCATACGCGCCACGAATTGTGGAACGCTACCCGAAATTTTTTCAGCAAGCGTAACCGCCGCATCATTGGCAGACATCACAATTAAGCCAGCCAAAAGCTGATCAACCGAAATTTGTTCACCAGCCTTTAAATACATCTGTGATTCATCCCACATCACTGTACTGACGACAGGTGTTGCAGTGAGTACTTCTTCTTTACGTAATTTACCTGCTTCAATTTCTTTTAAAGCAATATAAGCCACCATCATCTTGGTTAATGAGGCGGGCGCACGTTGAGCATGACTATTATGCTCAGCAATAATTTGCCCAGATTGAGCATCTACAATCGACCAAGCTTGTGCTTCAACTGTTTCAGGGGCGATATTGAGTAAATTGGCATGTGTAAGGTTAGCACATAACAGACTAAACAATGTAAAGAGAGAGAGGAAAAATTTCACGAGAACACCTTGTGCAGCCGATCCAATGGCACGAAAAGCGAAAAAAAGCATGCTATGACTTTTTTGTTGCAGAATCCAGCAACTTTTGCCAACAATTAAGACATCTGCGCATGACTTTGTAAAAAAATGCTAAGCTGTGTGAAACCGTTCCTATTTTTATGATCTAAAACTATGTTGCACTATCAAATTGAGTTTGACGATTATCGCCAACATCTTATTCATGTCACGCTTCGTTTTCTTGCCAATCCAAACCAAGAGCTTTGGTTACCAACATGGATTCCTGGCAGTTATTTGATTCGAGAGTTTTCAAAACATATTGAATCGGTAAAAGCATCAGATGAAGCAGGGCGGTTGCTCAGCATTAAAAAAACAGAAAAAAATCGCTGGCGCTTATTCAATAATGACCATGAACTGATTACAGTTGAATATGATGTCTATGCTTATGATTTGTCAGTACGTGGTGCGTATGTCGATCAAACTCGTTTATATGTCAATCCTGCTTGTGTTTGCTTAGGTTTACAAGATCAAGAACACGCGCCGTGTGAAGTTGAATTATTTTTACCTGCTGAGTTAAAGCATTTCCAAATTGCGACGGGTTTAAGCTCAAAAAGTTTAGTCAAAGGACGTTTTACTCTAAAAGCTGAGAACTACGATCAATTGATTGATAGTCCATTTGAATTGGCAGAGCAAAGCCGTTTCAGCTTTGAAGCGAATGGTATTCCACATGAATTTGTCATCTCAGGTAAACACACAACGAATCTGACGCGTTTACAAGCTGATATGGCAAAGATTTGTCAGACTGAAATTGACATGTTCGGTTCTGCACCATTCCAAAACTATACCTTTATGACGATGGCAACGGGCAATAGTTATGGTGGTCTAGAGCATTGTAATAGTACCAGTTTGATTACACCACGTGATGATTTACCGAAAGCAGATGAAGCAGAAGAACCTTCTAAAGATTATCAACGTTTCTTAGGTCTTTGTAGTCATGAATATTTTCATTCATGGTTAGTGAAGTTTATTCGTCCTGAAAACTTCGTCAATTATGACTTAAACAAAGAAAGTTATACCTCTTTGCTTTGGATTTTTGAAGGTTTCACCTCTTATTATGATGACTTGATTTTATTGCGTAGTGGCGTGATTTCTCAGAAATCATATCTAGAGCTACTCAAAGCGCAAATTGATCGTTATTTGCAAAACCCAGGGCGTTGTATTCAGTCCGTTTCAGAATCGAGTTTTGATGCATGGATTAAATTCTATCGTCAGGATGAAAACTCGAATAATGCAGGCACAAGTTACTATAATAAAGGCAGTTTAGTCGCACTTTGCTTAGATTTGGGTTTACGCTTACGTGGTTCGAACTTAGATGCCTTAATGCGTTGTTTATACGAAAATACTCAAAAGGGAATTCAAGTCAATGAACGTACTATTTTCGATTTATGTAACCAATTGACGGGTGATAATTGGCTAGAGCAAATTAATCATTTGATCAATACCACCGATGAATTGCCTTTAGATCAATTATTCCCAGAATTTGGTTTGAGCTATACGCTTAAAAATGATAAAGCTTTGCCGTTTGGGTTAAAAGTAACGGATAAAACCGAAGGTGTTGTCTTACAACATGTTCGTCGTGATAGTGCTGCTGCACAGGCTGGTTTATCCGCAAATGATGTGATTATTGCAATTGATGGCGTAAAAGCATCGGAGAAACTTTTAGCGAAGTATGCGAAACAACAAGGTTCATTTACGGTTTATGCATTCCGCCGTGATGAGTTTTTGCAATTTGAATTGCAAGCAGGTGAAAACGCATTAACGACAGTTGAGTTAAAAGTTGAAGATCAGCATAAAGTTGACCGTTGGCTGAGTTGCTAAGTGGTTAGAAAAGAGGCTCGGAATGAGTAATGCTGATCAGTTAAGCTACTGATTAATAAATCTCCCCTAACCCCTCTTTGAAAAAGAGGGGAACAGCATTGAATTCAACACTGTATTGAATTCCGAAAAACTCCCTCCTTTGAAAAAGGTGAGAAGCATCGCTCCGCAAGGGGAGGATTGAAAATACTTAACTGATTAGCATTAGCTCAGAATGAGCGTCTTTTTTGTCAATTGCCTCGGTAGGTGGAATAACCATACGGGCTGAGCAGTAAAGGAATATGGTAATGAGGAACAGTTCCATCGACTTCAAAAATGACAGGAACTTCTGGGAAAAATGAACTTTGTTGGTTCTGTTGAAACCATTCGCCTGTTTTAAAGGTCACTTTATAAATCCCAGTAACTAATTTTTGTTGAGTTGGGGAGAGCGCAGTAATTCGTCCGTTATGATCTGTTTTAGCTTGATTGATTTCTACCCATTTATCTTTTTGTTGCACGGCTAAAGTCACACTCACATTAGCAGCAGGCAGACCATTCTCCAAGTTAAGTACATGAACACTGAGCGGATTCGCATTGGCTGCAAAAACTGCACTTGAATAAAATAGTGTGGCTGCGGTTAGAAACTTATACATGTACCAACTCCAAATGAGCGTTTAGATAAACGGTAGAAGGCACGTTGTGATCAGATACTGAAATACATCTGTAAAGATTCACCTGCCGAGTATTAAAAAGGCACTGTCGATCAGTGCCTTGCTTATGCTTGTTAGAATGAATATCTCGCACCTAAATAAAACTCGCTTGAATATAGATGTGCTTTCATCTGTTCATCTTGTAGACCACGAGCATTGGCAAAGTTATTTAAACCACTCTCAGCCTTGCCCAAATCGACATAGCGATAACCTAAATCAAGATTTAAGTTTGGAATGGCTTTGTAGCTTGCACCTGCACCTACGCTATACACTAGCTGAGTATCGGTATTGGCAAGATATTGACGAGATATGTTGCCTTGCCAACCTGAAGATTCGATATGAGCAACACCTAAGCCAAGATTGCCATATATCGCCACATTGTTTAAAACTTCAAAATCACGGTAAGCATTTAGCATCAAACGCTGAGTATCTACTTTGTGATGATTAAAACTGGTCGGAAAGTTGCTTGAACCGCTGGTAAATTCCGCATCATTTTTGAAGGTGTATTCACCTTCCGTGCGCCAGCCATTACCAAAGTCATAACCAAAACCAAGTGATGCATTGGTTAAGTTTTTCTTTTCATCGCCTGCAACAAATTGACCAATACCCGGACGTAAACTAGTTTCCATATTGTCCGCTTTGAGTTTAGCTGCAGCAACTTTTGCCGAGACATAATACCCCGCATGATTCGTTTCCTGAGCATAGCTTACGGATACAGTTGCCAGTAAAAAAGATGAAAATGCGAAGCGAGTAAATACTTTGTCCATATTCAATTTTCCCAAATCAGTAGAGGAATACTTGGTGATAAAAATCTTAATTTCCTCAATACATGGTAGGAAGAAATGAATCTTGGCATGATGACAATTAGATTACCGATTTGTAATTTTTCAGGTGACTAAACAGGGTTAAAATGTGCTATGCATATTTTAATTATTGAAGATGAATCCAAAATTGCGCAGTTTTTAGCGAAGGGATTACAAGAATCTGGATATACCTGTGCCATTGCAAAAGATGGCATAGATGGATTATCACGTTTGCAAGCCGAAGCATTTGATTTGCTGATTTTAGATGTCATGTTACCGAAATTGGATGGTTGGCATGTTTTGCAGACGTTACGAACCTTTTCAAAAATGCCTGTGTTAATGCTCACGGCAAAAGACCATGTACTCGATCGAGTCAGGGGTTTGGAGTTGGGGGCTGATGATTACCTCATTAAACCCTTTTCTTATGTCGAGTTATTGGCACGAATCAAGAGCTTATTGCGCCGTGTGCCAAATGTTGAAAAAGAAATTTATCAGATTGCGAATTTGAGTTTGAACCGACTCAGTCGAGAAGTCTATCGTGCAGACAGTAAAATTGATTTAACGGCTAAAGAATTTGTGTTACTGCAATTATTAATTCAGCATCGGGGTGAAGTGCTGACACGGACACAAATTGCCTCAATGGTGTGGAATATTAACTTTGAGACGGATACCAATGTGGTAGATGTCGCTATACGCCGATTAAGAGCCAAGATTGATGATCATTTTGCTCCCAAGCTGATTTATACCGTTAGAGGTATGGGCTATAAGGTCGATTTACACAATGAAAATCATGAATAGACTATCCTTAGCTTCACGTTTAAGTATTGCTTTTAGTCTGATTTCTTGTGTTGTTTTTATCAGTATTGGCGGTTTGTCTTATCAAAGCTTTCGTGAAATGGTTTATACCCAACAGGACAAAGCATTAACTGCTCGTATCAAGCGGATGGAGGTCTTTTTGACCGATGCTCATACCATTCATATATTAGGAAAATATCCAAAACTTTATGAAAATATGGTGGGGCATGAAGACAGTATTTTTATTGTCAAAGAATCAAACAAAGACTTGATTCGGATTAATCCTTTAAATATTAAAATTCCTAGGTTGAATTATTCTCCGCAAATTCAATACCACAATAATACAACGCATCATCCAACAACACGTTTTGCTTTCAAATCGATTCAGTTTGGCAATCAAGATTATCAATTGATTGCAGGGCAGCAGTGGTATGGAGCGAATCAGATACTCAGTCAATATTTTTGGAAAGTCGCATTTTATAGTGGCTTAGGTATCGTGTTATCCAGTTTGTTAGGTTTTATGGTGGGGCATTATTTGTTCCGTTCCATGCGTGTTTTGATCGCAGAGACCAGTAAAATCAATGTACAAAAATTAAATCATCGCATTGAGGTAGAGTCCACCAATGTTGAGGTGCAACAACTCAGCCATGCAATGAATCAAATGCTCGATAAAATTCAGGACGATTATCAAAAACTAGCGCAGTTTTCAGAAGACATTGCACATGAGTTGAGAACTCCACTCAATAACCTGATGGGGCAAACACAGATTATGTTATCCCATGCTCGCACAACAGATGAATTAGAGAATCTATTGTATTCGCATTTAGAAGAGTATGAACGTCTGACTAAACTGATTGAAAGTATGCTTTTTATTGCACGTTCAGAACATCGTGAATATGGATTAGACAAAAAATCTGTGAATCTAAAACAACTCATTAAAAATATTACGGATTATTTTGATTGTCTAATTGATGAAAGGGAGATGTCATTAGTGATCCATGTCATGGATGATTTTAATATCGTTGCAAATGAAATATGGATACAGCGAGCAATTGCAAATTTAATGAGTAATGCTGTTTTACATGGAAAAGAAGGAGGCGAGATTACATTGGAGGTAAAACAGAATGATGCTGATTGTGTGATCAAAATTGTTACACATAACGTATTTATTGATGAAAAACATCTATCACATTTATTTGACCGCTTTTATCAAGTCGATGAAAGTCGGCACAAAAGGACTCAAACAGGTGGCTTGGGTCTGGCGATTGTAAAATCAATTATGCAATTGCATGGTGGTTCAGTCGAAGTTGAAAATCAAACAGAAGGTGTGGCATTTAAACTGATTCTACCTAGGGTCTGTTGAGATTTTAGCGATGCCTAGTGCCCTCTAAAAATATTCTCTATCTCAATGAGAATGAGCGTTATCACTCGTAAGGTGAAATACCAATAAGCTTCATACACCGATTCTCATAGCTGACCTTATTTTTGTTATGAAACGACGAACAATTTATTCTCGGGCTCATCTGATAAAAAGCGCAATTCTGACTAAATTTTTGATATCGGTAACAGCATGCTTATTGAGCAGATGAAATTACACAAAGCAATATTTCACCCTGATAAACAATACATATTTTTGGTATTTCTTAACGAAATGTCGTTATACAGTATATTACGTTGACGAGAGCAGCATGAATACTGATAATCTCAAGTTTTAATTGAGCAAACTGGTTCGCAGGGGCGAATACTTGAACTTGCCCCTACTATTTCGTAGCGAAATGTCGTTATCACTGGATATTGCGTTGACTGAGATGCGATCAGGACTGATACTCTCACGCTAATTTAAGCAAACTGGTTTGCAGGGGGCGAAGCCTTTTTTAGCCCCTAGAAACTTAATCTAACACAAGGGGCAATATAATGGCTGGTGGAAAGTCAACAATCATTTACACACTGACTGACGAGGCACCGCTTTTAGCGACCTACTCACTGCTGCCGATCATTGAGACCTTTACTAAGCCTGCTGGCATTGAGATTGTGAAAAGTGACATCTCAGTGGCTGTACGCGTGCTCGCTGAATTCACGGAATATCTAAGTGATGAGCAGAAAGTGACGAACAACCTTGCGGAGCTAGGTCGTCTCACACAAGATCCAGATACCAATATTATCAAACTTCCAAATATTAGTGCTTCAGTTGCTCAGTTAATGTCATGCATTAAAGAGCTTCAAGCGAAGGGCTATGCAATCCCTGATTATCCAGAAAACCCAACAACTGAAGAAGAAACAGCGATCAAAACTCGCTATGGCAAGTGTTTGGGTTCAGCTGTAAATCCTGTATTACGTGAAGGTAACTCTGATCGCCGCGCTCCTGCCGCAGTTAAGAACTACGCTAGAAAGCATCCACATTCAATGAGTGAGTGGAAGCAGTGGTCGCAAACTCACGTTTCGCATATGGAAGAAGGTGACTTCTATCATGGCGAAAAGTCGATGACACTTGATCGCGCACGTAATGTAAAAATGGAGTTGATTACTAAAAACGGTAACAGCATCATTCTTAAGCAAAAAGTTGCGTTGCAAGATGCTGAAATCATTGATTCAATGTTTATGAGTAAACAAGCACTTTGCGAGTTTTATGAAAAGCAGCTTGAAGATTGTCGTGAAGCAGGCATTTTGTTCTCATTGCATGTAAAAGCAACGATGATGAAAGTTTCACATCCAATCGTTTTTGGTCACTGTGTCAAGATTTACTATAAAGAAGCATTTGAAAAACACGGTAAGTTATTTGATGAGTTAGGTATTAACGTCAATAACGGTATGGCAGGTCTCTACGAGAAAATAGAAACTCTTCCGACCTCGTTACGTGAAGAAATCATTGAAGACTTACATGCGTGTCAGGAACATCGTCCTGCACTTGCAATGGTAGATTCAGCTAAAGGTATCACTAACTTCCATTCACCTAATGACGTGATCGTTGATGCATCTATGCCTGCAATGATTCGTGGTGGCGGTAAAATGTGGGGTGCAGATGGTAAGCAGTATGACTGTAAAGCTGTAATGCCTGAATCAACATTCGCACGTATCTATCAGGAAATGATCAATTTCTGTAAGTGGAATGGTAATTTCGATCCGAAAACGATGGGTACAGTACCCAATGTCGGTTTGATGGCGCAAAAAGCTGAAGAATACGGTTCGCATGACAAGACTTTTGAGATCCCAGAAGCAGGTATTGCCAACATCACTGATCTAGAGACTGGTGAAGTGTTGATGTCTCAAAACGTTGAAGAGGGCGATATTTGGCGTATGTGTCAGGTGAAAGATGCTCCGATTCGTGATTGGGTAAAACTTACTGTTGCTCGTGCGCGTAATTCAGGTATGCCTGCAATCTTCTGGCTTGATTCTTATCGTCCACATGAAAATGAATTGATCAAGAAAGTACAAAAATACTTAAAAGATCATGATACTTCAGGTCTTGATATTCAAATCATGTCTCAAGTCCGTGCGATGCGTTATACACTTGAACGTGTAGCACGTGGTTTAGATACGATTTCTGTAACTGGTAACATTTTACGTGACTATCTCACTGACTTGTTCCCGATTATGGAATTGGGTACTTCTGCGAAAATGCTATCAATCGTTCCGTTAATGGCGGGTGGTGGTATGTATGAGACTGGTGCAGGCGGTTCAGCACCTAAGCATGTTCAACAATTGGTTGAAGAAAACCACTTGCGTTGGGACTCGCTTGGTGAATTCCTTGCACTTGCCGTTTCTTTAGAAGACATGGGAATTAAAGAAGACAATGCTCGTGCGAAGTTGTTGGCGAAGACGCTTGATCAAGCAACGGGTATATTACTCGATAATGACAAGTCTCCATCACGTCGTACAGGCGAGCTTGACAACCGTGGTAGCCATTTCTATCTAGCACTGTATTGGGCTAAAGCACTTGCTGCGCAAGATGAAGATGCTGAGTTGAAAGCGAAGTTTGCACCACTGGCTAAAGAATTGGCTGAAAACGAGCAAAAGATTGCTGCTGAGCTTGCAGAAGTGCAAGGTAAAGCAGTTGATATTGGTGGTTACTACGCCGTTGATGCAGATAAAGTAAATGCAGTCATGCGTCCAAGTACGACATTCAATACAATTCTTGCTGCTGTTTAAAATAAATTATTGCTCATTCTTGAGTTGGTAATATAGAAAAGTCGGTGCTTAGGCATCGACTTTTTTGTTTTCTTTTGAACTAACGACATTCTTAAAAAAGTGACAGTAGGATATCAAGATTAAAGTTAACTAGAACTGAGGTCTAAAGACACATCTTATTGTTGTAATCAACGTTACCTTAGAAAATTTGGATGATGTATTTAATCTATCTAAAGAGGAAAGAAGTGTTGAAAGGTTTATTAATATCAAAAGCATTTTCATTAGAAGAATATACTAGATAAATTATCTATTTTTTAGCTGATTAAAATACAGTCACAAGAGCAAAAATTGATGAAAAAAGCCCACTTACGTGAGCTTTGATTATATTACTAAATCTTAACGACCATTTCGGTTACGGCCGCGAGGTGCTTTGGTATTTGGACGAGTCGTACCATTGGTTTTACGACGTGGCTTATCCACATCATCTGTTTGCCAGATACGAGTCGTACCACCGCCTGCTTTTTTCTTCCCTTTAAAAGGTGCTTCGCCTTTTTCCTCACGTGCTTTATCTTTTGCACGAGAGAAATGAGGTTTTTTGGATGGCTTTTTCGCAAAAGAACGTCCTTCATATGGCTTGTCTGCAGGAACATCTTTAAAGTCAGGATAAAGCAATGGTTCGATTTCGATTTGTTCACCAGGTTTTAAACCAAGTTTAACGACATCAATCGAACCAATTTGAGTACGAATCAAACGTAAAGTCGGAAAACCAACAGCAGCAGTCATACGGCGGACTTGGCGGTTACGTCCTTCACAGATTTGTAGTTCGATCCAAGTGGTTGGAATACTGGCACGATAACGTACAGGTGGATTACGTTCCCATAACCACTCTGGCTGATCTACTTTACGTGCTTTGGCAGGTAAAGTCATACCATCTGCAAGTTCCACACCTTTTTGCAGCTGTTCAATGGCTTCTTCAGTAACATCACCATCGACTTGTGCAAGATAGGTCTTGTATTTCTTGTTGTCTGGATGGGTAATATACTGATTTAGCCCCCCATGATCGGTAAGAAACATGAGACCTTCAGAATCTAGATCTAAACGACCTGCAATACGAAGTTCAGGGTCTTTAATAAAGTGTGAAACAGTTAAATGTGCTTCATCCTCACGGAACTGTGACAAAACGTCAAAAGGTTTATTAAATACAACTATTTTCATATGAGTATACTGCTTTGGCTATGGGCGGCATCATAACAATAAAGGCTTTTATTTAATCGGAAAATGTTGTTATTTCCCGTATAAATCTCAAAAAAACCTATTTTGAACTAAACTGTTTCATGCAATAAAAACGAAAGTATGCCATAGAAGGCATAGTGATAATCGCTAAATACATGAGGGAGAACCTGCAAAATGGGTTATCAGAAGATCGTGGTTCCTGCAGATGGTGACAAAATCACAGTAAATGCAGACCTGTCACTGAATGTTCCAAATCATCCAATCATCCCTTTTATTGAAGGTGATGGTATTGGTGTGGATATTACACCAGCTATGAAAGCAGTAGTAGATGCTGCGGTATTAAAAGCTTACGGTGGCAAACGTTCAATTGAATGGATGGAAGTCTATTGTGGTGAAAAAGCAGACAAAATTTATGGCAGTTATATGCCAGAAGAAACTTTTGACGCTCTACGTGAGTTTATTGTTTCCATTAAAGGGCCTTTAACCACACCTGTTGGTGGTGGTATTCGTTCTTTGAACGTTGCATTACGCCAAGAACTTGATTTATATGTCTGTGTGCGTCCAGTACGTTGGTTTAAAGGAGTTCCTTCACCTGTTCGACACCCTGAATCAACTGACATGGTGATCTTCCGTGAAAACTCAGAAGATATTTATGCAGGGATTGAGTGGAAAGCAGATTCGGAAGAAGCCAAAAAAGTCATTAAATTTCTAAAAGAAGAAATGGGCGTGACCAAGATTCGTTTTTCTGAAGGATGTGGTATTGGGATTAAGCCTGTATCAAAAGAAGGTACACAGCGTCTAGTGCGCAAAGCCATTCAGTTTGCGATTGATAATGATAAACCTTCTGTGACCTTGGTTCACAAAGGTAATATTATGAAATATACCGAAGGTGCGTTCAAAGAGTGGGGCTATGAACTTGCGATTGAGCGTTTCGGTGGCGAGTTGCTAGATGGTGGACCGTGGGTAAAAATCAAAAACCCGAAAAATGGGAAAGACATCATCATTAAAGATGTAATTGCCGATGCGTTCTTGCAACAAATTCTAATGCGTCCTGTCGATTATTCAGTTATTGCAACATTGAACTTAAATGGTGATTATATTTCTGATGCACTTGCTGCTGAAGTCGGTGGAATCGGTATTGCACCAGGTGCCAATATTGGTGGTGCAATTGCGGTCTATGAAGCGACTCATGGAACTGCACCAAAATATGCAGGGCAAGATAAAGTCAATCCTGGCTCGATTATCCTGTCTGCCGAGATGATGTTGCGTGATATGGAGTGGACAGAAGCTGCTGATCTCATTATCAAAGGTATTTCTGGTGCTATCGAAGCGAAAACGGTCACTTATGATTTTGAGCGTTTAATGACGAATGCAACCTTGTTACGTTGTTCCGAATTTGGTCAAGCTATTATTCATCATATGGAAGACTAAACGAAAGCGAGCTAAAGAGAAGGGTGTTTAAGTAACGCCCTTTTTGTTCTTTGAATATGATGGACTGAATGTTGGTTTAGCATGATTCTTTGCTCTCATAAACATGCACTGTATCGTTAATTTAGAAAAATCTGTATCTACCATTGATAGACCAAAAGTTCAAAATGGCTGAAAAATATTTAGAGTCTCATGTCATGAAGATGTATCAAGTTGATGCTTTTACCCAAGAACTATTTAAAGGTAATCCTGCGGCAGTCATTGTGTTAGAGCAATGGTTAGATGAAAACTTAATGCAAAATATCGCATTAGAAAATAACCTTTCCGAGACAGCTTTTGTTAAGACTATAGATGATGGAAATTATGAGATTCGTTGGTTTTCACCAACAGATGAAGTTGCATTTTGTGGGCATGCCACACTAGCGAGTGCTTTCGTTTTATTTAAAGATTTTACGATGGCAAAAACCATTCAATTCCATGTGCGCGATTTGGGAATTTTTGTGGTTAGCCAAGCGGCAGATGGCAAGATTAAAATGAATTTTCCTATTCGAAAGGCTGAGCTTGTGTCTGAATATCCTCAAGAACTGCGGGATGGTTTAACCAAGCCATTTAAAGCAGTTTATTTGAATGCGCAGGCTTATATTGTTGAATATGAAACCATAGATGATGTCTTAAATGAACAACCTAATTTTGAAAAATTAAAACAATTAGGGAAACGACGTACTGCGATTACAGCTTCTCAACCTGATGTTGCTATTACAGCGAGAGGAGAAGGTCAGTTTGATTGCGTATCTCGTTATTTTGCCCCTGCAATTGGGATTAATGAAGACCCTGTCACAGGTTCGATTCATACTGCAATTGCACCTTTATGGGCTGAAAAACTTGATCAAACCCAACTTGTTGCTTATCAGGCATCTGCGAGAGGTGGGATTTTAGACTGTGTGATTGAGTCTGAACAACGCATTGAAATCTCAGGTTATGCAAAACTATATATGCAAGCTGAACTTGAAATTTAAATTGTAACTAAACCGCTATAAAAACATAGAAAAAAGCTGTTTAAATACACAGCTTTTTTCAAAACATAACTATTAAAAATTTAAACCATTATCTAGTATAGCTTGTTGTTTTTATTTAAATCACCAAAAAAACTTGGATAATCTATGTTAATGCGGTTTAAGCAGCTTACGCTCTCACTTTGTTTGATTGGGTTGAGTGCAACGTCTTGGTCTCAGACAGTACTCGTAAAAAGTGAAAAAAATATTGAAGAATACAAATTAGATAATGGTTTCAGAGTTATCCTTGCGCCAAACGATAAAGAAAACAAAGTTTATGTCAATACGGTGTACTTAACAGGCTCACTGAATGATCCTAAAGGGAAAGGTGGTCTTGCTCATTTACTCGAACATTTGGCTTTTAAAGGCACACAAAATGTCAAAGGTGAGGAATTTCAGCGTCGCTTGGATCAATTCACGTTAATGACCAATGCCAGTACCGATTATTATTCAACCAAATACTTAAATATTGTTCGTCCTGAAAAAAATGCACTGAATGAAATTTTATACCTCGAATCTGAGCGTATGGATAAATTGGTGTTACAAGAAAAATTTGTCCCTTCTGAAATTGAAATTGTAAAACGTGAACGTGAAATTCGTATGGATCAACCGTTTGCAGTATTGATGGACCAGATGTGGAAAGCTGCCTATGGCAATCAATATTTAGGTCGACTGCCGATTGGGGATTTACCAGAATTAAAATCCATCCAGATGAATGAGTTGAATCAGTTTTATAGAACATGGTATGCACCCAATAACGCTGTGATGGTGATTTCGGGTAAATTTGATAAAGCAGAAGTACTGAATAAAATTGATCAATATTTTAGTCCGATTCCTGCACGTACTGTGCCTGCACCCGTTCAAGTTCCAGTCTTAGATTCAAGTAAGATTGAGCAGCGTAAATTCACGGTGCAAAAGGGCAGCGACCTCGCTAAATTCCACATTTATATGAATGGAAAAAATACGCAACTACAACCAGCATTAGCACTTGCGCCAGCACTGTATACCATGCAGCCTAGTGGTACGCTGTATAAGAGCATGGTGGAAACAGGGGTGAGTACGGCTGTGCAATCGACAACATGGTTAGACCAAGATTTTAATTTGGTCTTTATGGGTGCGGTGTATGCGCCGAATCATGATGCGAAGAAAGTCGATGATGCCTTGGTTGAAGGCGTCGAGAATAGCCAAGCATTTACGGATGCAGAACTACAACGTATCAAAACCATTACTCAAAATACTGCTGATACGATTGCAAATGATGCTGTTGCTTTGGGTTCTCGCCTTAGTGATTATGCAGTGTCTTCACACGGACAATGGGATCAGTACTTCAAAGATTTACAAGCTATTCAAGATTTAAAATTGAATGATGCAAATCAAACATTGAAACAATTTTTAGTGTCATCTCATCGTATTTCGGGAGATATTCAGCCTACGCCTGAAGATCAAAAGAAAGCGATGACACTCAAGGCACAAGATAAACCTAAAACCTTAGACCAAAGTGCCGAAAAGCCTGAACCCTTAAAAGATGTTGCGATTTATCAACAAGAAGTCACTCAGTTTGTTGCACAGTCTGCGCAGCAGTTACAGAAACATGAGCAAAAAATACAACGTGGTGAGTTAAAGAATGGTATTCGCTATGCTTTATTTCCAACCACAACACGTGATGATAAAACCTATGCCACCATTAGCCTAGATTTTGGTACTGAGAAATCACTGTTTGGCAAAGGGGTGACCTTAGATTTAAGCAGTTATTTGATGCTGCGTGGTTCTGAAAAACATACATTGCAAGAAATTACAGATAAAGCGATTGCAGCAAGTGGTGGAGCATCTATCACTTCAAATGGTAATGGTTTGACGATTGGGATTCAGGCAAAAAAAGACAAATTTGAAGATTTCTTAAACTTTATTATTGATGTCATGAAGCAGCCTAAATTTGCACAATCAGAATTTGATTTAGCGAAAAATCAAAGCTTATCTGCATTAGATCGACCGTATACTGAACCTGCGATTGTTGCCTCAATGACCTTGGCTCGATTACTTGAAACCTATCAACCAGGTGATTTGCGTTATCACTTTGAACCAGAGTTTGCCAAGAAGCAGTTAAATGAAGCGACGCAAGCACAGGTTAAGCAATTCTATGATCAATTCTTTGTCACTAATCATGCGCAAATCGCACTGACAGGTGATTTCGATCCTAAAAAAATGCAAAACACACTACAGAAAGCATTTGGACAGTGGAAAACCAAACAGCCGTACCAAAAAATTACTTCTCCTTATGTTGCTTTCAAAGCTGAAAAAGTCCATGCACTATCTGAGCAACGTGAGTTTGGTAGTTATCAAAGTATCCTGACGATTCCTGTAGGTGCTTACCATCAGGATGCTCCTGCACTCATTATCCTTAGCCATATTATGGGTAACTCGCAGTTGTCTTCTCGTTTGGCGCAGGAATTACGTGAGAAAAATGCACTTGTTTATGGATTTGGAAGCAATCTTGATCTAGATTCCGATACCAATAGTGGATCAATTAGTATTACTGCGAATTATACAGCTGGTCGTTCTGATCAAGTTTCTCAATCTGTTCATAAAGTATTAACTGATTTGCTAAGCAAAGGCGTGACTGAACAAGAGGTTGAAGCAGCCAAAGCCGATATTATGAAGAAGCGCGTGACTTCATTAGAAGATGAACGAAATATTCATAAAATGCTTACAGGACAGTTAGAGCGTAATAAAACCTTGATGGATCGTGCTGAGCGAGATCAAGCGCTTGCAAAACTGACCAAGGCAGATGTAGATGCTGTGATTAAGAAATATATCAAGCTAGATCAGTTTGTTGAAGTGATGGCTGACCAATATGGTAAAGTCCAAGATTTAAAATAAACAGAAAAAGAAAGCCACTCTTAGGTGGCTTTCTTTTTGAACTTAGATCATTCGTGATCGTGTTTGTGCGTATGAAAATCTTCATTTTTACGGAAACGTAGATAATTTTCAAACTGCTCGCAATATTCGTCAAAATTATCTTCTAACATCATTTGGAATTGTTGCAGCAGATAAGACATGACTTGCTCTTTGGCATCACGCATTTCATTGCCATCTTTAAAGTTATTGGCTGCGACCCACGTATTAAAGCGAGCTGTGCCAAATAACATCGCAGCACTCACTTGCGCACGTAAATCTTCTGGCTTCGGTTGTTGCCCTTTTTGTGGGCGGCAAAACTCATTGGCTTGTTTAATAAATTCATCCGCACGCTCAAAAAATACTGCATTTAAAGCTTCTTCTTCTGTCACATCAGTGGCATTAATTTTTTGAGACATGATTTTTCCCAACAACAAATAAGACACAATATTATAGACAAAGCCTTGTCGAAACTAAACCTTTGGCTTAATCTAAAATAGCCTAAGTAATTAGAATAATCACTATGCAAGATGCGATTGCAATTCAAAGTCTTAAAACTGATATTGCCTTACTACGCCAACATATTCATCCACCCCAATATTTAGAGCATGTCGAAGGTTTGCCGATTTATTATGGTTTAAAGGATGAGGTCGATGAATACTACCGACAATGGCAACCTTTGATTGAAAGGGCACAGCAACTCTGTCAGCCTTTTATGGAGGATGGCGTGGTGGATGCCATTCATTTACCGAGCCATTTAAATCTGCCACTGTTTTTCTTTCATGTCGATCGTATTCGAATTAATAAAACACGGGCTAAAGAATCTAAAACTTTTCGTGGTGTAGCTGCTTTGCTCGAAAAATGTGGGCAATTTGAGACCGATCAGATTTTTGCAATGCAGGAATGGTTAGGCAGTGATGATACTGCCGCGTTGGTGGCACATCGTGAGTTTATTGATTTACGGACTTATGTATTTCAACATGGGCAAACTGAGTATACACGCACCCGTTTTTATATGAATGGTATGATTTTAAGTGTTGAGCCACATTTTAAATTGGTGGATGCACGGGATAAGCCACGTAAGCAGCGTAATGATAGTTATAGTGATCCGATTGCTGATAATGGGACATGGAAGATTTTTGGTAAATATCGGTAAGATTTGATAATTTCTTGTGAAGTGTAGCTTTTCATTCCCCTCTTTTTTTCAAAGAGGGGTTAGAGGAGATTTATACTAATCAGTATTTGGGTTTGAGTAGAGATTGCTATTTCCAGAAAATATCTTTAGGCGATAAATGCTGTAATTTTTTATTAGCTTTCTTTGCGACATGAGGTTGTTGTGCTTTTACCCAACCGAGTGCAAATAAAAATCGTGGTTGTTCTGCTGCCTGTTGTTCAAAGACCTGCTCCGCCACAAAGAGATCATTATAAAAACCTAAATATTCCTGAATTGGCTCAAGTTTATTTAGAAATTGCTGAACCTCTTTTTCAGGATAAAGCCCTGAAATAAAGTCGATGCAATAACGTAATTGCTTGATACGCTTACGAGTACGATGCTGTTCTTCAATTGCAAGCGTAGAAAACTGAGCCGTATCTTCTAAAATTTTATGAAAAAGCTTGCTCAAACTTTTAGCCACTTGCTTTGATAATTTGGTCTTAGACTCATGATCACTATAGCTAAAACTGAATAACGATAAGAATAGCTGTGTTGTTTTAGCCGCACTGAAAAGCTTAGCGATATTGGAATCTATTTCAGCACTAAGAGGAAATTCAAAATCACAGCTTTGTTTGATCAGTGGAATCACGGAATCCTGAATCGCATCATGATCACGTGATTGTCCCAAAGCCCTAAAAAGTTCTGCCAATTCATTTTCCCAAGTTGGATCAATCTGTGTTGACCAATTTGAAAAATGTTTTAAAGCAGAGCGTAAGCGGCGCAAACCGACACGCGCTTGATGAATATGATCGGCTTCAGCGACACCATCTGCAATCGCGGCAGTATTCGGCAAAATATGGTTTAAGGTATTTTCGACGATCAATTTAACTGCTTGTTCGGCGCTAATGTCGGATTCTAAGTTTAGCGTTTTGGCTTTGGTCGCAGGAGAAACGCGTTTGCCAACCGCCAGTAAATTACCACGTTCTGCTTTGCTACGCACATCAAGCCATAATTGATATTTATCTACCCATGTCTTGGCAAAATTAATTAAGTCTTGTGCTGCACCTTGTTTGAGTTCAAATTCGACTTCACAGATTTTGGCTTGATCGGTTGGAGTACGAATTTCACCATCATCTAAACAAACTTCAATCTGTGAACCTTCAAACTCAAACACATGGAAACTTCGTTGTACATTGGTTTGAAACTGTAATTCTAGCTCAGCAGGCGTATCACCTAAAATTTCATGTAGCACCGTTTGAACGGTTCGGTTGTGTTGATAAAGTGATAGATCGAGTTCTGGTTCTTGTTCACATTTACCCAGATAAATATCTTCTTCAATGCGTTGTAGATGGTTTTTACTGGCAGCTTTAAAGGTTTGTACCCAGTGTTCACCTTCTTGGCGTAAACGGATAGCGACATAATTTTTGGCAAGTAAGCGGTCAGCGGTATCATAATATTTGGCTTGGAGCTGAATTTTTTGCGCTTTTTGCTTATTCAGTGTTTGTAAAACCGTTTTTTTCTTAGATTCAGGAAGTTGAAATTTAAGCTCTATTTCCATGATGTTATGACTCCTGAGCGCAAAGAATGATAAATATAAAATGAGTATAACGGGTTGATCTCAAGAATGATTGTAAAGTTGTTTTAAGTCTGGATACGATGACACCTAATGACTTTATTTTGTGCAAAAAATGAATTAACGTGTGAACAATCTTGCACGATTAGGATGATCAAGAAATGAATGCACCAGCAAATATAACCAAGCCAGTGGAATTTTCATTACCGATTAAAAATTATAATGAATTCTATTATTTCTACCTGACAGAGCATCGTAGTATCACGAGCCGTCGATTGCATGTCGCAGGCAGTTCAATTGGCTTATATTTCTTTAGTAAAGCAATTCGTCAGCGTAAAGCAAAATACTTCGCTTATGGTTTAGTCTCAGGCTATGCCTGCGCTTGGGTTGGGCATTTCTTCTTTGAACACAATAAACCTGCTAGCTTTAAACAGCCATTTTATAGCTTTATTTCAGACTGGCGGATGTTGTCAGACGTTGCGCGTGGGCGATTAAGTTTGGTTGATCGTCAACTGGATAAAATTGATTCTTAAAAAATATTTTTCTTTAATACGATAAACGACATTTACTGTCGCAAAGCTGCTTCGGCAGCTTTTTTATTACCAATTGTTCAAGTAAGATAAGAAAAAATAAGAGAAATCATAACAATGGAACAACTTAATCCTTCCGATTTAAAAGCAATTTTACATTCTAAGCGTGCCAACCTTTATTACCTTGAACATGCTCGTGTCATGCAAAAAGATGGTCGAGTTTTATATCTCACAGAAGCCAAAAATGAAAACCAATATTGGAATATTCCAATCGCTAACACCACTGTCATTTTATTGGGTACAGGCACATCGATTACCCAAGCGGCAATGCGGATGCTCGCCAGTGCAGGGGTGTTGGTCGGTTTTACAGGTGGCGGCGGAACGCCTTTATTTATGGGGAGTGAAATTGAATGGATGATGCCACAAAGTGAATATCGCCCTACGGAATATATGCAGGGGTGGATGAGCTTTTGGTTTGATGAGGCGAAACGTTTAGAGGTCGCAAAACAATTTCAGTTCGCGCGTATCGAATTTATCCGTAAAGTTTGGGCTAAAGATCGGGATTTACAAGCGGAGGGATTTTATCTGGATGACCAAGATATCACCCAAGCGTTAACAGGATTTGAAAAGAAAATTCCGCATCAAAGCAAAGTTGGTGATTTGTTGCTTGCTGAAGCACAAATGACCAAGCAACTTTATAAGATTGCGGCAACACGTTGCAAACTTAGTTTTGAACGCAATCCTGAACAAGGGGATTTAGCCAATGATTTTTTGAATCATGGTAATTATCTCGCATACGGTTTAAGTGCTACGACCCTTTGGGTGTTAGGCATTTCTCATTCATTTGCAGTGATGCACGGTAAAACTCGGCGTGGTGCTTTGGTGTTTGATGTAGCGGATTTAATTAAAGATGCTGTGGTTTTGCCTTGGGCATTTATTTGTGCCAAAGAGGGTATGAGTGAGCAAGAGTTCCGTCAACAGCTATTGCAAAAGTTTACTGAATATCGCTGTTTGGATTGGATGTTTGATCAGGTAAAAGTACAAGCTTGCAGAAACTTTGATGCAGGGGATCGTACGATATGATCGTCACCTTTATCTCTCAATGTGAAAAGAAAGCAATTCCTCGAACTCGCCGTGTACTCGATGCTTTTGCGGATCGAATTGGTGACAATACATGGCAAACAGTCATTACCGAAGATGGTTTGATTGCTGTTAAAAAATTGTTGAGAAAGACTGTCACCAAAAGTACGGCAGTCAGTTGCCACTGGATACGTGGTCGTCGTAGAAGTGAGTTGCTGTGGATTGTTGGAAATAGGAATAAGTTTAATTCGCAGGGGATTGTGCCTGTGAATACGACGAAGAAAAAATTAGATCAAAATAAATGGGAAAATGACTGGCATTATTTACCTCTTATTAAAGCGTTGGTTGCCGTGTCCGCATTACTTCACGATTGGGGCAAAGCAACGGTTTTATTTCAGCAGAAACTCCTCAGTAAAAATAACCAATACAAAGGCGATCCTTTACGGCATGAATGGATTTCTTGTCTTTTGCTCAATGCATTGGTTCAATCATCGGGCGATATTGAAACTGATGAAGCATGGCTCAATTTATTTATCAGTCAAAGCTGGAATGAAGAATTACTCAAACAAACGATTGTGAAAAATTCAGATCAATCAAAAGTTTTAGATCAACTTCCACCTTTAGCGCAATTAGTCGCATGGTTGATCGTGTCACACCATCGTTTACCCAATTTAAAAAGTGAAGAAGAATATAAGAAATATGGCAGTGAAGATGTTTCATATATAAATAATTTATTTGAATTGATCAAAGCAGATTGGGGTTACCAAAATAAATTTGAGGAAAAAGAATACCAACAACGCCTTAAATTGTGTTTTGAGTTTAAACAAGGTTTGTTGACTCAGTCATCTGAATGGAACAAACAAATTAAAAAATGGTCAACACGTTTATTACAGGAGTCTCAAGTATCACAACAGATATTTGCGGATGGTAGTTGGCGAGTGATTTTACATCATGCCAGATTGTGTCTTATGTTAGGTGATCACTATTATTCATCTTGTGAGGCGGATAAAACGTGGAAAACAAATTTATCACTCGTTGCAAATACTGACCCTCTAACAAAACAAGCGAAGCAGTATTTAGATGAGCATTTGGTACGTGTCAGTGAAAATGCCATGCGTGTCGCACAGTCTTTGAGCCGTTTAGCGGATGACATGGAATCAGCATATGATATTCAAAAATTAAAAAAGAAAAGTCCCCAAGGTTTTGAATGGCAAGATCAGGCTGTCAAAGGAATACAGCAATTTATTCAAAAAAATGAAATTGCTAGGAAACAAGGTTGGTTTATTGTCAATATGGCGAGTACGGGTAAGGGTAAAACCATTGCCAACGCAAAAATTATGCAAGCTTTATCAAAGGATGGAGGATCATTACGTTATATCTTAGCTTTAGGACTAAGAACATTAACCTTACAAACAGGAGATTCATATCGGCATGATATAGGATTAGGTAATCATGAGCTGGCTGTTTTAATAGGTTCAAAAGCTGTTCAAGAACTGCACCATAAAAATACAAAAAATGATCAAAAAGATGAAATCAATATTGAAGAAATAGGTTCTGAGTCGTTAGAAGAACTATTAGAAAATGAACTCGATTATGATGCTATGCCGCAAGCGGATTTTATGAATGCCTTGTTTCCAAAGCATCAAGAACAACGAAATAAAGCTTTTTTGTATAAACCTGTTTTGACTTGCACCATTGATCATATGATAGCGGCCACTGAAACCAAGCGTGGTGGTAAATATATTTTACCGAGCTTGAGACTTTCTTCATCTGATTTGGTCATTGATGAAGTTGATGATTTTAATGGTCAGGACTTAATTGCAATTGCTAGACTCATTCATTTAGCGGGAATGTTAGGGCGTAAAGTGATGATTTCATCGGCAACGATTCCGCCTGCATTAGCTGAAGGTTTTTTTAATGCCTATCAGCAAGGTTGGTTGCTTTACTGTGCTTTTAAGAAGGTTAAGAATACAGATACTGTTGCGATGTGGATCGATGAGTTTAAAACTAAAATTCAAACCATTGATTCAAGTCAACCAATACAAGCGATCCAGCATTATAAACATTCACATCATTCATTTATTGAACTTCGAGCAGATGCGTTAAATAAGCAAATCGTCAAACATAAAGCATATATTGTAGATTGTGCTGATCTTGTCGCAGAAAAAGAGGTTCATCGTTTAGATCAAAGTTTGCAGTCCCAATATTTTGAACGGATTAAACAGAATGTTGAACAGTTGCATTTAGATCATCACACTATAGATATTCAAACTGGTAAAAAAGTTTCATTCGGAGTAGTACGGGTAGCGAATATTCCACCATGTGTAGCACTCACGCAGTATTTATTGAACGCTGAGTGGTCTAAAAGCATAACACCACGTGTCATGGCATATCATAGTCGTCAAGTTCTCTTACTACGTAGTGAACAAGAGAGACATTTAGATCAAATTCTAAAGCGTAAAGAAAAACGAGAAGAGCAGCCTGCCGCATTTTCAAATGAAGTCATTCGCCAGCATTTAGATTCAACTGATGATGAACATGTTATTTTTATTTTGGTTGCTACACCTGTAGAGGAAGTTGGTCGAGATCATGATTTTGATTGGGCCATTGTAGAACCATCTTCTTATCGTTCTATCATTCAATTAGCAGGGCGAGTGTTACGTCATCGAAGATTAGAACATGATATTCAAAAACCGAATATTGCTTTGCTGCAATATAATTTAAGAGGGCTTCGCAAAGCTAAGGTTGCGTTTGAGAAACCAGGTTTTGAAGTTAATAATGATAAATTCAAATTACAGACGAAAAATCTAACTGAGCTTCTCGAAATTACAGCATCTGATTTTAATATTAATGCGATTCCACGAATTAAGGCAAATCAGCCTTTACAAGCGGTAAAAAAATTAGCTGATCTTGAGCATGCTGTGATGGGAGATGCTCTAACATCATACAATAAAGTTGGAGCAAAACCACTCAATGCTTGGTTAACCCAAAAATGGTTTTTAACAGCTTTACCTCAACGATTTACACCTTTTAGACAGAGTTCTCCGAATATTCAGCTTTTTGCTGTATTAAAAAATCAAAAACTTGAGTTTTCTATAAAAGATGATTTTGGGAAATATATTAATCGTAACGGTTTTTATAATATTCATCACATTCAATTAAATGAGTTGGATAATAAAAGATTATGGTTAAATCGAAATTATTACGACATTTTATGTCGTTTAGCTCTTGATAATTCAGGTGAAAATGAGGATATTGAGGAAAAGATAGAATCATTATCAAAACGGTATGGGGAAATTATGTTACCGGAATATGATGAGAATAAAAATCTTATCTATTCAGAACAATTTGGACTTGTAGTGTTAGATAAATAATAAATGGGGGAAATATGGCAGAAAGTATCTATGCTTTTTTGAACGAGCGAAAAGAACTTTGGTTAAAAGATCGGATAAAAAAGGCAGAAAATGAAAATGTAATGGCTGAATTACAACAACAAGCAAATGATAAATTTAGTTTAAATGAGTGGTTACCTGACGCAGCAAAGCGGGTTACACAGCTTTCTATGGTTAGCCACCCGAGTAAGTTTAGTCATCCAAGTGCAAAAACTTCAAGTGTAATTGCCAAAGTGGAACAATCTAATGACGGCTATTTACGAAGTGGGAATGTGGATTATTCATTAGATGTATTTGGCAATGCTGCTGCAATGGATGTATTTAAGTTTTTATCCTTACCATTAAACGAAAAGTTAACGGTATTGGATGGTTTTGAACAGCAAGATCAAGAGTTGAAAACTCTAATTACTCATGCTGAATTAAACTTTGATACTTTAAGTACAGAGTTTATAAAAATAAAAGTAACAGATCATTCTGTTAAAACAGATCATTTGGTGAAACAAGTTTATTTTCCTATTCGTGAAGCTCAATATCATTTACTTTCTATTTTAACGCCATCGGGATTAATCACTCGACTAAAACAATCCATTGATGCGATACGTTTTTCTGAAGATACTAAACAAGCTAAAGATACGCGTAAGAAAAATGAGCATCATGAAATAGGCTATCCTGATATTTTTGATTTGACTGTTACTGGATATGGTGGAACTCAACCACAAAATGTCAGTGTTTTAAATAGTCAAAATGCAGGGCGGGCTTATTTATTATCGAGTTGCCCACCTGTATTAGAAAAAAGAGCAATTCGGCTGCCTAAAACAGATTTTTTTCTTCAATGTTTATATAGAAAAAACTATCAAGACAGTTTTATTCAATTGCATAAATTTATGCAGCTTGATTTAAATAATATTGATATTCGAAATGCGATCCGAAATATCATTCAGTTTGTGATAGATCAAATATTGTTACAGGCATTAAGAACTAGAGAATATGCAACCGATGGTTGGTCAAATCAAGATTATTACGCAAATTTACCTAAAGTACAGCGTATTTGGTTAGATAAAATTCATCAAAAAGAAAGAGAAGCAGATAATGACTGGTGTGAGGAGTTAAGTAAAGAAATTGCTCGTTGGATATTACGGAGTTATGAAAAAATCATTAGCGATGCTTATACATTAGGAACAGGTGAGTTGCTTGATGTTAAACAACGTGTAGAAAAATCATTACAACAAGCAAAGGGATTTTTTTAATGCGCCATTTTTTATTGATTCCTCATTTAAAACTTCAAAATGCCAATGCAATGAGTAGTCCATATACGATTGGATTTCCTGCAATGACTGCGTGGCTCGGTGCAGTTCATGCTTTGCAACGAAAATTACAAACTAAAACGTGTGATGTGGCTTTAACTAAAGTGGCAATTAGCTGCCATGAATTTAATTTGCAAACCTATAAAGGGCAGGGGGATTTTGTTCATTCCATTATAGGTACTGCAAATCCCTTAGATAAAGATGGTAGTCGTCCTGCTTTTATTGAAGAGGCACGTTGTCATTTAGAAGTTTCACTTTTAATTGAAGTTGAAAATCTAAACATAAAAAAGAGAGAGCAACTTTTAGAACTTATTCCTGATCTCGTGTGCAGTATGAAATTTGCAAGTGGAGATGTTTTAGCAGTGAAAGATTATCAGATCATAGATTTTGATGATGAAGACGAAAATCAAGATAAAGAGTTAAGACCCATCTTAAATAAATTAATGCTTGGGCACGTAATCATTGAGCGCCGTGATCTTGTTATAGAAAGCATGAATCAGGGTAAAGATGCGCTAGATGCGGTTTTAGATTATTTGAAGGTCACCCATAATTCTACCATAGATGAAAATGACAAAGTGACATGGGCATCAAAGCGTAAAGCTCAAGGTTGGCTTGTGCCTATTGCTGTTGGTTTTCAGGGAATTTCCGAACTTGGACAAGCAAGAAATCAACGTGATGCCAATACCCCGCATAGATTTGCTGAAAGCGTTTTAACGTTAGGTGAATTTGTGATGCCGTATCGTATAGAGCATATTGATCAATTGCTATGGAAGTATCATGTTGATTTACAAAATAATTTATACCTTTGTCAAAACCAAACAACAACTTAATTTTATATTGAAAAAAGGAAAAACTCATGGCTAAAAATGAAAAAGCAATTGCAAGTGTACTGGCATTTGAAAAGAAACTTGTTCCATCTGATGGTTATTTTTACGGAACAACTTGGATTAATCGTAATGAACAAACAGCATTAAAGCTGATTGAAAAATCTGTACGAGGAACGATTTCAAACCGTTTAAAACCTGCCGTTGCAGGTGACCCAATAAAACTGAATGCCGAGGTTGAAAAAGCCAATTTACAAACTGTAGATGCATGTGCTTTGGGAGAAAATCAGGACACCTTAAAAGTTTCATTTACGTTGAAAGTACTTGGTGGCGTTGAAAACCCATCTGCTTGTAATAACGAAATATTTTTAAATTCTTATCAAGCTGTAGCAAAAAACTACATCGAACAATATGGTTTTACTGAGCTTGCTAAACGCTACGCGCTCAATATCGCCAATGCTCGGTTTTTATGGCGTAATCGTGTTGGAGCTGAAAAAGTAGAAGTTGTTGTTACGATTAATGATCAAGCAGCAATCACTTTTAATGCTTTGGAATATCCATTGCATGACTTTGATCAGATTGATGAGAAAGTACAAAATTTAGCAAACCAAATTGCACATGCTTTAAAAGGTGAAACAGCTTATTTATTAATTAAAGTTGAAGCTTATGCTTTAGTTGGTAAAGCGCAAGAAGTCTATCCAAGTGAAGAATTGGTACTGGATAAAGGAAAAGGCAATAAGAGCAAAATTCTTTATCAAGTGAATGATGTTGCTGCAATGCATTCTCAAAAAATCGGTAATGCACTGCGTACGATTGATACTTGGTATCCTGAATTTGATGATAAAAAAACAGCAATTGCGATAGAACCATATGGTGCGGTTACAAATCTTGGAAAAGCGTATAGAACACCTAAAGATAAAGTTGATTTTTTTAACTTATTTGATAAGTACGCTTTAGGTGAGTCATTGGCTAATACTGAACAAGAACACTATGTAATGGCAGTTTTAGTTCGTGGTGGAGTATTTGGTCAAAGTGGAAAGGAGTAATCAATGGATTATTACCAAGAAATTACTTTGATTGATCAAGCTGAGATTTCACCTTATTTCCTTTGGTCAAAAATCTATATGCAGTTACATTTTGCTTTAGTGGAAATGAAAGATCAGTACAATCAAGTGCCAATAGGAATTTCTTTTCCTGATTATGTGTATGAAATGCAGGAAAATAAAAGATCTAAAGTTGGTTTAGGTGGGAAACTACGTATTTTTGCTATATCTGAAATAGATTTACAAAAACTAGATATCCGAAAATGGCTAGATCGTTTATTAGATTACACACATATCACGAGTGTACGTCCTGTCCCTGAAAATAGAATTACAGGCTATGCCATTTATAGGCGTAAACAGGTGAAAACTAATCCACAGCGTTTGGCTCGTCACCGTGTGAAGCGTGGTGATATTGGTTTTGATGAAGCATTGGCTCGTTATAGTAATGTTGTAACAACAACAGATTTACCTTATATCCAATTGCAAAGTTTAAGTACTTCTGATGAACAAGATAAGAGACTGTTTAAGTTGTTCATTGAAAAGAAATCTGCTGAAAAATCTGAAACTCAGGTTTTTAGTACTTATGGTTTAAGTTCACAGAGTTCTGTACCCGAATTTTAACCCAATATTTTTATACTCTTTAACAGCTTAATAAAATCAATAAGTTATAAACGTGGGTTAAAACTTGGGTCTTTTACTAGATTTAAAGTTTAACTCACTGTTATAGCTTTATTTTTTGTGTTAATTTTACTGTTCACTGCCATGTAGGCAGCTTAGAAACAACATCGCTAATGCAATCATCCATCCGTATGGTTCACTGCCATGTAGGCAGCTTAGAAAAATGTCTCAGAAAAAACATTAAGATTTTCGACGTTCACTGCCATGTAGGCAGCTTAGAAATTTCGTTGTGCAGCTACCTAAATGCTTTAATTGTTCACTGCCATGTAGGCAGCTTAGAAAAATTCAACGGACTGTCAATTATGATCGTGATCGTTCACTGCCATGTAGGCAGCTTAGAAAAATGACAATATCGTCGAATTGGTCATTTAGAGGTTCACTGCCATGTAGGCAGCTTAGAAAAGCCAATGAATTTCTAAATGTAATTTCATCTTGTTCACTGCCATGTAGGCAGCTTAGAAAATTCATATTCAACTTTCAAAATGATGAAAAATGTTCACTGCCATGTAGGCAGCTTAGAAAAGAGTTTAATAATCAACTTGAAGAATTTATTAGTTCACTGCCATGTAGGCAGCTTAGAAAAGTGTAATCTTGTAAAAACTCGTAGACTACGCGTTCACTGCCATGTAGGCAGCTTAGAAAGCTCAAGATATTAATGGAAAAATCTGGAATGTGTTCACTGCCATGTAGGCAGCTTAGAAATCATGGAAAAACTTAAAAGCCATTTCAGTAAAGTTCACTGCCATGTAGGCAGCTTAGAAAAAAGATTGATTGCCCAAGTACTAATTGTGGTGCGTTCACTGCCATGTAGGCAGCTTAGAAAAACTGAAGCATTTCACTGGGAACGCTTCCCAAGTTCACTGCCATGTAGGCAGCTTAGAAAGTATTCGATCAAATAATTGCTATGGCGTTTGGGTTCACTGCCATGTAGGCAGCTTAGAAAAGCAGCTGGAGGCGCAGATAAAGCGATAATGGGTTCACTGCCATGTAGGCAGCTTAGAAAATTACAAATCTCAATCGGATCTGCTGCAAAAAGTTCACTGCCATGTAGGCAGCTTAGAAATTCAAGTTTCGTTTTAGGTGCAAGTTCAAATTGTTCACTGCCATGTAGGCAGCTTAGAAATAGACGTATACGTTTTCGCAATATGAACGGTCGTTCACTGCCATGTAGGCAGCTTAGAAAGTTTGAAACTTGTTCCATAACCACGTCAGCAAGTTCACTGCCATGTAGGCAGCTTAGAAATAAATGATTAATTTCAGGATTACAACCACCACGTTCACTGCCATGTAGGCAGCTTAGAAATTTACGAGCTAACGAACAACCAGTACCATTAAGTTCACTGCCATGTAGGCAGCTTAGAAATGCCATGCGAATCAGCCAGCTTTATATTTGCTGTTCACTGCCATGTAGGCAGCTTAGAAAGAAGTCCACAGCAAAGGATGGTGTGATCGCAGGTTCACTGCCATGTAGGCAGCTTAGAAAAACAAGCACAACGGGTACTGTTACATATCCATGTTCACTGCCATGTAGGCAGCTTAGAAAGTTAGGCGCTCAGCTAGAATTGTTAAACCCAAGTTCACTGCCATGTAGGCAGCTTAGAAACATGTCAGAACAAGTCTACAACATTATTATGCGTTCACTGCCATGTAGGCAGCTTAGAAAACCGAAGTGGGCTAGTAATTTAAACAATAATTGTTCACTGCCATGTAGGCAGCTTAGAAAAGTTAAATATAACTTAACTCCAATGACTGGAAGTTCACTGCCATGTAGGCAGCTTAGAAAGAAAAAGATGAAGTCGAGCAGATGCTTGTTGAGTTCACTGCCATGTAGGCAGCTTAGAAAGATTGACGGTATTAAAAAGGTGCATGTTCAGAGTTCACTGCCATGTAGGCAGCTTAGAAAAAAATAGAAGACACCTTCCAAGAACACATTTGGTTCACTGCCATGTAGGCAGCTTAGAAAATAGTAAACTCCATATAACCCACCCAGTGTGGGTTCACTGCCATGTAGGCAGCTTAGAAATGAGGCAATTCCAATTGCGAATTTGGCAGTGCGTTCACTGCCATGTAGGCAGCTTAGAAATGCATTAATCGGTGCTGCTGTTGTCGCAATGTGTTCACTGCCATGTAGGCAGCTTAGAAAATCTCGCCTGCGTACCAGCGACCATTGCGTGAGTTCACTGCCATGTAGGCAGCTTAGAAAGTCGGGCAATATCTATGAGCGTTACGCAATAAGTTCACTGCCATGTAGGCAGCTTAGAAAAACAATACGTGTCAATTTGATTTGCAAATCACGTTCACTGCCATGTAGGCAGCTTAGAAAAAATGCAGTTGTCACGCTTGCATGGTTGCGATGTTCCCAGCCATGTAGGCAGCTTAGAAATCCAAACTAATAAGCTCATTAAAATCAGTTTCGTTCACTGCCATGTAGGCAGCTTAGAACGTTTAAATTAAATGGATTTTTATTTCCTAGTTATATTTTATTAGTTAAAATGAAAAAATAAAAAGAGTTTATGCTTTATTATTTAATGCGTAATTCAATATTATTTTTTGGACTTATATTTGTGAAAAAATATCCTATTATTCTAAGTATTCTGTTATTTAGTTTTATACAAAGCGTATGGGCGAATATGAGTCCGCAAGCTCGAATTATCAATGGTAATACGACTACAGAAGCACAAATTCCTTGGCAAGTTGCACTCATAACTAGTCCCTTAGACCCTTATCAATCCTACATTTGCTCAGGAAGCTTAGTTGCAGATCGTTGGGTGGTGACAGCAGCACATTGTATTGAACCACTCGAAAAACAAAACAGTGATTATTATATTTTGATTGGTGCAAAAAATTTACAAAGTATTCAATTAGGACAAATTATTAAAGTTAAAAAGGGGCATATACATGAGAAATATAATAATCGTATTTATGATAACGATCTTGCACTATTAGAATTGGAAAGTGCTGTCGATTTTATAAAATGTGGTAAAAATTGCCAAACAATCGATATTATTAATCCAACTTTAGAAAAACAAAATGCATTGATTGCGAGTATGACGCAAATTGCAGGGTGGGGAGTATTAGAGGATTGTGACAATAGTCAATCTCTAGTTTGTCAGCAGTACGCAGGGCAAATGATGAGAAATCCTGCGCTGTATCCAACGACTTTAAGATATACCACCGTAAAATTAGCCAATTGTCTATCTTCATCATCATTATATAGCGCGCAACAAATTACTCAGAATATGCTTTGTGCAGAATCACCGATGCAAGACAGTCTTACAGATGCTTGTTATGGTGATAGCGGTGCAGGTTTAACGATTAATAATTTAGAAAAACCATATTTGCTAGGTGTTGCGAGTTGGGGAATTGGTTGTGCCAAGGTTGGGTATCCTGGGGTTTATACTCGAGTTGCGAACTATTCAGATTGGTTAAATGCTTATCTGCATCCAAGTACCGTTCCCGAACAAAAAAATAGCCAAACAAGCCAATCGGGTGGTGGAAGTGTCAGTGTGTTCATGATTTTATTCTTAGTAATGTTGGCGATTGTACGTTGGCGCTTTATTAAAAGTGCTTAATATTTTTTGCTTTATACTGAATACCTGAAATTGATGAGTTTTAACTATGCGTGGTCTTTATCTTATTACCAATGATGATCCTCTCCAATTATTATTAGAAAAATTAGAGGTCGCTTTGGCGACAGGGCATATTGCGATTTTACAGTATCGTCGTAAGAAAGTCGCAAAAGCTGATCAGCCTGATGAAGTTGAACAAATCCAAGCCCTCTGTGAAACATACCAAGTTCCATTTGTGATTAATGATGATTTGGAATTGGCTAAGCAATTTGGTTTAGGTGTACATCTTGGACAGTCTGATGGTGAAATTACGGATGCCGCTGCACGCTTATCACAAGGTGTCATTATTGGTCGTACCTGTCTTAATTCATTAGAATTGGCTGAGAAAGCAATTGCTGAAGGTGCAACCTATGTGGCCTTTGGTGCAGTTTATGCAACTTCAACCAAACCTGAAGCGGGGAATGTTGGGATTGAAGTGATTCAACAGGCAAAGCAAAAATTTGATGTACCCATTTGTGCAATCGGTGGTCTGACAGTCGAAAATTCTCAGCTTGTGATCGATGCTGGGGCGAGCCTTTGTGCGGTCATTAGTGATATATTAGGACGATCAACAGCCGAAATTCCTGCTCGTGTAGCTGCATGGGCACAGTTATTTGCATAATTTTTTATTCGCCTTGTGGAACTGCAAAGGTTCTTCTGAACTTTAGTTGTTCCTCATCTTCGATTCTAGGTTGAACATTTTATGAGTCTATCTCCAAAGCAAGAACAGTTATTTAAACAAGCAAATAAACATATTCCAGGTGGTGTCAATTCGCCTGTACGTGCATTTAATAGTGTTGGTGGTACGCCAGTCTTTATTGAAAAGGCAAAAGGCGCATATTTATGGGATGTCGATGGCAAACGTTATGTGGACTACGTGGGCTCATGGGGACCGATGATTCTAGGTCACGCACATCCTGATATTATTCAGGCAGTACAAACTGCGGCGGAAGATGGTTTAAGTTTTGGTGCGCCAACCGTACATGAAACCACTTTAGCGGATACGATTTGTGAGATCATGCCTTCAATTGAAATGGTGCGTATGACCAGTTCAGGTACAGAAGCGACGATGACGGCGATTCGTTTGGCGCGTGGTTATACAGGGCGTGACAAGATTGTAAAATTTGAAGGTTGTTATCACGGTCATTCAGATTCGTTATTGGTGAAAGCAGGTTCAGGTCTACTCACATTAGGTGAAGGTGAACCAACTTCAAAAGGCGTACCTGCTGATTTTGCAAAGCATACTTTAACGCTGCCATATAACAATATTGAAGCTCTAAAAGAATGTTTTAGCAAGTTTGGGCATGAGATTGCAGGTGTGATTATCGAGCCAGTTGCAGGCAACATGAACTTGGTTACGCCAATTAATGGTTTCTTGCAAGCGATTCGTGATGTATGTGATGAGTACAAATCAGTATTTATTATTGATGAAGTGATGACAGGTTTCCGTGTTGCTTTAGGTGGTGCACAATCGGCTTATAATGTTAAACCTGATTTAACCACTTTGGGTAAAATTATTGGTGCGGGTTTGCCAGTTGGTGCTTTCGGTGGTAAACGTGAAATTATGCAATGCATCGCGCCTTTAGGCGGTGTATACCAAGCAGGTACATTGTCAGGGAACCCATTGGCAATGCGTGCGGGAATCGCAATGTTCAAACATCTGCGTGAACCAGAGTTTTATGACAAGCTTGCGGCACAGTTAGCGAAATTGCTTGCAGGATTACAAGCTGCTGCAGATGAAGCAGGTATTCCATTTAAAACGCAACAAGTCGGTGGAATGTTTGGTTTGTATTTCACAGATCAAGATGACATCACTAGTTTTGATTCGATGTTAGCGTGTGATGTTGATGCATTTAAGAAATTTTTCCATGGCATGTTAGCGCGTGGAGTATATCTTGCACCATCTGCATTTGAAGCTGGCTTTATTTCGTCTATGCATTCAGATCAAGATATTGCAGAGACCATTCAGGCAGCAAAAGAAACGTTTGCAGAGATGAAAGCATCTGTTTAAATTAAAATGATGAAAACACCACAGTAACTACGGTGGTGTTTTTCTCAGTGAGAATAAAAAGTAGAATTAAATTGATTTTTTGATTGTATTTCTAAGCTAAGCTTTTTATGATTGCCCGCTTGTTTTCATCCAGTCGTTGGAAGGCTACCTTGAATGATTTTCTAAGTGAACATTTGATTCATCGTGATGAAGATTTTATGGTGATCCATAAACCTGCTGGGCTTCTGACAGTGCCGGGGAAAACACCTGATTTACAAGATTGTTTAATCAATCGTTTATTACAACGAGAATCTAAGACTTTACTGATTCATCGTTTAGATCGTGACACTTCAGGTATCTTGGTGTTCGGTTTATCCAAATTTGGACAGAGCAATATTTCACGTCAATTTCAAGATCGTCAAACCTCAAAAATTTATCAAGCTTTGGTTGCTGGACATTTAGAAGGTCAAGGCACCGTTGATATTCCTGTGATCTATGATCCAAGCCGCCCGCCATTACATATCGTTGATGCAACACATCACAAGCCTGCATTGACAGAATGGCAAGCAATTGAACATTTCGAAATTCAAGGGCAAGCGGTAACTCGAGTTAAATTGATTCCGATTACAGGGCGTTCACATCAGCTTCGTGTACATATGCAATATTTAGGTCATCCGATTTTGGGTGATACTTTATATGCCACACTAGAACAACAGCAGCTTTATGTGCGTTTGTGTTTACATGCAACGCAATTAAGCTTTGCCCATCCTAAAAGAGGCACTCAACTCAGTTTTGACTGCCCAGTGCCGTTTTAATCGTATTTTTTTGATCAAACTAGATGTAAAGCGCGCTATTTCAGTCAGCTTTATGTCAAAATATTGAGGTTATTAGGTGATTCATTTTCACCATAATACCAAATTTAAAACTACATAAAGTAGCTTAAACTTTCGTCAGTTAAAGGCATACAATATGTGGGCTAACATGAAAAAAGGTGGAATAAATTGCAGCCGTTTGCTATTGGTCAACGTTGGTTATCGGATACAGAAACTGAACTCGGTCTAGGTGTTCTTATTGATGTAGATGAACGTTCTATCAGTATTTTATTCCCGAAAAGTGATGAAACGCGTGTTTATGCACGTAACAACGCGCCTTTGTCTCGTATCATCTTTAATGTAAAAGATGAAGTGCAAGATCAAGAGGGGATCAAATGGATTGTTGAGTCCATTGAAGATCGTCATGGTGTTTTACGTTACGATGTTGTTCGTGATTTAGAAAATGGTGAACAAGAACGTAAGTCGCTAAATGAAACCCGTATCGGTGCGCAAATCCAATTATCAAAACCTTTGGAACGTCTGTTAGCCAGCCAAATCGATTATAAAGAGTGGTATGACCTGCGTATTGAAGCGATGTTATTGCAAGCGCAAATGCATACCAGTCCTTTACGCGGTTTTCTTGGTGCGCGTGTGGGTTTGATTCCGCATCAACTTTATATCGCACATGAAGTGGGTAAACGTTTTGCGCCACGCGTCTTGTTAGCCGATGAAGTCGGTCTTGGTAAAACCATCGAAGCAGGTTTGATCATCCATCAGCAACTGAAAACAGGGCGTTCAGAGCGTATCCTGATTTTAGTGCCCGATTCACTGCAATATCAGTGGATGATTGAAATGCGTCGCCGTTTCAATTTGCAATTTTCTCTATTCGATTTAACCCGTACTGCTTCGATCAAAGAACATGATCCTGATCTCAACCCATTCCTTACTGAGCAATGTATTATTGCCAGTGTCGATTTGATGGTTGACCATGATGATTTGCGTGAGCAAGCCGTCGAAGCAGGTTTTGATTTACTCGTAGTCGATGAAGCACATCATTTGATGTGGAGTGAAGAAGAAGGCGGCAATGATCGTTATGATCTTGTCGAAGAGTTGGCTGAACAAACCGCAGGTGTGTTACTTCTCACTGCAACGCCTGAACAATTAGGTGTTGAGAGTCATTTTGCCCGTTTACGATTACTCGATCCTCAACGTTTCAGTAGCTTGGATCGTTTCCTTGATGAAGAAGAAAAATATCAACACACAGCAAAAGTTGCAGAAGTGTTGATGTCAGATGAAGCATTGACGGAAGAACATCTTGCTGCATTAGATGGTTTATTGGGTCATCGTATTGATGATCAGCCTGAACAGCGTATGCGTGCGATTCATGAATTATTAGATCGTCATGGTACAGGTCGTATTCTATTCCGTAACACGCGTGAAGCAATACAAGGCTTCCCAGGTCGTGATTGCCAGCCAGCACCTTTGCCAGCACCAGAAGATTGGTCATTCGATGGCAAAATGCGTGAGCAAATGTGGCCAGAAGAAGGTCAACTTGATGGTGCATGGATGGAAAATGATCCGCGTGTGCCATGGTTAATGGAAGTGCTACGCAAAGATTTAAAACACAAAAAAGTGTTATTGATCGCACGTAGTGGGCCAGTGGTAGAGGCATTAGAAAATGTATTGCGTTTACACGCAGGCATTCGCACTGCCATGTTCCATGAAGGTATGAGCTTATTAGAGCGTGACCAAGCTGCGGCATACTTTGCAGAAGACAGTTATGGTGCTCAAATCCTCCTCTGTTCTGAGATTGGTTCGGAAGGACGTAACTTCCAGTTTGCCAGCGATCTCATCCTATTTGATTTGCCTGCAAACCCAGATGTACTTGAACAACGTATTGGTCGTTTGGATCGTATTGGTCAAGAAAATCGTATTCAAATTCATGTGCCTTATTTAATTGGTACAGCACAAGAACGTATGTTCCGTTGGTACAACGAAGCATTGAATATTTTCAGCAATATTTCTCCAACAGCACAAACGCTGCAAGAAAACTTTATTGTTGAGCTCAAAGATTGTTTATTGGCAGATCAAGGTCAGACTTTTGAAGATTTACTTGAAGAAGTGAATGTACAACGTCAGGCATTGGAAGCTGAGTTGCAAGCAGGTCGAGACCGTTTGCTTGAATATAACTCTTGCCGTCCAATTGTGGCACAAGGCATTGTGCAAGCACTTGAGGATTATGATGACAACACGACTTTACCGATGTTTGTGAAGCGTTTCATGTCATCAACCAATATTGATTTTGATGAGCAAAGCAATGGTACAGTGATCATCAAGCCAACTGATCAAATGCAAGTTCAAGGGATTACCTTAGATGAAGAAGGGATGACAGCAACCTTCTATCGTGATCAGGCTCAGATCCGTGAAGATGCACAATATTTGACTTTGGAACACCCATTTATTGAAAGTGTGATGGAAATGATCCGTACACAATCATTTGGTAGTACCAATGTAGCATTACTTAAATCGAATGCTTTGAAACAAGGTTCAGTTTTATTGGAAGTTTGGTTTAAGGTCGATGTCGTTGCACCGAAGGCATTGAATTTACCATCTAGCTTACCGAAACAATTAATTCGTGTCTTATTGAGTGAAACAGGTCAGGATTTATCTGCCAAGATCGATCCAAGTATTTTACGTCCGTACTTACACCACTTAGATGGTAATAGTTGTCGTCAAGTTGTGAAAGCACGCCGTGATGTGATTGAAACACGTTATGCACAAGCTTTAGATATTGCCAAAACATCTTTGCCAGAGTTGATGCAACAAGCAAAAGAACATTATGGCAGTAAATGGCAATATGAAATTGACCGTTTAGCGTATCTCAAGCAATTTAACCCAAGTATTCGTCAAGATGAAATTGAGCGTTTACAGAAGTTCCAGAAAGAGGGTCTAGGCTTATTAGATGGTCTTTCTGTGACACCAGAAGCGATTCAAGTCTTGGTTGTGGTTAAGCCTTAATATTGACGTAGTAATAAAAGAGGACAATTAAAGTCCTCTTTTTTATGCCGATTGATTTAGTGATCAATATTGGCTTCTAAGAACCATAAATATTGATCTAAGTCCTCTAATGCGGCATGGATAATATCTTCAGAAATTGGATCTTTAATTTGCTCGATTGTGTCTCGAAGATGATTTGCAACGACACCATAACGATCAGCCAACTCTTTTAAGTGATCTTGCACAGCATGGATTGCAACAGGATAAGGCTTAAGATGTGATGTCTCTGCAACGGTTTGGGTAGTTCCCAGTGCTGTGCCACCAATTTGTACCGCACGTTCTGCAACATTATCTAAATGGGTAATAATTGAGGTGCGGAATGTATCTAACATTTCATGCACTGCAATAAAGTTGCTCCCACGCATGTTCCAATGTGCTTGTTTGGTCAGTAAAGAAAGATCAATAAGATTAGCAAGTATTTGATTTAATATTTTAACGGTGGCTTCTTTGATGGCATCATCTAAATTATTACGTGTATATACTTTCAAAGCCGCTGCTGAAGAATTCATAGTTACCTCATTCAATTATAATGTGATGAAACATCGTGAATAAAATGATTCATTTAGTCTTTAGCATATGCTTTGAGTGGGCATGTGAATGTTTTAATTCGCAAGGATTTTGTAATTTTGCTTATCATTATTTTTCTTTTGATCACATAGGTGTTTATAAGTATAAATAATGCATGAATTTGTTAACTTTAAGTTGAGCTGATTAAACACCAATCAGATCAGCCCTGCATCTTTACATTCCAATTTGATATAAGCGTAAAAAATAGGCGCAACAATTAAGCCACTTAACCCAAAGATAGCTTCAAAAATCAACATTGCAAGCAGGACTTCCCAAGCATTGGCATTAATTTTTGTACCAATGATTTTGGCATTTACGAAATATTCAAGTTTATGAATAATCACTAAATAAGCTAAAGCGATGGCTGCTACCGAGAGAGAAATGGTTAAACCAGACATGATAATTAACGTATTCGAAATCAGGTTGCCTATAATAGGCAGTAAACCAAAGATGAAAGTGAGAATTGTGAGTGTTTTAGCGAATGGTAAGTGGATATTAAATAAAGGAAGTACAATAAAAACAAAGATCATAAATAATACTGTATTGATCAAAGAGATTTTCACTTGAGCAAATACAACATTTTTAAATGAAACCGAAAGCTTCTGAATACGATGTAAAATTGCAGCTTTAAAGACAGGTTGAGGGGCATGTTGTTTGAAGTTTTGAATTGAAACCAAAATCCCAACAATCAAACCAATCAGCATAGTTGCAAGATTATGTAGAATATCTGTACCAGTATTTTTTACAATTGAAATGTTATCTTTAATAAACGAAAGAATCTGATTTTTGATGTCAGCAACGCTATGCGGGAGATAACCTGGAACATATTGACTCATTTCAGCTTGAAATTTAATTAGAGTTTGGTCGATTTTAAAGTTAAAAGAGTTAAGACCTGTTCCTTTTAAATCATAGATGACAAAACTGATCAGACTAGTAATGAAAAAACCAATCAATACTGTAGTTGCAATGCCTAAGATAATGCTAATAACGATACGGGCACGTTGACCATCGATGTGTTTTTCAACAATTGAACTTAAACTATTAATAATTTCGAAGATGAGAAAACCTGCGAAAAAACTAGGCAAGAGATGCAAAGGAATGACCATCACTAAAAACAAAAACATCAGTAAAAAACTGGCGATGATGCTTTGACGGTCATTGAGAAGAGTCATGATCTGTATGCCTAAACTTGTTTGTAGTTATGATAAATGAAAAAGATAAAGTATTAATTGCTCTAGTTTATGCTGATGAAATTGCTTAATCAATTTCCATTTTATCGAAATGGCGAGCACCCTCTAAAATCATACGAATCATCACCATGGTTTGCTCTGCAACTCCAGTGCGTTGCTCCGAGGGTAAATCAATTACTTTTGCACCCATATTGAAAACCAATTGAGTAATTGCTTTTGCTGCAATATCGGCATGACTGATTTTACGATCATTCATTTGTTCCAAGCGAATTAAATCCTCTTGAAGTTCTTGTTGAAAGAAATTCAGCTGACGATCTACAGCCGATTTATAGGAGGTAGAACCTGTATAACCTTCACGAAGTAATAAGCTGAGATAACCTTCATCCGCATCTAATTGTTGAATGAAAACTTCAACCGAACTGCGGATAATGCTTTGCTGCATAGAGGCTTGTAAACGCGCTTCACGAATAATCTTACGCAATACCAAACCTGCACGGTCAATTAAGGCGATTGCAAGTTCATCTATATCTTTGAAATGGCGATAAAAACTATTTGGTGCAATACCTGCTTCACGCGCCACTTCACGTAAGCTTAAAGAGGCAATACTTTTTTGAGGACCGATTAAATTTAAGGTCGCTTGGAAGAGTTCTTCTCTTGTAATGGTTGCTTTTCTACCAACCGAGCGTACAGGAGATTTCATGGCGATGACATCTTGTTCATTTATTGTGTCATGACCGAGCGGTAAAAAAGAAGAAGACTGAACCATTATTTTCAAAATATAAGTAAGCTACTCAGGATTATAGCGATTGTCTGAGTACTTGGGAAATGTAAATTCTTATACGAATATATATACAAATATATATACATATGTATAATAATTAAAAAATGATCAGAGTTCCCGCTCATGCAAGCAGTCGAAAAGAGAATTTCTCTATTCAATTCAATAGCCCAAAGCGTAATCACGAACCATGATGCCAATTTTTGGCTACAAAAAATTAATCCACTTTGGTCGGTTAACCAATCACTTGCCAAAGTCGTAAAAAAACAAACGGTGGCTAAAGATACGGTTAGCCTTATTTTGCAATGCAATCGTCATGTACAGCGCGGTGCAGCAGGACAACATCATCCTGTCACTGTTGAAATAGCAGGACGTCATTACGAACGTACTTATAGCTTGATGCAATTAGACGCAGATCATCTTTGTTTAACCGTCAAAAAAGTTGATCAAGGTTTGGTAAGTTCATGGTTGGTTGAGCAATCTAGAGTTGGGGATATTGTCTATTTAGGGCAACCTTATGGCGATATGCAGCAGCATATTCAAACCTCCAACCTGTTATTACTTGCAGCAGGTAGTGGCATTACGCCAATGTTGAGCTTGATCGAAAGTCTGAGTCAAACCAAACAGTTTTCAACGACATCTGTTCAGTTGATGTATTGGGTGAAAACTCAGGCCGATGCAGCCTATGCTGAATATTTAAAAGAAACGGCAGAGGACTTTCCTCATTTCAGTTATCAAATTTTTTATACCCAAGAACAAGATCAACGCTTAAACCAAAGCCATGTCGATCAAATTTCAGCTTTAAACGCAACCACTGTATATGCTTGTGGACCATCAGGTTTTGCTGCGACCGCAGAAACATTATTTTCTGATGCTGCTTTGCTTCGAACAGAAGCTTTTAGTCTAAGCCAGTTTGATGCGGATGCTTTGGAAACTAGTTTTATAAATGTGAGATTGACTCAATCCAATAAAACAGTCGTGATTCCTAAAGGTCAATCGATTCTAGCAAGTTTGGAACATCAAGGTATTAAGCCGAATCATGGTTGTCGTATGGGTATTTGTAATAAATGTGCTTGTACCAAAGCCCAAGGCTCAACTCAAAATTTATTGAATGGTTCAGCGAATCATGAACCTGCTCAGTTGCTAAAAATTTGCGTAAATTCCGCTCAATCTGATCTTGTGATTGATCTATAAGTGAGAAATTGATTATGAATATGCCTGTTAAAATTGAATATTTTAAGAATCCTAAAAACAGTGAATTGACTGCTGCTGAGTTAGATGCATTTGCTCGAGAACTCGATCAAATCAAACAAGAAGTTTTGGATGATTTAGGGGAGAAAGATGCGAAGTACATTCGTCGCGTTTATGCTTCAGTTCGTTATAGCAGTATGCTTGGACGTGCCTGCTTATTTTTAGGTTGGTTTCCGCCTGCATGGTTATTAGGTACAGGTTTACTTGGTTTTTCCAAAATCATGGAAAATATGGAACTGGGTCATAATGTGATGCATGGACAATATGACTGGATGAATGATCCAAAATTTAATGGTCAGACTTATGAGTGGGATACCGTTGGAACCTCAGATAACTGGCGCCAAACTCATAATTACAAGCATCATACCTACACCAATATTAAAGGGATGGATGATGATATTGGCTACGGTTTGCTACGATTATTTCCTGAACAACGTTGGAAGTCTGGTTTCTTATTTCAGCCTGTTTACAGTATTCCATTTTGTTTATTGTTTCAATGGGGCGTGGCGATTCAAAATCTCGAAATAGGGAAATTGATTTATAAACGTAAATCAATTGCGCAATTCAAACGTGAATGGCAGCCTGCACAGAAAAAAATTGCTAAGCAGCTATTCAAAGATTATGTATTTTTTCCATTAATTGCAGGGCCAGCAGCGATTCCTGTGTTTACTGGAAACCTAGTTGCCAATGGCATTCGCAATATTTGGACATTTAGTATTATTTTTTGTGGGCACTTTACTAAAGATGCAGAAGTATTCCCAAAAACGGTCTTGCAGAATGAAAGTCGTGGACACTGGTATATGCGCCAAATTCGCGGTTCATCTAATTTAACAGGCTCAGAAGCATTTCATATTTTGACAGGGCATTTGAGCCATCAAATTGAGCATCATTTATTCCCAGATATTCCTGCACGTCGCTATCGTCAAGTTGCACCTAAAGTAGAAGCTGTGTGTGAAAAATATGGTTTAAATTACAATAATGCCAGTTTTGTAAAACAATTTGGTGAAGTCGTGGGGCGTATTTTTAAATATGCGCTTCCTTTTAAAAAGTAAAAACGAACTCAACTAGAAAAGCCCCGAATACGATGTTCAGGGCTTTTTGCTTTTATTTTTTCTTTTTTGAAACCCACATGGTAATGGTGGCGTGGAAGACTTTATCGTTGTGCTGATCGAGTACATCGACATTCACTAGATATTCTCCAGCTTTATCCCAATCATAGTGATCCTCTACAGGTGTTGCGATCGCGATGAGATCTGTATTTGCTTTCTTTAAATATTCGACAGTCATACCCTTTGGAATCCAGCGATGTGTGGCTGGAACAGTCACTTCAGTCATTGTGCCACCTGCAAGTTCTGCCATATTACACATCGCAATCGCATGAACTGTACCAATGTGATTCAGTACTGAGCGTTTTTTCTTAATGGATATTTTACAAGAGTTTGGTTTTAACTCCTCAAATAAGGGCGAAATGCTACTGAAATAAGGGGCTTTTAAACACAACATCCGTGTGAATGTCCATTTTCCAGCAGGTAGAGCCGAAGCTTTGTTCCATAATTCCAAAGTTGAAGGCATTTAGAGTTTCCTATTAAACAGAATAAAATTCTTTAATGGAATATAATTCTGTTTACAAGTTATGGTCAAGTCATTCACAATAGTTCCGATGATTGGTAAATTTAAATAACTTATGCAAACGGCTCAGCAATTATTAGAACGCTTATACCCACAACGTAGATCATTGTTAAAAAGACAAATCTTATTGGATGCCTTGTCGTGTTTTCTTGAATATGGTTTAGATGCAACCAGTATTGAAATGATCCGAGACAAATCTGAAAGTAGTGTCGGGGCAATTTATCACCATTTTAAAAATAAGGAGGGGATCATTGCTGCACTGGTTTTTGCTGCTTTGGATGATCAAGCCTTGTTGAGAGATCAATACCTCGACAATACGCAATCTTTAAAAGAGGTACTGAATGCTTTGATTTATAGCTATGTTGATTGGGTTGCTGATCAACCACATTTTGCAAAATTTTTAATGCTTGCTCATTTTAATGTGATGCAAAGTGAGTATCGACCATTGTTAAATGAAAAAAATAAACTGAGAAATCAAAAAATCGTGAGCTATATGTCGATATATAGCGATGCTAAGTTATTGAAATCAGTACCACCTGAATTGATGATTTCATTGGTGATTGGTGCAACTGAAAGTTATTGTCGAGCATGGTTATCTGAGAAAGTACTTACCAATCCAAATGTTTATCGGGAAAGCTTGGCTCAGGCTGCTTGGGATTCATTGCAGAATTTATAGCATGACACTATTATTTTGAACTGCACAAATTGAAAGAGTGAGACTCAAAATTTTCTCTTAGATTTTGCTTAAATAAAATTAGAATTGCTTATATTCGGTGTGTTCATATTATTCAAACAGCACCTTCGCGAGTGAGTAAAAAGCAATTAAATTCTTGATTGGGCGTATGTGATACGCCCTATGTGAATATTTAATTATTTAAATTGGATTGATCCGTTGGCACTTACAGTAATTTTGGATTCACCAGCTGCCATGTCTTGTGCAGGCGCTGCTTCCGCCATTGAAAATTTTGCCATAGCGCCACGCATCATCGGTTGTGGAAAATAATTACTGGTATTTAAGTTCAAGCTAACGAGATTGTATTGCGCTTTATCCCATGCACGTGTAATTGCTAATGCGCGTTGACGAAAGTTATTAGATGCTTCAATCATCAGCTCATTTTCAACTTTTTTACGTTGCTCATCTGATACGGTGAAGCTAATAGATTGAGTTTGGAAGCTTTGTTGCAACTCACTAATCAGCTGACTTGCTGCTTTAAAGTCTTTACTTTCAATTTGGATTTCTGCACGAGCACGCCATTCTTTCAATTTATTATTATCATTGTCATAAATAGGATAGGTACTTTGTGTGCCTGTTTCGACTTTCACTTGTGCGTATTTACGAGAAATTGCCTGAGCCTGATTCATCAATTGATTGATCTGGTTAGAAAGCTCAGCAGGTTGCTTATTACTTCTTTCAATGTAGAGTACAGCGCGCATTTCATCATTGGCAACTTGGCGTGCAGCATCCGCTTGAATGTTGACAATATTGTAGTTCAAGTTCTCAGTTTCATGAGCAAAAAGGCTTGGACTTAGTGTCGCCCCAATCATCATCGCGGTAAGTGCTAAAGTACGCATAAAAACTTCCTTAAAATTTGGTATTAGAGATTTATTTTTTACAAGTCTGATATTAAAAACAACTGATGAGGAACTTCTGCATATTTTGTGGTGTCTTTGTAATATATTAGCAGTGTTTTGCAACGGAAAATAAAATAAAAAATATTAAAAATTAAACAATTAGATTTATAGATTTGAACGTTCATCTAAAAAAAATAGTGCTGTTAAAAAAAGCTTACTTTCTTTCGCTTGTCACATAGTATGATGATAATTCATCATACTTATTGGAATGAAGCATTTTTTCAATAAGATTAGATGAATGTCAGGCATAAAAAGAGTTTATTTTATTTCAAAATTAGGTATCATCTCGCTCCTAGTTGAAAGATATAAAAATTTGTGTCTGCACTAGATTCTAAAAAGCACCGAGTCAAACGACCGCAAGTCACCAGACTTATTTCTTTTACCCATATCAGAGATGGTAATTCGATATGAGCGTTACTTCCGTAAATCCTGCCGCTAATGCAACCAACGAATATTATTTGACTCGCCAAAGTCAGATGGAATCAAATGTTCGTAGTTACCCACGTAAACTACCGTTGGCAATAGCAAAAGCACAAGGCTGCTGGGTTACTGATGTTGAAGGTACAGAGTACCTTGATTGTTTAGCTGGGGCAGGAACATTGGCTTTAGGTCATAATCATCCTGCGGTGATTCAAAGTATTCAAGACACATTGGCAAGTGGTTTGCCATTGCATACTTTAGACTTAACAACTCCTTTAAAAGATGCGTTTACTGAAGCGCTTTTGGCTTATTTGCCAGGCGGTCAAGAAGAATATTGCCTACAGTTCTGTGGTCCATCTGGTGCAGATGGTACAGAAGCAGCAATTAAATTAGCGAAAACTTATACGGGTCGTAGCACAGTGATTAGTTTCTCTGGCGGCTACCATGGGATGACGCACGGCGCGCTTGCAATGACAGGTAACCTGTCAGCGAAGAATGCGGTGAATGGCTTAATGCCAGGCGTTCAATTTATGCCATACCCGCATGAATATCGTTGCCCACTTGGTTTAGGTGGGGAAGCAGGTGTTGATGCTTTAACATACTTCTTTGAAAACTTTATTGAAGATGTGGAAAGTGGTGTAACTAAACCAGCAGCCGTGATCCTTGAAGCGATCCAAGGCGAAGGTGGTGTGGTTACTGCGCCTGTGAAATGGTTACAAAAAATCCGTGAAGTGACTGAAAAGCACAACATCGTTTTAATCTTGGACGAAGTTCAAGCTGGTTTTGCACGTTCAGGTAAAATGTTTGCCTTTGAACATGCGGGCATCGAGCCTGATGTTGTAGTGATGTCTAAAGCGGTAGGTGGTAGTTTGCCACTTGCAGTATTAGGTATTAAACGTAAGTTTGATGCTTGGCAGCCTGCGGGTCACACGGGTACTTTCCGTGGTAACCAACTTGCGATGGGTACAGGTTTGGCATCACTTCAAGTGATCAAAGAACAAAACCTTGCTCAAAATGCGCAAGAGCGTGGTGATTTCTTACAAGCAGAGTTCAAGAAACTTGCTCAAGAATTCCCATGTATTGGTAACGTACGTGGTCGTGGTTTGATGATCGGTGTTGAGATCGTTGACGAGCGTAAACCTGCGGATCACATGGGTTCATTACCTGCTGATGCGCAATTGGCTGCTGCAATCCAAACGGCTTGTTTCAACAATAAATTATTGCTTGAAAAAGGCGGTCGTAACGGTACTGTAATTCGTTTACTTTGCCCATTGATTATTACTCAAGAAGAATGCGTAGAAGCAGTTGCTCGTTTCAAGAAAGCGGTTGCTGAAGCATTAAAAGCAGTACGAGGATAATCATGGTTGATTTTGCAGAACATCGTAAAGCGTTACTCTGCAATGATGCTCAATCCATTGCTGACTATCAGTCAGCAATGGGTGAAGCGGTAAATGCCGTTTCAGCATGGTTGCAAAATGATAAAATGTACACAGGTGGAAGCATTAAAGATTTGCGTGCAGCAATCTCTTTTAATCCATCAAAACAAGGTTTAGGTGTACAGCAGTCATTACAACGTATGATTGAGCTTTTCCTCAACAAGAGCTTAAAAGTACATCATCCACATTCACTTGCACACTTACACTGCCCAACCATGGTGATGAGCCAGATTGCGGAAGTGTTGATCAATGCAACCAACCAATCGATGGACTCATGGGATCAAAGCCCAGCGGGTTCTTTGATGGAAGTTCAATTGGTTGATTGGCTTCGTCAAAAAGTGGGTTATGGCACTGGTCAAGCAGGTGTGTTCACTTCTGGTGGTACACAGTCAAACTTGATGGGTGTATTGCTGGCGCGTGATTGGTGTGTCGCGAAAAACTGGAAAGATGAAAACGGCAAACCGTGGTCTGTTCAGCGTGATGGTATCCCAGTAGAGGCAATGAAAAACGTCAAAGTCATCTGTTCTGAAAATGCACATTTCTCTGTGCAAAAGAACATGGCGATGATGGGTATGGGCTTCCAGTCAGTTGTGACTGTTCCTGTGAATGAAAATGCACAGATGGATGTTGATGCGCTAGAAAAAACCATGGCACATCTTCAAGCTGAAGGCAAAATCGTTGCGTGTGTTGTTGCAACAGCAGGTACGACAGATGCAGGAGCAATTGATCCACTCAAGAAAATCCGTGAGATTACCACGAAGTATGGTTCATGGATGCATATTGATGCAGCTTGGGGTGGTGCGCTGATTCTTTCAAATGATCATCGTGCAATGCTCGATGGAATTGAATTATCAGACTCAATCACGCTTGATTTCCATAAACATTATTTCCAAAGCATTAGTTGTGGCGCTTTCTTGTTGAAAGACGAAGCAAACTATCGCTTTATGCATTACGAAGCAGAATATCTAAACTCTGCTTATGATGAAGAACACGGTGTGCCTAACCTCGTGTCTAAATCATTGCAAACGACTCGTCGTTTTGATGCATTGAAATTGTGGATGACGGTTGAAGCATTAGGTGAAGAGCTTTATGGTTCAATGATCGACCATGGTGTGAAATTAACACGTGAAGTTGCAGACTATATCAAAGCAACTGCAGGTCTAGAATTGTTGGTTGAACCACAATTTGCTTCTGTTCTGTTCCGTGTTGTTCCAGAAGGTTATCCAACTGAGTTTATCGATAGTTTGAACCAAAACGTTGCAGATGAATTATTTGCACGTGGTGAGGCGAATATTGGTGTGACTAAAGTTGGTCAGGTTCAATCATTGAAAATGACAACTTTAAGTCCAGTTGCAACACTTGAAAACGTTCAAAATCTTCTTGCGCTTGTGCTTGCAGAAGCTGATCGTATTAAAGATGCAATCGTTGCTGGTACTTATGTTCCTGCGATTGACTAATCGATTTGCTTTCTAAGAGAAAGGCACATTCATGTGCCTTTTTTATTTTTTAGTCTGTGAGATTGAGCTTAGAAAGATTTAGTTCATATGAATATACCTTTAATTTAATCTCAAGTAATTTTCGGAATAGCTTTAGATAGACGTGTAAATGGCTATTGGAAACCTGATTTTTATTTCATTTAGAACCAAGTCGACGGATTAAAACTAATATTACATAGACATTTGTCATATAGTTTTCATTACTAAGGCCGTCAAATTTGTATTTCTAGTTTGATTTCTTATATGTCGTGTTTTAAGTAAAAAATTATAAATTACAATCATTAAGATAATTTTCTTTTGCTATTTTTATCAAAAAATTCTTTTCTTTATGACTGAAAATTTTCAAATAAAAAATGATCATCATAAAAGCGTCATAAAGTTGTCACTTAATTGTCATATTATCTCCTCAAAATGCAGTTAACCAAAGTACAACACTTGAAGTTAAAAGAGTTGTAAATCAAATTGTATAAATGAGAGAAGACAGAATGCGCTTAAATCCACGTTATATCGCACTTGCATTAGCTGTATCTGGGGCAACTGTAGCAGGAACTGCTAACGCAGCTCGTGATACGATTCAAATTGCTGGTTCATCAACTGTATTACCTTATGCAAGTATTGTTGCAGAAGAATTTGGTAATACTTTCCCACAATTCAAAGCACCAGTTGTTGGTTCAGGCGGTTCTTCAGGTGGTTTGAAACAATTCTGCCAAGGTGTTGGCGACAACACAATTGATATCGCGAACTCTTCACGTGCTATCAAAGATACTGAAATCGCTGCATGTAAAAAAGCTGGTGTAAACCAAATCCAAGAAATCAAAATTGGTTATGACGGTATCGTATTTGCATCAAATGTAAAAAAAGCTGCTTATAAATTAAAACCTTATCACGTATTCACAGCATTATCTGCTCAATTACCTTCAAATGGTAAATTAGTTCCAAACCCATATACAACTTGGAACCAAATTGATAAATCTTTACCAAATGAGCCGATTACTTTAGTTATTCCTGCATCTAACCACGGTACTCGTGAAGTATTCCAAGAGAAAATGGTTGAAGCAGGTTGTGAAGCTTATGATTACTTCAAAAACTTAGATAAAGAAGCTCAGAAAAAAGCGTGCTCTACATTCCGTAAAGATGGTCGCGTAATCGAAATCGCTGGTGACTATACAGAAACTCTTGCTCGCTTAAAGACTTCACCAAGCGCTGTAGGTGTATTTGGTCTTGGCTTCTATGACTTGAACCGTGACAAGTTACGTGTTGCAACTGTAAACAACGTTGTTCCTTCTGAGAAGACAATTTTAAGTGGTCAGTACCCAGTTTCTCGCCCATTGTTCTTCTATGTGAAAGGCGAACACTTGAAGTCAATCAAAGGTTTATCACAATACGTAGAATACTTCTTAAACAAGAAAGTATCTGGTAAAGGCTCTAAGTTAGAAAAAGCTGGTTTGATCGCTTTGAGTGACAAAGAACGTGCAAAAATCCTTGCTGATTTTAAAGCTGGTAAAACAGTTAAATAAGTTTACTTAATAACGGAGGCTGGTGAGACTTAGGTTCATCGGCCTTTTTGTCTAGCTAAGTTTTTTCAAATAATGAAAGTTGAGAAAACAGTGGAGATTACATGAATCTGCTACTTATCGGTGTGTTATTAGCCCTTGTGGCAATCGCATATCAAATCGGGCTGAGCAAAAGCCGTAACCTAGCAGGTAAGGGGAATAACTCAGTAGCACTACATTCTCGTCCTGTGTATTACGGGGCTTTGGTTGCCTTGTGGTGTGGTATTCCTGCTTTTTTAATTTTGATAATTTGGAACTTGGTTGAGCCGAGTGTTTTACAACATATTATTTTTAATAATATCCCAGCATCCGTCAGTGCAACTTTAGATGCAGCAGGGCGTGATGTATTAATTGATCGTGTTCAAGCGATTGCTTCAGGTTTTGGTGTCACGGATCAAGCTGCGGCTTATGAAGTTGCTGCTGCACAACAATTAGCAAAATTTCAAACGATAGGGACTTTTGCTAAGTTAGCAGTAGTTATCAGTGTTGCGTTAGCTGGTTTAGTTTGGGCAAAGCGTAAAGTTAGTGAGCAATATCGTGCACGAAATCAGGTTGAAAAAACAATTAACGTTGCCTTGATTCTATGTTCTGGTGTTGCGATTTTAACAACTATTGGTATCGTTCTTTCGATGCTGACAGAAGCATTACATTTCTTTAAATTTGTCAGTCCTACTGATTTCTTCTTCGGTACAGAATGGAACCCAGGTTTCAGCACAACAGGAAATGCTGAAGGCAGTTATGGAATTTTGCCATTACTTTGGGGGACATTAATGGTCAGTGGTATCGCATTACTTGTTGCGGTTCCGATTGGCTTAATGATTGCAATTTACTTGGCAGAATATGCATCTCCAAAGCTACGTGCTTGGGCAAAACCAATTATTGAAGTATTAGCAGGTATTCCTACTATTGTTTACGGTGTATTTGCACTTATGGTCATCGGACCATTCTTCAAAATGGTAGGTGAAAGTGTTGGTATTAATATCAATGCGACAAGTGCTTTGACTGCTGGCTTTGTTATGGGAATTATGATTATCCCATTCGTATCATCATTATCAGATGACATCATTACTCAAGTTCCACGTTCACTCCGTGATGGTTCTTTAGGTTTGGGTGCTACAAAATCTGAAACGATTAGACAAGTTGTTTTACCTGCTGCACTTCCTGGTATTACAGGCGCATTTTTACTTGCTGTTTCTCGTGCTGTTGGTGAGACCATGATTGTGGTACTCGCAGCAGGGAATAGCCCATTACTACATGCAAACCCATTAGAAGCTGTTTCAACAGTGACGGTAACGATTGTAAAACAGTTAACTGGCGATACAGATTTCGCAAGTCCACAAGCATTGGTTGCATTTGCCCTAGGTTTAACGTTGTTTGTGATTACTTTGGGTCTAAACATTATTGCACTGTATATCGTGCGCAAATATCGTGAGCAATACGAATGAGTTCATCAAAGACATCTCCTTTGGATCCAAATGCGTTTGATCCTCAAGTGGCTGCTGAACAACGTGAACAGCGCAAAAAAGTTATCCAAAGCTCGTTGGCAAAACGTCATCGCAAAGAAAAAATGTTCCGTCTGGGTGGTTTCTCTGCAGTCGTGATTGGTTTGGCATTTGTGGCTTTACTATTCGGAAGTATTTTAGCGAGAGGCTTGCCAGCTTTCTGGCAGAGTAGCATGACAGTTCCTGTTTATTTTGATCCTACGATCATTAATGCAGGACCGAAACCAAAACCAACTGCGGGTGAGTCGCCAGCTCATTTTGAAGAGCGCTTTGTTGCTTGGCAAACTGAAATGGGTATGGTGGATTGGGATGCATTGATCGTAAATGGTATTGTTGCTAAAGACCCAGCACTTGAGTCGCAACGTGATTATTTGACTGGTATGTATACTAGCTCTGAAGCATACCGTTTACGTGATATGGTTCTTGCAAACCCAGCATTAATTGGCACTAAGCAAGAACTTAAATTCTTGGCAGATGCCAATGTCGATGTATGGTTATCTGGAAATATTGATCGTTCATTGCCTGATGATCAGCAACAACTTGATCCAGAAGTACGTCAACTCGCTGATCAGTTAGAAGCAAAAGGGATCATTGAAAGTACGTTTAATACCAACTTATTTGTTAGCCCTGACTCTCGTAGTTCTCCTGCAATCAGTGGTTTGGCTGGTGCATTCATGGGTTCATTGTTCATGATGCTCATCGTGATCGTGATCTCTATTCCAATTGGGGTTGCAAGTGCCATTTACTTGGAAGAATTTGCGCCGAAAAATATGATGACAGACATCATCGAAGTAAATATTAATAACTTGGCTGCTGTTCCTTCGATTGTGTTTGGTTTGTTAGGTGCTGCTATCTTTATCGGATGGATGCAACTGCCACTTTCAGCTCCGTTAGTGGGTGGTTTGGTTTTAAGTCTAATGACATTACCAACTGTAATCATTACCACACGTGCATCATTGAAGGCAGTACCACCATCTATCCGTCAAGCTGCATTAGGTTTAGGCGCATCAAAAGTACAAACAGTCTTCCATCATGTATTACCACTCGCGCTTCCTGGCATTATGACGGGTTCGATTATTGGTGTAGCACATGCATTAGGTGAAACAGCTCCATTACTTTTAATTGGTATGAGTGCTTTCGTAGCGAGTGTTCCGACAACGCCTCTTGATCAAGCAACAGCATTGCCTGTACAAGTATATTTGTGGCAAGGTAATGAACTACGTAACTTCTTTGAAGGACGTACAGCAGCAGCGATTATTGTGCTTCTAGCATTGATGATTGGTTTAAACAGCCTTGCTATTTGGCTACGTAAGAAATTTGAAGTGCGTTGGTAATTGAGGAGAGTACAATGAATACGATTGAAATTATGAACGCATTAGAAAAGGATAAGTCAGTGAATCCACAGCAAACAGAATCGAATTCATCTGAAGCACAAGTTCAGCAATCTAATACTGCTTTTGTTTCTCAGTTTGAAACGGCTTCATCAAACAAAAAGCCTAAAACCAATGAAGTAAAAATCACGACCAAAGATGTTCATGTTTACTATGGTGAAACTGAAGCGATTAAAGGTATTGATCTTGATATCTATCAAAATGAAGTGATTGCTTTTATTGGTCCATCAGGGTGTGGTAAATCGACTTTCTTGCGTACTTTGAATCGCATGAATGATACGATTGATACTTGTCGCGTAACAGGTAAAGTTACTCTAGATAATCAAGATATTTATGATCCAAATCTTGATGTGGTTCTACTACGTGCGCAAGTTGGTATGGTATTCCAAAAACCGAATCCATTTCCTAAATCAATTTTCGATAACGTAGCTTATGGTCCTAAGCTACATGGCTTAGCTCGTGATAAATACGATTTGGAAGAAATCGTTGAAAACAGTTTACGTAAAGCTGGTCTGTGGGAAGAAGTGAAAGATCGTTTGAGTCAGCCAGGAACAGGTTTGTCAGGTGGTCAGCAACAACGTTTATGTATTGCACGTACAATCGCAGTAAGCCCTGAAGTGATCTTAATGGATGAGCCGTGTTCAGCACTTGATCCAATTGCAACTGCGAAGATTGAAGAATTAATTTCTGAACTTTCTGAGCAATATACGATTGCCATTGTAACGCACTCAATGCAACAAGCAGCTCGTGTATCTGATCGTACTGCTTACTTCCATTTAGGTGATTTGATCGAAGTCAATTCAACTGAAAAAGTCTTTACTCAGCCTGATCATCAATTGACTGAAGCTTATATTACGGGTCGTTTTGGTTGATTCTTGCTGAATAAATTAAAGAGCCTTCGGGCTCTTTTTTTATGAGGTAGATGAAAATGAATCTATTTTGCAAAATCACTATTGAATTTTTATTCAACAGGCCACATCTTAGTCGAATAAAGCCGAACTTATAGAGCACTTACTTTATGTTATTCCATTTACCTAAATTTCCTGCTGAAATTCGTATTAGTCATTTAAATGCGCGTGTGAATGAACAAAGAAAAAGAATTGCACAAACAACAGCATCTCGTTTGGAATTACTACAACTCGTTCAACAACTTGCTAAAGAAGCAAAGATTCGAAAAAAGAATGATCAAAAAATTTATGTGCTTGACTTTAAAGGTGATGTGCAAGCATCTGCGGTAGATACTATTCGTGAAGAAATTACTTTAATTTTAGCAACTGCAAAAGCAGGACATGACCGTGTCGTTGTACGTTTAGAAAGCCCTGGTGGTATGGTTCATGGTTATGGTCTAGCTGCTGCTCAATTGGTTCGTTTACGTGATGCCGGTTTTAATGTCACGATTTGTGTGGATAAAGTCGCTGCAAGTGGCGGTTATATGATGGCATGTATTGCCAATGAAATTATTTCTGCTCCTTTTGCGGTTGTAGGTTCGATAGGAGTGGTTGCTCAAGTTCCAAACTTCAATCGTTTATTGAAGCAACATAATGTTGATTTCGAGCTGTATACTGCGGGCGAATACAAACGTACTGTGACGATGTTTGGTGAGAATACGCCAGAAGGTAAAGCGAAATTTGAAGAAGAGTTACAACAAACCCATTCTTTATTTAAGCACTTTGTTGAGAAGTATCGTCCACAATTAGATGTTGCTAAGGTTGCAACAGGTGAGCACTGGTACGGTGAAGATGCACGTGAATTAAATCTGGTTGATAAATTGCAAACCTCTGATGAATATTTGTTAAGCCTATTACCAAAACATGATGTGTATGTGATCAATACCCGTAAGCGCCCAACTTTTGGTGAAAAACTAGGTTTGCAGGCTGCGCAAATGGCTGAGAGTTTAATCCCAACAGTAATCGGAAAACTTGCTGATAGTTTAGTGAAGGCAAATAGTTCACTTGTGCAAATGCGTGATCCAAAATTTTAATTAGATTTTATGTTGGGTATTTTGATAAACCAGTCTATTTAGGCTGGTTTATCTTGTATTTAGAAATTTATAGTACAATTTTATTATTCAAATTTGGATACAGAACCGCTATCTGAAAACAAAAAAGTTGTTCTAGAACAGATTGTTGTTATCACTATCATTTGTTATTTTAACCATTGGGTTAATTCTTTAACGATCTAGTATTCAATAAATACATAAAAAGCAATTGATAAGAGAGCATAAAAATGACAAGAGTCGTCGTTTCATCTAAGAAAAATTTACATATTTTACAAGATGCCCAAATGAAAAGTGTCATTTTGGATCAGCCCTCAATTGTACAAATTGGTCTAAATCAGGCAGATATAAAATCAATTATCAAGCAAGGTAATGATCTTGTTATTACATTAAAAAATGGTGAGAAAATTATTATTAGTGGTTTCTACACAGATGCCAATATAAGTGAACATACACTTGCAATTCCAAATGAAGATGGAAGTTATGCAATTGCTCAATTTGATGACTCAGGCAGGTTTATCCGTTATGTGCCTGCAACTCAATTGTCTGCGTTTGTTTATAGTGAAATACCGACTCAAAGTATTCAAACCGAGAGAGGGGTAGATGATTTAGGCATTAGTAAGTCACAATTATTGAAAGTTGGTTTAGTTGCTTTAGCAGCAGAAGGCGTATATCTATGGGCTGTAAAAGATGATGATGACACATCTAATCAAAATCAGTCTGTTGATATTAGTCCACCAGTTGTTCCAACAGCAACCTTAGGTGAAGATACGCAAACCATTACAGGCAAAACAGAAGCTGGTGCAAAAATTGAAATTAAAGATACCACAGGAAAAGTAATTGCAACTTCACAGGCCGATCAGGAAGGTAATTATATAATTAAGCTTGAACAGCCTTTGGCGAATAATAACAAAGTAACGGTGATTGCGATTGATGCTGCTGGTAATTCCTCTAAAGCAATTGCCGTGATTGGTAATAAAGATACGATTGCGCCAGAAGCGCCAAGTGCTCAATTAAATGTAGATGGGACGATTGTCTCAGGTAAGACAGAAGCGAATGCTAAAGTATCTATTTATGATGCAGATGGAAAATTATTAGGCTCTGTGAATGCAAATAGTTCGGGATTGTATTCCATTAAACTTTCACCTGCATTAACGGGTGATAAAGGTGGAACAGTGATTGCTGAAGATGTCTCAGGGAATAAGTCTACGCCGTCTAAGGTTATTGCAGGAAAAGATACTTTAGCTCCTGATCAACCATTAGTAGAAGTGAATCAAGAAGGAACGTCAATTTTAGGTCGAGCAGAAGCAAATACAAAAGTACAAATTAAAGATCTAGATGGAAAAATTCTTGGAAGTGGTCTTACAGATGCACAGGGCAAATTCAATATTACACTTTCACCAGCTCTCACACTAACTCAGAAAGCGACTGTTGTGCTTGAAGATGCGGCAGGAAATCAGTCTAAGCCATTAGAGATTAGTGCAGGAAAAGATACTATTGCGCCAGACAAGGCAGTAGCACAATTAAATGCGGCAGGTGACTCGCTCACGGGTACAGCTGAAGCAAATGCTAAAATTCAAATTAAAGATTCAAGTGGTAAATTAATTGGAAGTGGGGTTGTTGATGCACAAGGTCAATTTACGATTTCTATTTCACCCGAATTAACAGATCAAAAAACAGCGAAAGTATATGTGATTGACTCAGCGGGTAATTTATCTGATGCAACGGGGATCGTTGGGACAAAAGATATTACTCCTCCCACGAAGCCTATAATTCCAAAATTAACTGATGATGTTGGTGATGTTAAAGGTCCTATTAATGCAGATGGTACAACGGATGATGTTAGACCAACCATTTCTGGAGCAGCAGGTTCAGCAGAATCTAAGGCTTTATTAACGATTTATGATAATGGTCAAGCAATAGGCGTTGTTACAGTTGCTAGTAATGGAAGCTGGGTGTTTAATCCAAATTATGATTTAGCGTTAGGGCTTCATAAAATTACTTTGACTCAGACAGACGTAGCTGGGAATACTAGTGAATTGAGTGATGAATTTAGTTTTACAATCGTTTCTCCAATGGCGACCTTAGCATTAATGCAAAGTGAAAATATTGATTCTAGTCTTAGTTATGTATCGCTCGTGGATCAGGTTGATTTGAGTTCGTTGGAAACGAAACAAGTAGCTGTTACACCATTACCATCAGTCGAAAAAATTTCATTAAATGATATATTGGTTTCGTCAAATCAACATGATAACCAACTTGATGAGGTATTAAACCAGTTTACTTCTACACCATCCACATCTACCAATGATGTTGTGGATAAGAGTTTAATAAATTCTGATTTTATTCCAATCACTAAATCAGAGATCTTTGATCCATTGGATGTATTGCAACATTCAATCATTTAGGTTCGATTTGTTAAACAAAACGTTTATTTGAGAGTAAGCGTTTTGTTTTTGTATAGTTGAATGATTCCCGTTAGGATCGCGCCAAGCGTAGCAAGAAACATGTCTTTATGTGCATCCCACTGATCACCTTGCTGCCCATTATAGTTCTCAGCATCTTCAGGAGATAAACCCATCGCAATCCACCATTCAATTAATTCATAAAATAAGCTGGTTGCCATGACAAACTGAATCACTAATAAGAATAGAGAAAATGGTTTTACTTGAGGTAACCACACTTGGAAGCATCGGTAAAAGAATGGGTACAGTAATAAACCATAAGCAAAATGTACGAACCGATCATACATGTTACGTGACCAGTCCATGCTTTGATTTAAGTCAAAGTGGAACAGCGTGCTCACCCAATCATTATAGGGAACATATGAGTATAAGTAGTGTGCGCCAATAATATGAATGAAAAGAAATGCTAAATATAAACAAAAACTATAAAAGGTAATGCCAATTTTTTTAACTGCGACCAATAGTGCAATCAGCATCAGAACAGTACCTGTCTGATGCAGTAAATAGGATTCAAATTCTAAAGGGTAAATACTTGCGAGAATTACACTGAGCAAAATGATTGCCAAAGCAATGTAGTGTTTTAAATAGAGCTGTTTTTCTATCATGCCATATCCAAAAATGAAGTAAGGCAAATGAGATTTACCTTACTTGGTCGCGTTTATGTCAATTGGTTCTTCTACTGTAGATATACCACCAAGTGCCTGACAAGCTTGTTTATATAATTGATATTTTTGTTGTACAACTTCATCTAGTGGGATGTCAAAAAGGTCTTCTCCATTTTTATATTGTTCAATATAAGTTGAAGCTTTTTCCTTGTTTGCTGCAAGTGTTTGTTGGTAAAAATTGGACATTGAAGAGGGGGCGAGCTGATTTGCTTCAATGTTTTTGCATTGGAAAGCTTGTAAGATTTTCTCAGCACGTTTGACTTCGCTAGATTTGCCAAAGATACACCCAGTTAAACCGAGAATAAGAATAAATAAGAAAAAAAGCTTCATGATAAATAGGGTAAAATTGGGTTGCGGTATTATTGTATATTAAATTAATGACATGAATTAATTATTAATGCCGAGCACAAGAAAAATTAAGTAATTTTTAATAATTTACATTTGCTTTGAAAAATAACCAATTTGGGGGTGGCTATGAACATCAGAAAAGCTGAGAAGAAAGATGTATATGAATGTGTCCCATTAATTTATAGCGCAGGAATTCCACTATTTGATTACATCTATCAGCATGAGCAGATCACAGCAGAAAACTTTATTCATAAAGAGTTTCTATCAGAACAAGGCTATACCAGTTATAAATTACATTGGGTTGTTGAAGAGCATGGCAAAGTCATTGCTGTGGTGGCGTGTTATGCAATCAAAGATTTATCCAGCATGGACAATGGAACGATTAGAAATATCTTAACCATGTATAAATTTCGATTTCCTCGCGTTTTAATACGAGCATTACATTCTGGTTCAGTGGTGACAAAACCCAATGCGGCTAGTCTGCATGTGGCAAATTTTGGTGTGCATTCTAGTTATCGTAGTAAAGGAATTGGCTCTTTATTGTTGCAGCATCTCAAATTGCTTGCAAAAGAACAGGGCTATTCGTCGCTGTCTCTAGATGTCTCACAAGGCAATCCGAAAGGGCAACGTTTATATGAACGAATTGGTTTTAAAGTTGTTCAACAAACAGCATTTAAGGGAGAGAAAAATCAAACTATACCAAATGGTCGACGGATGGAATGGCATTTCTAACAACACCTTTCATATGGAGATGAAACATTGAGTGAATTGATCAAAAATAATTTTTGGCATTATGCTAATCATCAGCATCATTAAGTCAAACATTTATGCAAGTTCTAAAAAGTATTTTATATGGTTTACTGCTTTGTTGCTCGTGTTGGGCGAGTGCTCAGGATTATGATTTCTTTGTAGAAAGAGATGATGATACTGAGCATCTGTTTGATGCGGCTTATCCAAAAATTACAACAGATTATTCAGTACTACATAATCTATTTTTTCAAGATGATCGTTGGCAAGTTTACAATTATACTGCTTATCAAACCAATCAGTTCAGCCACAAAATGTTAACAGGAGATACAAGTAATCTTTCCTTAGATGATTTTTCGATTTCACTTGGATATGGCATCGTGTATCAATTGAATCAGAATAATCGACTTGGTTATGAGTATCTCTCAAGTTTTCCGTTTGATCGTGGGCAGTTAATCCGTTTGTTTTGGTTACGTATTTTTTAAGCCTTTTTTTGATACAAACCAGCTCTGACAATCCCCGCTTTGGTTTCTTTGAGCTTTTGCCACGTTGATGGAAGTTGCAGTTGAGCCAATTCTCGATCGGCTTCTACATAAATAAATGCATTTTCAGCAATGATTGGATCAGCTAACGCAGCAAGCTCTTGCCATAAGTCTAAATCATAGGGTGGGTCTAAAAATATTACATCGAAAGGAGTATTAAGCTTCTTTAATGCCTGCTGAGCAGTGAGGCTGAGTAGCTGACAATTTTCGGCTTTTAGAAGTTGGATATTTTCTTTTAAAAAACGTGCTTGAATCGGGTTTGGTTCGATCATCACAACTTTGGCAGCACCACGTGATAGTGCTTCAAAAGCTAATGCACCAGAACCACTGCACAAGTCTAAAACCTGTGTGTTTTGAATATCCCACATGAGCCAATTAAATAAGGTTTCTCTTACGCGATCTGGGGTTGGGCGTAAACCATCAATGCTAGCAAATGGAAGTGTTCTGCGTTTCCATTCACCACCGATAATACGTAATTGATTCTTCATTATTCAGAAACTCCATCAGTTGCATGAGAAACGGCAGGTGTTGTGGTCTGATTGGAGGTTGCAGGAGCAGATGCTGGTAGGTGAGTTGCACCACTTGGTAATTCACCAGGCTTAATACCAGCGGTCATTAAGCCACCACTCACTTGATGGTTAGCTGGGCGAAGAGGATTCTTTTTACGTGTCACTAACCAGTAATCAAAAACTGGGCGGGCAAGTTGAGCTGCTGAGCCACCATGTTTACCATTTTCCCAAACGACAGCAATTGCGATTTCAGGATTGTCTGCTGGGGCGAAGCCAACAAACAAACCATGATCCCATTGTCGAGATGAAAGGGCAGCTTCATTATAGCGTTTGCCTTGAGCGATACTTTTGACTTGCGCTGTACCTGTTTTACCTGCAATAGAGTACTGTAAACCGCCTTTAATCCCACGACCTGTTCCTGATTGAATGACATCAATCATAGCAGCATGCATGTTGAGCCAATCTTGTTCTGTACCATTAAATTGAATTTTGCCATCAGGGGCGTTATGAACAGCGAATTTTTTTACGCCTTTGTGCTCTCGTAATACATGAGGGGTAAGATGAGAGCCTTTATTGGCGGTAATTGCTGTTGCCATAGCGAGTTGCAGTGGTGTTGCTGTAAATGCACCTTGCCCAATACTGACGGAAATGGTTTCACCTTTTAACCATTTCGATTTACGTGTCCGCATTTTCCATTCTGGACTTGGATACAAACCTGTACTTTCACTTGGTAAATCGATACCTGTTTTTTCACCAAATCCAAATTGGCGCATCCAATCATTCATTTTTTCGATACCCATACGGTAAGATAGGATATAGAAATAGGTGTCACAAGAAACGACTTCGGCTTTGTGTAAATTTACAGCACCATGCCCCGATTTTTTATGATCGCGGAAGCGATGGCTATCTCCAGGTAAATTAAAATAGCCAGGGTCAGAAATCGCAGTGCCCCAATCAACAAGTCCGTAGTGAATACCACCCAACCCAAACATTGGTTTAATGGTTGAGCCAGGTGGATAAACGCCTTGTACCGCACGGTTATAAAGAGGTTGATCTAAGTTATCACGTAGCCCACTATAATCTTTTGAACTAATGCCTGTAACGAATAGATTTGGATTGAAGCTTGGACTAGATACCAGCGCTAGAATTTCTCCAGTCCGTGGATCCATTGCAACAATTGCACCTCGACGGTCTGTCAATTGTTGCGCTGCAATGGTTTGAAGACCATAATCTATTGATAAATAAAGGTCATTACCTCGAATTGGGTTTTGACGTCCTAAATGGCGGAGTACATTACCGTGCGCATCTGCTTCAACAGATTCATAGCCTGGTGTCCCATGTAATAATTCTTCATAACTTTTTTCCGCCCCAATTTTTCCAATTAGGTTTGTGCCTGCATATAGATCTTTATCAATTGATTTAAGTTCTTTGTCATTAATTCGACCTACATAGCCAAGTACATGTGCAAATAGTTCACCATGTGGATAGTAGCGTGTCATTTGTGTTTCAATTTTGACGCCAGGGAAGGCATATTTGACTTCACTGAACTTAGCAATATCTGTTTCAGTCAGATTGAGTTTAATCGCAATGCGTTCGGTTTTACGTGCAGTTTTAACACGACTTTTAAAACGATCTACGTCTTCTTGGGTTAAGCTCAAGACTGGAATTAAACGTGCAATTGTTCCATCAATATCTGCAACATCTGTACGACTTAGGGTTGCAGTAAAAACAGGATAATTATCGGCTAAGAGTACGCCATTACGATCATAAATGTAGCCACGCGCAGGTGGGAGTGGCTGTAAGCGAATACGGTTTTTATCTGATGCCGTTGTAAAATCATCGTAATGAATAATCTGTAAATATGCATAACGACAGATTAATAAAAGTAGAAAAGTCGTGACAATAAAAATTGCAAAAAAGATTCGACCCTTATAAATGCGCTTTTCTTGTTGCATGTTTTTTAAAGGAAAGTGCTGTTTCATAGGGTGTCGACTTAAATTACAAGGAGAAAAACATAGAAGTGCGGTATTTTAACGTAAGTTGCATGATCATACTGTAGTATTTTCAATACATCAGTTTGTATGCATGATGGCACGACAGTTTTTGACTTTGCAGACATTAAAATTGTAGGGACTTGTATATTAGAAGCAAAATAATTCTGTTAAAGTCACAAACTGTTTGAAATAGGATTGTCCAATATACATTCTTAGGGAAAATGGAGAAAATAATGAGAAAATTTTACCTATTACTAGCGGTTTTAGCACTTAATGGCATCGTCCATGCTGAAGAAAATGCCTATATGCCCGAAGCAAAATTAAAAGGGGCAAAAGATGTAGCAACTTGGAACGTTGGTGCAGGTTTTACTAAAAAATTACTACACGCAAATCTAGAATGGGTCAATCCATATGGTATTGCCTATGTAAAAGCAGGTGCTTTTTTAAATGATGGTAACCCTGCTGGTGGTCAGATTGGATTCCGTTATCCGTACCATTTAACAGGAACGGATAAAAATGGTTATTACATTGGTGCTTATGCCGGTCATATTGAAAGTAAAAATGTTGATGGTGAAGAAAAAGCACGCTTAGGGGCCGGGGTTGATCTTTCATATGTTTGGTTGAATTCTGAACGTGTTAGTACCTTTAGTGTAGGGCTTGGTGCTGGTGAAAGACTGAAAAACTCTCGTGGTGTTGTCACTGATAAACCTGAGCCAACAATCCAGTTTTCTTACAGCTTAAGTTTTGGCTTATAGGAGCAGAACTTATTGTTCATTCTTTTATAAGTCTTAATGTATTAATAATTCTGAGAGTCATGCATGTTTGATTACGTCAATGAATTGTGGCAGATTTTCTTAAATCGACCTGACCATCTGGCGGTCCTAAGTATTATTCCAGTGACAGCCCTAGTAACATGGGCTCACGTATGGATGGCTTTAAAAATGGTATTTTACCCAATTAACTTTTGGGGATTCCATCTAGGACCATTACCTGTTGGTTGGCAAGGAATTGTGCCGCGTAAAGCAGGGCGTATTTCGGGCATCATCACAGATAATACATTATCAAAATTAGGTTCATTGCGTGAATTTTTGCAAGCAATGGATCCTGAAGATATGGCAATGATCATTGGTGAACAAGTTGGGTTTGAACTTGAGCACTTGATTGATGAAGTCATGGTTGATCGAAATGCGGTGCTGTGGGAAAACTTACCTTATTCGATTAAGCGTCGTATTTATGCGCAAGCGCATAAACAGCTTCCAAATACTTTAAAGGAACTTGTGACTGAGCTGACCATGAACGTGGAGTCACTTGTTGACATGCGTGAAATGGTGGTAAGCCAAATGGAAAATGATCGCCGTTTAATGGTGCGCATGTTCCAAAAAGTCGGACAAAAAGAAATTAATTTTATTTGGCATATCAGTGCTTTAATTGGAATGTTCTTTGGTATTTTCCAAATGATCGTTTGGTTCGTTGTACCGTGGCATTGGACAGTTCCTTTTTGGGCTGCGATTTGGGGCTTTTTGACCAACTGGATCGCAATTTGGATGGTATTTAATCCGATTGAACCGCATTATATTCGTTATCCGCAGATTTTTCGTTTGACCAAAGATCGTAAGTTTCCTTGGATTGTTCCTGTGCTAAAGCTTGGTACATATAACGTTCAAGGTGCATTCATGAAACGCCAAGAGGAAGTTTCGGATGTTTTTGCGAGCGTGGTAACGGAGGATTTGATTACTCTAAAATCCATCATGACTGAAATGATGTATGGCAGTAAAAAAGACAAAACTCGTCGTATTGTCAAGCGCCATATCAATGAAATCATGGAAACCCCATTGGTTAGAACATCATTGCAGCTTTCATTAGGTCCAAGAGAATATGCTAGACTCAAGACCGACTTGATTGATCGCTCAATTGAAATTACTATGGGTCCAGTATGTGATCCAGCTCTGAATGCAAGTCGTGCGCAGAAGATCTTTCAAATGTTTAGAGACCGCATCCGTGAACTGACACCGAAAGAGTTTCAGAATCTATTGCGACCTGCATTCCAAGAAGATGAGTGGATTTTAATTGTATTGGGTGGTGTAACTGGTTTTTTTGCAGGTTTAATCCACTTATTTGTCGCTTTCTTATAATTAATTTGATGTTGGTTGAGCAATAAGTCTGTATGATATTGCTCAATTTAAGATTTATTGTTTTTAAATGAGGATGTTCTTTTATGCGCATTATTTTACTAGGACCACCTGGGGCAGGTAAAGGTACTCAAGCTCAGTTGATCTGTAAGCGCTACAATATCCCACAAATTTCAACCGGTGATATGCTCCGTGCTGCGATTCGTGAAGGAACTGAACTAGGTCTTAAAGCGAAAAGTGTTATGGAGTCTGGTGGTTTAGTATCAGACGAACTCATTATTGGTTTGGTTAAAGAGCGTATTGCTCAACCAGACTGTGTAAACGGTTGTATTTTTGACGGTTTCCCACGTACGATTCCACAAGCTGAAGCTTTGGAAACAGCGGGTATTTCAATTGATCATGTGATCGAGATTGATGTTCCAGATGAAGAGATTGTTCAACGTCTTTCAGGTCGTCGTCAACACGCTGCATCGGGTCGTGTTTATCATATGATTTACAATCCACCGAAAGTGGAAGGTAAAGATGATGAAACAGGTGAAGATCTTATTCAGCGTCCAGATGACAAAGAAGAAACGATTCGTAAACGTTTAGGTTCATATCATAGTGAGACTGAGCAATTGGTCGGTTTCTATCAAGGTCGTGCTGCTTCAGGCGAAAATGCACCAACTTATGATAAATTGAATGGTCTACGTGCAATCGAAGAAGTTCAAAAAGAATTATTTGCAATTTTAGATAAATAATTTAGATTTTTGATAAAACTGTCTTATATGAATATAAGGCAGTTTTTTTATGCCAATAATTTTCTACGACATAAGATGTCGTCTTGTCTAATTAGATGATATAAAAATTGACTGAAAAACGTTATAGTTCATTCAAGCGTAAAATTTAAAAATACTGAAACTTAGAATTATTTTAAAGGGTTAACTATGTTGCTGACGATTCAATCTGATCAAGTCGAGCAGATTATTCCAGATGCAAGTTCGGCAAAATCAGCCAAGAAGCTCGCAAAATTTGAAGCATGGAACAATATCTCAGGTTCGACTGATCAGTGGATTTGGGGAGAAATTCAAGGCAGTGCAATTTATCAAAGTGCAATTTTTTTACCTGAGCTTAAATGCGAATGTAGTTGTCCAAGTTTTAAACGACCTTGTAAACATGCCTTAGCATTATTGTTTGTCTATACTGAGTATCAAGACAAATTTATTGTGCAATCAGATGAACAGAGCATACCTGATCGAGTACAAAAATGGCGGGATAAAAAAACAAAAACACTTGAGAAAAAAGAAAACAAGATTGATAAGCCGATTGATGAAGAAGCACGTGCAAAACGCCAATTAGCACGTGAGAAAAAAATGGATGCAGGTATTGAGGCATTACAAACATGGTTGAATGATGTTGTCACGATGGGACTTGGGCGATTGCGTCAACAACAACATGAAAAGTTCCGCGATATTCAAAGCCGTTTGGTCGATGCTCAAGTTGCAGGCCTAGTCAGTTATTTAGATGAGTTTTCGAGCGCGCTGTATCAAAGCAATTGGCAAATGCAGAGTTCATTTTGGTTAGCTAAATTACAAACAGCCGTTCATTTATGGCAAAACCGTCAACAGTTCCAACCAGAACTTTATGAAGAAGTAAAACAGCTTTTTGGTGTGAATTTACCAACTGATGTGTGGGATAACATATCCGCTCAGATACTTCATGTTTATGCCTTAGGACAAGTAACACAGGAGTTGGTCAATACTCGTGGACGTTATCGTCGTCAATGGCTGTGGGATAGTCAAAATTTACGGGACTATTTGCTATTAGATTTTGAAATTCCACCTTATTCGAACTTTGGCTTAACGTTGCCTTTCCAAAAACAACTGGCTTTAAATGCCAAACTTTATCCAGTGATAAGCCAACAACGCCTTCGTTTGGAAGATAATTTAAAGTCATTCAATGATTTGAGCCTAACGCTGGTTGCGCCAAAAGGCTTTGAAAATTTTGATCAAGCATTTACTCAATATGCGAATGGATTAAAACAATATCCTTTGCAGTTAGTACGCTTTTTCTGGCTAGAGCAATTGCATTTAGTCAAACATGACAAAGTAATTTATTTGGTCGATCAGGATCAAAAAATGTGTGAAATTGAGATTAAACAATTTGTTGAGTTATGGTTTTTAGTGGGGACTGAGCCATTTAGTGCAGGCGTTGAATGGAATGGATTGCAACTAAAACTGGTGAGTATTTGGCAGGGAGGGCACTTTGAATGTCTTTAAGCACATCATACACTGAGTTTAACCAGCAATTACTACTCAAACTGACGCTAGGACAGCAATTTAAACAGACTGTAAAAGTTCCTAATGAATTGCAAGTCTATGTGCCTCAGCAGATTGATTCAGCTCAAAATTTATTAGTCTTGAACCAATATTGGGTGCTCATGCAACAAGCAGGTTATCAAGCGCAAGTTGTGCCTGAAACAATCCAAAAAAACATGATTAAGACCGCTCAGGTACATAATGAAAAGTCATTGGATCATGAGCTTGTTCAAATTTTGAAATGGGTTGTGGCGCAAGAGTCGCCATTTTTGTATCAGGATTGGGTCAATCAAATTTTGAAACTTGCTCAACAGCAGCAGCAAGTGATTCCTCGCTATTTGGTGCTAAATGTTTTGCCACTGTGTCGAAATCCAGTATTACTGGCTTCTAGTTTCCCTGAATTTGCATTTCAAGGTGATGTGACAACACGTTTGGATGATGTTAAAAGGGTATGGAAATATTTGAAACAACAAGATGCAGCGCCATTGATTCGGCAGTTATTGAAATCAAAAAATAGCGAATGGTCATTGTTGATGAGCCAATTATGTAGTCAACTCCCCAACTTTATTCATCAGCATATTGCTGAATTTTGGTCACAATCCATTCAGACAAATCATTTGCAAAGTCATGCTGAAAGTCTTGTGACATATAATATGCCAGTGACTAAATTTGAAGCTTTATACCAGCATGTAAAAACATTAGAACCACAGAATGCAGCGACAGTAAGTAGTAATGCTGCATTAGCTTTCTATTTATATTATCAAGATAATGCACTTTATAACGAAGTTATGGCGTTACTGCGTGTATGTTTGAGCTACGATGCTCAAGCTAAAAAAGTTAAGTTCGATATTAACTTAGATCAAGATGATGTCCTCAATGATTATGGCTTTTTTGATCGAGAAGCTAATTTGGTTGAAAGTCGTAAAAGTTTAAAAACAGCTTACCAAAGTGCTCAAGTTGAGCAAGCTTATCAGGCATTTTGTGCAAGTTCACAGGGCGTACTTTATCTCAAAAGAATTTTAATCCAATTGCCACTTGCGTATTGGTTAGAATTATTTGGTGCTTGGGAACATTTATTCTTATTGCATTCACAGCAAAAAGATTCACTTTGGAATGCGTTTATTGTGTGTTGTTATCGAGAGCAACGACATGATTTAGCTATATCGTTTTACCAACATCAAGCCAAATGGTGTGAAGCTGTAACGGTATCAAGTGGGAACATGTTTGAACGTGAGTTAGTCTTTACTTTACTAGACCAAGAACCAGCAACTGGATTGTTATTAAAGCAACTCGAGTCCCATTACCAAAATCAAGATTTAGAACATTTCTGGTTGTTGTTTCAGCGTGCTAAGGCGCTGCATGATGTTCAAAATATCTCAGAAATGGCAGTCGTGTTATTACAACATGCATATGCGAACTTAGATTTGCAGCAGGATCAGAAGAAATTTACATTATTAAAAGAGCAGGCTCAATGGCTGATTTTGCAAGCTTATCCAATCGACATCAGTAGTTTACAAGCTCTTTTTTCTATTTCTGAATGGAAACAGCTCATTCAATTTAATCAGTACAAACAAAAACTTATTGCTTAATGATCAAGAAATCATAAATTAGGATAATCAACATGTCTCAACAAGTTTTACGTGCGCGTGCAGAACAACAGTTTTCTCATGAATTAGATGCATTAAAAGCACATGACAGTTTAGTAAAACCTCCTCAATGGCAGCTTTCACCAAAAGCAGTGGTTGATTATTTACTAGGAGCAACTTTAGCTGATGGCACAGTGATTTCACCAAAATATATTGGTAATCGCCGTTTGATGGAAATTGCTGTCGCAACGTTGGCGACGGATCGCGCCTTATTGTTATTAGGCGTACCAGGCACAGCAAAATCATGGGTATCTGAACATTTGGCTGCGGCGATTTCAGGTAATAGTGCTTTATTGATTCAAGGTACGGCAGGTACGAGCGAAGATACCTTACGTTATAGCTGGAACTATGCACAACTTTTATCTAAAGGCCCGAGTGAAGATGCTTTAGTCAAAAGCCCGATGTTACGTGCGATGCAAGAAGGTAAGATCGCGCGTGTGGAAGAACTGACTCGTATTCCTGCCGATGTCCAAGATACCTTGATTACCTTACTTTCTGAGAAAAATTTGCCTGTTCCTGAGTTGGGAATTGAGTATCAGGCGGTACAAGGTTTTAGTGTGATTGCAACAGCCAATAATCGCGATAAAGGGGTGAATGAACTTTCTTCTGCGTTAAAGCGTCGTTTTAATACTGTAATTTTACCGCCGCCTGCCACTATCGCAGAAGAAGTAGAGATTGTTCAAAAGCGTGTTCATTCATTAGGTAAAAGTTTACAACTGCCTGAGATTCAGCCTTTGGATATTCAAATTCAAAAACTGGTGACGATTTTTAGAGAGTTACGTCATGGGCAAACCTTGGATGGTAAGCAAAAACTAAAAACCACCACAGGAACTTTATCAACGGCTGAAGCCATTTCAGTGATGAGTCATGGTTGGGTGATGGCAGGGCATTTTGGCTCGGGCAATGTTACGGATCATGAACTAGCAGCAGGTCTACAAGGTGCAGTATTAAAAGATCCTGTGCAAGATATTGTCCCTTGGAAAGAATATGTGGAAACCGTGATTAAACAACGTGAGGGTTGGCAAGACCTGTATCGTGCTTGTCGTGACTTAGAATAAAACCAAATAATAAATGACCTCATCCCAATCTTCTCCTTGAAAAGGAGAAGCTGTGATCGAAATAAAGGATAGAAAAATGCTGCATATTCTCGGTATTCGTCATCACGGGCCTGGTTCAGCGCGTAGTGTCTGTAATGCTTTGGCTTCGATTCAACCTGATTGTATTTTGATTGAAGGGCCACCTGATGCCAATTCAATCATTGCTCAATTGCAACATGCAGATTTCAAACCACCTGTTGCATTATTGTTGAATACCCCTGTACAAAAAGAAGTGCGTTCACAAGCGGTTTTTTATCCCTTTGCTGAGTTTTCACCAGAGTGGCAAGCCTTACAATATGCGTTGCGTCAGCAAATTGCAGTAGAGTTTATGGATCTGCCTTTGCAACATCGTTTTGCGCTGGAAAAACAATGGGCAGAACAACATTTACAGCAAGCTTCAGCAGATGAACAAACATTCGCAGATGATGCTGAGATTGAGCCAGAGCTGCAAGTGCCTGATGAAGCAGCGCAGAATCTGGAGCAGCATTATCTTTCGATTCGCCGAGATCCAATTCAACTCTTGGCAGAACAGGCAGGCTATCAAGATAGCGAACGCTTTTGGGAACATTTGGTTGAACAGCAACCGCATACTGGACAAATGTTTGCCGCAATTAGTGATGCCATGGCAGCTTTACGTGATTATTTGCTAAGCCAGCAACCTGAAAATTATAGTAGTGAAGACCAACTGCTAGAGCAGTATCGCGAAGCCTATATGCGCAAAGTGATCAAGCAGGCAGAAAAGCAAGGCTACCAAAATATTGTGGTGATTTGTGGTGCATGGCATGCACCTGTATTGGCAGATTTAAAAGCGCAAAATAAAGCAGATACCGCTTTGCTCAAAGGCTTGCCTAAGGTAAAGATAGATGCTGCATGGATTGCATGGACACATGGGCGTTTGAGCCGAGACAGTGGTTATGGTGCAGGTGTAAAAGCGGTTGGATGGTATACCCATCTTTGGAAGCATTACCAACAAGCCTTAGATGCAGAGGCAGATGGCGAAAAAATTACGATTGATTGGTTAAGCAAATTTGCCCAAGCCTTACGCCAAGCAGGTCATGATGCCTCTAGCGCTCAGATTATTGATGCGGTACAACTGATTCAATCTTTATTGCAATTACGTGGACGACGTATTCCTGATTTGGAAGATTTATTTGAGGCAATTCGTTCGGTCTTAAATCACGGCTTAGATATTCCGCAACCGATTTTAGCTAAATTGCTTGAAGACGAGCAATTGGGGCAAGTGCCTGATGAGTTGATTGAGTTGCCCATTCAAAAAGACTTTTTACAGCAAGTGAAGCATTTCCGTCTGAAGCTCGAAGCACCTCATCGTGACATTAGTCTGGATTTACGTGAGGCCTTCGACTTGGCAAAAAGTCAATTTTTACATTGCGTGAAATTACTTGGTCTCGCTTGGGCAGAGTTAGCTGGTGCAGGCTCAAAGCAAGGTAACTTTAAAGAAGTTTGGCAGTTGTCTTGGCAGCCTGAAACTAGTTTATATCTGAATGAAATGTCATTGTGGGGAAATAGCATTCAGCTTGCCACACAAAGTTATGTCGAACATCAGATTAGACAATGTGACGATGTGGCGCAAATTGCGCAACTGATCGAGAGCATTTTATTGTCTGGTTTGGATCAAAGCCTAAATTTGGCTTTGGATAAATTGAATGAGCTCACTACTCAGCATCAAGACCCAAGCATTATTTTGGCAACATTAAAGCCGCTTATTACGGCAATTCGTTATGGCAGTGTGCGCCAATTTTCAATGCAACATTTACATCAAGTGGTAGAACATTTAGCGATTCGTTTGATGTTGAGTTTGCCAAGTTATTGTGTACAACTGAATGCCGAAATGGCTCAGCAATTTGCCCAACAACTACAAACTTTATATGAGCTTTTAGAACAATTACAACAAGATGAATTGTTACGGCTCTGGCAAGAGACCTTACATCAGTTATTGCAGTTGGAACATATGCAAGGTTATTTGCATGGTTGTTGTGTGCGTTTAGCTCGAGAACAGCACTTGATTGATGTGGAGCAAACACAGGGATTTCTGTTTCGAGCTTTGTCGATCGGGCAGACGGCAGATTATAGTGCAGCTTGGTTTGAAGGTTTCTTGACCCATCAAGCTTTGTTATTGATTCATGAGCAAAGTCTTTGGGACACCGTGAGCCAATGGGTCAATCAATTACAAGAGCAGCAATTCATTGAGTTATTGCCAATTTTGGCCAGAACAGCTTCAAGTTTTAGCCCTGCTGAGGCACAGCAATTAATTCAGAAAGTGACGCAGAAAGCGACCGCAGTCAAACAAGAGGTTGGTACTTTAGATATTGCACGTGCTCAAACGGTATTAGATGAAATTTATGTGTATTTACAGCCTGTTGCTGTCGAGGTTTAAGTGATGAAGATGAATGAAGAACTGATCACTTTAGAGCAACCTGACCTTGCGGAACAAGAACGACGTTGGCGATTAATTTTAGGGCAAGTCCCAAATTCGACTTCGCATTTACCGAATTGGTCGGTGCAAGATACCAAAATGCAAGAATGTCTGAATGAGCTTTATCAGGCGCAACAGCCTAATCGTCGTGGTGGTTTGGGGCATTCTAGTCCTCGAGTGGCACAATGGTTGGGGGATATTCGTCAGTATTTCCCATCTTCTGTGGTAAAAGTTATTCAAAAAGATGCTTTAGAGCGTTTGAATTTACAACAAATGTTGTTAGAGCCTGAATTGTTGGCGAGTGTAGAAGTCGATATTCATTTGGTTTCTACCTTAATTTCACTCAATCATTTGATGCCTGAAAAAACAAAAGAAACCGCGCGCATCGTGGTAGGTCAGTTGGTAGAGCAGCTTGAAAACCGTTTAAAACAACCATTACAGCAAGCGATTCGAGGCAGTATTAATCGCTCAGCACATACACGCCGTCCTAAACGCATGCAAGACATTAATTGGAAGCGCACCATTCAGTCCAATTTGAAACATTGGCAGGAAGATTTTAAAACGATTATCCCACATGAGTTACATGGGCATCCACGTCAACAAACGGCTTTAAAAGACATTGTACTCTGTGTTGATCAGAGTGGTTCGATGGCACCTTCCGTGATTTATTCCAGTGTTTTTGCGGCGGTGATGGCAAGTATTCGTGCAGTCAGTACGCAAATGATCGTGTTTGATACTGAATTAGCCGATTTAACCCCTTTGCTCGAAGATCCTGTGGATGTGTTATTCGGTACACAGTTAGGTGGGGGAACCGATATTGCTAAAGCAATTAAATACTGTCGTAGTAAAATCACTCGCCCAGAAGATACCATTTTTATTCTTATCAGTGATTTGTGTGAAGGTGGCGATGCTAAGCAAATGCTCAAGCAAGTGGCTGAAATGCTAGATAGTGGTGTGCAAGTGATTACGCTACTGGCATTGTCTGATGACGGTGCACCTTGGTACGATACTCAACATGCACAGATCTTTGCGGATATGGGGATCCCAACGTTTGCCTGCACACCTGATCAATTTCCAGAACTCATGGCGACGGCTATTGAAAAACGAGATATTCATGCATGGTTTGCAACCCAGCAAAATCTGACATAATAGAAGTTAAAGATGATGTTACGGCATAAAAGCCGAAACGTATGAGTAAATTGAGGATATGTCTTTGCTGAAAATTATTTTGATTGTGGTGGTAATTTTAAGTTTAGCTTTACTGTTGTTTTTATTGTATCAAAGTCAAAAAATGCTACGTCATGTGCAGAAACAACAGGCTTTGGAAAATAAGAAAAATGGTCAAGAACGTCGGCTACATCCCAAATTACAGCAGCGTAAAAAACCTCAGGATTAACTGAGGTTTTTTGTTGGAATTGTTTTTACGGCTCCAAATTCAAAACGATCAGGCCAGTTGCAGACATCGGATACGATACATTCAGCACATTTAGGTTTACGTGCTATACAACAATAACGTCCATGCAAGATCAGCCAATGATGAGCATCAATAATAAACTCTTTAGGAATAACCTTAATTAATCGATCTTCGACTTCTAAAACATTTTTACCTACTGCCAAACCAGTACGATTGCCAACACGGAAAATATGGGTATCGACTGCCATGGTGGGATGACCAAATGCGGTATTGAGCACGACGTTTGCCGTTTTACGCCCTACACCCGGTAAAGCTTCCAGTTCTTTTCGCGTTTCTGGAATTTGTCCTTGATATTGATCAACTAAAATCTGACAAGTTTTGATCACATTTTCAGCTTTAGCGTTATATAAGCCAATCGTCTTAATATATTCTTTTAAGCCATCAACCCCAAGATTTAAAATAGCTTGTGCGGTATTGGCAACTGCATAGAGTTTATCAGTCGCTTTGTTGACACTGACATCGGTTGCTTGTGCAGAAAGCAAAACAGCAATCAGTAACTCAAAAGGAGAGTTATAATTCAGCTCAGTTTGGGGATGTGGTCTTTGCGTACGCAAACGTTCAAAAAAAGTCTGAATCTGCTTTTTGGTCATATTCTTTACGGGCATTTAGATGTCCTGCAATTCATTTAAACGTTGTTGCAAATCAAGTAATTGTGTTTGCTTGGATTCATCTGCACGTACACTTAACTGCTTTTCTAACTTTTTGATTTGTGTTCTAATTTTCGCAAGTTCAATTGTCGTTTTTGCATCTAATACAGGATTTTCTTTAGGTTTATCTATGAGTGTGATCACGGGTACATTGTTAAGTGCTTGAGAAAATTGAGCAAAAAATTCAGTATCAATTTCAGCACGAACAATCGGTCCTTTACGACTCAAACGACGTTTTTCTTCTCTTTGAATATGTGCATAGTAACGATGTCTTAGATCATCTTGTTCAAGAGTACGTTGTTGAATTGTGGGTAATGGATTGGTATCTGCGACCAGATCAATACAATCTACAGGACAGGGTGGAATACATAACTCACAACCTGTACATAGATCAGTCAAGATACTATGCATTAATTTTCCGCTACCGATAATGGCATCAACAGGGCAGGCACTAATACATTTAGTACACCCGATACATTCATCTTCACGAATTATCGCTTTCATTTGTTGTGGTCGACCATCTGCTTGAATGTCCCAAACACTCGGTTCCGCAATCATTGTTGGTCTTTTTAATAATGTCGCAAGCGCATCTGCAACAGGTTGTCCACCTGGAACGCATTTGTTTGCATCTTCACCTTCCACGATCGACTTCGCATAAGGTAAGCAACCATCACGATGTCCACATAAACCACATTGCGTTTGTGGTAAAAGTTGGTCTACTTGAACGATAAGAGAGAGTTGTTGTGCTGAAACTGACATGAAAGAAGATAGGATAAAAACAGTGTCTCTATTATAGCAAAGAATAGTTTAATCGGCGGCAATCGTTGCTTTAATCTACTTTTTATAGATTTTTATTTTTGCAATTTTATAGTGCTAATATTGTTTTATTTTGGTGCTAAATTTTGTATTTCGAAATATTTATGTTGTCTTATTACTAAGTTAAACGCTGATTTAAGCTATTTTTGAATATTTATTATAAAAATAACGAATATTTTTAAATTTAAAATATTGATTTAAAATAATAAAAAATATTTTTTATGAAAATTAGGTTGAGAGTTGAGCATAAAGGGTATTAAATGTGTTTAACATTCTATTTTGGTGCATTTTTTGCACTAAATTAAATCACTATCTGGGGGTGAGAGTTGAAATACGATAGCTTAAATGATTTCTTGGAGTATGTTAAAGCTAGAGATCTATATCAACCTGAGTTTTTACAAGCAGTAGAAGAGGTCATGACGAGTTTATGGCCTTTTATACAGAAAAATCCTAAATACGCTCAATACGGTTTGTTAGAGCGTTTGGTTGAGCCTGAACGTGTTATTCAGTTTCGTGTATCGTGGATGGATGACCAAGGTCAAACTCATGTGAATCGAGCTTTTCGGATTCAATTTAATTCAGCGATTGGGCCATTTAAAGGTGGCATGCGTTTTCATCCTTCAGTAAATTTATCGATTTTAAAATTTTTGGGTTTTGAGCAAACTTTTAAAAATGCATTAACGACTCTCCCTATGGGTGGTGGTAAAGGTGGTTCAGACTTTGATCCAAAAGGAAAGTCAGAAGCTGAAATTATGCGTTTTTGCCAAGCGTTAATGTTGGAGTTATATCGTCATTTAGGATCAGATACCGATATTCCAGCAGGTGATATTGGGGTTGGTGGTCGTGAAGTAGGCTTCATGGCGGGGATGATGAAAAAGCTGAGTAATGATACGGCTTGTGTTTTTACGGGCAAAGGTATTTCTTTTGGCGGAAGTTTAATGCGTCCAGAAGCGACTGGTTATGGCACTGTTTATTTTGCTGAAGAAATGCTGAAAACTCGTGGTGATAGCTTTGCAGGAAAAACGGTTTCGATTTCGGGTTCGGGAAATGTAGCGCAATTTGCTGCTGAAAAAGCTATGTTTTTAGGTGCAAAAGTGGTGAGTCTGTCAGATTCGAATGGCACTGTTTTTGTAAAAAATGGTTTCACTGATGCATTACTTGCCGAAGTGATGGAGCTGAAAAATATCAAGCGTGGACGTATTTCAGAGTTTGCATCGAAGCATGGTTTTGAATATTTTGAGGGTAAAACTCCTTGGCATATTCCTGTTGATATCGCATTACCTTGTGCCACTCAAAATGAGCTAGGTGCAGAAGATGCAAAATTATTACTAGAAAATGGTGTGATGTGTGTTGCAGAAGGAGCCAACATGCCATCTACTTTGGATGCAGTTGAACAATTTATCGCAGCTAAGATTTTGTATGCACCAGGTAAAGCATCAAATGCGGGCGGAGTTGCAACTTCTGGTCTTGAGATGTCTCAAAATGCGTTACGTTTTGGTTGGACACATGGTGAAGTCGATGAACGCTTACATGCCATCATGAAAGATATTCATGCCAATTGCTTAAAATATGGAACCAAAGAAGATGGTACTGTCAATTATGTTGATGGTGCAAATATTGCTGGTTTCGTCAAAGTAGCTGATGCCATTCTCGCGCAGGGTATTTATTAAAGATCTCCCAAAATCCCGCTTTAATAAAGAGGGAATTCCCATAAAAAATCCGATGTTGAAAACATCGGATTTTTTTAACTGACTAAAATTATGGTTTTTTCACAATTTCTTGTTCAACCACCATATCTAATACATCTGCAATACTTGATTGATCGGCAGCAGGGTTTTTAATGTCGAAACGTTTAACTCGAACGATCACACGTTGGTTTGGATTATGTTCAAAACCTTCGATTTGACCATAGTAAAGTGACCAATTTTTATCAGCGTATGTTTTGATGCCTTTATCGTCATATTTAATTTCACGAACTTGCATACAAGTTTGTGGTGCTACACCTGTACATGATTTAGTTTGTGGTGAAATTTCGAGGAAAACGATTTTACCTTCAGACTGGTATTTTGCTTCAGCTGTCATTTTACCAAGGAACGTATATTTTTGACCGTTTGCATCGCTTAAAGTTAAGCTCGGCTGGTCTAAATTTGTCGCATTGATTTCAAATGGAACCTTACGTTTTTGTAAAAGTGTACCTGCAAATTGCTCTTGTTTCATCAGCGCTGGTTCACATGCCATCATTGTTGAAGCGCCATTACCTGTAACAATTGAACCATTTTCAATTTTCCATGAGGTATTTAAGCGGTTACAACCAGTATCTACAGATAAACGATCATTGGCTAAGAAACTTAATACGATTGGTTTTTTGGTATCAGTTGGTTGATATGACCAAGTATAGTTTGTTAACACACTCGTATTCACGATTTTGCTTCCTGTAAATACATGTTTTTGACCTTTACTATCAGTTACCGTCAAGATCGCTTGATCATTTTGGGTACTGAGTGTGAAAGGAACTTTTTTCTCACTAAAAATATCAGCAGATAAGCGTTCTTGTTGCATTAAATCATCCGCACACGCCATCATTGTTGATGCCAGTGGTGAGGTTACAATGGTATTACCTTCAACTTTCCAAGTCCCACCTTGATTATTACAACCAGTTTGAATAGATAATCGTTGATTATCATCGAAAGATAAAACTAAAGGTTTTGATGCTTTTGAACCTTGATAAGTCCAATTATATTCAGTTAAATTTTTTGCTGCAGTTGTATTAATTTGAGAAATAACATTATCAGTTACATTTTGTACAGTTTGGCACGCCATCAAAGAAAGCGGTAATAAGGCAAGAACTAAATATTTAATTTTCATAGTCAAACAACAGTAAATAAATAACAGTCATAAGCTTAAAGTATTCTTAAAAAAATAAAATGTAATCAGTTTATGGATTAAGTTCGTTAAATGTATCTATTTGTAAATTTTAAGAAAATTGATTTGGAAAATGACTTACTCAAATATAAGTAAGCCATTTGAAAAATATGATGTTTGGTTTTTAATCAAAACGATAAATATCCATACCTAATGATCCCATTGAAAAACTACTATGCACGATACTAAAACGATGACCTGTTCCCATTGCAAAGAATAATGGTGCAAAATGTTCAAGGGTAGGATGATTTCGTTGCACGTAGGGTAAAGATGGCCAGTCAAGTACAGCATCATAATCTTGATGGTTCAGTTTACTAACTACACTATTTCGAAATGTGCTTGCCCATATTGGAACTTCAGCATCTGCATGCCATGAAAGTTCAGAGAGATTATGGGTAATACTACCAGAGCCAATTAATAAAATTTGTTGTTCACGTAAAGGTGCTAAAACTTGCCCGATTTTGTAAATTTGCTCAGCATTCATTTCGATGGGTAAGGAAATTTCAATCACAGGAATATCGGCTTCTGGATACATATGCAATAAAGGCATCCATACACCGTGATCTCGTGGTCGCGTGCTATTTGCATGTGCAGGAATATCTGCTTCTGCAAATAGAGTTAGTATTTCCTCAGCAAGTTTTGGAGCGCCCGCAGCAGGATAACGGATCTCATAAAGTTCAGGGGGGAAACCACGAAAATCATGCCACGTTTGAGCTCGAGTTGATGTACTCACTTCTAGCGCTTGGCTTTCCCAATGAGCAGACATCACAATAATTGCTTGAGGTTTTGGTAAATTATTGCTTAAACGATGCAATGCAGGACCCACTTGTTCAGGATCAAGTGCGAGCATGGGAGAACCATGAGAAATAAATAACCCGGGTAAAGTCTGGAAATTCATAGATAAGCACCTGATTGGAAATACATCATTATCGTGACAAATTCATGGGAACAATGACAGCCCTTAAATATCAACAGATTGTTCTATAATCAGAACAATTTTAAGCGCGATGATAAGGATGATTATGATTGATACTCATCGCTCTATAAAGTTGTTCAATCAGTAGAATACGAACCATTGGATGTGGCATGGTCAATTTAGAAAGAGACCAATGCCAAGCTGCTGCTTGACGAACTGCGTCTGAATGTCCATCAGGACCACCAATCGCAAGAGCAATATCATTGCCTTCAAGCATCCATTGTTTCATGGTATCTGCCAGTTTTTCTGTACTGAGTTCTCGACCACCTACTTCTAAGGCAATTAACGTTTCACTGGGTTTAAGCGCATTTAAAATACTATCACCTTCAATTTGACAATATTTTAAAATATCTGCTTCGGAATCATTTTTGCCTCGTTTTGCCATCGGGAGTTCAATCACTTGAGTTTGTACAAAAGGTTGAATGCGTTTGAAATAGTCTTCAAATCCAGTTAACACCCAAGCAGGCATTTTTTGACCAATGGTCAGAATACGAATTTTCATAGAACAAACTGATGGGAAAAAGAAGCTTATTATAAACGCTGTCGATGCTTGATGGTGATGAGAGTAAGCATGAATGTTGTTCGATAGTATAAATGCTTTATTCCATAACATAAAAAACGCAGCTCAAAATTGCGTCTGAGCTGCGATCAAAGTGTCATCAGTCTGGAGTTCGGATGACACTAAAAAAATGAGTTTACGGAGTCAAGCTTCATCTTTATTTTTATCGACTCTATTTCATTATGCAACATATTGGTTATTTTTCAATCATGATTTGTAACAAAAAAAGAGAGCCGTAGCTCTCTTTAATTTTCAAATATTTAGTCGATTAGTGGCGTGCAGCCTTTGCTTCTTCTACTGGTTTAACAATAGGTGTTTTAGGCAAAGGTTTAGGTGTATCCGTCAATGCTAAAGGTAGGATGTCATCAATACTTTTCACAGCTTTGATTTCTAAACCTTCTTTTACATTGTCAGGAATTTCAGCTAAATCGCGAACATTATCTTGTGGAATGAAAACCAATTTAATTCCACCGCGGTGTGCTGCAAGAAGTTTCTCTTTTAAACCACCAATACGCATCGCACGACCACCAAGACTGGTTTCACCCGTCATGGCAATGTCTGGACGAATCGCAATACCTGTAAATGCCGATACAAGTGCAGTCGTCAGTGCTAAGCCAGCAGATGGACCATCTTTTGGTGTTGCACCTTCAGGTAAGTGAACGTGGACATCAGTTTCTTCAAAACGTGAAGACTCAATCCCCAATTCATCGGCACGAGTACGAACAACGGTCATTGCTGCGGTAATCGATTCTTTCATGACATCGCCGAGTGAACCCGTCGTAATGAATTTACCTTTACCTTTGACTGCTGCGACTTCAATGGTCAATAACTCGCCACCGACTGAAGTCCAAGCCAAACCATTAACACGACCGACTTGTGCTTCATCCTCTGCGATACCAAAGTCAAACTTATGTGGACCTAAGTATTCTGGAAGGTTGGTCGATGTGACTTCAATTTGTAAGTTCTTAGATTTCTTACTCACCGCTTCTTTCACAACTTTACGTGCAATCTTAGACACTTCACGTTCTAAGCTACGTACACCTGCTTCACGGGTATAACGTTGTACGATGTCACGAATCGCTTCTTCGTGAACAGTCAATTCTTTAGCACGTAGACCATTGTTCTTGATTGCCTTTGGAACAAGGTAGCGTTCAGCAATATTCACTTTTTCATCTTCGGTATAACCCGGTAGACGAATCACTTCCATACGATCCAATAAGGCTTCTGGAATATTCATGCTGTTGGCGGTACAAATGAACATCACTTCTGAAAGGTCAAGATCAAGATCTAAGTAGTGATCGTTGAACTTATTGTTCTGTGATGGATCAAGTACTTCAAGCAAGGCTGATGCAGGATCACCACGGTAGTCTTGTGCCATCTTGTCGATTTCATCGAGTAAGAACAATGGGTTCTTTACACCCACTTTCGTTAATGACTGCACAATTTTACCTGGCATCGCACCAATATATGTACGACGATGACCACGAATCTCGGCTTCATCACGTACACCACCAAGCGCCATACGAACAAACTCACGACCTGTTGCTTTTGCTACAGATTCGCCAAGTGAAGTTTTACCAACACCAGGAGGACCCACTAAACACAAAATTGGACCTTTGAGTTTTTTCACCCGCGATTGAACTGCAAGATATTCAACAATACGATCTTTCACGTCATCTAAGCCGTAATGATCTTCATCAAGAATTTCTTGTGCTTTCGCTAAGTTAATGCTGACTTTGCTCGCTTTGTTCCATGGTGTATCCAGAATGACTTCTAAATAGTTACGCACCACAGCAGCTTCACTTGAAGCAGGTTGCATCGCTTTTAGTTTACGAAACTCAGCTTCAGCTTTTTTGCGTACGTGTTCAGGTAAATCGGCTTCAGCAAGACGTTTTTCGATTTCAGCAACGTCATCTTCAGCACCGCCATTCATATCAGAAAGTTCACGTTGAATGACTTTCATTTTTTCATTTAGAAAGTATTCACGTTGGTTCTTTTCCATCTGACGTTTTACACTGTCATGCAGCGTTTGTTCAATTTGCTGCTCAGCAGATTGATTCATCAAATAGCTCATCAACTCTTGTAAATGCGCTTCAAACTCATCGTGCTCTAAAAACTTTTGTTTTACTTCAATGTTTAAAGGCACACGAGTTGCAACGAAGAACATTAACTGTAATAAGTCTTCGATTTTATTCGCTGCTGCAACAAGTTCACGTGCATTACGTAATTTTGCTTCTGCATATTGAGCAAACAAAGTCCGTAATTCATTTAAGCGAGTTTCTTGAGTCTCTTGATCCAATGGTAATGTGATTGGGCTTAAACGATGTTCAGCTGTTAGGTATTCTTCGCCATCAATAATACGTTCTAATTTAGAACGATATAGACCTTCGATCAGTACTTTAATGCAGTTTTCATCATTTTCATGATTCACCACTTGTACGATTTTAGCTACAGTTCCATATTGATAGAGGTTATCGTGATCAATTTCTTCTGTAAGCGAATCTTTTTGCGCAACTACAAATACTAAATTGTCACCGTTACGAGCCACATCCACTGCATTGATCGATTTTTCACGACCCACAAATAGCGCAATTTGCATGTGCGGATACACCACAACATCACGTAATGCTAAGAGTGGTAATACACTTGGAACCTGTGGCTCTAAGCTTGTTTCATTATTTAAAATATATTCAGACATGGGCACTCCTAATGAGTGACAACGGTGTTGCCATGTTTTTATAGTGATGTGCATTTTAAAAATTACAAGGGTTTTTGCTTAGAAAATATTAAAAAAAGACTAAATCACTCGGAATTTTTCTAGAAAATGTTTAAAAAATAAACCTAAGCTTTGAAAATATAAAATTTTTCTGAGGTGAGTAGAGCATTGAGAGGTTGATCCCATTTTTGTCTAGGCAATGTTTGATCAATATATTGGAATGTGTGAGCGAGACCTAAACGAAAAGGTCGGTGTGATGCAGTTGCTAAAGTGCGGTCATAGAAACCACCTCCCATGCCGATTCGAGTGCCTCGATGATCACAAGCAAGCAAGGGCATGATGAGTAAATCTAATGTTGACACATGATTGCCTCGGCTTGCCATAGGTTCTTTCATGCCCAATGGGTGATGCGAAAAACGTTTGTTGATGTATTGGTTTGAATTGATTTTTACCCACACAAGGTTTTGATTCATCGTGCAGATCATGGGTAAGTAAACTTGTTTTTTATGTTGAAAACAGAGCTGGATTAATTTCTTTGTATGGATTTCACCGAAAGCATGAAGATATAACCCAACTTTCTTCGCTGATTTGAATTGAGATGACGATCTTAATCGGTTTAAAACCTGTTGCTCATTTTGTTTATGCTCAAAGCGATTTACTTTTTTTCTTTTTAGGTGAATCTCTTTTCTGAGTACGTTCAAATTACTGTTCATTGTGTGTAAAGGGTGAGAGAGTTTTGAGAATGATACTTGATTTACGCTGTGCATACTTAAATATCTGATTGAGTAAATTCGGGCTGAACTGTAGATGGCTCAATTTAAACAATAGAAATAGATAAGAAAAATTGATGTATATCCGAAATTCTTCATGATGCTAGGGCGGATCAAAAAGCCTTTATTTGAGAGATCGTACACAATGCGCTAATAGATATTTGATGTTAAGGCTGCTTCCTTTAAAAAAAAGTGCAAAAAGTGTCATTTTTTGGTTTTATATGACAAAAATATAACAACTTGTATGAAAAGTGTTCTATAATCCTGCTATGAAAGTAACAAGTGCGGTGTTACTTCAGTTATTTGAATAACTAAAAGGAATATTTTTAACTGTATGAATGAAGTGGTCATTTTCATTCATCCGCGATGATATTCACTTATCGACTTTATAAAAATATTTATGAAACCTAAGAATATGATTTTTTTAGAGGCAAAACTATGTTTGATTCAAAAAACGTAATTGTGTTAGATCAAATGCTTATCTTAACCAAAGAAGGTAAAAATGATTTGGTTTATCAAAATGATACATTATTGAAAGTCATGTTGGTGTCCAATCAACACCTTATAGTCGTTGATGATTATCAAACCAGTTTTCTATTAAAGCAGAAAGATGAAAACGTCATTTGGTCGTTTATTTAATGAAGATAGCTTAGGCATCTAGGTGGTGATCTACAGATGTTTATGATGTTGAGTTGTTATTCATTTAGTTTAATGTTTAAGCTCCATTAATATCGGACAGCAATTGTTTTCTGTTGTTTTACAGTCTTCTAACCATGTCGAAAGTCGTTGTTTCAAACCGACTAATTCTTGAATACGCTCATCAATTTTGTTTAAACGCTGTTCAATCACATGTTGTACTTGAATACGATCTTCTAAGTTTAGTGTGAGCAACTCTTTAATTTCATTCAGTTGTAAACCTGCATCTTTGGCTTTTTGAATAAAACTCAAGGTTTCCAAATCCTGTTGATTATAATAACGATAACTTTGCGTACTTTCAGGGATGCGCATTAAACCAATACGTTGATAATAACGAATCGTTTCAACATTCATATTACATGATTTTGCTAGTTTTCCGATGGTAAGATTCATTTTTTGATGCCTACATTTGAAGAGTAAAAAGCACTTGACTCTGTACCTAGGTACAGACTTTATCCTAGACCCATCAAGAAAGAAAAGATAGGTGTCGTGATGGCTCATCAACAACCTTCATCATGCTGTTCTAAAAAAGAAACAGCGTTTGTTTATGAATATATTGATCCTGTTTGTGGTATGCAGATCACTGAAACTTCTCAGTATTACTTTGATTATCTAAGTATTCGATATTTGTTCTGTTCAGCAGGTTGCCAGCAAAAATTTAGTTTACAACCTGAAAACTTCTTAAAACGAGAGAACGTGCCACAAACAGCATCGTCTTGCTGTGCTAAAGAGAAAGAAAAAAAACAATCTTCATGTGGTGAGGGTGAATCAGAGCAGAAGATTGAGCCAGTCAAAGCATCATCTGGTTGTGCGCCGAAACCAATGGAGCAAAAGCTAAGTTCATGTTGTGATTCTAAACAAGACGTACCGCCTGTCAAAGAAGAAACTAAGCAATCATCTTGTTGTGGTGGTGGGCAGCAACACAGGCATGCGAACGAAGATGCGCAAACCGAGATTGACCCCGTGTGTGGTATGTCAGTCAAAACCACGACAGATTTAAAAACAGATTATGAAGGTAAAACTTATTATTTCTGTAATCCTTCTTGCTTAGACAAATTCAGCAATGATCCTGAATTTTACTTGATTCCTGCTGATCAACGTCCTGTACCAGAAGGTGCGATGGACATGGATTATACCTGTCCAATGGATCCTGAAATCGTGCAAAAAGGACCAGGGACTTGCCCTATTTGTGGTATGGCACTTGAACCGATGCAGCCGACGTTAGATGACAGTCCAAATCCTGAACTGGTGGATTTTAGTCGGCGTTTTTGGACAACGCTGCCTTTGAGTTTGTTGGTAATGATTTTGGCAATGGGTTCACATATTCATGCTTTTATTTCACCGCATATTCAGCCGTGGATTGAATTGGTTTTAACTTTACCTGTAGTGCTATGGGCAGGTTATCCCATTTTACAACGCTGTTGGGTGTCCTATAAAACTGGACATCTGAATATGTGGAGTTTGATTGGCGTTGGGGTATTTGCTGCATTTATCTACAGTGTGGTTGCCACGATTTTTCCATCGTTGATTCCAGTTGAAGCAAAAACAGGACATGGTGTTGCTGTGTATTTTGAAGCGGCTTGCATGATTGTTTCATTGAGCTTGCTTGGTCAAATTCTAGAATTAAAAGCACGTTCACAAACAGCAAATTCATTAAAAGCTTTACTACGTTTACAACCTGCTAAAGCAAAACTCGTTCAGCATGATCAAGTTGTTGAAGTTGATATTTCGATGGTCAAACAAGGTGATATTTTGCAAATATCATCGGGTGAGCAAATTCCACTTGATGGTGTCGTGGTTGATGGCAAGACCTATGTCGATGAATCTATGATGACAGGTGAGCCTGTTGCTGTGAAAAAGGAAAAAGATGATCTAGTCATTGGTGGGACGATTAATCAACAAGGTTCTATTCGAATCCAAACCACTGCGGTCGGGGCGAATACCACATTAGCCAAAATGATTCAGACCGTTGCCGATGCTCAACGCTCCAAAGCACCATTGCAACGAATTGCAGATGTTGTTGCAAAATATTTTGTGATCGCCGTACTCAGTATCAGTGTTTTGACTTTTATTGCATGGATGGTATTTGGGAAAGCACAATTTGATTTAGCTTTAATGTGTGCTGTTGCAGTTTTGATTATTGCCTGCCCATGTGCTTTAGGTTTGGCAACGCCAATGTCCGTGATGGCAACCACAGGTCGAGCCGCTCAAAAAGGCGTGTTATTTAAAGATGCCGAGGCGATTGAAGCTTTAAGTAAGGTCAATACTTTGATTATTGATAAAACAGGAACATTAACTGAAGGTAAACCAAGCTTAAAAGAGATTCAGCTTTTATCTAAAACCTATGACCAAGCACAAATTGAGCTATGGATTGCATCGATTGAACAGTATTCAACTCATCCAATTGCCCAGACCTTAACTCAACTAGTTGATGCAAATCAATTGCTCAATGTTTCTGATTTTGAAGATGTCGCGGGCTTTGGTGTGAAGGGAAATATTGATCACCAGACCTTGTATATTGGCAGTCAGAAGCTTATTGAACAGTTAGCTTTAACCTTAGATGCTGATTTAATCCACGAGTTGGATCAAAAACGTGCACAAGGCGATGTGTTTAGTTTTCTTATGTCAGAACAAGAAGTCATTGCTTATATTTCGATTCATGATGCAATCAAACAAAATGCCAAAGCGGTGATCGATCAACTACATGCTGATGGAATTGAAGTGATTATGGCAACGGGTGATCATCAGAAAAATGCAGACATGGTTGCAGGTCTTTTGGGTATTCAAACCGTTTATGGCAATCTTGACCCTAAACAAAAGCTTGAAATTGTGAAACAGGCGCAAGCTCAAGGAAAAATTGTGGCAATGGCGGGAGATGGGATCAATGATGCACCAGCGCTTGCACAGGCAAATGTCGGTATTGCGATGGGAACAGGAACAGATATTGCCAAGCAAACAGCACAAGTGACTTTAGTTAAAGGGGATATTCAAGGTGTTGCCCAAGCGGTACACATGGCAAAATTAGGTGTGAAGAACATGAAGCAAAATTTAGCTTTTTCCTTTGTTTATAATGGATTAGGTGTGCCTATTGCAGCAGGGTTATTTTATCCATTCACAGGTTTATTGCTTACGCCAATGTTTGCCGCAGTGGCAATGTCACTAAGTTCACTCTCTGTTGTGGTGAATGCTTTACGTTTGAATAAATCATAATTCACTGTGTAAGAATAAAGCCCCTATTCTCATAAATTGAGAGTAGGGGCTTTATTTTGACCCAATTGACATCATCAAAATGAATGCAGTCAATTCTATTTCTTGGTTTTATCCTTAACTTGAATCAAAACTATTGGGAAATAGCTAAGGATGGATCGAAATATGCAAAACAATAAACTCACTCGGATTGTAAAATCATTATTTACTTCAAGTGTTATCGCATCGTCACTATTACTGGCGAATGCTAGTCATGCCGCAGCTGACGGGAAGTTGGATTTAACACTTTCTGCTCATTCACAAAATAAGATTAAACAATTACTCAATGACCCAAAAACGTGGCAGCAGATTCCGAAACAAGTCACCTTGTGTGTCTTTTCTCCAAATGGTGAACACAGTGAAGCATTTGAGCAGGCAACCAGTTACATCACTGAAATTCCGCGTATGGTACGTGTCGCCAAGCAATTTGGCGTCAATATGAATGTGACACGTCCTTCGCATCTACAATTTAAACTGGATTTCGATTACCCAAAATTGAAAAAAGAAGCATCCACCTTAGTTAATCTAAAAGTCTATACCAATGAAGCGGTACTGACAGAGGATTTCCGTAGTAAGCGTTGTGATGGCGCAGGGATTAGTAATTTACGTGCAAAACAATTTAATAAATTTGTGGGGAGTATTGATGCGATTGGCGCATTACAAACCTATAAGCAATTGAGTTCGGTGATTCAGGTTTTGGCAAATCCAAAATTTGATGAAAAAATGGTAAATAAAGATTATGAAGTCGTTGGTATTGTGCCACTTGGTGCAGCATATATTATGGTCACAGATCGTAATATTAATACTTTAGCAAAAGCAGCAGGTAAGAAAGTTGCTGTTTTCCAATTTGATGAAACTCAAAAGAAATTAGTACAGAGTGTAGGTGCTCAACCTATTTCAGTGGATTTAGTCACTGTTGGAGGTAAGTTTAATAATAAAGAAGTCGATATTATGGCGGGGCCAGCTATTCTATTTGAGCCACTTGAATTACAAAAAGGTATGACTGATAAATCAGGTAAGGCTGTTGGGGGAATTATCAAGTTTCCTGTGATTCAAGTGACAGGAACTTTGATTATGCATCGTAATAAATTCCCCGCAGGAATGGGGTCGATTGCACGAGAAGTCATTTCTAAACAGTTAAATCCTGCATTTGAATTTGTCGATAAGATTGAAGCGAAAGTTCCAGATAAATTTTGGTTGAACTTACATGAAAGTGATAAACCTGGTTATGTCAGATTGATGCGTGAAGCACGTATTCAAATGACTAAAGAAGGATTTTATGACAAAGATATGATGAAGTTACTCAAACAAGTCCGTTGTTCACAAGATCCAAGTAATTATGAATGTGCTTTGAAGGATGAGTGAGATAGTTTTAACACTTTAGATTAGAGCTCTTGTAAAAGTGTGGTTTTTAATGACTTTAATAACTGCTTAAAAATTATAGATTAAAGTTATTTATTTTTGGCTTTTACAAAGGCTCTATTAATATTACTTTTTAATATAGATGGGAATTTTCTGATTATTTTTAATCTAAGACTCGCTACTTATTTATTTATCAACTAAAATGAATTTAAACTTTATTACTTTTTAATTATTGATAAAAAATGACAGAATCAAAACCTTTAATTGCAATCGATCTTGGAACAAGTAACTCTCTTGTTGGTATTTTTGAAAAGGGTCAATCTAGGCTGATCGAAAATCCATATGGATGTAAGTTAACACCTTCTGCAATTGCAATGGATGAGCAAGGGCAAATATTAATTGGGCAAGCTGCTTTAGAATTAAGAAGTGGCGGAAATGAAGTTCTCACCAGTTTTAAACGGTTGATGGGAACATCAAAGAGGTTGAAGCTCGGTCAACAGACTTTTTCGGCAGTTGAATTGTCATCACTTCTTCTTAAATCTTTAAAACAAGATGTTGAACATGAGTTGAAATGTGAGGTTGAGGAAGCGGTCATTACCGTTCCTGCATATTTTAATGATATTCAACGTCAAGCAACTATTTCTGCAGCAGAACTTGCTGGTTTAAAGGTTAGTCGTTTGATTAATGAGCCGACAGCCGCAGCTTTAGCTTATGGTTTGGGACAAACGGAAGATAGTTGCTTTCTGATTTTTGATTTAGGTGGCGGCACGTTTGACGTTTCAATTGTAGAGCTATTTGATGGCATTATTGAAGTTCGGGCGAGTGCTGGCGACAACTATTTAGGTGGTGATGATTTCGTACAACTTTTGATGAAGCAATTTTGGAAAAAAAATGCTTCAGTCTTTAGTTATATTGAAAATACAATCCCATTAGATATTGAAATTGCATTAAAAGCAAAAGCACAACATTGTTTACATGTATTAAGTAAAGAGTCTCAAACAACATTAAATTTCAAATGGAAAGATAAAGAAGCAACGCTTGATGTGAGCCAAGAAGAGTTTGCGAGTTGGTCTGAACCATTGCTTCTTCGCCTACGCCGTCCATTAGAACGTGCTTTAAGAGATGCACGCATATTACCGCAGCAAGTAGATCAAATCATTATGGTCGGTGGGGCAACTCGGATTCCTGCAGTTCGTAAAATGGTGACCAAGCTCTTTGGTCGTTTCCCATCAACCAGTGTACAACCAGATGAGGCGATTGTTCGTGGAGCATGTGTACAAGCTGGACTAAAATCAAAAGATTTATCCTTGAAAGAAGTGGTATTAACAGATGTCTGCCCATTTAGTTTGGGAATAGCAGTTGGTCTTGATGAGCAATTTTCACCAATTTTGGAACGAAATACGGTCATCCCGGCAAGTAAAGTGAATACCTATACTGCAATGAATAAAGGGCAAAGAGAAATTAATGTCAGGATTTATCAAGGTGAACATCGTTTATGTAAAGAAAATATTTTCTTAGGTGAATTGAATATTCCTTTACCATCAAATGATGATCATTTATCGATTGAAGTTCGTTTTTCTTATAATCCGAATGGGATTTTAGATGTTGATGTAGAGGTACCTATAACTGGTGAGAAGCTACAAAAAGTTGTGATCAATCATCAAAGTGTGATGAGTCCTGAACAAGTTGAGCAAGCTCGTAAACAACTACAAAAACTCAAAATTCATCCTCGTGATAATTTAATGAATAAAAGCTTATTGCTACGAGCAGAACGATTGTTTAGTGAGCGTACAGGTGATATTCGTTTACAGATTGGTGAGCGAACACAGCAGTTTAACCATATTTTAAATCTACAAGATGAAAGACAAATTCGAGAAGTACGTCAATACTTTGAAGCATTTTTAAATGAAATTGAAGATTTAAGTTTATTTGAAGAGTATTGATAAGCCTACCCATATCATAAATTTTGATGATTTATGATATGGGTAACTTATATATTAAGCGGTAATAATTTTTTTGGCTTTTAAACTACAGTATAAGAAGTAAGCAATAACAATAGGTCCAATGATTGAATAAAGAGTTAAAAAGAATAAACCGATATAGGTTGTATATTTAATAAAAGAAGATATGGTTTTAGTGCTAATTCCTGTAATTATTGTACTTGCTAATATGATGCAGCTCGCATACATGAAAGATTTAAAGTTTTCAGAAACTAAGAAGAAACTAAAACCAAATACCCAACTTAATCTAAATAGAATAACAAAAATACTTTTATAAAAAACTTTTTTCTCTGTTAGCTCGGGATGGTTTTTATTATAACCAAATATATAAAATAAAGGTCTGAATGATTCTGGTAGTAATAGTAAGCTGACTGGTATTAAGCTATATGCAACCAACCATGGATAATTCGGTTCACCAATCAGATAGAAGAGGGTCATGAGCAAGATAGATATTGCAGTGAGCCCAATGTTAATTACCCATATATCGAAAGTAATAAAAACACTCTGTAATAGCTTATTTATACCTGTTTCAGTATTAAGTTGTATGCTGCCCAATAATATAATTGAACATACTAGCCATCCATATGTTAATACTTGATGTAAGATTTCAGGAAGTAATGGTGCAAAGCCACAGAAAATAAATCCCGATAGAAGCCAATTTTTACTATAGGAGATTAATTTTTCTTCATGATTCTCACGACCTAAAATCTTGGTTTGAAAAATTGGTTGTAAGATGAAAATAAAAGTAAGACAAAATAAAAATGTTGTTACGAATCCTGTTTCTCTATAAGGTGTTGAGTTAAATAGTTTTTCTGAAAAATAGAATGTTCCAATAATAAAGATCAAGCTAATGAGTGCTAATTTCTTAAAGTTATCTAGACTCTTTAGAAAAATATAATTTTGATTTTGTGCTGAATTCTGAATTTGAAATTCATTGATGACCATATCGATCGTTGGTTTCGAATAAGCTTTTCTAAACTTCCTTCTTAGTTTGAGCATCTTAAAAGGCTTAAATTCCTTTTCGCCTGATAACTCTTGCAATTGAACATATTGATCTTGAGGGAGTTTTTTTAATAACTGTCGTTTTGATAAATAATTAGTTAATTTCTCTTGCAACAAGTTTGAATAATAAGATTGATCATATTGATTAGCATCATCAGGATAAGTCTCATGCCATAATTCAAGGAACCTGAAGTATTCAGGTTGTAAATCACTTGAATCAATTTCTGCAAGTGGTGCAATAAGTTGATCTTTAATCTGAATTTGTTGACTAAGAGGGATGTCAAATTTCTGATTCAGTAGGTATTTAAATTTATCAAAGGTAATATCATCAATATCTTTATTCCATAATGCTTCTGTTACCTCATTTAGATAAGTTGGGATAAGTGATGCAGTATTCTCTGCTAAGACTTCTTCTGCATGATCAGGTATTAATTCAGCTTGATCAGTTCCATCGTTATATGTTTGATTGATTATAGATGGTGTTATATTTTCTTGAGTTTCTTCATCTTTGAAAATAGTAAGAAAGTCATCTAAATCATATTTTTTTAATAGGTCTTTTATTTTATCGGTATAACTATTTTTTAGATCACTGTTTTCACATGTTTGTAGGAGCAGGTAAAATTGAGTTAGCTCATCTCTAATGTTGAAATTAATATCATAAATAGAAATATGCTGTTCAATTTTTAAAAATGAATCATTAAGTTGATCTTCAATAGAGAGTGTTTGGTGATGTTGCGCTACATAAACATCACTAGTTTCATTTTCAAAGAAGTAGTCATCTGAGTCATCATACTCATATGCTATATGTTCGGCTTCATATTGTGCTTGTTCAAATGCTGCTCGTAATGCAATAAAATCATCAGGTTGTTGATCTTGATCAATCAGTTTAAGTTGCTTTGCATAAGCTTTTTTAATTTCTCTTTGGTTATCTGTTGGTTCTAGTCCCAAACGCTGCCAAGCTGTCATTCATTTTACTCAGAATATTTTTAATAAATTAAAAGTGAACTTAATCAAATTTTATTTGATAGATTGATTCATATTTTAGTTATCTTTCATGATTTTACAATTAGCTGATAATATTTTTAGCTTAAAAATCTGCCGATTCCATCGCTGTATTCTATACCTTTAAGGAAAATAAAAGGTCAATTAAATTATTGATTTATGTTTTTGGTTGATCGTCATCGAAATGGTGCTATTGATAAATTTAGCATTCTATCAATCTAGTGATAAGTCATATCCAAAGAATTGATCATTGGACTAATAGAAATGATTTGTTTTATAGAAATAAATAACTATAGGGTAAATCATGAATATAATTTTTCAACTCAAAAATAAATTAATCAAACAAGGTATTCAGCTAAATAAACCAGCAACATGGCAGGAAATTTTGGCTTTTGAATATAAATATCAAGTCAAATCAAATTATCGCCAATTTTGAGAGCTTACTTCTTGGAATTTAATGGTATAGCTGATCGAGAGATGGATGATAATTATTTTACATTTTTGTCACTGGCTGAATTTCAATTAATTGAAAGCATTTCAAGCTACTACGATAAAGATAAGTATTTATATCCGAATTGTTTTGTAATTTCAGATTATCTAGTGTGGTGCTGGGGATATGCAGTACAACTCGATTAGATTGGTTTAGATGGTGCTGTATATCAAGTGGCAGGATTACTTAAAAGAAAGGTTGCAGATTCATTGACAACATTTGCAGCAATATTTAATTGATAGTGATGAATTATTATAAAAATATACAAAACAATAGCATGGTGAAATACAAGAGGGAGCTACAGAAAATAAATACTCCAGAGGTGCCGCTGCATGGTCGTTACCCTGAACCCGATGAGTTCAAGGTGGAGGTGACGTATACTTACTGGGTTTCCTACTCGAGGTAGGCATACACTCAAAATACACAGAACACATCCATAAATTTAAGTATCGGCAGGGGAATAGACGTACTGGCGAACACCCTAGAGCTAGGTTTAGTATAACTGATCTTTACACGATGACAATCCTTGCAAGCCACATATCTGTAAAGATACTTACTAGTTGATGAGGCTTTGTGCAATTTTACTCAACAGTTTGTTCTATCTCTTCCAAAATGCTTTGTAGTAAATGCTCACAGTGTGCATATTCCTGTAAAGATTTATTTAAACCAAAGACTTCTTGCGCCATTTGTAGTGCAACCATAATCACAAGTTTATTGTGCTCAACTCGTGGTGCATTTCGGCGCATATCATGAAATTTTTGATTGAGTAGCTCAGCCGCTCGCTCCAATTCTTCACGTTTATCTTCAGTTGTATTGAGGCGGAAAGTCTGTTCGATTAAGCGAAGCTCAACAACAATAGGTTCACTCATCTTCAGATCTCCTCTTGGGTTTCAGCATTCGGATGCGCGAGTTGCTGAATTTCTTGTGCGTGTTGATCTTGTGCTGTGCCTAAAATTGCAAGCCGTTGAATAATGGCTTCAACTTTAGATTTTGCCAGTTCATTCTTCTGCAACAGGCGATCACGGTCTTGCTGTAAATCTTGAATTTCTTGCTGACCATGACGTTGTTGTGCTTGTAACTTTTCTTTGGTCAGCCGTAGATCATTTCGTTCAGCCAAAATCTCTTGAAAGCGATTTTTCAAATCAGTCGTGCTTTTCTCTAAACGGCTATAACGTTCCGCTAAAGTTGTTGCATCTTGATTCAGTTGTTTAAATTGACCTTGTAACTGAGACAATTGTTCAGTTAAGTTATCAACTTCTTCCTGCTTTTGCGTGATGATGCTATTTTTCTGCACAACTTGTGCATGATGATCAGTTTCAGCTAATTGTTTAGCTTCAGTGAGCGAAGTATTCTCTCGCTCTAAATGATGTAAGCGTGTTTTTAAAACACCAATATGCGCTTGTAGACGCTGTAATTGTTCTAACATAACGAAGGTCGCACAGAGTTGCAATCAAAGGTAATATATACAGCAGTATAGAGATTGGATAAACGAATGCAAGACGATATTTCAGGTTGGACGGAATGGAATGCTCATTTTGATGAGATTGATGAAATTTCAAGTCCAAGTGAGTTACACGGTTTACTAACAGGTATAGTTTGTGTGACACAGGCACCCACTACCGATGAATGGTCACAAATTTTAAATACTTTGAATGTGCCTGCTTTAAAAGCAGAAGCACTAGAGAGTTTGACAGATGAAGCTGAAGATGTTGCACATGCATTATCTGATGATGAATTAGATTACCTACCGATGTTACCAGATGATAATCATTTGCTCGCAGATCGCGTACAAGCCTTAGCAGATTGGTGTGCGGGGGTGGTTCTCGGTTTTGGTCTAGCTTCAGGACATATTCGTGTAGAAGAACAAGAGTTGATTGAACATTTACAAGATGTTGCGGCTGTTGAATTTGAAGATTCGGATAATGATGAAGAGGGCGAAGAAAGCTATCAGGAGCTTTACGAGTTTGTACGTTTGATTCCTGTGAGCTTGTCGATTGGTCGCAGCAAGATTCCTGTAGCTGAAAGTTCTTTATTACAAAACTTTCATGCCAAAAGCAGAAATCAAGATACAGCAGTTGATCCACAAAATGTTGTAGAAATGTTTACTCCACATCGTCCGAGTTAAGGCGATTTTAAATCTCCCTAAATCCCTCTTTATAAAAGAGGGACTTTCTAGCTGTAGGATAATATGAAATTAACTCAAGCCGATTTTAAACAACGCCGTGATCTTCTTGCTAAACAAATAGGCAGCAATAGTATTGCCATTATTGCGACTCGAGCAGAAATGTATCGTAATCGTGATGCTGACTATAAATATCGTGCAGACAGTAGTTTTTATTATCTCACTGGATTTGCAGAACCAGAAGCCGTTGCGATCATTGAAACTTTTGAAGAAGGTGAAGAATATAGCTATAGCCTATTCTGCCGTGAACGTAATCGCGAAATGGAAATCTGGAATGGCTATCGTGCAGGCGTTGATGGTGCGATTGAAATTTATGATGCCGATGAAGCGTATGCAATTGATTTACTCGATGACGAAATTATCGACAAACTATTAAATAAACAGCGCCTTTACTATCGTATTGGTCAGAATGCTGAATTTGATGCGCGTGTGAGTCAATGGATTCAAAAGGCAGATGCACAACAGCGTCGTGGCGGTGCTGCGCCTGCTGAGCTGATTCAGCTTGATCGCATTGTTGATGAAATGCGTTTGAAAAAATCAGCACAAGAAATTGAGTTGATGCAGATCGCATCAAATATTAGTGCTGAAGCACATACTCGTGCCATGCAAACCGTTAAACCGAATATGATGGAGTATGCACTTGAAGCAGAACTCAATTATATCTTTGGTAAAAATGGTTGTGTGCCTGCTTACAATAGCATTGTAGGTGGTGGTGAAAATGCTTGTATTTTGCACTATGTTGAAAATAATAAGCCATTAAAAGATGGTGATTTAGTCTTGATTGATGCAGCGTGTGAATACGAGTTCTATGCATCGGATATCACCCGTACTTTCCCTGTGAATGGTAAATTCAGCCCTGAACAGAAATCACTCTATAATATTGTTTTAGATGCTCAACTTGCAGCGATTGATGCAACGCGTATTGGTAATCACTATAAATATCCGCATGAAGTGGCTGTGAAGATTTTAACTCAAGGTCTAGTTGATCTTGGTTTATTAAGCGGTAATGTGGATGAGTTGGTTGAAAGTGAGGCGTTCCGTCAATTCTTTATGCATGGTACAGGGCATTGGCTCGGTATGGATGTACATGATGTCGGTGCGTATAAGATTGGCGAAGACTGGCGTGCTTATGAAGCAGGTATGGTTGTCACAGTTGAACCGGGTTTATATGTTGCCTCAGATGACGAAACTGTCGATGCAAAATGGCGTGGTATCGGGATTCGTATCGAAGATGATATCGTTGTGACCGAAAATGGACCATTGGTCTTGACCAAGAATGTAGTCAAAACCATTGATGATATTGAAAGTTTGATGGTTAAAACAAAAGTATAAAGATGTGATATGGGCTAATGAATCTAGCCCAATTTTTCTATAAAAGAGAATAATAATGAATAAATATGCACCGCAATACACCTTTAAAGAAGGAATAAGGTTACGGTTGTTGTATGTATTATATTCGATACCAGTGATTTTATTTTTATGGGGTGTTTGTGGAGAAACAAAAATATCATATTGGTTGAGGTGTTCTCCTTATGGGCGGCATGTATTTTTCTATGGCGAATTTGTTGGAATGTATATTTTGTTTGGGTGTGTTTCCTTATTTTTTTGGATACGAAATGACTATCCTGTGATTAAATTAAAACAATACCCATTACCTAATAAAAAAGTAATCAGAAAAATGAGGTATCGATATGGTTGGAGAGCTGTGATCCCTGCTCTAATTAAGTTGTTAATTTGCCTTTCTTTTTTTATTATTTCTATATGGGGGTATTTTCAGGCAACTATTATCATTAACAATAATATCAATGTAATAGAAAGTGAGAGTAATATTCCTTTAGTATGTAATTAATCCAACCATCTCTTATATCAGCTTGGGTAAGTATGGTGAAAAACACAGACCAAACAAAGTACAAATTCCAATCCTGATTTGAGTTAGAGTAAGATAGTCCCGAAACATCAAGTCATGAAAAACTGATAAGGAATAATATTATGCAGCAACAAGTCATCATTGTCGGTGGAGGTATGGTTGGACTCAGCCTTGCTCTAATGTTGGCAAAATCTAATATCGCAGTAAAGTTATTAGAAGCTGTGAAATACCCAAATTATGATGACGAAAACGTTGCCCCTTATCATTCTAGTTTTGATGCGCGTAATACTGCATTGTCACGCCGTAGCGTACAGATTTACCAAAAATTAGGTTTATGGGAAGCCTTACAACAACATGCAACACCAATTCTACAAGTGCATATCACCGAGCAAGGCAGCTTTGGAAAGGCTCGCTTAGTGGCAGAACAAGAAAAAGTCGAAAGCTTTGGGCAAGTAATTGAAAATGCTTGGTTGGGGCGTGTCTTGCTGACACAAGTTCGTCAACAGCCTTTGATTGAGTTGATTGATGGTGTGCAAGTCACCGCATTGACGCAAGATACAGGCCATGTGCAAATCGAAGCGATGCGTAATGGTGAATATATCCATGCTTTAAAATCGAAGTTGGTGATTGCTGCTGATGGTCGTGATTCATTTTGTCGCCAAGCCATTGGGGTAGGTGTCGATGAACATGATTACGACCAAGTGGCAATCGTCACCACCGTACAAACCTCGAAACCACATCAACAAGTTGGCTTTGAGCGTTTTAGTGCTTTAGGGCCATTGGCACTCTTACCTTTACCGGGTGAATACCGTCGTTCAGTGGTATGGCCTGTAAAAAAAGGTACTGAGGCAGAATGGTTAGGTGAAGAAAACGATCAGCATTTCTTGGATGCCTTACAGGAAACTTATGGTGATCGTGCAGGTAAGTTTGAAAAAACAGGCAAGCGTTTTAGCTATCCACTGGCGCAGGTCTTGGCACATAAGCAAGCCGTTGGGCGTGTGGTGTTGATGGGTAATGCCGCACATACCATCCATCCAGTTGCAGGGCAAGGTTTTAACCTATGTCTACGTGATGCAGATGTGTTGGTTCGTTTCTTGATGGAGCAATTGGCGAAGTCAGATGATATTGGCAATCCTGATAATTTATTGGCTTATGAACAAGCACGCTTAACTGATCAGCAACGGGTGATTAAATTCTGTGATTCAGTGGTACGTGGCTTTAGCAATCAAAATCCAATTCTCAAATTATTGCGGAATACAGGATTGGTTGCATTTGATGTGATTCCGGGAATTAAGCCTTTAGTTGCCAATTATGCAATGGGGCTGAAAGCATGAGTGAATTATTAGATGTTGTGATCGTAGGTGGCGGTTTAGTGGGGGGCTTAACGGCTTTGCTATTAGCGCAGGGTGGTGTGCAAGCGACAGTACTGGATGCTGCTCCAGTCCTCGATCAAGAAAAAACGTTGGCAGTGATGAATCCACGTGTATTGGCTCTTAGTCAAGCAACCATTCATTTACTTAAAACAGTGGATGTCTGGAATGATTTAGCACGTCAAATGCCTTATTCAGGTATGCAGGTCTGGAATAAAAATGGCTATGGCGAAATTAATTTTGGACATGCTTCAGAACAGCAACCTCAATCAGATCAGGCTTTGGGTTCGATGGCTGAGCCGAGTGTCTTGAATGTTGCGATTCAGCAGAAAATGTTGCAGCAGCTTAACGACTACCGTACCCAAGTGAAAGTGATACGTATCGAGCAGATTTCACAAGGCTGGTCGATTCAACTGGCTGATGGCACTGCACTAAAAACCAAGTTATTGATCGGTGCAGATGGCGCAAATTCATTTGTACGTGAGCAAGCTTATATTGATTTAGATGTACTGGATTACAAGCAAGCTGCGATCAGTTGTGCGATTAAGACCACTCAGCCAAATCAATATGTCGCTCGACAAATTTTCTTGCCTACAGGGCCATTGGCTTACTTACCAATGGCGAGTCTTGATTCGCAAGAGAATGGCTATTGGCAGTCGATTGTGTGGACTTTACCAGATGACTATGCGGATGAGTATTCAGCATTAAATGATCAAGACTTTATGCGATTACTCACACAAGAGAGTCTGCATATGTTGGGTGAGGTAGTTGAGGTGCGTTCAAGAGCGCAATTCCCATTGAAAGCTCGTGCAGCGCAGCGTTACGTTAAATCAGGCTTGGCATTAATCGGCGATGCAGCACATGTCATTCATCCTTTGGCTGGGCAAGGTGTGAATATTGGTTGCTTAGATGCCGCAGTTCTATGTGATGTATTACTACATGATTTAAAACGTGGTGTATGGGCAAATAAACAAACCTTATTACGCTATGAACACCAGCGTAAGGGACAAAATGATGCGATGATGCATAGTATGTCAGCGATTGGTTGGTTAGAAAGTGCAGAATTATTTCCGTTTGTTTGGGCACGAAACTTTGGTTTAAAACAAGTTGAACAATTGAATTGGTTTAAGGATCGTTTTATGCGACAAGCCAATGGATTAGATGCCTTAGAACATACAAGCTATGCTTGCTAAAAAAACAGTAGATATTTTTTAAACAATCATTTATAAATCAGAGTTAATTTGGTCATAAAAAGCACAATTTGATGAATATTTTGCTTTGATAAATGAGAAGAGCTTGTTAAATTTCTTCAAGTTCTGATGACCAAATAACGATGATGAGAGTTTAGTCATTGTGGGGAGAGTAATATGACGGAAATGAATGATTACGACGAAAACACAGAAGATTCTGCTGTAGACGATGAAGAGGCGAAAGCCGCAGAAAGTGGTGCGGATAATGAAGAATCGAGTGCCAATGATGCAGATCTTGCTGAAGCAGAAACTTTAACTGTGACTGCAAAGTTAAAACAGCGTCAAGCTTTGGAAGATGAAGTGGCTGCGTTTCTAGCACGTGGTGGGCGTATTACTGAAGTTCCACCCGGTGAGCATCAAGATTAAGTCTGCAAATGACAAAGAAAAAGCATCACGATTGTGGTGCTTTTTTGTGTTGATGCGCTTCATGCCCACATTCGAGTGGCTGATGTAACTCTTTTAAAATCCCACATTGTTCAATCGTACGATGTTGTGAACATTGTTGTTTTAAATGGGTTAAGTCTTGTTTGAGATGCTCTAGATTTTTAATCTTCTGCGATACTTCAGCAAGATATTGATCAATTAAGTGATCGACTTCCATACATGTCTGAGCGGGATTAGTTGATAACGCTTTGAGTTTTTGAATATCTTGCAAGGTAATGCCAAGCTCTCGACAATGTTTTAGAAATAAAAGTTCTGAAAGCATTTGCGCAGAATAATAACGATAATTTCCCGCAGTTCGGTTGGCTTTTTCGAGCAGCCCAATTTTTTCATAATAACGAATGGTATCAACTGAGACGCCTGACTTTTTTGCCAATTGTCCAATCGTGAAATTTATCATGCTTGACTCTGGAGTTACTCTAGGGTTTTAAATCACTATAAAAGATTGAGTGAGAAAAGTCATGGCAGGATGTGGTTGCAATACAACATGTTCACCAACACAAAAGATTAGCCCCAAATTTAGAAAAGCACTTTGGATTGCTTTAGTACTCAATGCATTGATGTTCTTTGTCGAGATGATTGGGGGATCACACGCACGTTCGGTATCGTTATGGGCAGATGCATTAGATTTTGCAGGTGATGCTGCAAACTATGCAATCTCTCTGGCAGTATTGTCCATGACCTTGTATTGGCGGGCGACAGCAGCTTTGCTAAAAGGCATCACAATGGCTGCATTTGGGATTTTCGTCATAATTAAGGTGATTTGGTCATGGTGGTTAGGTGTAACACCTGAGCCCATGTTGATGGGTACAATTGGTCTACTCGCATTGGTTGTAAATGTCGTTGTTGCATTGATGCTTTATGCATTTCGTGATGGTGATGCCAATATGCGTTCTGTATGGTTGTGTAGCCGTAATGATGCGATTGGCAATATCGCCGTGATTATCGCGGCAGTCGGTGTGTTTGGAACAGGCACCATGTTTCCTGATTTATTCGTGGCCTTTGTGATTGCGTACTTGGGCGTTTCTTCTGGCGTGAGTGTGATTAAACAAGCCAGAGTAGAAAGAAAAATAGACCAAGATGCTTTCGGCACAAAAGCTTAAAAGAGATTGTTTTGATACTTTATCTTAAGAGAGGTGTAGATCTCACAGAATCTACACCTCTGTTTTTAATCTTTTTGAGTGAGTTCTAAAGCTCGTTGATAAGCGATTTTCTTTTTAATTCCAGTTAAATCAGCAGCCAGTTGTGAAGCCGCTTTGACTGATAAATCTTGTAATAAGCGCTTTAATAACTCATCTAATTTATCTTGTTCTAGGTCTTTTTCAGCAGATGCGCCGCCTACCACAACTACAATTTCACCTTTTTCTTGATTGTGATCATTTTCAATAAAATGAATCAATTCTTTTAAGGTCATTTTCTTGATCGTTTCAAAAGTCTTGGTAATTTCACGGGCAAAACCCACAGGACGATCTTCACCAAATACCTCAGCCATATTTTTAACACTGGCTAAAATACGATGCGGTGCTTCATAAAAAATAAGTGTTTGTGTTTCATCTTTTAGCTTTTCAAGTTGGCTAATGCGTTGCGAGGCTTTAGATGGTAAAAAGCCTTCAAAACTAAAACGATCACTTGGTAAACCCACAGCACTCAAAGCTGCAATTGCGGCACAAGCACCAGGTACTGGAATGACGCGAATATTGTGTTCTTGCGCTGCACGTACTAACTTAAAACCAGGGTCACTGATTAATGGTGTACCTGCATCACTAATCAATGCAATACTTTCACCATTGAGCATTCTTTGTATAAGCTGATCAATTTTGTTACTTTCATTGTGATCATGACATGCAGTTAGTGGTGTTGAGATATTATAATGTTTAAATAGTTGAGCAGATTCGCGTGTATCTTCTGCCGCGACGATTGATACTGACTTTAAAATATCAATTGCACGAAAGGTCATGTCATCTAAGTGCCCAATCGGGGTTGCTACAACAAATAACTGAGCACTCATAAAAGGTAACTCCCTGAAGTATTACAAAATATTGGTTGCTGCTCAGTTTGGCAGCAATGATGAGTCCAGTTTATACGGACGTATTGGTGATTCTACCCGAATCAGGTGTAATAGCGCGAGCCAGTAACGGCATTAGCCCTTGTTTCTTGAGTGCTTATACAGCATCTGGTGGCAAAGAAAAAATAATTTTTGTAGATTGAGCCAAAATAGCAGCAACCTGATTTTTAAAAAATTGGGTATGAGCTATATAAAAATAGAAGCCAAACTTTAAAATAAAAAATGAGGAGCGAATGGAACAAGACATTTTAGATTTAGGAAAATGGGCTGAACAGCAAGCACGAGCATTATTGGAACGAGAGAATTATCAGTATGTAGATCAAAACTATCATTCACGTTATGGTGAAATTGATTTAATTGTTAGATTAGGAAAGGAGCTTATTTTTGTTGAGGTAAAGGCGAGATCTGCTGGCAGTTATGCAGCGGCATGTGAAGTCATCACTGAGTCTCAACAACGTAAAATTATTAAAACTGCACAAATGTTTTTACAAAAACACCCTAATTATGAAGATTTTGATTGTCGTTTTGATGTGATTTGTTTTGATTTTCCAAAGAAATTTGCAAAAACAGTACAACCAGATTTTTCAAAATTGCAGTATGATCAGCAATGGATTAAACATGCGTTTACTTTGGATTGAGTAATCACTTATTATTTTTAAGATAAATGCCAACAGGTTTTTAGATAGGGAGTCTTGCCAAGTGTTAAAACGTTTAACGATTACGTTACTTTGCGCTGCAAGTTTATCAGGATGTGCGAGTTTTATTTCAGGTGGTACAGGAACTTCGCCTATTGGTACTGAAAGTGGTGAGCGTAGTTTAGGGCAGGTTTTTATTGATTCTTCGATTAAGCGTACTGCAAATATTAATTTATATAAATTAGATCATCGTTTTAAACAATCACGTATCAATATTGAAAGTTTTCACAGTCATGTTTTATTGACAGGACAAGTGCCTGATCTGTACTTAAAACAATTGGCAGAAGATAACCTTAGAGCAATGAGTGATGTGAAAGCTGTGCATAATTACATCACTGTTGGGGATAAGGTTAGTTATAATACCATTATGCAAGATTCAACAGTCACTGCAAATACGCGTGGTCTATTGATGAGAGCGCCAGTCGTTTCTGATAGTAAAGTGCTTGTGCATACTGAAAATGGCATACTTTATATCATGGGGCGTTTGAATACTGCTGAGTTAAGAGATTTAGATAATGTCTTACAAAAAGTTGGTAATGTGAGTAAAATTGTGACGCTGATTGATAATATTGATCAACCATCTGGAACGATAGCAAGTGCTACAGCAGCAACACCAATGCTTGGCAGTGCCTCAACACAACCTTTAGTTGAAACTCCAGTTGCAATTGATCCTGATCAGACTGAACCTGCGACTATTACTCCGACTAAACCCTAATTTATGAAGCAACTTATTCAACAAGTACAAGAAAATGTTATACGGGCGAAAAACTTTTATCAGGAATTTCGCCTTTATGATTTAGCAAGTTATTCGATGAATTATCTGACGCCAAAGGATACTTTTGAAAAAGAAGAACATCTTGCTTATGGATTAAAAGCCAGAAATCGATTGGATCTTTATCGAACTAAAAATCCTAAAAAACAAAAACCTTTGATTGTTTTTGTGCATGGTGGATCATGGCAACATGGTAATAAAAGAGACTATTTATTTATTGGTGAGACCTTCGCACGAGAAGGCTATGATGTTGCAGTCATTAATTATCAACTCGCACCTGAGAATATCTTTCCAGCATTCGTTGATGATTTAGCTCAAGCAGTTCATTATCTAAATCAAAATAAAAGTAAGTTGAATATTTCAACGGACAATATCATTTTAATGGGGCATTCAGCGGGTGCTTTTAATGTAATGTCTGTGGTGTATTCAGCTCAATCTCAACAGTTTAAATATATAGACAATATCAAAGCAATCGTTGGATTGGCTGGTCCATATCATTTTGATTACAAAAATGATCCATTATCTGAACATGCTTTTGATCAAAAAATATCGTATCAACAAGTGATGCCGTATTATTTTATTAATCCGAATAAGATTAAACATTATTTGTTGATGGCTGAAAATGATCAGTTGGTTGAAAACCATAATAGTTTTGATCTGGATATGGCATTAAGGGAAAAGGGTAATCATAGCCATGTGATGATTATCCCAAAGACAGGACATATTACCATTGTGGCGACTTTGGCCAGTTTTGTGAGCCATTATTTCAAAACCAAGCGAACGATCTTGCACTTTTTGGATGAAGCTTTGGAAGAGTAGAAAGAGAATCTGAAAGCTTACTAATTTTCAGTTCTTTCGTACTTCATGTTTGAACTCGCCATATACTGATAAAGAAAAGTAATACCCTAGACTCAATGCTTTCTAGGGGATTTTTAATTTAAGATGGTATGAAATATTAATTTAATTATAAGGATTGGTGTTTTTACTCTCTTTTAAAATATTTTATAATTCCTTTCGTTATTAAAATGAATAACAGACTTATAGGTATTGTTATTAATATTAATGAGTCATGATTCACTAATCCTTTACTAACTAATTCTTTCTGGAGTAAAGGCATTAAGATAAATGGTAAAAGTCCTACTAATAAAATAAATTTTGATTGATTTAATTTTCTGATAATCATTGTGCTTACTCATATTATTTTATAACTGTATCAGTCAAAGAATAATATTCTCTTTTAAAAGCGGTGAGATTTCAATTATGAATGATTCTTAGGTGACTTTATTTTCAATAATCTGCATGATCATTGCATGTGCAATACTACCTTTAAATGGAATTTCAGGTAGTTGATCAAATCTAAAGAATTGGGCTTCGCTAATTTCTTCAACTTGTAATTGAATCTCACCTGAATCATATTCAGCATGAAAAGCGATCATTAAATTGCTTGGAAATGGCCATGGTTGGCTCGACATATAACGAATGTTTTTAAGTTTTAAACCAACCTCTTCAAAAGCTTCTCGTTGTACAGCTTCTTCTAGTGTTTCACCGACTTCAACAAAGCCTGCGATTAACCCATACATGTTGCTTTTATTATGTACTGATTTCGCAAGTAAGACTTCATTATCACCTTTGGTAATAATCGTGATGATACAAGGTTGCACACGAGGGTATTGATGATAACTACAAGCAGGGCAAACCATTGCGTATTCTTTGGAATGAATTTCTGTCACATGCCCACAATGGCTACAGAATTTATGGTTGCGTCGCCATTCTAATAACTGGACTGCACGACTAGCTTGTAGGAACTCTGTAGTTGACCATGATTGAATTAATTCGCGGATAGGTACTAGTTGATAGCCTTCGGGAATGGCTTCATTCTCAAGCAGATCACGCGCGATGACGTGATCATTATGATGTAAGGGTAGATCACTTGCCAATTTTTCAACTTCTGGTAGTTGAAGGTTTTGGTCGACTAACAGTTTTTGGTGTTGAAAAATATAAGCAAGTGATAGTTGAGTCATTATGCGGCTATGTTTTGTAATTGCTGACTGCTTGATAATGCCACATCAAACATAGATTGCAATACAGGTTGCTTATTCTTCAGGTTATCTACGAGTAAATCTAAACCAGCCACAACATTGAGGATGCAGTTAATTTGTTCAGCATCAATGGCTTGATTTTGATTTAAACGATGCTGCGCAAAATGCGCTGCGCCTAATAGAGCAGTTTGTTGCACTGGGCTACCTAAGAATAATGCAGCACCAGATAACTCATTGAGATATGTAGGAAGTGCTTCTAAGGTGTGTGCTGCTGGATCTTGAGCATATAGGCTTAAGGTTTGCGTTAATGCTTCAATCAGGGTTTTTGTTTCGGTCAATAATGCTCGGTGAGCTTCATCTAAACGATCTAAAGAAATTTGCATATTGTTGACGCGTAATTGTAAACGACTTGAAGTGTAATTACGCTCTAAGATACCGATTGAATTCATCGATGCCAAAATGCTATTCATTAACTGTTGGATTGAAGTCGCATCCGTTAATGTATTGGGTTGGCTCAATTTTTCAGCTTGTTGGGTTAACTCTTTCGCTGCTTCATTCAAATTAAGTACTTTAAACACATTTGAAAGCTGGGTTAACTTTTGCTGAAGTTCTTGAGTTTTTTCAGCCGACATATTTTGATGGTTATACTCAATTTCATTACGAATCTGAGCCATTTCATCTGTCATTAACTGACTGATGGTATGTACTGTTTCGTAGTCAGGGCCATATAAATGACGGCTAAGAACTTGAAGCTGCGTATCACTTAGTAACTCATCACCAATATTCAATTGTTCACGAATATGTTGAGATAAATTATCTTCTTGGCTAATACAAATAGTTAAAATATCTGCCAAATCAGCAATACTATTTTGAAAAGCTGATGGTTGTGCTAAGAATTTTGCAATATTTGTTTCGATTTGAATCAGAGTACGTAAACGTGCTTCTGTAATCAAAAGCTCATCAATATGTCCTAAGCCTACATTGACCAATTGCCAATATTGTTGGCTAGGTAGATTATTGGCTAAACCTGCAAGGTAAACACCAACCAGTTTAATGCCTTGTAAATCGAGAGGAGATTCACTTTGTTTAATCAGCTTGTTTAAGCATAATTTATAGAGCTGGTGGATATATTGTGACTGTTCCAAGCTCGGTGCTTGTGGCAAATTAAAATTTGGTGTTATGAACTCCAAGAAAGGTTGCAGAGCTTGCCCTTCTTTGGTGATTGGTTTACCCAGTGCTTTTTCTAAACGATTGAGTGTATCTGTTAAGAACTGTGGCACTCTTACTTCACGTAAACAAATAAATTCCATATAGCGTTTTAACATGGTTGTCCCTTCACTGAGAGCAACAACATCGCTAGTTTTAATTTGTTGTGGTTGTGCCATAATTTGACGCATCAACTCAGCTGAATATTGAGTGATTTGTGCTAAATAGGGCATGTCAATCAACGCAAGTACTTGAGTACATTGTTCAAACTGATTAAGAGCATCATCAATACCGAAAGGTAACGCTTGTTCTTCGGCAAGTGTATTGACTGCTGTCTCCACCAATTTAATCGAATTGTCGATCTCATTTTTTATTATTAATAATGCAGTTGGGTCGAAATGAATCGAGGTTTGGTAAGACATATGACCTACACCTTTCCTAAGTTGTTATATCCATAACCTCCTAGAATAGGAGGCAAAATCATTAACAGTTAATATAACTTAAGTTTGAAAACTTGAAATACAAAAACTTACACTCACCAGCAAATTTATTTTGTAAAAAGGCAAGCGCTTCCATGTTTTTGTTCAAATTGTTTGATCCAAGTCTCATGTTCATTTAATTCATGCTCTGATGGGTAGATGATTGGTAAGTCTGCTTCAATACGAGAACGAACCGTTTTATTTTGGTTGTGTTCTGTTTGAGAAAGGGCATCCATATCAAAAGAGACTTGCCCACCTGTCATTGCTAAATAAACATCGGCTAAAATTTCAGCATCGAGTAGTGCGCCGTGGAAAGTACGATCTCGTGCGGGAATTTCATAACGGCGTACCAAAGCATCCAAAGAGTTTTTTTGTCCTGGGTGCTTATTTTTTGCAAGTGCGAGAGTATCTGTGACTTCACACACCTCAGACAGTGAAGGTAAACCAACACGGTTGAACTCCATGTTGAGGAAGTTCATATCGAAGGTTGCATTATGGGCAATAATTTCAGCACCTTGCAAAAAGCTGAATAATGTATCGGCAATCTCGGCATATTTCGGTTTATCTTGTAGAAACTCGTCGCTAATACCATGCACATTCTCAGAATCGCCAACAGGCTTTTCTGGATTGATATAAATATGGATTGAGCTGCCTGTCAGTTTTCGATTGATCATTTCAATCGCACCGACTTCAATAATACGGTCACCATCTTGGAAATAGAAACCTGTGGTTTCCGTATCTAGAATTAGTTGACGAGGCCCTTGAAGGTTTAATTTTGCCTCGGTGATGACAATGTGGGGGTGTTGGGCACGTGTTGAAATATCTTCTATTGCTTGGGGCACAGTTGCTACCGCATCAATGTTAGGTTCTTCGATGCTAAGCTCGTCATTGTCTTCGATCAATTCCTCTTCCTCTATATCGAGATCAAGACCGAAAGGATCATTTAATAGCCAGTCAGCTTCAGGCTTTTTTATATCAGCGTTAGCCTGTGTTGAAGATTTCATTTGTTGAGCAGTTTGTTCAGCACCAAGATTGGCTAATTGATCTGCCATTTCATTACCTGCATGTCCTGCATGACCTTTAATCCAATTCCATTCGATATCACGATTGGCACAAACGGCATCTAATTTCTGCCATAAATCAGGGTTTTTAACATCTTTCCAATTTTTCTTTTTCCAACCATGAATCCATTCAGTAATGCCTTGTTTGACATAATTAGAATCTGTCCAAATAATCAGTTGTGCATCTGTTGGGCAAAAATTAACTCCCTCGATTGCAGCTTGGAGCTCCATTCTGTTATTGGTTGTTTCAGGTTCACCACCAAAAAGTTTATGTTTACCTTGTTCAGTAATGATATACGCACCCCAACCACCTAAGCCTGGATTGCCTTTGCATGCGCCATCAACATAAAGTGTGATTGTTTGAGACATAGTTGAACCTAAAAATTAAGAATTTGAGTTGTATTGCAACCAGAAGATTGAAATAAAAGCGATGTTTTATTTGCATATATGCCGTGAAAGTTTAGCACTCTCGTCAGATAAGTTATATTGTAAAGCGAAATTTGGGTGCTGAACGGTTACAAAACTCATATTTTTTAATTTCTTGTAACATTTCCATGCAAATCACGTTAAATTATCGCCTTGTCTAAGTGACATGCTTTACTACAATGGCAAATCAAAGAAATAAACTAGCGTGAGTTGACTGGAAGTTTTTATGTATAAATCGAACACATTGGTGCTGCAAACATCTGCGACATCATTATTCAAAATCACTGTACTCACTTCTGCTCTAACTGCGTTGGGAATCACGACTGGTTGTTCATCAACCCCCCAGACAAACAAAGTATCGTCATCTAAACAAGTGAGTTCAGGATATTTAGACGCAAGTAGTTTAGATTCCTTGGAAGATTTACTTTCAGCAACAGATATGCGAGCAGTTGAAGGTGATCGCTTGTTGGTCTTGAAACACGGTGATGTGTGGAAGCGAATGACAGTTGGATTCAAAATGGATTTAAACCATTGGGATTCGCGTATTGAAGCTCAGCGTAGTTGGTTTATTTCTCGTCAGCCTTATTTAGATCGTCTAAGTGCGCGTGCCAGCCGTTATTTATATCATACGGTTAAAGAAGCTGAACGTCGTGGTATGCCTACCGAATTAGCATTGCTTCCTGTTATTGAAAGTTCTTATGACCCGGCTGCAACCAGTAGTGCGGCAGCAGCAGGCTTGTGGCAATTTATTCCGAGTACGGGGCGTATCTACGGTTTGCAGCAAACCAGTTTATACGATGGTCGCCGGGATGTGGTTGAGTCGACACGTGCTGCTTATGAATTTTTAGGCAGTTTATATAATCAGTTTGGTTCGTGGGAATTGGCTTTGGCTGCTTATAATGCAGGGCCGGGTCGCATCCAACAAGCCATTAACCGTAATCGTGCGGCAGGCTTGCCAACAGATTATTGGTCATTAAAGCTCCCACAAGAAACCATGAACTATGTACCGCGCTTTTTAGCGGTAGCGCAGATTATTAAAAATCCAAGTGCATATGGTGTTGCGTTACCTCCAATTGCGAACCGACCTCACTTTCGTGAAGTGGGTCTGGCTGGGCCTTTAGAATTGAATCAAATTGCTTCGATTACAGGTTTAAGTCGTGCTGAACTCTATGCATTAAACCCTGCACATCGTGGAGAAATGGTTGACTCAACCAGTCCAATGCGCATTTTAATTCCCGCAGATTTAAGTCCATCGATTGATGCCAAACTACGTTCGGGTAAAATCAGTTCTGGCGGTTTCTGGGCAAGTAATAGCCAACCACCTGCGATGAATAACCCATCGAATGTAGTTACGACAACAGTTCGTACAACAACCAACTCAGGTCAGACGATTACACCTTCGACAAAGACACCACCACCTTTAACGGCGACCAATACAACACGTCCAACAACAGCAACAATCACTACGAGCAAAACAAATACACCACGGGGCTCTGATGCATTGGCTTCATTTGCTGCTGCGGCTGATGTGCCAAGTGCGCCACGTATTCCCGTTGCGATTACACCTGCTGTGAATGTTAAGCCTGTCAAAATTGAACCACCTATTTCAATCAAAGAGCGTGAGCAAATTATTGCTGCTGTAAAAGAGACGGGCGATAAGAAAACAGTTACTCAAATTTTAGAACCGCAAGCTACGCAAGCAGAAAAAGATCAAGTTGTTGCTGAGATAAAAGCGATTGCCCCACAAGGTACAGAAATTGTCGATCCATTTGATGGCAAGATTAAGTTAACGGCAATTCAGACCAGTCAATCGGTTGCAGATCAAACAGGACAAGAAGTCACCAAGGGCTTTGCGTATCCGAAAAACTTAGTTGAAGATGCGACAACTGCAAATAGTGAAGATGCGAAGCGCAATCAAGGTAAGCCGTATATTAAAACCGATACCGATGTGGTCGTGGTTGCACCGAAAGGCAAGCGTAGCACCTACGTTGTACTACCTGGCGATACCCTCGCATTCATTGCACAAAAGAATGGTGTGAATTGGCGTGATATTGCGACATGGAATCAAATTGATCCAACAGGTACTTTGTTTGTAGGTGCAAGCTTGTATTTGTATGATGCAAAACCACAAGTGATTGAGCCACCGAAAGTGGTTGAGCGCAAACCTGAGAGTTATGTAGTGCAATCAGGAGATAACCTCACCAATTTAGCAGCACGTTTTGATTTAACCCTGAAACAGTTAGCTGACTATAATAATTTATCAGTCACTGACAATTTATTTGTTGGGCAAAAGTTATCGTTAAAAGAACCAAAAAATAATACACGTAATACTCCAACGACTGCACCACAATCAACGCGTACTACAGAAACGAAAGCAGCTACTGCACCGAAGGTTGTTACGAAGTCTTATACGGTGAAACGTGGCGAGTATTTAAAGTTGATTGCTGATCGTTATGCTTTATCTAATCAAGAGCTGGCTGATTTAACCTCAGGTTTGACTGCGAATAGCAATTTGTCTGTGGGGCAAAAAATTAATGTACCACAGCATGAGGTCTCAAAAACTGAAGAGGTCGCTGAGCCTAAAAGTACGGTTAAATATGAAAATGTAACAGCTTCAAGTAATTATAAGACAGAGTCTTATATCGTACAGCGTGGTGATACTTTATCGAACATTGCAACGAAATCCAAAATCACATTGAATGAATTGGCTGAACTGAATAACCTGAAAACCAATAAAAGTGTGCGTTTAGGTCAGGTTTTAAAGATTCCAGCAGGTTCAACGATTCCTGAGCAGTATGTAGTGCAATCTGGTGATAGCTTAAATGCAATTGCTAGTAAATATGAGCTTACCGTGAATTATATTGCTGATCTAAATGGTTTGGAACGTACCGCAGGTGTTCGCGTTGGTCAAAAGCTAAAACTCACAGGTGATGCACCAAGCAAAAATAATGTGAGCAATAATAGCAAGTCAAAAGATAAGGATAAGCAAGAAACTGCGCCAGATATTTATACTGTTAAATCTGGGGACACTTTAGGCAATATTGCGAGTCGTTATTATTTACAACTGGATTATGTGACCGCTTTAAATGGCTTATCTCGTGGTAGCAGCGTTCGTGTGGGTCAAAAACTGAAACTTACAGGTGATGTGCCAAAAGCAGAAACAGCAAAAGCGGAAAATAGTAAGAATAGTTCAAAGTCAGCGCCAAGCAAGAATACTGAGAAATATACGGTTAAAGCAGGCGAGTCTTTGAATAGTATTGCAAGCCGCTTTGGTTTGTCAGGTCGTGAATTAGCAGAGCTAAATGATCTGAAAGCCAATGCAAGTTTACAACGTGGTCAAAGTATTTCTGTCCCTAAAACAGTGACTGAATATAAAGTAAAACGTGGTGATACTTGGATTGGTTTAGCAAGTAAATATGGGATGGACACTAGTGCACTTGCTGAAATGAATGATTTAACGCCAAGTACTCAATTGCGGATTGGCGATGTCATTAAAGTACCAAATCTGTAATTGTTAATGAATTCATTTGTTTTATTTAAAAGGCTTAGTCTATTTTATGGATTAAGCCTTTTTGTTCAGCTTTCATTTGCGACGATGCAGACCACACCTTATTTAGCCATGCATGTTCAACCCAAATATGCAAAGTTGAGTTCGATGCCTTATGCCAATCCGAATGCGCCAAAAGGTGGAATCCTTAGCCAATCTAGCTTGGGGACATTCGATAATTTAAATAGCATGAATGGCAAAGGGAGTTCTACTGAAGGGGTGAATTATCTTTTTGATAGTTTAATGGATCGTGCTTTAGATGAGCCACGCGTCATGTACCCGTTACTCGCAGAGAAGGTGAGTTATGATCCTGATCATCTTAAAGATGTGACCTTTCATTTAAATCCTCAAGCCCGTTTTAACAATGGTCAGCCTTTGACCGCAGAAGATGTTAAATTCACCTTTGATACCTACCAAACGAAAGCCAATTTAGGTTTTCAAATGTATTTGTCTGATTTAGCAAAAACGGAAGTGATTTCTAAGTATCAGGTCAAATTTATTTTTAAGTCCAAGAACAATGTGGAAATGCCACTAATTTTGGCGAGTCTACCGATCTATTCAAAATTGGATTGGAAAAATAAAGATTTTACGCGTGTGACACTACAACCGATTGTCGGTTCAGGGCCTTATATTGTTGATCGAATTGATGCAGGGCGTAGTATCACCTATAAACGCAGTCCGAACTATTGGGCAAAGGATTTGCCTGTCAATAAAGGGCGTTATAATTTTGATCGACTCAAATATGTGTATTATCGAAATTTAGATGTCAGTTTTGAGGGCTTTAAATCTCGACAATTCAATTTATATGAAGAAAAAAATATCCGAAATTGGGTTACAGCTTATCATTTTCCCGCCGTGCAAGCAGGTCAGATCAAAAAATACAAAGCACGTTTGGGGACACCGCTCGATATTCAAAGCTTGGTATTTAATATTCGTCGTTCACCACTGAATGATATTCATCTTCGTAAAGCACTTACGTATGCTTATGATTTTGAATGGCAAAATAAGGCTTTATTCTTTAATCAAAATCGGCGTTTGCAAAGCTATTTTGATAATACGGATTTGGCTGCAACAGGTCGACCCAGTGCTAAAGAGTTAAAAGTACTGAAACCTTTCTTCGCTCAACTAAATCCAGTCATGCGACAGGGTCTTTTAGCCGATTGGCATTATCCTATTTCGGATGCGAGTGGTTTTAATCGGCAGAATTTATTGGTTGCACAACAAATTTTAAAAGATGCTGGTTATGTGATTCGTCATAATCAGCTATATGATCGACAGGGTAAAGAGGTTCGTATTGAATTATTAATGCAGCAAGAAAATCCACAACGTGAGCTTATGCCTTTTGTGCGTAATTTGAATCGTTTAGGTGTCCAAGTCAATCTCAGACAGGTGGATGTTCCACAATATATGGAGCGAATCCGTCACCAAGATTTTGATATGATGATGTTGAAATTGCCACAAACTTTGACACCTGGTAAGGAGCAAGCTCAATTTTGGGGCAGTGCTGCTGCGGATGAGGCAGGAAATTATAACTATTCAGGAATAAAGAACCCTGCAATTGATCAGATGATCGAGAAAATTGTGGCAGCCAAAAGCCGTGAAGATGTGGTGCTCTATACACATGTACTCGATCGTTTATTACGCGCAGGTTATTATCAAATTCTGACCTATGGGAAACCTGAGCGATGGTTTGCTTATTGGGATATTTATCAGCAACCTCAAATTAAACCGAAGCTTTCAGTTGGTTGGGAATATTGGTGGGTGGATGGCACGAAAGCGAAGAAACTCGACCAACCTATACGAAAATCTGACTTAAAATAATTAAGGATCTTATTAGATGGTTCACTATATTCTGAAAAGAATGTTATTGATGATCCCAACTTTATTTTTCATTTTATTGATTAATTTTACGATTGTGCAAATTGCACCGGGTGGCCCTGTCGAACAAGCCATTCAGCAAATTCAGAATGCGCAAGGTTTAGGTGTTGGGAATAATGCCCAATCTAGTTTGAGTACCTTGGCTCAATATCAAGGGGCGCGTGGGTTGAGTCCAGAGATGATTGAAAAGATCAAAGCACAGTATGGTTTTGATCGTCCTGCATATGAACGTTTTTGGTTAATGCTCAAGGGTTATCTCACCTTAGATTTTGGCACCAGCTTCTTCAAAGACAAACCTGTAACGCAACTGCTCTATGAAAAGTTGCCTGTCACGCTGTCTTTGGGAATATGGAGTACTTTTCTCATTTATTTGATTGCGATCCCACTGGGAATTAAAAAAGCCAAAAACAATGGTTTACTGTTTGATCAATCTACTTCGTTATTACTTGCTGTGAGTTATGCCATTCCATCATTTGTCTTTGCCATTCTGCTCATCGTTTTTTTTGCTGGGGGCAGTTATTTGCAATGGTTTCCATTACAAGGATTAGTCTCTGAAAACTTTAATCAGTTAAGTTTGTTCGCCAAAATAAAAGACTATCTATGGCACATGAGTTTACCGATTCTGAGTATGGTATTGGGTAGTTTTGCTGCACGAACCTATCTGACGAAATATTCCTTTGTAGAAGAGCTGAAAAAACCTTATGTCCTGACGGCACGATCAAAAGGTTTAAATGACAATCAGGTACTTTATGGGCATGTTTTTCGTAATGCGATTTTGGTGGTGGTTGCAGCTTTACCCGAAGCATTGGTCGGTATTTTCTTTGTCGGCAATTTATTTATCGAGATTATTTTTAATCTCGATGGGATTGGTTTATTGGGTTTTGAGGCAATCACTCAGCGAGATTATCCTGTGATTTTTGGAACCTTATTTTTATTTACCTTATTTGGAATGATCTTACGTTTAATTGGCGATTTGCTCTATCAAATGATTGACCCTCGGATTGATTTTGAAGCGAGAGGTGGAACATGATGTCACCGCTGATGCGCGCACGATTTCACCGTTTTAGACAAAATAAATTGGGTGTCCGTTGTTTCATTCTATTTTTAATCATTTTTATTTTGTCATTATTTGCTGAGTTGATTGCCAACGATAAACCTTTGTTGGTTCGTTATCAGCAGTCCTTGTATTTTCCTATTTTTAAAGATTATCCAGAAACCACTTTTGGTGGTGTTTTTGAAACGGCGACAGATTATCAAGACCCTGCGGTAAAACAGCTGATTCAGAATCAAGGATGGATGATTTCTCCACCCGTTGCATTTTCTTATCAATCTCCGAATCTATCACTTACTGTACCTGTCCCGTCAAAACCAAGTCCACAGAACTGGCTTGGAACGGATGATCAGGGACGGGATGTATTTGCTCGAATCCTTTATGGTTTGCGTATCTCGCTCTTATTTGGATTTGCCTTGACGCTTTGTTCTGCTGTGATTGGCATTATTGTTGGTGCAATACAAGGCTATTATGGTGGATGGATTGACTTGATTGGGCAGAGGATTCTGGAAGTATGGGGTGGTTTGCCGATGCTATTTATTGTCATGATTCTGGTCAGTATGTTCAGCCCCAATGTGTATTGGTTATTTTTGATCATGTTGTTATTTGGTTGGACAGAATTAGTGGGATTGGTCAGAGCAGAGTTTTTGCGTGCCAGAAATTTTGATTATGTTCGTGCAGCTCAAGCATTAGGTGTTCGTGATCATCAAATTATCTTTAAGCACATTTTGCCGAATGCCATGAGTTCTAGTCTGTCACAGATTCCTTTTATGTTGACTGCCAATATTATTGCTTTAACTGCATTGGATTTTCTCGGTTATGGTTTACCTGCTGATGCCGCTTCGCTTGGGGAGTTGTTATTGCAAGGCAAAAATAATCTCGATGCACCTTGGTTAGTGCTTTCAGGATTCTTTACTTTGGCGATTGTATTGTCTTTATTGATTTATATTGGGGAGGCGGCACGTGATGCATTTGACCCAAGACGGTAATACAGTTTCGAATCCACCTTTATTAAGGGTTCAGCAGCTCAGCATTCACGATGAAACAGGACATTGCCTTGTGGATGACTTGAGTTTTGATGTTTATCCCGCACAGACTGTTGCGATTGTGGGTGAAAGTGGTTCTGGTAAGTCAATTAGTACTTTAGCTTTATTGGGGTTATTGCCTGAAAATTTAACCGTGCAGGGAAATGTTAAATTCGCCAATCAATCACTTTTGTCTTTAACTCAGACCCAGTTACAACAGATTCGAGGCAAGCGAATTGCCATCATTTTCCAAGAGCCAATGACGGCTTTAAATCCTTTGCATCATGTCGAAAAAATGATGGCTGAAAGCCTGATCTTGCAAGGTGTTTGTAAAGCTGATATTCGACAACAGACGCTTTCTTTATTGCAGGATGTCGGGATAGATGATGCAGTGCAAATTCTTAAATGCTATCCACATGAGTTGTCGGGTGGGCAACGGCAGCGTGTGATGTTGGCGATGGCTCTAGCTTTAGAGCCAGAGATTTTGATTGCGGACGAACCAACAACGGCTTTGGATGTCGTGTTGCAAGCTCAGATTCTCACGTTGTTAAAAAAACTCCAAGAGCAACGAAACATGGCGATGATTTTGATTAGCCATGATTTAAACCTTGTTAAGCAATATACAGATCAGGTACTTGTGCTGAATCAAGGTCGCATAGAGGAACAGGGATGCACGACTGAAATTTTTACACATCCTCAAACTGCATACACACGAAATTTACTCAATCACGATTTTGGACAAGCTCTATCGATTGCACAGACTGAGCGTTTACTTGAACTAAAAAATGTCACGGTCAAGTATCCCATCAAACGTGGTTTATTGAACCAAATTAAGGCTTATAAGATTGCAGCCAAATCAATCAATTTCAATTTATTCAAAGGTGAAGCTTTAGGTATCGTGGGGGAAAGTGGTTCGGGAAAATCATCATTGGCTTTGGCAATTGCACGTTTGATTTCGAGTGAAGGAGAAATTTGCTTTCAGTCCCAAAACTTAAATCAGCTCAATCAAAAACAACTTCGCCCCCTACGCCGTGATTTTCAAATTGTATTCCAAGATCCTTTGAGTAGTTTGAATCCTCGCATGTCTGTTGAGCAAATTATTGCGGAAGGGCTTCACCTTCAAAATATTTCCAAACAGCAATCTAATCTGCAAATTGAAGCTGTTTTAGCAAAAGTCGAACTCTCTTTGGAGGATAGAAGCAAATATCCACACCAGCTTTCTGGTGGGCAACGTCAACGGGTCGCGCTTGCACGTGCTTTGGTTTTAAAGCCTAAATTGATGATTTTGGATGAGCCGACTTCTGCATTAGATCGCAGCACTCAAATGGCGATGATTCAACTGTTACGCCGTTTGCAGCAACAAGAGCAGATCAGTTATGTGTTTATCAGTCATGACTTACAAGTCATTAAAGCACTATGTCAGAACGTCATGGTCATGCATCAAGCTGAAGTATTGGAATATCAAGCAACAGAACTTTTATTTAATCAACCTCAAACTGAATATACACGTCAGCTTATTTCTGCAAGCAAATATTAGCATTGTAATTAAATTGACATATGTTATTGTCAATTTATCGGAAGAACCCTTGACAGTCACAATAATCAGATTAAATTAGAGTAAATACTCTAATTGTAGCAGAGGATGACCATGAGTCAGATTGCAGACAGTATCCAAATTCGTAATACCACATTTAAAAACCGCATTATTAAAGGGGCGATGAGTGAGGCACTTGCCAATCACGAAGGGCAGCCGAATGAGTTACACATTGGCTTATATGAGGCTTGGGCAAAAGGTGGTTTAGGTTGTGCGATTACAGGTAATGTAATGGTCAATATTGCTGCCAAGAATGAACCTGGTGTCGTTGCGATTGAGACTGAGCGTGATTTGGCAAAGTTACAGCAATGGGCTGCGGTAGGTAAAAAATATGGCATGGTGCAATTGATTCAATTGTCACATCCAGGTCGCCAATGCCCTAAAGGTTTGAATAAAGAAACTGTTGCACCATCAGCAGTTCCTTTTAGCCCAATGCTAGCAGCGATGTTTGGGACTCCGCGTGAACTTCAACATGAAGAAATCCTCGATATTATTCAGCGTTTTGCAACAGCAGCAGCAGTTTGTGAAAAAGCAGGGTTTGAAGGTGTGCAGCTTCATGGTGCGCATGGATATCTGATTAGTCAATTTCTATCTCCATTAACCAATAAACGTGCGGATCAATGGGGTGGTTCGATTGAGAACCGTATGCGTTTCTTGGTGGAAATTTATAAGGCTGTACGTGCAGCAACATCAGAAAACTTCATTATTTCGGTGAAGCTCAATTCAGCAGATTTCCAACGTGGTGGGATCACTGAAGAAGATGTGATGACAGTATTTAAAACCATTGATGCTGCGGGAATCGATATTATTGAAATCTCAGGTGGTACTTATGAAGCACCAGCAATGGCAGGTGCCAAAGCTGAGTCTCGTAAAGCCAGTACCATTGCACGTGAAGCTTACTTCCTAGAATTTGCTGAAAAGATTCGTCAGCATGTGACTTGTAAATTGATGGTTACAGGCGGTTTCCGTACTGTAGCAGGTATGAATGCAGCACTTGAAAGTGGTGCATGTGATTTTATTGGTATTGCACGCCCATTGGCAGTTGAAACTGATTTAACAGATCGTTTAATTGCAGGCAATGATGTACGTTATGCCGTGAATCAAATTAAGACGGGGATTCCTTTTGTCGATAAAATGGCAATCATGGAAATCATTTGGTATGCAGCACAATTCAAGGCAATTGGACAAGGTAAAAAGCCAAATCCAAAATTATCGCCTTTGATTGTATTTTTGAATTATGCAAAAGGGAATATCAAGGCTGTTGTCAAAGGTCGAGTCAATTCGCGTAAATCGGCATAACTGAATTACCACGCAATCGTCCAATAGGACTGAAACGTAGAAGCAGACCATTGTCCTTTAATTAAAGATTTTTTAAAGGCGGGTCTGTTTTCTATTTGAGCTAAATAACGCTGTATATGTTTAAACTGATGCTCATTTTGTGAGCAAGCCAGTAATGGAAACCACATCAAAATATCTGCAATCGTAAATTGATCTCCAGCAAACCATAAGTGATCTTCTAAATGTCCATCGATCATACTCATTTGTCGTTGTAATGATGGATTTAAATAGCCTTGATCAAATCCATATTTTAAAAGCTTTGAAACGAAGCGAATTGGAAATGGTGTGCGTTGTACAATTTGGTTAAAAATTTGTTTGAGTAACAGATCGGGAATAAATGTGGCTTCACAATAATTTTTCCAATAATAAAAACTTCGAAGTTGTGATCCTAATAATTTACTTTGCCCTAATTGAGGATATAGATAAGACAAGTAATCAAGAATGGCTGAAGTTTCCGCTAAAATGGAAATTTTTCCTTGATCAATCATTTCAAGGGTAGGGAATTTTGCTAATTGATGCGGTGAGTTTTTCTTTTCATCTACGTTTGAATGGTGGTTGATGACTAACTCATAGGGAAGTCCTAATTCTTCTAAAAACCAAACGATGCGTTGTGAACGTGAATTTTGTAAGTGGAATAAACGGATTTGCATGTTGGGTTTAAATTTATCGTTTTGATCTATTTGCAGTATAGGATAGAAAGCACCATAAATATAATCAAATAGATTTCTCAAATCATAGTTTTATAATGTATGGACTGAAAAACATCAATAAAAAAGCCACTGTCTTAAAGATGCAGTGGCTTTTTAAAATTTGGCGTCCCTACGGGGATTCGAACCCCGGTTACCGCCGTGAAAGGGCGATGTCCTAGGCCTCTAGACGATAGGGACTTCTTGAGGTGGGTGTATATTAGGGCTCTGTCACCAAAGTGTCAAGAAGGTGAGGAGACAGTTTGTTCAAAATATAGCAAAACAGTTCAGCAGTTTTTTGCGTATCGTATAAAGCAGAGTGCGCTTCTTTACCATCAAACTCGATTCCTGCTTGAATACATGCACGTGCTAACACAGTTTGACCAAACATCACTGCACTCAAAGTCACAGTATCAAATACTGAAAAGCTATGAAACGGATTTTGATTTTTAGTACCAGAACGATTGATCGCTGCTTGTAAAAAACCTAAATCAAAATGGGCATTGTGACCCACCAATACCGCATGGGTACAATGCTGTGCTTTACGTACTTCATTTAATGATTTGAAAATGCGACGTAAGGCACCACGCTCATCTTCTGCCATCGCCACACGCATTGGATTAAATGGATCAATCCCAATAAAATCTAATGAACGGCGATCTAGGTTTGCACCCTCAAAAGGATTGATGTGTGCATGGAAGGAAGGGCCTGGTACAAATTGTCCTTGTTCATCATAGATGATTGGGATACAAGCAATTTCGAGGAGGGCATCGGTTTGTGAATTAAATCCTGCGGTTTCTACATCAACCACCACAGGTAAAAATCCACGAAAACGTTGTGCAATCACTGGAGCTTTGTTTTCTTCTTGGGTCACACTTTTCTCCATTGTAGTGTTTTACCTGCATGAAGTGGAATGATTTTTTGACCCTCAAGATAGTCAAAAGATTCAGCGACCGTATTTTCTTCTTTCACTAGCGTGATTGTTGATGTATTGCGAGGAAGACCATAGAAGTCAGCACCAAATATGCTTGCAAAGCCTTCTAAGCGTTCTAATTTACCAACTTGGTCAAATGCTTGAGCATACAATTCAATTGCATTTGGCGCACTGTAGCAACCTGCACAGCCACATGCATTTTCTTTCGCATTCTGTGAGTGAGGTGCGCTGTCTGTACCCAAGAAGAATTTTGGATTGCCACTGGTCGCAACTTCTAATAACGTCGTTTGATGAGTTTGACGCTTTAAAATAGGCAGGCAGTAGAAATGAGGTTTTACGCCGCCAACCAACATATCATTACGGTTAAAGAGTAAATGTTGCGGTGTAATCGTTGCTGCAACATTACGATCTTGTTCAAGTACAAAATTCGCTGCATCACTGGTGGTAATATGTTCTAAAACGACTTTTAATTTTGGGAACTGTTTTAATAACGGAGACAAAATTTCATCTAAGAATCTTTTTTCACGGTCAAAAATGTCGACATGGTTGTGAGTGACTTCACCATGCAACAATAATGGCACTTGATGTTCTTCAAGTTGTTCAATCACCGCATAGACTTTACGAATATCGCTCACACCATTATCTGAATTCGTCGTTGCGCCCGCAGGATAAAGTTTAATGGCATTTACAAACTCAGATTCTTTGATTTTACGAACTTCATCTGGTGAAGTGAAATCTGTAAAATAAAGCACCATACGTGGGTCAAAGTGAAGCCCTTCTGGAACATGGGCAAGAATACGATCACGATATGCGAGCGCTTCTTCTACCGTTTTGACTGGTGGAACCAAGTTCGGCATACAAATTGCGCGCGCAAATTGTTTAGCAAGATCTGGTACAGTACGTTTTAAAGCTAATCCATCACGTAGGTGTGCATGCCAATCATCTGGCTGTAAAAGTGTAATAGTATTCAAGGCGTACTTCAGACTTAAAAATAATATAAATAATAATGCATATAGTGTAAAAATGGTAACTACAATTATGGATAAGTGGTTACGTAAAGCACATGAAAATATAAGAAATTGTGTTATTTTTATGTTGGACAAGAATACAGCATTATAAGAAGAGTGAGAGGGATGGAAAATCAATATGATATTAATCAGTTACGCAAAACAAAAGAAGATTTAGAACACCTTGTTGTTCGACATTCCAGAACGAAGAAAACAAAGAAAATTTTGCCTGCTCAACTCGAAAATGAGTTTTGGCAATTTAATATTGATCGAACCAGAATTAATGCGATTCAGTTTTTTGGTCAAGGTGTAATCACGTATACGATTTTTATACTTTTGATTTTACCATCGAACTTATTGGTTATTCGAACAAGCACTCATTTTCTATTAGATCTTATATATAGCATTCTTAGTCTGGTTGTGGTGGGTGTTGCATTATTTTCATTTTGGGCATTTTCCCGTTTTAGACGTTTGAACCGATTATTTTATCCAGCCACATGCGTGATTGTGTTTTGCACAATTCTTTTTCCATCTTTATTGATGATGAGTATTTCTAATGCAGTGTTGCAGAGTCAATCAATGGTATTGATTGCATTTCTGTATATGTTGGGTTTTATTCTCAGTGGGATTAAACCTAAACATATGTTATGGATTGGTTCTTCGGCTGCGATCGTGATTTTATTGTCCTTATATTTTCTCAAAGTCCCATGTGATTTTTTGATGTTAGGGCGCACTTTTATTGGAAGTCTCTTGTTAGGCTTTTCCATTAGTGTGATGCTTACATCGAAAGAAAGAAAATTATTTTTAAAAACCAAAATAGCTGAAATTGATGAAAAAATTTTGCGGTTACAAGCATCTGAGCTTCTACATTTAAGCCAACATGATGAGTTAACCAAGGTCTCAAATAGACGCACTTTTGAAGAAATGTTTAGTTATTACTATGACTTGGCATGTAAAGATAGTAAGGCAATGTCTGTACTGTTTATTGATATTGATTTTTTTAAAAATTATAACGACTTCTATGGGCATCAGATGGGGGATCAAGTGATTTCTGCCATTGCAAAAACCATTAAAAGTTCAATTCGACATATGGATTTTATTGCACGTTATGGTGGAGAAGAGTTTGTTGTTCTTTTACCGGAAACGTCTGCTCAAGGTGCTTATGCAGTTGCAACAAATATCTATCGAGCAATTGATCGGCAGATGATTCCCCATGAAAAATCTTTAGTTTCTAATCACGTCACCATTAGTTTAGGGATTACAGTTTTTAATGGGAATTCTAAAATCAGCCAAGATTTAGTGATTCATACGGCAGATAAAGCGCTTTATAGAGCCAAACAACTTGGGCGTAACCAAATCTATTATCAACCATTGCCCAGTGTAGAATAAAAGAAAGCGTGATAAAAAAACCGAATACTGATGGTATTCGGTTTTTTTAATTGAATAATCTAAATTATTCTAAGAATTTTACAGTAACGCCAGAACGTACTTTTCCACCTAAATCATTTGCATCCCAGTTGGTTAAGCGAATACAACCATGTGATGCAGTCTTCGAAATCAAAGAAGGATTAGGTGTCCCGTGAATACCAAAAGATCGCTTGCTTAGACCGATCCAGATATTACCGACAGGCGCGTTTGGACCAGGTGGTAACATGAGTGGTTTAAGATTATTGCCTTGAATAAAATTCGATGGTGAATAGCTATAGTATGGGTTCTTGGTTACACCGACTACTTTATATGTACCAGTCGGAGAAGGCGTGTCAGCACTGCCAATTGTTGCAGGAAATGAAGCAATCATTTGGTTACGGCTATTGAATAAATAAAGCTGTCTTGCGCCTTTATGCGCAACGATTAAATGAATATCTTCTGGTAAATCATTGCGCACATTGGCAACAATAATTTTTTCGCCTGCTTTTTTGAACGTTGCAGTTGGATTTAGTTTTTTGAGGAAACCTTCATCCATATGAAATTTTTCACCTAACATTTCTGTTACGCGCGTGTAGTACAAGCCTTTCATTTTTGCTTGTAGTGCATAGTCAGCAGGAATTGAATCTGCATATGGACCTTTTAAGTCCGCATCAGTGATCGTGTATTCAATATATGTTGGTTTGTTTTGTTGAGCGACTAAAGCATCCCACGTTTCTTTTGTGAGTTGTCCTGTTGGCGTGAGACCATTCATTTGCTGAAATGAAGCAATTGCTTTTAAGGTATTTTTACCATTTGAACCATCAATTGCACCAGGTGAAGCATGAGCATTGTTGAGCATCACATGTGCACGTGCATAGACAGGCAATTGACCTTTCTCAAGATTTTCATACCAATCGGCAGTATTTAAACTGTCTAAAGTCCATGAAACTTTAACGGTTGGTGTTGTCGCCGTTGTCTCTGGTGCATTTTCTAGTTTTTGAGATATTGCCGAAGCAGCTCCCGTATTGACTTGTGGTTCAGAAGCAGCTTGAACAGCAACACTTGATGCGGGTTGAGCCATTACACTCGATGCAGCAGAACGCTCGATAGATAATGGGTCAATAGGATCTTGAACGGGAGCTGAGATTTTTTTTGGATTTAATGCTTGCTCAGTTGTTGGGGCAGCAAAAGCAACGTTAGCAAGAATACAACTTAAACTCATAGCGAGTAATGAGCGAACAAACATGTAATTCAACCTTAAGAATTATTCATATTGAAATATAAGATATTGCAAGTATTACAGAAAATAGAACAGCTTGCAGTAGCAGTTTTGTGTCAAAGCTAAAAAATTAGTTGAAGTCTGATTTTTTGTATGGGTTTACAATTATAAATTCAGGGCTAACTTTGTTATGATGCATCCTACATGAAAAAATTTAGAGATTGGTAATGACAACGTTGAAAAATGATCGTTTTTTACGAGCTTTGCTGCGTGAACCTGTAGACACCACACCTGTATGGATGATGCGTCAAGCAGGGCGTTATTTACCAGAATATCGTGAAACTCGTGCGCAAGCAGGAGATTTCTTGTCTCTATGCAAAAATACTGAGTTTGCTTGTGAAGTGACTTTACAGCCATTACGTCGCTATGAGCTCGATGCTGCGATTTTATTCTCAGATATTTTAACTGTACCTGATGCACTGGGCTTGGGACTATATTTTGAAGCGGGCGAAGGTCCTAAGTTTCATAAAACTATTCGTACTGAACAAGATGTTGCAAATTTACCGAAACTAAATTCTAAATCAGATTTAGCTTACGTGATGAATGCAGTTTCAACGATTCGATCTGCTTTAAATGGACAAGTGCCGCTGATTGGTTTTTCGGGCAGCCCTTGGACATTAGCAACCTATATGGTTGAAGGTGGTTCAAGTAAAGAATTCCGCTTCATTAAGAATATGATGTATGCACAACCCGAAGTGTTACATGCTTTACTTGATCATCTTGCTGATTCAGTGATTGATTATCTCAATGCTCAAATTGATGCAGGCGCTCAAGCAATCCAAATTTTTGATAGTTGGGGCGGCGCATTAGCACATCGCGAATATGTCGAATTTTCATTGAACTACATGACCAAAATTATTGCAGGACTGCAACGTGAAAAAGATGGTCAACGTATTCCGATTATTGTATTCACCAAAGGTGGTGGTCAATGGTTGGAGACCATGTTAAGCACTGGTGCAGATGCATTTGGCTTAGACTGGACGACACCACTTTATACTGCACGTGATGTGGTTGCAGGTCGAGCTGCCCTACAAGGAAACTTAGATCCAGCAGTGCTCTATGGCTCAGCAGCTTCAATTGAAAAATCGGTAAAAGCAATGCTCGATGATGCCTATGCAAATGGTGAGAAAACAGGGTATATCGCAAACTTAGGTCATGGCATTACTCAATGGGTTGATCCTGCCCAGCCTAAGATTTTTGTCGATACTGTACATGAATACAGCGCAAAATATTTAGGTTGATATTGAGCATATTTCAAGGCTAAACACGCTAGGATTCATTTTGTGCAGTTGATCGTATTATCCCTAAATTTTATGACTAAGGCAGCTTCGGCTGCCTTATTTGGATTGTTGCTTTTAATTGCTTTTGCATTGACAGCACCTATGGGAAGTCATGAGTACTATGGTTTCTTTCGCTATGACTATTTACTGTTTTATGCATTAGCAATTCAGGTTTGTTTGCTGTACTTAAAGCTTGAATCATGGGCTGAAGCGAAAGTGATAGCCTTGTTTCATATCATGGCAATGGGGATGGAAATTTTCCTCACGCATCCTGCGATTGCTTCTTGGCAATATCCGCAACCTGCAATTTTTAAACTCCTTACTGTGCCATTATTTGCAGGTTTTATGTACTCGGCTGTAGGGAGCTTTTTTGCTCGATCTTTAAGACTTTATCAAGTTTCTTTTGAAAATCTACCACAGTTTAGCAATATGCTGTGCCTAGCAGTTTTGTCGTATTTAAATTTTATGAGCAAGTTTTTTATTCCAGACATTCGTTTAGTTTTATTTGCTTGGAGTATTGTCATTTTTTGGAAGACCAAACTCTCTTTTCAGCTTGAAAGACATACTTTTAAAGTTCCAATGTTACCTGTGTTATTGGTACTTGCATTTTTGATTTGGATCGCGGAAAACATTAGTACATTTTATAAAATTTGGCTATATCCGAGTCAGGTCGATGCATGGCATATGGTCGGTTGGGGAAAATTAGGTTCTTGGTATTTATTATTACTTTTAAGTTTAGTCTTGGTTTTGAAAATCTTAGGTACTAGAAATAAAAAAGGAATGTGGCAATTACATTCCTAAATTCTATATGTTGAAATGTATGTAATGAAATTACACTTCAACAAGCACATAGTATTTTTTAACAGCTTCAATGACTTCAAATGTACCGATAAATGCAGGGGGAATAATGCCTGCATTTCCCGCAGTTACTTCAATAAAAGAATTGGTTTTTGCATCATGGATACGGACAATCCCTTCAATGACTTGAAAAAACTCTTGTTTATTGTCAGCAAATTGAATATTCCACGCACCCACTTCACATTGCCAAATACCACAGCCCATATGTGGATGTTCATATAAGCTATAGGTGAGACGTTCAGGATTTCCTGTGACTAGGCGATCAGCTCGAGGAAAATCAATGCTGGCTTGGTTTTGAACTAATTCACCAAAACCTGCTAACTGAATAGATGACATATGAATTGCTCGGTTTAATAACTTTCAGGCACAGCGCTTAAAAACTCACGACGTGCGTCTTTGTCAGTTTTGAAATCACCAACAAAAGAAACTGTACGTGTGGTTGATTCTTGTTTGCCGACACCCCGCATCATCATACACATATGGGCTGAGTCAATGACAACTGCAACACCACGTGCCTGAGTTACTTCAGCAACTGCTTCGGCAATTTGCTGAGTCAAGTTTTCTTGAATCTGTAAACGGCGTGCAAACATTTCAGTAATACGCGCAAATTTAGATAGACCTAAAACTTGACCTTCAGGTAAATAAGCAATGTGTACACGACCATAGAAAGGAAGAAGATGGTGTTCACAAAGCGAATAAAACTCGATATTTTTGACCAATACCATTTCATGGTTATCGGATGGGAAAACCGCACTATTTGTAACTTCTTCAAGGGTTTTGCTATAACCAGAAGTTAAAAAAGAAAAAGCTTTAGCCGCACGCATAGGCGTATCTTTTAAGCCTGGGCGATTTAGATCTTCGCCAACGGCAGTTAAAATATTTGCGTACGATTGCTGCATAGACATAACAATGTTCACTTAGATGGGTTGAACAAAACGGGAATTGTATCAGAAAACGACTCAAAAACTTAATTTTGAACCAAATGCCGATTATTGTTTGTGCTTTGGGTTCTTTTCTGCACGTTTTAAGAGCACTAAAACAGCACCAGTACCCCCCTGATTTTCAGGTGCGCTGACAAAAGCAAGCACATCACGATGTTGTCTAAGCCAGCCATTGACATAGGTTTTTAAAATGGCTTCAGGTCCTTTACCGTGAACAATTTTGATGACATTTTGATTTTCATCTTTTGCCATTTGAATGATCTGTAGAACGGCTGCTCGGGCTTGTTCAACGGTACAACCATGTAAATCGACTGCTTCAAACCAACGAGTTTTACCTGTTTTTAAATCTTCAAAGACTTTGTGCTGCAAGGTTGCAATGCGATAGCTTAAAGTCGCTTGGCTTGCCACTGGATTTAAGATGGCTTGGGTATCTGAAATTTCTGTAAGCTCTTGCTCAGTACCACCTTCGGCTGCTGCGCGTTTTGCTAAGGTTTGGGCATCAACTTTTTTGCGACGCGCGACTTTGGTATCGGCAATATTTTGATTGTCGATTGGTTTTACGCCGAGAAGGGCTTTTTTAAAAAGCTCAGTATCTTCCAACTCTTCAGCGATCGCCTGAGTTTTTTTTGCCTCAACTTGTTTTGCGATAGCGCTAGATTGAGGGTTAGAGATTTGCTTTTTAAAGGCTTTCAGTAAATTAAACTGATCTTTAGAAAGCGATGAATCATGTTTACTCATAAGTTTAGAAAAATAGGCAAGATACGAGAGATGTAAAATTATAGTCCGAATCTGTGATGATTTGAACTAAATTGCATTCATGCAATGTTGTAGATAATCGAAAGTAGTGAGTGGCTGTTCAAAAATGGTCAATTAGTTGTAATTATAAGGTTATTCAAAATTAGATTGTTAAGAAAAAAGTTTTAAAAAACTAAATATCAAGTAATGACTCATCAAACCAAACATCTTCATAATTATTAGCTATTAAGAATCTCCAACCAGGAGGTAATGCTAGAAATTTTTGTATTTGTGGGCACCATTCAGTGATATGTTCTATATGTATAGATTTAAAAAAATTAGGATCATCAGAAAAATCTTCGCCGCCCCAGATATACCATCCATTTGTATTCTCTTCAGGAGGATGTCTCAAGCCATTAATAGGAGTTATATTTTCTTTAATATTCAGTGTTATTCCTAACTTCGTTCCCTCTAAAGTGGGACGATAAGGAGTACCATATTTTTTACATAAGCTTCTTTGTAATGATTCAATTTCTTTATTCGACATAAATTTAAGCTCTTTATTTTATTGTCAATTCGAATTCATATTTTGGCATGGTATTTTTTAAATAATTATAAAAGCCCAATGATAAAGAATTGGGCTTTTATTTGAATTTAAATTAAATCTGCTCAGTCTTCCCAAACAATTCTGCAAATGCTTGATCTGGACGTGGCTGTTTCATAAAGCTTTCACCGACAAGGAAAGTATGAATATCATTGGCTTGCATCATTTCTACATCAGCAGGTGTGGCAATACCACTTTCAGTAACCAATACACGAGAAGCAGGCAACAATTTCTTTAAACGTAATGAAGTATTTAAATCAACATCAAAGGTTTTAAGATTGCGGTTATTCACACCTAGAATACAGTGCTCAGAAAGCTTTAACGCACGTTCCAATTCATATTCATCATGCACTTCAACCAATACATCAAGTTGATGCTCAAATGCAGTTTTTGACATTTCTTCAAGTTGTTGATCTGATAAACATGCCACGATTAATAAAATACAATCTGCATGTAAGGCACGTGCTTCAACCACGTTATAAGGATCAACCAAGAAGTCCTTACGCAAAGCTGGTAGGGCACAATGATTACGTGCAATCACAATATTTTCATCAGCACCTTGGAAGAAATCCACATCAGTTAAGACAGAGAGACATGCTGCGCCTGCTTGCTCATATTGCTGTGCAATTTCCGCAGGATTAAAGTCTGCACGAATGATGCCTTTAGATGGTGATGCTTTTTTAATTTCAGCAATCACAGCAGGGCGTTTATGCTGTAAAGCATTCGCAAAACCACGAACTGGTGTTGCCTCTTTTGCCCACTGTTCAACATCGTGCAAGCTACGTTGTTTTAAACGTGCTGCAAGCTCCTCATGTTTGCGGTCAACAATTTTACCTAAAATGGTATTTTGAATATCGATCATGAGAAGTCCTTAGTCTGCTTGGTATTGTTTCAATGTCTTGGTGAATTCAGCCAAAATACTCATTTTTTCTAAGGCTTGACCGCCGTAAAGAATATCCTGAGCGAACTCAACTGCTTGTTTGTAGGTCTTGGTGATACCTGCAACATAAATACCTGCACCTGCATTCAGTGCAATCATATTTGCTGCTTTTTCACCAATTTCTGATTTGTCACGACCTAAAGCATCTTTGATCAGCTTTAAGCTTTCTTCTGAACTGTTGACCACTAAGCCAGTTAGTGTTTGAGAGGGAATACCAACTTCATCAGGCGTTAGCGTCCATTCGCTAATTTCACCATCTTTAAGTTCAGCGACAGTCGTTGGGGCTGCAAGACTGATTTCATCTAAACCATCTCTTGAGTGTACAACCAATACATGGACTGCACCCAGTTGTCTTAATACTTCTGCAATAGGACGACACAGCTCATCTGAAAATACGCCAATCACAAAACGTCTGACACCCGCAGGGTTGGTCAATGGACCTAGTAAATTAAAAATGCTACGAATACCTAATTCACGACGTGGTGCGACTGCATAACGCATTGCTTTATGATGATTTGGTGCAAATAAGAAACCAACGCCGATTTCACGGATACAGCGTTCGGTTTGTTGCATGTCTAAATCAAGTTGAATCCCCATTTGCTCAAGCACATCGGATGAACCCGATTTGCTTGATACGCCACGGTTACCATGCTTGGCGATGGTTGCCCCCGCGGCTGCAATTACAAAACTTGAAGCAGTAGAAACATTAAATAGATTTTGACCATCACCACCTGTACCAACAATATCGACAAGGTGAGGAATATCACTAACATCAATTTTTATTGCGAACTCACGCATAATACGTGCAGCCGCGGTAATCTCATCAATACTTTCACCTTTCATACGCAAGCCCATCATCAGCGCACCGATCTGTGCATCGGTTGCTTCACCTTGCATAATGCTACGCATGACATCTTCCATTTGTGGCTGGCTAAGATGAATGTTTTTAGTAATGTGATTGAGTGCCTGTTGGATATTCATAGTCATGAGTTACAGCATTTAATGATTAAAAGATTGAGCAAAACCAGTTGATGATGAGGGTGCGCTTTCAGTGATATATGATTCACTTGCTAATTGGCTATGTTAGCAGAAAATAGCTTTAGTTTTGAGCTTGCGCTTAGTTTTTTAATTTAAAGTATTTTCATGATGCAAAATAAAAACAGCCTATTTTTAAATAGGCTGCTTATCTTAGAGCTTGAGTTTACATTTAAGCGTAAATATCTAAGAAATTTTTGAAAATTTGATGCCCATGTTGGCTCAAAATAGATTCGGGATGGAATTGAACGCCTTCTACAGGTAGTGTTTTATGCTTTACGCCCATAATCTCTTCAATCGTTCCATCGACTTGGTTGGTCCAACACGTCACTTCTAAACACTCAGGCAATGTTTCTTGCTCAATCACCAATGAATGGTAACGTGTTGCCGCAAAAGGTGAGGGTAAATTGCTAAAAATACCTTTATCGCTATGATGCATATCGGATAAACGACCATGCATGACAGTTTTTGCACGAATGATACGACCACCAAATGCTTGCCCGATGGCTTGATGCCCTAAGCACACTCCAAGTAATGGAATTTTTCCTGCAAAATGATTAATTGCTGGAATTGAGATTCCGGCTTCGCTTGGTGAGCATGGACCTGGACCAATTACCAAGTATTTAGGCTGCCATCGTTCAATATCTTCTAATGTGACTTGATCATTACGAACAACTTTTACTTCTTGATTCAACTCGCCAAAATATTGAACGATGTTGTAAGTAAAACTGTCATAGTTGTCAATCATTAAAAGCATGATTATAACCTTTTGAAAATACGCACTTTATGGTGCTTTTGCTTTTGATAAACCTATCTAAAAACGATATTCCTTTCGCGCTATATGCGTCGTAAAGGCATTTCTTAGATATAGAGGACAATAATCATAACAAAAACAAATGATCAATGTTGAATATTTCGTTTAATAGATGTTTTGATGGATTTATATACCGAGGATATAAAGAACCATAGAAACAGATAATAAACTTCATAAATTGAATGACTTGGGTGAAAATATACAAAGTGAACCAAAAGTCTAAATGAATTGATTGGAATGAAGTTAAAAAGAATGATATAAAAAGCCAATTTATGCTAACTAGTGATGGTGTGCTTTTGCACTACATTAGTTCTCTGTTATATGTTTTGCACCACTTTGGTTCGTTATGTCTATTTTGGGGACTAGCTGGGATCGGAATGTTTAAATATGGTGCATTTGTGAAAGCAAACATTATAGTGGACATAGGACATGGAGCTTAAAGCATTTTTTCTGCAAAGAATTTCAATGTTTTAGGTATGCTTTAAAATTGTTGGTATGATAATTGCTAATTATATATCAACAACTAACACGCACTTAACAAGTGCATAAAAATTTCATTGGAGCAAATGAGCATGGCGAACAAGGTCCTTCAACTCATCAAAGAAAGTGGCGCAAAATGGGTCGATTTTCGCTTTACTGATACTAAGGGTAAAGAGCAACACGTAACTTACCCAGCTGACACAATTGATGAAGATACGTTTGAAGACGGTAAAATGTTTGATGGTTCTTCAATTGCGGGTTGGAAAGGCATCGAAGCTTCTGACATGATCTTACGTCCAGATGCTGCAACAGGTTTTCTTGACCCGTTCTTTGCTGAACCTACAGTTGTTGTTACTTGTGACGTAATCGAACCATCTACTGGTCAAGGTTACGAGCGTGACCCACGTTCGATTGCTCGTCGTGCTGAAGAATATTTAAAATCTACTGGTATCGGTGATACAGCATTCTTTGGTCCAGAACCAGAATTCTTCGTTTTTGACGAAGTTAAATGGGATATCGATATGTCTGGCGCGCGCCATACATTAATCGCTGAAGAAGCTGCTTGGTCTACAGGTAAAGATTACGAAGCGGGTAACTCAGGTCACCGTCCACGTGTTAAAGGTGGTTACTTCCCAGTTCCTCCAGTTGATTCTCATCAAGACATGCGTGCTGAAATGTGTGCACGTATTGAAGACATCATGGGCCCTGGTCGTGTAGAAGTACATCACCATGAAGTTGCATCTTGCCAATTAGAAATTGGTGTGAGCTTCAATACTTTAGTTCGTAAAGCAGACGAAGTTCAACAATTCAAATATGCAGTTTGGAACGTTGCTCACCAATATGGCAAAACAGCTACATTCATGCCTAAGCCAATGGTTGGTGATAACGGTTCAGGTATGCACGTTCATATGTCAATCTCTAAAGATGGCAAGAACTTGTTTGCTGGTGATGAATATGCTGGTTTATCAGAAATGGCATTGTTCTTCATCGGTGGTGTGATCAAACATGCTCGCGCGTTGAATGCGATCACAAACCCAGGTACAAACTCTTATAAGCGTTTAGTTCCACACTATGAAGCACCAATTATGCTTGCTTACTCAGCACGTAACCGTTCTGCTTCTATCCGTATTCCTTACGTTTCTAGCCCTAAAGGCAAGCGTATTGAAGCACGTTTCCCTGATCCATTAATGAACCCGTACTTAGGTTTCTCGGCATTATTAATGGCTGGTCTTGATGGTATTCAGAACAAGATCCACCCAGGTGAAGCTGCTGACAAAAACTTGTATGATCTTCCTCCTGAAGAAGAAGCAAAAATCCCAACAGTTGCTCATAACTTGGAAATGGCTATTGCAGCACTTCAAGCTGACCATGAGTTCTTGTTGAAAGGTGGTGTATTCACTAAAGAAATGCTTGATGCATATATCGAACTTAAAACTGAAGATGTACGTCGTCTTAACACGACTACTCATCCAGTTGAATTTGATATGTACTACAGCTTGTGATACACACATTTCTAATGCTGAAATAGGTTAACACTTATTTCATATAAAACGCCCGATGAATTTCATCGGGCGTTTTATATTTTTCTGTATATAGTCCTGATTTAAATCTAATAGAAAACATGTCAGTGTATGTAAAGAAAAATAATGGTTTGTTGGCTTAATTGATATGTTATTTAGGTTGTTTTTTTAATTCTTAGATTCTCATAAGTAAGTTGCGTAGTTCTACTATATTTTTTAATTTATGTTAAATGTTTATAGTAGTCCCAACTTTATGAATTAGACGAGTTTTTTATATTTGTTCTGTATTCTTGCAAACTGTAATAACTTCAGGTTTTAGCTCAGGTAATGACTTTCTCTGACCCATCATATAGGGATGGTCGGCGAGTGAGAGCATGTCTAGATCTTCTTCGCTATTTCCATAAGCATAAATATATTGATAATCTTCTAAATTATATCGTTGCAAAATCCGTAATTTTTTCTGTTCACGGCTACAATCCTGAGAGCTATAACGACCCGTTAAAATACCATTTCTAATTTCTGTTTCTGTACAAATTAACTCAATATTGAGCAGTTCGCAGATTGGTGCTAAATACAAATCGACTGATGCAGAAACAAGAACGATATGATCACCACGTTGTTGGTGTAAATAGAGTTGTTGTAGTAAATCTGGATCTAACTTTTTAACCAGTTGTTTCGCATATTCATATACTAAATTTTCTACAACATCTGCTGAGATTCCCTTAAACATGGTTTGAAATAAACGAGGTCTCATCGCATGAGCTGGATACAAGCGTAAATAATAGGCTTGAATCCAAGGTAATATTGTTAAGCCTTTTTTGACGATGTGACGCTTTGATAGGGTAAAGAAAATAAACCCTGTAAAACTATCTTTAGGATAGAGTGTGCCATCAAAGTCAAATAAAGCAAGATTTATAGTTTTATGCGTTTCGCTCTTTGCATGCATGTCTCATATCGTCCATTTACACGGCTTGCAAACCAATTTGTATTGTAGTCACGACTCAGTTTAGGTCCTGAAATAACGACTTGTGGCATGACGGCATAGATTGGTTCTTTTTTGGTTTTATTTTGATAAAGCTTCTGTACTGCTAAATAGGTCTGAGTATCTTCAAATTTTTTCTCTTTTTCTTTTTTCAAATCATCGCGAATTTGGCGTGGTGTCACTAAAATATTATTTTTTGCAAAAATTGCAATCAGCTCTTTTTCAGTTTGGCTTTGTGTTGATTTTACATCACCATCTTTACTATAAAGCAATAGGTCGCCATCTAGGCTAATTTCAGTTTTTGTGAGTGCATTTAACATGGTTTGGAATGCTGCATTACGGCTTGAATAAACACCAGAGTTGTAGTCTGCAAAACGATAGATTGCTTTATCATAATCAGCAGGGTATTCCATTAAACGATGAATACCATAATATAAACCACCATATTGGGTATACAGATCATTGCGTAGTTCAGCAATGCTACCACTTTGGCGTTTATGTTCTTTTGCGTAGTTAATATGAACTTGCATTGAACCTAAAGTGGTAATTGGATTCATTTTTTCGCCAATGTCTTGCCCAACAAGTTTAGCTGCACCTGTTAATGCACTAACATGGTAATGCTTTGACATGTAATCGAAAATTTCACGGTAGAGTAAATCAAGTTCACGCTCAGTTTTGACTTTGCGCATTTGGCTCATGTAGTTATTTTCAGGAGATGGTTGGTTTTTGAGTACATCTTCGAAATAACCAGCAATTGTTCCACCAATTGTTTCGCCCAACTTGGCTTCAAATTTTTCTTTGAGTCGAGTATTGATTTCTTGTACTGCTTTTTCCCCAAGCCCAGGCACAGTTGGGTCAGCAACAAAATTTGATTCCTGATCAACGACTGCAACGATACTGCACACATTTTGCTTCGTTTTAGGAATATCGAGTTGCTGCATGATATCAAAGATATCTTTTGCCCACGATTGACGATCGTTTACACGGGGAGGAATGACCTTCTTAATCTGTTCTGCTTCCATTTCTGGCCCTTTACCATTAGACCACCACGCCTTATCTCCACAAGCTGACAAGCTGAGGCATGCAGTAATGATGCTAACAATTTTTAATAAAGGACGAGTCGGGAATGATTTATTCATAATCAGAACAACACCACATAATAAAGATGAGTCAAATGGGCGAATGAAGTATACTATGTTGCTCAGAATTTGTAAGAATATATATGTATATTGGTTCGTATCAACTGTCAAATAATTTGATTGTTGCACCTATGGCAGGTGTAACGGATAGACCCTTTAGGACACTGTGTAAATACTTTGGTGCAGGTCATGCTGTCAGTGAAATGATGACGGCTGATAAAACCCTGCGTATGAGTAAAAAGAGTTTATATCGGGCAAATTTTGACGGTGAACTAGCACCCATCTCAGCACAAATTGCAGGTTCTGACCCTGAACAGCTTGCTGAAGCTGCACGTTATCAAGTGGCAAATGGCGCGCAAATTGTTGATATTAATATGGGTTGCCCAGCCAAAAAAGTCTGTAACAAACTTGCGGGTTCAGCTTTGTTACAAGATGAAGACTTGGTTGCTCGTATTTTAGATGCTGTGGTTGCTGCGGTTGATGTGCCTGTGACTTTAAAAACTCGATTGGGTTTTTTAAATGGACATGAAAATATTTTACGTGTTGCAAAACGCGCGGAAGAATCGGGAATTGCTGCTCTAGCGTTGCATGGTCGTACCCGTGAAGATATGTATTTGAATACAGCACGGTATGATCTGATTAAACAGGTCAAAGAATTGATTGATATTCCTTTGATTGCGAATGGAGATATTGATAGTCCCGAGAAAGCCAAATATGTTTTAGATTATACAGGTGCAGATGCTATTATGATTGGGCGTGCAGCACAGGGGCGACCTTGGATCTTTAGAGAAATTGCACATTATTTGAAAACAGGCGAACATTTGGCAGCACCTGATATTGCTGAAGTGAGAACTGTACTGTTAGGACACTTGGCTGAACTTTATCAATTCTATGGTGAATACTCAGGTTGTCGTATTGCACGCAAGCATATTGCTTGGTACACCAAAGGCTTGCATTCGAGTAATGAATTTCGCCAAAGTATGTATAAAGTAGAGAATACTGCTGATCAGGCAAAGGTTGTAGAAGCATATTTTGATCAATTGCTTGATCTAGGGCAGCGTATGAGTGATGTGCAAGTTGAACAGGTTAATTTGTTAGAAATTAAATAGTTGTGTTGTTTTTGGTGATTTTAAAAAACCCTGTAATGATGATCATTACAGGGTTTTTTATTATTCCAAATGCGCCGTGATTTTTTGCAAAATTTGCAAGATCACATCAAATTCACTTTGCAATGGTGTGCTTTTTCGTGTCACCAAAGCTAAGGTACGACTCGGCGCAGCTTCAATTGATTTAACGGCAATTTCTTCATTGAAATGAATCATACTGTTTTTCAATGCAATTTCAGGTAGAAGCGTAAAGCCAAGATCAGATGAAACCATTTCGATGAGTGTTGGAAGAGAGCTTGCCTTCAAACGATGATCATTTTTACGCTCACCTACAGGACAAGCACTTAAAGCATGATCACGTAAGCAATGTCCTTCCTCTAGCAACATTAGACGCGATAAATCCAAATCATCTAGTGAATTTGCATTTTCAGCATTCTTGTCATTTTTATTGTAGACAACAAATAAGTTTTCTTTTGTGATTTCAGCAACTTTTAATCCACGCGTATCGAAAGGAAGCGCAAGCACAATCATATCCAGATTGCCGTGTTCTAATTTTTCTACGATTTTTTCGCTTTGAGCTTCATGCAAGTGAAGTTGAATCTTTGGTAATTGCTGATGCACTTCATCAAGAAGTTGGGTCAAGATAAATGGTGCAATCGTTGGGATAATCCCAAGGTGTAAATCACCCGTTAGTGGTTCACTCATTTCTCGACTTAAACGCATCAAGTCTTGCGCATCTGCAAGTAATACACGCGCACGTGCGACAACTTGTTCGCCTAAAGGGGTTAAACGAACATTTTGACGATCACGCTCAACTAGGACGCCACCTAAGAGACGTTCCAACTCCATGATGCCACCCGATAAGGTGGACTGAGTAACAAATGAACGACGTGCAGCTTCAGTAAAATGTAAAGTTTCTGACAACGTAACTAAATACGATAGCTGTCTTAATGAGGGTAATGCAGCCATAGAGTCCTAGTGTGATGATCTAAAGTGGTGAGCAAACAAACCGCTAAGTTGTGGAATGAAGTGAGCAGGAATATCATGCCCCATTCCTTGAATTAATTCAAATTTAGCACCAGAAATTGCCTTCGCAACGGCTTTCCCATGACTTGGCGGTAATAAACGATCTTTTGAGCCATGTACAACCAAAGTCGGTTGAGTAATATCTTTGTTCAATGGTAATAGCGAACCTGTACATAATATTGCTAAAAACTGTTGAAGTACACCCGCTGGATAGAAACTACGACGATATAGTTTGCGAATCGTTTGAATTGCTTCAACTTGATTCACATAACCTGGAGAACCAATGATGTGAAAGACCTTTAAACTGTGATTAACAATTGCTTCTTCATCATGTGCTTCAGGCTTACCAATTAAACTGAAAAGCTGTTTTGGAAATGGCGGTGGAAGGAAGGGCTGATTGTTACTGGTAAATAGTAATCCAATTTTTTCAACTTTTTCTGGATATTTTGCAGCTACAATTTGAGAAATCATGCCACCCATTGACGCACCTAGGAGATAGGTTTTTTCTAGCCCTAATTGGTCGATCAGCATTGAGACATCTTCAGCCATATCATAAAGCGTATAGGGTGCGCCATCATTGCCAAGCCCCATGATAAAGCGACCCATTAATTTCATAGTATTGAGTCGTTTTCTTTTTTCACGAATTTTTGAGGATAAACCAATATCTCGGTTATCAAATCGAATAACACGAAAGCCTTGGTCAATTAATGATTTACAAAAAAAGTCAGGCCAAAACAGCATTTGAGCACCTAAACCCATCACCAATAAAATTGTTGGGTGTTCTGGGTTTCCCCCAATTTCAACATGCAGTTGAATACCATTGCCTAAAGTGACTTTGGTTTCTTGCATAAATGGGGCGTAAGGTGACACATTAAATTGTAAGGCGCTGTTCATGGCATTCATTCCGAGTTGAATTCTTTTTATCGAATTAAAGTCTGTTGGAAATTCCTTTCTCAACAGACCCTAATTTAAACCTTAAACTTGTGCTGGAATCAAGTCAGGAACCAGTTTGGTTAAGCTTAAACGTTGTTTACTTGCTGTTGCACCTAACAGTACAAAGCCTCGTAATGTTCCTTCGCTATCCGCAGCTTTTGCAAGCATACCATCATCAAATTCTTCTGTTTCCCAACTTACATCAATACCGATTGGTGCAGGTAAAACAGTTAATGGCGCAGCAGGCGTTTTTACTGCAACAGGCATAGCAGGGTAGTGTACCGCAGTGCTTTGACCACTCAGAGTTTTTGCTAAGGCACGTGCTTGTTGCATGATTGGCATCACAAATGGCAATAATGTTCCATTCACTTCAGCACAGTCACCCACCGCATAGATATCTGCTTGATTGGTTTCCAATAAGGTATTGGTCACGATACCGCGACTGGTTTGAATATTTGCAGCTTTTGCCAAGCTTGTATTTGGCTGTAAACCAATTGCTGAAAGGACGATATCGGCAACGAGGGTTTGACCATTTGCAAGTGTAACCGCATAGTCTTCGCCATTATTCGTTTTTGTTACTTTCTCTACCGTAGTTGAAAGTGCAAATTTAATACCTGCTTGTTCTAAATTGGTTTTAAATGCATCTGCAACATGATTTGGGAGTAAACGACCGAGCGGTTGTGGTGCAAGATCAATCACAGTGACATCATAGTTGCTATGAAGTAAATCGTTGGCAAACTCGCAGCCAATTAAACCCGCACCTAGAATCACAACACGTTTATCTTTGCGGTTTGCTAAATTTTCACGGAATGTACGATAGTCACTGAGCGAGTTCACCACATGAATATCATCGCTACCATCACCAGCAATGGCTAAACGAATTGGATTTGCGCCAACAGCAAGCACAAGTTTTGAATAAGGTTGAGTTATGCTTTCACCATTTTTTTCTAAGGTGATCTCATGATTTTCAGCATTAATCTCTTTTACCAATGTTTCAGCTTCAATACGCATATTGAGTTGAGCTGTCATTTTAGCTGCATCGCCTAGAGCAATTTGTTCAGGTGCTTTATTACCTGCAAATGCGTTAGATAATGTTGGTTTTGCATAATTTACCGCATCATCTGCGCAGATCATAACCAGTTCTTGTTCAGGGCTTAGTTTGCGAAATTCTCGTGCAACAGTATAACCTGCCATGCCCGATCCGATGATGACGATAGGATGCATTATATTCTCCAGTATTTTTTCAATAAAAAACAAACGATAGGAAAAAAAAGACCATGATCATAATCACGGTCTTTTAGATCTATTTAGATTTCAATCATTTCAAAATCAGCTTTTGAAACGCCGCAATCTGGGCAAGTCCAATCATCAGGGATATCTTCCCATTTGGTACCTGCTGCAATGCCGTCTTGTGGCCAACCATCTGCTTCGTCGTAAATCCACCCACAAACGATACATTGATATTTTTTCATGTGACTCTCCAAACTGATAGGTGTGCTCAAATTGCCTTTCAGTAAAACTATTCCATAATGTCGCTACGATCGCTGCAATACAACAAACTTGTGTTGATCAGGAGTTAGATTTTTACGCAGAACGCCATTTAAGTAAAGCAAATGCAAGAGTTTAATCATTTATGTAGAAAGTGGAATGGCAATTTGTTCTGAAAGTCTTGTTATTTGAGCAATTACTCTAATTTTTGTAGATATGTATATGCTTATAGCATTTTAAAAACAGTAAAAGTATAAATACAGAGTGGGTGAAAAATAACCATTTAAAATTAAAAGATCAAAAATATCACCATAATTATGAGGAAAATAAAAATGCAGACCTTATCTTATGAAATTGAAATTCATGCTTCTAAACAAAAAGTTTGGGAGATTTTATGGCAAAAAGGAACTTATCAAGCGTGGACGCAATTTTTTTCTTGCAACTCGACCATGCGATCAGACTGGAAAGTAGGCGGTAAAACCTATTTCTATGATGATAAGGGAGATGGCATGATTTCAACAATCGAACGTTTAGATGAACCTAATGTGATTATTTTTAAACATATCGGGATGATTCAAGATGGAGAGGAAGATACTGAAAGTGACGATGTAAAATCTTGGGCAGGTGCATTAGAAAAGTACATGTTATTTGATTTGGATGACGTTACTCAACTCTATGTAGAAGTGGATATTCAACCCGAATATATTGAAATGATGAATCAAGGATTTGAAAAAGGGTTAGCTTTGGTTAAACAACTCGCTGAGCAATAAAATCACTTTTGCCGTACATTTATTACAAGATCGGCGTACTATTTTTGCTTGGAAATGGATAAATCTTTGCTTTTTTCGCCTTTGTGGTACTGAAATGATGCGAAAATGGGCTTTGATCTGCTATTCTATGCCACTTCAATTTTACTTAAATCGAGGCAGAGATGACGCAACAAAACGCTCAATCGACTTCTGAACAAACACTTTCCGAAAACGATTTAATCGCACAGCGTCATGCCAAATTAAAGCAAATCCAAGAGACTGCCAAACAAACAGGTAAGAGTCCTTGGCCGAATACGTTTAAACGTGAGCACTATACGGGTGACTTACAAGAACAATTTAAAGATCAAGATAAAGCACAAATCGAAGGTGCTGAAAAAGTTTATGTAAAAGTTGCGGGTCGTGTCATGTTAAACCGTGGGTCATTTATTGTGATCCAAGACATGACGGGTCGTATCCAACTGTATGTGGATCGTAAAGGTTTACCAGCTGACATTTTAGAAACTATTAAAAGCTTAGACCTTGGCGATATTATTGCTGCTGAAGGTTATATTGGTCGCTCTGGTAAAGGTGATTTATATGTACACCTTGAAGGTTTTGAATTATTAACCAAATCACTTCGTCCACTTCCAGACAAATTCCACGGTTTAACGGATACTGAAGCGAAATATCGCAAGCGTTATTTAGATTTGATCGTCAACGAAGAAACACGTAAAACCTTTGAAATTCGTGCCAAAGTGGTTGCAGGTATTCGTGCATTCTTGACCAATGAACGTTTCATGGAAGTTGAAACGCCAATGATGCATATCATTCCGGGTGGTGCATCGGCTAGACCATTTGTAACGCATCATAATGCTTTAGATATGGAACTCTATTTGCGTATCGCGCCAGAGCTCTATTTAAAGCGCCTTGTGGTGGGTGGTTTTGAGCGTGTGTTTGAAATTAACCGCAACTTCCGTAATGAAGGGGTGTCAACACGTCATAACCCTGAATTTACTATGATCGAGTTTTATCAAGCTTATGCTGATTATAAAGACTTGATGGCATTGACTGAAAACATGCTTGAGAAATTGGCAGTCGACATTTTAGGTTCTACTGATTTGCCTTATGGTGATGAAGTATATAGCTTCAAAGGGCCATTCAAGAAAATTTCAATGTTTGATGCCATTCTTGAACATAATCCTGATTTCACACCTGAAAATGTGAATGATCGTGAGTTCTTAGCTAAATTTACTCAAGATGTGTTGAAAGAAAAAGTGAAGCCAAGTTTCGGTTTAGGTAAATTGCAGACGATTGTCTTCGAAGAAACTGTAGAAACGAAACTACGTCAGCCGACATTCATTACAGAATACCCTGCTGAAACTTCACCACTTGCGCGCCGTAATGATGATAATCCTCATATTACAGATCGTTTTGAGTTCTTTATTGGCGGTCGTGAATTAGCCAATGGTTTCTCGGAATTAAATGACCCGATTGACCAAGCGGAACGTTTCCAAGCACAGGTTGAGGAAAAAGACGCAGGTGATGATGAAGCTATGCATTATGATGCAGACTTCATTGAAGCATTGGAATATGGTTTACCGCCTACAGCAGGTCAAGGGATTGGTATTGATCGTTTGGTTATGCTATTTGCCAACGCACCAAGTATTCGTGATGTATTGTTGTTCCCACATATGCGCCGTAAAGATTAATTTCTGATACGCATTCATAAAAAGCCACTTTCAAAAAGTGGCTTTTATTTTCTTGGTTAATAAGTGTAATTGTTTGGTTTGATGATTGAAAAACACGCATAAAAAAACGATGATGTATTGGATAAATACATTTGAGAACAGTTTGGGTATGTTTGTAAAAAAATCGCTTTATATCGCATTATTTTCGGCTATTTCAGCCACTACTTTTGCTCAAGGTCTTGTATTGAATGATGCAAACTTACGCACTGACTTAAATTGGTTAAATCAACAAGGTGTTATACAGATTAGCACTTCAACGTGGCCGTTGAGTGGTAACGAAATTCAACGTGCTTTATCACAAGCAAAGGTCAGTAATAATACACAGCAAAAAGTGATCAATTCTGTACTAAATGCACTTCAAGCTGATAATGAAACCGTAAAACTTGGTTTACATGCAGCTACTGATTTAAAAACTATTCCTCAAACATTTGCTGATAACCAAAAATCACAATATCAAGCAGCCGTTGAATTTAACGCGGGTGGGGAAAGCTGGGATGCCAAACTGCGTGTTAATGGGGAGAAAGATCCTTTAATTAATCATGGGCATGATGCAAATGTTGAAGGTTCTTATATTGCAGGTAAATTCTGGAATCAATGGGTCGTTGCTGGTCAGATACCAACTTACTGGGGACCTGGACATGATGGTAGTTTGATTCGTGGGGATGCAAGTCGTCCTGTATATGGGGTTACAGCACAACGTGCTGTTCAAAATGCTTTTGAAACAAAGTGGTTGTCATGGATTGGACCTTGGCAGTATCAAGCTTTTGCGGGTCAATTAGATGATTATAAAGCAGTCCCTGATGCGAAACTCATTGGTTTGCGTTTAACAGCTCATCCATTTCCAGCATTAGAAATTGGTGCTTCCCGTGCTATTCAATGGGGTGGTGATGGTCGATCTGAGAGTTTAAGTTCACTTTGGGATGCCTTTACAGGAACAAAAGATAATGGTGGGACGGGCAAAGCCGATCCATCTAATCAAATTGCTGGATTTGATGGTCGATTATCTTTACAGCCTTTGCTTGATGTTCCAGTCAGTTTATATGGTCAGTTTGTTGGAGAGGATGAAGCTGGCGGATTACCTGCAAAATATATGTATCTCGGTGGTGTAGATTTTTCTTCAAGTTATAACAATATGCCATATCAGCTTTATGCTGAATGGGCAGATACACGCACCAATGGTGAAATTAGAAGTATTTCTTATACACATACGACTTATAAAGATGGTTATTACCAACATGGTTTCCCTTTAGGCCATGCAATTGGTGGTGATGGGCAAATCTATTCTGTGGGTGGTGATATTCGTTTTGATGTGATCAATCGTTTAAGTGGGCGTGTATTGTATACAAAGGCGAATCAATCCAATTTGGCAATTAATGACGCATTTCCAAAACAAGACACATTAAAAGGCTTAGATTTAACTTGGACGCATTATTTAAAACCAACAATTCCGTTAAAAGTGAATGGTTGGGTGAGTGATTCTGATCTCAATGGTCGTGATGGTGGTCTTTCAGTCGGTGTAGAAATTCCATTAGAAAAGAATATGTTCCGTTTCTAACAAATTTGAGTAAAAAAAGAAGCCGACAATGGCTTCTTTTTTGATCGTATTTTAGGCGTTTTAAAGTCGTGATCTTCTGTTTTGTCGCTATGCATATCACAATTTTGCATATTGATATGAAAAAACAAGCTAAAGAAGTCAATCTAAATTATTATAATGGATAACCTTTACTAGATTACTGATTTGTTCGCTAGTAAGAATATCGATATCACGAAAAATTGGAGTTGTTATGGTACTCGTTCCTCCACACGGTCTTCCAAGTGGTGGTTTAATGCCACTTATAGATTTTATGGGTAACATGGATAAAGGGGGATATGTACATGACTGAAAATAGATTAACTCACCTCAAGCAACTTGAGGCTGAAAGTATTCATATTATTCGTGAAGTTGCCGCTGAATTTGAAAACCCTGTCATGCTTTATTCTATTGGTAAAGATTCAGCTGTAATGCTACATCTTGCAATGAAAGCATTTTACCCTGCAAAACTTCCGTTTCCACTCCTGCATGTAGATACAGGTTGGAAGTTTAAAGACATGATCACATTCCGTGACAACATGGCAAAAACACATGGCTTTGATTTGATCGTACATCAAAATAAAGAAGGTCGTGATGCAGGAATTAACCCATTTGATCATGGTAGTTCAAAATATACGGACATCATGAAAACTCAGGGTTTAAAGCAAGCATTAGATAAATATCAGTTCGATGCTGCATTTGGTGGGGCACGTCGTGATGAAGAAAAATCACGTGCGAAAGAACGCGTCTATTCATTCCGTGACACTAAGCATCGTTGGGATCCAAAAAACCAACGTCCAGAACTTTGGAATCTTTACAATGGTAAAGTGAACAAAGGCGAAAGTATTCGTGTTTTCCCTTTATCTAACTGGACTGAGTTAGATATTTGGCAATATATTTATTTAGAAAATATTCAACTTGTTCCTCTTTATTTCTCAGCTGTACGTCCAGTTGTAGAGCGCAGTGGCACACTCATCATGGTAGATGATGAGCGTATGCGTTTAAAAGAGGGAGAAGTGCCTCAAATGAAATCGGTACGTTTCCGTACACTCGGCTGTTACCCATTAACAGGTGCAGTTGAATCAGAAGCGGATACATTGCCTGAAATTATCCAAGAAATGCTTTTGGCTACGAGTTCAGAGCGTCAAGGTCGTATGATTGACCATGATGAGGCTGGTTCGATGGAAAAGAAAAAGCAAGAAGGTTATTTCTAATTTCCTTAAGCAAGTCCCTCTTTTTAAAGAGGGATTTAGGGGAGATTAGAACCGATTTCTAAAGAATATGTGGAGTTTTGAGCAATGTCTCATCAATCAGATCTTATTAGCCAAGATATCTTGGCATATTTAAAACAGCACGAAAATAAAGACCTACTGCGTTTTTTGACCTGTGGTAACGTCGATGATGGTAAATCAACACTTATTGGTCGTTTGCTTTATGATTCAAAGTTGATCTATGAAGATCAATTACAAGCGGTAACACGTGACAGTAAAAAAGTAGGAACGACTGGTGATGCGCCTGATCTTGCTTTACTTGTAGATGGTTTACAAGCTGAACGTGAACAGGGGATTACGATTGATGTAGCCTATCGTTATTTCTCAACTGAAAAACGTAAGTTCATCATTGCAGATACACCAGGACATGAACAATACACACGTAACATGGCAACGGGCGCATCAACAGCTGATCTTGCCATCATTTTGATTGATGCGCGTTATGGCGTACAAACGCAAACTCGCCGTCATACTTTTATTGCAAGCTTACTCGGTATCAAGAATATCGTAGTTGCGATCAATAAAATGGACTTGGTTGAGTTTTCTGAAGCACGTTTTAATGAAATTCAAGTTGAATATGATGCATTCTTAAGTCAGCTTGGTGAACGTCGTCCAGAGAATATTTTATTCGTTCCGATTTCGGCATTGAATGGCGATAACGTCGTTAATCCATCTGCAAGTACGCCGTGGTACAAGGGTCAAACCTTGATGAGCATTCTTGAGTCGGTGGAAATTAAACGCGAATCAAATAAAAATGAATTCCGTTTCCCTGTTCAGTATGTAAATCGTCCAAACCTTGATTTCCGTGGTTTTGCGGGTACGATTGCGCTTGGTGAAATCAACGTTGGTGATGAAATCGTTGCCTTACCTTCAGGTAAAAAATCAACGGTTAAAGAAATTGTGACCTTTGATGGAAATCTTGAACAAGCAATTGCAGGTCAAGCGGTTACCTTAACGTTAAATGATGAAATTGATATTTCTCGTGGTAACGTTTTGGTTCGTGCAGGTGAACAACCGCTTATTTCACGTAGTGTTCGCGCATCTGTTGTATGGATGAATGAGCATCCTTTAGTGAAAGGTAAACTATATAACGTTAAAATTGGTACGCAAACTGTTCCTGCAAAAGTCAGTGCGATCAATTATCGTGTCAACGTAAATACTCTTGAACATACTCAAGTTGAAGAAATTGAGTTAAATGCGATTGCAGATCTTGTGATTGAGTTTGATGCTCCAGTGGTATTTGACCAATATCAAGATAGCCGTTATACAGGTTCGTTTATCTTTATTGACCGCTTAAGCAACGTTACTGTTGGTGCGGGGATGGTTGAAGCCGCAGTAGAATGGACTGCGCATAGCAATCCTGTAACAGCGGAAGATCGTGCCGCTCGTTTAGGTCAAAAACCTGCTGTGATTGGTGTTTCTGCGCAGTTAATCGAGAATGCACAAGCTTTAGAAAGTTTGTTGATTCAACAAGGTGTCGTTGCGATTGCGAAAGTTGGTTTAACGACTGAGCAAATTACGCTGTTACGTGAAACAGGTGTTGTTGTGCTCACAACAGTTGTTGATGGTACTGATACTGATATCACTGCTGACACTGTTGAAGAGGCAGTTGATCAAATTATTGAATTAGTTCGCCTGTAAGCGATTGAACTGATTTAAACAAGCCCGCTTCATGAAGCGGGCTTGTTTATTTTATACAACTTAGATTTTAGTTTTAGAGGTTGCTGATTTTGAGCTGTGATTTAAAAGATGAGTAAATATATCGGGCTGATATTTTTATTCTGTTTTGAAATGTCTTTTATGAGACAATAGTTCTTTAAATTATTGTCTAAGGACTCCCATGACTGAACAATCTCCTGAATATTTAAGCGATATCGAAATTTTAGACGTTCTACAGTCTATGAAAAAAGATGAGCTTGATGTTGAAGCAAATGAGATCATCCGTAATGGGGGAAAGGCTGGGCGTCAAGAAGCACATAAACAAGCATTGGTGGCTTTGAATACAAGTTTTGAAGAAAAATTTGTAGAAGCAGTGACACTTGCATTAGGTTTAAATGCAGGGCAGGCTAAAAAAATCCGTTATAAAAAAGACCGTATCCGTATTTTAAAAGTACGTGATATTGATTATCTTGCGATTGATGGTGCAGAAACGGCACAGGTTTTATCTCAGGTTGCACAGGCAATCAGCCGCGAGGATGCGATTGTGACTGAAGGTTTACATAATATTTTTCCATTTTGGAAAGAAGGCTGGCCAATGGTTCAGTTTGATAATGCATATAAAATTTTATCTGAAGACATAGCGATTCATTACCAAGCGACTTTAGATCAATTGATTTCATTGTATGGTGGAAATTAAGATTCAATAAGATTTCTGCAAAATGGAATAAATGATTAAAAATAACAAGGATGTTAATTTTATGAACTCGAATTTAGAGATTCCGCATGAGGCTTTACAAGCATTAAGAGCAGGGCAACTGATTGATGCAATTAAAATTACGCGTGAGAAAACAGGTCTTGGGTTGAAAGAATCCAAAGACTTGGTTGAGCAATATTTAAAAGATCATCCACAAGAGCAAGCACTTATTCAAGAGCAATTAGCTCAACGTAGTCGTGGTGGCGTTAAAATCTTTATTCTGATTTTTGTCGTATTCATCATTTTAACTTGGTTAATGATGAAATAAAATTAAGCCCAAGAAATGGGCTCTATTTTATGGTGCGTTATTCTGTTGGTGATGTAGGCGGTTCATTTTCTAAGCTTGGGATAATTTGAGTGACCAGTAATTGATCAATTTTATAATGATCAATATCAACCACTTCAAACTTAAAACCAGCATATTCTACCGCATCAGCAGGACGTGGAATTTTACGTAGACGATACATAATAAAACCAGCGATGGTTTCATAATTCTCGTTTTCAGGAAATTCTTCAATTCCGAGTACATGTTTTACATCTTCAATAGGGGTGCTACCATCAATTAGCCATGAATGATTATCACGTTTAATGATTTGTAGGTCTTCTTCCATTGGTGTGACCCAATCACCCATCACCGTAATCATAATATCGCTTAATGTAATGACACCGACAACTAAAGCATACTCATTAATCACAACAGCAAATTTTTCTTTGGTCGAACGAAAACGATCTAGTACTTCAGATAAAGTCAGCGTATCAGGAATGATCAGAACAGTACGAATGGTTGATTCATTAAGCTGAAGGAGAGATTGATTATTTAATATACGTACTAAAATATCTTTTGTATCAACATAACCAATGACTTGATCTATTTGTTCATTGCACACTAAAAACTTCGAGTAGGGATATTCGGCTAATTTCTGGCGAATACTATTCTCGTTTTCTTTTAAGGTGAAATAAACCACATTTTCACGTGTGGTCATACTTGATGGGACGGTACGTTCTTCAAGTTCAAAAACATTTTCAATAAAATGATGTTCTTGTTTCTGTAGTACCCCAGCTTGAGCCCCAGCATCCATAACGGCTGAAATATCATCAAAGGTAATGTTGTCATCACGAATGGTATTCACTTTAAATAAACGGAACAGCAGATTGGCAATGGCATTGATTCCCCAAGCCAATGGTTTGCAGACTTTAATAAAAACTTGAATCGGTTCAATGACACTAATCGCAATTTTTTCTGGAGCGATCATTGCCAAACGTTTTGGCATTAAATCAGCAAATAGAATAAATAGGGAGGTCACTAGGGTAAATGATAAGGCAAAGCCAATGGTTTCTAACCAAGGACCCACATAGAATTGTTTCAGCATTTCTACAAAAAACGGACGAAAAGCGGCTTCACCTAAAATGCCGCCTAAGATTGCAACGGCATTTAGTCCTATTTGCGAGGCTGCAAAAAAGTCAGCAGATTGTTCTTGTAAGTCCAGAACTTTTTGCGCACGAATTTCACCAGATTCTGCCAAGATCTTTAATTTAACTTTTCGTGCGCCAGCAAGTGCAATTTCAGTGAGTGAGAGGAATCCTGCTGCAATAATCAGCACAATAATGATAATAATATTTTGGAAGAGACTCACACATCACCTGTGGTTCATCGTTTATTATGAATATGTTGTAACATAAAAAAAGAAGAGAGGTAATTGGGTATTACCTCAGTATAACAATTTTGCTTATGAAACAAGTATATCCGTAGAGGGATTCATATTGTTACAAAGCAATATTTTAGTATTGTGAAAATTGTGAATTATTTAAAAGAAACTCACGATTTTCTTCTTCAATCATTTGGCGTGCAACAAATAGAATCAGTTGTCTTAACCAACGATGTGCTGGATGATGATGTAATAGTGGACACCAAGCCATTTTTAGCTCGAATTCTGGAATGTAGAAAGGAGGATCTTTGATTAGAAGTCGAGGATTCTGTGCTTGTAGGCGTGCCATACGTGTTGGTAATGTGGCAATCAGATCAACATTTTGTGCTAAAAGTGCAGGCATTTGATAATGGCGTGTAAATACCGAAATCTTACGACGTTGACCAATGCGTTCTAAGGCTTGATCAATCCAACCAAGTCCTGCTTGTTTGTCAGGGTTTACGCCAAAACCTACCCCCATTCCTGTTTTAGATACCCAAATATGTTGAGCATCTAAATAGCTTTTAAGATTGAGGTGAGTTACAGCAGGGTGCTTATCATTTAAAATACAGCTAAAACTATCACGCCACACCAAAACTTGGTGGAAACTTTGTGGTATTTCGTTAAAGCGATTAATTGCTAGATCAACTTTACCTTGCTCCATGTCACGATAAGACACATCACTTGGTGTTAAGAAGTCGAGTACAACATTTGGTGCTTCTGAGCGTAATGCTTTAACTAAACGAGGAACAAGTGTTGCTTCAGCATAATCCGATGTCATAATACGGAAAACACGAGTACTTGTATAAGGTCTAAATTCGGTACGTGGTTCTAAAATCATTGACAGATCTGACAATGCATCACGAATACGAGGTTGTAACTCTAATGCACGTTCAGTTGGTGTCATTCCTTCAGAAGAACGAATCAGGAGAGGGTCATTAAATAAGTTACGTAAGCGACGTAATATATTACTCATCGCTGGTTGGGTAACACCCAGTTGTTCGGCAGCACGTGTGACATTTTTTTCACGAAGAAGTACATCAAGATAAATTAATAAATTGAGATCCACTCGCTCCAGATTCATAAAAAAAATACCGAAAATAAAATTTTTGAATTGTGTTGAATTATGACATATGTAAAACCGTTTGTGTAACTTAATACACTATAAAAATGGCAGTAAATGGTTGAATAGGTTGGTCTGAGTGAGTCATTCACATTTATATAATTTGGAAGTTACGATCAAAATTCTATAAATGGAGTCAAAATAATGAAAAATAACCATTATTTTAATGCGAGCGATTATTTCAGAGATTTTTTTGTATGGGGTACTGATTTTAAAGTGTGTGGAAATAATACGATTCTAATAGAACATTCTATTTTTTTAGAATTTTTACTGTTATTAAAATGTTTAATAACAGTAATTTGTGGTTTTTATTTAAATTTTAAATCCCTCTTTATCTGTATATTTCATAAATAAATACTGAAAATTAACCTAGGATATTGGATAAATTTGTTTGCAAAGACTAAGCTGTGCAACATGTTGATGAAATGCTTAAAATCTAGACTATAAAAGCATGATTTTTAGCAGTCATTCGATGCCAATCCTCAAAAGGAATATATCATGTCTACATATCAAACAGCGATTGATGCAATCCGCGAACTAAAAGCAAAATTCGGCAACACTTGGCGCGATATCAGCGCAGAAGATGCTGCGCGTATGCAAATGCAAAACCAATTCAAAACTGGTTTAGACATTGCTAAATATACAGCTGCGATTATGCGTCGTGATATGGCTGCTTATGATGCTGATTCTAGCAAATACACTCAATCATTAGGTTGCTGGCACGGTTTTATCGCGCAACAAAAAATGATCGCGAACAAAAAATACTTCGGTACTACTGAACGTCGCTATATCTACCTTTCTGGTTGGATGGTTGCTGCACTTCGTTCAGAATTTGGTCCACTTCCTGACCAATCTATGCACGAAAAAACTTCAGTACCTGCTTTGATCGAAGAAATCTATACTTTCTTACGTCAAGCTGATGCGAAAGAACTTAACGATTTATTCCGTGCGCTTAAAAAAGCAAACGAAGCTGGTGATACTGCTAAAGCTGCTGAAATCACTGCTCAAATCGATGGTTTCCAAACTCACGTTGTGCCAATTATTGCGGACATCGATGCTGGTTTCGGTAACGAAGAAGCAACTTACTTACTTGCTCGTAAAATGATCGAAGCTGGTGCTTGTGCGCTTCAAATCGAAAACCAAGTATCTGATGCTAAACAATGTGGTCACCAAGCTGGTAAAGTAACTGTTCCACACGAAGACTTCATCTCTAAAATCCATGCATTACGTTATGCATTCTTAGAAATGGGTCTTGATGATGGTATCATCGTTGCTCGTACTGACTCTGAAGGCGCTGACTTAACTCAAAAAATCCCAGTGGTTAAAGAGCCAGGTGACATCGCTTCTCAATACATCAGCTACTTAGACACAACTGAAATTGACATCGCTGATGCTGAAGAAGATGAAATCTTAATCAAGCGCGGTGGTAAATTACACCGTCCTAAGCGTTTAGCTTCTGGTTTATATCAGTTCCGTGCTGACACTCAAATTGACCGTGTTGTACTTGACTGTGTATCTAGCCTTCAAAATGGTGCTGACCTTCTTTGGATCGAAACTGCGACTCCAAACGTAGAAGAAATCGCTCACATGGTTAACCGTGTACGTGAAACAGTTCCAAATGCTAAGCTTGTTTATAACAACAGCCCATCATTCAACTGGACTTTAAACTTCCGTCAACAAGCTTACGACCGTTGGGTTGCTGAAGGTAAAGACGTTTCTGCTTACGACCGTGCTAAATTAATGAGCGCTGAGTACGATGCAACTGAATTAGCTGCTGATGCTGATGAGAAAGTACGTACATTCCAAGCTGATGCTTCTCGTGAAGCGGGTGTGTTCCATCACTTGATCACACTTCCTACTTACCACACTGCTGCGCTTTCTACTCATGAGCTTGCACAAGGTTACTTCGGTTCTGAAGGTATGTTGGCTTATGTTGCTGGCGTACAACGTAAAGAAATCCGTGGCGGTATTGCTTGTGTTAAACACCAAGCAATGGCTGGTTCTGACATCGGTGATGATCACAAAGAGATCTTCTCTGGTGACAACGCTCTTAAAGCGCACGATGATGCTAAAAATACAATGAACCAATTCTCGGCTCACTAAGCTTTGACTTGATTCAATAAAGAAACCCTGCATATGCAGGGTTTCTTGCTATTGGTTTTTATAAAACTAATAAGAAGTGATTGCTTATTTAACTTCTTTTTTAAGTTGGTACTTATCTGCTAAAGCACCTGTAATCTGATTGCCTTCTAAATCTAGTGCTTTTAGATGACCTTCAGCAACAAAATATTTGCGATTATCGCCAGCTTTATCTAACGTAATAATAGATGAATTTTTACTGTCGAATTGGAAGCTACCTTTGCTTTCAAATGCTTTACCATCACCTTTACCGAGATAGGTTTCTTTTATTTCATAGGTTTTATCTAGATTGAGTTTTAACTCGGTTTCAATCCCTTCACAATCTGCGCAAGGGAGTACGCCTTTGTAAGTACCATTCCAATCTAATGAGTTTTCAGCAGTGTGTGCTGTATCTGCTATCGCAGTCTCTGATACTGCTTCAGTTGTCGTGGCTGGTGCGGGTGTTTGCTGCTCTTCTGTTTTTTTATTTTCAGTTTTGCTACAAGCCACTAAAACAAGAGAAGCTAACGAAAGTGCGAGAATGGATTTTTTCATTTTTGATTTGACCTTTTTGAAAAGATTGCCATCTAAACTATGAAATTTCAAAGGAAAAGGGTAGTGATAGTATGTAAGTGTTATTTAACCTTTAGTAAATTGATTCATTGCTTTAATTGCAATTTTTTCTATTTATATTGTATTAATAATCTGAATTTTGGTATTAGAAAACCATAAACCATTGATATGAAAAAGCCCTCATCAAAAGATAAGGGCTTTTTAAATTTTGGAGCGGGAAACGAGACTCGAACTCGCGACCCCAACCTTGGCAAGGTTATGCTCTACCAACTGAGCTATTCCCGCAATATGAAAGCATTATAGAGAATTTCATCAAACTGTCAACTCTCTATCATACTAAGTGCTTAATTAATCAGCACGCCGCCAAGTGGTTCCTTGACGAGTATCTTCAAGAACAATCCCTTGAGCTAACAATGATTGGCGAATTTCATCTGCTTTCGTAAAATCTTTCGCTTTCTTCGCATCGACACGTTGTTGAATAAAACTTTCAATCTCCGTATCAGACAGAGCAAGTGCTTCCTGTCCAATATCAGATTTTAAAAACTCTTCGACATCATGTTGAACCAAACCAAGAATGTTCATTAAATGACGTAGCGTTGAATACAGAACTGTTGCTTGCTCAGCTTGTTCTTCTTTAACAGCACGATTTAATTCTTTATTGAGCTCAAATAATACTGCAATTGCTTCAGCTGTGTTGAAGTCATCACGCATTGCACTATTGAAACGTTCAACAAAATCTTGTTCTAAGGTTTCAACTGTTTTTTGCCCATAAATTTGTTGATAGGCTTTAAAAGAATGATAGAAACGACTTAACGTTGCTTTCGCTTCTTTTAATGCGAAATCTGAAAAGTTCACTGGGCTACGATAATGTGATGACACAATAAAGTAGCGAATGACTTCTGGATGGAATTTATCCATAACATCACGAATGGTAAAGAAGTTGCCTAATGATTTAGACATTTTCTCACCATCAACATTGATGAAACCGACATGCATCCAGTAATTCACATACTGTTCACCCGTCGATGCTTCGCTTTGCGCGATTTCATTTTCATGGTGTGGGAACATGAGATCCGAACCACCACCATGAATATCGAAATGATTACCTAAGCAGCAAGTCGACATTGCAGAACATTCAATATGCCAACCTGGGCGACCATTACCCCATGGTGAAGCCCATGCAGGTTCATTTTCTTTGGCATGTTTCCAAAGTACAAAGTCAAATGGATGCTTCTTGTCTACTTCGACATCCACACGTTCTGATGCGCCAGCTTGCATATCATCCAATTTACGACCTGATAAGCGACCATATTTATCAAATTTAGTGACTTCAAAATACACATCGCCATTTTTAGCAGGGTAGGCAGCACCTTTACTAACGAGTGTGTTGATCATGTTTTGCATTTGATCAATATATTCAGTTGCTTTTGGTGCTTCGTCTGGTGCAGCACAGCCTAAGTTGGCGGCATCTTCATTCATTGCATCAATAAAACGTGCTGTGAGTTGTTGGATGCTTTCACCATTTTCATTGGCACGCGCAATGATTTTGTCATCAATATCGGTAATGTTGCGGATATAGCGAACTTTCCAGCCTTGGCTACGTAAGAAGCGGATGATGTAGTCAAATGCAACCATAACTCGAGCGTGTCCAATATGACAGTAATCGTAAACGGTCATACCACAGACATAGATATCGATTTGACCTTCTTGGCGTGGGACAAATTCAACTTTTTTACGTTGCTCAGAATTATATAGAACAAAATGTTGCATAAGGGTTTTCAAACACTCTACAAAAATCGTGATTCATCATAACGTATGCATTGTATTTCATAAAGTTATCAGGTGAAAAAAATGGAGAAGTGCTATTCATGATTGGGTCAGTTGAAATCTAATGGATTGTTTCCAAATGATGTAGGCTTAGAAAATCTATAAAACGAGTATGATTTGTATGTTGCTATATGGTTTATAGAGAGGATTTTGAAAATTCAGTTTACAGATTGGTGATCAATTCTATTGATTTTATAGCTGCTGTGATTTGTTTGACATAAGTTCAATCTCTCTTCATTTTCGATGAAAACTACTACATTTAGAAACGTGCATATTTTTCAATTATGCTAGAATCAGCATCATTCTTTTGATTAAAATCATCTACCTTCAGGTGGATAGCGTATTATTTTGGGTCAAACTCATATGTCACAAGCCATAAATTTTCAAAGAAGCGCATTAGAGACCCTACGAATCGAGCAACAAGCCTTAGAGGTTCTTGCGACACAAATTAATGAAAGTTTTGATTGTGCCTGTGAAATCCTTTTGCAGTGTAAAGGGCGAGTTGTTGTGACGGGTATGGGCAAATCTGGTCATATTGGTCGGAAGATGGCAGCTACTTTTGCATCAACTGGAACACCATCATTTTTTATGCACCCAGGCGAAGCGGGGCATGGTGATTTGGGTATGTTGGTGCGAGGAGATGTTCTGATTGCCATTTCAAACTCTGGCAAGAGTGATGAAATCATGATGCTTATGCCGTTAATCAAGCATCTAGGTGTGCCATTAATCACCATCAGTCGTGATGATAAGGGACCAATGCCACAGAATGCGGATGTTGCACTGACGTTAGGTGAGGCGGATGAGGCTTGTCCTCTCGGTTTAGCACCAACGTCTAGTACGACTGCAACACTTGTTTTAGGTGATGCATTAGCCGTTGCATTGTTGGAAGCACGTGGTTTTACCGCAGATGATTTTGCTCGTTCGCATCCAGCAGGGGCATTAGGTAAACGGTTACTTTTGCATGTAAAACATTTGATGCATACAGGGACTGAATTACCTAAAGTTAAACCCAATACACCGATGAATAAGGTGTTATATGAAATCTCAGATAAACGTTTGGGTCTTACCACGGTTGTTGATGAGAACGATATTTTATTAGGTATTTTTACCGACGGTGATTTGCGTCGAATGATTGATCAGCAACAAGGTTTTGATGTAAATCTACCTGTTGCTGAAGTCATGACCAAAAATCCACTCACTATTTCTCAAGAAGCCCGTGCGGTGGAAGCATTGGAAAAAATGCATGAGAGAAAAATTAATCAATTTGTAGTTGTTGATCACACCAATAAAGTGATTGGTGTGATTAGTATGCATGACCTTATTCAGGCAGGAGTAAATTAAGCCATGGCATCTTATGCTTTACAAGAACAAGCACGTCATTTACAAGCATTAGTGCTTGATGTGGATGGAATCTTAAGCGATGGCTTTGTAACCTTAACCAATTCAGGTGATGAACTTAAATCATTTGATATTCGTGATGGTTTAGGTATGAAATTGATCCAAAAAGCAGGAATGAAAGTGATTATTATCACTGGACGCAAGAGTAATATTGTTGAAAAAAGAATGACAGATTTAGGTGTTGATCTTATTTTTCAAGGACGAGAAGATAAAGGTGTAGCACTACGTGAAGCATGCGCTCAGTTGAATATCTTACCTGAAGACTGTTTGTATATGGGGGATGACTGGCCTGATTTATCTGCATTTGCGATTGCAGGAATGAGTATTACTGTTCCAAATGGGCATGAAGAAGTTCGTCGTCGTGCAAATTTAGTCACACAAGCGATGGGTGGACGTGGCGCAGTGCGGGAAGTATGCGATATGCTACTATTTTCAAAAGGCATTTACCAAGAGCTACTTGCAAAATACCTAGCTGTACCACATTAATAATAGCGTGAATTACCCAAAGGTCAGGTAACCCTGTTTATGGATACCAAAGTTTTATATGTTGTTGCTGTTTTGATTGCTGCTTTAAGCGGTGGCTATTATTATTACAGTGGCAAAGCAAAAAAGTTGGATGTAGATTCAGCGAAGAATATGACTTATTCAGCACAGGGTGTTCATTTAACACAAACCGATGAGCAGGGTAATTTGTATATTCGGGCTGAAGTAAAACAGTTGCAGCAAAATATGCAACAAAAAACCTCTCAGCTTGATCAATTAAATGCCGTGATGTACAAGCAAGGTAAAGCTGACGCAATGTTTTATGCAAAACAAGCGAAAGGCTATAATGATAATACTAAGATCGTACTGCAAGGTAATGTCGTTGCGACTCGATTGTCTGATCAGGGTAAAATGGAATTTCATACGGATGAATTGACAGGCTACCCAAAAACAAGAGAACTAGAAACACAACATGAGGTGGCTGTGCAAACGCCAAACTCTGAGTTTGTGAGTCAAGGTCTCAAGGCAAATTTGAATAATGGTCAATATGAGTTCTATAAAATTCGAGGAAAGTATGCACCAAGCTCTTAATTCTAAATCTCGTTTCGCTTTCCTAAAACAAGTCACCTGTATTGCTGCTGTTGCTTTGTCTTCTGTTTCAAGTTTTGCTTTGCCATCTGATCGTAATCAGCAGCTTTCTTTGGTTGCTGACCATGCTACTTATAATGATAAAACAGGTGTGACAACTTACACAGGTAATGTTGTGATTGAGCAAGGTACAATGAAGCTACAAGCTGATTCAATTATTGCGACATTAAATGCTAAAAAAGAAATACAAACCATTACTGCCAAAGGGCAATTAGCTAAGTTTCAACAACAAATAGATACCAACAAAGGATTGGCACGAGGTGAGGCTCAGACGATTGTTTATAATGCAGAAACAGGTATTTTGACATTGACTGGTAAAGCATACCTCTACCAAGGTGGTTCTAGTATTCGTGGTAATAGTTTGAAATATAGTATGAATAAGGGTGATGTTGAAGCTCAAGGTTCTTCATCAAATCGAGTTCAAATTATTATTCCACCGTCAAGCTCAAAAAGTTTTCCAGGGGCACGTGATTAATGGATCAATCAGTGCAACAACCACAAACCTTATGTATTAAACATCTAGCTAAAAACTATAGCAAACGTTGGGTCGTTAAAGATGTTTCTTTTACCATGCAAAGCGGTCAAATTGTGGGTTTACTTGGGCCAAATGGTGCTGGAAAAACGACAAGCTTTTACATGGTGGTAGGGCTTGTTCGAATGGATAAGGGTGAAATCCATTTAGATAATTTAGACCTGTCTGATTTAGCGATGCATGAGCGGGCACGTAAAGGTATTGGATATTTACCGCAAGAAGCTTCTATTTTTAGAAAGCTGACAATTTCCGAAAATATCATGGCAATTTTGGAAACACGCAAAGATTTAAACAAACAACAACGCCAGCAACGCTTAACTGAATTATTAAATGATTTTAAAATCAATCATATTAAAGATTCATTGGGGATGAGTGTTTCAGGTGGTGAACGCCGTCGTGCTGAGATTGCTCGTGCGTTGGCTGCTGATCCAAAATTTATGTTATTGGATGAACCTTTTGCGGGCGTTGATCCAATTTCTGTGGGTGATATTAAAGATATTATTCAAACGTTAAAGAGTCGAGGAATTGGTGTTTTAATCACTGACCATAATGTTCGAGAAACCTTAGCCATTTGTGAAAAAGCTTATATTGTAAGTGAAGGTTCTGTGATTGCAGAAGGAACTCCGCAAGAAATTTTAGATAATGAGCAAGTGCGTAAAGTGTATCTAGGTGATGATTTTGTGGTTTAAATTTAAGCAGTTGTTTGTGAGAAAGAGCAGATCCTGCTCTTTTTTTATTTTTAAAACGGTAAAAATAATGAATATATTTCTAGGTTTTTATTCGTTAAAATTATGCTTCTGTTTTTATGTAATTGAATTTAACTGATTTAAAATTATCAGTGGTGATGTTTTTTTGTGACTAGTGAGAGAATATTTTATAAAAATAACTGATTATAGGGGGTGAATTAATGTTTAGAGTATAGTGTTTTTTCTAAAAAAATAAGTAGAATGAATTAGCTTTTTAATCATAACTATATGAAAAGAATATGAGTGCTAAAAACGACAGAAAGGTAAACAATGGATTTCTGGAAATATGCAAAGATTTAAAATTTTTAATGTGTGTTGTGGCTTTTTCTGTACAAACGGTGTATGCAGAAACACCAAGTGAACAGTACCATACTTTAAAAAATAATCTATCTCAGTTATTTGCACCCAAAAGTAGCGAAGACTTTAAAGTTGCGAATATGCAGAAGTTAAGCAATTTCTCAGTGAATCCTTCGACTATTGAACTACCTGTAGTTGGTTCTAGTTATGCGATTGATAATGTTCAAAATGCCTTGTTGCAAACTCAGCTTAAAGTATTAAAAGATGCTGTAAAAATTGCAGTACAACGAAATCCTGAAATTTCTCAGACGCTTGCAACACTAGCAGCACAGAATGCAAATATTGATGTGGCGAAAGCTGGCTATTACCCCCAGATTACTGGGGGAATCAATACTGGAAATTTAACAAAAAAATCAGCGCGTGGACAACAAATACTTGCATTAAATGCTACACAGATGCTTTATGACTTTGGAAAAGTAAAATCAGGTGTGAATACAGAACAAGCAAAGCTTGCATTAGAGCAAGCAAAAGTTCTTATTAAAATTGATGATATTTCATTGGATGTTGCGCAGACTGTTATTAATATTCAACGCTATCAAAAACTTATAAAAATTGCGAACCAACAAATAGTTGGTATTAGACGTATTCAGGAAATGGCAAATTTAAGAGCAAATGCGGGAATTAGTAGTCAGGCAGATCCTGTTCAGGCTCAATCTTATTTACAGTCGGCTCAGTCGGCTTTAATCGCTCAACAATCTTTACTCGCACAATATCAACAACATTTACATACATTACTTGGATTTGATCCAAGTAATGCGCAGTGGACTATTCCAGAGGATTTAGTTCAACAGTCTGATCTGTATTCCGCACCACAATTTAATATTATTCCTCAGATGATTGCTGCTCAAGCAGGAATTGAAGTTGCCCGTTCTCAAAAGTTGCAAACACAATTAACTCGCTACCCTACATTATCTGTAAAAGGCGAATTGAGTCAGGCTTTGCATGGTCGAAATCCGAATAATGATAAAGACGGGGGATTTGATAGCGCTATTATGTTGGAAGCGACCAGCCAGTTTTATCAAGGTGGAGCAACATCTTCACAAATCAAAGCTGCGAGCTTTGCTGAAGAAGCTGCTAAAGCCCAAGTCAATGCAATCTATCTACAAGTGCTTGACCAGATTCGCACGAGTCGAGAACAGATTGAAAATAAGCAGCGACAAATGCAGGTTCTCATGAGTCGGCAAGCGACAACGGTGAGAACAAAAGAACTTTATCAAGAACAATATAAACTAGGTACACGATCGCTTGTTGATTTATTAAATGCTGAACAAGCGATTCATGGTGCAAATTCTGAATTAGAAACTGCACGTTACGATATTTATAGCAGTATTGCTCAGTATATAGCGACTACAGGGCGTTCGCGTCAAGCCTACGACTTAAATAATATTCAAATTCAGGGGTTTGAAGTTCAGCCATGATGACTAAAATAAATTATCAGCCTTGGTTACAAGCGGTATTGACGATTGCAAAGCATTATCGGATAGAACCATCAGAAGAGAGAATTCGTTTACAACTGGATTGGAATCAAAACCAAAATTTAGATGAAATCTTATTATTAATGAGTCGGCAGGTTGGACTTAACTTACGAAAAGTTAAATTTAGCGATGAAGTTGTGAATCCCTGGCGATTGCCTGTCATTGTTGAATTTAATGATGGTCAAGTGGGTGTGATTGATAAAGCGGATACTGATGGTAATGTGAGCATTCAATTAAGTGGTGATCAAGGGTTATCGCAAAGGTTTGTGGTAGATTCACTTAAGCAGATTGTCAAAAATATTTATGTGCTACGCCCAGAAAAATCGGTTCCTGATGCACGTATTGATGAATATATTAAACCTTATGAGGCAAATTGGTTCTGGTCGATTGTCTTGCAAGACTGGAAACGTTATATCGATATTATGTTTGCTTCATTAATGGCAAATATTTTGGCTTTAGCAACCATTATTTTCTCAATGCAAGTCTATGATCGAGTTGTTCCATCGCAATCCATCCCCACACTTTGGGTGCTTGCAGGTGGGGTATTTATTGCTGCAATTTTTGAATTTGTACTTCGTGTTTCCCGTGTTTATTTGTCTGATATTATTGGGAAACGTGCAGATTTACGTGTTTCAGATCGGGTATTTGGTCATGCTTTAAGAATAAAAAATAGTGAGCGCTCTAAGTCTACAGGTACGTTTATTTCACAAATTCGGGAACTTGAAGGTGTTCGTGATCTTGTGACATCTACAACGATGGGTGCAATTGCTGATTTACCATTCTTCTTTTTATTCCTCGTGATCTTTGCAATTATTGGCGGTAATTTATTCTGGGTGATGCTAATTGTTGTCCCATTGATGATATTGCCTGGTATTTTGGTACAAAAAAAATTAGCGCAACTTGCACAAGAAGGGATGCGTGAATCTTCTATCCGAAATGCAATTTTGGTTGAAGCAGTCCAAGGTATTGAAGATATTAAGTTATTGCGTGCAGAATCTCGTTTCCAAAATCAGTGGAATCATATGAATGAAGTTTCTGCTGATATTAGTATGCAGCAACGTAAAATCGTTGGCGTTCTAACCGCATGGACTCAAAAGATTCAGGGTTTGACTTATGCTGCAGTAATTTTGGTGGGATGTTTTGCGGTGATGGATGGTGAAATGACCACAGGTGCGCTTGTCGCTTGTTCAATTTTGTCATCACGCATGTTAGCACCTATTTCTCAAATTACTGGTATTTTAGGACGTTTGCAACAGGCAAAAGTTGCTAAAAAAAGCCTAGATGAACTTATGCAAAAATCTGTTGATCAAGCTGATCAAGCTCATTTAGTTCATAAAGAGGTTCTAAATGGGGATTATGAACTTAAAAATGTGATGTTCCAATATACAGAAGAAGATCCAAGACCAAGCTTAGCAATTCGCCAATTAAAAATTAAGGCGGGTGAAAAAATTGCGATTTTGGGGCGCAATGGGGCGGGGAAATCGACTTTATTGCAAGTTTTGTCAGGAATGCAGTTTCCTACCAATGGTTCAGTTCATTTAGATGGATTGGATATTAGTTTGATTGATCCAGCTGATGTGCGTCGAGATATGGGATTATTGAATCAAAATGCGCATTTATTCTATGGGACAATTCGTGAGAATTTAACATTGGGTGCTCCTCTAGCACGCGATGAAGATATCTTAAGAGTATTAAAAGTTACCGGTGCTTTGAGCTTTGTACAAGAGAAAAAAGAAGGCTTAGACCATTTAGTCCTAGAAGGAGGAGTTGGTTTTTCTGGTGGGCAAAGACAGGCCTTGTTATTAGCACGTTTACTCGTTCGCCAACCGAATATCTTGCTCTTAGATGAACCAACGGCTGCAATTGATGATGTTGCTGAGAAACAACTCATTGATCATTTAAAAGGTTGGTTATCTCATCGAACTTTGGTTGTAGCGACTCATCGCCGTGCTGTTTTGGAGTTGGTAGATCGTATTATTGTCATGAATGATGGCAAAGTGGTCATGGATGGACCTCGTGATCAAGTTTTAAACCAGTCTGTTGTACAACAAAAACAAATCAAGCAAGGGGAAGATTCATGAGCGAACAACAAGTCAATAGCCGTTCAATGAATGTTTCCTATAAAGAACCTAACTTACCACGTTCTAGCTTTGTGATCTGGATTGTTGGTATCGGTTTACTTGTACTTTTAATTTGGGCATGGTTATTCAACTTAGAGGAGGTTTCAACTGGTACAGGCAAGGTTATTCCATCTTCTAAGGAGCAGATTATCCAGTCTCTTGAGGGGGGGATTTTGACGAAATTAGATGTACATGAAGGTGACATTGTACAAAAAGGAGAAATTCTAGCTCAACTTGATCCAACACGTTTCGCATCTAATGTCGGTGAATCTAAATCACTGTTAGTTTCCTCCCAAGCAACAGCTGCTCGTTTACGTGCAGAAGTTAATGGAACACCTTTGGTTTTTCCTGAAGAAGTTTTAAAAGAACCAAAGTTGGTAAGAGAAGAAACAGCACTGTATTATTCACGCCGTGAAAATCTTGAAGAATCATTAGCAGGCTTTCAACAAGCACTGAAATTAGTACAACAAGAGTTGGTCATGACAGAACCGTTGGTTGCTAAGGGTGCGGCAAGTGAAGTTGAAGTTTTGAGGTTGAAACGTGAAGCGAATGATTTACAAAATAAGATGAATGACACTCGTAATCAATATTACGTTAAGGCTAGGGAAGAACTTTCTAAAGCCAGTACAGATACTCAAACACAACAACAAGTGGTTATGGGACGGAGTGATAGTTTACAACGTGCTGTTTTTAAAGCTCCGGTTCGAGGGATTGTAAAAGAGATTGATGTCACAACTTTAGGTGGAGTAATTCCACAAAATGGTAAATTGATGACTATTGTGCCTTTAGAAGATAAATTATTAATTGAGGCGCGTATTTCTCCAAGAGATATTGCATTTATTCGCCCAGGACAAGAAGCATTAGTAAAAATTACAGCTTATGACTATTCAATTTATGGTGGTTTAAAAGGCAAAGTCACTGTTATTTCACCTGATACGATTCGTGATGAAGTGAAGCAGGATCAATTTTATTATCGTGTCTATATTCGTACAGATTCTGATAAGCTCAAAAATAAAGTAGGAAAAACCTTTGGCATTACCCCTGGTATGGTTGCGACGGTTGATATTCGAACTGGTGAAAAAACAGTCATGGATTATTTATTAAAACCATTTAATAAAGCAAAAGAAGCCTTACGCGAACGTTAATTATGATATAGCTTAAACCTCGCTTGATGCGAGGTTTTTTATTTCGGTGTGAAAAGTTATAATTCCTTTTTAAGCTTGTATTTATGTTTATGCCTTTCACCATTGCCAATACAGTAACTTTTGAAGAAGACATTAAAAAAAGTCGCTTCCAAGCGATTGCTGCAATTGTTGAAAATGAGCAGCAAGTTAAAACTTTTTTAGAACAAAACAAAGATATTTCAACGATACATCAATGCTGGGCATGGAAAATTGGACACCATGTTCGGTTTAATGATGATGGTGAACCTTCTGGCACAGCAGGTCGCCCCATTCTAGCGACAATTGAAGGCAATGACTTAACCAATGTCATCGTCTTGGTGAACCGTTGGTACGGCGGTATTAAGCTTGGTACAGGTGGTTTAGTTCGCGCCTATGGTGGATGTGCAGGTCAATGTTTATTATTGGCTGAAAAAATTGAGTTGATTGAGAAAAAACAGATTCAATTTGCCTGTTTATTTAATGAATGGGCAATTATTCAATATGAGTTGATGCAACAACAAATTGAATATCAAGAAAGTTACACTGAAATAGGTGTTCTTATTCAGGCACGAGTACAAGTACATCAAATTGAGCCTTTAAGGCATAAGCTCCAAGATGTCACACGTGGACGTGAATTGCTTAAGGTGATAGATGAACAAGAAGATGACAACTGATCCTTTATTAAAGTATCGAGAACAACATAAGCATCGTTTGAATTATATGCCTTGGTTGTACTGGTCACTTAAAGCGAAGCATCGAGAATGGGCCGAAGCATGGCAAGCTGAATATCAAGCTTATTTGATGGAAATGGAAACAATAAAGATTGGCAAAAATTGTTTTATTTCCCCTTTAGCACATATTTTTGCTGAGCGTGGGCGCAAGATCACGATTGGAGATAATACTTTTATTGCAGCCGATTGTACTTTACATGGCCCTTTAGAGATTGGTAACGAAGTTGCAATTAACCATCATTGTATTTTAGATGGTGGACGGGCAGGGATTAAATTACATGATCAAGTCAGAATTGCAGCTTATAGTCATTTATATGCATTTGATCATGGCATGGGTTTAGACCGACCGCTGTACCAGCAGCCTGTCACGTCCAAAGGGATTGAGATTGGGCGAGATGTTTGGTTAGGTGCTCATGTTGGTATAAAAGATGGTGTGAAAATAGGGCATCATGCTGTTGTTGGAATGAATAGTATGGTCACAAAAGATATTGAAGATTTTGCAATTGTTGCAGGTAATCCAGCTCGATTCATTCGTTATCGCACTGAATAAAATCAATTAAAAGCTCATTAGATTCTATACATAAATTTAACCCACCATGCTTTGATCTGTGATAAGTTAAAAATAAGTAGAAGACCTAAGGTATATACCTAAAGAGAGGCGAAAAATGAACCGTGTAATTGCATGTATCGATTCTTCACCCTGTATTGATGCTGTTGCAGAAGCTGCGGTTTGGGTTGCAAAACAAACCCAAAGAGAATTAGTACTGTTGCAAATCTTGGATTATTATCCTGCAAGCTATCATTTAGGTGAAATTAGTGGTGTGATTGGTTTTGAAAGTAATGCGATGTTACTGAAAGAGCTAGCTGAACTAGAGCAAAAGCAAAGTGAACTCGCGCTTGATTATAGTAATAATTTACTCAAGCATATTTCAGAACTCATAGAGAAACAATACGATTTAACCAGTACCAAGATTCAAGAAAAGGGCGATTTTCTTGAACAAAGTTTTAACATCTTGAAAGAAAATGATGTGGTGATTATTGGTCGTGTTGGCGAGCGAGCAGCAGAAAAGAATAAGCCCATAGGCAGCAATGTTGAAAACTTTATCCGTGGTGCAAACTGTACGGTAATTACAGTAGGTGAGCATTTTGAACCACCAAAACGCTTTATTTTTGCTTATGAATACTCACCAACCTGTCAAAAGATGATGCAACGTATAGCTCAAAGTGACTTATTGAAAAAGTTACAATGTCATTTGCTGTATGTGGGGGATCATCCTGAAATGTTGGCTGAGCCTGAAAAATATTTAAAAAATGCGGGTCTAGATGTTATACCCGTTTATCGTTATGGTGATGTCGCACAAAATATTCTTGAATATCAAAGAGAACATGACATTCAACTGATTGTTTTAGGTGCTTTTAGCCATAGTAAAATTCATCAATTTTTCTTGGGGAGTATCACCACAACGATCTTCCGAAATGCGAATGTACCCTTACTCGTTGCTAAGTGATTCATTTTATTCCATATAGTTATCCGCAATTACTGTGGATAACTATATGGAAAAGCACTGTGGATAAATACAATACATTGATATTAAACAACTAATTTTTTTAGATTGTTTTTTGATCTTTATTTCACAATTGCGATTGCAAAGCCATCATGTCCCTTTGAGCCAACTGTTTGTAATGCAGTGCAAGACAAAAGTTGAGGATGATCTTTTAATGCTGTGAATGCTTCACGAATGCCTTCAATACTAGGCTTCTTATTATTTTCATCTAAGATCGCACCTGCACGAATGACGTTATCAAGCACAATAATCGTCCCTGAATGAGAAAGTTGCAAGCTTAATTCAAAGTATTCACGATAACTTTGCTTATCGGCATCAATAAAAATCAAATCAAAGGGTTCACTGCCTTCAGCAATGAGTTGCTTCATAATATCTGCACCACGACCTTTCTTTAACTCGATATTGGTTGGCATCTTGGCAAAATCAATATTTTCCTGAGCAATAATGACGTGGGTATCTCGACCTTCTACCGTGAGTAGATAGCCATCTTCAGGTAATGCTTTTGCAAGCCAAATGGTACTATAAGCACCAAAAGTTCCTAGTTCCAGTACCCGTTTGCATTGGTTCATCTGAATCAACATTTGCAAAAACATGCCTTGATTAGGCGCAACAGCCAAATGATTAGAAAATCCCTGCGTATCGGTATTGTCTAATGCATGTTGAAGTCTTGGGTCTGTGGGAATTAAATGTGAATTGATATAGTCATCAATGTCGGTCCACATCTGTTGCATAATCAAGTTTACCTACGAATCTGTTAGCTGCATTTTAAACATTTATGCTCAGAGTGCAATTTGATTACTGAATTAATCAGTGTCATTGAAATGAAAAAGAGATCATCTCGATCTCTTTTGGGTTTAAGTCTATTTTAATTAGAAGTTACACATTGAACTATTACGGGTGAGGTCAGGTCCCCAAGTTCGATAACCTTGAGTATCAATATGAATTTGACCAGAACTATATAAACCGATTCCTAGGTCTAAACTTTGCCCATGCTGTATCCAGAATTGGCATAATTTAAATTTAGTTTGTTCAATATAAGCGTAGTCTTGTGGTTGTGGCACTTCAGGGCCAATACGGAAATCGATGGCTGAATTAAATAAATGTTTAGAAGAACCCGCACCACCTGCACATTGGTTTAATGGCAAATCACGATAAACGGAGGTTACTTCGAAATCGGTGAGAACTTTAGCAGCAATCAGATATTTAAAGACACGTAAGGTTGAAAGTGAGTTATTCCATAGCTCACGATTTGGCACCATATATTCCGAACGACCACATTTTTGCCAATCTCGTGCAGTACGTAATAATTCAAAACTTGGAATAATATGTGCGACATTATTACGATTTAAGAACTGCTCGTATTCACGAACACGTGCATAGTTTTCACCTTGGTTGAGCCATTGGCGGTAAGAGGTAGGTTCAACTTTATTGGGAATTGGGCGAGTAAAAGTGATTTGTTCTTCAGGAATATAAATTCTTTTACCCTGATTTTGATTCACTTTAGTGGCTGAACTGACACAACCGACCATCATCACAGGGATGATACAAAATGATAAGAGACCCTGTAATTTATTTCGCATCATAAAAAGGTGGTTCACAATCTATAGGTGATAGATGGATTATTTTAATGCAAAATAACGCACAGATAATGGTGCAATTGCAAAGAAATGTGTGATTCGAGTATAAAAAAAGACCAGTCCGTACTGGTCTTTTTTTATGATTATTTTTCTAAATATTGCAATTTATTTGGTTTGCCGTTCCATTCTTCACGATCAGCAGGCTGTTCACCAATTTGAGTGATGTTATTACCTGCCCATTTTTCAGAAAGTTCAGTATTGAGTTCAATAAAGACTTCTTGACCTTCTGGTAGCTCATCTTCAGAGAAAATAGCATTTGCAGGGCATTCAGGTTCACACAGTGCGCAGTCAATACATTCATCTGGATTGATCACGAGGAAGTTTGGACCTTCATAGAAACAATCTACAGGACAAACTTCAACACAGTCTTGATATTTACATTTAATACAATTTTCGGTGACAACAAAGGTCATGGCGGCAGCTACCTAAAAAATATGGTTTTCATTTTGCATAGTGTATTTTAGGCAAAAAATACCGATAGAAACAATTCCTTTTATTGATATTTATTATTCGTATCAATGAAATGGGCTTATTTATATGACTTTTATTGATAATAAGTCTCAATAACCTACTAAATTCAAGAATCTGCCTCTGAAAAATTGTTTGTCAATTGATGCAACAGAGATATTTAAAGTGGTTATCGATTTAAATCAGCTCTAACTAAATGCTAGAGCTGATGATTTAGTCTTAATTTTCGAGGGTTTGACTGGATTTAAATAAGGCTTTGAGCTGATAAAGCTGTTCAAGTGCCTGACGCGGAGTCAGATCATCTACATCAATTTTATCCAACAACTCAAGAGCAGGGGATTGAGCTTCCACTTCAACAATTTTCTCAACAACTTGAGTTTCAATTTCATGCTCAAGCGAGCTGAATAAATCATTCTGAACTGTATTTTGCAAATGTTGATGCTGTTGTTTTTCCAGAATTTTCAAACGTTTCTGCGCTTCTTTAATTACACTTGCGGGAATACCTGCCAGTTTTGCAACTTGTAAGCCGTGGCTTTGGCTTGCAGGACCGTGTTGTACTTTGTGCAATAAAATTAAATTACCATTCAATTCCTGCGCAGTGACATGATAGTTATCAATGCCAACTTCACCGCCCAATTCAGTCAATTCAAAATAGTGTGTTGCAAAAAGACAGAGGCATTTCACCCGCTTAGTTAAATCGACAACACATGCCCAAGCCAAAGAAAGACCATCATAGGTACTCGTACCACGACCAACTTCATCCATCAGCACTAAAGACTGACTGGTTGCATGATGTAAAATTTGTGAGGTTTCAGTCATTTCCACCATAAAGGTCGATTTGCCTGTCGATAAGTCATCAGCAGAACCAATACGGGTAAAGATACGATCAATCGACCCCAATTTTGCCGATTTTGCAGGGACAAAACTACCACAGTAAGCAAGTAAACTGATTAATGCAGTCTGACGCATAAACGTCGATTTACCACCCATGTTTGGACCAGTGATAATCGCCATACGATGTTGTGGGTCTAAGAAGGTATCATTCGGGGTGAATGGTGCTTTATTTAAAGCTTCTACGACTGGATGACGACCTGCTTGAATTTTGATACTAGTTTCAGCGGTAAATTCAGGTCTTGCCCAATTGTTTAATCTCGCTTGATGGGCAAAATTGGCAAGTACATCAATATGGGCAATCGCAGCGCTCATCATCTGTAAATGCGCAATGTTTTGACGAAGCTGATCTAGCAATGATTCAAACAACAGTTTTTCACGGGTAAGCGCACGTGATTCACTCGAAAGTACTTTATCTTCAAAGCTTTTGAGTTCGGGTGTGATATAGCGTTCAGCATTTTTGAGCGTTTGACGACGTATATAATCGGCTGGTGCTTGCTCTGCTTGCGAACGTGTTAACTCAATATAATAACCACTGACACGGTTATAACCAATTTTAAGGGTATTGATGCCAGTACGTTGACGCTCTTTAATTTCGAGATCAATCAGGAATTGCCCTGCATGATCACGAATTTTACGTAGTTCATCGAGTTCATCATCATAACCTTCTGCGATGACATTACCATCACGTAACAGCACAGGTGGACTTTCAACAATTGCATCCATTAGGTGTTGATGAAGGCTTTTGAAATCACCTAATTCATTGTCTAGTCGGTTTAATAACTTAGATTGTTGTGTTTTTAGCACAGGGGCTAGTGCATGACGTAAAAATGGAATTTGTGCACATGCTTGACGAAGTTGAACTAAATCACGCGGACGGGCACTCCCTAAAGCAACACGACTCAATACACGTTCAATATCACCAATTTCTTTGAGCACTAAACGTACAGGAGATTCATGATAGCCTTGTAATAACTGCTCTGAAGCATCCAAACGAGCATCCAAAATCGCAGTGTCACGAATTGGCTGCATGAGTGTCCGACTTAGTAAACGTCCACCCATTGCCGTTTGACAATCATTAATCAGTTGGAATAAGGATGTACCATGATCAAATAACGGTTCAATAATTTCTAAATTACGGCGAGTAATGGGGTCGAGTGCAATAAAATCGGTACTTTGCTCAATCTGAATTGAACGAATATGCGGTAAAGCCGTCTTTTGTGTTTCTTTGGCATAATGAATCAAAGCTGCTGCTGCCGCTTTTGCCAAAGGCAGTGGATCTAAACCAAAACCTGATAAAGTTGAAACCGCAAACTGATCACACAAAGTTTTTTGTGCATTATTTAAATTAAAATCAACATTTGGACGTTTGGTAATCGGGCAGTCTAGATTCTTTTTAATCTGTTCAATAATATTTTTATCAATCAGATCTTCATCAATCAAAATCTCACTTGGCATCAAACGAGCCAGTTCAATCGCCAATTGTTCAGGTTTATAGTCTTGTTGTTGAACTTTAAAAATACCAGCACTTAAATCAAGTAATGCGAAGCCAATTTGGTTCTGTTGAATACATAACGCAACCAAATTTGAAGATTGATAACTGGTGAGTAGTGCATCATCTGTTAATGTCCCTGGCGTTAAGATGCGAACGACTTTACGGTCGACAGGCCCTTTTCCTGTTACTTCTCCGACTTGTTCGCAAATAGCAACAGTACGACCAGACTTAACCAAACGAGCAAGGTAGCCTTCTGCTGCATGATAGGGCACGCCCGCCATTGGAATTGGTTGTCCATTGGCTTTTCCGCGATGGGTGAGGGTAATTCCTAAAAGTTTGGCAGCTTGATGGGCATCTTCAAAGAAAAGTTCATAAAAATCGCCCATACGGTAGAACAGCAAAGCATGTTGATACTCTGTTTTGACTTTGAGATATTGCTGCATCATTGGGGTGTGGTTTGAAAGGTCTGCTATGCTATTATTATCATTCATTGTTGTTAAGTCCTTTATTTTCAATGTATTTAATAGTATCTAACATAAACAGAATATCCGAAGGTGTAGGAGAAAATCTAAGCAAATACAGCCTAAGCCAAAACATTAGTGTAGGTTTTAGTGTAGGTTGTTTTAGTTTAAACTAGCCATCATTCCTTATCAATAATTGGAAAATGGACAGCTTGAAAGGATAACAAATAATTCAGTCTTTCTGTGAGGATTAAAGTGGTTCGTTCAATAGAGCAACAAACAACAATTAAAAAAGCACTTTCAGCTAAGGCGATAGAGAAGATGAAGGTGGGTGATCCTGATAAATCTGATATTGGGGAATATGTGGGGCTGCGGGTGCATTGCGGCAAAACGGGAATGAAGACCTTTTTCTACCGTTATCGTAGTCCTGTGGATGACTCGATCAAACAATATAAGATCGGAAATTTCCCTCAAGTTACATTGGCGGAAGCAAGGATAGAACTCATTCGTTTAAAGGCTGAACGAAATCAGGGAATTTGCCCAAAACAAAAAAAAGAGCAAGAAAAGCTTCAACAACAGATTGAGCAAGAGCTTGCACAAAAAGATATGTCTCAACTCACTGTGCACCAAATGATAGAGATGTATTTGACCGAGGTGATTGAAGATCACTGGGTTGCTGACTCTCGAACAGGAGAAAGGAAGAAAGTCTTGGGGGTAAGAAAGCCCAAAGGTCAATCTGAAACACGACGAACCCTGTATGGTGATGCGGTACGGGTTTTGGGAAATCGTGTTGCCGTAGAAGTGACCCGAAAAGATGTTGTAGTTTTAACCAAGGAAATTATTGATCGTGGTTCTAATGTACAGGCTGGACGGGTATTGTCTGAATTGACGTTAGCATATGAATACGCTATTGGGCTAGAGCGATTTCCTGCCAATTTTGCCAATCCTGCCTTATTAGCCAAAATGAGTATCAAACAGTCAAGGTTGAAAGTAACCTGTAAAAAGGGCACACGAGTTTTAAATGATCAAGAGTTAAAACGTGTATTGGCTTGGTTGCCAACATCAGGATTTACAACACATCAAAAACACATTCTTTATTTAACGCTATGGACGGGTTGCCGTACTGGAGAATTGTGTGATGCACAATGGAGTGATTTTGATTTAGATCATGGAACATGGCATCTGAAAGCTTCAAAAAATAGTACTGAGCGTTATGTTCAGTTATCAACGCAATGCATTAAATTTTTACAGAAATTATATAAACCTGATCAGAAATATTTATTCGCCTCGAGTCGAACGGGGCTTCCTATTCAGCAAAAGTCTTTGAGTGAAATGAAATGGCAACTGAAGAATCCAGAGAAGGTCCAAACGAAATATCGTGCTGAACAACTTTGGTTAGAGAGCATGGATGATTGGAATCCCCATGATTTACGGCGGACGGTGAGAACGGGTTTATCCAGATTAGGCTGTCCTACAGATATTGCAGAAGCAGTTTTAGGGCATAGCAAGAAAGGGATTGAAGGGACATATAACCTGCATAATTATGAAGCAGAATGTGCGGAGTGGTTACAGAAATGGGCGAATTACTTGGATAGTGTAATAAAAAATAGTCTCTAAATTTGGAATTAATTATTTTTGAGATCTGGTTGTTTCAACTGGATCTTTTTATTTATATATCAAATGTAATTCTGTGTTTTAAATTTTCAGGACATAAAAATGTTTGCAGTTCCGTCGGTTAATTTTATCAATTTAGATAATATAGTTGATCAAAATAACAATTATGTTAATTTTTATGCAAACTATACTTTGAACTTAGATTATATTTTTACCCTATAAATATTCCTAGTCAGCAATTTACAAATATATCGAGTAATATGGGAGTTAGATATGGAATTCAATTTTTTATGACAAACTCTCAAATTATTCAATGGTTTTTTGTTGATTTAAGTGAAAGAAATTCTAAATTAGATAAGTTGAATCTATTTTTTAATACGTAAAATTGATTTAGCTATACATTAGTTCTAATTTAATGTATTTTTTAATTGATTTTATATACAAACTTGATGCTTATTGGTTGTTTTTATTTTTTGTATCTTGCTGTTAATTGGGGTATTATTGTGAAAATATCATTGGATTTTTTGGTTGATGAAATTGGTATTCTTACGCATGAGCTACAGCACAACATTCATTTCTATGACACGAAAAGTACAGGAATTACTCCGTTTATTCATTTTGAAGACTTCTCAAGAGTGGCGCAAATTGAAAAATTTGTAGTCTATATTTCAAAGTATAAAAGCAATTTATTTAGAGCCATTCCTCAGTTAGATGGATCAACAATATTTACGATCACAACGCTTTCAAATCTAATTAACCCTTATCATTTTTTATACTATACCGATTTAAGTGCTGAAAGCTTGCTCAAAGTTAGCAATAGATTTAGCCTTAATGTACGTATTTTTATAGATGTTCTACTCAACCAAAATCGGCAATTAGATTGTAGGACAATACCTGAGGTTATCTACGACAATCAGATACCTAGTGATGGATGTATACCATTCTTGGATACTGAGTTGACTCATTTGCAAAAAAGAAATTTAAATTTTTTTGTTGATAGGCTGAGAGATAGGCTTGCTGTTAAGAATGATGATGAAGCCATAAAGAAAGTTTTAAAAAAAACTAATGCAAAATTTCGAGATTATAGTAATTATATTGATGAATTGTTTGAGCAGTACGGAGATCTAACTTTCGTCTGCTTAGAGCTTGGTTTAGTAAGTGGTTTGCAAGTAAATTTTAAAAATAATAAGGTATTGAACTTGGTTGAGCTTAAAACCAAGTTATTGAATAATGCGAGAAATGTTGATCCATTGAGTCGAGCAATAGGCTTTGTTGGTAAGTGGGAGTGGTCTACTGTAAAGGGTGGTTTATATTTCAGAATAGTATTTATTTTCCCTACAAATGATCTTGGTGATATGAATGCTCTTCAACTTGCTTTAAATTTTTATTGGTGTGAAGAAATCACGCATGGGCAAGGTTTATGTCATCACGCTCCATTGGCTGCTGCTCCTGCAAAATTCAAGAAAAGTTTTTGTCATATTAAGGCAAGTAATCAGAAAGAACGAGAACGTTTCAAAGAAAGAACGATTGGTTATCTTACAAAGTCAGAAAAATACTATTATCCACCTGAGCTAAAACATACTTTGAATGATTTGTTAACTGAGAAAACATCCGATAGGGAACTTAGTCTAACGTTCAGATCGAAATCTAAAAAATAAATTAACTTTAGCTTATCCTGATTTCCCATTTTTATGAGGTTGAGGTGAAGTTCGTATTCCAAAGTCATTGTTGGATGGATGATCAACCTTAGTTGGTTTTTAAAGTTATTATAAGTAAATATTAATACTAACTATCAATAGCTTATAGGTTTAGGTGGTTCTTTATTCATATATATGAGTAAGAATTTAAAAATTACAGATCAGTCAGTGATATGAATCCAATCAGATGAGTATCCTACATGATTACAGTAACTTGGAATGAAGCAAGCCTGACACATGCAATTGATCAGTTTGTTAAACAGGTTTGTTTTTATCCAATCTCTCAACAAGAGTTCTTATTGAGTTTGAATGCGCTTTATCATGCCTTTAAGCCAATCTATCAACCGCATTTGATCTATGCCAAAACAATCGAATGTTTTATTCAGTGCATGCAATGGATTGAGTACTTCGTTGGTGCATCCAAGCCATTTAGCTTGGAGCAGTTGGATGAACAGCAAATCTCAATTCTTCAAATGTGTTTACTTCAGTATCAACCATGCCACTTTCATGAACAGCAGTATCAAGCTCAATTAGAAGTTGCTAATAGAGCATCCTTATCGCAGTACTTACAACAACTATTAAATCATTATTCTCAACTGCTATTTGTTCGAGTGGATTTGTCCTATGCAATGGAATACAGGCATTTGATTAACATTGAACAGGTCAAATCTGATCTTAGTGTTTTACTCAATCGAATTGCGAATAAAGATACGTGCTTCTATGGCTTACAGGGATATGCATGGGCACTAGAGCAGGGTGCTGATAAAGGCTATCACTGCCATTTATTACTGATCTATGATCCATCTAAGCGTCAGAGTGACTGGTATCTTGCTGATCAAGTTGGACAATTATGGAAAGAGATCACTCAGCAACAGGGGATTTTCTATAGCTGTAATACGCCAGAAATCAAAGCGCATTATGAAAAATTGGGTCGTTTGGGTGTTGGACTAATTCATCGGAACAATGTAGATGAGGTATCCAATGCCATGAATGCAGCAATGTATCTGGTTAATCCTGAAAAGTCTGAACAATGGCTTTTAGCTAAAGTGGCAGGCATGCGTACTTTTGGTATGGGGCAATTTGATGTTGCTTGGCGTCGAGGTGTAGCAAATACCATGCAACAGCTTCAAGGTTATCTCCCTTAAAGATTTACAGCACTCCTAGTGATATGAACAAATAACCTAGGATGTGTTTTCTCATGACGACCTACAACGAAGCTCAAACCTTTTGTGAAATTGAAAAATTTATCAAGGATGTGGTGGATGACCAAATCAGTTGTGAACAATTCAAGCAACAAATTGTTCCTTTAATTATCAAGTCTAGACGCTTTTTTATTGCTGGTTATGACTATGTTGATTCCATCATTATTTTTAAGCTGATTGAACGAGCCTTGTTTCAAGCAAATAAATATAGATTGTATGAAAATATTTATGATCTGCCCGATCATGTGATTGAGTTGATGATTGCAGATATCCAGTCGCAATTTGAACGAATACAAGACGGTCATCAATACGACCAAAAACAGAATAAAGCTGAAACGAAAAAGGTCGAACGTTTCTTATTGAATACCATGCAATACACAGATTGCTTAATGATCTTTCCAATGCGATTTGGTATCAGGGAAGGTGTATCGTCATTAGGATTTAACGGTTTTGAGTGTTATGTCAATGCCATATTAAGAGAGGTCAGGGCAAGGGAGACCAATGTATTCCGTTGCATCCATTCAGTGATTTGGAAGATAAAACATCATCCTGAACAGGGCTACTACCTCCAGATCTACTTTATTTATGCTGGACAAGCACAGGATACGACTTTATCTGACCATGCCAATAAACTGATAGCAAAGTGTGAAGAACTCAGTAATGGTTTTGGTGAAGTCTACATTGAAGAGCAAGCTAAAAAAGGATGGTCAGTGAATTGCCAAGATGACAGGCAGATTCAACGGATCCTGCAATTGCTGAAGAGTGATTTCAATGCGAATAGTAAAAATCATTATTTAAGGGTGATGCCAACTCACGGCAAAACTTTTAATTGTGAACGCATTCCTCTAAAGCTGAAGTAGCTTTATTCAGTAAAATCAATCGAGTTGTTATCGAATAATGGTCTAAGAATGAATCCGCTTAGACCATTATTAATTTCAGTGGAAAAATACGCCACTTGATCTAGGAGTTGAATACCTAAAAATTATAGGTATAGGTCAAACCACTATTGGTGGTGACCGTCACTTCACGAACATATTCAGCCGAACAACCAAGATAGACCTTTGCCACAGAGCCATAGCGCATATTTTGGTAATCGTATGTACCTTTGCTTCTACAATTCCCACGATTGATTAAAACCCCTGTGATGGTGGTTGGCGCATCGTTCAATGACATGATGTTTAATAAATCGGTATAGCCTGTCATGGAGTATTGTGATTCTTCACGACGAACACGGACCTCAAACTGTTCCTGCACCGTGGGTTCAGTCACTTCCTCAGCATTATATGATTCATCTTCCAAAAAGGATTTACCAACGGCTGGAAAATCATCTTCGGATTGTTGAGGCGTTTCAGTTGTATCAGCAGTGCTATGCTCACTGGTTTGAGTTTGGACATCTTTGGGTTTTGGTGCATCGTTACCTGAATTACACGCAGTTAAAGTCAGTAGCAGCACACAGGATAAAACAATAGATGGAATAAAATTCATTACATATGCCTATATTTAATCGAATATTCTGATTTACAGGGTTGGGCGAAAGTCCAACCCTGTGTATTTAATTGTTTGGTCAATCAATTTTTTACTTTTTATAAAAGTGGGAATTACTCATCGATCTTTTTAAATACCTTTTCGATCGGGGTATAGTTTTCCAAGCTAAAATCAAAAGGAATTGGCTTTTTCAGCGGCACATCAAATTTCTTTAATGGCGCATTTTCTATGCCGTTGAAATGTTTACGTTGAAAGGACATGGTACTTGGTTCAAGGATTGCGATCGGCTCATTTAGTGAATCAACTTGAATATTCTTGGCTTTATAAATGACTAAGCTATCTAATTCCAATTGATGATTATTGAAGTTGAAAATGTAACCGACATACTTTTGTCCACCAGCCGTAATGATATTTTGTGCTAACTCTGGCGTGGATGGGGCTGTGAAATTCACAATAAGGTCAGATGAGAAATTCATATTCTCAAAATGTAGTTGTTTCGAATCAGCATCATAATAAACAAAATTATCAATCGGACCCTTTGGTCGATCATTCGGTGTATAGCTGCTTGGCATAAACAGACTTTGTGCAGACGTAGCATTTAAACTGAGTTCTAAAAGTTTCAAGTCATAATTTAGATGGGCATTTTTAGTATCCAATTCTTTTTGAAGTGTTTGAATACGTTGCTGATATTGCTCTGTACTTTCAAATTGATCTTTTTGTGGTGGAGTCACCTGCATTGTTGATCTTATATAATTGATGGCTGTATCATGCGCTGCACGCAAAGAATAGTCATCACCTAAAGCAAAGGTGAATGCTGGAAATTGTTGACCTGTATTTCCGATCACTAAAACTTGATTGTTCTTTAAAGCCAGCACATTTCTTAAATCATTGAGAACGGACTGGAAATGCACACAGTTTGCACAATACTCTGCAACATCGTCATTTTCAGCAAACATCTGCAATCCAGAGATGGTTTTATACGGTGGATAAAAGGAAAAATATCCTTCATCTTTGATCAATTCCTGAAAGCTTTCACCTGTTTTGGTGAGCGGAGGTGTAATTTTATTGCGAGCGATAATCAAAGGGGAAGAAACAGCCTGTGCAGGGGCAGCATCATTCAATGACATGTTTTCAATCTTTTGAGTAAGTTCTTTATTCTCTACATCATCTTGTTGTGGTTTAGAGCAGCCGACCAATGCAAGGCTGGTGAGCAGCACAATTGAAATGTATTTCATCCTATTATTTCCCCATCCAATATTTTTTAAGTTTTTAAAATGAATTATGAAATTGACTGTAATTTCAAATACATTTTGTTTGGCTGTCACAGACTCTAGCGATGCTGTTACTGAGCACAATAAGAACAATCCGAATAAGCCGTGTAGTACGCTTCATGATTTTTATCCAGCACAAAACACCACTGACAAAAATGGATGCAGCAGTTAACTGATGTCTTGAATCAATCAGGACACAGCGAAAGCGTGTGATAAATGAATTGGAATAAAATGCCTGAGAGGCGGAGAAAGTGCAGGGGAATAAAGCACAGTAAAATGTGTCATGGTTGACTCCTTGGAATTACAAGAAGTTCTGCTACATCACTGCTAAATAATGGTGGCAGAACGAAAGGGGGTTAGCAGACTGGGATCCAAGGAACCAGCACGCACGAGGCGTCCCCCTCTCGCCCTACCATAGAAAAAAAGGGGGACACGAGGGTTCCCACAACATACAAAATTACTTTCATATATCGTGCTGGATCTGCGGTCTGCTAAAACCGACTGACAATGTAGGTCAGCCCTTGCATCATAATCGTTGCGAAAAAACAGGTCAATTGATCTATTTAACCTTCATTCAAAAATTGCCTAAAACTGATGATAAAAAACGCATTCTAAAAAAATACAAATACATAGCATCTAATTGAGAACGGTGTTTCTCCATTTGAGACCGCACCAATACATGCTTCAGCTACATCGCAATCATTTTGCCTGCTTCCCTCAGCAGGCTTTGTTTATTCATTTACAGGAAATATCACAATGAGTTTGCCATGTCCTTATTGCCAGTCCCGAGAGACGGTACAACTGCAATCCCCACAACATTTACCCAGTACTTCAACTCACAGCCCAATTTCCAATAGTGTGATGTCACCGATGGCACTTGCCACCTTGGGTGTCAGTGTTTCTAAAAGCCTGAATATTCCTCCGATTGCAGGCGCGATCGTTGGGGTGTTGATCGGTGGTATCTGGATGTTGATCACTGAAGATGAACCGCAACAACCGCTTCACCCAACTTATCGCAGACAGTATTACTGCAATCACTGTGACCGCAGCTTTAGCCCGAATTTACACAATTAAGCATTCAGCAAAATTCAAATCCAACGCTTTACCCATTTTAAAATTAATACAGGAATTATTCTTATGGCACATTTAGTTGAAACAATGGCATTCACAGGACAAACCCCTTGGCACGGTTTAGGCAACCAACTCATCCCAAACCAACCTATCGAGGTCTGGGCACAACAGGCAGGCATGGATTGGCGGATTGAATCCTCGGATGTCAGTTACATGGCACAGAACCATCGGGGGCAGAGCATTATTATGCCCTTTGAGGAACAACGAGTGCTTTACCGTTCAGATACGCATGCACCTTTATCCGTGGTCAGCCAACGCTTTCAAGAAGTCCAACCGATGGAAATCCTACACTTCTACAAAGACCTGACGGAGCAATCAGGCTTTGAATTGGAAACCGCAGGCGTACTCAAAGGTGGTAAGAAATTCTGGGCACTGGCTAAGACTGGACAGACTTCAGCACTCAAGGGTAAGGATGTGAGTAATGGCTATATTCTACTAGCGACGGCTTGTGATGGCACACTTGCCACCACTGCTCAATTCACTTCTATTCGGGTGGTGTGTAACAACACCTTAGCGATTGCTCTTAAAGGACAAAACACCAGTGCAGGTGTGGTCAAAGTTCCACATAGCACCAAGTTCGATGCGGAGAAAGTCAAACAGCAACTCGGTATTTCAGTCCGTGCATGGGATGAACACATGTATGAAATGAAACAACTGAGTCAACGTAAAGTGACACAGCAAGAAGCCGCAGCCTACTTTGATGCGGTATTTAACAACACTAACTTGAGTACAGCGGAACAGGATGAAAGCATTATTCAGTTCTACCGAAATGCCGCCATGCCAAATCAAAGTAATCCGTCCAAAGCGGACAATAAAACTGAACCGAATGGACGTGCGATGTCGAAAGTCATGACTATGTTTAACGGGCATGGACGTGGGGCAGAACTGAGTTCAGCTAAAGACACGGCTTATGGTTTACTGTGCGCAATAACTGAATTTACTGACCATGAACGTCGGGCGATGAGTACCGATCACCGACTCGATTCAGCTTGGTTTGGTGCAGGTGCAGTGATCAAGCAACGAGGCTTGGAACAGGCACTTCGAATGATTGCCTAAATTCAGTTTCAATTAAGCCGCTTCTTTTAGCCTAAGCATACGGTAACACCGTACAAGCACAGTGACACTTTTCGCCACATCTCCCCTGATGTGGTTTTTTTATGCCATAAATATGTATTAAGCTCTTCATAGTTATAGAAAAATATAGATTTGTGATTGAAATCGGATCAATTTTCTATAATGATAACTGTTATTCACTTGGTCATTTATTCTAGGGAGTAGATCATGATTGATGTGCAATATTCTAAAAATGTCTCAATTCAACAGTTAGCCGATGATGCATTCGTATTAAGGATCAATGATGCAAAAGTCTATCAATACTTGCTTATCCAGTGTGGCAAGACCTTTGGTTGGGAACGCTCCATCCAAAAGTCACAAAGCTTTTTAAATGGAGATATTGAATATCAGATCAATGTATCCGATTTGGCTTTAGAGCACTTTGGCAAAGACTTTTTTATGTTAGAACCCGAGTTGCTCAATAACATCGCCAAAAGTTAGATGTTCAACCGAGAGAGGATGTATTTAGGATAAATACATCCTCAAAATCAAGATTCACTTTTTTGCCACATTTCCCCAAATGTGGCTTTTTTTATGCCCGAAATTTAGTTTTTACGATTTTACTCATACAGGAATATTCAATATGCATAGCCATACTCAAATTCAAAACACTTTAAACCATCCACCTTTACAACCTTATTCACCAAACCTGAATCCACCCACCCAAAACTCACCGACCCAACAGCTTGAGGTGGGAACTCGAACTAAAAGTGGCCGACTGAATACGCAGCCACGAAAAACCAAAGCACCTACAGCCAAACGCCTTGCCAATACTAAACAGCTCAATTATCAACAATGGCTCGAAGTCAGAAAACAGGGCATTGGCAGTAGTGATGCGGCAACCGCCTGTGGACTCAATCCTTACATGAGCATGTTGGAACTGTGGATGATTAAAACAGGACGGATGCAACAAAACATCGAGGATGAAAGCGCAGGCTATGCGCCACTTTACTGGGGTAAGCAGTTAGAGCCGCTTGTGGCGGAATACTACAGCATGCACACCAACAATAAGGTACGTCGAGTCAATGCAGTGTTACAACACCCTGATGAAGACAAACACTTTATGCTCGCCAATTTGGATTATGCCGTGGTGGGCAGTGGCGAAGTGCAAATATTAGAGTGTAAAACTGTTGGAGAATATGGTTCAAAATTATGGCGAGATGGCGTACCACTGTATGTCCTGTGCCAAGTGCAACATCAATTGGCAGTGACAGGCAAACAAGCCGCACATATCTGTGCCTTGGTTTGTGGGCATGAAACTAAAATCTTTAAAGTGACCCGTAATGAAACCGTGATTCAGCACATCATCAATGCCGAACGTCACTTCTGGCAATGTGTGGAATCCGATATTCCACCGAGTGTCGATGCCTCCGATTCAGCAGCCAAAGCTTTACAACAACTTTATCCTGCACAAACCCCATTACAGGTAGAAGACCTCAGCCAAAACGAACAAGCCAACTATCTGTTTAATCAGTTGCTTGAGGAGCGACATAAAGTTGAGCAGCATCAACAGTATTTTGATGAGTTGAAACATCAATTACAAATGATGATGAAAGAGGCAGAACGAGCAGTATTTACAGGTGGCTCAGTGACGTGGAAGAAATCACAAGACTCAATCAGCCTAGACAGCAAATCCCTGCTTAAACAATACCCTGAATATCTACAGCAGTTTCCACAAACCAAAGCAGGGACACGAAGATTTCAGATTTACCCGAATGGTGGATAAGGCAGCTACGCATATCCAGCATTTATTTCTCAAACAAACGTATCAAATCAGCCAACACAGAAACCCACCGATCCCATACCACAATAGGTATGGGATTTTTTTATACCCAATTTTTATTGAAAGGACATCATCATGATTAAAGGTTTAGCAATCACTCCACCTGTTTTAGGTCGTATCAGTATCGGCAAGATTGTCGAAAAGAATGGTAAACGTCTGCCTGAACGGGATGATCAATTTACCATCACTAGCCAAATCCAGAACAAGGATGGCTGGGTCAAACATCCACTGGATGAACAACTTAGATCTAAAGCACCCAATCAAAACCAAAAGCTCAGAACTATTCCAGTCCGCATGATCTTCAATGATCCTGAACTGAACTTACGGGCAGAGTACAGCCTATTTGATCGCCAAACTGGACGATTAATCTGCTCAGGCAATGGAGAAACTTGTCAGCGACTTGGGCAAAGCGGAGTTGAACAACATCCATGCCCATCACCTGATTTATGCCCACTGGCACAGGGTGGGTTGTGTAAACCTTATGGCAGGCTGTATGTCAATTTAGATGAATCAGATGAGTTTGGCACATTCATCTTTAGAACCACAGGTTTTAACAGCATTCGCACCTTAGCAGCACGGCTTCGCTATTACCATGCAGCTTCAGGTGATTTACTTTCATGCCTGCCATTGCAACTTACTCTGAGAGGCAAAAGCACAACACAAAGTTATCGTACTCCGATCTACTATGTGGATTTAACTTTACGTGATGGCACAAACCTGAAAGATGCGATTAGCTCAGCCAAACAGATGGATGAACAAAGTAAGACAGCAGGGTTTTATCAGGAAGCTTTGGATCATGTGGCACGGCAGGGTTATGGCAATGCTCATTTTGAGGTTGGAAGTGAAGAAGGCTTGGATATCGTGGAGGAGTTTTACAACGATGAATCTAAAACAGAGTATCAGCAAACGCATGATCTCACTCATGTTCAGGATATTCAGAAAGGGTTGCAGCAGTCGGTGCAGGCTTTGAATTGAATGGGTGAAAGCAGGACGTTTTTTCTTACAGCGAGCTCTATTATTTGAGCGAAATCGCGCTCGCATCATTGATTGGGAGAAAAACATCATGAATGCGTTCACAGGTCAAACTTTTCAGGTACATCAACTCATTAGTATTAAACAGGTTGTAGAGTACACAGGTCTTAGTCGTTCTACTGTTTATGACATAATGAACGAAAAGTCTCCATACTACGATTCGACTTTTCCAAAGAAAATTAAAATGACACAAAATCGTATTTGCTGGTCAGCTTTGGAAATCAATCAATGGATTGAGTCCAAGATGGCACAACGCTGAGAGAGCTTAGGCTCTCTTTTTTTGATTAATAATATCCAATGGGCTGCAATTCTTGATGAGTTTTATACGGATGATTCAAAATCAGAATAGCATCAATGGAGGTATCGTCTTACTATCAGGGCATTCAAAAGACTTACAGCAGAATGTAAATATTATAAGTTATTTATGTATTAGAATGTAAATGATTGTTTTTTTTATGTAAATTCAATAAAATTAATAACTTACATCTTTATTATTAAATAAAACTTAAATATTAAGGGGCTGAAATGTCATTAAAAATTTGGCAGAAATTATTATTTGGCATCGGTATGGTGGCAGGCGTAAATCAAAATTCTTCTGCAACCGAGCAGCAGGGAATTACTTGGTTAAAAAATACAAATAGTTCTAATATATCGACTGAATTGCAAGCTATATATGAGAAAGAAGTTACTTTAGGGTTATATAGTCAAACAAATAATAGTATAAATACTGATGAATTATTGAATGATGAACAAAGCACAGAAGCATTAGTACGTGCTGCTATTTTATTGAAAATTCAACAAAAACCGACAGATCAGATTGTTAATAAAATCTTAAGTTATCAAAATCAGGATGGTGGCTTTGGTCATTTAGCCGATTGGCAAAGTAATCCTTTAGATACAGCATGGGTGTTACTTGCACTTAAACAGGTGAATTCCTCAGACACTATAAAAATATCTAAGGCATTGGAATACCTTGCAAGCCAGCAAAGAACAACAGGTGCATTTCAGATTGTTTCTTTGGACGAATACTACGTTACAGCATATGCTTTAACAGCTTTAACAGATTATTTAAAAGCATATCCACAATATAATGCTGTTGCACTAAAAACAGTAAATTACCTAGAATCGAAACAACTTAGTGCTGGGTCGTGGACAGAAAATTCAGAGCAACTTTTTCTTGATGCTTTATTAAATGAAGCTTTACATCCTTATCGAGGCGTAGATAGCCCTGCACGCTCTGCTTTTAAAACCAAAGTATTGGAGAAACAAGCCCAAGATGGTAGTTGGAATGAAGATACGTATACAACTTCAATTATTTTACGTTCATTAAAGACTCAATCAACACCAGCGGTTAATCCAGTCACTTCTACGATTAGTTTTAGTGTGATTGATGCAGAGACTAAAGCTAATATTTCTGATGCAAAGATCAGTAGCTCAGCAGATAGTGCTTCTTCTTTAAATGTACAAACCAAAGAAGATGGCAGCATTGTATTCACAGATGTGAAAGCTGGGGACTATCACTTTATAGTAGAGAAAGAAGGCTTTGGTTCACTGACTTTTCAAGTGACCTTAAGGCAAGGAGAAAGTCTCAACCTAGGGCAAATGGAATTAGCTCGTCGGGCAAATGTAACAAGTGCATTAGTTCAAGGACAGGTAACAGACAAGACCACGGGTCAAGCAGTGGTTGGAGCTCAGGTTAAGTTGGTCAGTGGAACTAATACATTGACCGCCACAACCAATGCAGAAGGTCGCTATCAGATCACATTGGCACAACCTGCGGCATTTACACTAAGTGTGGCAGCAAATGGCTATGTTGCAGCGAGTGGCTCAGGTACTGTCACAGCAGGAAGTACATCCGATTTTTCACCTCAACTCAGCTCTGAGCAGGCCTATATTGGCAATGTAATAGGGAAAGTAACGGATGGCAATGGAACTACTCTCACAGGCGTATCCATTCTAAAAAATGGTGTAGTAGTTGGCCAAACAGATGCGAATGGTCAGTTTGTATTGGATAAAACCCCAGCAGGCAGCTTTACCCTAAGCTTTGAAAAAGTAAATTATCAAGGTCCAAGTATCAATATTAACCTGCCTGCGGGACAAACTGCGAATATCGGTACAGTTCAGCTCTTTGCCCAGAATCCTAGCAATCCAACTCAGCCTGATCCCGCATTAGCTACAGGTCAGTTCGAGGTTACAGTGGTTAATGCTAATGGTGTGGCAATTCAAAACCCAACCATTCTGGCTGAGAAATTAGATAATAATAATCAGGTGATACAGCAACAAAGCTTTACCTCACCAGAGGGGGTAAATAGTACCAAGCTTTTAGCCGAGTTGACGGCAGGACGCTGGCGTTTAACAGCGAAGCATCCAAGTTATCAAGATAGTGCAGAAACGATTCTTAGCCTCACAGCAAATCAAATCCAACCCGTACAACTTAAGCTCACTTTACTTGTTTATGAGTTAAAGGGAACTGTAGTCGACTCCCAAACAAATAAAGCCATTCCAAGTGCGAATATCACTGTATATCGTCAAGACAATAATCAACAGTTGTATACAGGTAAAACAGATGCATCTGGAGGCTTTAGTGTAAAAAACTTAAATACTGATCTGATTAAAGTACAGGTTGATTCAACACCCCATTTAAGTACAACGCGTTATGTTGATAAGCAATATATTGAGGGGGCAGTTGCGAATCTAGGAGAAATGCGTTTACGCCCACTATCGGCAGATACGAGTATGCCTGATCTGAAGGTTATGGCAACGGATGCCTCTGGTTTAAGTACAGATCAACAAAGTTTGCAGACGACAGGTATATTAAAAGCAAAGATTGGAAATATTGGTAATAAAGCATTTACCAAAACGCAAGAAGTAGAAATAGTTGCCTTTGCGGATACCAATAACAATCGCATCTTTGATGAAGGTGAGATTGTATTTGGTAAAACCAAGTTACCAAAAGGTTTAGAGATTAAGGAAGAGGTAGAGGTTAGTTTACAGATTGAAGGGAAGTCTTTATTTAGGGATGCACCCATTGCTGTATGGGTAGATAGTACGAAGCAAGTCGCGGAGAAAGATGAGAACAATAATATTCGTTTGACCAGTGATGCAGCAGAGACTAGTTCTCAAAAAGGGACGTTAGATACGGAAATAAAATGGCATTATTATCAAGATGAAAAGGACGGACAACAATATAGTGGATTAATATCTGCTGTTGCAGCACCCTTACATGATACTAACCAAGATGGAAAAATTGGTTTGGGTGATGCGTCAACAATTTTATTTACTACCTATACACCAAGTAAAAATATTATTGCAATCAATAGTAAAACAGGTAAAGAAGAATGGAAAATTCCTTTGCTTTATAATACTTCAACCCCTTTAATTGCAGATGTAGATGGAGATAATGTTCCAGATGTTATCGCACCTGGGGGGAAAAGCAGATATTTAGAAATATATAATAATAATGGTGTTCTTAAAAAAATATTAAATAATCAACAAATAGGGGATTCACTTTATAACTCAGTGATTTCATCTGATTTGGATTCAGATGGTATTCCTGAGATTATGCATATGGGTAATATTTTTGATTATTATAATGGGGTTAAATTAACCAATTCAACTGTTGGTTCAATTTTAGCTGTGTCTGATATTGATGGTGATGGGACTAAAGAGATTATAGGCACTACAGGAGTTGGACAATATGTTGGTGGAGTGAAACCATCTATTAAAATATTATTTAATTATTTTAAAACCGCTTGGCAACAGCGTAAATTTGTTGCGATTGCTGATGTTTTAAATCTTGGTACAGCTCAATTGATTTTTAGTGGCGATGGTCCAGTTTCTGGTGGAGTTGGGGAGATTGTTATTGTTGATGCGACAGGGAAAGTATTAAGAAATTATACTGTTCCTGGTTCTAATATTGCATCAGGAGGTCCAATCACTGTTGCAGATTTAGACAATGATGGACAAAAAGATATCTTAATTAGTGCGACTTCTGTATTAACTGCAATGAGAAGTGATGGAAGTATAATCTGGTCAAAAAAAATCTTTGATGGTAGTTCGGGTATCGTTGGTACGACAGTCTTTGATTTTAATAATGATGGGATTTTAGAAGTAGTTCATCAAGATGAATTAAATTTTTATATAAGCGATGGTAAAACAGGAGAAACGGTTTGGAAGATGCTGAATCCTTCAGGGACGTTTATTGAATCTCCAATTGTTGTTGACGCTGATGCAGATGGGCATGCTGATATTATTGTCACAGCTGATAAAGACTCCCCAGCAGCAGGAAATAAAACTATTTCAGGTATTCGGATGATCTCAGGTAAGAACAAGGACTGGGCGAATACTCGTAATGTTTGGAATCAATATAGTTACCATGTCACCAATATCAATGATGATTTGAGTGTGCCTGCGAAAGAAATAAATCATTGGCAAACTCATAATACTTATAGGGTAAATTTACCTATCTTAGCAGAAAGTGTAGCAGCATCAGATCCGACAGCATCTTATATCCGAGTGAACGATCAGGGTGGCTTAAATAAAGCAGAGTTTACAGTACGGATTGGTAATGCAGGTGGTAAAGCGATTGCCAAAGCGTTGCCTGTGAGTTTCTATCGAGTCACAGCACAGCAAGCAGCCAATGGAGAAAAAGGTACTTTATTGGGAACAATCCTTACAACCAAAGCCCTCAATGCGGGTGAATATGAGGATGTGAGCTATAGCTATACAGGCAATCTGGCAGACTTTGGCGAGATTGTGATTATTGCCAATGATATCGGTCAAAGCAATGCGGTTAAGATTCAAGAATATACTGAAACCAATAACACCGCTCGCTTAAGCGTCACAGGTGGCTATGAATCATTAGGATTATCTGCAAGTCTGGACAAGGCAGCTTACCAAGCCAGTGAAAATGTACAGATCACGGCCAATGTCAGTAACTTAGGTAGCTTTGCCAGCGGAGCAACAGTTCGACACAGCATTTATGACAGTGCCAATAACCTCATTGTAACCTTACCCAGCTATGAGGTGAGTCTTGCTGCTGCCAACCAAGCTAATGATCAGCATAGCCAAGCATTAGCTTGGTCATTGGTTGGGATTTATAGCGGACAATATCGAGTACAAACAGACCTAATAAAACAAGGCAGTGTGATTGCGACAGCCAATAATACGCTGACACTACAAAGCTCGGCATCTACAAATGGTTTGACCGATACACGGATACGCACAGATAAACAACAATATCCAGTCAATGGATTGGTAACACTGGAAATGCAGTTACAAAACACCTCAAGCAATGACCTTGGCGGTGCTGCAACAGTTCTCATCGAAGTGCTGGATAGTAATGGGCAGGTGATTTTTAGTCGCACAGCTGCATATCCACAACTGGCTGCCAATACCCTAAAACAGGAACAATATCCATTACAACTTTCCAATACAAAGGCAGGCAGCTATACCGTTCGTACCACCACCACATTAGGACAGCAAAGTTATACTCGTCAAACCAGTTTTAACGTACTCAGTTCAACCCAAACTGGCTTAGGGCTTGTGGGCGCATTAAGTGCAACACCAAACGAAGTTCCTGTCGGAAATAATGTCTTACTGAACCTTCAAGTCCAAAATACAGGCAGTGAAGCTTGGTCGAATTTGCCGTTAAATATCCGCTTATTTAAAAATGATGATGTTGATGCGATTGCAACATTGAGTACCACAGCCAACCAACTTGCGCAGGCACAAAGCTACCAGCAAAGCTTAAGTTGGAAAACACAGGGACAAAATGGAGACCGTATTACTGCAGCATTGACTTATATTGCAGGTTCAGGACAAGAAAAACCACTTGCCCAAGCCAGTTTTAAATTGATCCAAATACCTGTTGAAGTTGAACTACCCGACTACAAACAAGTTAATAACCAACTTCTGGTGTACTACAGCTGTGAAGCAGGCTGGCATAAATCAGTACTGAATTGGGGATTTGGTAAATTTAATTATGCTTGCTTTAGTGAACGTGGAAACACCCTCAATCGCTATCTGAATGAGATTAAATTAGAAACAGGACTGAATTATAAAATTACCTATAGTCCGCATGAGTTTAAAAAACTCATGCGTAGCGGACGCTATAACAATTATTGGGTATTGGGTGCGGTTGAGAAATTCCACATTAGTACCAACGATGAACTACGTGAATTGAGCTTTAATGGCGAATCAGTCTTATTCGACAAAGGAATATTGGACTGGACCAACTATGAATTATTGAACCTCACAGACATTCGCTACCGTGGACATCTATTGCTCACCAAGGGTGAAATGAAAGTACACGAACCAGTTTATGCAACCAACCTACCAGTGTTGAGCCCAGTTGGAGATACCTTAGCTTGGTACATAGGTCCAAGAGCCAAAGTCACCGCAGACTATGATGGACGCTATTGTGCAGGCTTTAACAAAGATTGGATAACATCGATAGAGACGATTGTTGATTTGAAATTCTATAACTGTAACAGCCAAGCCAAATATCCAGCGATAGTGACGGCTAACTACGGTGATGGTAAGCCACTGGCGTTATCCTTTGACTTGCTCAGAAGTTTAATGACGGATGGATCCACATCAACGACCAAGCAGCAAGGTTGGAAGAACGTATTAAAGCAAAGCCTGAACTACCAACAAATAGATGCAACTAAACGCTTGAGTTATGCACCGAAAGAACCTGTATATCTCAGTGTTAAGTTGAATACGAACCAAAATGCCCAAGCAACAGTTGTCGTACAACTTCCAATTGGAGCGCAATGGCTAGGAGCAGGTACAGTCAGTAACAATCAGGTGAAGTTTACAGTCACACTCAATGCGGTAAAGGCAGAGAATATGACCCTGCCAATCATATTACCGAGTAATGCCGGGACCCATGCGATAAAGGTCAATGTCTATAACGGTACAGATACCAGTGTAACTGCATTGAATAGTAAGGAATACCGTTTCCTTGTACGTGGAAGCAATGAACGAATAGCGTTACTTGATGGGGAAGTCCGTAAATGGCGCGTGGGACTCACCGATTTGGTGCAGGTCACGGCAATCAAGACCTTGTTGGGAACAGCCAAACTTCACAGTAGCTTAGGCTTACATGACCTTGCGATTGCAGGTTATGCCGAAGCAGGAGGAGTGATGGATCGTTTAAACAACATTGATGCCAAAGCAGCGAGAAAGGAGTTAGATGAACTGATTCGTACCCTGCAAATACAGTGGTATCAAAACAATCAGTAGCAGTAGGTTTTTAAAGTAGATGGAGTGGCATATCGATTGAGTCATGCCACTCTAACAATAGTTTAAATATGAAAATAAGTTTTAACACTTGGTGAAACAATGAAATTTAGTAAAACTTTAAAACGCTGTATAGCGGGGACAATTGTGCTTTGTCATGCAGGGGTACTCTCTGTACCTGCCATGGCAGCAATTGAACAGGAAGCCTTTGGACGAGTCAAACCAGGCACTGAGGGTTCAGTCAGCCAATCTGATTTGGAGCAGATGCAAGAGTTGGTCAAGAAAATGCAAATGCGTTTAATGGATTTGCGCCCTACTGCAAAAACGAGTGCTGCTCAATTACAGAAATTAAACCAGCAACAAGAATCATTAAGAGCTGCAACAGCAAAACAGATTTTAGAATTACGCAGTAACATTGCCAAAGAAACAGCGAAAGCCGTTGCAGACATTCGTCAGGAAGCACAGCAGTTTAAAGTCAAGAAAGTGGCGAGTAGTATTATTGCCCGTCAGGAACAAACGGCAAAACTGATCGAACAACGTCAAACGATTATGGATGGTTTATTTGATCAATTGGCAGCAGCAAAAGATACAACGAGTCGTAATACTGCACTGGATAAAATCTCCAATCAGATGAAGCAGTGGGAACCCAAGAAACTACAACGCGACTTTAAGGAGTTGCCTTGGGGACGACCAGATAGCAAAGTTCCAGCTCCTGTCACCGCACAGGACTTTAAAAAGCTTGCGCCTGCACTAGAACACTATCAAGTTAAAAATGATAAAATCAGTATTAATCCCAAATATAAGTCATTGGCAGATGCCTCAACCTTGAGTCCAGACCAACTTTGGAAACAAGCGACTCCAACTGTGTTTACCAGTACCAGTGTGGGACAATGGCAGAAAATTGCTTTTAATGGTATGACACTGAATGATCAAAATAAATGGCCTGTACTGGCTTCACTCCCTGTGGCAACCCAAGCAGAAGATTTAACTGCTAATGAAGATGTACAAATCAGTCAAGAGATCAAAGACCTTGCAGCACAGTTGAATCATAACCCTGCGAAAATCTATAAATGGGTATATGACAATATTGAGTTTGTGCCAACCTACGGTTCAATTCAAGGTTCAGCCTATACACTGGAAACCAAACGAGGCAATTCCACTGATACCAGTAGTTTACTGATAGCCTTGTTACGTGCATCAGGTATTCCAGCTCGCTATGTCTCAGGAACGATTGATGTACCTGCTGAAGTTGCCAAAGACTGGGTCGGTGGTGTCAATAATTTGGGTGCTGTTGGAAACTTGATCGGGCAAGGTGGTGTACCGAATTTGATCATTGCCAATGGCGGTAAAGAAACCCATTTACGTATGGAACATATGTGGGTCGAAGCCAAGTTAGACTTCATACCAAGTAAAGGTGCGATACAGACCAGTGGACAAAATAATCCAAATATTGAAGATAGTTGGGTGCCACTGGATGCAAGCTATAAGCGTTATGAACGAACCAAAGGCATTGACTTAGCTAAAGCTGTGCCATTTGATGCCGAAGATTTCTTAAACAAAGCGCAACAAGGTGCAACTGTTGATGAAGCCAATGGTAGTGTACAAAACCTGAATGCCACTAATATTGAAACAGCAACCAAAGCCTATCAAGATAAGGTTGAAGCCTACCTTAAGCAACAACATCCAACCGCAACAGTGGGCGATGTGTTAGGCACAAGCAAGATCAAGACTTATAAAAGTAAGATGCTGAGTCCTGTATTGCCTTATGAAGTGGTTGCTGTAGTACGTGACTACCATACTTTACCTGACACCATGCGTCATTATTTTCACCTGAATGTGTATGATGCAACTGACCCATATGCATCTCAGATGGGAAGCTATGCGGTACAGTTTAAGATTCCAAGCACTCAGTTACGTGGTAAGTCATTGGCACTCTCATTCCGTCCAAGCACAGATGCGGATGCACAAGCGATTGTGAATGCATTGCCAAAACCAGATGCCAGTGGCAACATTGACCCTAGCAAGCTACCAAAATCTTTATCCAGTTCAATTCGGATGACAGGTGAAATTACACTGGATGGCCAAGTTTTAAAGACCTTACCAAGCTATGCTTTAGGTACAGAAATACAAGCACAAATGGGTTTTATGAGTCCAAATAATAACTGGAGCTTGCCAAACAAACAGTTCAGTGCAGGTGAATACCATGCAATTGGTTACAATATGCAAGGCATTGGCAAACCGCAAATGGAACGGTTAAAAGCCAAACTTGAAGCAGCCAAAACCAAGATTGAGAGTAAAGATGATGCTCAGATTAAAACGCTAAATAACCATGATGTCACTGGAACAATGCTTCAATCAGTGGTTCAGAGTTACTTTGGTATTAATGATGTTCAGGACGAAGTTCAAGAACGTCCATCTGGTATTATTAATAATTCGTTTATGAGTTTTGGGACATTCTCAACCAGTTTACAGGGTGTTTATAGTTGGGGAGTGTTAAGAACTGCAAAATTTGCAGGTATGGTGATGGATATTGACCGTATAGGTGCAACTATTGTAGATAGTGATAATAAACAATCTAATGTATTGGCTTTTACTCAGTCGCAAGGACCACGTCAAAGTCTAAATGAAAATCAAATACCAGAGATGTTCTTTAATGATCCGAATAGTCTAAAAAAGAATGTAGCAGGAGTGAGCGCAGTTAAGGTCCTTCAGATAGCCTCATCGCAAGGTCAAAAAATTTATAAGATTGATCAGTCCAATATTGATAAAATATTACCTGAGCTTAATCATAGTAACCAGGTAACTACAGATGTGCGTAATGCTATTGCAGCAGGTAAAATTGTTACGATAAGCCAGACTAAAATTAATTTTAATACTTGGAATGGAAGTGGTTATATTATCACTGACCCCAATACAGGTAGCGGTGCTTATATGATTAGTGGAGGATTAAATGGAGGAGCAATTGATGTTTTATCAGATGCTTTAAATGGACCTTTAGTTGGTGCTGGCTTAGCAATATTGGGGTTGTTAGCATTACTGTTACCTGCTGGATCTGCACTAATATTAGTGGTTTTTATATTCTCATTAGTTATGAGTATTCTTACTTTAGTGTTTGGTATGTATGATTTGTACAAATCTAAATGTCCTATTTCTGATGTGTTGGGTTTTGGTTTGGTAACAACAATATTTTTAATACTTGGACTTAGTAATATAAGGTCTATAGCAGCATGGATTGGGTTTAATTCTTGGTTGATAGGGGTGTTATTACCTGATGCTATAAAAGAGGAAAAAAACTGTGGTGCTTGATTATATTTATATGAATAATTTACCAATTTATATTTATATTTTATATTTTATATTAGGTGTGGGGTTATTCTTTATTTCATTTAATATTGCTAATGAGCGGTTTTCAACGAATAATATTCCACTATGGGTTGGAATATTTATGGCGATATTTTGTAGCTTAATCATAGTTTTTGCATTTTCACTGCTTAAATTTCATATAGGGTTATATCTAATTTTGAATGCAATTATTCCTTATATTTGTATGTGGCGATCAAATAATTTAGTTTAATTTGTAGAGGTGGGTTTTAATTTAATTCACCTCTTTAAGGGATTGTATGGAAAGTATATTTTTTATATTTTTTAGCTTTTTAAATTTGTTTTTATCAGTTTTTTTCATTTTTGTTTTTTTTCGAAGTAGGAGGATGACATTGTTTTTGCATTTTTTAATGTATTATTTAATATTTTCTAATTTATTTTTATCAGTTTTTTCAATGGTAAATGATTAGAATTGTTGCAATTTTTATAAGTTGTGGAGGTGGTGTCAATCCGCTATAAAGACCTAATGTCCTATTTCTGATGTATTCGGTTTTAGTTTGGTAACGCTAGTATTTTTAATTTTAGGTTTTACAAAAATTCGGTCTATAGCGGCATTGATGTGTGCTGAAAAAACAGTAGGCTTTCACTTGGGAGATTCTAAGCAGCGAACCTGTAAAAGTCCTCTGCCATTTGATTTGGTGTCTTAAAATCCAGACCTTTCTGAATTCTTTGTTGATTATAAAATAGCTCTATGTATTTTATAATATCTGCTTTAGCTTCTTCCCTTGTTTTATAGTGACGATGATGAACTAACTCATTTTTTAATATGCCCCAGAAGCTTTCAATCGGTGCATTTTCAAAGCAATCGCCTTTTTTACTCATCGAACCCTGAAATCCATATTTTTCAAGCATGTTTCGATATTCATAGCTGCAATATTGGCTGCCTCTGTCCGAGTGAATAATTAAGTTTTGAGGTGGCTTTTGATTGCGAATCGCCATGCTGAGCGCATTACAAAGAAGCTGTGTCGTCATCCGTTCACTCAAACTATAACCAATCACTTGTTTGCTATAAAGATCTTTCAACGCTGCTAAATATAGCCATCCTTCAGCTGTCCAAATGTAGGTAATGTCACTGACCCATGCTTGATTCGGAGCTTGCATTGAAAATTGTTGTTCCAATAAATTATTATAAACACTACGATTGTGATCACTATTTATCGTTCTTTTAAAACGCTTATGACGTTTACAGTACAAGTGGTTGAGTTTTTTAATGCAACGAACTGCATGCTGATTTATTTTGATGCCTTGTGACTGTAAGTGTTTAGTTAAGCGAATATAACCATAACTTTCTTGATGGGCTATTTTCACCAATAGTGTCTGCTGATTTCTTTGATAGCTCTTTTACTCAAGCCACGCTTCAACCAGTCATAAAACTGTGAAACTGAAACATGAAGTAGCTTAGCCATCATGACGACTGGGTATATATTTCTGTGCTGTTTCATATATGCGTACCTTACTGACTTTCTTTGGCAAAGTACGCTGCTGCTTTTTTTAGAAATTCTCTTTCCATTTCAGCAGTTTTAAGTTGTTGCTTTAGCTTTCTATTTTCTTCAAGCAAAGCAACGAGATCAGGTGAATATTGCTGTGTAGCTACAAGTGTTCCTGCTTTTGCTTTATTATACCAATTCGACAAGGTTTGCATGGAAATATCAAGTTGTCTTGCTGTTTCTGAGACATTACCATTATTTGAATCAATAGCTTTTATTGCTTCAGCTTTAAATTCTGCTGTGTAATTTTTTTGTTTTTTGCTCATGGTAAACTCCTGATGAGTAGGGTTAGTTTACCAAGTTAAAGTCTCCTCATTTATCAACACACATCAATCTTATAATTGACAGCTAAAAAATCAAACCAATGCGATTCTCTAATTCCACCGCTGTGCGGTGGAATTTCTAATATTTTATACTATATGTTTTTTGTGTTATTACTTTTAGTTCTAATTGTTGATAAGAGTCAGTTTGATAACTCTCTCGCAATTTTGCATTAATAACGTTTCCTTTAGCATTGGATTTGACACCAATGATTTGCTTCTGCTCATCATAAATATAAATAAAAGATTGATGAGTCAGTGGATCTTTATACAATTGGCGGAGATAGCGTTTACAAGGATAAGTCTGACCATCACATAAAAGTTGTTTGATGTCTTTAGGTAAAACCTGATGATCTTTATAGTAGTGCTCTAAAGCTTTGATATACAGTTGAGCTGTATTAATAAAGTCTTGTTCTTTAAGACGTTTCGTCTGCGTTGAGGTGATTTCGATATAGCTACCTAATAAAATTCCATAAACCAGAATAAACCATAAGAAAAAAACATAGGTCATGCCTGCTTGTTGGGATTTACCAAGTCTGGTAGTTGCTACCATCTATGGATACTCCCTTGGCATTACTTTTTATGTCATACATAACCTGTTCACCATCCATATTGATATAGATAGGCTGCCAATTCGCCTGCTTGGTAATCGGATCAACTGGAATATGTCTTAGATATTTTTCTGATACTAGCTCATTTAAATTCTTAGGATAACGTCCCTTATCAGAATAAAACCGATCAATCGAAATTCGAATCGTTGCTAAATCACTTTTAAGCACAGACTCTTCTGCTTTGTCTAAACTCTTAATATATCGAGGCAAAACCACACTGAGTAATGAGGCAATAATCACCAGCACCACTAAAAGTTCAACCAAGGTAAAACCACGCTGGATTTTGAACTTACCATTTGTCATAACGAGTTCCATCCAAAGCGAGTTTTTTACTTTTGGAGTGAATATCATAGACATCATCTCCAGCTTCAGGTGCATCGGCAGGACTGGCATAGCTTCTCAGCGCCCATGATTCTGCTCCATTAGCTTGGTCAGGTACAAACGGATCAGTAGGAATACGTCTTAAAAAATAGATTTTGCGTCCTTTAATATCTTTAAGATCAGGAACGCCATCAACTAAATCCGTCAATGTTTTGGGATAACCAGAACTATCAACAGGCATATAAATTCTTCCCTCATCAACTGCCTGCTTGTAATTATCCAAAGCAGTACGTATTTGTATCAGTGCATCTTTCAATTCACGTTCCTGACGACGTTTTTGATCCAACTGAATCAGTGGAAAAGCCATAGAGGCAATAATTGAAATGAGGGTGAGGGTCACTAACATTTCAACTAAGGTAAAGCCTCGCATCCTCGCGAACATGATTATTTTACTTCCACTGTCTTGCGATCAGTTCGATGACCAAATTGATCATGTGAACTGGCTAAGGTAATTTCCCCTTTGCCCTTATAACCTGGTAGCGGTTGTAAAATTAATAAAGCGAGAGACTGTTGCTTGAGATCATCATTCACCACAATTTCAATGCCTTCTAAAGTGGTATTGTAGGTCACAGACTGACTGGCTTTTGTCATTAGTCGAACATCAGATAGATTAAAGGCGTGACGATCAAACTTGATCAATACTTTTGAGCCTTTGGCAATAGATTGAGCTTCTACCAATACATTTAATGGGTCAGTACTGATAATCTGCTCAGGTACATTGAGGTTAATAATATTCTCTGAAGTGCTTTGGGGTTGTGCCACAGGCTGAGGTGGTGGTACAGGGATGTAAGCTGATGGCGGAGGATTATCTGAGGATGAACCTGAGATTTCACCTTTGAATTGGGCTAAGGAGTTTTGATTGTTGTTTAAACTAATATAGTTTTGTGTACCAGAATCAAAGGCATTGGTATAGTTTAAACGTTCGGTATTACGACGAATAATTTTGGGAGTAATTGATAACAGGATTTCTGAGCGACTTTTGTCTTTGGATCGGCTTGAAAATAGAGGCCCCAAGACAGGTAGTCTACCTAAGAATGGAATATTGGTTGAACTCTTACGTTCCTGTTCGCGAATTAAACCTGCTAAAACTTCAGTTTCACCATCTTTAAGTTGCAGAACCGTATTCGCATTTCGCGTACCAATTTGATAGGTCAATAAACCTGTATTGGTTCGAATTTCTTTGACAATATTGCTAACCTCTAAAGAAACTTTAATCCCAACTTCATCATTCACCTGAATTTCAGGTTGAACTTCTAGGGTTAATCCGACATCTAAATAGCTCACCGACTCAGTTACTGAGCTAGAGACCTGATTCATGGTTGACGTAATCACAGGTACTTTATCACCCACCACAATTTTAGCTTTCTCTAAATTCTTAACACGTAGCGAGGGGCGGGCAAGTAGATTAACTCGACCATTAGTATCTTGCAGATTTAAGGTAACAAGAGGAGAAACACCCCCTACAGTCATACGGTCTTTAGATAGATTAAGTAAATCATTTAAAACGACACTTGATGATTGAGCTGATATACCTATGGGTGATAAAGAAACTTTGCTTGGAATCGCAATACCTAAATTATTTAGAATCTCATTACTGACTTCAAAAACTTTAACTTCTAAAACCACTTCTGGATCAGGTTGGTCATAGACTTGAATCAACTTTTCTGCGGCTTGTAAAATTTCAGGACGGTCACGTAAAGTAATCAGTCGATTTTTATCATCAATGTAGATAAATTTAGGATTTAAAATCGTTTTTAAAACGTCTTGTGTTTTTTTAGGATCGCCCGCTTTTAAAACAAAGGTTTTGATTTGTAGGTCTTCGTATTGCTGGGTTTTATCTGCGGTATCGTTAAAAATCAAATAAGTATTTTGATTTACAACTTTATAGCGAAGTTTATTGGTTTTTAGAATCAGATCGAGGGTTTCTGAGATTTTTGCATTACTGGCGTAAATTGTAGTTTTGAGATCTTTCCCAACATCACTGTCAAAGATAAAGTTAATCCCTGCAGTTTGAGATACGACATCCATCACTTGTCTGACATTGGCTTCTCTAAAATTAAGAGAAATCTTTTTATCCAGTAATGATGGTTGTGAAGAGGCTAGATCTTCGTTTGCAAGTGCAACAGAAGAGTAAATGACTGTTCCCCAGAACAACGTTGCGCATAAATAATATTTTTTCATCATCATTTAAATATAAAGTACAAAAAATTGTTGGTTGGTCAAATCAAGAATCGTGATTTGGTCATTTTGAATTGCGTTGATTTTCCAACGATTGCCGAGTACATCACCTGCTTTAACCACATAGGTTTCCTCATCACTAGACAGAAAAATCTTTTTGACGCCATCTGGGTCAACCATTTGACCAATATATTGGAAATTAGGTGGAGTCACAGGTGGAGCCGCTTGAATCACTGGCGCAGTTTTAATTGGTTTAGTAATTGGTGTCATTACAGGGGGAATCGTTTTTTGGGGTACATCATCGATCACTAGAAATTGTTTAAATATTTCATGCTGTTGATATGCTTCCTGCTGCAATTTTAGAGAATGAAATTCTGATGATATTTTAGAAGAATCAGCTTCTGTCGGCGCTATGCTTTGATAAGGTGTGGGCATTAACCATGTCGCAGCTGTCAAAGCGAGTGTAATTGTTAATGCGGAAATCAAAAGAAACTGTCTGATCATTGCTGTTCCTGCACTTGCCAAACGACATTTAGATTGGGCTGTTTCTTTAAATCATCTTGTACAAGACTTAGACTTAACAATTGGATATTTTGGTACTGTTTTAAATTACGGGTCGTTTCAAGTAACTTACTAATTTCACCCTGTAGCTGTAACTGAACTTGTTGATTCTGTGGATCGTATTTTGCATCTAGAACTTGAACATTCGCATATTGATAAGATTTAGAAATCTCGATCAGAGCTGTACCTGCTAGTGTTTTGCTGGAGACATGTTGTATATCTTGTTGTTTAATACTTCTTTTCACTTCACGTTGTAATTCACTATTTTCATACACGATTGTATTCAGATTTTGCTCATATTGGGGCAATACCAAAAGGTAACTGAAGATTGAAAATAGACAGAAAAAGGCAATCATGAGATCAATTTTGGTGAGTCGATCAATAGATTGGTACATGACCCATTTAAATTTTTGATGATTCATAGTGTACCCTTTAATGAAAACTCAACTTTATAGGTCTTACTTTCAGGCAATGCTGAGGTTGAAAGTATTTCAACTTTTTGAACCTGTTGGTTTTTTAATAAAAATGCATTAAACAAACCTAAATCTTCAATGGAACTTGCTTGCCCTGAAATTTCAAACTGATTCAGGCTTTTTTTATATTCTAATTTTTTTAATAGAATTGTTTCTCTAGGATATTGATTCAACTGATCAATAATTTGCAAAATGTCTGTAGGATGACTTGATACCAAAGCTTTGGATGTTTGTTTAGCCTGCTTATTCAGTTTTTCTAATTGCATTTGCAAGGTGAGTAGGCTTTCTTCTTGGGCCGTAAATTGTTGTTGTTTTTCCCATATGCTCATGAATATCAATACAGCGATTATTAACAATACAAATAACAGGCAATATCTGATCGGATGCTTGAAACGCTTATGGTCATAAATGGTAAAACTCATTTTATGCCCATCCATGTTTGGAAAGACAATGTTGTTATCTCTGCTCTAGGCTTACAAAGAATCATATCAAGTACATGATTCACTTTAATAAATATGGTCTCTGCTGAGGGTTCTAAGCAGGAAAAAGCTTGTTCTTGCGTTAAGTCATTTCTAAAAAGATAAGTCGCCAGCGGCTGAATATTCGTATTGAAAAATTTACGCTTATCTAGATATTGTTTCAGTGCTTCCAACCATTGTTTTTCAATAGCAATACCTAAATAAGGTTGATTAAACTGAGGTTGATCAAAGAAAAGCTGATAATTTTCAATATCAAGGTGAGGGAAATGCTGTAAAAAATGACTTTGGTTTTGCTTTTTGAACTGCGCTGGATCGTAGCTTTGTTCTGCCGAGTTGATAAAAATTTCATAACAGTCAGCACTTAAAAAAACAAAGCTAGGTTCAGCCAATTCACTACTCGAAAAGAGTTCTGAAAGTTGCCCTAAAGGCTCAAGCTGAGTTTCAGTAATGAGATAGAGTTGTTGTTGGGTAATATAATATCGAGGTTTGGATTTATTTAAAGGTAACACGGTTGACCTCCTCCAATGAAGTTTCACCATTTGCGACCATGTCCAATGCTTGCTCGCGCATGGAACTAATGCCATATTCCAAAGCTTTTTGCTTCATTTCTGCTAAGGATGCTCGATGGATAATCATGTCTTTAAGGGCATCATCCAGTATCAGAATCTCTGCAATCGCTTTTCGACCTTTATAACCAGTGTGATTACATTCCTTACAACCTGAGGCGATATAACGGTTTTGCTCTTGTACTTTACAATTTGAACAAAGTAGACGGATTAAACGCTGTGCAATAATGCCATTCAATGCGCTAACAAAATTAAACTGGTCAATTTCCATATGTTGGAATCGTCCAACCACATCAAATACATTATTGGCATGAACAGTGGTAAAAACGAGATGTCCCGTCAATGCTGCCTGTATGGCAATTTCACCAGTTTCTTTATCTCGAATTTCACCGACAAGAATTTTATCTGGATCGTGACGTAGGATTGAGCGCAAGCCCTTGGCAAAAGTTAAGCCTTTTTTAGCATTGATTGGCACCTGTAATACATTATCCAATGCATATTCAACAGGGTCTTCAATGGTGATTAATTTTTCATAAGGTTTGAGTGTTTCATTAATTAGTGCGTATACGGTTGTGGTTTTACCTGATCCTGTTGGACCTGTCATCAGCACCATGCCATAGGGTTGGCTGGCAATTTGATGCAATTTTTCTCGATATTGTTGATTATATCCCAAGTCAGATAACTGAAGTTTTTGTCCCTGTTTTAAGATGCCATCTTTATCTAAAATTCGTAGAACAGCATCTTCACCAAAAATCCCTGGGATAATTGAGACACGGAAGTCTAATAATTTGTGTTCTAAGTTAATGGTAAAACGACCATCTTGTGGTACACGGCGCTCACCAATATCAAGTTCTGCGAGAACTTTAATTCTTGAAACGATCTGTTGAGCAAGTTCGGTTTGATAGATTTGTTTAACCTTAATCAGAATGCCATCAAGTCGATATCGAATAATTAACCCACCTGAAATATTTTCAAAATGAATATCGCTGGCTTTTTTTATATAAGCATCATATAGCGCAGCATCCACTGTTTGAATCACTTCATTGGTTGCATTGGCAATACTATTGAGTGAAATGACCTCAATAAGTTCGCTATTTGCGATATCCCCTTGATGAGTATGCTCTTGATCGATCTGATTGTTGGAAAAGCTTTGTATTTGCTGTAAATGCTGCTTGATCAACTCAGGGTTTGAGAAATAAATTTGAGTATTCTGAACTTCTCCTTTTAAAAGTGAAGACAGATTAAAATGCCAAGGAGAGGGAAGAATAAACACATGCTGATCATGATGTTTAGCAAGAAGAATGTTATATCTGAACATCTCTTGATAACTGATTAAATGATCAGAAGCCTCAAGTTTACTTTCAGAATGCCAATAAGGGATTCTATATAAGGTTTCTAAATAAGAAATCAGTTCAGAGAATTGATCCGCTGCAATCTTTTCTAACCAATTTTCATGATTTAATGCTTTTTCTTTAAGTGTGTTTAAGTGTATTTGATTATTCATAATGAACCCACCATATCGAAGATCGGGAGGTAGAGGAGGATGACAATAAAGCCAATGCCACTTCCAATCACAATCATTAAAAGTGGTTCAATGACTTTGGATAGTTTTTCAATAAATCTAGAAATTTCGGCATCATGAAAGTCAGCAGTTTTTTCAAGCATTCTACTGATATTGCCATTCGTTTCCCCACTTTTAATGAGACGATTAGCGATTGGGGTCGTGAGCTTATGTTTTTCTAATAAATCGCTAAATTTTTCGCCTTGTTTCAAACCTTGTTCAATAAACTGAATTTTATTTCTTTGGTTTTGGTCAAGGATGTCTTTACAATTTTGTAATGCATAGATAAGGGGATAGCCACCCTCAAGCATGAGGCTTAAGCCTCGATAAAATCTGGTAAAAATAACTATATTATAATAGTAAGAAAAAACCTTGATTTTGATCAAGTTTGTTAGACTGATATGAAGAATACTTTTTCTATAATAGAATGTGGTTATAAATATAAAAACAATAAAAGCAATAAGATAGGCTCTATATTGAGAAATATAAGAACCAGACTGGATCAATAAATTAGAAAAAAAAGGAAGTTTTAAATCTAAATCACTATAGATAAGAGAAAACTTTGGAATCAAATATAGGAGCAAAAATAAAAATATAATGACGCCAATGACTAACACCGTAAGAGGGTAGATAGATGAATTGATGAGCTTAGTTTTGATCTTGTCTAGATTTTCTGTATAAGCTAAATAGCGTTCTATTCCAATGACTAAACTTCCTGTCTTTTCATTAGACTTAATAATCGCAATACACAAGTCAGGAAAGTAAGCTGATTGATAAGACATACTTTGAGAAAGCGTTTTACCTGCTCTTAGATGAGCATAAATGGGTTGTAGAACATCATGGTAAATTTGCCCTCTTTCCAACAACACATCTATAACTTCTACGATACTTAATCCAGACTCTAATAAAGTTTTGAATTCGTATAGAAAAACAGTGAGGTTGAAATGGGGTTTATAAGTCAGTTTTTTAAAGACATCACTGCTGTTCATTTACCAGTTACCAATATCGGTATTGTCGTTTTCACCACCTAACTTTTTATCTTTACCAAATGAAAAAACATCATAGTCATCATTATGTTGACCAGGTGCAGAATATTGATATTGAGTTCCCCAAGGATCAGCAGGAATATTTTTCTTTAAATAAGGTCCATTCCAACCCTGTAAATTATTAGGCGTCTTTAATAAAGCAGCTAAACCTTCTTCAGTTGTTGGGTAACGACCTGTGTCGATTCTAAAGTTATCTAAAGCTTTAATAAAAGTATCAACTTGGGCTTTAGCTGTTGTTACCTCGGATTTGTTAATGTTTTTAAATAGCTTTGGGCCAACAATCCCCGCCAAGAGTCCGATAATCACAACAACAATTAATAGCTCTAAAAGTGTAAACCCAGAATTATTCTTTCTCATATTTTTCATGTATTTAAAGCATATGATTCAAATGGTAGCAAAAAGTTACAGAAGAATAAATACTATTAGGAATTATTTAAATTTATAATTAATTTTACTTAATAATTTATATTTTTTGTTTAGTATAGCTAAATTTGAGTTGGTATATAAATTCCTGAAATAGTCGTAGCATCTATTTGGGTTGATAAAAGTAGAGAATCTAGCTCAATCGGCTATCAATTTCTGAGTTCCTTAAGGTGTATTTCACATAAATATATTGTTCTAACATCATCTGAATTAAGTAGCTTATGGATGATGATGTGTGCTGAAATTGCAGGAGACTTCCGCTTGGGAGATTCTATGCAGTCGGCTTGTAAAAGTCCTCTGCCATTTGATTTAGTGTCTTAGACTTTTCTGAATTCTTCCTTGATTATAAAATAGCTCTATATAATTTGTAATACCTGCTGCTTTAGCTTGGTCCTTTATTCTATAACTGTGATGATGAATCAACATTATTCAATCTGATTGCTTATTTGATGGGCATAAAAAATGGTGGGTAGGTTGCGGTGTAGGCTGTTTTAATGATTTTGAAAAAGTGTAGGTTGTTGTATAGGTTTTTAGAAGTTAGTGAAAAATTGTTTTATAAATCAATGTAAAGGTATTTCTGCATCATTGGGGTGTGGTTTGAAAGATCTGCTATGCTATTATTATCATTCATTGTTGTTAAGCCCTTTATTTTCAATGTATTTAATAGTGTTTAACATAAACAGAATATCCGAGAGTGTTGGAAGAAGTTTAACTAAATACAGCCTAAACCAGAACAAAAGTGTAGGTTGTTTTTGTTTGAACTAGTCATCATTCCTTATCAATATTGGAAAATGAGCAGCTTGAAAGGATAACAAATAATTCAGTCTTTCAGTAAGGATTAAAGTGGTTCGTTCAATAGATCAACAAGCAACAACTTAGATTTTCATAAAAACTCGATAAAGCAAGATAAGCAGAGCCTCCACGGTGACCCAAAAATCAATAAAGCTGAGCAGAAGGAATACTACTTTTCAGCTTTTGATCGTTGAAGGTCAATTTATCCTCTTTAGATTAAATCGTCTCATATAAAATATTTTATATATATTACAATCGCTTGAATGTATTTTTTTAATTTTGATTGAATAGTAAAAATATGAAAATAATTACCATATGTAAAATATGATGAAAATGAGAATTATTTTTATTAAAATTGTACCGTTTGTTATATTTTTTAAGTTTGTCTGAATTTTTTTGGAAATTTTATGAAATCTCTGCGTTTTAATGCTTACCATAAGCCAATTTTTAAACTCAGTTTATTGAGCATCATGCTCATTCAAGCACAGTATGCTGTTGCAAATGAACCCAATACACAAACGGCAGTCATGCCAACCATTAAAATTGAAGCGATGAGTGAGCTTGATCCAATCAAAAGTTACATTGATTATGATCAAGCCAGCGTGACTCGGAATGGGCTAAAGAAAAAAGATATTCCTCAAACCATTGATACCATTGATGTTCAAAAATATAAAATCTATGGTGCAAATGATTTAAGTGTCATGTTGCAGGGAACACCTGGTGTATCAACAAGTTATGATATGCGTGGAGATGGTATTAATCTTCGGGGATTTAATGCAGATACTGGCGATATCTATCGTGATGGTATTCGTGAAAGTGGCCAAGTGCGCCGTAGCACTGCAAATATTGAACGGATTGAGATTTTAAAAGGACCATCTTCTGTGCTTTATGGGCGCAGTTCGGGTGGGGGTGTTATCAATATGGTCAGTAAATTTGCCAACTTTGACTCTAAAAGTTCAGTTGGTATTTATACGGGTTCGTACGATAACTATGGTACGACTGTTGATTTGAATCAAGTTGTAACGGATAACCTCGCATTACGTTTGACAGGAGAGTATGGCGAATCAGATAGTTTTCGTTCAGGAATTGAAAATAAAATTGAAATGTTGTCGCCAAGCTTTACCTATAAAAATGATGAAGGTCTCACTTGGACAATGCAATATACCTACGATAAGTTACATCGAGTGCCTGATCGTGGTCCATCATTTTCTGCCCTTCCTCAAGGTACTTCCATCAAAACAGGTTTCGCACAAGAGGGCGACTATGTAAATGATGTTTTACAAATTGCACGTTCTGATTTGAATTATGAATTTGCACCAAACTGGAATTTCCATTGGGCCGTGAGTTATCGAGAAGCTGAGCAAAACTTTGATCATTTCTATTTAGGTGGGCTTTGTACTACTGAAAATACCGTGATTGCAAATGCGGGTTCATGTAAGGGGCATGTTGGTGAAATTTCACAAATTTATTATTGGCAGCAAACCAATAACAAAACCACCAGTAATACTTTCGATATTCGTGGCGAATTTGATACAGGCAGTCTCAAACACAACGTATTGGTTGGTGCTGACTGGACATACGAGCAACGAGAACCACTTTTAGCAAACCAAAATAAAAATGGTTCTGCCATATATGGCTATGTGAACCCGTTAACAGGAGATCGAACCAGTTCTAGAGGGACAGGTGATTTAAGTATTAGAACTCATAATTACAATCAGAATGAAGCTTATGGTCTATTTGTTCAGGACTTAATAAGTTTCAATGATTATTTTAAAATCATGTTGGGTGGTCGTTATGACTATTTTCAATCTGAAACAACCAATCGTCTCAAGACAAGTGACGCTTTAGATTATCACCGTAGTATCGATGGTGAGAGCTTTAGTCCAAATGTAGGTTTCATTTGGCAGCCGATAGCAAGTCAAAGTTTTTATGCTTCTTATAGTAAGAGCTTTGCGCCATTTGGTGGGCGTGTTGGTGTCAATGTTGTTTCTGCAAATACAGATGTAGATGCATTTGATGCTAAACCACAATACAACGAACAATATGAAGTGGGTGTAAAAAGTGATTGGTTAGATAATCGTTTAAATACGCAGCTCTCGGTCTATGATATTCGTAAAAATAATATTCGCTACCAACCTGACTCAGTGAATCGACCTGAAGAATGGGTGGTTGGTGGGCAGCACCAGTCTAAGGGGATTGAGTTTAGCTTTATTGGGCGTGCTTTGGATAATCTATTCGTGCGTGGCGGATATGGTTATATGGATACCGAGGTAACAAAAGACAATAAGCCACAAAATATTGGGAAAGAATTAAACAACACACCTCATCATACAGGTAATCTGTTTGTTCGTTATCTTCCAACCGATAAAATTTATGGTGAAGTCGGAGCAACTTATGTCGGTGATGCCAAAATTTATCCAAATGGTAACCTAGATAGAGACCCAACCAATTTTGATGGTTTCACACGGTTGGATGCTGCGATTGGCTATAGTACTGACCCGTGGAATGTTACGATTGCAGTGAATAACCTAACCAATAAAGAATATTGGCGTTCAGAGTCGATGCCTGGAACGCCACGTAATTTCTTGGTTCGTTTGAATTATCAATTCTAAATATATGTAATCCGTGTGTTGATATTCAGCATCTTTGCATAGGTAAGGATGCTGTTTTAGGTCTAATGAGCAAATACATTTGCATAAAATTTGACCGTTTAGTTTGTTTTGAATTATAATCAGTTTGTATCTTATTGAATTATATAAAATACAATTGTTTTATAAACTTTAATATTTCTATATTTGTTTGTCTAAAAAATATACAAAATTAATATGAAAATAATCATATAATTGATACTTGCAACTCGTTTGTGATTATTAAATGTTAATTTTTTCTCGTTTTTATTGGTTTTTGTTAGTATCTAAAAAGATCGTATCATAGAGATAATAATAGAATGAAAGTATTACTTACACTGCTTATTATCTGCTCAGTTTTCATTTTAGGCTATGCAGCTTATGTTGACGCGCAGAATAAAAAGCGTCAGGAACTCATGAAAATTGTGAATGATGCAGAACATAGTTTGAATACCATTCAACATAATCCTAACTATACAAAGCGTACAAATTTGTCTTCATATAAGCAAAAGCAATAGTTGCTGATGTTCAATGGGTTGGTGTTCTAGGCTGATCCGTAAAAATTATTGAACGTTTCACAATCGGGCTTTTTTTATCTTGTAGCCATCAAGTTTTGTGTAGAATCTGTTAAAATATTTACCATTAAATAAAAAGCTGCATCTTCTCATGCGGCTTTTTACATTTTGATAGCGGATCAAATTTGTATATCTTGTTGCTATTACAAGGGTTTAACTGGCATGTAGATTGCTTTGTTGTCTTGTCTGGCATTTCACACATTCAAAAAAGATTGAAATGCAAGAGTACAAATTTCAAGTCCTAAGATCTCAGATTTTAACAGGTGCTATGTTATGACAACGCCTAATGCTTCGGTTGGTGTTCTAGAACGCTTATTTAAATTAAGTGAGAACAAAACCAACTTTAGAACAGAAGTTTTAGCAGGTGTAACCACATTTTTGACCATGTGTTACATCATTATTGTAAATCCACTTATTCTTTCCGAAACAGGAATGGATCATGGTGCTGTGTTTGTTGCGACCTGTTTAGCTGCTGCTATCGGGTGTTTGGTTATGGGGATTGTTGCGAACTATCCTATCGCACTTGCACCAGGTATGGGCTTAAATGCTTATTTTACCTATTCTGTCTGTTTAGGGATGGGAGTGCCTTGGCAAACTGCACTTGCGGCTGTTTTTGTTTCAGGTTTAGTTTTCTTAGCAATAAGCTTCTTTAAAATCCGTGAAGCGATTGTGAATGCAATTCCGATGTCACTTAAGTTTGCGATTGGTGGCGGTATTGGTTTATTTCTTGCCTTGATTGCACTCAAAAATGCAGGAATTATTGTTGATAATCCAGCGACTTTAGTTGGTCTGGGAAATATCAAGCAACCTACGGTTTTACTGGCTTTATTTGGCTTTTTAATGATTGTGGTTTTACACCAGTTAAAAGTTCGTGGTGCGATCATTATTAGTATTCTCGCAGTTACAGCAATCGCAACGGCTTTAGGCTTAAATGAATTTAAAGGTGTTGTTGGACAGATTCCATCGATTGCACCAACCTTTATGCAAATGGACTTTGAAGGTTTATTTACTGCAAGTATGGTTGGTGTGATTTTCGTCTTCTTTATTGTCGATTTATTTGATAGTACGGGTACTTTGGTGGGTGTATCACACCGTGCAGGATTGCTACAAGATGGTAAATTACCGCGCTTGAAGAAAGCTTTATTTGCTGATTCAACTGCGATTGTTGCAGGTGCAGCATTAGGTACGTCTTCAACAACACCGTATATTGAATCTGCATCAGGTGTTGCTGCGGGTGGTCGTACTGGTTTGACTGCCGTTGTCGTTGCATTGTTATTTATCGGTTGTTTATTCTTAGCACCATTAGCGCAATCTGTTCCAAGTTTTGCGACAGCCCCTGCGTTGTTGTTCATCGGTGTGTTGATGATTCAAGGAATCACACATATTGATTGGGATGATATTACAGAAGCAGTCCCAGCATTCTTAACGATTGTATTTATGCCATTTACGTATTCAATTGCAGATGGTATTGCAATGGGCTTTATCAGTTATGCATTGGTTAAGTTATTTACAGGCAAGGCAAAGACCGTTCCTTATATGGTTTGGATTATTGCAGCACTGTGGGTATTTAAATTTATTGCATTTGGTGGCTAAGCCATTTAAAAATTAGTGATAAAACCTCTAAAGGGTGTACCGAATTAGGCAACACCCTTTTTTCTTTAGACGTGGAGTTAATATGAATCAAATCGAGCTGATTCGTGCTTTACCCAAAGCCGAATTGCATGTGCATATTGAAGGGACTTTTGAACCAGAACTGATGTTTGCAATTGCACAGCGTAATCAGATTCAGATTCCTTATCAATCGGTTGAAGAAGTGAAGCAAGCGTATAACTTTCATAATCTTCAATCTTTTTTAGATATTTATTATGCTGGTGCGAATGTACTGGTGTATGAACAAGATTTCTATGATTTGGCTTGGGCATATTTTGAAAAATGTGCTGAAGATCGAGTTGTACATACTGAGATGTTCTTTGATCCACAAACACATACTGAGCGTGGGGTTGCATTTGCAACGGTACTGGCAGGTTTAAAGCGTGCTTGTAAAGATGCTCAAGAAAAATTAGGGATTAGTTCTCAATTGATTATGTGCTTCTTACGTCATTTAAGTGAAGAAAAAGCATTTGAAACACTTGAGCAAGCTTTGCCATTTAAAGATGACATTATTGCAATTGGTTTAGATTCGAGTGAGGTAGGGCATCCTCCTTCGAAATTTGAACGTGTTTTTGCCAAAGCGCGTGAAGTAGGTTTCTTGATCGTTGCACATGCAGGTGAAGAAGGCCCACCAGCATATATTTGGGAAGCTTTAGATGTACTCAAAGTAAACCGTATTGATCATGGTGTTCGCTCAGAAGAAGATGAGCAGTTAATGGCGCGTTTAATCGCAGAAAAAATGCCATTAACGGTTTGCCCTTTAAGTAATTTAAAGCTTTGTGTTGTGAATGACATGGGCGAGCATAACATCCGCCGTTTATTACAAAAGGGTGTGCATGTTACGGTGAATTCAGATGATCCTTCATATTTCGGTGGGTATATGAATGATAACTTTATTGCAATTCAGCAGGCTCTAGATTTGTCGAATGATGAGTTAAAGCAACTGGCAATACACTCTTTTGAGGCATCCTTTATTTCTGATAATGAAAAACAGAAATGGATTGCAGAAGTAAGAAAGATCTAAATCAAAAAAAACCGCTTTAAGCGGTTTTTTTATGTGTCAGGGTTTATTTAGGTTGGCGCAACATACTCAATAAGACATTATCTTTGTCAATAACATGGTGTTTAATTGCAGCTAAAGCGTGTCCAGCAATGAGTAGACCTGCAAACCACGATAAATAGATATGCAAGGGTTTCACGATTTCAAGAAGATCAGGATTGTCTTGCACTAAGCGTGGAATTTCAAATAAATATAAAACAGGGGCAGGGTGTCCAGCACTCCAACTAAATAAACAGCCTGTAATTGGTAGTGCAAGTAGCATGAGATATAATAAGAAATGCCCAACATGTGCCACTATTTTCATGGTCGGAGACATTGTGTCAGGTAACTGTGGTGCAGGGTGGGTATAACGCCAAAAAATTCGAATCACAACCAGAAAGATAATGGTGGTCGCTATATTTTTATGTAGTGTAATAACATTCCCTTTAAAGCTTCCATCAACGTCATAGCTGAGAAAATTACCACTATAAAAGCCGATCAGCCAAGCGGTGATAAAAATAGCCGCCATCAGCCAGTGTAAAATTTGCGCTGTGCGTGTGTAATATTGTGCTGAGGTTGACATCGCAACATCCTAGCGGTGAGATATGAGTCTTTCAATTTTAAATAGCTCATTTTTCTTCATATACAGTGTATATGTAACAGAGCGTTTTATGCTTGGAACAGTAAGTGGAATGCAGCGTCATTGTTATATTATGTAAAGAATCTACACAGTCATTTCTTTCAAGCAGCGCTTTAGGCACAATACGTCTGCCAAAATTTTGGATACAGGTTTGAATTCGTGAAAAAATTATTATTTATTGTGCCTATGCTATTTGCTTTAAATGGATGTGTTGCACCTAATACCAATAATACCGCTGCAACAACATCTCAGCAGTTGGGGGTGACGGCATTAAAAATTGCAGTGAATGCGAAATGTATTAATGAAATACATACATTACCCGCATGGAAAACAGCAACTCGTTTAATGACATCTGAGCAACGTGAAAACATTCAGACAAATGTATGTGGCTGCGTCAGTGAAAAAGCACCAAATAGTGTAACGACGATTGAATTGGCAACAGCCGCGATTGACCCTACGGCACGTGCAACGATTGTGAATCAAGTTGTTTCTGAAACAGTAAATGCCTGTGTCGCAGAAGTATTGAGAAAATAATGAGTTTAGAGATAAGACTGGTGATTACATTGGTCTTATTTCAATTGATCGCAACAACGTTATGTTTATTTTGTAAACTTTAATTATTTTATCTGAAATGTAGAATAAGATTTAAAACTCGTTATAAATAATACAATAAGGTGAGTGCATGTATAACCATAAATTTTTGATTGCTTTAGCTTTGGCTTTTACCTCATCATTATGTGTAGCGCAAAATGCTGAGCAACATAGTTCCCATATCGTAAATTCAGCCATTCAAATTGCTGCCCAAACAAAATGTAAACATGATCTTGATGATTTTGCAGCATGGAAAATTGCAGCAAAGTTAATGAGTCATGATCAGAAACAACAAAAGAAGTCGCAGATTTGTAAATGTGTTGGTAAAAATGCACCTACAGTATTATCACCCTCTGAGCTTGCTTTAGCAGCAGTTGATTCGAAAGCAAGAACGACGTTAACAAGTGTTGCTGTTGCAAAAACCATGAATGCTTGTGTATCAGAAGTGCTAAAATAGTAGAGTTTGAATAAGTTTTGATTAGCTGCGATACGCGGCTAATTTTTTGTGAGTAGTATAATGTTTGTTGCTGGTGTAGATGAGGCAGGGCGAGGTCCCTTAATTGGTTCAGTGGTGGCTGCCGCAGTGATTTTAGATCCCAATAATCCAATTGAAGGTCTGAATGACTCTAAAAAATTGACTGAAAAAAAACGTGAAAAACTTTTTCTAGAAATACAAGAAAAAGCACTGGCTTGGTCGATTGCAGAAGCGACACATACTGAAATTGATGAGTTTAATATTTTACAAGCGACATTTTTGGCAATGCGCCGTGCAGTAGAAAACTTAAAGATTCAGCCTGAAAAAGTGATTGTGGATGGCAATCAAATTCCGAAAGGAATAGAAATTTCCTGTGAAGCAATTGTCGGTGGAGATGCGAGCCATGCTGAGATTAGTGCAGCAAGTATTTTGGCTAAAGTTACCCGTGATCATCAGATGTATGAACTTGATCAACAATACCCAAATTATGGTTTTGCTAAGCATAAAGGCTATCCAACAAAAGCTCATTTTGAAGCAATTGCTGCGCATGGCGTAATTGATCAACATCGCCGTAGCTATGCACCAGTAAAGAAAGCACTGGGCTTATAGTTGTTAGAAAAGCTTGCCCCCTAAATAATTAAAGCGACTAATGATTAGTCGCTTTAATTATTGGAGAAGAATTCTGTACATTAACGATTGAAGTTATTATGTCGGGTGAAATCGTTATTATCTTCTTCAAAAGAAAGTTGATAATCTTGATCAAGATGTTGTAAATGCTCATGCATGGCACGTTCATGTTGGATACGTTGGTAAATTTCCTCACGATGCACAGAAACTTCTTTTGGAGCATTAACCCCAATACGCACCTGATTACCTTTTACGCCAAGCACAGTAACACTGACTTGATCCCCAATCATTAATGTTTCTCCGACACGACGGGTCAGAATCAGCATGTTTATCTCCTTGCTAAACGCTTAAACTTGCGACAGGGAATTCATTGTTTGAAAGCACAGCCTTAATATACAGAAAATTTTAACAGAAATATGTAAAAAACAGCATTTTTTCGTAAGTTCTGCCAAGTTCTTCTGAAAAACCTCACAACTTAATATAACAGAGCCACTGTAATAAAAACTATAGTGGCTCTGTATTTTTTACTATTTACATGAAAGTAAATATGTTTAGTTTGTTATTAATTAAGCACGTGCGCTGCTTTCGCCATGTTCACGGTCTAAACCAAAAGCGGTATGCAAGCAACGTACAGCAAGCTCTAGGTAGTTTTCTTCAATGATTACAGAAATTTTGATTTCTGAAGTTGAGATCATGAGGATGTTAATGCTTTCATCAGCAAGAGCCGTAAACATTTTGCTTGCTACGCCAGCATGTGAGCGCATACCTACACCAACGATAGATACTTTTACGATGTCATCACGTGTTACAACTTCACAGCCTTCAATGCTGCTTGCTGTGTGGTCTAAAATTGCTTTTGCTTTTGCTAGGTCATTACGATTTACCGTAAAAGTAAAATCAGTTGTACCATCTTCTTCAACATTTTGGATAATCATATCCACTTCAATGTTGGCATCGCTGATTGGTGACAAGATTTTAGAGGCAATACCTGGTTCATCAGGAACACCCAAAATAGTGAGTTTTGCTTCGTCACGGTTAAATGCAATACCTGCAATAATTGGTTGTTCCATATCGTCTTCTGCCTCAGTCGTAATTAGTGTGCCTACGTTTTGTTTGAAATCTTCATCAAATGCGCCATCATCGTCATTATCAAAGCTTGATAATACACGTAGAGGTACTTGATATTTACCTGCGAATTCAACAGAACGAATTTGTAAAACTTTTGAACCTAAAGATGCCATTTCAAGCATTTCTTCAAAAGAGATACGGTCAACTTTTTTCGCTTTAGGCGCAACACGTGGATCAGTGGTATAAACGCCATCCACATCGGTATAAATTTGGCATTCATCTGCTTTTAATGCAGCAGCAAGTGCTACGCCAGATGTATCTGAACCACCACGACCTAATGTTGTGATATTACCTTCAGCATCAAAACCTTGGAAACCAGCGACAACAATGACACGACCTGCATCTAAATCATTGGTCATTACATCTGTATCAATTGATTCGATACGCGCTTTGGTAAACGCGCTGTCAGTTTTAATCCCAACTTGACGTCCAGTATATGATCTAGCTTCTACACCAATTGAATTCAGTGCCATAGCTAACATGGAAATCGTTACTTGTTCACCCGTTGACACCATTTGATCAAGTTCACGTGGGTTAGGGGTGCTAGTAATGGCTTTAGCAAGCGAAAGTAGGCGGTTAGTTTCACCACTCATTGCAGATACGACCACGACCACTTTATGACCATGATCATGCCAACGCTTGACACGACGAGCAACATTTAAAATGCGCTCAGGAGTACCCATAGAGGTACCGCCATATTTTTGAACGATTAATGCCATAGTTGTTCCATATAAGCCATGACCCTGAGAGGCATCAGGGTCAGTTACACAAAAGTGAAGTTTTTATTATTGCTCAAGCCAAGCAGGCAATGCTGCGATCACTTGATCAAACTTCTCGTTAAGTGGCGCGCCACCTTGTGCTAAGTCAGGTTTACCACCACCTTTACCACCCAACTCTTGAGCTAAGTGTTTGATGATGTCACCTGCTTTTAGATGTGCAGCATATTGTTTAGCGACGGACGCGATTAAACTCACTTTATCGCCTTCAACACCAGCTAAAATAATGACTGCATCTTCCAATTTTGATTTTACGCTGTCATGTAGATTGCGTAATGATTTGGCATCTAAACCTTGTACTGATGTAATTAAAGTTTGACGACCTGCAATTTCTTTCACTTGATCAAGTAGCGCAACTGCTTGGAAGTTTGCCAATTTTTGATTCAATTGTTCGATTTGTTTTTGCAAGCTAGATGCTGTTTCAACAATCGCTTCGACTTTTTCTACAGTTTGGTCTTTTTGCGCTTTCAATAAACCGTTGATGGTTTGAATGTCACTTTCGGTTTTTTGAACTGTTTCAAGTGCCTTCGTACCTGTCACGGCTTCAATACGGCGAACGCCCGCAGCCACGCCACCTTCAGAAGTGATTTTGAATAAACCAATATCACCCGTGCGCTTAACGTGAATGCCGCCACACAGTTCGATCGAGAAGTTCTTTTCTTCAATGACTGAACCCATAGACAATACGCGAACTTCTTCGCCATACTTTTCACCGAAAAGCATCATTGCGCCTTTCGTTTTAGCTGATTCAATATCGAGCAGTTCAGTCGTTACAGGAGTGTTGGCAATCACTTCGGCGTTGACTAAACGTTCAATCTGTTGCAATTGTTCAAATGAAACAGGTTGGTCATTGGCAAAGTCAAAACGTAAAATATCGCTTGCAACCAAAGAACCTTTTTGCTGAACGTGATCACCTAATATTTGGCGTAACGCAGCATGTAATAGGTGAGTCGCAGAGTGGTTGCGCGCTGTTGCAGCACGAATATCCGCTTTAACGGTTGCTTCAACGTTTTGAGTTGCTTTGAGGCTACCCATCGTCACGATACCTTGGTGTACAAAAGCACCACCAGATTTTTTGGTATCTTGAACTTCGAAAATACCAGTATCATTTTTGAAGATACCTGTGTCACCAATTTGACCACCGCTTTCAGCATAGAAAGGGGTTTGGTTCAAAACGATAAGGGCTTCATCACCTTCATTAATTTCATCAACTTGAACGCCATCTTTATAGATCGCAACAATTTGACCTTGACCTTGAGTTGCATCATAACCATCAAATTGAGTTTCGCCTTCAACTTTAACAATGCTGTTATAGTCAACTGCGAATTTACCAGCATCACGTGCACGTTGACGTTGTGCAGCCATTTCAACTTCGAAGCCAGCTTCGTCAATTGTAAGATCACGTTCACGCGCGATATCAGCAGTTAAGTCAGTCGGGAAGCCGTAAGTATCGTAAAGTTTAAATACAGTTTCACCAGCAATCACATTGCCTTTTAGCTGAGCCAATTCACCTTCAAGTAATTTCAAGCCTTGTTCAAGTGTTTTCGCAAATTGCTCTTCTTCTTTCAGCAGTTGCGCTTCAATGCGTGCCTGTTGTGCTGCAAGTTCAGGATATGCTTCACCCATGACTTCAATTAGCGGTTGCAACATCTTGTAGAAGAATGAACCAGTCGCACCCAATTTGTTGCCGTGACGCACTGCACGACGAATGATACGACGCAACACATAACCACGACCTTCATTTGATGGGTTAACACCGTCAGCAATCAAGAATGAGCATGAACGTGCATGATCTGCAATCACTTTTAAAGAAGCTGGGTATTCAACTGGTTTATTTTGAGCTTTCGCTTCAGCTTCAATGGCAGTGGTATCCAAACCAATGATTTCAGCTGCTGCTTTTAATAAATGCTGGAACAGGTCAATTTCGTAGTTCGAATTGACATGTTGCAGAACTGCAGAAATACGCTCCAAGCCCATACCTGTATCTACAGAAGGTGCTGGAAGAGGGTGCATTACACCATCCGCAGTACGGTTAAACTGCATGAAAACGTTGTTCCAGATTTCGATGAAACGGTCGCCATCTTCCTCAGGTGAGCCTGGTAAGCCACCCCAGATATGATCACCATGATCATAGAAAATTTCAGAACACGGACCACAAGGACCTGTATCACCCATTGCCCAGAAATTATCAGATGCGTATTTTCCGCCTTTGTTATCGCCAATACGAATGATACGTTCAGCATCGATTCCGATTTCTTTGTTCCAGATATCAAATGCTTCATCATCGGTATGATAAACCGTGACATATAAACGATCTTTCGGTAAGCCTAACCATTGTTCGCTGGTTAAAAATTCCCAAGCAAATTTCAGTGCATTTTCTTTAAAATAATCACCGAAAGAAAAGTTACCTAACATTTCAAAGAAAGTGTGATGACGTGCGGTATAACCTACATTGTCGAGGTCATTGTGTTTGCCGCCTGCTCGGACACATTTTTGAGATGAAACAGCACGAACATAATCACGCTTTTCTAAACCTAAGAAACAATCTTTAAACTGGTTCATACCAGCATTGGTAAACAGTAAAGTTGGGTCGTTGGCAGGAACGAGAGAACTCGAAGCAACACGTGTATGCCCTTGCGATTCAAAGTAACGCAAAAATGCTTCACGGATTTCAGCGGATGTCATAAAACGAGTACTCACAACCAAGCGTCCATAATTTTTAAAAGTGCTAAATTATAACGGAAAATATGATCCCAACCAACGATTTTACAAGCAATATCATATAAAACTGTGTTTAAGCTAAAAATCTATATTCAATAGCGCTGTTCATGTTTTACCATATAGCATAGAAAAGATGATGTTTTGATGAAAGGGCTCTGCATGCAACGTATCGCTATCAATGGATTTGGTCGAATTGGTCGAAATGTATTACGTGCGTGGTTTGAGAGTCCAAAACAATTTCAATTTGATATCGTTGCTATCAACGACATTGCCGATGTGCAGACTTTGGTACATCTGTTTAAATACGATACCACGCATGGACGTTTTGCAGGTCAAGTTGAAATTCAGATTGAAAATGAACAGATATTTTTAAATATTCAGTCCCATCAACGACAATTAAAATTACAGGTATTTAAACAGGCTCAACCTGAATTACTCCTTTGGGCAGATTTAAAAATAGATGTGGTGTTGGAATGTACAGGTCTATTCCGTTCACGTGCTGATGCAACTCGGCATGTCGAAGCAGGGGCAAAGCGCGTGATTATTGGGGCTGCACCTTTTGATTCGGTCGATGCTGCAATTGTCTATGGTGTCAATCATGCCGAAGTCAAAGCCACGGACCAGATTATTTCCAGTGTGTCCTGTACCACACAGGCTTTGGTGCCATTGGTGAAAATTATTGATGATGCTTTCAGGATTGATACCGCTTTAATGACAGAAATTCATGCAGTCACAGCAGATCAATCCGTTTTAGATCATGCACACCGAGATTTACGTCGTGCCCGTGCTTCAGGACAAAATATTATTCCAACAACTTCGAGTGCATTAGGGGCATTAAAACAAGTCATGCCAAAAATGGAAGGTCGAATTGATGGTTATTCTATTCGTGTTCCAACCATTAATGTCGCAGCAATTGATTTGAGTTTTGTCTCGCATTCAGCCATTACGGTGCATAAAATTAATCAGGTATTGAGCAAAGCTGCACAACTTGATTATGCGCAGATTATGCAAGTGACCGATGAGGATTTGGTTTCAAGTGATTTTAATCATTCACCATATTCTTTAATCGTTGATTTAACTCAAACCATGGTGGTGGGTCATCAAGCCAAAGTGTTTGCGTGGTATGATAATGAATGGGGATATGCGAATCGTTTACTCGATTTGTGTGAATCATTTTGTCGTTAAATAGATCATATATTAGAAATAAAATTTGAGGATAAAATTATGACATTGATGTTGATTTGGGGTTTCCTGATTGTTTTATTGGTGGCTGTTGCTTTTTTATTCTGGTTTCAGTTTAAAACGTCAACAGTAGTACCAAACCAAGATACACACGTTTTACAACTTGAGGGAAAAGTTGTACATCTAGAGTTGCATCTAAAAAAGAGTTTGGAAATTATGCAAGATTTAGCAAAGAAGATGCATGTACAACAAGAAGTTTTAGATAGAACGGTGGCAAATATTGCAGCATTGGAGAAACAAAATGCTGAGTTAGTGAATGTGTTGGAAATCGTGGTGAAGGGTGGGAGCAGAAACCTGTAATATAAGTGATTCGAAATCTCATTCTATGCTGTATGTTTAAATAAAATTTGATATTATCCATGATATTAAAAATTTAATATTAATGAATCATTATGGAATTTAACTTTAAAACAAAAACCATTTTTTTATTTCTAGCATCTGGTTTTATTTTAACTGCATGTGGAGGCGGTGGTTCAGATCAAACGAGTAACGATAGTCAACAAGAAGATGCTTTATATCAAGTTTATTATCAGCGTCCAAATGTTTCATTAAATATTATCTCAGACTTTTTTGAAATTACTAAATATTCAATTCAAGGTGGTGGGATTGACTAGATCTCTTGCGAAAGTTAATTTTGACTCATCCAGTTAATCAGCCCAGCAATTAAATTCATCCTTAAACCAAATCGTTTTCTTCTGTTTCGATA
>NZ_JAKZGD010000005.1 GCF_022549495.1 Acinetobacter sp. ANC 4805
CTCTTAGCGCTGATGGTAGTGTGGCGTTTGCCATGTGAGAGTAAGTCATCGCCAGCTTTTAAATTAAATCACCCCCTCCGCTAATGCTGAGGGGGGTGTTTTTTATTGCGTGGAATAAAAAATTAGGCTGCATTCGCACCATCAAATTCTTTACATCATCTCATCATGATGTATATGATGTTTAAATTATAATCAAAAATACCAATGGAATAATAATTATTATGCTTAATTTAAAAATGTATCGACTCTTTTTCGGAAGTTTCAGCATATTGGCACTGTTAAATTGTGCTGATGGATTTGCGCAAGAAAAAGTGCCATATGATATTGTCATTTCTGGTGGGAGGGTTATTGACCCAGAAAGTGGTCTAGATGGTATTCGTAATATTGGTATCATTGACGGGCGTATTGTTGTTGTGACAAATGAAAAATTAAAAGGAAAGAAAGAACTTGATGTCAAAGGACTGATAGTAGCACCTGGATTCATTGATCTTCATTCACATGGGCAAACAATTCTTGCGGATCGTATGCAAGCATTCGATGGTGTAACCACAGCCTTAGAATTGGAATCAGGAATTTTACCAATTAGCTCATGGTATGCTGATCAAAAGAAAATCGGTCGTGTTCTTAATTATGGTACTTCCGCTGCATGGACATATTCTCGAATTGCCGTGATGGAAAATTTAGTACCAGAACCTGATTTAATTTGGTTTCAAAAGGCATTTTCATATAGTAAATGGGTAAATGATGCTGCAACTCCAGATCAAGTAACGAAAATAGTCGGAAATCTTGAACAAGGTCTAAGTGAAGGGGCACTTGGTATAGGAATTAATGCTGGTTACGCACCTGGTGGTGGTTATAAAGAACTCATGGCTGTTAATGCATTAGCCGCTAAATATAAGGTACCAACCTTTATACATGTTAGTGGTGATTATGCAAATGATCCTAATAGTGCAGCAGAAAGTGTTGGTGATGTTATTTCTATCGCAGTAACAACGGGGAGCCAAGCGCATATTTGCCATCTTAATAGTAGTAGTTTGAAAGATATTGAAACGACAAGTGCGATGATACTTGCTGCGCAGAAACGAGGATTAGCGATCACAACAGAAGCGTATACTTATGGGGCATCGAGTACAACGATTGGCTCAGCGCTATTTTCAGAAGAAGCGAGGCAACGGAAATCAATTCAAAGTAGTAGTATTGAGTTGAATGGACATGCATTAGATGATGCTAGTTTTGCGAAAACGAGAGCTGAAGCACCAGGTTCAGTGATTGTCTTTCATTTTCTAGATTTACCCAAAGAACAAGACATTCTAGACCGTTCTGTTTTACTCTCTGGTGCAGCGATTGCTACTGATGGCATGCCATGGACTGATAAACGAACTGGTCTACTGGCTGATCCTAATATGTGGCCAGCATCCTCAGAGGTTTTTGCTCATCCTCGTGGCGCGGGTACTTATACACGACTTCTTGCACAATGGGTTCGTGAGCGTAAAGTACTTCCTCTACCTGAAGCTATTCGTAAATCATCATTGATTCCAGCACAGATTCTAGAAAAGTCAGTCCCACAAATGCGGAATAAAGGTCGTATTCAGGTTGGAATGGATGCAGATATTATTGTATTTGATTTAAATAAGGTACAGGATAAAGCAACATTCACTCAACCATATCTTCCCTCAGTCGGCATGAAATATGTCTTGGTTAATGGTATTCCTGTTATCTCTGCTGGAGCGCTTGTAGTTGATGCTCGACCAGGTAAAGCAATTCGCCGAAGTTCGGTGATATTAGCTCAATGAGTTCTTCTTTTGTTAGGTTTTATGACCTAGATATGGCGTTTATGTGAGTGAGTTACTTTATAATCAAGTTGATATCAGAAAGCTCTATTGTTTTATAACACTTTGAAAATTAGATTGTTTTTGGTCTAATTTAATGGGTGTTTTTTTATGGTTAAGTATTATTAGGCTTTGTTGCACAAAGTTGTTCTTAAAGGCTTCTTCAGCAATATAATTTCCAAATGAAGAAACCTGCATCCAAAATTTATCGCACAACCAATAGGTCCTCTTATAACAGAGCATTAATAAACAGAGGAAACATCTCCATTTGGTTTGACACTCAGACTCAATGGTATGCTCAGCCACAAGCTAAGCATGGCAGAAATCAAACCTATTTTGATACCGCAATTCAGTACTGTTTGATGATCAAAGCTCTGTTTCGTCTTTCTTTACGTATGGTCACGGGCTTTGTTCAGAGTCTAGCTAAACTCTGTGGATTAGATTGGACAGCACCAGATTATTCCACGCTGTGCAGAAGACAGAAGTATATTGATATTGCAATTCGCTATCAAAAAAGTAGTGATGGGCTTCACTTGCTCGTGGACTCTACAGGTTTAAAGTTTTTAGGTGAAGGTGAATGGAAAAGGAAGAAACATCAGCCTGAATATCGTCGCCAATGGCGTAAACTCCACATTGGTATAGATGCTGAAACATTGCAAATACGGGCCGTTCAGCTCATAACGAACAATATCAGTGATTTCACAGGTAATTGATAATTTACTTGGTCAGATTCCGCTTGATGAGCGAATAGACTCTGTCTATACCTATGGTGTTTATGACACAAAAAGATGTCGTCAAGTCATTGCGGATCGACAAGCGCATGCGGTGATTCTACCCAGAAAAAATGCAAGACCATGGAAAGATACAAAAGCACATTCTCAGGAGCGAAATGAATTACTTCGAACAGTTAAACGTTTAGGCAGGACACTATGAAAAAAATGGTCAGGCTATCATCGGAGAGGTTTGGTTGAAACTAAGATGCATTGCATTAAGTTATTAGGCGATAAACTCAGTGCTAGGAATTTTGACAGTCAAGTCAACGAGATTCATGCACGTGTGGCAGTCTTAAATAAATTTACTGAATTAGGCCGACCTCACACCCGAGTTGTGCCTTAAATTTGAGTGAATTAGAAAATTTTCGGCTTTTAAATATTTGTGCAATAAAGCCTAATGGTTCGAAAATATCCTTTTTCATAAATCTTAACGCTTTCTACTTTCCTCCTTGGCTGACAAGCCTATAATGACTGAGAATCATTCCAAATCTAATAAGGAAATAACATGTCTACTGATCAACAATTTCCAACACCTGCCAACCTAGGTATCGCTGTTTATGCAAACAATGCAGAAGCGATAGGCAATACACCTTTAGTTCGTATCAATCGTTTGATTCAATCAGATGCTACAGTACTGGCAAAAGTAGAAAGCCGTAATCCAGCATTTTCAGTAAAATGCCGTATTGGTGCAGCATTGATTGCAGATGCGGAAAAACGTGGAGTGCTTAAAGCAGGCATGCATATTGTTGAGCCAACCAGTGGCAATACAGGTATTGCTTTGGCGTTTGTTGCCGCAGCAAAAGGCTATCCAATTACTTTAACCATGCCTGCAAGTATGAGTTTAGAGCGTAGAAAAGTACTCAAGGCATTAGGTGCAAATCTCGTTTTAACTGAGCCAGCAAAAGGTATGAAAGGTGCTGTTGATGAAGCCGTCCGTTTAGCGACTGAAAATCCAGAGCTTTATTTCCTACCACAACAATTTGAGAATCCAGCCAATCCTCAAATTCATGTGGATACCACAGGTCCTGAGATTTGGCAGGCAACCAATGGTCAAGTTGACATTCTTGTGGCGGGTGTCGGTACAGGTGGTACGATTACGGGTATTTCACGCTACTTTGAGCAAGTCCAGAATAAACCTCTTTATTCTGTTGCGGTTGAACCAGCAGAATCTCCAATTATCACTCAAACAAAAAATGGTGAAAGCATTACACCTGCGCCGCATAAAATTCAGGGGATTGGCGCAAACTTCATTCCTAAAAACTTAGATTTAGATCTCGTTGATGAAGTTTTGCCTGTGAATAGTACTGATGCGATCGAATGGGCAAGAAAGTGTGCAACGCAAGAAGGAATCTTAGTCGGTATCTCAAGCGGCGCAGCATTAGCGGCGGCGGCCCAACTTGCAGAACGCCCTGAAAATGCAGGCAAAACGATTGTTGTAATTTTACCTGATAGCGGTGAGCGTTATTTGTCTTCAGTGTTATTTGACGGTCTATTTGACGAAGCGTAATTGGTTATTCAGCAAAGAGAAAACCATGCTGTAAAGGCATGGTTTTTTAATTGGTTCATGTTTAAAGTGCTTTTTTAAGTATTTTTTCGTGATGTTTTACGGAACGCGCATATTTCTTGGCTTTATGGCGTGTCCAAAAACTGCGTTCATAACCTGTAGGCCCTACATTGTAATACGCTACAGCTTTTGACCAACTACCTGCTGATTTATAGTAAGTCGCAAGCACATAAGCACCGCAATTAATATTGACATTTTCATCATACAAATTACCTGGGCAAGACTGACGCCAATGACTCGAAATAATCTGAGTTAAGCCAACTGCACCCGTGGGAGAACGAGCTGAGCTATTGTAGTTTGATTCTTGGCGGATGAGAGCAGCAAGCAAGGTCGGTGACACTTCGTAACGCTCAGCACTTTGAATAATCATAGGCGATAAGCGATTTGCAGTATTCGGTGATACCGAATAGGCATTTTGTAGCCCTGAAGATAATTGACTCGAACGATTGGCAAATGATCCACTTAAACTGCTGCAAGCTGTCATATTGATTGCGATCACAATCAAACTTATTTGAAGAATCAGCTTTTTTAATTTTTTTATAGATTGCTGTTGATCAGGGTGAATGGAGATGAGTTGCAAGATAATAAACCGTTAGCGTTAAGTTAAATGGATGGTATTAACAGCACATAGATGAGTCAATAACAGTTATTTTATGATCATGTGAATATGGTAGTTGATTAATAAAAAAGCCCCGACATCCTGTCGAGGCTTTCTCATATTTGGTTTCTTGCCACCAACTCCTGTCAATGACCACATCCTGTGCTTCTTGTTATTCTGAATGAGACATCCTGTCTCTCTATGATTTATATATTAGGCATTTAATGTATTGCTGTATATTCGTCAATCACCGCAAGCGGTGTACGTTTTTGCGTACAAAATTTTATTACATGGAGAGGTGACTTCTACTCGCTACTTTGTAGTGATGTGATATATCACGGTTTTGGGTTGTCATCTTTTCGCCATAAAGGCTTCATTTTATTGCAGTAAAAACGTCATCAAAGCTTGTTTAAATTTATTCTAATTTTTACCAAACGTATAAAATTATGAACAAAACAACTTTAGTGATGCTTTTCTGCTGTACCGCTTTGGGTATGACAGCTTGTAATGATGATAATCAAGAGCAAACTACATCGACAGATAAAGTTACAGAACCAACGCTTATTTCTTTTGCAAAACTTTCTGTGGCAACTTATGCGGCAGGTCCTGATTCTGGTAAAGCAGTGAGTGGTGCGAATGGCATCTATCCACCCTTTAAAGGACAACCTGTACAAGGTTTCTCTGCTGCTTTAAAAAATGAAGATGGCAGCTATATGGCGATGGCGGATAATGGTTTTGGTACACAAGATAACTCGGCTGACTTTTTACTTCGGATTTATAAATTAAAGCCTGACTTTAAAACCAAAGCGAAAGGTACAGGGCAGGTCACTGTACAAAGCTTTATTCAGTTACGCGATCCAAATAAGTTAATTCCTTTTGAGATTATCAATGGCAATACCTCGGAACGTTTATTGACGGGTGCGGATTTCGATCCTGAGTCGATGCAACGCGTAGCAGATGGCAGTTATTGGATTGGGGATGAGTTTGGTCCGTATCTGTTACATTTCTCAGCAGAGGGAATATTATTAGATGCGCCTGTTCCACTCCCAAATCCATTGAATCCAGTGCAAGAATTGCGTTCACCACAAAACCAGTTCAATAAAGCCAAGATCAATTATGTCGAGCCTTTGGTTGGGCGGAGTAGTGGTTTTGAAGGAATGGCGATTTCACCTGATGGCAAATATTTGTATCCTTTACTGGAAAAACCATTGTTGAATGATTCGACGGGGAAATTGTTGATTTCTCAGTTCGATCTCCAGAAAAAAGCCTATACGGGACTGTACTATTGGTTTGTGCTTGATAGTAAAGCGACCAATATTGGAGATTTCCAACTTTTTAATGACAAAGAAGGGATCATTATTGAACGTGATGCTAGCCAAAATAATCTAGGCGGTTATAAGAAACTGATTCGGATTAAATTGAATGAGCCGAAGCAGGTCGTAGCGCGTGAAGATCTAGTCGATTTAATCAAAATTGCCAATCCGAATGCCTTGTTTGGTGCTGTGCGAGAAGGTGATATTGGGACAGGTACGCTGTTTGCGTTCCCATTTGAAACCATTGAAGATGTCGTCATTGAGAATGCAACGACCCTGACAGTATTGAATGACAACAATTTCCCTGGATCATCAGGACGTAATGCGAAGCAAGCTGATGATAATGAAATCATTCAGATTCGTTTGCCGAAAGCGTTATTTTAAGTTGACGGTAAAAATAGCCGAAATGATCATTCCGCATTTTGGCTGAAAGCGTATACTGATCAGGCATAAGGAGTCCGAATGTCTGAGTCAGTGCTACGCCCAACCCATATTGAATATGGTTCGAAATCGTTTACTGCGATTTTATGGTCTTTGTTCTTTGCTGGTTTTGCGTCATTTTCATCGTTGTATTGTGTACAACCGATGATGCCAATTTTTGCAAAATTCTTTCAGGTCACGCCGACGCATAGTAGTTTTCCATTATCTTTTTCAACCGTTGCTTTGGCGATTGGACTGCTGTTTACAGGCTTTATTTCTGATCGCTTTGGGCGTAAATCGATTATGGTTTGTGCTTTATTCCTCGTTTCGATTTTATTGTTAATTAGTGCCTCATTTCCAATTTGGGAAATTTTTCTTAGCACCCGTATTTTTATTGGTTTAGCCGTGAGTGGTGTGGCTGCTGTTGCAATGACTTATATCGGGGAAGAGATCGCACAGAAAGATATTGGTTTTGCAATGGGGCTTTATATTTCAGGTACAGCGATTGGCGGGATGGGTGGACGTCTGATTGCAGGAGTATTGGTTGATTTTATTTCTTGGCAATCGGCGACTTATATTATTGGCTTACTGAATTTTATTATTGCCTGTTTATTTTATCTGTTATTGCCAAAGTCACAACATTTCAAACCATATCCGTTCCGATTTTCCCGTTTTAAAGCGGCATTTGAACAAAATTTAAAAGATACTAAATTACGGATTTTATTTGCCCAAGGTTTTATCTTGATGGGGTGCTTGGTCACCGTGTTTAACTATATTAGTTATCACTTGTTGGAAGCTCCCTTTCACCTATCACAAACATGGATTGGTTTGATCTCGATTGCTTATCTTGCTGGAATTTATAGTTCACCGAAAGCTGCGCAATGGGGATATCAATATGGTCGAGCAAAAGTGCTGCCTTTTTTATTATTTAGCATGATGGTTGGCTTGTTCATTACGCTTATTCCGTCGCTGTGGGCAATTTTACTGGGATTGACGATTTTCACGTTTTCATTTTTTGCTGCACATTCAACAGCAAGTAGTTGGGTCTCAGTGCAAGCTGTGCAATATCGAGCAGTTGCTTCTTCGCTGTATTTATTCTGCTATTACATCGGCTCAAGTTTACTTGGCAGTAGTGGTGGTTTGATTTGGGAAAACTTTGGTTGGGTGGGGATTAACTTGAGTGTCGGTGTGGTCTTAGTGATTGGTTTTGCGCTCGCGATACACTTAATGAAAAACGAAAATAAAACGACAATTGAAGTCGCGTAAACTTGATCGAAGTCCTTAAAATTTAGTAATTTAAACAAGTGCCGTATTGGGCATGAATACGATATTAAAATTGGGGGAGATAAATGGAATTACATAGTCGAGTTTATTATACACATCCTGATGCACAGCTAATGGGACAATTAGAAACACTGTTCAAAGATCATGAAGGAAGTTCGGAAAAGTTTTTAGAAGTAGCCTCAATAATTAATCCAGAAAGTGCGGAACTGGCACAAGATTTATTAGATCAAGTCGATTCGATTGAATATGATTTGCGACCAGAGACTTTAAATTATATTGCTGGATACGCCGTTTTAGATTTTGTACATGGTTCAGAAGGCGATGAGATCATCGAAAATATTTTAGTCTTTTTAAAAGCCTTAGTGCCTGAGATTACTGTACAAGCATGGGGCTGTGGTGATGATGATCCATGGGAGTTTTGGTTCAAATTTGATGGCGATGAACTAATCCGTGAAGATGATGAGCCATTGAATGATCCTGATGAAGATGAAGAAATTAAAGCCTCTATTTATGCATGGTGGCATCAAGATTTACCTTCGGAGATTAAAGAAGGTTTCTTAAACGAAGAATAATAATGATCAACATCTTATGCTTTGATTTCCTCAGATGGTTACAAATACCTTTGAGGGAAATGACACTGTTTGTTTTTTAACCTATAAAAATGAGTGGAATTCATGTTAAAATGATCGGCTTTCATCTTTGATGCTATCCCAGCATTTCAGCTAGCCGAGATTCGCAAGCCATGTCTACTGCCTACACCATGCAGACCGCGCCAAAAGCGTTGTTTGATTACGACAAATATTGGGCGTCGTGTTTTGAACCCGCACCTTTTTTGCCGATGTCACGAGAAGAAATGGATCTACTCGGTTGGGATGCATGTGACTTTATTTTGGTGTGTGGTGATGCCTATATCGACCATCCATCGTTTGTATCGGGCGTGATCGGTCGCGTACTCGAAGCACAAGGTTTCCGTGTTGGAATTATTGCACAACCAGATTGGACCAATGCTGAAAGTTTCCGTGTCTTGGGCAAACCAACAATTGCGTGGGGAGTTACCGCAGGCAATATGGATTCGATGATTAACCGTTATACGGCAGATCGTAAAATTCGTTCGGATGATGCTTATTCGCCAAATAATGAGCCAAATAAACGCCCTGACCGTGCAGCAACAGTTTACTGCCAGCGCTGTCGAGAAGCTTTTCCTGATGTACCTGTCCTACTCGGTGGGATTGAGGCGAGTTTACGCCGTATTGCTCATTACGATTATTGGTCTGATAAAGTACGCCGTTCGGTTTTAATGGATTCAAAAGCGGATCTATTAATGTATGGGAATGGTGAACGTTCGATTATCGAAGTGATGCATCGTTTAGCCAAAGGTGAAAAAATCCAAGATATTACAGATGTTCGTGGCACGGCATTTATTGTGAATAAACATAATAAAAAGTCTAAAGCCAAATTTGTTGAAATCGCGAGTAATGATGTCGATACCATCGGGCGTGTTGATCAGATTATCAACCCGTATGTGATGACGGAAGATATTGATGGTTGTGAAGTTGAAAAAGAAAAAGGCAACTCACTGGCACAGTATCAGAACTTCCAAAAAGAGATCGTTGCCAATCCAATTGTGCGTGAAGGCGATAAGTTAGATCCAGATACGCAAATTGTGCAGTTAAGACCTGCGCCCTCAAAAGCAATTAAGCATAAATTGCCACCACGTGAATTTGCAGTCATTCGTTTGCCTTCATTTGAAGAAGTGGCGAATGATCAAGTACTTTATGCACATGCCAACCGTATTCTGCATTTAGAAACCAACCCAGGTAATGCCCGTGCATTGGTACAGCGTCATGGTGAACGTGATGTTTGGATTAATCCACCTCCTATTCCTCTCATGACTGAGGAAATGGACTATGTATTTGATTTACCTTATGCACGTTTACCGCATCCAGCGTATGGCGATGCCCGTTTCCCTGCATTTGATATGATCAAGTTCTCGGTCAATATCATGCGTGGTTGTTTTGGTGGATGTACTTTCTGTTCGATTACCGAGCATGAAGGTCGTATTATTCAAAACCGTTCTGAAGATTCGATTTTGCGTGAAATCGAAAAAATTCGTGATACTGCACCTCAATTTACAGGCATTATTTCGGACTTAGGTGGCCCAACTGCAAACATGTATCGTTTGCACTGTAATGATCCTGAGATTGAAAAGAATTGCCGTAAACCGTCTTGTGTTTATCCTGGTGTTTGCCAAAACTTACATACCGATCATGCACCATTGGTTCAGCTTTATCGTAAAGCACGTGAAATCAAAGGTGTGAAGAAGATTCTGATTGGTTCAGGTTTACGTTATGACTTGGCTGTACTCAACCCTGAGTATGTGAAAGAACTGGTACAGCACCATGTGGGTGGTTATTTAAAAATTGCGCCTGAACATACCGAACAAGGTCCATTGTCGAAGATGATGAAACCGGGAATTGGGACGTATGATCGTTTTAAACAAATGTTTGAACGTTTCAGTAAGGAAGCAGGGAAGGAACAATATTTAATTCCTTACTTTATTGCGGCGCATCCGGGTACGACCGACTATGACATGATGAACTTGGCGATTTGGTTGAAAAAGAATGGTTTCCGTGCCGATCAGGTACAAACCTTCTATCCATCACCTATGGCAACCGCAACGACAATGTACTACACAGGTAAGAATCCACTCTCTAAAGTGGCACGTTATACTGAAAATGTAGATATTGTGAAAGGTGAAAAACGCCGTCGTTTACATAAAGCATTCTTACGTTACCATGATCCAAATAACTGGCCTTTATTGCGTGAAGCTTTAAAAGAAATGGGGCGTGTTGATTTGATTGGTAATTCAAAACAGCATTTGATTCCAACTTATCAGCCACAAGGTACGGCCGAAGGTGAATATAAGTCTGCACGTAAGAAAAACTCGACGGTTGCTGGTGATTCGGCTAAACGTTCTGAGCAAGGACAGCCACGCCAGTCGACAGGGCAAAAACGTCCGCAAAAAGGGCAAATATTGACCCAACATACAGGTTTACCACCACGTGAAACGGGTGAGAAAAGACCATTTTCAGGGAAGCCAAAGCCTAAGTCGAAAGCACCGCGTTAAACTGAATTTTAAGAAGGCATGAGTCATCATGCCTTCTTTTTTGATACAGAAATAATGATGTGGTCACAATCTGCTCATAAAAGTACAATTTATAGAAACATATATTGACAATATCAACTTGAATATTTGGTGTATGATGATTATAAATAAAGAGGTGGAACGCTTTTAAGACTTTGGTCGACGAGGGATGCTCGATTAAAAACAATTAAGTTACACTGCGAAAATGATTTTAACTATCGTTGTAACTGATGATTAAAAAAATGGCTTGAAGCCAGAAATGATTATAAAAAATCTAAAGGGATTCGTTAGAAATGTACTATTTCATGACAATAGTTGGATTATTGTTGATTACAGCGCTGATTCTTCGGCACTTGCATCAAAACCGACGTCAGGACAGCCCACTGAAACGCCGTGGTATTCTCAATATTTCTGAGCAAATCACCTTAATGCGTTTACAGGCTGTTTTACCTCGTCATACGATTTTGGCGCATGTGTCTTTTGATGCCTTATTGACAACAAAATATATGCATACACGTCGTAAGTATCAGGGCTTGGTTGCTGATTTTGTGGTACTCGATCAGCAACACCAAGTGCTTGCAATTATTGAAATTGCTGATGAGTCTTATGTCAATCGTTTGCACCAGAAGCATTATCAGGATAGCTTATTAGAGTTAGCTGGGTATAAAGTGCTGCGTTATAGCAGTATTCCAACTGAGCAGGAATTACGTGAAGATCTTGTGCTAGATGTGTTTGAATCCAAGATTCCTGTTACTGCTATATCAAAAGCCGAGCGCGTGATGAAATATAATGTGCTTACAGCAAAATCATCTTAACTAGGGACGTACTGCTGTGACGGTCATTTCGACTAACACATCAGGTGTATAGAGTTTAGATTCTACACAAGTGCGTGCAGGAGGGTGCCCTTCAGCAATCCACTGATCCCATACAGCATTCATAGCGGCATAATCATTTTCAATGTCTTTTAAGAAGATCAGCACAGATAAAATATGCGTTTTATCTGTGCCAGCTTCTGCAAGTAGACGATCAATATTATCTAAAGTTTGTTGTGTCTGTGCAGTGACATCAACACTGGTATCATCTGCCAGTTGACCCGCCAAATGAACTAAGTTTCCTGAAATTGCGACTTCGCAATAACGTGAAGTGACATGGAGTCTTTGCACAGCCATAAAGAATTACCTCATCAAAGTTAATAGCTAGAATTGTACTTGATGACCTTTTGCCACAGTGTAATTTTGTTTGAATCAGGCTGAAAAAGTTTCTATTTCCATTAAATTACGCTGTTGAAAAAATAAAATACAATGTTGTTGTGGGCAAATAATCATATTACCTAAATTGAGAAACTGGATTTTGGCTTGGCGTAGTTGATTTAGGCAAGTGGCGATAGAACTATGCACAGGGCAAAGCTGTTTTATTTGGCTTAATGCTGAATAAGTGGTTGGGTACATTATTTTATTCCTATTAATATGATTTAGTGCTTGGGCGAAATGAGAATTTCACCCAACTCGATTTATATGGTTTGTTGTTCTGATTGATACCAATTGACATGACGAGTAATAAACATGACGCAGGCGATAAGAATGAAGGAAAGAATAGAACCAAATAAAAAGGTTTTGCCACTGGATTGCAGCAGTAGATACATCATGCCGTAAAGAACACTGAGCATAAGACCAAAGAGCAGTGCTGCTTTAAAGCCTTGAACAACAAAGTATAAATACCATGTAATTAAGCTGATACAGGCAATTGCAGCAACTAAATAGGCTAATGCAAACGCATAGTATTCACTGATTGAAAGTAATAATACAAAGAACACGCCTTGTGCCATAGCAACTAACGCATATTGGACGGGATGAATTTTAAGGCTTTTTAAGACCTCGAATAAGAAGAAGCAACCAAAGGTAATAATAATGATCATGATGCCGTATTTAATGGCACGATCAGTTTGAGTATAAATATTCACAGGTTGTAAGAACTGAGTTGAAATACCTGAAATATTGGTTGTAGATGAATCTTTAGCAGCATCTACAGCACTGACAGGATAGCTTTGATTGTTTAGAAGTTGATAAAAGCACTGGCTATTTTCACACATGGAAATGCTGTCTAAATTACGTTTGCCTAAAGCGATATTCTTCCAATTTGCTTGGAATTGTTGTTTTTTACGGGGCTTTTGAAACGGTAAACTTTGTCCATCATATTTGACATCGCCCCAGTTACCTGCGGCTTGATAGGTCATTTCATTACTGGTGGGAAGAAATGTAAATTTATTGAGTCCTTCTAGCTTGAATTGCAGATTAAATTTAAACCCTTGTTGAAATTTCTGGATTAACTCAGGATATTGTTTTGCTGTGATATGCATCAGATCAAAGCCTTGCTGACCTTGGCTTTGTTCAGCAAAATCGAATTTATAGGCTTTGCCATCAATATTAAACATCGGTTTGGCATTTAACCCGCGTGCATCCTGAATTGGGAAAATAATTTCAGCCTGATCCCAGAGATAGTTGCGTTGAGATTCATTGCCGACCGCTTTAAATACCCCCTTACCAGACATCGTATTTTGATAGCTGATGGCTTTATAAATATTACGTTTGTAAGTGCTGTCTGATACGTCAAATTGTGCTGTCCAGTCTGCTGTTTCTGCTCCTAAAGTAACAAAAACGGTTTGAGTACAATCATAGGTCTTCTTTTCTTCATTGGTACATGTGGTTTGCATTTGATAAGGAAGTTTTAAATAAGGTGCAATGACTTGCTGTGGTCGAATTTGTTCATTGGCAATATCCCGAATCACTTGTTGTTGATAGCTTTGGCGTTCAGTCACCAAATTTGAAATAAAGAAAAGACCAATATAAAAGACCAAAATAAGGAACAGAATTGCTCCTATTTTGAGATTAATAAAATTACGGTGCATGGTGGAATCCATTGTCATTGTGATATGACAAGTATCCTGAATCGAGATGCGCTTCGGATGAGTTCCGCTTGAAGCTTATGTGAAGTTTGTATGAAGTGTCAGTGTGACCAGTACGCCAGAACTATGATTTCCTAAGAAATCGAGAGCATTTTTTGAGATATTTTGAATGCTAATTTTACCTTGATGTTGCTGAATAATTTGCTGCACGATGCTAAGACCAATTCCTGTACTTCGTTGTTGATTGTGCGGACGTGGTAGCGAAAAATAAGTCTCAAAAACACGCTTCAGGGCGTATTCAGGAATCGCTTCAGCCTCATTAAACAAGAAAATTTCAATACTGTTCGTAACGCTATGCTCTTTCACTTGAACTGCAATCAAGCCTTGTTCAGGGCAGAAATCTCTTGCATTATCCAATAGATTGTTGAGGGCTTGTTTTAGCCAAAATGGGTCAGCATAGATTGAGCAATGTTCAGGAAGATCAAGCCGTATCTGTATTTGTTTACGCTGTAATGCGCTTTGTTGTTGCTGAAAACCTTGTTGAATCAGTGTGCTTAGATCGAGCATTTGAAATTCTAAAACATGCTGATTTTTTTCGAGTCGTGTCAGTAATAGCATACGTTCGATTAAGGATTGTAGACGCTGACCTTGTTGCACAATATGGGTTGCAAATTGCTGTTGATCTTCTAAGGGGAGATCATCCTGTAACAATTCTGCACTGGCTTGAATCGCAGTCAGTGGGCTTTTAAGCTCATGGGTGAGTGTATTGACATAGTTTTCAACATAGGCACGATCTTCCAACTTTTCCCGCATTTCACTCAGGGCTTGGGTCACTTGATTCAGCTCTTTGGCTGAATAGAAAAACGGAGCTTGATTCACAGGCGCGAGTGCTTGGGCATAGCGTCGCACCCGATCGATACTATGTTTGAGCCAATAAGCCACCATGCTAGCAAGTAATAAGCTGAGCGCTGCAATCCACAAGGCTTGATGAATGAGCTGTTGTTCGGCACGTTCAATATAGGGTTGTACGGATTGATTGGGTTTGCCGATACTCACCACACCGAGTAATTGTTGCTTATAGATAATTGGTGCAGCAATATGCATCACACTGCTACTTCGATCATTGGGATTGGTGGCGGTAGAGCGTGCGCCGTACTTGCCACGTAGCGTTAGGTAAACATCATTCCATTTAGAATAATCTTGCCCAACGGCTTGTCCTTCGGAATCGTAAATGACGATACCCTGTTGATTAGTAATATATAGTTGTTGGTTAATTTCATCTTTTTTATGTTGCCAAATCGTTGCATCAAGTTGACGTGATAAAGCAGCTTGAATCTTCTGATCGAACTCAGGGGTATTGACCTGTTGTTGATCGACGTCTTCGGCAATCAGTTGCGCAATAATATTGGCATTTTCAGCGAGCGTATCTTCAACTACTTGTCGTACATTGGGTTTGACTTGTTGAGTCAGAGTATAGGCAATAAAGCTGAGGCTCAGTACCACCACCAAGCTAAAGAAAAACCAAATGCGGATAAAGATGGACATAATAAAAGTGGAGTTTTAATTGTTGTGTTTGAGTTTAATACTAATCGAACTAAGTAGTGTGGGTAAATTGAAAAATGGGCTAGAAAATATTAAGATTCATCATCATAATTTTTTAAAAATGATAAATTTAAGGAAATAATTTTGAATAAGATAATCTTAATTTTTAGTTTGTTATGTACTACAAGCTGCTTTGCAATAAATCCTGATCAAGAATATATGATGTTCTTAAAAAAATATGAAGAACTCTCTAATTTGAATGATGCTAAAGAAATGGATATGTATGCTGATGATGCAAAAATTACGATGAAAGGAATTGCATCTGATGGTATAGAACGTTCGATGAGTATGTCAGGTAAGAAAGCAAAAGAATTCTATTTAGAAAATATGGAAATAATTAAAAAAATAGGGTCTCAAATAAAATTTAGTAATGTAACCGTAGTTAGAGGTCAGAACTCTACAAAAATAAAAGCTTCAAGGTATGGTAATGAAAAATGCTATACTGATAATGACTATTATATGGTAGTAACTAAAAAGGAAGATAAAAAGCTTTATATCACAGAAGAATATTTGACAATACCACAAGAAAACCTATGTAAAGAAGGGATCAAAGATGATTTGGCTCTTCAATTATCTTTATATGCAAATTTTATGCAGAAAAATCTTCCAATGCAGGTTGATAGAGAAACGAATTTAGAAAAAATTACTGCTCAAGATAAAGAGCTGATATTTGTTTTTCGATTTATTCATTTTACAGCAAATGATTTTTCAAAAGAGCAATGGGAAATTAATGGAGTCCCACAACTTATTCAAAATATCTGTAAAGATATACCTATGAAAGAGCGATTGGATAAGGGCGCACAGCTTAATTTTAAAGTTTATTATTCAGATTATACTCCTATTACTGATATTAAAATGACGAAGCAGGATTGTAGTATTTAATTAACTTTGAATTAAACTATACCCAAACCCCCGATGCGTCCGAATAGGATCATCAGGGGTAATTTGTTTAAGCTTTTGCCTTAAACTTTTGATATGTGTATCCACCGTTCGTTCTAAACTATGCTCAGGATGTTCCCAAATATGATCCATGAGTTGTTGACGGCTAAACACTTGTTCTGGATGCTGAATTAGTAAAAACAACAAACGATATTCATAACGCGTCAGTTGCAGCATTTGCCCATGATATTGAATTTGTAGAGATTGCGGATTACATATCCACGTAGCGGAGTGTAGAGTAATTTCTGTTTGAATGATTGGTAGTTGTGGTGGAATATTTTGCGTTTGTACTTCCATTCTGCGCCATATTGCTTTGATTCGTGCCACAATTTCACGTGCGCTAAAAGGCTTGGTGCAATAATCATCAGCCCCGATTTCTAAACCGACCACACGATCAATTTCGTCATCACGCGCGGTTAAAAACAATAGAGGTGTTTGATATTTTTGACGTAGTTGTTTGCAGACTTCAAAACCATTGAGATCAGGTAAACCCACATCTAAAATAATAAAATCAAAAGTCTGTTGAGAGAGTAATTCGAGTGCTTGCGTTCCTGTATTTGCCCAACTGACACTCCAACCTTCTCGCTCAAGCGCATAACGAAGGGGCAGCACAATTGCGGCTTCATCTTCAATACAGAGAATTTGTTTTTGATTCATAATGATCAGTAATCAATATTTTCTAATTTTATGATGTTAGTTTAACTGAAGTCAGGAAAGAGGAAAGCCGTATTCAGGATTTTTATAAAAGACAAATAAGAAAAGGACACCTAAAGTGCCCTGTAATATTCGGATTTGATCGTCACGCCAACCACAGGAGCAAATGCTAAAAGCGAGGATTTCTTTAGCAAGGGCAAGCAACAAGGATAATGTTACTGCGCCGCTTAGAGTACTGAAAACCGAATAAAAAGCAAACATAAATTTTAGTCTGAATCGTGCTTTTGTGTAAAAAAACGACACTACCATAAAGAAAGCTGTGATTCTTGCTGTAAGGGTTGTAATTGATAGACGCCTACGCCGACTAGACGGAATTGAAAAGTAGGGCCAATATGCATTTCATTGAGCAATTGCAAAACCACTTGTCCTAAGTCTTGTTGAGATTGTAATGCCTGCTTGAAGCTTTTACTGTGCTGTAATACCTGAAAATTTTTTAATTTTAGTTTGACGCTCACACCGCGAGCCGTGAGTTGTTTTTTATTCAAACTTCGCCATACTTGTTCAGCTAAGGGCTGCCATGTGTGACTGCATTGCTCAAGCGTGTAATCATCGTCAAAGGTAATTTCTTTTGAAATTTGCTGACGTTCCCGTTCGGCTTTGACAGGACGATGGTCAATCCCTTGTGCATATAAATAGAGTTGTTTGCCGTATTTTCCAAAATGATGAATCAGGACATTTTCTTCGACCTTTTGTAGATCGCCGAGCGTATGTAAATTTAATTGATGCAATTTTTCGTGTGTGACTTTACCGACTCCTGGAATTTTATTGAGGGCTAAATCCTGAATAAAATTGAGTACCTGATGGGGCTTAATCACAAATAAACCGTTGGGTTTGTTCCAGTCTGAGGCAATTTTTGCCAGAAATTTATTGGGTGCTACACCAGCGGAAGCTGTAAGTCCTGTTATTGCAAAAATATCAGCGCGAATGTGTGCCGCGACTTCAGTCGCACTGGGAATATTTTTTAGGTTTTCAGTGACATCCAAATAAGCTTCATCTAAAGATAAGGGCTCAATCAGGGGGGTATATTGTTGGAAAATTTGATGAATTTGTGCTGAGACTTCACGATATTTTTCAAAATTAGGCTCAATCACCACAACTTGTGGGCAGAGCTTTTTAGCTTGCCCCATCGACATGGCAGAGCGCAGACCAAAGACACGAGCAGGGTACGATGCTGCTGCAATCACTGCACGCGGATGATGAGATGAAATCACCACAGGTAATTCTTTCAGATCTGGGCGATCTTTGAGTTCAACCGATGCGTAAAAGGCATCCATATCAATATGGATGATTTTGCGTAGTTCACTTGGCATCTGCAATGCCTTGTTGTTTTAAAAAGAGACGCCACTGTTTGGGTGATTCTGCATAGACATTCAGATCGACAGGTTTTGGAATACCTTCTATTTTTCCACTTTGGCTATGTTGCCAAAATAGCCATTGTCGCCCATCTTTTAATTCAGGTTTACCCTCATAATCTCTCACCCATAATGGGGTATTACTAAAACTACCCATCAATACAATGTGATAAAAGGTCTTGGAAATATAAAAGATAGGTTGTTTGCCATAATGTTTATGGAGTTGATCATTCATGATCTGAATTTCTTTGAGTAACTGTTCTTTGGTATAGGTATTAATACAATTACTGTCATATTCAAGGTCAATCACAGGCGGTAAGGCATCTGCTTTCTTTGGCACAGTGGCAATAAAATTTTCAGCCTGAACGGTACCATCACGGCAGAGACGGTAGAAGTGATAAGCTCCAACATGTAAGCCTTGTTCACGTGCTTTAAGCCAGTTTTCCTGAAAGTTACGATCCTTAAAATCACCGCCTTCAGTGGCTTTGAGATATACGAATTGATATTGCATCGGAGAGATTTTTTTCCAGTTAATCTCACCTTGATGATGTGAAACATCAAATCCACGGATTGAATAGTCTTGGGCTACGGCTTTTTGTTGATAGAACAAACCAAAATAACTGACGATACCGAGCATCACTGTTAGAGCAATACTAGTCAGTGCTGGATAATGCTGAGAGAGTGGATACTTCGGTATTTTCTTTGCCATAATGAGGTTTTGTACTATGCAATATCGAGTTGAGTGCTAGATTTACAGTATTGATCATGCAGAGATTGTACTCGTTTTGCTTTCTCATGGATCATCTGACTACCGAGTTGTTGTATAAATCGACATGAAGCATAATTCCTAGCATGTTGTTCATAGTGATGTACCCAACTTTCTCTTTGGGCTAAGCGTTCATCTTTGATAGGCCAAACACCTTGGCGTAAACGCTCAACCCCGATACGCCACGGTTTAGGGCTAATTCGTGCACGGAAGCAATTTTGATTGCGACACATCAGATCATAATGCGGATCCGCATAAATAGCATGAGATAAGGTCTGCGCATCCTCACCTCGAGGTTCAAAGGTTTGATGCATCACCAAAACACGATAACCTTTTGGTGTACGATAAACACGTAAATGCCATGTAGGATGATGTTGAGAAAAAGTTTTAATTTTCTCTAAGGCCTGTTGCTCTGGCGTTCCAGTGAATTTCGATTGCAGTTTGAACAAACATTTACTGATCCAAGGGGTCAATAACAGTGATACTACGAACCCAAGCCCAAAGATGAGCCACGAACTAAAATAGACAGCGCACAAGTTTGCGATAGCCAGTAGTAGAAAAAATACTGTCATGTAAAGTTTTGAGCTGGGATGATAGATAAAATCAATATCTGCAAATAGCACATCAGGTGTATTTAAACATAAAGCCCCATAGGTGTTGCGCGTGATAATCACATCATCGTGCTGGGCAATAATCTCTTCTCGGATGGGTAAACCTTCAGCGCCGTTATAGGCAACTTTATGATCGATTCTGCGAATATTTTGATCTACTTTTATTTGCTCAATCGCTGCTGTAACACGTTGTTCAGCATGTATTTGCGCTGCCTCAAGGCTTTGATCTGACCAACCAAAGCGTTTGATGGTGTACTGTTTTCCTTCAAATTTTGTTTTCGCTTCAGCCCAATACTTTGGAATAATCATCTCATGTTTCCTTATTCTTTTTCATCTTATTAAAATTTTAGCTCTCATCCGTAGTTTCTTTCGGGATCTGCCAAAAGATGATCGCAGTAATGATGTTAATACAACCCAGTGTAATCAATGTGGTATGGAAAGCACTACTAATCGATGTCGTTGAAAAGTGCTGACTGAATAGATTAATCAATGTGCCTGCCATTGCGACACCAATACTCATGGACAGCATCATAATCATTGATAAAAAACTGTTGCCGCTACTCGCATCGTGTTGTGGCAAGTCTTTCAGGGTCAGGGTATTCATGCCTACAAACTGTAGCGAATTTAATGTACCAAAAATAAACAAGTGTAAGACTTTCAACCAAAGCGGGGTAACTGCTGTCATTAATGAGAAACTGGCGATACACAGTCCGACTAAAACGGTATTGGTGAGTAGAAAACGACGATACCCCACACGTTGAATCAATGGGCGAATAATGGGCTTGGAAAATAATGAACCGAGTACCATTGGAATCATCATCAATCCTGTAACGAACGGTTCGAAGCCAAAAGCAACTTGCAGCATGAGGGGCAAAATAAACGGAATTGCGTTGCTGCCTAAACGCGCAAAGAAATTACCTAATACACCGATCGAGAAGATTTTGTAACGGAATAGACGCCCATGAAATAATGCATTTTGATGGGTATGGGCATGATAGGCATAGCTAACTGTGGCAATCACACCAATCAACAATAAGCTGATACTGACAAGATTTGAATATTGTGATGCAGCAATATTTTCAATCCCTAAAGACAGCCCCACCATTGCCACCATGAGTAAAATAAAACCGCTTAAATCGAACGCTTTGACCGTTGGCTCTTTCTGATTCGGCATGATTTTCAAGGTCATGATCATTCCAAGGATACCCATCGGGAGATTAATCAGAAAAATCCAATGCCATGTGGCTACCTCAACCAACCAGCCTCCTAAAGTAGGGCCCATCAGTGGGCCAATGAGACCCGCAAGACTCATGAGGCTCATGGCAGAAAGAAATTGTGAGCGTGGAATTAATTTTAATAATGCCAAGCGACCCACAGGCATGAGCAATGCACCGCCAATTCCTTGAATGACACGAAAAAACAGGAGTTGTTCTAGATTTTGAGACAAGCCGCATCCCAATGACGCCAAGCTGAAAATCACCATAGAACTGAGATAAATATTACGAATTCCAAATCGATCTGCCAACCAACCACTCAACGGGATACAGGCAGCTACGGATAATACATAAGCGACAATTACGCTGTGCATTTGTAATGGATTTTCATTAAGCTGGACAGCCATTGCTGGAATTGCAGTGTTGACGATGGTGGTGTCTAAGGCTTGCATGAAAAAGCCAATCGAAACGAGGAGTACCAACAGGCGAAATTCAGGTTGTACCGTTTGATGAGTGGTCGTTGTCATAGCCGTGGCAAATGAGAAGTCCATTTTAGTTTAAAGTAACTGTATTTGAAATAAAGACAAAAATTGTCAAAGAACAGTCATTGAATTGACATTAAATGGTCATTGAACTTGAAACTTAGAATACTTAGGCGTACTGGTGCGCTGAGATAAATTAGTTTTTCAATTGCACGCTTTACGACTGCTGCAATGCTTGCTTGAAGTCCAACCACGCGACTTAGACTTAATCCAGATAAAATGTATTTTTCCCCATAACTAAAAACATCATCAAATGATGAGGTCATAATGCCCATTTAACTTCATTTATATTTGATGGAAAGGTTTCCGTTTACTTTTCATTGTATGAAATAGAGCAAGATACAGGATAACCATCATTAAAATGACTTGCATCCAAATTAAAAAGATAACCATAGCGGATGATATGCTGAGCTCTTGCGGAAGAACTATTTTTTCCATATTTATTAATTCTACCTGCCAACTCATTAATCACAGTCGGTACACGGTGATCTATATTTCTCCAAACATCTTTGCAGGCATTAAAAGCATCAGTTTTTGATTGTTCATAACTTTGATTATCTCGTATTTCAACAAGAAAATTACTCCAATTTTCTGAGTCTATATTTCTCGTAATTTTAATACTATACCAGTTCTCATAAGTCTTAAATTTACTATCAGAAGGGATACGCTTAGATAGAAGTCTTAGCTCTGTCGCATTGCCATTATAGCTTGCTTGCGCATTTGGAAAACTACTAATTACAACTTGAATAAGTTGAAGAAAATCAAGCTGAGCTGGGGGATCAGATTTAGCATGATGCTTCTTTACATAAGGAATGATGGTGGCTTGTGTTGGCTCAACACTAGGCTCATCTTGTTTATTACAAGCTGCTAATAATATAACGCTTAATAATAATAGTTTTTTCATTTTACCCTTCAAATCACCAGAGTATGATTTTAACAATACTAGTTACGAATAAAATTGGGGTTTAGGAAGTGAAAGAGGGTTGTTACGGAGTCATTTAAGCAAATCGAGGATAAAGTATCATGCCGATGATTGAAGCGATACTCCGTCTCTTTAAGATGCAAATAAAACATCTTCTTGTCAATTCCATTAAACTTGCTGAGCCATTTTTTCGCATAGCCCGAAAAGGATTCTATACCGTTAATATGACGTTCTCTACAGGCAAATTCAATGCCACTGTGATTTACTTTGAAGCTGTCAAAGATCCATAAAATTAGTCGTGGCTAATAAGTTAGGTGGTTCAACCACAGTTTGCCCAGTCAATACACAATAGGCGGACATTAAAGAGAGCGGATCAGACTGATCCGCTTCAACAAAATTTAGAGTTAAATCACAAATTGTTTTGGTGTTTTTAGGTTTTGAATAACGTTGAAAATTTCATCGAGACTTTGACAAATAATCACTTTGGCACGATGTTGCGGAGGTAAAAAACCTTCTTCTACCGCATGATCCAGTTGTGCAATCAGTGCATCATAGAAATGATTAACGTTATAAATGATGATCGGTTTTTGGTGCTGATTGAGTTGTCCCCAAGTCGCAATTTCTAAGATTTCTTCAAAAGTGCCGAGTCCACCTGGTAACGCAATAAAAGCATTGGCACGTTCAGCCATTAGGGCTTTGCGTTCATGCATGGTCTCGACAATGTGCAATTCTGTTAGCTTCTGATGTGCAATTTCATAGTCCAACATAAATTCAGGAATAACACCGACGACTTCACCACCATGCTCAAGTACGGTATCTGCAACTTGCCCCATCAAACCGATGCTCGCACCGCCATACACAATGCCAAAACCTTGATTGGCAATATGCTGGGCAAGCTCAATTGCTGTGTCGCGATAAATGGGTTTGTTGCCTGTACGAGAACCGCAATATAAAGCAATCAATGATTGAGTGGTTTTTATGGGAGGAATGGTCTTATTTGCAGTCATTTTTAATAAACTATTCATTTGATTTATTTTCACCTTATCATTTTCATTGTACTTGTCTAGGCTAAATGACTTTTGTGACAGTTTTATGCACAGTTTGCGTACAAAAAAATTTTGCAAATTTTAGAAAGAATTTGAAAAGATCATCCACATAAAAAAAGATGAATTTCACTGCAATCTTGCCTATACTAAAAATCCTTTTATTAATTTATGTCCCCCTATGAGTAGTGGTTGTTGTTGCTCCGCTTTGTTCTTATTTCCTAAAAAAAATGTTTTGGCTACTTATGCCGACCTTTTAAAATTTCAATTTCATAATGATATTGCCGATTTTACAGAGGGGTCACGTCAATGATTCTTGAATGGATGTCTGACCCAGCTGCATGGGTTGGCTTAGCAACATTGGTTGTGCTTGAAATTGTCTTGGGTATTGATAACCTTGTATTTATTGCAATTCTGGCAGAAAAACTACCACCAGAACAACGTAATGCTGCTCGTAGAGTTGGTTTAATTCTCGCCTTGCTCATGCGTTTGGGATTGCTTGCTGCAATTGCATGGGTCGTGACACTGACTGAACCGCTGTTCCATATTTTTGACCATGCCTTTTCTGGCCGTGACCTGATTTTACTGTTTGGTGGTGTGTTCTTACTCTTCAAAGGTACCATGGAGTTACATGAGCGAATCGAGGGTCACCAAACACTGAAAGAAGAAAATCCAGTACATGCTACTTTTTGGATGGTTATCGTTCAGATTGTGGTTTTGGATGCGGTCTTTTCTTTAGATAGTGTGATTACTGCGGTTGGTATGGTGAAGCATCAAAGTGTCATGATGCTGGCAATGATTATTGCTGTTGGTATCATGCTTTGGGCATCAAAACCACTAATGGATTTTGTGAATAAACACCCAACGGTTGTCATTCTGTGTCTTGGCTTTTTGATGATGATCGGTTTCTCATTGGTGGTTGAGGGCTTTGGTTTTCATATTCCGAAAGGTTATTTATACGCTGCGATTGGTTTCTCTGTGCTTGTCGAGGTCGTGAATCAAACTATGCGTCGTAACCAAGAAAAACTGGTCACGACAACTGATTTACGTTACCGCACCGCATCAGCCGTTTTGCGTATGTTAGGTAGCAAAGGCAATGGCAGCGAAGGTCAAAACAAAGAAGCAGAAGATGTATTGGCAACGCAAGCCTACGCCAAAGAAGTCTTTGATGAAGACAATGGGGTATATCACAGCGTTTTAGTTCAAGGGGTTTTAGGTTTATCTGAGCGTCCCGTCAAATCAGTGATGACGCCACGTCCTGAATTAGAGTGGTTAGATTTGGATGCTGATCCTGCCGAATTGAAACAACGTTTAATGGCAATGACCCATTCACGTTTGATTATCGCGCGTGGTGAGTTGGATAATATCGAAGGGATTGTTTTAACGCATAAAGTGTTGAATGAATATATTGAAACAGGTGCAATTGATTTTACCAAGCACTTACGTGAGCCTGTCATTGTGCATGAAAATGCGCAAGTGTTGATGGTAATGGAACAGTTACGTCAAGCACCGCTACAAATGGCGATTGTCCTAAATGAATATGGTTCAATTGAAGGCATTGCAACTCCGATTGATGTGTTAGAAGCCATCGCAGGTGAATTCCCTGATGAAGATGAATTGGAAGCCGTCGCTGCCAGTTTGGATGATGGATCTATGCTACTCGAAGGTTCAACGGATATTCGCCATGTTTCGATATTATTGGGTAAAGATTTAGTCGATGAGAGTGAAGAATATTCAACCTTATCGGGTTATATCTTATTCCACTTAGGTCGGTTACCTGAAAATGGTGACATGATTGAAGCGGATGGCTATCGTTTTGAAGTCGTCACAATGGATGGGCACAAAATTGAAAAAGTGCGCATTATTGCCAAAGATAAATCTGTAGAGAAATAATTTAGCTATACCCGAATAGCCTTTGAGTTTGACCATTGTTCAGCGATGGTTTTCGCTCAGGGCTATTTTTTTATGTGAGTATTGAAGATGACATCGTCACAACATTGTCCGTGTGGGCATGGGCAATATGCAGCATGCTGTCAGCCCTTACATTTGAAACAGCAGTTTGCTCAGAATGCTGAGCAATTGATGCGTTCGCGTTATAGTGCTTTTGCGTTACAGCAGATTGATTATATTTTAGAAACGACAGCTCTAGGGCAACAGGCTGCTTTGGATCGGGCAGCGATTGCTGATTGGAGTCAATCAAATCAGTGGCTAAAATTAGAAGTCGTGCAACACCAACCAAAACTTGATAAAACGCATGCCTTGGTTGAGTTTAAAGCGCATTACTGTGATCAAAATCAGGATGGTAAACAGGCGCATATTCATCATGAAATTTCACATTTTGTTTTGCATCAACAACACTGGTATTTTCTTGATCCAACCTTGGATCTGCAAATCACCATGAAACAGCCTTGTATTTGTGGTTCAGGGAAAAAATTTAAACAATGTTGTGCACAATTCATCTAAGTTTGCCTTAAAATAGCGCACACTTTGATGCCTGATTTAGGGATGTCGGCAGATGTTACTGACCGTGATTTATATTATTGCCATTACTGCGGAAGCAATGACAGGAGCGTTATCTGCGGGACGACGTAGTATGGATTGGTTCGGGGTAACGTTAATTGCCTGTGTAACCGCTTTAGGTGGTGGTTCTGTTCGAGATGTTTTACTGGGTCATTATCCTTTAACGTGGGTCAAGCATCCTGAATATTTGGTTCTGACTTGCTGCGCTGCGTTTGTCACGATTATTATCGCCAAATGGATGAAGCATTTACGCAGTGTGTTTCTATTGCTTGATGCCATGGGCTTAATTGGTTTTACCATTATTGGCTGTCAAATTGCATTATCGATGGGTCATGGTTTTGTAGTTTCTGCCGTGGCAGGCGTGTTAACAGGAGTTTCAGGCGGTATCCTACGAGATATTCTTTGTAATGATGTGCCTTTAGTATTCCGCCGTGAGTTGTATGCTAGTATTTCTTTTGTTGCGGTGATCTGTTATTGGGTCTGTTTAGAGATCGGATTGCAGCACGATCTTACTGTGATTTTCACCTTAGTATTTGGTTTTACTTTACGTGTGATTGCTATTTATTTTGGTTTGGAAATGCCGAAATTTATTTATAAAGAGGATGATGCTGAGTCTGCTTCTTCAATAGATGAGCATTGAGATTAAAATGGATAGAGAGAAAATTGAGCAAATAAGAAAAGAACTCTCTATTCCGCTTACATATGCGATAAAGCTTTTAAAAGAAAACCAAAATGATGTACCTGCCGCAATAATTACTTTCCATAAAGATAACATTGAAAAATTGGTTGAGATGACCCAATGTGAACCAATACTTGCGCAAACACAATATCAGGCATTTGCTTGTAACCTTGAAAAAGCATTAAGCAGTATTCATTCCATACAACGTGAACCAAGTACAGTGATTTTTACAACAGGCGTGAATAAACAAAAAATCAGTGGGGAGATTGGAATTTTTGTTTGGAAAGAGCCTAAACCGATAGATCAAAGAGAACAACGAGCATTTATTCCTTTAGATGATTTTAAGCATTTATTGGATATATTTAATGGTGTATTCCCTTTAGAAAATCCAATTTATACTGAAGGTCAAAGCTTCGATATCTGTGGACATAACTTTATTGATTGTCTGACTTGTCAAATTATTATTAAAAAAATCAAAGAAATTGAGACTTATGATCAACCTCTCAAAGATTTTTTGCAAGAGGTTATAACTTGGTTAGAACAACAATTAGAAGATACTGAATATTTGGTTTTTTATGGAAATTTATAATTTTCAATGATTTTGATAAGAGGGTTTTATGTACGAAAGAAGAATTTTTATTTTATTGCTGATTATTTATGCAAATACCAATTATAGATTTAAATTCGATTTTTTTAATATTTTACATGATGTGAGTCTATTTGGTGTGATTATGGGGCTAATGTTCCTATTCAAAGAAGAAACTCAAGAACATCGAAAACTGTATATACCTTTTGCGATCTGTGCATTTTTTCTAATCATAACGAATCTGGTTTTAAAATAATCTTGTTAAGACACCATTTGACGTTTAAACAACAACAAGCACTTGTCACAACGCTTTCATCCACATAGCATACAAAACATTGACGATAACAATGATTTTGGATGACTTGCTGAAATGACCAGCCTTGCACATCATGCAACCGAAAACCGCTCCGTAGCTGAATTCACAGAACAAGCTTATTTAAACTATGCCATGTACGTGATTATGGATCGTGCATTGCCGCATATCAGCGATGGTTTAAAACCTGTACAACGTCGTATTGTCTATGCAATGAGTGAACTGGGCTTAAAATCGACAGGTAAGCCGAAAAAGTCAGCACGTACCGTTGGTGATGTACTCGGTAAATATCATCCGCATGGTGATTCGGCGTGTTATGAAGCAATGGTCTTGATGGCACAGCCATTTAGCTACCGTTATCCATTGATTGAAGGTCAAGGCAACTGGGGTTCACCAGATGACCCTAAGTCATTTGCTGCAATGCGTTATACCGAAGCCAAATTGTCTGCTTATAGTGAATTATTGCTGAATGAATTAGGTCAAGGGACAAGTGAATGGCAAGATAACTTTGATGGTTCAATGAAAGAACCAATTACTTTGCCTGCACGTATTCCCAATATCCTACTGAACGGTACTACGGGTATTGCGGTGGGAATGGCAACGGATATTCCACCACACAATTTACGTGAAGTGGTCAAAGGTACGATTGCGCTGATTCGTAACCCTGAAACCACAGATGAAAAATTAGCAGAATATATTCCAGCACCAGATTTACCGACCAAAGCGGAAATCATTACTTCACCTGAAGACCTACTTAAAATCCAAACCACAGGGCGTGGTAGCTATCGTGCGCGCGCAGTGTATACGGTAGAAAAAAATGAAATTGTGATTACTGAACTGCCTTATCAAGTTTCAGGTTCAAAAGTCGTGACGCAAATTGCGGATCAGATGATTGCCAAGAAATTACCCTTGGTAGCAGATATTCGTGATGAATCAGATCATAAAAATCCAACACGTTTGGTGATTGTGTTGCGTTCCAACCGTGTAGATGCTGAAACGGTGATGAGCCATTTATTTGCAACCACTGATTTAGAATCAAGCTATCGCGTTAATTTGAATATGATTGGAGCCGACGGTCGTCCGCAAGTCAAATCGATTCGCCGTATTTTGTTGGAATGGATTGAGATCCGTAAGCAAACCGTAACACGTCGTTTACAATACCATTTAACTAAAATCGAAAAGCGTTTGCATATCTTGGCAGGTCTTTTAATTGCCTATTTGGATATTGATACCGTGATTCGGATTATTCGGGAAGAAGATCAGCCAAAACCTGTTTTGATGCAGCACTTTGGGATAGATGATATTCAGGCTGAAGCGATTTTGGAGCTCAAGCTTCGTCATTTGGCTAAACTTGAAGAAATGGAAATTCGCCGTGAACAAGAAGAGTTAGAAGCCAAAGCCGCCATTATTCGTGAGCAATTGGCAAATCCAGAGTCATTGAAGAATTTAATTATTGGTGAGTTAAAAGAAGACGCGAAAAAGTTTGGTGATGATCGTCGTTCACCAATTGTTGCGCGTGCAGATGCAGTACAAATCAAAGAACAAGATTTAATGCCTGCTGAAACCGTGACTGTGGTGTTATCAGAAGCAGGTTGGGTAAGGGCTGCCAAAGGTGGTGATGTTGATGCTGCAAATCTAAATTTCCGTGCGGGTGATCAGTATCTGAGTCATGCAGTAGGTAAAACCAATCAACGTGTCTACTTCTTAGATGAAACGGGGCGGAGTTATGCGCTGCCGATTAGTAGTCTCCCTTCTGCACGTGGTTTAGGCGAGCCTCTGAGTTCCAAGCTCGCACCAGCGAGTGGTGTATCGTTCATTCAAGTCTTTGTTGATGAAGACAGTAATGAGTTACTTGCTGTGAGTTCAAATGGATATGGATTTAAAACGCAAGCGGCGCAGTTAGATACCAATGCTAAAGCAGGTAAAGCCTTTTTAACAGTCGCAGATCAGGCAACTGCTTTACCATTATTGCCAATTCAGCAAACCACACATGTTGCAATTTTAAGTTCATCAGGGCGGTTATTGATTATTGATTTAGCTGAATTACCGATTCTAAATAAAGGGAAAGGTAACAAGTTGATACAACTTGATGAAAAAGAGCAAATTTTATCCATGACAACGCTGACTTTAGATGAAATAATCCAAATCGCTGCAGGACAACAACACCTTAAACTGAAAGGGGATGATCTCCAAAAATATATAGGAAAAAGAGCAACAAAGGGGCAACTTTTACCACGGGGATATCAAAAAGCAAATAGACTCCTCATTCAGAGATAAGGCTAGTATTCTGTGATAAAAATACGTTATATATGACAAGGTATTCATATTATTTGAATAGATTGACAGGGCAATTCAAAAAGTTAAAAAAAAGTTTTGTCATGGAAAGTAACGTCGTTACATTTTTAAGGATTACTACTCGGAGATAATGGCATTATGGAAAAGATTTGGTTTGCAGAATACCAAAAGACAGGAATTCCAGAAACAGTTGCGCTGCCTGCTGAAAACACCTCACTTGTTGATATTTTTGAACGCAATTTCCAAAAATTTGGTTCACGTGATGCCTTTATCTTCATGGATAAAGTTTTAACGTACAATGAATTAGAAGTTGCTAGCCGTAAGTTTGCAACTTATTTACAAAGCCTTGGCTTGGCTAAAGGAACACGTGTTGCGGTCATGATGCCGAACGTATTCCAATACCCAGTAGTTGCATTAGGTGTATTTCGTGCTGGTTTAGTGCTCGTGAATGTAAACCCACTTTACACCTCGCGTGAACTTGAGCATCAGTTAAATGACTCTGGTGCAGAAGCACTTGTAATCATTGAGAACTTTGCTAGCGTTTATCAAAGCATTATTGGTAAAACACCTGTGAAGCATGTTGTGGTTGCTTCTGTTGGTGATATGTTAGGTACACTCAAAGGCACATTGGTAAACTTTGTTTTACGTAAAGTACGTAAGCAAATTCCAGCTTGGCGCATTCCAGGTCATGTCAAATTCAATACGGCTTTGGGTAAAGCGAATCCAAGTAACTATAAACGTCCAAGCCTAACTTTAAGCGATACTGCTGTACTGCAATATACGGGTGGTACGACAGGTGTTTCTAAAGGCGCTGAGTTGACGCACCGTAACTTGGTTTCTAACCTATTACAATGTGATGGTATTTTCTCAAGTAAGTTTGGTACAGGCGATGGTGCTAAAGATGACCGTATCGTATGTGCGTTACCGCTTTATCACATCTTTGCATTTATGGTGTGTGCGCTTTATGGTATGTACAAAGGTCAAGCGAATATCTTGATTCCGAACCCACGTGACTTACCTGCTGTTGTTGGTGAATTACGTAAATACCAACCTTCGTTCTTCCCTGCAGTGAATACTTTGTTTAATGCTTTGGTAAATAATGAAGAATTTAAACAGCTTGATCATAGTAAATTGAAGATGGCAATGGGCGGTGGTATGGCTGTATTACCATCTACGGCTGCTGCTTGGCATAAAGTAACAGGTACAATCATCATTGAAGGTTATGGTTTATCTGAAACATCACCAGTTGCGACAGCAAATCCGCCTGCAACAACTGAGTTCAGTGGCACGATTGGTATCCCATTACCATTAACTGAAGTTGCTTTACTTGATGATGATGGTAATGAAGTTGCACTTGGTGAACAAGGTGAGATTTCGATTCGTGGTCCGCAAGTCATGAAAGGCTATTGGAACCGTCCTGATGAAACTGAAAAAGTCATGACTAAAGATGGTTTCTTCCGTACTGGTGATGTCGGTGTAATGGACACACGTGGTTATTTCAAAATTGTAGACCGTAAGAAAGATATGATCTTGGTATCTGGCTTTAACGTTTACCCAAGTGAAATCGAAGAAGTGATTGCGAAGCATCCGAAAGTATTGGAAGTTGCTGCGATTGGTGTTCCAGATGAAAAATCAGGCGAAGTACCTAAATTATTCATCGTGAAAAAAGACCCTTCATTAACAACTGAAGAAATCATTGCTTATGCAAAACAAAACTTAACAGGCTATAAGTGCCCTCGTTATGTTGAGTTTATGGATGATTTACCAAAATCGAACGTAGGTAAAATCTTACGTAAAGATTTACGTAAACCAGCTTAAACGCTAACCTCGCTTTGTAAAAGTGAGGTAATAAAAAACGCCGCAATTCAAATTGCGGCGTTTTTTATTTATTTTTAGACTTCATTAACCAATGATCAATATAAGGTCGACCAATTCCAACAATGCCGACAAATACAAGCATGGTCGCAAGTTGAAAACGTAACCGAATTGGGTCAATTCCATTAAAGCTGAAGTAATTGTCCGCAAAAACGTAGAGAACAACTATGGTTAGCCAATGCCAAAGCGTGAGCCTTTTAATTCCAACTGCATAAAATGCAAGTGTGAGAATCGCGAAAGTCCCTAAAGTTGATTGCCAATTGAGGTTTGCACAAATCACACTGAGTAGAAATGCCATAATAGGCAACACCACTTTCAGTACACGATCCACCAAAAGTTGATGTTGTCGTTGTTGAGCAAGAACATCAAACATCTTGTTTTGATCTTGAGATTGCATAACGTGACCTTAAAAGAGAATGAACAAAAACAATATTTACATAAGTAGAATGTGTAAAAGAAACGCTTGTTGAACAAGCACAAATGAAAGTTCAATAAATTTTAAGTTATGATAGCATGATCACAAGAACTTCAAATGATGGATATTAGCATGCAAGGTATTAGCGGCATTATATTGATTATTATCGTTGCATGTTTATTGCCCTATGTTTTTACCTTGATTGCAAAAGCAAAAGGTGGTTTCCAAGCAAAGGATAATCAAAATCCACGTGAGTTTTTAGCCAAAACTACGGGCTTAGCTGCAAGAGCAAATGCAGTACAGCAGAACAGTTTTGAGAGCTTACCTTTATTTATCGCTGCAATTTTGATGGCAGAGTATATGGTTGTGCCTGAAAAATTTATTTTGAGCTTAGGCTGGGCGTATATCGTATTTCGCGTCATTTATGGAATATGCTATTTGGCAAATCTTGCTACTTTACGTTCAATTATTTGGTTTTTCTCTATCTTCTGTCCCATTTTACTTTTTGTGATTACGATAAAAATGACCTAAAGAAAGAGTGAATATAAAATTCATCAACGCTCAGCATATCTAGCATCATTTTTACAGTATTCACGTTATAATCTAGCCGATTTACATCTGACTTCACAATATAAACGAGTGTTGATATGAGTTATAGCAATATTCCTGCGGGCAAAGACGCACCAAACGACATTTATGTCATCATCGAAATTCCTGCAAATGCAGCGCCAATCAAATACGAAATCGATAAAGATTCAGATGCGTTATTTGTAGACCGTTTCATGGGTACAGCAATGTTCTACCCAGCAAACTACGGTTATGTGCCAAATACATTATCTGAAGATGGTGATCCATTAGACGTACTTGTTGTAACTCCACATCCAGTTGCTGCGGGTTCGGTCATTCGTTGCCGTCCTGTAGGCAAACTAAATATGGAAGATGATGGTGGTATCGATGCGAAATTAATCGCAGTTCCACATGAGAAATTGTCTCCACTTTACAATGACATTCAAGAATATACTGATCTTCCAAAATTGTTGATCAGCCAAGTTGAACATTTCTTCTTACACTACAAAGATTTAGAGCCTGGAAAATGGGTGAAATTGAGTGGTTGGGAAGGTGCTGATGTTGCGAAGGCAGAAGTATTAAAAGCAATCGAAGCTGCTAAGAAGTAATTTTCTGAGTAGATTAAGCTAGATTTTATGATTTAAAGCCTAGTTGATAAAAAAACCTCCATTCAATTGAATGGAGGTTTTTTTATGACTTAAATAAAGCTGTGAATTAGAAGAATTTCACAGGGATATCAAGCCAAATACGCCATTCGTTGGTATCGCCGATATAACCATCTTGATACGCATCGCTAGCACGATAATATGAGTGACGTACACGTAAGCTTGCGTCTTTGGCAAAACCTGACTGCATTGTGTATTTCACTTGGTTGAAGAATTCACGTTCAGTTGCATTATCTGCTGTACGAACACGAGCAATTACGTTTTTATTGGCATCTTGAACTGCTGTATTGGTATTAATATCCCAACCATAGACAAAGGCAGTCGTCCAACTTAACCCTGGTACGCCGAAGCTACCAAAATCAAGATTGTATTGAAGCTGAGCTGATTTTTCACCATTACCAATGAAGTCTGAAAGGTATGAGTTTGGCAAATAAATACTTTGATGCCCATCACCAACACCTTGACCTAAACCATAGTCATAGCCTGCATTACCACTGTTTTGTTGGTAAGCAAACATTACGGTGTGTGGACCAGTATTATAGGTGGTCGATACTGCCCAAATTGAGTTCTGGTATTCATCGTTTGCTGAACCGATATAAGAATACAAGCTATTGTTTGCTTGACGATCCCAATCTGTGTGGTATCCGCTGAAGTCATATGTCAATGAACTATTATTTGCTAAAGCTTGTTTATAGTTCACATTGGCATAATGACGCTCTAAACGATCTTTAATATCCGTACCGTAATAAGCTGTATTGAGTTGGTCATTAACTTTGTATTTGGCACCCCAAACAACAGCACGATCTAACTGATTACCATCAGATTTGATTTGGTCAGAATATTGATTCTTGGTAAATTTACCAACAGTCACTTCTAAACTTTCAATTTCGCGGCTGTTTGCTAAAACACCTTCAAAGTATTCTGGTACTAAACGTACAGTGTTGCTTGCAAGCACTGGCAAATCGAGAATTTGTGTACCATAAGTCACAGTTGTATTTGAAATACGCGCTTTAACGAAACCACCACCACGTGCCCAGTGATCATAAGCTGAGCCGTCTGGATGTTTTGGAATCATGCCGTTACCAGCATTATTGTTTGAGCCTAATTTAAACGAGGCATCACCAATAATACCCGCTCCAAAACCAACCACACCTTGAGTAAAACCTGAATCAAGTTTGACCATAGCAGTTTGTGCATAAGAGCTTGTGTCATCTACACCATTTTTCTTGTCACGAGTTAGATAACCAGTGCGGAATAAAACATCCCCATTGGCATCTTCAACAAATCCTTTTGCTTCGCTTTGTTCGCTAGCATATGTTGAGGAGATTAGAGCGGCATTAATCAAAACCGCTAATATAAGTTTTTGTGCCTTTGGCATATGTAGCCTCATAAAATAACAAATTTTGGGAGAATCCGAAATTTTGACCAATTGTATAAGTTATATGTAAAAAAGATAGATTTTTATTAAAATATTTTAATTAAATTTACACAAAATAAGGCTAAAATTTAAAGTTTTATTACTGTATAAAAAATGAATTAATTAAAATTAAATACATGATATTTAATAAATAATTAATATCTTATTATTGTAATTAATATTGGTTATTTTTTAATTATTTTTATATAAAATATGTGACGATATTGAATAATTCCTTTTTTAATTTAAATAGTTATTTACTAACTGGTTAAAAAGTGATTAATTTGAGTTTGCAAAAACTAACATCCCGATAAATGGTCGTTATTTTTGTGTGGAAAACATTCAAATCAGTACCTAAATTGGGTTATGCACTTTTGTTGGGCGTAACTTCTTCGTTCTTTTGATTGTAACTTAAAATAATCTCTGTCGTATGATTGTTGATCATTCTTATTGCATTCTTATTGTGCAAAAAAATAATTTATCTAGCTTTATGCTTAAAAATGGATCATAAATAGAGATGAAGATGCAATAAAAAGCATTTTGTAATTATTTTTATTATAACTATGACGATTTTATGACATGAACACTAGGTTTTATGGTGCTTTGGTTAAGTTGGCATAGCATTTGCTTGTTACATTGTGATGCAACTTAAAACATAAATCAGTCGAATATCCATCATGGGGGAGATCAATATGATGAAATTTGCATGTAAGGCGATCGCGTTAAGTATTTTTGCTGTGACTTCGACTTTTGCTATGGCAGAAGATAAACCTTCATTCTATGGTGTTACTGCGTCAGGTAACGTGTCAGCAGTAACGGATTATCGTTTTCGTGGTGTGACCCAGTCTTCAAATAACCCTGCGATTCAAGGTGGTTTTACTTTCTCGCATACTTCAGGTGCATATTTAGCACTTTGGGGGTCAAGTGTTGACTTTGGTATTCCAGGAGTTTCAACTGAAACAGATGCGACACTCGGATTTACAAATAGCTTTTCTTTAACCGATAAAGTTAAACCGACTTATGATGTTGGTGTAATTCATTACGGCTATATTGGTTCAAAATCTAATTATACAAATGCTTATAATGGTAAGAAAGGTTTAGCGTTTACAGAAGTATTCGGTAAACTTACTTTCCCTGAAACATTATTAGCAGGCGATGCTCTAAGCGTAGGTGTAAATTATTCACCTGATTACTGGGGTAGAACGGATGATTTTTGGTATTTCAATTTAGGTTATTCTGCGCCTATTGCTAGTACTGGTTTAACAGGTTTAGCATCTGTAGGATACAACAAGCTTAAAAACAAAGATGCTTTAGGTGTTGTTGCTGGTGGTCCAGGTAAAGATGATGATTATGTCGATTATAAAGTTGGCGTGAACTATAACTTACTGGGTATTCTTGCTGAAGTTGATGTCGTTGGTACAAATGTAAGTACTTCAGGTATGAGTGATAATGCAAAGAAACCATATGACACTGGTGTGTTATTTAGTTTAACGAAAACATTCTAATCCCCAAACGGAATAGATAAGTAAAAGCCAGCAGACATGCTGGCTTTTTTATTTGTCAGTAAAAAGAAAGTAATAGCTACTCATTTTTTACCAAAACGAATTTTTGCACCAATATTTCTATCTGTATGTACGGTTGCTGCACTATTTTAATAGACTGAGTTTTTGGTGAAAGTAAATTTCTCTCCGAAATCGTTGTCAACATGAGTCAAGCTATATTCTTTTCCGTTTTCTATTTTTCGATAACCTCTTAGAAAAACATCTGTTCCTACACCCCAGCATCGTTTATCAGTACTGACCATGATTGCACCATTTGGATACATCTGTTGCACAGGACCATCAAACATAAATCCATACGGAATATAAAGTGCTTTATGTACTTCCTCCTTACGGACTTCCATAAAGAACGGATTGTTTTGATCAATCAGCTTCGAATCTCGTAATACGCTTGATGCACGTTTATTATAAAAATCAATGATATTAAGTTCATTCTTGGCGTAAACCAAGAGTGCTTTGATACTTTGCAAGTTTAAGGTTTTATTCTGCCCCAATAAGGCATTATATTTTTCAAGCAGTAACGAAGCCTGAGATGGTGTAATGTTATTAATGATAATACAGTCTTCGCCATTTCCAAGTGCAGCTTGCCATGCTGAGTCAACACCATTATAAAAGACAATGCCTCTACCTTGTTTAATTTGTTGACCTGCATGTCGACTTTGTTGTGGAAAGATAAGTGCTTCGCCGCCATGTAGGAGTGCAGGAACAAAAATAATAAAACGTTGAGTCCGATTGACAACTTTAAGCCCATGTTGAAAGTCACTTGGCTTTAGCTTTAATAAGGGTAATGTCTGATTCATCTTATTTTTTCTATTTTTAGTCCGTTAATTTATCCTCGATAGGACAATGCTTCGGTTAAATGGCTGCTTAAAATTGGATCACTTTCGGCTAGATCGGCGATTGTACGTGCAACGCGTAAGACCCGATGGTAGGCACGCGCAGAAAGATTTAAGCGTTGTTGTGCCATTTCAATAATTTTGATTGAATCTTGATCTAAAAGCGCATGTTTTTCCAACAACTTTGGAGAAAGTGCTTGATTTAAACACTGCTGTCTGAGGATTTGTTTCTCGTAAGCGGTAATGACACGTTGTCGTACAATTTCAGAGTTCTCGGTCGCTGCGTGGTCTTGTAACTCTTTGGCTTGTAAGGGAGGTACATCAATATGTAAATCAATACGATCCAATAGCGGTCCAGAGATACGGTTTTGATAACGTTGAATACTTTCAGGTGAACACTGACAGCGACTGTCCCGATTAAATGCATAACCACAAGGGCATGGATTCATTGCTGCAATAAACTGAAAATTTGCAGGAAACGTCATTTGTCTAGCGGCACGAGAGATAACAATCTCTTTTGACTCTAGTGGTTGTCTGAGAACCTCAAGTACTTTACGATCAAATTCAGGGAGTTCATCTAAGAATAGGACTCCTAAGTGTGCAAGCGTAATTTCCCCCGGTTTTGGTTGTGAACCACCTCCAACCAAGGCGATTGCTGATGCTGTATGGTGTGGAGCACGGAAAGGGCGTTGTCCAAAGGTGTGTTGAGCATTCGCAACTGAATAGATACTAGCGACTTCTAAATTTTCTTGTGCATTTAATGGCGGTAAAATCGAAGGGAGTCGAGATGCAAGTAAGGTTTTACCTGTACCAGGTGGACCTTTAAAAAGTAAAGAATGCCCACCCGCAGCTGCAATTTCTAATGCACGACGAGGACGCAATTGACCTTTGACATCAGCGAGATCGAATTGATAATAAGCAGACGTTATATTTTCTTGTTTTGGTGAAGCCTGTAGTTGAGAACTGCCCGAAAAGTGTGCGCATACTTCTTGCAAATGTTGTGCGCCATAAACCTCAAAATTTGGAAGTTGATTTGCTTCCTTTAGATTAGCAGTAGGAACTAATAAGCGATGTTGGGCGTGTTGACAAGCCATCGCAATTGGTAATACGCCTGAAACAGGGCGTAAATGTCCATCGAGTGCAAGTTCACCAATTAATTCAAACCCTTCAGTGCAGTTTTCAGGTAATTGACCTGATGCAATCAAAATCCCAAGTGCAATTGGCAAGTCTAATCTAGAGCCATCTTTAGGAAGATCTGCTGGTGCTAAATTTATCGTTAAACGTTTGGTTGGAAACAAAAAACCACTATTAATAATTGCAGATCGAACACGATCTTTACTTTCCCTGACGGCCGCTTCTGCTAGACCTACAATGGTTAAGGAGGGGAGACCAGAGCTGATGTGAACTTCGACCTCAATTTGAGGAGCATGAAGCCCCAATAAGCCCCTTGTATAAACTTTTGCGAAAGACATTTTATTATTGTTCCATCATGGTGCTTTATTTTTAATCATTTTTGTTGATTGTTGCGCTAAACTGGTGCTTATTTTTGATCTTGCACCATTTTTTCTAGGGTACTCATTTGCTGTTGTAACGCAGTGAGGCGTTGGTTGGCTAAATTCAGCGCTATTTTCTGGCGTTCGAGTTCTTGTTTAGAAACTAAATCTAATTTTTCGATACTTTCGTTTAATAATGCACGTAAGTTTTTTTCTAAATCTTTTTTAGGCTGATCAACTTGTTGCAAAATTGCTTGTAAAAGAGTTTCAATCATAAAGTGCTCAATAGGTTATATGTATTTGTTGTAAGTGTACCATTGCTTTCAGCAATCCCATAGTTTTGTTCAAATCAACTCGGATGTTATTCTCTAGATTGAGTTAAACCGTGGCAAATGAAACTTATTTTCGATTAACTATCTACATCTTCAAGCCCAAATAGGTTATAAAGAAAGCTCATACGCACTATTCAAAAAGCCCCCTTCTTTGAATATTGGCATGAAAATTGAACATAAAACCTTACTGGTGAAAAAGAAGCCGAAGGAAAATACACATGAAGCTTGTAACTGCAATTGTAAAACCATTCAAACTCGATGACGTGCGTGAAGCATTGTCTGATATTGGTGTTCAAGGAATTACCGTGACAGAAGTCAAAGGTTTTGGGCGCCAAAAAGGTCATACCGAACTGTATCGTGGTGCAGAATATGTGGTTGATTTCTTACCAAAAGTAAAAATTGAAATTGCGATTAGCGATGAAATGGTCGATGCGGTCATTGAGTCTATTACTCGCGTGGCAAGCACAGGGAAAATTGGTGACGGGAAAATCTTTGTTACGAATTTGGAACAAGTCATCCGTATTCGTACTGGTGAAACTGGACCAGATGCTGTCTAAATTGGCATAAAGTTTGCTGAGTTAGGAACAATAGAGATAACTCACAAAATAAGGTTGGGGGACACGAATGAAAAAAATGCTTATGGCGCTTAGTCTATCTAGCGCACTTTTAGGTGGTTCAGCAGTTGTTTGGGCAGAAGAAGCTGCTTCAACACCTGTAACTGAACAAACTGTAGCGGCATCCGATGCTGTAGCAGCGTCAACTGTAGACGTTGTAGCAGAAGCGCCAGCTCCTGCGGAAGCCGCTCCAGCTCCTGCAACAGAAGCGAAAGTAGATACAGGTGACACAGCTTGGATTCTCGTTTCAACAGCACTCGTTTTGTTAATGACCATTCCAGGTCTAGCTTTATTCTATGGTGGTATGGTTCGTAAGAAAAACGTACTTAGCACCATGATGTTCAGTCTTTCTGCTGCGATTTTAGTCAGCTTGATTTGGGTTATCGCGGGTTATTCACTAGCATTCTCTGGATCAGGTGCTTACGTTGGCGATTTTGCTAAAGTCATGCTGAATGGTGTTGCATACGATGCTTTAAGTGGAACAATTCCTGAAAGCTTATTTGTGATTTTCCAAATGACTTTTGCGATTATCACTGTTGCAATCATTAGTGGTTCGATTGCAGATCGTATGAAATATTCTGCATTCATGGCATTTATTGCAATCTGGGTCATCTTAGTTTATGCACCAATTACCCACTGGGTTTGGGCGGCTGATGGCTGGTTATTTAAAGCAGGCGCATTAGATTTTGCTGGTGGTACTGTTGTCCACATCAATGCTGGTGTTGCTGGTTTAGTTGCTGCATATATGCTTGGTAAACGTGCTGGTTTAGGTCGTGAATCAATGGCACCGCACAACCTTACTCTTACTGTGATTGGCGCAAGCTTAATTTGGGTAGGTTGGTTCGGCTTTAACGGCGGTAGTGCTTTAGGTGCTGGTGCTCGTGCAAGTATGGCGATTCTTGTGACTCAAGTTGCTGCCGCTGCTGCTGCATTCTCTTGGTTGATTGTTGAGCGTCTTGTTCGTGGTAAAGCGTCTGTTCTTGGTGGTGCATCAGGTGCGGTTGCTGGTCTAGTTGTCATCACACCTGCTGCTGGTTTTGTTGGTGTTGGTGGCGCATTAGTTATGGGCTTAATCGGTGGCGTAGTCTGCTTCTGGGGTATTACAGCACTTAAACGTTTACTCAAAGCTGATGATGCGTTAGATGCATTTGGTTTACATGCTGTGGGTGGTATTTTAGGTGCAGTACTCACAGGCATTTTCTGTAGCGATGAAATCATCAAAGCTGCAAACGTAACACTTGCTCCAACATTTGCTGGTCAATTATGGGTACAAGTAGAAGGCGTGTTGGCAACAATCGTATATAGCGCGGTTGTGACCTTCATTATCCTTAAAGTGATTGACCTTGTGATTGGTATCCGCGTAAGTGCTGATGATGAGCGTATGGGTCTTGACCTGAGCCAACATGGCGAACGTATTGAATAATTGATTGCAATCTCTCGTTGAAAAAACAGCCTAATCAGGCTGTTTTTTTATGCCTTTTTTATGTTAGTTCAGCAATTGCAGAAACTTTGCTACACTTAAAGCAAGTGAGTAAATAATCGCACAACTATGCATTGTCCATTTTGTAACGCTGCTGATAGTAAAGTCATCGACTCTCGCCTAGCTGCTGAGGGTTGCCAAATCCGTCGTCGTCGAGAATGTACGATTTGTGGTGAGCGTTTTACCACATTTGAAAGTTATGAAATGGTGATGCCACGGGTCATCAAATCTGATACAAAGAGTGAGCCATTTGACGAAGCAAAACTACGTCGTTCATTGATGCATGCTTTACAGAAACGCCCCGTGACTCAAGAGCAAATCGAAACGGTACTCAGTGATATACAATCCCAAATTCGTCGTTTGGGTGAACGTGATGTCAAGTCTAGAACAATTGGTGAAGTGGTGATGCAGGCATTATTTGCGCTAGATCATGTGGCTTATGTTCGATTTGCCTCGGTGTATCAAGATTTCCAAGATGTAGAAGCATTCCGCCGTCAAATTGAGCAGATGCAACAACGTGAAAATGAAGCCTAAGTTAGAGAAATAATGTCTGAATTCACTCAAGATCAGTATTGGATGCAACGAGCAATTGAATTGGCTCGTCTGGGACAATATTCAACCAAGCCGAATCCTAATGTGGGTTGCGTTATTGTCAAAGATGGGCAGCTGATTGGAGAGGGCTATCACCCTCAAGCGGGTCAACCCCACGCAGAAGTTTTTGCACTTCGCCAAGCGGGCGAACATGCTAAAGATGCAACGGCTTATGTGACCTTAGAACCTTGTGCACATTATGGTAGAACGCCGCCTTGTGCTGAAGCACTAGTTAAAGCCCAAGTAAAAAAAGTGGTGCTTGCTTGCTTTGACCCAAATCCATTGGTTGCAGGTAAGGGCATTAAGATTCTACAGGATGCAGGCATTGAAGTTGCAACAGGTGTGTGCACAAAAAGTGCAGCAGCGCTGAATTTCGGTTTTTTAAAAGCCATGTCGACAGGTTTGCCTTATGTGCGTCTAAAAATTGCATCCAGTTTGGATGGACGTACTGCAATGGCATCAGGTGAATCAAAGTGGATAACTGGAACTGTCGCTAGACAAGATGTGCAGCATTGGCGTGCAATTTCTGGTGCAGTAATTACAGGGATTCAAACGGTGCTTGCCGATGACTGTGAACTGAATGTGCGCGCATTGAATGGAATTGACCTCGCTGCTGTTGTTCAACCCAAACGAATTGTTTTAGACCGCCAAGGACTGTTACCACTTTCAGCAAAGATTTTGAAAAATCCTGAAACAGTGATGGTGATGACACCATTTCGTCAAGAACTTGCTGATTTAGGCGTGATACAATTAGCACCGCAACCATTGAGTCAATTATTGCAGACCTTAACTCAACAATATCAAATTTATGATGTATTGGTTGAGGCAGGTGCAACGTTATCAACAGCCTTTTTACAACAAGGTTTGGTTGATGAAATGATCAGTTATGTTGCACCGACTTTACTTGGTCAATCTGCGCGAGCAATGTTCAATGCTGAATTTAGCGAAATGGCAGAGCAACTGCGTTTTGAGTTGGTCGATGTCACCCAACTTGGGCAAGATATTCGCCTAAGATTGCTCCCTACCCAAGAGATGATATGAATCCAGAACCATCGGTTTATCACAAGCGTCGTCATGCAGCACGTACGACTGACGAATATCTTTTTCATCAGTTAGTACCTTATTTAGGCAATAAGCGTCGACTGCTGCATCTCATTTTAGAAGCACTTGAGATTACAGGCACACTGAATAGTAAGAAAAAGAACCCACCGATTTTTGCTGATTTCTTTGCGGGGAGTGGTGTGGTCTCACGTTTAGCACGTCAAAATGGCTATCGTGTCATTGCAAATGACTGGGAACCGTATAGCCATGCGTTGAACAACGCGATTTTAGCCTGTGTTGATGCACCTGCATTTAAAGAATTGGGGGGGTATCAGAAAGCAATTGATTACTTGAACCGTTTACCTGAAGTCAAAGGCTGGGTGACACATAATCTTTGTCCACGTAATGATGATGTGTATGATCCTGCTCGTGACCGTTTGTTTTTCAAACGCCGTAATGGGATGCGTATTGATGCAATTCGTCAGCAGATCGCAACGTGGCAAGCACAAGGTGCAATCAATGATGTGGAAATGAGTGCTTTATTGGCACCCTTACTGTATTCAGCAAGTTTTGTCAGTAATACCAGTGGGGTTTTTAAAAGTTTTCATCAGGGCTGGGGCGGACGTACGCAAACGGCGCTAGAACGGATCGAGTCATTAATATGGCTTACACCGAGCCGTTTCTGTGAGATAGGTGATCCCAAACGACCTGCGGCTGAAATGTGGTGTGTTGATGCACAGCATTTAGCCAACCAAATGAGTGGTTTTGAAGTTGATGTGGCGTATCTTGATCCACCTTATAATCAGCATGCCTACAGCAGTAACTACCATGTTTTAAATGCTCTGACTTTATGGGATCAAGTGGATTTACCATCACCTGATACCAAAGGCTTTAAGAGTGGAATTGATCGAGCATGGCGTAAAGAGCGCCCAAGTCCTTATAACTCTTCTAAGTATGCGAAAGAAGCTTATGAAAAGTTATTGGAAACCATTAATGCTCGCTATATTTTGACTAGTTATTCGACTGATGGAAATATTGAACCTAAAGATTTGCTTACTGCTAATTTAAAGCGCGGCAAAGTGACTTTGTTAACTCAAGATGTACCGCGTTATCGAGTGAGTAAACAGCGTCAATCAGAACGTGCACGTGTTCTTGAATTTATTGTGATTACGGATACCCATGCGAAGTCTGGTCCTCCATTACGACAGCTTTTAGGGCAGTTATATCATTTTGCTGAGTTGGGTGGTGTTGATACGACAGGTAATAGTACTCAGCTTGCACTTTGGTAAATTCAAGTAGACACCATTTTTGGATAAAGTGGTGTCTATTTTCTCTTTTTTTCACTTTCTTGCTAATACATATAATTTTATAAAATAAATGATTGTTTTTACATGAATTATCATTGAATTTAAATAAGTCTTTCGAACACCTGTTTACATTTAAATTAATTAAAAACAATTGCTTATCTATTCTTGTTGCGTGGTTTAATCTTTTTTATTTACAAAAAATATTTTACTATTTGGTTGAAAAACTTCCAGAAGAATATTGATCATTTTCGAAAATGAATATATTTTGCCGAGCTTTATTTCAGGTCATGCCTATACGCAGCACTGACCAAGAGAGGTTGTGATGAGTCGCTCGGAACCCAGCTTGTTGGGACAATGTATAGCTGAATTTTTTGCTACCGCAGTTTTTTTATCTTTTGGTATTGGTGTTGTGGCTGCGCTTAAACTTGCGGGAGCAGGTTTAGGGCTATGGGAAATCAGTCTTGTATGGGGCTTGGCGGTAGCATTGGCTGTTTATTTATCTGCAGGTATTTCTGGAGCTCATCTCAATCCTGCCGTCACGATTGCATTAGCATTGTTTGCTGGTTTTGATAAACGTAAAGTTCCTTTCTATATTATTTCTCAAGTTTCTGGTGCCGCTTTAGGCGCGCTATTGGTCTATGGTTTGTATAGCAATCTATTTATGGATTATGAGCAAACACACCATATGGTGCGGGGGAGTGTCGAGAGTTTGGAGTTGGCTGGAATTTTCTCAACCTATCCACATCATTTATTGTCTATTGGACAGGCATTTATGGTGGAAATGTTTATCACCATGTTATTACTTTGGCTCATCATGGCGATTGGGGATGATCGAAATGGTTTACCACGTGGCGCTTTAGCACCAATTTTGGTGGGTTTATTAGTTGCCGTCATTGGAGCTTCTTTTGGTCCATTAACAGGCTTTGCTATGAATCCTGCACGTGATTTTGGCCCTAAAATTGTGGCCTATTTTTCAGGCTGGGGTTCAATTGCTTTTACTGGCGGTCGTGATATTCCTTATTTTATTGTGCCTATCTTTGCACCGATTGTTGGTGCTTGCTTAGGTGTATTAGGTTATAAATTATTTTTTAGCCATTTCTTGTTAAATAATACGGTTGAGCTTAAACAGACAGTCAATAAACGTATCTCTGAAATGCAGTAATTTAAGATTGAAAATAATAAAAGGTGATCGATGGATCGCCTTTTTTATTGCAAGTATTTGAACTTGGAGTCCCTTGTTATCTCTGGGGCTTTGCTTTAAGGTATTCGATTCACTATGGCATATATTGCATAAGATTAGGTTAGAACTCCCATGTTTACAGGCATTATTGAAAGTTTAGGTAAGGTTGAGAGCTTACAAAGTGTAGGCGGTGATGTACGTCTACGTATTCAAACTGATTTGGATATGTCTGATGTGCATTTAGGTGATTCAATTGCAACTAATGGAATTTGTCTCACAGTGATCGAATGGGGCGAACATTGGTATGCTGCGGATGTGTCTCGTGAGAGTTTAAATCGAACGACTTTAGGTCAATGGAAAGTAGGTCAAGCTGTCAATGTTGAAAAAGCAATGTTGCCAACAACTCGTTTTGGTGGGCATATTGTCAGTGGGCATGTTGATGGTCTTGGAGAAATTACAGTCGTTCGACAAGACGCACGTTCATTATATTTTGAAGTGACAGCACCTGTTGAGTTGGCAAAATATCTAGCAGAAAAAGGTTCTGTAACTGTCGATGGGATTAGTCTGACCATTAACCATTTGCGTGGTAATATTCTGAGTTTGAATCTCATCCCTCATACTGCTGAGCGTACTAATATTGGCACATGGCAAGTTGGTACAAAAGTTAATTTAGAGGTCGATGTGCTCGCACGTTATATCGAACGCTTATTGTTAGGTGATAAAGCAGCTGAACAAAAAACTGAATCGAATATCAGTATGGCATTTTTGGCTGAGAATGGTTTTTTAAAATAAAAAATGAAACATAAAAAGGCCCAGTTGAAACTGGGCTTTTTTATTATTTCTCGTCTGAGAATTCACTATTTTTCAAAATATAATCAATTTCATCTTGTGCGAGCGCATGTAATTTGGCACGGAATACAGTCACTGCTTGTTCTATCAAGCTTTCCGCTTCTAGCTCCAAACGAACACGTACACTTTCAAGCTCAGATAGGATTTGCTGGTCGTCAATCTGAACACGTTGCCCTTGAGCATAATCAATGCTTGGCTGTTCAGGATTCGCTTGATAACGCTCAGTTTGTTGTGCAATTTCTTGATCAATATGATGACGTAGTGCAACGAGGTTTTCAGTTTGTTGCTCAAATTGATTTAATTCATCCGCTTGCAGTTGAGCAGCATAAGCGGCTTCGGTTGCACGTTTTTCTTCTAAGGCTTTTTCCAAAGCCAATTGTTTACGAATGCGTGCTTGTTCAATCAACTCAGCTTTTAGATTGGCATAGGCTTGATCAATGCGTTGTTGAGAGCGTAGCTGAGCTTTTTCTTCGAGTTGTATCCATGTTTGGATTTGTGTTTGTGGTAACAGTAGATCACAGATACGAGCTAAATCTTCCTGATAGGTCTGACGTACCGCTTCAGGTGTATTTAACCAACGCTTTTTAAAATCCTGTCCTACATTTAATGCCACACGACACTCCTTACATGATGCTATTGTTTACAGACTTATAATTTAAATGTGCGTGGCTCAACGCCTAAACGACGATACATCTTAAATTTCTCTCGCCCGATCTGTTTTGCAGTTTCATTATTTTCAATAATTTCGATAATGTGGCGAAAATCTTGAGTTTGTTCAAGTGCATGATTGTTAAAATTAAACACAATCCAATCCTTGGATGGCGGTAATTCAGCTGAAATACATACTGGGCTATTCAACTGATCAATTCCATGAGGAATAAAGCTACTTGGATCAAAACTCCATAGCTTGTCATCCAACTCATTTTGTAAATTTGAATCAACACAATACCACCAAATCTGTGGGTGCTGATTCAAAATTTTTCGACATAAACGGCAAGCACTTTCGACTTGCCGTTCTATGCTATTTTCAAACAGATAAAAACTAACTTGTGTCATGTGTTAGTTATTCGATTCTGTGCGATTAGCTAAAAACTGCATAAGTAACGGTACTGGACGACCTGTTGCACCTTTGGCTGCACCAGATAACCATGCTGTACCAGCCACATCAAGATGCGCCCAACGATAATCGCGCGTGAAACGCTCAAGGAAACATGCTGCGGTAATTGCACCGCCGTAAGGACCACCAATATTGGCAATATCGGCAAAAGGTGAATCAAGTAATTCTTGATATTCTTCCATCACAGGCATACGCCATACACGGTCAAGCGATTGTTCACCTGCTTGTTGTAGCTCTTGCACTAGTTCATCGTCTGGTGAGAATAGCCCACTGACAACTTTTCCGAGCGCAACGACACAAGCACCTGTCAGTGTTGCAATATCAATGACGAGTGTAGGATTAAAGCGTTTGATATACGTCAACGTATCACAAAGAACGAGGCGACCTTCCGCATCAGTATTTAAAATTTCAACCGTTTGCCCACTCATGGTGGTGACGATGTCTCCTGGACGAGTTGCATGACCAGAAGGCATATTTTCTGCCGCAGCGATTGCTCCAACCACATGGATTGGAAGGCGAGCTTCACAAAGTGCTTGCATCGTACCTAACACTGAAGCAGCACCACACATATCGAATTTCATTTCATCCATGCCTAAGCCCGGTTTCAATGAAATACCTCCTGTATCAAAGGTCACACCTTTACCGACCAATACGACAGGTGCTTGATCAATTTGGGTGTTGTATTCAAGTGTAATAATTCGACCAGGACGATCAGAACCTTTGCTGACAGCAAGAAAAGCATTCATTCCCAAATCAGCCATTTGCTGTTCATTGAGGATGGTGACTTTTAATAAATCAGGATATTGTGCTGCAAGCGCAATGGCTTGGTCTGCAAGATATTCAGGAAAACAGATATTGCCGGGACGGTTACCTAAATCACGTGCATAGTTCTGTCCAGATTGTACAGCGTGAATTAAATTTAATTGAGCATCATCAAGTGCGGTTTTATCTGAAACCAGATTGATAGTTTCTAAGATGAACTCATTTTTTTTTGATTTAAATTCATCATAAGCATAGGCAGCTTGGGTTAAACTTAAGGCAAATAAATAATGTAGATTCGTTGGTAATGCGCTGAGATCTACGGTGATTTGTCTAAATTTATTTTGTGATGATTTGATAATCGTTTGTGCGAGTTTTGCTAATTTTATTGCCTTTACTTCGGCACTTTTGCCTAAACCGAGCAAATGTGCATTGGCTTGCACAGCGATATTGGTAATCAGTGCAATATTTTCATTAAAACCAGCTTTGAACTGTGTGGCACTCAGAACATCTTCTAGATGATTGATTTGATAAGTCTTTAAGTTCTGTTGTAATTGTTCTGAATCAACCAAAATCCACAAAGATTCACTAGACGACTGTGTTGGGAATGCGGTATGAAGGGTAAATTTCATTGTTTGTATAGAACCTAAGCAGCAAAAAAGAAAGATAAGTCCATTAAACACTTTCGGATATGAGGTTGCAATCCGCAACAAGCGATAGGTTTTATATTTTTAACATTCGGGTAAACTAGCACTACCCCTCGATTGGTCTATTTTTGGAAGCATTACTTTGATTATTCGGCGTTATCTCGTCAAACAAGTGGTATCTACCTCTTTGGTTGTGACGGCCTTGCTCACTTTAATTATTATGGGTGGACAGTTAATCAAGATATTTGGGCGAGCTGCACAGGGGCGTTTAGATGCTAATGTGTTGCTGAGTATTATTGCTTATCGTTTGCCAGAGTTTCTGACCTTAATTTTGCCATTAGGCTTCTTTATTGGACTCATGTTGGTTTTCGGTCGTTTATATGTTGACCATGAGATGGCGGTTCTAAATGGCAGTGGTGTCAGTCGTAATCAGTTGGCTAAACTATTGTTACCAATGACCTTCGTGTTCTTGATTGTTCAGGCAATATTGATGTTTTGGGGCGCATCATCGGGGATACGTGCTTACGAAAGTTTAATGCAAACACAGGCGGTACGAGCCGGTTTTGATTTGGTTAGACCTAAAGAGTTTATTTCCTCAGGTCCCTATACCATTTATGCAGGTTCGTTGTCTGAAGACCGTAAGAATTTAAAAGATATTTTTTATTATCAAAAAGCAGATCGTGAAGATAAACCTGATGTAATGATTTTGGCGAAAGAAGCGACACGTGTTGAAATGGCAAATGATACAGCCAATGTCGTTGATCTAGTACAAGGTCGTCGCTACGAAATTTATCCGAATCAGCCACGCTATACCCAAGCAGAATTTCAATCTTATCGTTTACGTCTAGAAAATGATAAAGATGTGAAATTTGAAAGTGATGATGTGGAAGCTTTACCTATCTCTAAGTTATGGCTGAAGCGTGATGATGCTGTGATTCGAAGTGAACTTGGTTGGCGTATCTTTGGTCCTTTTGTAATTATTGTGGCATTGATGCTTGCAGTGGCATTATCGGAGGTCAGTCCTCGTCAAGGTCGATATTATCGCCTTATTCCGTCAATTTTTATTTTTGCGAGTTTGATTGTATTGATGATCGCAATTAAAACGCGAATTAGTAAAGGTGAATTAGATATTTGGGCTTATGCTGTGGCATTGCTGGTTTATGCGATCGCAGCAGCTCTTTTTGCCCGTAAACAAAAACTAGCACCAAAACTTAAGAAAAGTATTCAGCGAGTGGGGTTGTAATGTTAGCACGTCGAATAGTCGCCAAACATGTGACAAAAACCACAGTCCTAGCGATGCTAGGTACAACACTCGTATTGTCCTTTCTACAAGTATTATTCACTTATTTAGGTGAATTAGGTTCACTCAAGCCAACTTATACTGCGTGGCAAGCATTTCTTTATGTAATGTGGGGAGCACCTCGTTATTTATATGAAATTTTACCTGTGGCAGCACTGATAGGTTCGGTCTTAGGCTTAGGCGCACTTGCATCGAATAGTGAACTCATCGTGATGCGCTCAGTAGGCATTAGTTTGTGGCGTATCGTGGGCTGGGTGATGCGTTCAGCATTTTTGCTGATTATTTTGTCTTTCGTTCTCAGTGAATGGGTGATCCCATATACCAATGAAAAAGCACAAAGTATAAAAAACCAACGTAGTGTTGCTGCACTGGGTGAGGTAAAAGGCTATTGGTCGCGTGAAGGTCAACGTTTTATCTATATTGATTATGCGAACTCCCAAGGTCAGCTTCGTAATGTTCAGGCGATTGATTTTGATCAGGACTATCGTTTGAGGTCTTTTGTAACAGCGGAAAAAGGTCAGTTTGTCAAAGATGGTCAATGGATGTTAGGACAAGCCCATCAAGTTGATCTGCTCAAACAAGGTAATGCAATTAAAACAGATCATGAGCAACAGGTGCTAGGTTTGGCTTTACAGCCTAAATATGTACATATGGTGACTTTAGATCCAGATGATTTGTCTCCAAGTCAACTGATCAGTTTTATGCAGTACTTAGCGGAATATAGCCAAGTCCCAAAAACCTATGAATTGGCTTTTTGGCAAAAGGTCACAGCACCATTCGCTTTAATTACTTTGGTTTTGATTGCTTGTTCATTTATTTTCGGCCCACTGCGTCAACAATCGATGGGCTTTAGGCTCGTGATTGCACTTTTTACAGGGCTAGGATTCTTCTATTTACAAGACTTCTTGGGTTATGCAAGTTTAGTCTATGCACCATCACCTGCTTGGTTTGTACTGTTACCCGTTGTGCTGATGTTTATGGTTGGTAGTTACTTATTGTATCGAGCAAGATAAAGGTGAATAGATGCTATTAAAACTGTACAAGATGGATTCGAACTTAGACCAGTCTTGATGATTTAATAGGGTACGAGATATAGCGAGTAGTAAATTTGGTTGGTGACTGAATTTTAGTTACTCGCTATTTTTTATATCGTAAAGGTCAACAAACCTTTTATGAGAAAAATAAGATATTGACTATTATACACAGCAGGTTATTACCACTATGCTGAATCAACGCCTAGATCAAAATACAATTAAGAACTCAATATAAGCATTCATTTTTCGATGGTTTTAATTGGTGAAAGCCATCATTAACGCCATAGAGAATTACCGCAAATTTCGGTAAAATACGCCGATCAAATGATAGACAAATAGAGAATCCATTATGACGGATGCAAATGCTGGCAAAATTCCTCACGTTCTCGTAATTATGGATGGTGTAGGACATCGTGAAGCCGTTGAAGATAATGCTTACTTAGCAGCAAAAACACCAAATCTCACCACGATGAAAGCGAAGCATCCAAATAGTTTGATTTCCGGTTCCGGCGAAGATGTTGGATTACCTGACGGTCAAATGGGCAACTCTGAAGTTGGACATATGAACCTTGGCGCAGGTCGTGTGTTGTATCAAGATTTTACTCGTATTACCAAAGATATTCGTACCGGCGATTTTTTTGAACATGAAGTGTTAATTGATGCCGTAGAAAAAGCCAAAGCAGCGCATGGTGCTGTGCATGTGATGGGTTTGCTTTCAGAAGGCGGTGTTCACTCGCATGAAGATCATATTGTGGCAATGTGTGAATTGGCATTAAAACGTGGTGCAACGGTATATCTACATGCTTTCCTTGATGGTCGTGATACCCCACCGCGTAGCGCAAAACCATCATTAGAAAAATTGGATACTTTATTTGCACAATATCCAAATCAAGGTCGTATTGTGTCAATGATTGGGCGTTATTTTGCAATGGATCGTGATAATCGTTGGGATCGTGTTGAACAAGCCTATCGTTTAATGACAGAAGGTGAGGCGGCACGTGTTGTAAATTCAGCAGTTGAGGGCTTGGAGCAAGCCTATGCTGAGAACGAGAATGATGAGTTTGTTAAAGCAACACGCATTGGTGAAATTGTTAAAGTACAAGATGGTGATAGCATTGTATTTATGAATTTCCGTGCGGATCGCGCTCGTGAGATTACTCGTGCATTTGTTGAGAAAGATTTTACTGGATTTACGCGTAAAGTCGTTCCAAGTTTGTCTAAATTCGTGATGTTAACGCGTTATCAAGCAAGTATTGATGCACCTGTAGCTTATATGCCTCAAGAGTTAAAAAATTCAATTGGTGAATATTTATCTAGTTTAGGCAAAACCCAATTACGTATTGCTGAAACTGAGAAATATGCACATGTGACCTTCTTCTTTAGCGGTGGACGTGAAGATGAGTATGAAGGTGAAAAACGTATTTTAATCCCATCACCGAATGTCGCAACTTATGATTTGAAGCCTGAAATGAGTGCTTATGAAGTCACAGATGAGTTGGTGAATGCAATTAACTCAGGTGAGTTTGATCTATTGGTGGTGAACTTTGCCAATGGCGATATGGTTGGACATACAGGTGTATTTGATGCTGCGGTGAAAGCCGTGGAAACCGTTGATACTTGTTTGGGGCGTGTCTATGAGGCAGTGATGGCAAACAAAGGTCATATGTTAATTACCGCCGATCATGGTAATGTAGAGCAAATGCAAGACTACGACAGTGGGCAAGTTCATACGCAACATACCACTGAATTAGTGCCATTTATCTATGTTGGCCCAACGCAAGCAACCATTGCTGAAGGCGGTGTCTTAGCTGATGTTGCACCAACTTTACTTCATTTGATGCATATTCCTGTACCTTCAGACATGCAAGGCAAGAACTTAATTACTTTAAAATAAGGTGAAAAAATGACCCAACACAACAACATATATCAAGCGATATTTGCAAGTTTGTTGATGTGTTGGGGGAGTCATGCTTTGGCAGCACCGACACCACATTCATCTGGGTGGAATGAAGACACAAGCAGTCGTACTGCCGAAGTGCCACTTGAATCTATTCAACAATTTGTACAAATCTATGGCATTGTTAAAGATAACTATGTCGATAAAAAATCGGATGATGCGCTATTTCAACAAGCGATAAAGGGCTTGGTGAGTGGTTTAGATCGTTATTCTCGTTATTTATCTGCTGAAGAATATCGCCAATTGATTCAATATACGGAAGGTGATCTTGCCTCTGTTGATTTCAATTTAAGTTATGATAATCACGAACGTTTATGGCAGATTCAAGATTTAAAAGCAGGATCTGACTCGAGCAAACTCGGTTTAGTGAATGGGCAAGCTATACTTAAAGTGGATAATCAAGAGCTCAAAAGTTTAAATCAAGACCAAGTGCAAGGACTCCTTTATGGTTCGATTGGCAGTACGGTACAAATACAGCCAGAAAATAATAATAGTACGGTGATTTTGGTTCGAAATAAAAAAGTGGAAACGGATATTGAACCTGTTTTATTACATAATCAGGTACTTGTGCTGAAAATTAGAGTGTTTCAACAAGATACAGCCAATGAGATTAAACGTCTAATTGAAGAGTATAGTTCAACTAGACTAAAAGCGGTGGTTATTGATCTACGCAATAATCCAGGTGGTTTGTTGTCCGCGGCTGTTGAATCGACAGACTTATTCCTAAATCAAGGATTGATTGTAACGACAAAGAGTCGTTCAGAAGGAGATCAACAATTTCAGGCTTTACCCTCGAATGAGTTTCAAAATATTAAGCTTGGAATCTTAATTAATCATCGCTCTGCTTCGGCTGCCGAGGTTTTTACTGCTGCATTAAAAGAGCATAAGCGTGCATGGGTGGTAGGTGAAAATAGTTATGGTAAAGGCGTGGTACAGAAATTATTCCCATTGCCGAGTGGTGCTGCACTGCAAATGACGGTGTCACATTACTACACGCCGAATGGTAATATGATTGAAGGGCAAGGAATTCAACCGAATCAGAGTTATCCATTGCTTCCTGAAATGAAAGAAGATAGCTACTTAGAGCATGTCACTGATCTAGTTTTAAAAAGTAAAATTTAGTCAAAAATAAAGCCCCTTATTTCAGGGGCTTTATTGTTAACGCTTATTCATCATCTTCGGTATCTAAACCAAACTTCTTCAAACGATAGCGTAAAGAACGGAAAGTCATTCCTAATTTTTTAGCCGCTAAAGTTCGATTCCAATGGGTTAAATTTAGTGCATTGAGAAGAATTTCTTTTTCAATATTTTCTAAATAGAGCTCCAGTCCTTCAGGTGGTAGCTTTTTAGAACCCATAGGGCTAGTGCTTACCGCATGATCATTTTCATCTTGTGTTGAAAATGAGACTGTTGGCGTTGCAATAGGGCTACGTAGAGGAGCTGTTTGAAGATGGGCTAGATCAATGGTTTCATCATCACTGAGCGTAATTGCACGTTCAATAATGTTGCGAAGTTCACGAACATTACCTGGGAAATATTGCTGCAATAAGAACTGTTCTGCGCGAGAAGAGAGGGTTTTAACCGATACTTCCCATTCTTGGCTGATCTTTTGAATAAAGTGGCTTGCAAGTAGTAAAATATCTTGTCCACGTTCGCGTAATGGTGGAAGCACAATATCCATGACATGAATACGGAAAAATAAATCTTGTCTGAAGCGACCTTGTTGTACTAGTAATTCGAGATCTTGGTGGCTAGCACTAATCACTCGGAAATCGACATCAATTTCTTGATCTGAGCCTACAGGACGGATTTTCTTTTCTTGCACCGCACGCAGCAGCTTAACCTGCATATTTAATGGCAACTCAGCGATTTCATCTAAGAATAAACTGCCACCATGTGAGGAAAGAATTAAACCTTGTTTATCTTGCGTTGCACCCGTAAAGCTACCTTTTTTATGACCAAAAAGTTCACTTTCCATCAATTCAGCTGGAATAGCACCACAGTTGATTGCAATAAATGGTCCTTCGCTACGGTTACTTAAACGATGAACTAAATTTGCAACAACCTCTTTCCCTGTTCCAGATTCACCTGTAATAAATACAGGTGCTTGCGATCGAGCAATTTTCTTTAACGCAATTCGTAATTGCTGAATTGGTGTGGAGCGGCCGATCAGTAGTTTATTTTCTAAAGCTGTTTCAGCAGCCTCTTGTTCTGGTCGTGGTCGATTCAATGCCTTTTGAATCAATTGATCTAAATGAGTCTGATTCACAGGTTTGCTAACAAAATCGAAAGCACCTGCTTTTAAAGCAGCGATTGCGATATCCATATTGCCATACGCTGTTAGTACAGCAATTGGTGTATTTGGATAGTTGTGTGTGACGTGTTTAACTAAGTCTAGACCATTGCCATCTGGGAGATTTAAATCTGTTAAACAAGCATCGTATTGAAACTCGGTAAAGAATTTTTTTGCTTGCTCTACACGATAGGCAAGATGAGTTTTAATACCCATTCGAGCGAGCGTCATTTGCATTAAAAGACATAAGTCTTCTTCATCGTCTACGAGTAAGACGAGTGGTTGTTTAATTGCCATTTCCCCGAAAAACCTAATCTAATCAATGAATTTTTGAGCATTCAATCCTGAAACATGCTCCTTGTTGTCGCTCTACATAGGTGAGCTTTGCATGATTTGCCTCACAAAAAGTATGAGACAGATACAATCCTAAACCAGTTCCTTTAATTTCGGTACTAAAAAATGGTTTGAATAACTGAGAAATATCTCGTTTTGCGACCCCTGTACCAAAATCAATCACATCAATACAAGTCCGACCATCTTTTAGATCGACATTAATCTCAATATATTCTGCATCAGCTGCATTATGTCGTAGTGCATTTCGAATTAAGTTAATCAGCACTTGTCGTAATTGTTTTTCATCGAAAAGGATATGAATACGATCTGAAAGATTAAGCTTAATTTTTTGTTTGGCATCAGCCAAGTCTTCATTTAGTAGACTGTCAAAAAAACCTGATAGTTGTATGACTTGGGGGTCTGTAGGTTTGTTGCGCGTCATTCCCAAGGTATCTTGGACAATATTATCAATGCGCCTTGCTTGTTTACTAATCATGCGTGACAGCATTTCTTGTTGATGCGGATCACTTTCTTTGAATAGTTCATTGGCTTGTACAATTGCTGCCAAAGGATTGCGAATCTCATGCGCAATACTGGCAGAGAGTTGTCCTAATGCAGCAAGTTTAAGCTGTTGAACATGTTGAGTGAGTTTTTGCGCATCTTTTAAGATCAGTAAAATTAATGACTGTTCAGGGACGATTAGGTGTTTAACACGAACATTGATCGTATAAGGACTTTGTTGGGACTCAAAGCTGAATTCTTCTCCATCCTCTAAATCACTAAATTTAATCAGTTCAAATAAATCAGGTTGCCACTTGAGCAGAGGGGTTTTTTCTGGAGAAACAGGGATTTGAATGCCTAATAATGTGTTGGCTGCTGGGTTACTCAACACAATATGGTTGCTATGATCTAATACCAAATAGCCATCTTCAATCTGTTCCAAAATATAGCGGTTAATATTTTGTAGTTGATGAATTTCAATTGATTGATGAAAGGTTAATGTTTCTAAAATCTTAAATCTTTGAACGGCAATACGACCAATTGCATGAACCACAAAAAATAAAAAGGCAAGAAATGCGCTATTACTAAGGTTGTTGAGATTATTATGATCAAAGAAATTACCAAGAAAGCGTTGGTAAACCACCATGATGACGGCAAAAAGTGTCACGATGAGAGATAGGTGGGCATTTAATAGAATTGCAGATGAGAAAATAATAATCACATACAGCAAACTGAGTTGTAAGTTGGGTCCTCCCGCAGAGAAGGTAATGATACTCAAGCAGGCAATATCCACAATAAAGACGAAAATGAGTTGTTTCGTAACATGTAATGGAATGAGCTTGAGTATGAAGAGTTGAAAAATGTTGATGCAGATATAGCAGACTAACGTATAGAAATATAAAAAAGGGTAATCGTAGTTGGTGGAAAGCTGCTCCGCAGTGAGTAAGTAAATAAGAATTAGACTGATTGAAATAATCAGTCGATATCCACTATACCAAATTCCGAGCCGATAAACGGTTTGGGAGACTGAAGAAGCAATTTTTCCCAACATAAGCGATCACTAATATTAATATTGTTAAGGTTTAATGAGCCCATAACGAATGGCGAGATGGGTCAATTTTACATCACTATCAATCGCTAGTTTTTCAAAAATTCTATAGCGATAGGTATTTACAGTTTTAACACTTACAAATAATTTGTCAGCAATTTCTTGAGCACTGATACAATTTACGACCATCATTGCAACTTGCATTTCACGTTCTGAGAGTGCATCAAAAGGTGATTGCTGCGTATCGGAAAGATATGAGCTTGCAAGTTGTTCTGCAATATCGGCACTGAAATATTTACCACCTTGCATTACTTTATTAATTGCACGTACCATCTCTAAAATCGGTGCACCTTTGGTAATATAACCTTTTGCCCCAGCTTTTAATAAAAGAGATGGGTAGGGTTCTTCTGCAAGACCACTGACAGCAATCACTTTGGTTTCTGGTGCACTTTGTAATAGGCGACGAGTTGTTTCTACGCCACCAATCCCAGGCATGTTGACATCGAGTAATACAACCTGAGGATGTCTCTGGCGAACCAAAGCAATCGCTTCTTCTCCAGATTCGGCCTGTCCAATGACCTCTACATCTGGATGGTCTTCCAACATACGACAAATACCTGTACGTACGAGTTCATGATCATCAACAACAAGAACAGTGATCAAGAAGACCTCCTTTTTTTTCAAAAAACTGGTTTTTTGTTACATAAAGCAAAATGAGCTTGCAATGAAACGACAAAATTAGCAATCCTATTCTTCATCTTTAGAGCATAGTTGTACACAATTGTGTCTATAAAAGCTTTACCCGATTTGTTTAAATGTAAGGCATAATGGTAGTAAGCGCAAATGTGCAGCGTGTTGAGTTGAGTATTGTGTCGTGAAAAATTCTAAAAAATCTGTCATGCATGCATTAAGCATGTCTATTTTGTTGGCTTTCAGTTCAACAAGCTTTGCTGAATTGGTTGTAAATAGCAATTCGGCTTCTTCGAATGCGAATAATTCCTCAGCTTCGTTAAATTGGTCCGCAAATGATGCGAGCCAATTGATGGAAGATGATGATTCCTTAGAGATTAGTCCACAAGGCTCAACTTCAGTCACAACGACTTTGCGTAGTGGCGGCTCAGCAAACATAAGTTCTTCTGTAGCACCGCAGAAAAGTATCCAAATTCGAGACACGTCGCATTATAGTAGTCAGCCATCTGTAAATGCACGTGCTGCTTTAGTGATGGATGCACAAACAGGCGAAGTGCTGTTCAGTAAGAACAGTAATATGTCGGTACCGATTGCATCGATTACGAAATTGATGACAGCAGTAGTGACGGCGGATGCACGTTTAAATATGTCGCAAGAAATTACGCTTGAATCAGTAGATTTTGCGGGTGCAGGTGGGAAAAATTCAAGCTCGACTTTACGTGTTGGCGATTCAATGAATCGTGCAGAGGCTTTGCTATTTGCTTTGATGAAATCAGAAAATCCTGCGGCTGCGGCTTTAGCGCGTACTTATCCTGGTGGTCGTCCCGCATTTATTGCAGCAATGAACGCAAAAGCAAAACAATTAGGTATGACCTCGACACGTTATGCGGAATCAACAGGTTTAGATCCTCATAATGTTTCTTCTGCACGTGATTTGGGTATTCTAGTCACTGCAGCTTCTCAGTATGGTTTAATTCGTCAATTTTCAACCACGCCCACCTATGACTTTAATTTAGGTTATCGTGTGCTTAAGTCAAATAATACCAATGCTTTAGTGCGTAATGGTGGTTGGAATATTAACTTATCTAAAACAGGCTATATCAATGAAGCAGGTCGTTGTGTGGTGATGCATACAACCGTTAATTCACGTCCAGCAGTTGTTGTTCTATTGGGAGCTTCAACTTCTCAGGCACGTACCAATGATGCAACCAACTTATTGACTTGGCTCAGCACTTTACCGAAAAGAATTTAATTGCTTACGAACGTCAAGCTCCTCATTTGAGGAGCTTTTTTATATAATAAGACGACATTTCATGACGTGAGAAATCCGTTATTACTTCTATTTTGAGCATTTTTTGTTAAATTATGATTCTAAATATTTAAAAATTACACACTGAAATTGGGGGAATTAAAATGACAAACTATGTTATTCGTGAAAAAAGCTTTGGTTATAACGACGAGGTTTTTTATGTAATAGGACATCGTATGAGCAATGTATTTGATAATAAAAAGCAAGCTGAAGCGGTCTATAAACAACTTGAAATTAAAGCTGCACGTAACTTTTTTTTATATGAAGTTGAATCATTATTTGATGCAGATGAGGCATTATTAAAAAAATTGGATGATTTTGTCTTTTCACGTTGTGGTGAACATATTTATCAGGAGGGAGGTATCTCTCGAGAAACGTTGCCTGAAGGCTTAAATGATGAAGATACTTTTGAGTTTATTCAGCTTGCTAACATGCAAAGTTATCAATTAATTCATTTTGATCAAGACATTAAATTCTATGGTTTATGGTCAGTGAAAAAACAAGCATGGGTGGAAGAGCATGATGAGTTTTTTGCAGGTTTAGCGTATGCAGATCAACCTGAACAATTAAAAACGAATGTCAGAACTATTTTTGCAGATTACGATTATGATGATATTGAATTGAAAGGTTCATTTGAAGATTTATCGGAACAACCTGTATTATTACAAGCCTTAATAAAAAATAATAAAGCATTAAAATATAATAATAAAAGTCAAACGTTAACCATTCTACAGGGTTGGGAGGAAGAGGGTTTATATGCGGTTAATTCTTTATTAAAGCAGCCTTTATTTGAAATCAAAGTAATCGGCTTAGACGAAATTCAAAAAATTGAAAAAGATCTATCGGCACAATATAGTTACGATGATTACGAGTAACATTTATTTTTATAATTGTGAATAAAAAAACCAGTTGCTTGCAACTGGTTTTTTTATTGTAAAAATTTATGCTTACATATTCGAAAGAATTGAATCTTTCACTTGAGCCATTGTTGCATCAATTGACAGCATCACGGCATCAGCGCATTGCTTGATTGCAGTATCTGGGTCTTTTAAGCCATTACCTGTTACTGTGCATACGATTACAGAACCTTCAGCAATTTTACCCGCTTTAATATCGCGAATTGCACCGCCAATAGACGCTGCTGAAGCAGGTTCTACGAACACACCTTCATACATTGAAAGTAAGCGTTGAGCTTCTAAGATTTCAGCATCCGCAAGTTCATCAAACCAACCTTTAGAATCACGTACGACTGCTTTTGCATGGTTCCAACTTTGTGGATTACCAATACGAATCGCTGTTGCAACCGTTTCAGGGTTTTCGACTGGTGCACCACGTAAGAAAGGTGCAGCGCCATCAGCTTGATAACCGACCATGATTGGCAAGCCTTCTGGTTTAGGACCAGTGAATTGATCTGTTGCAGCATCATAAATCACTTGTTCAAACTGATCAGCAGGTTGGTTTGCAACAGCTTCTGTATAACCCATCCAGTGAGCCGTAATATTTCCTGCATTACCGACTGGCAAGCAATGATAGTCAGGCGCACGACCTAAAGCTTCTACAATTTCATAAGCGATGGTCTTTTGACCTTGCAAACGGTAAGGGTTGATTGAGTTTACAATCGTCACAGGTGCTTGATCTGCAACTTCTTTTACTAAACGCATACCATCATCGAAGTTACCACGAATTTGCATGGTAATCGCACCATACATCATCGCTTGCGCCATTTTACCCATTGCAATTTTGCCTTCTGGGATCAATACAAACGCTTTGATACCTGCACGTGCTGCATATGCTGCTGCTGCTGCTGATGTGTTTCCTGTAGACGCACAAATGATCGCTTTTGAACCTTCTTCAACAGCTTTGGTTACAGCCATCGTCATACCACGGTCTTTAAATGAACCTGTTGGGTTAAGACCTTCGTACTTCACATAGATTTCAACATTTTTGCCAATAATACGTGGAATGTTCTCTAGCTTAATCAGTGGAGTATTACCTTCACCTAAAGAAATTGCGCGTGTAGTTGCAGACACAGGTAAACGGTCACGATAACGATCTACAAGACCAGTATAACGATTGGCATTCGACATGATGGTGTTCCAATATGAGGTATAACTCCCCCTTTGTAAAAGGGGGATTTAGGGGGATTCAAAAACCTGATTAACTATCGAGCGATTCTAAACGAATTCTTACGATTTCGCCACGAATTGCAGGTAATGCTTGAATTTGAGCAAGTGCTTCATCCATTTTAGATTCAACAATTGGGTCTGTTAAAATCACGATAGGAATCAAATCTTTTAAGCGAGATTGCTGCATGATGGCATCAATACTGATACCCGCACGGCTGAGAATCGTGGTGACATCTGCTAATACGCCTGTTTGGTCTTCAGCATTGAGGCGGATGTAGTATCCAGTTGTCATTTCTTCGCGGCTGAGGATTGGCATATTGGTCAATGCTTCAAATGCCAATTGTGGAATCGTTCCTGCACCATCTTCGGTATAAGAAATATCACGTACGATATCAATCACATCAGCAACAACCGCAGAAGCTGTTGGACCAGCACCAGCACCAGCACCATAATATAAAGTTGGGCCTACAGCATGTGCTTGTACCAATACCGCATTTTTAACACCATTCACATTGGCAATCAGTTGTTCTGCTGGAATTAGTGTTGGATGGACACGTAGTTCAATACCATTGCTTGCACGGCGTGCAATACCTAAATGTTTGATACGGAAGCCTAATTCTTCAGCATATTTCACATCTTGTGCAGTAATTTTACTGATGCCTTCCGTATAGACCTTGTCAAACTGTAATGGAATACCAAAAGCACAAGACGCTAAAATCGTCAGCTTATGTGCAGCGTCAATCCCTTCTACATCAAAAGTTGGATCTGCTTCAGCATAACCGAGCTCTTGAGCTTCTTTAAGTACGTCATCAAATGCACGACCTTTTTCACGCATTTCAGTCAGAATGAAGTTGCCTGTACCATTGATGATGCCTGCAAGCCATTGAATATGGTTCGCAGCCAGACCTTCACGGATTACTTTAATAATTGGAATACCACCAGCAACAGCTGCTTCATACGCAATTTGGACGGCATTATCTTCTGCTGCTTTGAAAAGCTCATTACCATGTTCAGCAAGTAAAGCTTTATTCGCGGTGACAACTTGCTTGCCATGCTTAATTGCTTCCATGATGATTTCATAGGCAGGATGAATACCGCCCATCACTTCGACTACGACATCAACATCAGGTTGACGTACGATCTCCATGAAATCATCACTTTGTTGAATGCCTTCGAGTTGTAAATCTGGACGTGGACGGCGTGTGCCTACGTGTGTAATTTGAATTTCGCGACCGGTACGGCGTTTAATTTCAGCAGCATTTTCTTGTAGTAATTTAAGGGCTCCACCACCAACAGTACCAAGACCGAGTATCGCCAGACGAACTGGTTTCACGTCACACTCCATTTTATTCAATCATTTTAATGAAGCTTGATCATAGCTAAAAAAGTGCGCAGACACTAGGGCTAAGATCATCTTTAATCTGTCGCCCGAGTCGTTCTGATAGAGTGTGGAGAATGATTTATTTTTCTAAACGTTTAACGATTTCATCAGGGGTCATATAACCCCCTAAATAGACGCCTTCAACATTATAAATTGCAGGTGTGCCATTCACACCCATATTTAAACCTAATTGATATTGGTCACGGACAGGATTTTTACATTCAGCCGATGCGACAGGTAGACCTTGTGCAGCTTGATCAAATGCAGCTTTACGATCTTCACTACACCAAATCGCTTGCATGGTTGGCATAAATTGTTCGCCACGAGGCCATGCGATATAACGGACTTCAATGCCTTTTGCATTAATTTCAGCAAGATGCTCATGCAGTTTATGGCAATAAGGACAGCTTGAATCGGTGAAGACGTAAATCACATGCTTGGCTTTACCACCTTGTGCTGGATAAACGATGAGGTCTTCAGTTTTGAGGGTAGCTAAACGCTTTTTATTTTCACCCGCTTGTAAGCTTTCACCCACATTATGTAATTGCTTTTCCCCAAGACGAATAACATCGCCCTGAATAATGTATTGACCATCACTGGTTGCATAAACTGAGCCCATTCCTTCTAGGCTCACCCAAAATAAATTAGGTACTTCAGTTTTTTTAATTGTAAGAATTTTGGTATTGATATTGGCTGTTTTAAAGTGCTTTTCTAAGGCGCTCACCAAACGTTGTTGTGTATCGTGATCATTTGAAGTTGATGCTTCACCTGTTGCAGAGGTACTTGTTGTAGGTGCATCTTGTTTTTGTGCTGAATTTTGTTTTGAGCAAGCACTGATGAATAATGTTGAGGCTAATGCACAAGCAACCACCAACTGAGACCGAGTAAACAACATAAACAACCTTTTCATATGTATTTATAAGCTTGCCCAAGCATACCAAAAAATTAAATTGACTTCGTTAAATCTTGCTGATGCTCTGTGAACGAAATGAAGCTGATAGATAAAAGGTGGTTTTATCCCCTTGGATGGTATTTGCTATGTAATTCTTGCATCCGATGTTGGGCAACATGGGTGTAAATTTGAGTGGTTGATAAATCACTATGTCCAAGTAACATTTGCACAACACGTAAATCCGCGCCATGATTGAGTAGATGGGTTGCAAAAGCGTGGCGTAAGGTATGGGGCGATAACTCTGCAAGAATATTGGCTTGTAATGCATAGCGTTTGATCGCATACCAAAAATTCTGTCGACTCATAATGCCGCCATGTTGTGTTAAAAATAAATAATCGGTACTACTTTTATAGAGTTGTGGACGTGATTCAGTTAAATATTTTTCAATCCAGTCGCAAGCATGTTGTCCAAGAGGGACAAGCCGTTCTTTATTGCCTTTACCTGTAATCCGTAAAAAACCTTGTTTTAGATTAATCAGTTCTAAACGTAAATTCAGTAATTCTGATACACGTAAGCCACAGGCATATAATACTTCGAACATGGCACGATCGCGTAGACCTAGTGCAGTATTGATGTCAGGTGCATTGATCAAAGCCTCGACATCTTGTTCCGATAAGTCTTTAGGTAAGGCTCGTCCAATTTTAGGAGAACGGTGGGTTGCAACAGGATTATCTTCCCTGAGTTTCTGTTCTCTCAGAAACTTATAAAATTGGCGTAAAGCCGATAAACAACGAGCAATTGAACGAGGGCTTTTACCTGACTTGGTGAGCGCAATCAAGACATCAGCAATATCATCACTCGACCAAAGTGGCAGTGATGATATTTTATGTAGGTCGCTACATTGAATTAAGTCAGACAAATAGGCGTTACGTGTGTGTGGACTCACGGTTTGCGCCACTAAATAATCACGGAAACCGTGTAAAAAACTGAGATGTTCTGGAATTGTGACCGCAGTTGGAATACGAGGTTTTTTATTTAACATAATCAGAAAAGTCCTTCATTCAACTGCACTGTAAAAGAAAAATGAATTGTTGTCGATCTGTCACAGAAGCGAATGCCACTGAGATTGCTTTTGGTAATTATTCTCATTTGCTTGTATACTAGCGTAAAAGAGTAAAGGGTTAGAAGCGGTGCGATTGTCAGCATTAAAAGTCAAGCAAACGGCGATGATTACTAAAGTGAATCGCTTAGTAGATGATGCCGAACAGCCAGATCTTGTGGCTATTCGTTTAGAGAGTTTAGGCTTTGTGCCTGGTACACAAGTACAGGTGATTACCAAAGGTATTTTTGGTGGCGACCCGATTCTAATCCAGATTGGTTTTACTCGTTTTGCATTGCGTAAAGCTGAGGCCGATAAAATTGAAATTCAACGTGAAGGAGCACCTGCATGAGTGATGCGTTACGTGTTGCCCTTGTGGGAAATCCAAACTGTGGTAAGACCTCTTTATTTAATCATCTGACAGGAACACGTCAGAAAGTTGCCAATTATGCAGGCGTTACGGTTGAGCGTAAGGTTGGGCATTTTCAACTCCCTTCTGGAAAAGCTGTACGTGTGCTGGATTTGCCAGGCACTTATAGTTTGCAGGCAACGAGTCCTGACGAAGAAATTACCCGTGATGTATGCCAAGGTAAGATTGCTGAGGAAGGGCAGCAAGATGCATTTTTATGTGTTGTTGATGCCACCAATTTAAAGCTTCATCTTGGCTTAGTCTTGGAAATCATTGAGCTAGGTCGTCCAATCCTTGTTGTATTGAATATGATGGACGAGGCGCGTCGTCGTGGTATTCAGATCAATACTCAAAAATTATCAGAGCGATTAGGTGTTCCCGTTGTTGAAACGGTTGCAGTACGTAATTCGGGTATTGAAAATCTACTACATGCCTTGGATCAAGAAAAATATGCAGTACCGCACACTGAGCTGAGTGGATTAACAGGTGAGCATCATCAGAAAATCCAAGTTATTTTTAAAGATGTCGTTAACTTTGTTGATCAGGAAGATAAGCGTACTGACTTTCTCGACAAAATATTTTTGCATCCTGTTTTAGGTTTACTGAGCCTTGCGCTGATGATGTTTATTGTGTTCCAAGCCGTATTTGCTTGGGCTGCACCATTTATGGATGGGATAGAAAGCTTTTTTGGATGGTTAGGTACGACACTTGGTGCCCATATTTCACAACCTTTACTTCATAGTTTAGTTGTTGACGGGATTATTGCGGGTGCAGGTGGCGTTGTTGTGTTCTTGCCCCAAATTTTGATTCTGTTCTTCTTTATTTTAGTGTTGGAAGAGTCTGGATATTTACCACGTGCAGCTTTCTTGCTCGACAAATTAATGTTTAAAGCAGGCTTAAGTGGTCGTGCGTTTATTCCCTTACTTTCAAGCTTTGCGTGTGCAGTGCCAGGCATTATGGCAACACGTAGTATTAGTGATCCGCGTGATCGTTTTACCACGATTATGGTTGCACCATTAATGACTTGTTCAGCACGATTACCCGTCTATGCTTTATTGATTGCTGCTTTCATTCCAAGTCAAATGGTATGGGGGATTTTTAATCTACAAGGCTTGGTACTCTTTGGTTTATATATGTCAGGGATCGTGAGTGCATTATGTGTTTCGATTGTGATGAAATTTCTACAAAAAGATAAATCACAACATGCGCTATTACTTGAGTTACCAAGTTATCGTATTCCAGATTTAAAGAGCGTTGGGATTGGCTTGCTTGATCGTGCCAAAATCTTTTTAAAACGTGTGGGTGGGATTATTTTTGCCCTTTCGATTTTACTTTGGTTTTTATGTACGTTCCCACAAGCGCCAGAGGGTGCGACACAACCTGCAATTGATTATAGTTTTGCGGGGATGTTAGGTCACTTGATACAACCAATTTTTGCCCCAATTGGTTTCAACTGGCAGATTTGTATTGCATTGATTCCAGCAATGGCAGCACGTGAAGTAGTCGTTGCAGCATTAGGTACAGTCTATGCTTTATCTGGCGCTGATGATGATGCAGTAGCACAAGGCTTATCACATCTAATCAGTATGGATGGTACGGGTTGGTCGCTAGCAACGGGTTTATCTTTGTTGGTTTGGTTTATTTATGCGCCACATTGTTTGGCAACCTTAGCAACGGTACGCCGTGAGACGGGTTCATGGAAACATGTGGCAGTGATGACGACTTATTTATTTGGTTTAGCGTATTTAATGTCTTTCTTTACTTACCAGATTGCATCACGTATTTGGGGTTAAGCAAGCAATCTCACCGTGAGTTGCCATAACGGCAGCTCATCCCTTTAAAAAAAGGGAGCTAATGATTGGAGAGTGGTTTATGTTTGAGTACTTGATTATCGCTGTATTGGTGCTGTGGAGCGCTCTTGTTGTCTTTAAAAAAGTGTTCCCTAAAACCGCAAGTTCGAGCTTTCTTGCCTTATCGAATCTCTGTCAGCGTTTGGGTTGGCACCGTTTGGCAACATGGTTAAAGCCTAAAATCGTGGTGGGTTGTGGCGGAGGTTGCGGCTGTGCTGTCGATGATAACAATGAACCCAAGAAACAGGAAACCATTCAAGCGGTCAAATGGCGTTAAAAGATAATGATTGTTCATATTCTAGGGTATGAACAATTTTTTAATGACCTAAGAATTAAAATAAAGAGTCATTGAATGAATCAACTAGAAAATATAGAAACAAAAGTATTAAGCCTTAAACATAAGTTAATTTTGTTTGGTTTCATCGTGTTGCTGAATATTTTTGCTATTCTGAATTGGTCGGAAACTCATCATTTAAAAGCAATTTTATCTTGCCTAGGTTCTAATCTCTGTTTTATGTATTTATGGTTAAGACCTGAGATTATTCATTTTCAGCTACGAAATGCCACAGCCAAGAAAATTGATGAGGTAATGTATGTTGCGGTCATCTTATGGGTATTTTCTTATTTTATTCCTGATTAATTGGGAATGGTGAGTATTTTAGTCACAGCCCTACAGAGAACCATTGTTGTTGTCACTGCGTTATCTTTCTTCATTCAGAATGACTAAATCTCGTGAAACGTATTTTTATCTAAAAATTTTGCGCTATACGGTTCATATTGCAAACATCTGTTGAATGTGAACAATTCCCTATACACGATATAGATTCACTTTTACGCACTGACACAAAAAAGCCTGAATAAAACGAAAACTGAAAAAGCATTTAAAACAGTAAAGTGCTAACATTTTTGCCATTCTGTAATCTGCAAAAAATGGGGCAAAAATGTTAATACAACGTGGTGGATTAAAAGTTGTGGCTGGTTTGGGAATTTCGGGTGTTTCAGCAGTCAACTTCCTACATGAACAAGGCTACCAAGTTGCAGTGACCGATTCTCGTGAAACGCCGCCGGGGCATGATCAAATCCCTACAGGTGTGCGTACCAGTTTTGGGAAATTAGATACAGAACTTTTATTACAAGCAGAAGAAATTATTCTTAGCCCAGGACTTGCACCTCAGCTTGCTGAAATTCAACAGGTGATAGAAAAAGGTATTCCAGTTGTTGGTGATATTCAACTGCTACGCCGTGCTACAGAAGTACCCATTGTCGCGATTACAGGCTCAAATGCAAAAAGCACCGTAACCACTCTAATTGGGTTGATGGCGCAGGATGCAGGTAAAAAAGTGGCGGTTGGAGGCAATCTTGGACGTCCAGCATTGGATTTACTCAAAGATCAGCCAGAGTTGATTGTTTTAGAGTTATCGAGCTTTCAGTTAGAAACAACCTCACATTTAAATGCAGAGGTGGCTGTTTTGTTGAATATGAGTGAAGATCATTTAGATCGTCACGGTGATATGTTTGGCTATCACAAAGCCAAACATCGAATTTTCCAAGGTGTAAAAAAGGTTGTTTATAATCGTGATGATAATTTGAGTCGTCCGCTTGTACCTGATGTTACACCAATGCAAAGTTTTGGTCTGAATGCGCCTGATTTAAATCAATATGGTGTGCTTCGTGATGCAGATGGCACGATGTGGTTAGCGCGTGGCAGAGAGCGTTTGATTCAAACCTCTGAAATGTACATTCAAGGCATGCATAACGTTGCCAATGCGCTTGCATGTTTGGCACTAGGTGAGGCGATTGGTTTAGCAACGGCATCTATGTTAGAAACACTTAAACACTTTAAAGGTTTGGAACATCGTTGCGAATACGTCAAAACAGTTGCTGGGGTACGTTATTACAATGATTCTAAAGGAACCAATGTCGGTGCGACTCTTGCTGCAATTGATGGTCTAGGTGCTGCAATTGAGGTGAAAAAAGGCAAACTGGCATTGATTTTGGGTGGGCAAGGCAAAGGGCAAGACTTCAAAGCTTTACGTGGTGCAATTCAAAAATATGTTAAATCAGTGATTTTAATTGGCGAAGATGCTGCTGTAATTGAACAAGCAATTCAAGGTACAACCTTGATTCAACATGCAGCAAGTTTAAAAGAAGCCGTTGCACTCGCTCAGAATGGCACACAAGCTGAAGATGTGGTTTTATTATCACCTGCCTGTGCGAGCTTTGATATGTTTAAAAGCTATAATGATCGCGGACAGCAATTTGTGGCATGTGTACATGCCCTGAATGAAAATAAAAATTAGGAACAGATTTATGGCTGATTTAGCCCAAAATACGGTACAAAAGATTTCGCAATTATTGAGTCGGTTGCCCAAGCTTCCCGCGGAAATGACAGCACGTAATATTCTCATTTTTTGCGTCATTTCTTTGCTGTGTTTCGGTTCGGTCATGGTGGCATCCGCATCGATGCCATATGCCGAATATATTCATGAGAACCCATTTTATTTCGTGGTTCGTCATGGGATCTCAATTTTGGTTGCGTCAGTGGTCGCAATCTTAACCTACCGAATTTCTTTGAATTTATGGTTCAAGAATGCTTTTCCTTTATGGCTAGTAACGATGGTCTTGTTGTTGGCTGTACTGGTTGTTGGCTCAGAAGTGAATGGTGCTCACCGTTGGATTAAGGTTGGTGGTTTTACATTGCAGCCAACAGAGATTGCTAAAATTGTGATGGCAATTTTTACCGCAGATTATGTGGTTCGCCGTGCTAAAGAAGTTCGAACGCATTGGAAAGGTTTATTGCGTTTGAGTGGAGTAATGGCATTAACGGTTGGGTTTATTGTTGCAGAACCAGACTTAGGGGCAACAGTTGTAATTGTACTCATGATGGTTGGTGTGTTTTTCTTAGCAGGCGCACCCGCAACACAATTCCTAATTATGTTAGGAGCAATCCTTGCAGGGATTACAGCGCTTATTTTATTTGAGCCTTTCCGTTTCCAGCGATTAATTTCTTTTACAAACCCTTGGGCAGATCCATTAGGAGTCGGTTATCAGTTATCAAATGCTTTGATGGCATTTGGACGGGGGGAGTGGACTGGAACAGGCTTAGGTCATAGTGTACAAAAACTTTCCTATCTTCCTGAAGCACATACGGACTTTATGTTGGCTGTCCTTGGTGAGGAGTTTGGTTTTGTTGGTGTGACCTTAGTGATGGTTTTATCTTTTACTATGCTGGCATGCTGTATTCGAATAGGACATCGTGCTTTGCAACATAATTACTTGCGTGCAGGTTATTTGGCATACGGTATCAGTATTATTTTTCTCATGCAGATTTTGGTAAATGCGGGGATGAATATGGGCTTGATGCCAACCAAAGGTTTGACTTTGCCATTTATTAGTTATGGAGGTACATCTTTAATGATGTGTGCTGCAATGATTAGTCTAATCTTGAAAATTGATGCATCAACGCAAGAACTAAATCCAGTTAAAGAAGAATCAAATTTCTAATCGTATCGAAAATAAAAAGCTCTACTTTAAGTAGGGCTTTTTTATGGCTTATAAGAAAGTACCCGTGAGATGGATGCCTCTAGGAATTAAATTGATATCCCATTGTTGAACAGCTTGTTGCAGCATGATACGTGGCTGGTCTAGTTCAACCAAAGGTTGCCCTAAAGCTAAAATGGCTTGCTGTAATAGGTTTGATGCTTTGCTGATATCTAGTGCTTGTGCCAGATTTTGTTTAGACAGTTTTTGCCCTTGATCATTCATTGCAAGCGGTAAATGCATATAGCTGAGACTAGGATAATTGAGTAAAGAACCCAACCAGATTTGTCGAGCGGTGTTATCTAATAGATCTGCACCACGTACCACATGAGTAATGCCTTGTAGATCGTCATCTACGACCACAGCCAATTGATAGCTCATAATGCCATCACGGCGCTTGAGCACAAAATCACCTAGATCATGTTTTAAGTTGGAACATTGCTGACCTTGTAAACGATCCTCAAAACAAATCAATTGATCAGCGACTTTCAGGCGAATGGCTTGATCATTGAAGTCCAGATGTAAATCGCGGCAAGTACCAACATAGATATGATTTGAACCGAGCATTTTACGGGTACATTGACAGGCATAGATCACATCTAAGTGTTTTAACTGCTCAAGGACTTGTGCATAAATATCTAAACGATCTTTTTGGCAAATAATTTCTGCATCGGGTTCAAACTGAAAGGCATCAATACAAGATCGGATATGGTTTTCACTATTGGGATAGATACGAGGAATATCGGTATCTTCAATTCGAACTAGCCATTTGCCGTGGTTGGCTTTGGCATCACAGTAACTTGCGACTGCGGTGAGTAGGGAGCCAAAATGCAATGGGCCAGTTGGAGAGGGGGCAAATCGTCCGATGTAGGGCATAAAGATTTTATGGTTGTGTATTTTAATCTTTCTCCAGCCCCTCCTTATCAAGGAGGGGAATACCCGAATATCGTAAGTCTTTCAATTCGTAGTACTCCTCCCTTTTCAAAGGGAGGTTGGGAGGGATTCTTAACCGTTATTTTGCTTTTCTTTGATTTCAGCCAAAGTTTTGCAATCGATACATAAAGTCGCTGTTGGACGTGCTTCTAAACGGCGCAAGCCAATTTCGATACCACATGTTTCACAGAAACCGTAATCTTCGTTTTGAATTGTTTCAAGTGATTGTTCGATTTTGCGAATGAGTTTGCGTTCACGGTCACGTGTGCGTAATTCAATCGCAAACTCTTCCTCTTGCGTTGCTCGGTCGTTGACATCAGGAAGTGCGCTTGATTCATCTTGCATTGTATTCAATGTACGATCAACCTCAGACATTAACTCAGCTTTCCATGCATTCAAAATTTGGCGGAAATGCTCAAGTTGTCCTTCAGACATATATTCTTCATTTTTCTTTGGCTGATAAGGCGCAATTCCAAACAAGCTAGCAGTTGTACCACTTTCTGAAGCCTTTGGTTTAGTTTTACGTACGCGTTTCACAGCTGACTTTTGATCGTCGATCACTTCTGTGTGTTCGTCCAAGACTTGATTTTGGTTGTCATTCGCCATATAGGGCATTCCTCATCTTACACGTACTATCTATACGCAAAAAATATGGTGATATGCAAGTGTTTTTATAGAAACCTAAGATGGTTTTTTCCATCAAGGGTCGACATCATATAGAGTTTTTGAGCAAGATGGTAGTCATTCCTGTCCAGATTTTGTGAGAAATCAACAATGTGATTTGTAATCAAAAGTTTAATCATATCCCAAAACTTCAGAGCTACTTGTTCTTTGTGAGGTTGGGAGTCGATAGACTTTTGTTTCAAACTCGCCGTTTGCTTTTAAGCAAATATAGCGATAACCAGGGTGTTCTTCGTCAAGCGCAAATTTTTCACTCTGAGGCTTAAACTGAATACATGTTGATGGTGTTGATAAGAACATAATGTTTTGCCAAGTATTCACAGAATCCTGATGAACATGACCACAGAGAATTGCTTTGATGTTTGAAAAGGGTTGAATCGTTTCTAATAAATCAGACGAGTTTTTTAGTTTGTGCTGATCAATCCATGTCGATTGCATCGCAAATGGATGGTGATGACAAGCAATGATGATATGGCGATCATGATATTGTTTTAATAAATCAGTTAATTGCTCAAGACCAACAGCGGCAATCTTTCCATCAATTCGTTTAGGTTGTGCACTATTGAGTAAAATAATACACCAGTCACCTATTTCAACCACGGTAGGTTGATTTGGATCTGATTCATGAAATGGAAAGTATGCGATGTCATCGTGATTGCCTGGTGTTTGAAAAAATGGAATACCTAGGCTTTGCATATGCTCAAGATAGCGATGGTATGTCACAGGCGTTGGGCTTTGTGCCAAGTCACCCGTGTGTACGATCATATCAATCTGTGGATGTTGTTGGCGCATCAAGTCAATTACTGCACGAAAGCTTTGCTCAGGTTGCATCCCGACAAATTCTAAATGTGGATACTCTAATAAATGCGTATCTGTAATTTGTATGATCACAAAATCTTTTTGTGATAATGTTGAGACTTGAAAAGCCACCGTCTTACCCCTCCAGATTTATTATCGTTGTTGTATGTGTTGAGTAAGCCATTGTAATGCCATAATTACAGGGGCATTTCTCAAACGCCCATTTTGGAATAACATCGCAAGTTCAGAATAATCAAATAAGTGCAGTTGAATATTTTCACCTTCATCGGGTACGCCAAAGATGCCGCCTTGCATGGGTAATTCGACCTCAGCTGCATATAAATGAAAGAATTCAGCGCATGCACCTGCTGAAGGATAGAAGCTGAACAAATGCTGTAATGTCTCAACCTGACAGCCAGATTCTTCTAAACTTTCTCGGCGAATACAGGTTTCAGGAGACTCATCTCCATCAAGCACACCTGCAATCACTTCAAGTTGCCATGCTGACTCTGGATCATTCAATGCACCTACACGAAACTGTTCAATCAGTGCAAAACGTTGTTGTTGATCATTATAGAGTAAAACGCCAGCAGCCTCTGGGCGATGTATCAATTCTCGCTGAATGCGTGGTGAATAATCAGATCGATTAAATAGTCGATGTGAAAGACTCACTTTCTCAACTTGAATGAATCCCCGAAATAAAAATTCTCGAGATTCTATCGTAACGTCTGATGCTGAATAGCTGGCGCGGTCAAGAATATTCATCTTCAATCAGGATGAGATTGTACATATCTCATCCTAACCGAGAATGATGGATGGTCAAATCTTTTTTTAGTCGATTTACAGTTTGTGGTACAATTTTTGACCATGTTCCTGATAAGCGGTTTTCATCGCATTGAGACCTGCTTCAACATCTGTTTCAGCATCATTTGATTGCTTGGCATTGTGTTGGTTTTGGGCATAATCTCGCACATTCTGGGTGATTTTCATCGAACAGAATTTTGGTCCACACATTGAGCAAAAGTGTGCTGATTTGTGCGCATCTTTTGGAAGCGTTTCATCATGCATACTGCGTGCTGTGTCAGGGTCTAGACTTAAATTGAACTGATCATCCCAACGGAATTCAAAGCGTGCTTTCGATAAGGCATTATCTCGAACTTGTGCCCCTGGATGACCTTTGGCTAAGTCGGCTGCATGGGCTGCAATTTTATAAGTGATGATGCCGTCTTTTACATCTTTTTTGTTTGGTAGACCTAAGTGTTCTTTTGGTGTGACATAGCAAAGCATTGCTGTGCCGTACCAGCCGATCATTGCAGCGCCAATCGCAGAAGTAATATGGTCATAACCTGGTGCGATGTCGGTAGTTAATGGCCCAAGGGTATAGAAAGGCGCTTCTTTACAGACTTCAAGCTGTAGATCCATATTTTCTTTGATCATATGCATTGGCACATGCCCTGGACCTTCAATCATCACTTGGACATCATGTTCCCACGCACGGTGAGTGAGCTCGCCTAAAGTTTTGAGTTCACTAAATTGCGCTTCATCATTGGCATCTTGAATACAACCTGGACGTAAACCATCGCCTAAACTAAATGATACGTCATAGGCTTTCATGATTTCACAGATTTCATCAAAGTGTGTATACAAGAAATTTTCTTCATGATGAGCTAAACACCACTGCGCCATGATTGAACCGCCACGAGAGACGATTCCTGTTAAGCGGTTTGCGGTCATTGGGACATAGCGTAGTAATACACCTGCATGAATGGTGAAATAGTCAACACCTTGCTCAGCTTGTTCAATCAGTGTGTCCTTGAAGATTTCCCAAGTTAAATTTTCGGCAACGCCATCCACCTTTTCTAAAGCTTGATAAATAGGTACAGTACCGATTGGAACAGGGGAATTACGGATAATCCATTCACGGGTTTCATGGATATTTTTACCTGTTGATAAGTCCATGATAGTGTCAGCGCCCCAACGGGTTGCCCATGTCATTTTAGCGACTTCTTCATCAATTGAAGAACCAAGTGCAGAGTTACCAATATTGGCATTAATTTTAACCAAAAAATTACGACCAATAATCATTGGTTCGATTTCAGGGTGGTTAATATTGGCAGGGATAATAGCGCGTCCAGCAGCAATTTCTTGACGCACAAATTCAGGTGTAATTTCTCTTAGATTTTGCGCACCGAAGTTTTGTCCCGCATGTTGACGCATATCAACACCTTCACCTTGGCGTTGATTCTCACGAATCGCAATATATTCCATTTCAGGTGTAATAATGCCTTGTTTAGCATAATGCATTTGCGTGACATTCTTGCCCGCTTTGGCGCGACGTGGGTTTTGAATGTGCGCAAATCGAATTTCAGCTGTGCGAATATCTTTTAAACGAGCTTGACCGAAATCTGAGCTTAAACTTGATAGTACGTCAGTGTCATTACGTGCTTCAATCCAAGTTTGGCGAACTGAAGGTAAACCTTTATTTAAATCGATTTGTACATTCGGATCAGTATATACGCCAGATGTGTCATAAACCATGACAGGGGGATTATATTCACCGCCTAAGCCTGTCGGCGTTTCCGTTAAACTAATTTCACGAAATGGAACTTGGATATCTGGGCGAGAACCTTCTACATAGACTTTTTTTGATGCGGGCAAAATACGTGTTAAATCTTTGGCATCTTGCTCATGTTGAGCAGAAATATCAGTAGAGGGAAGATTCGTTAATTGGTTCATGACATGATCCTAATATAAAACATTAACGAATCAAGCACGATCAAAAACGATGGCGGATTTATCTCTATGATAAATAGAAGCTAGGTTTTTGCTGGGCTTGATTCCTACGCAGGTGTTAACCTGATCAGGTTCAACGGTACTTATCTTTAAATCTTTTTTGATTAAGATAATCTCAGCAGTTGGTTAACTGCGCTCCGTCAAGCTAGGTGTTTAGACTAACAGATTTTTAACTTTTTTGTTGTCGCTATTAATACTATTCGATAATGCGCAAATACATGCTATTGTCATAAAAGCTTCATCATTATTGTGTTCTAATCATCAATCATTTGTCCATGTGTCTAGTGGAGGCATACTGTGAGTCCAAGCAATCCTGTGTTAAGTCACCATATTTCTTCACAATTTAATGAAGACTTGCAAGATGTACATACTAAATTTATGACCATGGGTGGTTTGGTAGAGCAACAGGTTGCGAATGCAATTCATGCTTTATTAGACACAGATGAAAATTTGGCTATTGATGTGCAATTTAAAGATAACGTTGTTAATCAATATGAACGTGATATTGATGAAGGCTTAACTTTAATTCTAGCGCGTCGTCATCCAGCTGCAATTGATTTACGTATGGTAATCGCCATGAGTAAAGCCAATACCGATTTAGAGCGTATAGGTGATGAAGCATCAAAGATTGCTCGCATTGCCCAAAATTTATGCGAAGAAGGTCAGTCACCACGTGGTTATATGGAAACACGCCATATTGGGAACCAAGTACGAGTAATGATCCACGATGCTCTGGATGCTTTCGCGCGTTTAGATGTTGATCAAGCTTTAAAAGTGGTGATGGCAGATGTAGATATTGATCGTGAATATCAGTCGGCAACACGCACCTTAATGACCTATATGATTGAAGATCCACGCCATATTTCACGTGTGATTAATGTAATGTGGGTGCTGCGTTCTTTAGAGCGAATTGGTGATCATGCCCGTAATATTTCAGAGCAAGTGATTTATATGGCAAAAGGCATGGATGTTCGCCATACCAGTATTGAAGAAATTGAACAAAAAGTGAACCAAAAATAATGGTAAAAATAAAATAATTTTAAACCGCTCGAATATGGGCGGTTTTTTATTGATGGATTAAATGGGGAAAATAAATGAATAAGCACTTTTAGTTAAAACCAGAGCCAATTAAATGTTTGGCAGAAGGATAAGGTGCTTGTTTTACTACGGATAAAATCACAGTTGACGGTAATTTGGTCAGATTTATGTATTGTGAATACCCTGATAATGATGTGGATCGTGTTAATGCCAGTCAGTTAAGCAACTTTAATCCCCCCTTACGAAGCAATGCTTCTCACCTTTTTCAAAGGAGGGAGTGTTTCGAAATTCAATATGGTATTGAATTCAATGGTGTTCCCCCTTTTTTCAAAGAGGGGTTAGGGGAGATTGATCGATCAGCAATAATGAAAGTACGCTTAACTGATCAACATGAGTGGATAGTGTGGCGTTTCCTACCAAGTTTGGAATCTGATGAGTATATGAATAATGCAAATAACATGGTTGTTTATGATGTAAATACTATTGCCCACTGTGATGAATTAATTATTCCATTGCCCTGTAGGCAGCGTCTTTGAGAAGACAATCATACCTAGTGAATTTCAATCTGTTTTTTTATTTTACTGTTGAAGAATAAAAAAATCCCAGACTTAGGGGGAAAGTCTGGGAGAGAAATATCATGCACCGCTTGAGATATCAAATGATCTCTTTGTGTTTCTGTTATTCAATATAGCTTTGTGATAGAGCTTTGTCATGTAGACAACTGTGTATACTCTGTAATGCTTTATTACTTATGTAAATGTCACGTAAAAAGAGAGCTATATTTAGCTCTCTTTTATTCAGTGGCGTTAGCTGAAACGATTTATTTTTGTTCCGTCCAACCTTCTGCTTTTTCAACACTTTCGTCATTGTTGAAGAATTTCTCACGTTGTTCTTCAAGAAATTTTTTTGCATCAGGTTCAAACACGTTCAAACGTTTTTCGTTAATCAATGTGGTTTGGTGTTTTAACCATTCTTGCCATGCTTGTTTTGAAACAGTTTCAAAGAACTCTTGACCTTTTGCCCCTGGAAATGGAGCAAAGTCTAAGCCCTCAAGTTCTTGTTTGTATTTGCGGCAAAGTACTTGTCTAGTCATCACGACATCCAGTAAAAGTCCCTCTTTCATCAAGAGGGATTGAGGGAGATTAATATAGCTGTTCTAGGCGTGTGTGCGCACGTACAATTGCTGCTTCAACTTGTTTTGGTGATGTTCCACCGATGTGATCACGCGCGTTAACAGAAGCTTCTAAGGTGAGGGCTTTGTCAAATACGTCTGCTGTGATCAAATCAGAGAATTGTTGTAGCTGTTCGAGTGTTAGTTCAGATAGATCTTTTTCTTCTGCGACACCTAGTGCAACCGCTTTACCCACAATTTCATGTGCATCACGGAAAGCCACACCTTTTTTCACAAGATAATCTGCAAGGTCAGTTGCAGTTGAAAAACCACGAAGTGCTGCTTCACGCATAATTTCAATATTTGGAACAAGGGCAGGCACCATGTCAGCGAATGCCATGAGTGAACCACGCACTGTATCAATCGCATCAAATAGCGGCTCTTTGTCTTCTTGGTTGTCTTTGTTATATGCCAGTGGTTGACCTTTCATGAGGGTCAATAAGCTGATTAAATCACCAAAAACACGACCTGATTTACCACGAACAAGTTCAGGAACATCTGGATTTTTCTTCTGTGGCATGATTGAAGAGCCAGTACAGAAGCGATCAGGGATGTTCACAAATTTGAATTGTGCTGACGTCCATAAGATGAGCTCTTCTGACATACGTGATAAATGCATCATGATCAAAGATGCTGCTGCATTAAACTCAATGGCAAAATCACGATCTGAAACAGCATCAAGAGAGTTTTCTGAAACAGCTTCGAAACCAAGTAATTCTGCGGTATAAGCACGATCAATAGGATAGGTTGTTCCTGCCAATGCTGCTGAGCCTAATGGCATACGGTTTACACGTTTGCGGCAATCTTGTAAGCGTTCAGTGTCACGTACCAACATTTCAAACCATGCCAACAAGTGATGACCAAAAGTCACAGGTTGAGCTGTTTGTAAATGGGTAAAGCCAGGCATAATGGTGTGGGTATTTTTACTTGCTAGACCCAATAAGCCTTTTTGCAGGCGTAATAATAAACCTAAGATGTCATCAATTTCGTCACGTAGATATAGGCGGATGTCGGTCGCAACTTGGTCATTACGGCTACGACCCGTATGTAATTTTTTACCTGTGATGCCAATCCGTTGAGTCAATCTTGACTCAATATTCATGTGTACATCTTCTAGGTCAATACGCCATTCAAAGTTGCCTGCTTCAATTTCAGCTTTAATCGTACTTAGACCTTGGATAATGTCATCACGTTCAGCTTCAGTCAGAACGCCAACTTTAGCAAGCATAGTTGCATGTGCAATCGAACCTGCAATATCTTGTTTATAAAAACGTTGGTCAAATTGCACAGATGCGGTAAATTCTGCAACAAATGCATCTGTTGCTTCCGCGAAGCGACCGCCCCACATACCAGAGGTTTGGTTAGGGCTTGCTGAAGAAGAGGATTGAGAAGATGTGGTCATGGCAGCTCAGTAAAATAAAAAAGAGTATAGCAAATCCAAACGCAGTTGCTGAAATTCGACGCAAGAAGTTATCGCAAACTCGTCAAATGAATTCATCAGGGTCCTATTTTTTTACGAAAATCGGGCAATGGCAACATTTATTGGAATTAATTGTTGCAAGCAATGTCTTGGCAATGGTCTTGGCACTAGCGGAAGCTCACTCATGGCAAGCATTAGACGGCATTCATGTTTTACAATATATGTTCTTTATCAATTGGGTAATTTTATCTTTTTCCGCTTTTGTTGACTATTTTCAAGAGTTTTTTGCCAAATTTAGTCAGAAAATGGCATTAATTTTAGGTTTTGTTTTACTTCAACTTATTGTTTTACTTACGACTTGTATCGTTAATATAATTCAATATTGGGCGACACGGTCAAATGATTTTTCTCACGATATCCTATTTCAAGGTGTGAGTTTGCATTTGAGTTATGGCATATTGTTGGGTGCGTTCTGTTTGCGTTATTTATATATGCGTGAGCAATGGATGAATCAGCAATACAGTGAGTTGAATGCACGTATCCAAGCCATGCAGGCACGGATTCATCCTCATTTTCTATTTAATAGCTTAAATAGTGTGGTGAGTTTGATTGCGATTGATCCTGATAAAGCTGAAAATATGTTGATTAGTCTGTCACGTTTATTTCGTGCTAGTTTTCAAGAGCTGAAGTTGGTTAATTTGGCTGAAGAAATTGATTTATGTCAGCAATATTTAAGTATAGAAAAGATGCGCTTAGGTGAGCGTTTACAGGTAGAATGGAACATACAAGCAACACCTATAGAATTAAAACGGGTCACAATACCACTATTAACATTGCAACCTTTGTTAGAGAATAGTATTTTTCATGGGGTAGAAAAAGTTTTGCAACCCTCAACCATCAGTGTATTGGTTGAAATATTGCAAAATCAGGTCAGTATAGTCATTACTAACCCTTATTCTCACGATACAATAAAATCGGCGCAAGGGAATGGTATTGCGATAGAAAATGTGAAGCAACGCCTAAAGGCTCATTATGGTCAGACCGTGAAGTTTCAGGTTTATGGAGGAGCATCGTTATATACAACAGTGGTGAGTTACCACTATCGAGTAAAATAATAAGTTAAGTTAACCATAAAAATGATGGATGAAGTTAACGGTGACAAGGAGGAGAGGATGAAAGTTCTGATTGCTGATGATGAACCTCTCGCAGTAGAGCGTTTGTCACGTTTAGTGACCCAAATGGGGCATGAAGTGATTGCGACGGCGCATCATGGGCAAGATGTGTTAAACCATATTGAAAACGATTCGCCCGATGTCGTTTTATTAGATATTCAAATGCCAGGGATGAATGGTTTGGAATGTGCTGAGCAGATTAGCCATTTTAATCCGCGTCCTGCAATTATTTTTTGTACGGCATATGATCAACATGCACTGGAAGCATTTAAATTTCAAGCACAGGGATATTTGCTTAAGCCTATTGCACAACAAGATTTACAACAGGTGTTCAATAGTCTAACGCAACTTACACAAGCACAAATGACTGGTTTACAACAACAAGACGATATGTACGATACGAAGACTCAACGCCATCAGATTGCTGCGAAGACTTATCGCGGGGTCGAACTGATTCCTATAGAGAACATTTATTATTTTCTAGCAGATCAGAAATATGTCACTGTTCGACACAAAAATGGCAGTGTTCTGATTGATGAAACATTGAAAGATTTGGAGTCTGAATTCTCGGATCGCTTTATTCGAATCCATCGTAATGCATTAGTTTCTCTTGATTATTTGGAAGGGCTTGAGTTAATTGCGGCGGGACAGTACCAAGTACGATTACGTGAACTTGATGAACGTTTATCTGTGAGTCGCCGTCATTTGCCAAGTTTAAGAGAATGTATGCATCAATTATAAATGCCGTATTTTAGTGAGATGAATGCTCACTTTATGATTTTTTACTTGCAATTTTAGGTGATCAAGTTAAGTTTGGAACAATTGCTTTGATCAATACTTAACTTGAATTTATGAAAACCTTAAAAATTGCGACTCGACAAAGCCCTTTGGCCCTTTGGCAAGCGGAGCATATTCGCGCTCGCTTAAATGCGCTTTATCCAGATTTAACGGTTGAATTGGTGAAGTTTGTGACCCAAGGTGACAAAATTCTCGATACGCCATTAGCAAAGATTGGTGGCAAAGGCTTATTTGTAAAAGAATTAGAAGCAGCTTTGTTAGATGGTCGTGCTGATCTGGCGGTGCATTCTATGAAAGATGTACCTATGCACTTACCTGAAGGTTTAACACTTGCGGTGATTTGTGAGCGTGAAGATCCTTTAGATGCATTTGTTTCGAATCATTATATGCATTTTGATGAGCTACCTCTTGGTGCAAAAGTAGGGACATCAAGTTTGCGTCGTAAATGTCAGATTTTACAATTACGTCCAGATTTAGAAATTGTAGATTTACGCGGTAATGTTGGAACTCGCTTATCTAAATTAGATGATGGTTTATATGATGCCATTATTTTAGCAAGTGCAGGTTTAAAACGTTTAGGTCTAGCGGATCGTATTCGTCATTGTTTAGCACCAATCATGAGTTTGCCTGCGGTAGGGCAAGGGGCGTTAGGGTTGGAGTGTCGTTCAGATGATGCTGAACTATTAAAGTTAATTACCCCACTTCAACATGAAGAAACATCAATTTGTGTTCGTGCTGAACGCGCATTTAATGCCTATTTGGAAGGTGGTTGCCAAGTTCCTATTGCTGGATATGCAACGTTGCTGAATGATGATCAACTACAGATTGAAGGGCGAGTGGGGAGCGTAGATGGTCAGACGTTGCTTAAAGAGCGGCTTGTTGGTGAGATAGCAAATGCTGAGCAATTGGGTGAACAACTTGCGCAACGTTTATTGGCGCAAGGCGCTGGTGAACTTTTAAAAGCGTTGCATTGATGCTTTTTATTAATACCCGCCCCGAAGATCGTGCTTCTACCTTAACGCAAGCGTTACAAGAAGTGGGTTATCAGGTTGAGACCTTGCCATTATTGGAATTGGTCGCTGAACCTTTTTTGGAATCTTTACAGCAGTTATATCAACAACTTGAGCAGGTTCAAGTCATCGTTGTTGTCAGTCCGACTGCTGTTGAAGTGGGTATGCGTTATCTACAACAAGCGGGTATTTCATTGGATCAGCTTAAACATGTTCAATGGATTGCTGTGGGGCAGGCGACCGCTCAAGCCTTAGCAAAGTTGAGTGTTGTAAGCCATGTGCCTGAAGTTGAAAGTTCGGAAGGGATGTTGGATCTTCCGATTTTAAAACAGCAGCAACACTTAAAGAAAATCGCATTTTGGCGTGGTTTTGGGGGGCGACAATTCATGATGCAGCAATTGCAGCATCAGGGGGTCGAAATCTTGAATTTTCTGCTCTATTCTCGCCAGTGTCCAAAACAGAGTGCGATTATATTTCCTGAAATATTAAAAAAAATAAGCTTAAACCATCCAGCCGCAGTGTTGATCAGTAGTGAGGCGAGCTGGAATCATTGGCAGCAACTTCGTGCTCAAAGTGAGGTGGATTCTGAATGTGTATATCTCGTTTTGGGTGGGCGGTTGGCGCAAATATTAAAAAATGCACAGATGCAAACAAGTAAAGTAATTAACATTATTCAGCTTGATAATTTATCTGTATCAGAGATTATTCAATGTGTGGATGCTTGGCAAGGAAAGGTATGAGAAAAATTGTTTATTTGATCTTATTGCTGAGTTTATTGTGGTTAGCCAAACTCAGTTATGATGTTGCACAATATTCTCAAATCGTTCCTCAACTTCAGCAACAGCTTGCCAAAACAGAGCAACGTTATACCTTATTGAATGATCAATTTGTCGCAGTACAGCGCCAATTAAAGGATGGCACTATTGCTGATGCTTCAGAATCGAAAACAAGCCCACCAACAATTGTTACAGGTATAGCGCCTGTTATTTTAATTAAACAGCAATTACAGCTGGTTCAGTTTTCATTGGATCAACAGCAATTTATTTATGCACTTGATCATTTGAATCAAGTACAGCAGCAACTTGCTCAATATACAGTATCGCCTGCGCTAGAGCATAGTTTGATGAAAGCGATTGAACAAGATAAGCATGCGATTCAGCATTATGTGCTTGTTCAAACACAGCAACAGCAACAACTCGATACTTTATTGCAACAGCTTGATCAGAAGCTTATACAAGAAATTAAAACCCCAAATCTTAAAACTCAAAAAGCAGAAAGTAATGCATGGTGGCATTGGTTTAGACTGGAAAAAATTCAGCCGATGCAGCCAGATTTAATCAATCGTCATCTTATTTTAAAAGAAGCGCAATTACGATTGCTCCTTGCCTCACAAGCATTGCATCAAGGTCAGGTTTCGGAATATCGAAAATCGATTCAAGAGGTGATGCAGTTATTGACACAGTTACCTGATCAAAATAGTCAGGCGATCAAGCAGCGTCTAGAAAAGATTTTAAATCTTCCTGTTGTACCAACACCGAAATTAACCACACTGGGTCTGTTGGGATAATGAAGTTATGAAACAACTCGTATTGGTTTATTTGTTACTCAGTTTATTATTTTTCGCATTGTTTGCCATGTTGAGCTATGGCTATGGCAATGGTTATGTTTACATCTATTGGAGAGACTGGCAGTTTCAAAGTAGTTTGTGGGGGTTAATCGCACTCTTTATTGTGATTAGTTTATTTGCACAACTGTTGTGGTTCTCTAGTCGACGCTATTTTGCGCGTGAGCAACGTAAAAAAGAAACGGTTTTTCAATTCCAAGACCTACATCCTTATGAGCAACTCGGTATTGTTTGGTTGCTTGATGCTGCAAAAGAACAACAAGTATTTATTGAGCGAGTTTTTACTCAATCAGGTTTATTAAGTCATATTGTTGCTGCGCAATTTGACTATAAAAATGGTGATTATGACGTTGCCTTACAGACACTCGAAAAATCAGCTCCGATGGCATTTGAACTCGCAGAGCTACAACGCATTGATATTTTTTTGGAACAACATGAGGCAGAAAAAGCCTTAACACATCTAGAGTTCTTGGCACAACACCAGCTTTCCCCTTGGTTGAGCGAAATTGAAACCGCCTATCAACAGCGTATTACGGTTCTGTGGGGGAAGCTTGCGCTACAGAAACCGTGGTTATTTCTGCAATCCATTCAGCATGGTTTGCTGAGTGCAGAGCATCGGGATCTCTGGTTACAGCAGTTATTAATACATTTTGATCAAGCTTCGGTCGATGATTTGGCTGCTCTACAGCAACGCTATATCGCATTGCAAAGTGAAATACAAACACGCCCTTATAGCAGTAAGGTACTGTGGCTGAAATTATTGGCTCGTATGCCTGAAATGAGTCTGCAACACGAAGATTTAGCACTACATTTACTTCAAGAACATTTTGATCCAGAAGTATTTTATTTGTGGTTTCAGCAGCAATTGTTAAAGCAAATTCCAGATTATGCCTACGTTGAACAGCGAATTATGCAACTTGAGCAGCGCTATACCAGTGTTCCGATGCTGACTTTTGCGAAGTGGCATGTTTATGTGGCTACTTTACGTTCAGATGAGGCTGGGCAGCTATTAACTCTATATCCAGATAATATTTTGATGAGTTATTTGCGGATTAAATCGACGCTTGGAGATAATCCTGATTTAATCAGACAGTTGAATTTAATATTTGAAAATGATGTTAATTTTCTTAACTTTAAGATATGAGTGAAATATGAAAGAACTGTCTGTCTATCCTGTTATTCATCAGCAAACTGTTGCTTGGGGAGATATGGATGCTTTTGGGCATGTAAATAATGTGCAGTATTACCGATATATTGAAAGCGCGCGAATTGCTTATTTAATGGCATTAAATATATTTGATCAAGATATACTGACTGTGGTCGCTTCTAGCCAATGTAAATATTTAAGTCCAGTATTCTATCCTGATGTGTTGCATGTTGGTGCGCGGATTGAAGAGTTGCGAAATAGCGCTTTTCGTATGCATTATGTTTTATGGAGTGAGGCACAAAACCAGATGGTTGCTGTAGGTGAAGCGGTGATGGTTTGTGTTGATAAAGTGACATCAAAAAAGCAGACGATTCCAGAATTAGTTCGACTGAATATTATTCAACTTGAACAAAGTGTTGGGCATAATCTAATATTTAAATAATAATTTATTATAAAGACTATTATGTCTATTTTAATTCATTGAATGCTTGGTTTTATATAATTGGCTTTCTTATTTAAGGGTTAACTTCAAAATAAGATAAGCTTTTTATATAAAACTTATTGTCATAAAACCATCAAAAATTAAGAAAAAATTAATATTGATAAGATTTGGTAAGAACTGTTTTTTATAATCGAATTGAAATTAAATAGAGCTTGATTGATCAAATAATGCTGAGGTTTTTTGTTTTATTGTAAATATAAGATGATTTATGGTTATATTGTGATTAAGTTGACTAATTTAATATTGATTATTTAATTGTATATAAATTAATATGGAATTGAATTTTTGAATTCATTTTTTATTTTGAGTGATATATTTCTTTTTGAGTTGGAGTGGTTCTCATGAAACCAGATATTAGTGATTTATCTGTAGAAGATTTAAAACGTTTACAGGTAGAAGCGGAAGCTTTAATTTTAAGTAAAAAAGATCAAGCAATTGAAGATGCTTATAATCAAATTATTGCGATTGCTGAAGCCGTTGGTTTTAGCGTTGAAGAATTATTAGAGTTGGGCGAACAAAAGCGTAAGAAAACTACACGCAAAGCAGTCGAGCCACGCTATCGTAATAAAAACAACACTGAAGAAACTTGGACTGGTCGTGGTAAGCAACCACGTTGGTTAGTTGCTGAATTAGAGAAAGGCGCAAAACTTGAAGATTTCTTAATCTAAGCAAGTTTTAGCAGTCATCGTTTTGTCATACGATGATTTTATGCTTAATCAAAAGCCAAGCTTAAAAAGCTTGGTTTTTTTATATGAGAGAATTGGCGATGTTGAAAAAGTATGCATAATGTCATTGAGGGGCGAGTGTCTCGAAAAGGATGATATTTTGCATGTTGGTAAGGGTGGGATGAAGAAAAAAACCAAGCAATGGAAATGGTGGGTTTTCGCCATTTTTGCATTTTTAATTTTTATTATTTTACAAATTCCAGCAACATGGTTAATTGCGAAATTTTCAAAAGATAATCAAATATTACATAATGTCAGCGGCAACATTTGGCAAGGGCAAGCGGATTGGCAAAAGGGTCAATTACGTGGTTCCGTGCATTGGAAAACTCGTCCTTTAGATTTGCTCTTGTTGAGACTAGGTGCCAACCTTGAGATTCATAGTGGTAATACACAATTCAGTGGTGTAATGGGCTATGGTTTAGGGCAAAAAATTCTGATCAAAGATCTACAAGGTGAAATTTCTCCTGAGACCTTAAAATATTTTGCCAATTGGCAGTGGCCTGAAAATGCTATTCAACTCAAAGATGTGCAATTCAACTATCAAAAAGAAAAAGGATTTACTGCCACAGAAGGGCAATTGCATTGGGGTGGAGGCGAGTTGAATTATACTTTTGGTCAACGTCAAGATCGTATGAATATGCCTTCTTTAATTGCAGAAATGAAAGATGAGAATGGGCAATTACAAATAGATGTTCGTGATCAACGTAGCCAGAAAATGGCAAATCTCAGTTTAGATGCAAATCTAATGCTTGATGTTCAATTGACGCAACGAATGTTACTCAATGTTCCATCTTATCAAGGGAAAGCGGGGCTGGATACGTATGTAATTAGTTCACGTCAACCGTTGTTGCAAGGTGGTTTTTAATGAAAACAATTGCGCAAAAAGTACAACAGTTCCGCTGGCAGCAATTAGATAAGTCGAGTGCGCTCATTCTCGCATTATTGATTTTATGGTTATGTTGGAAACTGGCTTCATTATTTTGGTGGGTAATTGCACCGCCACAACCGATGCAATTTGATCGTGTTGAGTTGGGTTCACAGCAAGCACAAGTTCCTAATATTAGTGCTTTTGCATTGTTCAATGAGCCTGCTGCAACAACAGCACAAGATAATATCAACTTAGAGTTACAAGGTGTGCTGTTAGGTTATCCAAGTTATTTATCTTCTGCTGTGATTAAACTGAATGATACGGCAGAACGCTATCGTGTTGGTGAAACAGTCGGTTCAACTTCTTACCAATTGGCTGAAGTATATTGGGATCATGTGATCTTGAAGCAAGGCAATGGTGCGACCAAAGAAGTCAAATTTAAGGGCTTGGATAATGGTTTGTATCAACCGATTGCACCTGTATTGAACAGCAACAATAATACCCCCCCTCCAGCTGCGGCACCGACTCAGAATTCATCACAATCTGCGTTAGGGCAAGCGATCCAGCAAATGCAGGATAACCGTGAACAGTATTTAAAAAATATGGGGGTGAGTGGTGGTGGTTCAGATGGTTATGAGATCTCAGATCGAACGCCAACGAATCTAAAAAATACCTTGGGTTTGCGGTCTGGTGATCGTATTCTATCGATCAACGGTCAGACAGTCGGGCAAGGACTGAGCGAAGTACAATTATTAGAGCAAGTACGACGTGAAGGACATGCCAAAATAGAAATAAAACGTGGTGATCAAGTGATGACCATACAACAAAGTTTTTAGTGATAACACGTCATCACATTAGTTAGGAATAAGTGCAGGTTATGGCTTTTTTGAATCATCAACGTCCACTTTGGGCACTACTTGCTGCCGCACCTTTAGTTGCGAGCATCAGTACCAATGTGCAAGCACAAACATGGAAGATTAATCTACGTGATGCGGATTTAACGGCATTTATTAATGAAGTTGCTGATATTACGGGGAAGAATTTTGCGGTTGATCCTCGTGTACGTGGTAACGTTACGGTTATTTCCAATAAGCCATTAAATAAAGATGAGGTTTATGACCTATTTTTGGGTGTGCTTAATGTGAATGGTGTGGTTGCACTTCCTTCTGGCAATACCGTAAAGCTTGTACCTGATAGTAATGCGAAAAATGCAGGGATTCCTTACGATGCACGTAGTCGTGCGGGTGGGGATCAAATTGTGACTCGTGTGATTTGGTTGCAAAATACCAATCCAAATGACTTAATTCCCGCATTACGCCCATTGATGCCGCAATTTGCGCATTTGGCGGCAGTTGCTGGAACCAATGCTTTAATCGTCTCAGATCGTGCGACCAATATTTATCAATTAGAAAATATCATTCGTAATTTGGATGGTACGGGACAAAATGATATTGAAGCGGTTAGTTTGCAATCGAGCCAAGCTGAGGAAGTGATTGGCTTGCTTGAGACCATGAGTGCGACAGGCGCATCCAAAGATTTTATTGGTTCACGAGTTCGAATTATTGCAGATAATCGTACCAATCGTATTTTGATTAAGGGTGATCCTGATTCACGTAAACGCCTGCGTCAGATGATTGAGATGCTGGATGTTCCGTCAGCAGACCGTTTAGGTGGTTTAAAAGTATTTCGTTTGAAATATGCGAGTGCAAAGAATTTAGCTGAAATTTTACAAGGCTTGGTGACAGGGCAATCAGTTTCCTCATCATCAAATAGTAATAGTGGTAGTAAATCAAATTCAGTCAATAATTTGGTTTCGAATAACCAAAATTCAGGTTCATCGACAGGGTCATCTTCAATTTCCACATCGTCAATTAATCTCAATAATAACAGCAATAATAGTCAAAATAGTGGTGTGACGAGCTTTAACAGTGGCGGTGTAAGCATTATTGCAGACGGCACTCAGAATGCTTTGGTGGTTAAAGCTGAACCTCAATTAATGCGTGAAATTGAAGCAGCAATTAAACAATTAGATACGCGTCGTCAGCAAGTGTTGATTGAAGCGGCGATTATTGAGATTGTGGGCAGTGATGCTGATCAACTCGGTGTGCAATGGGCATTGGGTGATCTAAATAGCGGGGTTGGTTTAATTAATTTCTCGAATGTCGGTTCGAGTATATCTAAGCTTGCAGCAGGTTATTTAACTGGCGGTGGTGCTGGTGTGGGTTCGGCACTTGGTACGGGTTCGTCTATTATTTTGGGTGAATATAAAGAGGGTGCGAATGGTTCGCGCAAACTTTATGGTGCATTGATTCAGGCATTAAAAGAAAATAAAAAATCAAATCTATTGTCTACGCCTTCTATTGTGACCATGGACAATGAAGAAGCTTATATTGTGGTGGGTCAAAACGTTCCATTCGTGACAGGTTCAGTTGCGACGACAGGAAATAGTACCGTGAATCCTTACACCACGGTTGAGCGTAAAGATGTGGGTGTTACTCTGAAGGTCATTCCGCATATTGGCGAAGGTGGTTCTGTTCGATTGGAAGTGGAACAGGAAGTCTCGAATGTTGAAAATAGCAAAGGTCAGGCAGCAGACTTAGTCACAAGTAAACGTGCGATTAAAACCTCGGTCTTAGCTGATCATGGTCAAACAGTCGTATTAGGTGGTTTGGTTACTGATCAAACGGATGTCAGTCGTCAAAGTTTACCTGTTCTGGGGGATATTCCTTATCTAGGACGTTTATTCCGTTCAGATAGTCGTGGTAATGAAAAACGCAACTTGCTTGTGTTTATTCACCCAACCATTGTTGGTGATGCTGAGGATGTACAGCGTCTATCTCAGCAACGCTATAACCAATTGTATAGCTTGCAATTATCGATGGATAAGAATGGTAATTTCGCAAAATTGCCAGAGAATGTTGCGGATATTTACAGTCAACAACCTGCACTAAGTACTTCGCCATATCAGAAAGTCCCAGCAACGACGCAAAAAGAAGCTGTGGTTGTGACAACACCTGTTGCTGTGGTTGAGCCTCAAGTGCAAAGAAAAACGGTACAGCTTCCAGCAAAAGCAACTGAGCGAAGCAAGAGCACAGTGACAACAACAACGATACGTTCTGCGTCTTCACAGTAGATGCACAGAAGCGCTTATGTCACAATGCTATGATTGAAAGAAATTATGATAAGGATAGGCATCTATGACTTGGAAATTGCAAGCCATTACAGGTGAATTTACAGGGCAAGAGATTAGTATTGAGCGTGATATGTTGGTAGGGCGACATCAAGATGCAGATATCTTATTGCAATCTGCGGATATTTCACGTCGTCATGCAGCTCTGTTGTTGAAAGAGCAGCAGCTATGGGTGCAGGATTTAAACTCGTCAAATGGTACCTTCGTCAATGATACGCGAGTTGAGCAAGAAACAGCATTGCATGATGGTGATATCTTGCAATTTGCAAGTTTTATGTTTTCAGTACTTGCTGCTCCAGTTGAAAAAGAATTACCAGAAATTGAGGTTGAGCCTGTAAGCTCAATTGCACATGATGCAGGTATGCCTAGTCTTGCCGAACGAGCAGCGGAAACTTCGATTAATCGGGATGGGATGCCACAGCAAGTTGGTATTCCTAAACCAGCGCCAATTCCTGAAGGTGTGGATGTTCAAGCCGAACAACAGCCAGCCGTAAGTGAAGAGCCTGTTTCACGTGTACAGCAAGAAATTGAACAACAGAAAAATGCTTCAGTTGGATTGATTTCAATTGTTGTACTGATCATTTTAGCTGTGATTGCTTGGTTATTCTTTAAATAATTGCTTTAAACTTTTACAATCGAGGCATGCCTTGAGCTTTACTTCTCACTGCAATGAAAGCGGTGTTTAGGTTTTGCTTGGGCGTGCCTTTTTTATTTTTTGAGTAAAGATATGTCTGTTGCACATTTGCAAAATCGTAACCTGATTTTATTTGATCTAGATGGAACACTTGTGGACTCAGCGGCTGATTTATATCGAGCTATGAATCTAAGTTTGGAAAAACTAGCGCTGCCATTGGTGACTGAAGTTCAAATTAGGGCTTGGGTGGGTAAGGGCGCAGCAAAATTATGTGAAACGGTGTTGGAGCATTTGTTTGGGCAGGTGAATGCTCAGCAACAAGAGCAACTCCTCAATACATTTGTTGAGGTCTACGCTCAGGAACTTTGTGTAAATACCCAAGTTTATGAGGGGGTTTTATCCTTTTTGGACTATTGCCAAACGCATGATATTACAATGGCTTGTGTCACCAATAAGCCTGAGCATTTAGCACAAGGCATTCTTGATATTTTGCAACTGAGTCCATATTTTAATATGGTGATTGGTGGTGATAGCTTAGCGGAACGCAAGCCGCATCCATTACCTTTGTTACATTGTGTGCAACAGCAAAATACCACAGTATTACAAACCTTGATGATTGGTGATTCAAGTAATGATGTGGAAGCTGCAAGACGTGCAGGTATTGATTGTATTGTGGTCAGCTATGGCTATAATCATGGAGAAAGTATCTATGACTGTCAGCCGCAACAAGTGGTGGATAGTCTAGAAGAATTGATAGAAGATGATTTGGTAAGGAGACAAGCATGAAGATGGTTATGGTTTTTCGATGGCGAGCTTGAGACAGCACTAAGAAAAAACGCACAGAAATTAAAAACCATAGAGAAGATTCATGACGACCTTAGTACAATTTGAACAGTTGAAATCAGCAGGCTATAACACGATTCCTGTGTACCGCCAACGTTTAGCGGATACTGAAACGCCGTTATCTGTTTTTGCACGTTTTAAAGAACAAAAACAAGCTTATCTCTTTGAATCCGTTGAGGGTGGAGAGAATTGGGCACGCTACTCCATGATTGGGTTGGGTGAGTCTACGGTTTTTTCCTGCAATGCAGGTTTATTAACTATTCAAGATGCAGATGGCACGGTGACTCAAAAAGATTGTGCTGATCCATTTCAATATATTCGAGAGTTTCAAAGTCAATTTAAAGTGCCAACTCAAGCGGAACTGCCTGATTTACCAAATTTTACAGGTGGCTTGGTGGGGTATTTGGGTTATGACGCAGTTCGTTATATTGAACCAAAACTCAAAAACGTTCCAATGGCTGATCCTGTGAGCCTACCTGATCTTTGGTTGATGCTGTCACAAACCGTCATTGTATTTGATAATTTAAAAGACACGCTCTTTTTGATCCATCATGCAGATACGAGTCAGCCTGATGCTTATAACATAGCACAGCGTAAGCTTGATCAGCTTGAACAGTTGCTAGCGGTATCTGTCAGTTTGCAAGCAAAGCCACATACTGCACCACATTTTGAGTCGATTACAGGAAAAGAAAAGTTTCTTGAGACCGTCGAGAAAGTGAAAGAGTACATTCGTGCGGGTGACGTGATGCAGGTTGTGCCAGGTCAGCGTATGGTGTCTGATTTTGATGGTGAGGCTTTGCAAGTCTATCGTGCCTTACGCCATTTAAATCCATCACCTTACCTATTCTTGGTGCAAGGGCAAACACTGACGGATCAGAAACCCTTTCATATCGTCGGTTCTTCCCCAGAGATTTTATCGCGTTTGGAAAATGGCATTGCAACTGTGCGTCCTTTGGCGGGTACACGACCACGTGGAAAAACCAAAGAAGAAGATTTAGCTTTAGAGCAAGACCTGTTGTCAGATGAAAAGGAAATTGCTGAACATTTAATGCTGATTGATCTTGGGCGTAACGATGTTGGGCGAGTTTCTAAAATTGGCAAAGTACAAGTTACAGATCGTATGGTGATCGAGCGTTATTCACATGTTATGCATATTGTGTCGAATGTGCAGGGTGAAGTGCGTGATGATGTGGATGCCTTAGATGTTTTTAAGGCGACATTTCCAGCAGGAACGCTGTCAGGTGCGCCAAAAATTCGTGCGATGGAAATTATTGATGAGGTTGAACCCGTAAAACGCGGAGTTTTTGGTGGTGCGGTTGGATATTTAGGCTGGCATGGCGAAATGGATATGTCGATAGCCATTCGTACTTGCGTGATTCGCGATAAAAAGGTTTATGTTCAGGCTGGGGCGGGGCTAGTTGCGGACTCAAATCCTGAATCTGAATGGAATGAAACCCAAATAAAAGCTCGCGCAGTGATCAAAGCGGTTGAATTATCGTCAAACGGATTGATTTTATGAGTTTTTAACAGTTTTTTTGAAAAAAGCACTTGCATCAATTCAGAGTTTTGCTAAACTGCACACCGTTCCGATACGAAACGTACGAAACACTAAGAAGCGCCGGCATAGCTCAGTTGGTAGAGCAACTGACTTGTAATCAGTAGGTCCACAGTTCGAATCCGTGTGTCGGCACCATCTTAAGTGTGGTATGTGAAGTGAAGAATGGCACTGTGTAAGTGTGATATGGTGAGATTCCCGAGCGGCCAAAGGGGGCAGACTGTAACTCTGCTACGAAAGTTTCGAAGGTTCGAATCCTTCTCTCACCACCATCTAACTTCGATTGAAGTGGTAAATACCAATATGCGGGAGTAACTCAGTTGGTAGAGTGGCAGCCTTCCAAGCTGCATGTCGCGAGTTCGACCCTCGTCTCCCGCTCCATAATCGAAGATGTCGCTCTTATAGCTCAGTGGTAGAGCACTCCCTTGGTAAGGGAGAGGTCTCGAGTTCAAGTCTCGATAAGAGCTCCAGATATAAAACTTGGTAGAATTTCTACAAAATTTTTAAAGAAGCAGGCTATTATAGTCTGCTTTTCAAGTATTGGGTGTTTAGTTTTTTAGGCGAATGTCGATAAAGAAAGTTTTTCAGGGTTGTTTTTCTCTAAACTGGTGTCGACGTAAATGAGGAAAATCAAATGGCTAAGGCTAAGTTTGAACGTAATAAACCACACGTAAACGTGGGTACAATTGGTCACGTTGACCATGGTAAAACAACTTTAACTGCTGCGATTGCAACTATTTGTGCAAAAACTTACGGCGGTGAAGCGAAAGATTACTCACAAATCGACTCAGCTCCTGAAGAAAAAGCACGTGGTATTACAATTAATACTTCACACGTAGAATACGATTCTCCAATCCGTCACTACGCTCACGTAGACTGTCCTGGTCACGCCGATTATGTTAAAAACATGATTACTGGTGCTGCTCAGATGGATGGCGCGATCCTTGTATGTGCTGCGACTGATGGTCCAATGCCACAAACTCGTGAACACATCCTTCTTTCACGTCAGGTTGGTGTACCATTTATTCTTGTATTCCTTAACAAGTGTGACCTTGTTGATGACGAAGAATTACTTGAATTAGTAGAAATGGAAGTTCGTGAACTTCTTTCTACTTATGACTTCCCAGGTGATGACACTCCAATTATCCGTGGTTCAGCTCTTCAAGCATTAAACGGTAATGATGGTCCTTACGGTGAAGCATCAGTTCTTGCACTTGTTGAAGCGCTTGACTCTTACATCCCAGAACCAGAACGTGCAATCGACAAAGCATTCTTAATGCCAATCGAAGACGTATTCTCTATTTCTGGTCGTGGTACTGTTGTAACAGGTCGTGTTGAATCTGGTATCGTTAAAGTTGGCGAAACAGTTGAAATCGTTGGTATCCGTGACACAGTTGTAACGACTGTAACTGGCGTAGAAATGTTCCGTAAACTTCTTGACGAAGGTCGTGCGGGCGAGAACTGTGGTGTTCTTCTTCGTGGTACTAAGCGTGAAGACGTACAACGTGGTCAAGTACTTGCTAAACCAGGTACAATCAAGCCGCACACTAAATTCGATGCAGAAGTATATGTACTTTCTAAAGAAGAAGGTGGTCGTCATACTCCATTCCTTAACGGTTACCGTCCACAGTTCTACTTCCGTACAACTGACGTAACTGGCGCGATCAAATTACAAGATGGCGTAGAAATGGTAATGCCTGGTGACAACGTAGAAATGTCAGTAGAATTAATCCACCCAATCGCAATGGATCCAGGTCTACGTTTTGCGATTCGTGAAGGTGGTCGTACTGTAGGTGCTGGTGTTGTTGCTAAAGTAACTGCATAAGCCCAAATACGATGTTGTGTTCAAATCGGAAGCTTCGGCTTTCGATTTGCTTCATAGACTAGTGGTTTAATTGCAAGAGCATCGGTTCTCAAAACCGAATGCTGGGGTGATTTACTCCTTGTCTGTCACTTTTTTTTAATAAAAAAGCTTAATTCTGGCTGAGTTGTCATATAATAATTCGCGAATTCTACGACGAGTAAAAAAATGTCGAATGATAAATCGCGTGACGCACTAAGCGACGCGCCAATCCCTCAAAGAAATAATGCTGCAGAAGTTATAAATGCGAGTTCTCCACTTGATATTGCCTTGTGGTTGATTGCAATTGTTTTATTGGTTGGTTCAGCATTGGTAAATCAACATTTACCAGCCTATTGGGCACCTGCAAATGATGTTTGGGTGCGCGTTGGGGTGATTTTGGCTTGTGTCGTAGTCGCTTTAGGTTTATTATACGCCACCCATCAAGGCAAAGGCTTTGTGCGTTTGTTGCAAGATGCGCGAATTGAACTGCGTCGAGTGACTTGGCCAACAAAACAAGAGACGATCACGACATCGTGGCAAGTGCTTTTGGTTGTGATTGTTGCATCATTGGTTTTATGGTGTTTTGATTACGGGTTAGGTTGGTTTATTAAGTTAATTATCGGGTAAGAGTGCGATGAAACGTTGGTATATTATTCATGCCTATTCAGGTTTTGAAAAACAAGTGATGCGTTCGCTTAATGATCGAATCCAGCGCAGCACTGTTGCTGATAGTTTTGGTGAAGTCCTTGTCCCTACTGAAGAAGTAGTGGAAATGAAGGATGGTAAGAAGCGTAAGTCTGAACGTAAGTTCTTTCCTGGCTATGTTTTAGTCGAAATGGAAATGAATGATGATACTTGGCATATCGTAAAAGAATGTCCAAAGGTTTTAGGTTTTATTGGTGGTACACCTGAAAAACCAGCACCAATTTCTCAACGTGAAGCAGATGCGATTCTTGCGCGTGTACGTAATACAGGTGAAGCACCTCGTCCTAAAACGATGTTTGAGCCTGGTGAAGAATTACTCGTTATTGATGGTCCGTTCACTGACTTTAAAGGAGTCGTGGAGGAAGTACAATACGAAAAGTCACGTTTAACGTTGACGATCAATGTATTTAATCGACCAACTCAGGTTGAACTCGAGTTTCGCCAAGTCGAAAAAACGATTTAATCTGTGTAGGCTGATAAGCGCCCGATCTAATCGGGCATTGTTGTTCTAACACTTCGGTGTTGTTTAATTTTTTGGGGAGCCTAGCGGCGACTGTACCCAGAGGTAATTTTCAATGGCTAAGAAGATTGACGGCTATATCAAGCTGCAAGTTCCAGCTGGTAAAGCAAATCCATCTCCACCAATTGGTCCTGCTTTAGGTCAACGTGGTGTAAACATCATGGCATTCTGTAAAGAATTCAATGCTGCTACACAAAAACTTGAAGTTGGCTTGCCAATTCCTGTCGTGATCACTGTGTACAACGATAAGTCGTTCACTTTTATCATGAAAACTCCACCTGCATCTATTCTTCTTAAGAAAGCTGCTGGTATTCAAAAGGGTTCTTCTGTACCAAACAAAACTAAGGTTGGTAAGTTGACTCGTGCTCAGTTAGAAGAAATTGCGACTACTAAAGAACCGGATTTAACTGGTGCTGATTTAGACGCTCGTGTACGTACCATTGCTGGTTCTGCACGTTCTATGGGCTTGGAAGTGGAGCTATAAGACATGGCAAAGTTAACTAAACGTCAAAAAGCCATTGCTGCAGCTATTGAAGCAAACAAAATTTACACTTTGGAAGAAGCAGTACAAGTTCTTAACAGCCTTCCAGCTGCGAAGTTCAAAGAATCTTTAGATATCTCTGTAAACCTTGGCGTAGATCCACGTAAATCTGATCAGGTTGTTCGTGGTGCGACGACTTTACCTGCGGGTACTGGTAAAACTGTACGTGTTGCAGTATTTGCTCAAGGTGCTGCTGCTGAAGCTGCGAAAGCTGCTGGTGCTGATGTCGTTGGATTTGATGATCTTGCTGAAAGCATTCAAGGTGGAAACCTTGATTTTGACGTCGTAATTGCTGCTCCTGATGCAATGCGTGTTGTTGGTAAGCTTGGTACGATTCTTGGTCCACGTGGCTTAATGCCAAACCCTAAAGTGGGTACAGTGACTCCAGATGTTGCTAATGCAGTTAAAAATGCTAAATCTGGTCAAGCACGTTACCGTGTAGACAAGGGTGGTATCATCCATGCTGCAATCGGTCAACTTGGCTTTAGCGAAGAAGCTGTACGTCAAAACGTTGAAACTTTAATTGCAGATTTAAAACGTTTAAAACCTGCAACTTCTAAAGGTGTATACGTTAAAAAGATCACTTTGAGCTCAACTATGGGTCCTGGTTTGATCGTTGACGTAAACAACGTTTCTAAGTAATTAGAAAGAATTTTAAAGCCCTGAGTAAGTTTTGAGGCACTGCTTTAAAGCTTACGCAAGAAACGCTTAGTCGTATTTTGCAAACTTAGGCAAACTTTGAATTGATAAATGAATATTTATCAGCGTCAAAGACCTCAGACGAAGTGATTCTTTTTAGATGATCTTCTTAATATCTCAGTCTGAGTAGACGTGGTGGTGTGATTTGTTCCTCCTCCACGTGTAAGTCGAAAGGCTTACGAATTGGGAGTGTACCTGTATAGGTGCATAAATCACCGTTAGGAGGTTTTACAATGGCTCTTCTTATCGAAGGCAAAAAACAGATTGTTGCAGAAGTAAGCGAAGTTGCTTCTACAGCGTTTTCTGTTGTTGTGGCTAACTATCAAGGTTCAAGCGTTGAGCAATTAACACAACTTCGTGTTGAAGCTCGTAAGTTGGGTGTTACTACACGTATCGTGCGTAATACTTTGGCTAAGCGCGCATTAGAAGGTACTCAATTCGATATCTTAAATGACAACCTTGTTGGCCCAACCATTCTCGGTTTCTCAACTTCTGAAGATGACATGGGTGCAGCTGCACGCTTGTTCGAAGAGTTTGCGAAAACTAACAAAGCATTTGAACTTAAAGCTGCTGCATTTGATGGCAAAGTTTATCAAGGTGCTGAAGTTAGCGTAATTGCAAATCTTCCGAACCAAGAAAAAGCGCTTACTATGCTTGCGTCTGTTCTTCAAGCTCCTATTTCGAAATTGGGTCGCTTACTTACAGCGCTTCAAGAGAAAAACGAGTCAGAAGCGGCTTAATCCTATTTTCACACCATTCAATATCCATTTGGAGTTATTCTCATGGCTTTAACAAACGAAGAAATCTTAAACGCAGTTGCTGAAAAAACTGTTCTTGAACTTGTTGAACTTATTTCTGCTTTCGAAGAAAAATTCAACGTATCTGCTGCTGCTGTAGCAGTAGCTGCAGGTCCTGCTGCTGCTGCTGAAGAAGAGCAAACTGAATTCAATGTTGAATTGACTTCTTTCGGCGCAAACAAAGTAGCTGTAATTAAAGCAGTTCGTGAAGCAACTGGTCTTGGTCTTAAAGAAGCGAAAGATCTTGTTGAAAGTGCTCCTGCAGTTCTTAAAGAAGGCGTTTCTAAAGAAGACGGCGAAGAACTTAAGAAGAAACTTGAAGAAGCTGGTGCTACAGTTACAATTAAGTAATGTGTAGGGAGTCGATTTTTTTATAATCGGCTCCAAAAAATGGCTGATGGCTCTTGGGTCATCAGCCTTTTTGCGTTACAATAATCGGCTCGTTTTTTGTTAGTTTCACGTTTGATCTGCGTGTTTTTCAAACAAATAACAAGAAATCAAACGCTTACCAATATTTTTTTGCCTATAAAAATATTGTTAAGCGTTTTAATACCACTAAAAATTGCAGCATTTGTAAACAGTGGTGGCCATATCGGCCTGCGTAATTCCTTCTAAGCCCGTTCTGCAGGCGGGTTTAGTTTACTTTCCGAGGACTCCAGATGGCATACTCATATACCGAAAAGAAACGGATCCGTAAGAATTTTGGTAAATTGCCCCATGTAATGGAAGCACCGTACTTACTGTCGATTCAGGTCGATTCGTATCGTACATTCTTACAAGGCGGTAAAACTCCAAAAAATCGCGAAGATATCGGTCTCCAAGCCGCATTTCGTTCAGTTTTTCCTATTGAAAGTTATTCTGGCAATGCTGCTTTAGAATTTGTTGAGTATAGTCTTGGTAAGCCTGAGTTTGATGTACGTGAATGTATTTTACGTGGTTCAACTTATGCAGCACCAATGCGCGTAAAAATTCGTTTGATCATTAAAGATCGTGAAACGAAATCAATTAAAGACGTTCGTGAACAAGAAGTTTACATGGGTGAAATGCCACTCATGACCGATAACGGTACTTTCGTTATTAATGGTACTGAGCGTGTTATCGTATCTCAGTTACACCGTTCACCAGGCGTATTCTTTGACCATGACAAGGGCAAGACCCACTCAAGCGGTAAAGTGTTGTATTCAGCACGTATTATTCCTTACCGTGGTTCGTGGTTAGATTTTGAATTTGATGCGAAAGATTTAGTCTTTGTACGTATTGACCGTCGTCGTAAATTATTAGCGACCGTGATTTTACGTGCTTTAAATTATAGTAATGAACAAATTTTGAATTTGTTCTACGAAAAAGTGCCTGTATATCTTGATATGGGAAGCTATCAAATTGATCTCGTTCCAGATCGCCTACGTGGTGAAATGGCGCAATTTGATATTGCTGACAATGACGGTAAAGTGATTGTTGAGCAAGGTAAACGTATTAATGCACGTCACGTACGTCAAATGGAAGCAGCTAACTTGGCTAAGCTTTCTGTACCTGATGAATATTTATATGAGCGTATTACGGCTGAAGACATCACACTGAAAAGTGGTGATGTGATTCCTGCAAATACCGTGCTGAGCCATGAAATCATGGTGAAGTTGGCTGAAGGTGGTGTTAAACAATTCAACATCCTATTCACCAACGATATCGACCGTGGTTCTTTCGTTGCAGATACATTACGTGCAGATACAACAACAGGCCGTGAAGAAGCGCTTGTTGAAATCTACAAAGTAATGCGTCCGGGTGAGCCACCAACGAAAGAAGCAGCTGAAAATTTATTCAATAACTTATTCTTCTCTTCTGAACGTTATGACCTGTCTCCAGTGGGGCGTATGAAGTTCAACCGTCGTTTGGGTCGTCCTTACGAAGTGGGTACTGATCAGAAGTCACGTGAAGTTGAAGGAATTTTATCGCACGATGATATCATTGATGTATTGCGTACATTGGTGGAAATCCGTAACGGTAAAGGTGAAGTCGATGATATCGATCACTTGGGTAACCGTCGTGTACGTTCTGTTGGTGAAATGACAGAAAACCAATTCCGTGTTGGTTTAGTTCGTGTTGAACGTGCTGTTAAAGAGCGTTTAAGCCAAGCAGAAACAGATAACTTGTCTCCACAAGATTTAATCAACGCGAAGCCAGTTGCTGCTGCAATCAAAGAATTCTTTGGTTCAAGCCAATTGTCTCAGTTCATGGATCAAAACAACCCATTATCTGAGATTACACACAAGCGTCGTGTATCTGCGCTTGGTCCTGGTGGTTTGACACGTGAACGTGCAGGCTTCGAAGTCCGTGACGTACATCAAACTCACTATGGTCGTGTTTGTCCAATTGAAACGCCTGAAGGTCCAAACATTGGTTTGATCAACTCGCTTTCTGTCTATGCAAAAGCGAATGACTTCGGTTTCTTGGAAACACCATACCGTAAAGTTGTAGATGGTCGTGTGACTGATGAAGTTGAATACTTATCTGCAATTGAAGAAGTAGGGACTGTCATTGCACAGGCCGATTCTGCAGTTGACAAAGATGGTACGTTAACCGAAGAAATGGTTTCTGTACGTCATCAAGGTGACTTCGTTCGTATGTCGCCTGAGCGCGTAACCCATATGGACGTTTCTGCTCAACAGGTTGTATCTGTCGCAGCGTCATTGATTCCATTCCTTGAACACGATGATGCGAACCGTGCATTGATGGGTTCAAACATGCAACGTCAGGCTGTTCCTACCTTGCGTGCTGACAAGCCGCTTGTTGGTACAGGTATGGAAGCAAACGTAGCACGTGACTCTGGTGTGTGTGTGATCGCTGACCGTGGTGGTGCGATTGAATACGTAGATGCTTCTCGTATCGTTATTCGTGTAAACGAAGATGAAATGATCGCGGGTGAAGCGGGTGTAGATATCTATAACCTGATCAAATATACACGTTCAAACCAAAATACATGTATCAACCAAAACGTTATCGTAAACTTGGGCGACAAAGTTGCTCGTGGCGATATCTTGGCTGATGGTCCATCGACAGATATGGGTGAACTTGCGCTTGGTCAAAACATGCGCGTCGCGTTCATGACATGGAATGGTTATAACTACGAAGACTCGATCTTACTTTCAGAACGTGTCCTTCAAGAAGATCGTTTAACGTCGATTCACATTCAAGAATTGTCATGTGTTGCTCGTGATACCAAGTTAGGTGCAGAAGAAATTACTGCCGATATTCCTAACGTTGGTGAAGCTGCACTGTCTAAGTTGGATGAGTCTGGTATTGTTTATATCGGTGCTGAAGTGACTGCGGGTGACATCCTTGTTGGTAAGGTAACGCCTAAAGGTGAAACTCAGCTAACCCCTGAAGAAAAACTACTTCGCGCAATCTTTGGTGAAAAAGCAGCTGACGTTAAAGACTCGTCTTTACGTGTTCCATCTGGCACTAAAGGTACGGTGATTGACGTTCAAGTCTTCACACGTGATGGTTTGGAAAAAGATGAACGTGCTCAAGCTATTGAGAAAGCTCAACTTGATGCATACCGTAAAGACTTGAAAGAAGAATACAAAATCTTTGAAGAAGCAGCACGTGAACGTATTGTTCGTTTGTTGAAAGGTCAAGAATCTAACGGTGGTGGTTCAACTAAACGTGGCGATAAACTTTCTGAAGACGTATTGTCTGGTTTAGAGCTAGTTGATTTACTTGAAATCCAACCGACTGACGAAGCAATTGCAGAGCGTCTAACTCAAATTCAAGTCTTCTTGAAAGAGAAGAGCTACGAAATTGACGAGAAGTTTGCAGAGAAGAAACGTAAACTTTCTACGGGTGATGAATTAACAACGGGCGTATTGAAAGTTGTTAAGGTTTACCTTGCAGTTAAACGTCGTATCCAGCCTGGTGATAAGATGGCGGGTCGTCACGGTAACAAGGGTGTTGTATCAAACATCTTACCTGTTGAAGACATGCCGCATGATGCGAATGGTGTACCAGTTGACATCGTATTGAACCCACTAGGTGTACCGTCACGTATGAACGTGGGTCAGATTCTTGAGACTCACTTAGGTATGGCGGCTAGAGGTCTTGGCGATAAAATCGAAAAAATGTTGAAAGAACAACGTACAGTAATTGAACTGCGTGAATTCTTAGACAAGATTTATAACAAGGTCGGTGGTGAGCAGGAAGAGCTTGATAGCTTGACTGACGCGGAAATCTTGGCACTTTCAGGCAACTTACGTGCAGGTGTTCCATTAGCAACGCCTGTATTTGATGGTGCAGAAGAAAGCCAAATCAAAGACTTACTTGAATTAGCAGACATTTCACGTACAGGTCAAACAGTATTGTTTGACGGACGTACAGGTGAACAGTTTGATCGTCCTGTAACTGTAGGTTACATGTACATGCTCAAATTGAACCACTTGGTTGATGACAAGATGCATGCGCGTTCAACGGGTTCTTACTCACTTGTGACTCAACAGCCGCTTGGTGGTAAAGCACAATTCGGTGGTCAGCGTTTCGGTGAGATGGAAGTATGGGCACTTGAAGCATACGGTGCTGCATATACGCTCCAAGAAATGCTTACAGTGAAGTCGGATGACGTCGAAGGTCGTACACGCATCTATAAGAATATTGTAGATGGTAACCATTATATGGATCCGGGTATGCCTGAATCGTTCAACGTATTGACCAAAGAGATCCGTTCTTTAGGTATCAACATTGAACTGAAAAATGGTGACTAAGAAATCTCCCCCAACCCCTCTTTGAGAAAGAGGGGAGAAAGTCCCCCTTTACAAAGGGGGATTTAGGGGGATTTTTTAAGATTCCCAAATTTCAGTAAAAACAATATTTGTGACCCAGTCGGGTGAGCGTAGCTCCCCGACACACGGAGAAAAAAATTGAAAGACTTGCTCGATATCATGCGTAAGAAAACGGATTCAGAAGGTCATGCGCCTGTTGAATTTGACCGTATCCGTATTGGTCTTGCGTCACCAGAGATGATTAAGTCATGGTCTCACGGTGAAGTTAAAAAGCCTGAAACCATTAACTATCGTACGTTTAAACCTGAACGCGACGGTTTGTTCTGTGCCAAAATTTTTGGTCCAGTAAAAGATTATGAATGCTTGTGTGGTAAATACAAGCGTATGAAATATAAAGGCGTCATTTGTGAAAAATGTGGCGTTGAAGTAACTACTGCAAAAGTTCGTCGTGAGCGTATGGGTCATATTGACCTTGCATCTCCAGTTGCACATATTTGGTTCTTGAAATCATTACCAAGCCGTATCGGTTTACTTCTAGATATGACATTACGTGATATCGAGCGCGTATTGTATTTCGAATCTTATGTTGTTACTGATCCTGGTATGACTCCGTTTGAAAAGTACCAACTTTTAACAGACGAAGAATACTACAATGCACTTGAAGAACACGGTGATGAATTCACTGCGAAAATGGGTGCAGAGGCGATTCAAGATTTATTGAAAGATATTGATCTTGAAGCTGAGATTGCGCGTTTACGTGAAGAAATTCCACAAACAACCTCTGAGACGAAACTTAAAAAAGCGTCTAAGCGTTTGAAATTGATGGAAGCATTCAAAGACTCGAACAATAAGCCTGAATGGATGGTGATGAATGTACTGCCAGTACTTCCACCAGACTTACGTCCGCTTGTACCACTTGAAGGTGGTCGTTTCGCGACTTCAGACTTGAACGATTTATATCGTCGTGTGATTAACCGTAACAACCGTTTGAAGCGTCTTCTTGACCTTGCTGCACCAGACATCATCGTACGTAACGAAAAACGTATGTTACAAGAGTCTGTAGATGCATTGCTTGATAACGGTCGTCGTGGTCGTGCGATTACAGGTTCGAACAAACGTCCATTAAAATCTTTGGCAGATATGATCAAAGGTAAACAAGGTCGTTTCCGTCAAAACTTGTTAGGTAAGCGTGTTGACTATTCGGGTCGTTCGGTAATTACCGTTGGTCCTACTTTACGTCTTCACCAATGTGGTCTTCCGAAGAAGATGGCACTTGAATTATTCAAGCCATTCATTTTCGCGAAATTACAAGCATCTGGCCAAGCAACAACCATTAAAGCTGCGAAGAAAATGGTTGAGCGCGAGACGCCGGAAGTTTGGGACGTTCTTGCTTCTGTAATTCGTCAACATCCAGTGATGTTGAACCGTGCGCCAACACTTCACCGTCTAGGTCTTCAAGCATTTGAACCTATTCTGATCGAAGGTAAGGCAATCCGTCTTCACCCACTCGTATGTGCTGCATTTAACGCCGACTTCGATGGTGACCAAATGGCGGTACACGTTCCATTGACATTGGAAGCACAGCTTGAAGCGCGTGCGTTGATGATGTCGACGAACAACATCTTGTCACCTGCAAACGGTGAACCAATTATCGTTCCTTCTCAAGACGTTGTCTTGGGTCTTTACTACATCACGCGTGATGCGGTAAATGCCAAAGGTGAGGGTATGGTGTTTGCAGACACTCACGAAGTTAACCGTGCGTTGGCAACGGGTAAAGTTGCGATTCATGCACGCGTAAAAGTACGTGTACACCAAACTGTAATTGATGAAAATGGTAACCGCGAAAAGCAAACCATTATTGTTGATACAACGCCGGGTCGCTGCTTGTTGTGGGAAGTGGTTCCACAAGGTCTAAGCTTTGACATGATCAACCTTGAGATGACCAAGAAAAACATCTCTAAGTTAATCAACTCTTGCTACCGTAAACTTGGTTTGAAAGATACAGTGATCTTCGCTGACCAATTGATGTATTTGGGCTTCCGTCAAGCGACGCGTTCAGGTGTATCTGTTGGTATGGAAGACATGTTGATTCCACCAACCAAGCATACGATTATCGATAAAGCTGAAACAGAAGTTCGTGAAATTGAACAGCAGTTTGAGCAAGGTTTCGTAACGGCTGGTGAGCGTTATAACAAAGTTGTCGATATCTGGGCGCGTACCAACGACCAAGTCGCGAAAGCGATGATGGATAACTTGTCTTACACACTTGTGAAAAACAAACAAGGTGAAGATGAGAAACAGAAATCATTCAACTCGATTTATATGATGTCTGACTCGGGTGCCCGTGGTAGTGCGGCGCAGATCCGTCAGCTTGCTGGTATGCGTGGTTTGATGGCGAAGCCGGACGGCTCGATCATTGAGACACCAATTAAAGCAAACTTCCGTGAGGGTTTGACGGTACTTCAGTACTTTATCTCGACACATGGTGCGCGTAAAGGTTTGGCTGATACCGCATTGAAAACTGCGAACTCTGGTTACTTGACACGTCGTCTTGTAGACGTAGCACAAGATTTAGTTATTACTGAATCTGACTGTGGTACGGCTGGTGGTTTAGTCATGACACCATTCATTCAAGGTGGTGACGTGATCGAGCCATTACGCGACCGCGTATTAGGTCGTGTAACTGCTGAAGATGTACGTCGTGCATCTGATGATGAAGTTGTACTTCCTCGTGGTACATTAATTGACGAGAAAATTGCTGCTCAGCTTGAAGAAGCGGGTGTCGATGAAGTTAAAGTACGTTCAGTTATCGCTTGTGAATCTACCTTCGGTGTATGTGCTCGTTGTTATGGTCGTGACCTTGCACGTGGTCACTTGGTGAACCCAGGTGAATCAGTTGGCGTAATGGCTGCACAATCAATCGGTGAGCCAGGTACACAGTTAACGATGCGTACGTTCCACGTGGGTGGTGCTGCGAGCCGAACTTCTGCTGCAAACAGTGTTCAAGTCCGTAATAAAGGTACTGTACGTTTCCACAACGTGAAAACTGTACAACATGCCAAAGGTCACTTAGTGTCAGTTTCACGTTCAGGTGAAATTGGTATTGCGGATGATTTAGGTCGTGAGCGCGAGCGCTATAAACTTCCTTACGGTGCAAGCATCTTGTTGAAAGATGGTGAAGCTGTAGAAGCTGGTGGTATTGTAGCAACTTGGGATCCACATACCCATCCACTTGTTACCGAAGTTGCAGGTAAAGCACGTTTCAGCCAAATTGCTGATGGTGTAACTGCAACCTCTAAAACAGATGATGCAACAGGTATGACCACTGTTGAAATCTTACCTGTAACAGCTCGTCCTGCTTCTGGTAAAGATTTACGTCCTGCAATTGTGTTGGATACAACAGATGGTGGCGAACAATTCTACTTCTTACCACAAAACACGATTGTAACCGTTCGTGATGGCGCTACGATTGGTGTGGGTGATGTACTTGGTCGTGTACCACAAGAAACTTCACGTACCCGTGATATTACCGGTGGTCTTCCACGCGTAGCGGATTTATTTGAAGCACGTAAACCAAAAGAACACGCGATTCTTGCAGAAGTATCAGGTGTTGTAAGCTTTGGTAAAGAGACTAAAGGTAAGAACCGTTTAGTGATTAGCCCTGATGATGGTTCTGAGATCTACGAAGAATTGATTCCAAAATGGCGTACCATTAACGTGTTCGAAGGTGAGCATGTGAACCGTGGTGAAACCATTTCTGATGGTCCACAAAACCCACATGACATCTTGCGTTTGAAAGGTGAAGTGGCATTAACCAACTACATCGTGAACGAAGTTCAAGACGTTTACCGTCTCCAAGGTGTAAAAATCAACGATAAGCACATTGAAGTTGTTGTACGTCAAATGTTGCGTAAAGTTGATATCACTGATGGCGGTGATACAAGCTTCATCAAAGGCGAGCAAGTGGATTACATCCGCGTTGTTCAAGAGAACCAAGCTGTCTTGGCTCAGAACAAGTTCCCAGCGAAGTTTGAACGTCAATTGATGGGTATCACCAAAGCGTCGCTTTCTACTGATTCATTCATCTCTGCTGCATCGTTCCAGGAAACAACACGTGTGTTAACTGAAGCGGCTGTAACAGGTAAAGAAGATGATTTACGTGGCTTGAAAGAAAACGTTGTTGTAGGTCGTTTGATCCCAGCAGGTACGGGTCTTGCGTATCATTTAGAACGTCGTCGTCAAGAATCTGAAGCTGCTGAATTTGAACTTCACAATGATTTCAGTGAAGTTGATCAAGCATTTAGTCAAGCATTAAACTCAGATCAGTTCTAAATTTGAAATGATTGAGAAAGGCACCTTAGGGTGCCTTTCTTATGTTTAAAAATTGCAATTTCACAGCATGACTGCTGTAAAAGTGATTCGCTTTTTAACACGCACATAACATCAATTAATGAGTTTGTATAAATTGATTCACAGCCTCGGTATATTCATTATTTTTTCCTAAAGACCGATTTATTTCAATATGTGAAAGTGGAAGTGCCAATAGCTGTGCTTGGGTGCCGAGTCTTTGCGCTTGTTGAACAAACTGTTGAGCCTGTATACAGGGCTGATCAGGGCGAGTTGTTGAACAAATAGCAAGGAAATTAGGTAAAGCTTGATGTAGTTGCAACGTAGGCGATAGTGCTTTCCAATTTGAGGGTTGATTGCCAAAGGCTTGATCATAAAACCGAGCATGTCGAGCTTGCATAATCTTTTCGATATCATAAGCAGCACTATCTAAAGCAATGGTGGTACGCCAAGCTTGCGGTTGTGATGTTAACCAAGCAGGACGTGTGCTGAGTAGGCTAACTAAATGTGCGCCAGCCGAATGACCCATCAAAACAAGTTGTTTAGGGTCAGCATGCCAATCAGATGCGTGGTTTTGAATATAAATTAATGCTGTTGCGACATCTTGAGCTTGTTGTTGTACTGTTGCATTAGGAAGTAATCGATAATTGATAGAAATAAATATCCAGCCTCGTTTGCCCCAATACTCCACTTTATTTTTGACTACTGTAGTATTATTTTTATCACCTATACTCCAAGCACCGCCATGTACCATAACGATTAATGGTGCTGGTTGTTTTTCTGCTAGAGGTTTAGACGGAAAGTAGATATCCATTATTTGTTCAGGATGATGACCATAAGCAACATTTTTCAATGAGTTCATTTTGGCTGCTGTTTGGATATTGAACAAATTTGCATGTGTTGATGGATTGAGGCTGAGTAATATCAGCATCGAGAGAACAACAAATATTTTCATTCTTTTTACCCTTCAAATGTGAATGCTACAGCGAGTTCAGGATTCTTTCTGCCATGATTGTTGGATTAAAGGCTTTAACTTATTCTCTAAGGTTGACGTCAAACTAGCAAGGTGACCATTTAGAGGTCAAATGATTTTTTAGTCTGTTAGCGGTTATTACAAAAAGCAAAGAATGCACCCAGAGCAATTACATAATCTGACCATTTGGGGTAAAAAATAAGATTATGCTTTTCAATAGAAGGTATAAAAGTGAGTATGGTCATGAAAAAAACAATCGGTTTAGTATCGACGCTATTGTTATCAGCGGTGATGTTTACAGGCTGTCAGAATATGAGTGCATCGGATCAACGTATTGGTGCAGCAGCACTTGGCGGTGCTGTGGGCGGTGGTTTAGGTAATCATGTCGGCGGTGGTTTAGGTGCAGGTGTTGGTGCGGCAGCGGGTGCAGGTGTTGGTGCTAATGCTAAAGGTGGTAATAGCAATTCAACTACAAGTAGTGCAGTGGGTGCGGGCATTGGTTCAGTCGTCGGTAAGGCAATTTTTGGTGGTGATACTGGTGCGGCGATTGGTGGTGCAATTGGAGGAGGGGCAGGCGCAGCAATCCAAGAGAAGAAAAGATAATTTCTTATCCGCTGAATCTAAAGTGCCTGCTCTTGTTGCAGGCATTTCTAGTTGAGTCAAATGAGTTAAGAGGTTGCTTTGGATTTTTTACGGCGGATATATAAAACTTTTTCAACTTCAGCAATTCGATTGCCTGTTTCATCTACAATGTTGAGCGTGTAGTGACGTAAAATCGGTTCATGGTTTTCAGCTAACTGTTTAATTTCAATAATTTCCTTCGCACTGAGTTTAATATCGGCATAGACTGTACTACGACCAGGTGATAGAAAGTTAATCGAGGCACTTTTGTCCCAAACAATATACTTATGACCTAAATGATGCATCAAAATCAGCATATAAAAAGGATCAACCATAGAATATAGGCTGCCGCCAAAGTGTGTTCCGACAATATTGCGGTTTTTTCTCGTGAGTGGCATTTTAATTCGGATGAAATAATTGTCCAGATCAATGGTTTCGATCGCGATTCCTGCACCACGATAAGGAGAATAGTGGTTGATCATAAATTTAGAAACGGCAGGAATGGTTCGAATTTTTCTTAAAAAGTCTTTCATGGTCAATTTTTTTTCTGACAACTCTATTCATACTCCATAAGTATCATTTTTATTGTATCGCTGGCAATGGTTGTTTTTTGACTGATCATGCCGTTTGAAAACAAAATGGGAAAGAATTATGCAAGCACAAGTAAAAACAGTGACCACATCTGATCAACACACACTTTGTGTAAAAACATGGGGCGATGAAAAGAAAATACCTCTAGTTTTGGTACATGGTTATCCAGATAATCAGGAAGTATGGGAACCGATTATTGAGCAATTGGTCGATGACTATTATGTTGTGACGTATGATGTTCGTGGTGCAGGCTTATCTTCGATTCCAAAGCGTATTAAAGATTATCGTTTGCCGCGTTTGTCTTTAGATTTACAAGAAGTGGTTGATCAAGTTCTACCAAACCGTAATTTCCATATGGCGGCACATGATTGGGGTTCTTTACAGTCTTGGGAATCTGCGACTGAGCCAAAATTAAAAGGTCGTTTATTGTCTTATACGACGATTTCAGGCCCATGTTTAGACCATGCATCTCTGTATTTACGTGAAAAATTTAAATCTGCACCAAGCAATGTACTAAAAATGCTGACCAAATCTTGGTATATAGGCGCATTCCATTTACCTTTAGTTGCACCAACTGTTTGGACGTTCTTTAGCCCAGAGAAATGGGGCAAGATTTTAAGTGGTTTAGAAAAGAAACAGAATTTGCCATTGAATGCCAATATTGTTGCAGATGGTAAATATGGCATTAATTTGTACCGTGCGAATTTTATTCCGTCTTTGATGCAACCACGCCAACGTTATGCACAATGTCCTGTTCAAGCGATCGTATTGAAACGAGATGCTTTTGTAAGCCCTGAGTACGTGACTGAATCAATGCCAAAATGGGTCGAGAATTTTGAGTATGTAGAGCTAGATGCAAATCATTGGGCGGTGTTAAGTCAACCAACTAAAATTGCTGAACTGATCCGTCAATTTGTACAACGTCAGACTGTTTAATGGTTTAGCGGATTAATCAGAATAAAAATCACATAAGATAGATCGCAATTCGGCGGTATTTTCAGCTAGATTTTAATGAATCTGCTAGAATATCGCCTTTTCTTTGCTCCTAAATTTTTTCATGAATGCTGTCGTAATTGCGATTGCCGTGATGTTCATTTTGTCATTGGCACGAGTTTCTGTTGTTCTCACTTTGGTGATTTCAGCCATTATTGGTGGTTTAGTTGCAGGACTGAGCCTTTCTCAAACTGTGGAAGCCTTTAATGCGGGCTTAGGGGATGGTGCTGAAGTTGCTTTAGCCTATGCTGTTTTGGGTGCTTTTGCTCTGGCACTTTCCAAGTCAGGTTTACCTGACTTGCTTGCCCATAAACTGATTGGTTTATTGGGCATGGAAGCAAGTAAAAACCAAGAAAAAAAGGTGAAGTATCTTTTATTAACGATTTTACTGATTGCTGCGATTTTCTCTCAAAACTTAATCCCTGTGCATATTGCTTTTATTCCAGTGCTTGTTCCGCCTTTATTGAAAGTAATGAATCATTTAAAGCTAGATCGACGTGCGGCAGCCTGTGTGCTGACTTTGGGTTTAGTCGGAACGTATATTTTTCTTCCAGTTGGCTTTGGTGCTATTTTCCTTGAACAAATTTTGATGGGAAATATCAACAAAATTGGTGCTGCATATGGACTGCATGTTGAGCGGGGGATGATGCCAATCGGAATGGCGATTCCAGTTTTAGGCATGGTGATTGGTACCTTGGTTGCCGTATTCATTAGCTATCGTAAGCCTCGTGAATACGTTGATCGCTCAATTTCACCCGTCACCACTATTGATTTGGATAAGCCACTGAGGGCAACAACACAAGCAGAATATGATTTAAAAGCGGATGCTGAGGAATTAAAGCATGAAGCTGAAAATGTCCCTTATATTTCTAAAAAAACCATGTTTATGGCTTTGCTTGCGATCGGTTTAACCTTAGTTGCACAGTTATATTCAGGCTCGATGATTTTGGGTGGACTTGTTGGTTTTGCGGTGTTGTCTACATCTGGTATCTTTAAATGGCAAGAGGCAGATGATGTCTTTGTGCAAGGGATGCGCATGATGGCTTTGGTTGGTTTCATTATGATTTCTGCGGCAGGGTTTGCTTCAGTAATGACCCATACGGGTGATATTACTCATTTGGTGAATGGTGTCGTACATATCATTGGTGATAATCATGCACTTGCTGCATTTCTGATGCTGTTTATTGGTTTATTTGTCACGATTGGTATTGGTTCTTCATTCTCAAGTGTGCCTGTACTTGCGGTGATTTATGTTCCTTTATGTGTACAATTTGGGTTCTCACCTTTGGCAACAATCGCATTGATTGGGACGGCTGCTGCATTAGGTGATGCAGGTTCACCTGCTTCGGATTCAACTTTGGGGCCTACAGCAGGTTTAGGTGTGGATGGTCAACATGATCACATTTGGGATACGGTTGTGCCAACATTCTTACATTTTAATATTCCTCTGCTTATTTTTGGCTGGATTGCAGCAATGGTTTTATAATATTGATGGCTCTATATGAGCCATTTTTATTTTTTGTAAAAAATATCAATAAATGACAATTTTTGTCTATTTTTTAATCTTTATTTATAATATATTTTTAGTATTAATTTTAGGTGGTTATATTTTTAAATTAATCTAAATTTAATTTTTTTAAAAACTTCATCTTATTCTAATAATAATTTATCTTGATAAAAATGCTAGGTTTTATAGTGGTTTAAGTCGATTGAATTGGTCTGAATTATTAATTATTACATATTTTAACAAATATATTTTTTTATTATTCAATATATTACAAAATCAATCAAAAAGGTTGGAATTAATATGTATTGCATAATGTAAAAACCCATGCTTATTATGTTGGACAAGAACATAATTTTCTAAAAGAGGTTGTTTAAATGTTAAAGAAAGTATTAGTTGTTGCATTGTTGGGGTTATCATCAACTGCATTTGCAGGTGGTTTCCAAGTCAAGGTCGGTGCCAGTGCTATTGCACCATCAGCAGATACAACAGTAGCGCCTGGTGCTATAGTCAAAGGCGATAATGAAATTGCATTCACACCTTCAGTAGAATATTTTTTTGGTGATACACCATTTTCAGCTGAAATCTTACTTGCTAACCCAATCAACCACGATGTCTTATTGAATGGTGATAAAGTCGCGAGTGTTCGTCAATTGCCACCAACAATTACAGCAAAATATAACTTTAAAAACTCAACTCGTTTTACTCCATATGTTGGGGTGGGTGGTACAGCCTTTATCGCATGGCATGAAAAAGGTCTTGCTGATGATGTGAAAAATACTTACGGTTTTGCAGGGCAGCTTGGTTTTAATTTCCAACCAGCTGATGCAACAAACTGGGGTGTTTATATGGATGTGCGTTATGCAGATCTTAGCCCTGAAGTTAAATTAACCAATGGTACTAAATTTGATTTAGACCTTAATCCGATCGTTTATACCTTGGGTTATAGCTATAAATTCTAAGTTCGCGTAAGGTTAAAAGAACCTCACCTTGTGTGAGGTTTTTTATTTTTGCAATTTCAATATAAAACCGATACAGGCTTCAACACTTGAGTTTTGTATGCTGAGACATAAGCTTCAATAAAAGTGAATGATCCATGATGAAAAAATTGATAAGCACAGCATTATTACTCACCCCCTTATTATTTTTCTCGCAAGCCTATGCAGCCAGTTTCTCTTGTAAAACCGCAAAATTGAAAACTGAAAAACAGGTCTGTAGCGATCAAGGTTTAAATGATGCAGATGTGAAGCTTGCAACAACGTATCAGATTATTCTGCATGCTTTACCTATGGGGGGAAGAGATGCGGAAAAGGATAGACAGTTTCAATGGTTGAAACAAAGGAATGCATGTGCTGCAAGTACAGCATGTATTCAACAGGCTTATTTACAACGCCAACAGCAGCTTGATCAATTGTTACAAGAGCGTGTGTTCAGCCATGGACCATTCTAATGGTATTTTATTGATCGATGGATGAAAAAAATCAAGATTCAGGATTGAAAAATCATAGATATGCACCATTCATAAATCATTCTAAATAGATCAGTATCATCAAATAAGGAGTCATTTATGAGCGAACAAGCATCAAAGAATTATAGTTTCCAAGCTGAAGTTGCCCAGTTATTGCATTTAGTGACGCACTCTCTCTATTCTAACCCTGAAATTTTCTTACGAGAATTGATCTCGAATGCCTCAGATGCTTGCGATAAATTACGTTTTGAAGGGATTAATCATCCTGAATATTATGAGAATGATCCAGACTTACATGTCCGTGTCAGCTTAGACAAAGACAATAAGACCTTAACCATTTCTGATAATGGAATTGGATTAAGTCAACAAGAAGCGATTGATAACTTGGGTACAATTGCAAAATCGGGCACCAAAGACTTTATGTCGAAATTGAGTGGCGATCAAAAAGCGGATGCACAGTTGATTGGTCAATTTGGGGTCGGTTTTTATTCAGGCTTTATTGTTGCTGATAAAATTACGGTTGAATCACGCCGTGCAGGTTTGGATGTAGCAGAAGGTGTACGCTGGATCAGTGGCGGTACAGGTGAATTCGAAGTTCAGAACATTGAAAAAGCAACGCGTGGTACAGACATCATTTTACACTTACGTGATGATGCACTTGATTATTTAGAATCGTATAAAGTTAAACAAATCATCAATAAATATTCAGATCATATTAGCTTGCCAATCGAAATGCAGAAAGAAGTATGGCAAGAGGAAGAGGTCGCTGAAGGTGAAGAACCAAAAGGCGGTCAAATGGTCAAAACAGATGAATGGGAAGCGATTAACTCAGCGAGCGCGCTATGGACGCGTAGCAAGAATGAAATCACAGATGAACAGTACATTGAGTTCTATAAGAATCTCAGCCATGATTTTACAGCACCTTTAGCTTGGGCACATAACCGTGTCGAGGGCAGTACGGAATACACGCAATTATTGTATATTCCAAGTCAAGCCAAACAAGATCTCTTTACCCGTGAAGCGAAAGCAGGTATTAAACTGTATGTGAAACGTGTGTTTATCTTGGATGAAGCAGATAATTTGATTCCAAATTATTTACGTTTTGTTCAGGGGGTTGTCGACAGTGCAGATTTACCGCTGAACGTAAGCCGTGAACTTCTACAAGAAAGCCGCGATGTGAAAACAATTCGCGAAGGTAATGCACGTCGTGTACTGACTTTATTGGATGGTTTAGCAAAGTCGGAAGATGAAACAGACCAAGAGAAATTCAAAACTTTCTATACTGAATTTGGTTCGGTATTGAAAGAAGGTTTAGGTGAAGATACAGGTAACCGCGAACGCATCTTAAAATTATTACGTTATGCGACGTCAACCAGTGACGAAATCACAACGTCTTTTGCTGCCTATAAAGCACGAATGAAAGAAGGGCAGAAAGCGATTTATTATGTGACTGCTGATAATTTAACGGCTGCGAAAAACTCACCACAACTTGAAGTGTTTAAGAAAAAAGGCATTGAAGTTTTGCTCATGGCAGACCGTGTTGATGAATGGGCGATGAACTTTGTATTTGAGTTTGATGGTACGCCACTGCAAAACGTATCTAAAGGTGCAGTTGATCTCGGTGATTTACAAGATGCCGAAGAGAAAAAAGCACTTGAAGAGGCAGCTGAACAATTCAAACCTGTGGTTGACCGTTTAAGTGCATCGTTAAAAGACAAGACCAAAGAAGTTCGTGTGACCACTCGTTTGGTTGATTCACCGGCATGTTTGGTAACCAGTGAAGGTGAATTGTCTCCGCAATTGATTCGTATGCTGAAACAAGCAGGACAAGCTGTTCCTGAGATTAAACCAACCTTAGAGATCAACCCTGAGCATCCTTTGGTGAAAAAATTAGAGAACTCAGCGCAGTTTGATGATTTAGCCAATGTGATTTTTGATCAGGCAGTGATTGCAGAAGGTGGTTTACCCGAAGATCCAGCAGCCTATGTGAAACGCATTAATAGTTTATTATTGAAATAAGCAACAGCATAAAAAAACCTCTGCTTCATTGGCGGAGGTTTTTTATGTCTATGGATAACATTAAAGTTATCCACAGAGATGCTGATCTTTTCATCAGAAGTGTGCTTCAAACTTCATTTGGTAGTTGAGGTAATAGCCTTGCTCGGTGGCAGGCATGTTTACATAATTAATGTCATTTTGCATATAGATCCAATTACGCCAAATGGGTCGCTTCCAAGAAAAATAAGGCCCCCATTCATTGACACGTAGTGCTTTGTTCTCGTAATCACCTGTACTAAAAATGCCATAGGTGAGATTATTTTGAGACAATAAATTCAACTTCTGAAAGGTGCGATTACTCCATATATATTCTGTATCTTGTGTTTTAGAAAAGTTAAATTGTGTGGAAAGCTGATTTTGTTGTTGGAATTGTCGGGTTAAATTTAAGTGAGTTTCGGTATAGTTCTTACTGCTTGAACCATAACGAAAAATTTGTTCTGTATCGAGATGTAGTCCTGAATGTAATGCCCACCGTTTCTTTGCTAAAAATTGGATATAAATATCTGTCTCTGAATTTGTACCTAAATCAAGATCATTTCTAAAAGGTAACCAACTGGAAATCGTAGTCCAGCTTGCACTCAAAGGGCTGGGTGTAGCGCTGATTTTATGAGAATGATGTTTAGTACTTTTCCCTAATTTCTTTGTCGGTTGGGGTTGTTGTGCGCGTTGCCATAATGAGTCATGACCAAAAACCTCCATGAGTTCTTGACTTAATTGTTCATTAGTTTGTTGTTCAATATCGAGCGTGATTGGGTGAGTACAGCTCAAAGCACTTTGTTGAGGTTGGTTTTTAGTATAGCTAAGATGTGCAGTAATAGGTGAGAGTGTAATATCTCTGCTCGAAGGTAAGACGACAGCCAATAAAGGGAGCTGTAGATAACCGAGAGACAAGGTTCCTACAATCAATAAATACACGGGCAAAGCGTATCGTTGATTCATGTTGAAATAGAGAAAGATAAAAATGACATGATGATAACAATCAAAGCTTAACTGTTTATTTACTTTAGAACGATTGTTAGAAATAAAAATGCCCAATCGACAGTTTGATTGGGCATTTAGATGATTTAAGTGAATTTAGAATAGGGTTTCAAGACGAACAAATGTACTGATGAAATGGCTGCGGTCTTCACGATGATCATTGAAATAGTTTAGATCGCCTTGTACATAGAACCACTCACGCCATAGCGGTTGTCTCCATGAGACAAAGGGTCCCCAACTGTTTAGACGTAAGTCATTGCTGTTGTAATAGCCACCTGTATAGATACCGTAATTAAAATTGTTATGCGCAAAGAACTGGTGTTGGCGGAAAATTCGATTATCCCAAGTGAGGTCATCATCTTGCGTATCGGCATAGGTCAAACTGAATTGATTTGATAAAAATGGCTGATTGGGGCGCGCATGAATCAGTTCTAGATTGGTTCGAAGATAATTTTCACTATCACTGCCATAACGGTAAATTTGCTCAGCATTGAAGTGGAAATTATTATGTAGCTCCCAATTTTTCTTTGCTCTTAGGCGGAGATAAACATCATCCCCAGAACGAATACCGATATCGGCATCTGTTTCGAAAGGAAGTTTTTTCGAGAAATCTGACCAACGTAACGCAATTGATCCATTGGAATCACGTGTTTGCTTAGAGTCGAATCTCTTATCCGGATCTTGATTCGGTTGGGTATTGGTATTGGCAATATTGTTGCTAAACTCATCATCGAGTGAATCATCACCAAATACCACACTGAATTTTTTTTCTAAGGTCGGTAAGCGGATTTTCCCTCGAATACGCGGTTTGACCTCATATTCATCATACTTATTCCAGTAATTATCCAACATGACACGAATCGTTGCTGAAGCAGGTCTTTCAGGATCAACATCACCAAACCAATCATCAATTTTGACAGAGGTTTGATCAGCCCAATGTCGAATATCACGTTGTTTACGATCAACCCATGTTTTATCTTCTGTTTCTGAGGTGGGTGGGACAATCGGTTGATTGGATTGTTCAGGGAGAACCGTTGGGGTCGCATCGACCCATTTAGGAATATAATCTAAGACATTTTCTTGGGTTGTTTCAGGTTTTAAAACATTCTGTTGCTCAGGCTCAGCTATACTTGTATCTGTCGCTGCATTGACTGTAATTGGCAAGCCTAATGAAAGCACAAGTAACGTGTACAAGATCTGCGATGGTACCGTTTGATTAAGAGTGGTCATGATTCAAACTTATATATTGTTATTCATTTAACTTTTGATGATTTGCCCCATAAAATCAAGCTAAAGACACAAAAAACAGCAATTCAACGAGATTGCCCATAATTTCTCGTGTAGGTCGCTATAAAAAATCCATCATCAGACTTGCGATATAAATATCGTAGGTCTGATGATGGATAAGCATTATGATTATTTTATAAGAAATTATGATGCAGAAAGATCTGCATTTTCTAAGGCTTGGTATAAGTCATGTACGGAAATAGGTTGTGGTAAACGACTAATCACTTGACGTATCAATTGCCATGTATAGCCATCTGCACGATCTAATAAAAGATATGGATAAGCTTGATCTTCACTTGATAGTTTTACGCGTTCAGAACCATGTAACACTCTAATTTTTTGGCGTTCTCTGAGCAAAATCACAGGTGTTAAAAAAGTCGCGGTCGTTTCTTCGAAAGGAATAAATTTCTGGGTATTAATAAACGATGCAGGAATGTATGGATATGAGCGATCATTACGTTGCCAAACCTGACTACCATTCATGATACATTCATTAAATAAGGTCTCATGGTGATGGTAATGCTGTTTAAACGTGACCCAATCTATTTGATGGATGGAGCTAGTTTGGGTATGACGTTGGTCTGTATAGGCTTGTAGAATGGTTGTTGCATAGTCGATACTATGTGTACCGATTAGCACGACATAATGCGAAAATTGTCCTTGTCCGTAGAGCTGTTCCGCAACAAAGATTTGGGCTTTTTCCCATATCGGTTGTACGTCATTCTCGGCTTTTAAATATAACCAATCAATTTTAATATTTTGATCAATTTCATCATGTAATTCGACACGATATAAAGAAGGGAATGTTCTTGGGTCTATACGTTCAAGACGACAAAGTAATCCATCTAAATTGAAATCTTTAAGCGCAACGGGTTTCGCCTTATTGAGATTTGCAACTGGGCGTACATTTTGCCTAAAACTTGGTTTAGGCTTTGCTGGCGGTGGCGTCGTTGCGACTTGAGTTCGTGGTACAGATTGAATTCTTTCTTGAATAAGTGCTTCGAGTTGTGCTTCAAAATTCGCAGTTTCTTCTCTCATAGCAGATAATCTGTCCTTGTGAATTGTCTGATTTGAATCTAATGATAAATTTGTTGAACTTTGATGAATTGGCTCTAAAACAGGAATAAGACTTTTGAGCTCATCATCTGTTTTTATATAGTCATTGGTATGTGTCTGTAACCATTCCAAAGCTTGTTGGGTCGATATCAGCCAAGGACTCTTTAAAAAAGATAATGCTGGACGAATGACCCAAATTTGCCAATGTTGAGCTTGACGTAAAGCAGCCCACCCCATATCACCAGAGGCAAATAACGCATGTTCAACTCGGCCCATGAAGTTGAATGTACCACGATAAGTCAATGCATAACCAAAACGTTCCAATTCATCAGATGAAAATTCTTCTTGTTGCATAAGCTCTCTAAATGGAGTGAGTTGATCTTGAAAAACGGGATCATCACAAGATGCACAAATGTCTTTAATACGTTGTTTTGATTTGGCAATCTCAAAATGCGAGGTTTTATCATTATTAAGCCCAACAATGAGATGTTTGAGCTCGTCAACCAATAATGCTTTCTCTAATACGTCCATTGATAGTTTCCTTAGAGATAGGCTTGAGCCTGTTTTAAATAATGAATAAGTACAATATTCACAGCATCATCTAACAGTTTGTATTCAGGTGTATTCGTCAAAGTATGCTGCCTAGCCAATGCTACAAGCTGCTCTATGCATATTTGTTGTGGTTGAATTTGACCATTTATTAGGGCTTGTAACTCTTGAATTTTCATAAAAAAAGAATGTCACTTTATGACGATTATAGAAGAAAACCATGCAAAATCTATAGACCGCAAGTTAGTAAAAAATCTCATTTAGGTATTCTAAATAGAGATTTTGATCATGTTTTAGCTTTCAAAATATCAACACCGTAAAACAATAAATCGGATAAATAGATAGTTATACGAAAACATATCTATAAATATATCATCAAATTGTGATTTATATCACAATTCAGTGAGTTAAAAGTTGATCAATGAAGATGGTTACTTTGTTACAGGATTTTCTGCTCAAGATAAGCGGTATTCTTTTCAGGATAATAGGTGAAGGCACAAGAATAGCGGTCTTTGAAAATGTCCTGAACAAGCTTCAAATTGATCTTGAAGCTTGTGATTTAGTAAAAATAGTTAGGACTAAATTTCACACTGATCATCGTTACATTGGGCCGCATCAGTTTGCTTGATTTCTTGTGTAGATACTGATTGGGCTTGTTGTAATGCTTGTAAGAAAATCTCACGTGGTTGCGCACCTGAAAGAGCCAGTTTTTGATCAAAGATAAAAAAAGGCACGCCAGTAACATTTAATTGCTCACGTGCAATTTTTTCATCATGGCGAACAAAATCTGCCAATTCATCTGAATCCAGTACATACTCAACCTCAGCATGATCTAAACCAATCCGTGATGCTATTTCTTCCACGATTTCACGTTCACCAATTGCAAGACCTTCGGTCATATAAGCATGAAAAAAGGCTTCTTCTGCCTCATTGCCTAAACCTTTACTTTGAGCAAGATGAATGATCCGATGGGCATTAAAACTATTGCCTGAATTGGCTTTTTGCCATTGGAAGTCGATGCCTTCAGCTGCTGCCATAGCAGCGACATTCCGCTCCATTTCTTCCATCTCTGCATAACTACGTCCATATTTCTGCGCTAAGCGTTCAGTATTCGATGTGTCATGTTTTACAGGTGCATTTGGATCAAGCTCAAAGCTATGCCAGTGAATATCAAGCTCGATACCTGCTTGTTCAGCAACATGCTCAAGACGCTTTTTACCGATATAACAAAAAGGGCAAACCACATCTGACCAAATATCTACACGCATGGTATATCTCTACAATTTTAGTTCAACCAATAATAGGGGCAGTGTTATTGAATTTAAAGCGATGAAAATGTAATGCTCCGTTACGAGAAATGAAATAAAAATTATATAAGCTACAGTGTTTTATTGATTAAACTGAAATAAAACAACATAAAAATATAATTAAGGTAGGAGGTTGTATGCGCCGTTTTCTATTCTTCTTCGCAGTCATTGTAATCTGTATAAGTACTTTCTTTTTCTATCAATATCGTGTGCAGCAAAAAGCAGTCAATACTGAACAAATGTTTGAAGTGGTGATGGCTGAGAAAATGCGAGAGCTGTATGACCAAGCGCAAGATTGGTCGAAACCTGTGCAAATGAATGTGCATGATGATCGTTTGTCAGGTGATTATAAGTTGATGTCAGAATTTTTACTCAATTATTGGATGCAAAATACGGAAGCCCGAAACCATTATTTACGTGAGCTTAAAGCAGCAAATTGGGATACTTTTTTAGATGTAGAGCGTTTGGATCAAGATCGTCAGCAAGCTTATAAAGACACTGAACAGATGTTTATTGATGTTCGGAGAATCTCAGAGGAATATGAACAACGGCGGCAACAGATACAATCAAGCTCACTTGAGCAGGCAAAAAATCTTGCTATTCATAAGGAAATGCGTAAATCACTACAATCAAAATTAGAGAGTAATCTTAAAATAGATCAAGCTCATGATATTTTTGCGATTGAGCAGAAGATCATTGAAAAGGCACAAGCCATGTTTGATATGTTGAAAAAATATCAGTGGCAGAGAAAAGATCAAATGATACTTTTTTATGAAACAGCACAAGTGAAAAAGTTCAATGCACTGTACCAAGACATTTTGAAGTTGAATGCCAAGATAGAAAGAATTAAAAACAATAATGTCAAAGTATTGGATGAAGAATTGTAGTTCGATCAAGCAATGATTCAACTGATGAATCATTGCTAAAATTAACTTTAGTCGAAAATCTTTTCTGCTGCTTGGAAAGGTAAACTCACAACATCAATCGCCACAGCAAAAGGCAGTAGTACCAGTTTTTCTAAAGGATTCATACCTGATTTGGATTTGTAGCTTTCTTCTTTATTGGTATAAATCGTCACTTGATATGGCTTACTTAACGCTTTTAATGAGGTGAGATTATTTGCAGCAGGGTACACGACACCAGCAAGCTTAATATCAAAACAAAAACGTTGTGCTTGCATACGTTCATCACTTGAGGATGAACATTCTTTTGCACCATTTTCAATAAAGAACTCTAGATCTTTTTTGCTTAAATCTTCTTTAAGTTTTATATAGGAAAGTGGCAATGTACCTGAAAAATTACCATCATTCTTTTCCGAATAAAAACTTAAGTCCCGTGTCATTTGAATATTTTTAGCATCAAGTTTGCTAATCAAGCCCACAAATTGAGAACCGCCTTGAGTCAAAATATAGCTATTTTTTTGCCCTGCGATCACGATACTGTCTTTGGGTAAATTTGATGACATTTGTGCAGGTCGCCCAAAAGCAACCACATTGTCTTCAACTAAAGTGACACGTTCTGTTCGAGTATAGGTTTTGTTGTCTTTGTTAATCAGTGTTTTGGTTGCACAGCCAGTTAAACATAATCCTGTAATTGCGATAGCGCTGGTTGTTCTAGTCAGAATTGAAAACATCCAGTTCTCCTAATGATTTAAGTTTAAAATCTAAAAAATAATTGATATTCATAAAATATTTAAAAGACCATAATGAAAAATCTAAATAGAAGCGAGGACTTTTCTCCTAAATAGGCCGATCTTTACAAAGATTAAACATGATGGATAACATGAGAAAATTTGATCTATCGTTTAAAATTTTGGTGAAATTTACCGTTTATCTGAGCCATACTGAATCAAGTACGACTTTGTTGTAGCCTGTTCTATAGATGCTTTTATTTTATTCACTACATGTAAACATGGTGACTCATTTTTGGAGCAAGCGATGAACTTTCTAAAACGATCAGCCCTTGTCACGGTATTTTCTGCTCTTGGTTTATCAACCGTACACGCTGATGAGGTTGCAACTCTACCGACCATTCGTGTTATGGCAGAGTCTGAGTTACGTGAGGAGGTCGGACCTGTTCCATTTCAAGAAGATGAAAAGGTACGCCAAGCACTTCAGCATCGTATCTATAAAACCCATACAGATATGCAAAATGCAGGAATTAGCGAGATCACTGGTGGCATTGAATATGAACCACAAGTGCCGTCAGGCTTGTCTCAAGTTTCACCTGAGTTACAGCAGTATATTTTAGCTGTTGCTTCGGGTTTTCAATCATCTGATCCAACCAATGGTCTATTTAGAATACTAGAACCCCTGAACATTAATCGAAACAATATCGATGGGATTCGGGATGGCACGATCAAAGTGAATGTAGATGATATTTTAAGATTACAGCAGCAAATCCAATATGGTTTAAAAGACTTTAGACAGCCATAGCTTCTATCGTTGAAGTTAAAAATCCCCGCATATTGCGGGGGATCTCTATCTTATTGTTTTAGGTAACGTTCAAAAATTGCAGAAAAATCATAATTCTCAATTTGTTTACGACGTTCAGTAAACTTATTTTCAACTTGAATGGTGGTCTGAGAAATAATGTCAGGTAAGTTCAATAGAATTTGTTCTGGTAATTCACGCAGAGAAAACATGTTATTCACAGCTTGTTGAGTGATTACTAACGAATTCATTTGGCGTTCAATTTCTTTGCATGCTTCACCGATACTAAATAGAGCTTTATATAGATCACGGACTTTTTCAATTTGTGATTTTTCAATATCAATTGAATAAGCTGCCCCTGCGAGTTGGAACTTGAGTTCAACGTCCCGATCAATTGTACCTGCTGTTTCTAGAAGCACCCGACTGATCTGATAGTGTTTATATGGATAGCGATTCAATGTCCGTTTTTTGCTGACCGCACTTGTACCATCTAGATGAATGAAAGCAGTATTGGTAAAGCAGTATTCATCGGTTTTTGCTTTGATCAAAAAGAAAATCTTTTCATTGTCTTCATGGAAAATATAGTCATCAATATCGGTCTTATCATAATCTTTAGGCTCAATAATTTTACCGATATCACTAGTTCCCATTAGATCGGCTGCCATATTTTTAAACATTTTTAGAACCTTATATTTTTTGGAAAAATGATCTTAATCTGATGTCGCTTTATTTGTCTATAGGCTTTCTTTAAGTTGAATAGTGGTTTGAATTTTCTAATAATTTTAGTTGGTTAGGAATAACTGACGATAAGCGGAGTTATTTTTCTCACGTATTTAAGAATTAAACACGTTTGATAATTGTCGTGATACTTTATTAATACCGATTTTCGAATCGTTGAAAGTATTGGAGAGTTGCATCGGGTCGATGCATAGTGTAATTAAACAGCATTTTGTGATGTTGGTGGAGCAAGCGAGTCATAACTACTGATATTTATAATCTATTTGATAGGGTTTAATGGATTACTTTTATTATGAATGATTTTGAAACAAATGGTTATTTAACATGTACTGAATGTAGTTCTTTGAATAGAGTGAAGAATCTTAGTGATCAAGGTATTTATAAATGTGGTACCTGTAAAAGTACTATAATGATCGTAAGCAAGGAAAAGAAAAGTGGTGGATGGGGAGCGATAGTTGTAATTTCGATTTCTATTGGAATTACTGGTTATTTGGGAGTTGATAAAATTCATGAGATGCTTAAACTGGAAGAGATTAGTTATTCTAAATTGAAAACGACATGGACAGAAGCGCAAATACAGCACTTTGATATGAAATGTAAAGCAAGTTTTACAACGAGTAAGCCTAATTGGTCTGCTGAGAAAATTGCTAAAACTTGTACTTGTTATGTTAGCTTTATTGTAGAGAATACAGATTTTCCAATATGGGGTAAGTTAAGTGACGGTATTGTAAGTACTGGAGATAAAAAATGTCGATAGATGATATTAAACAGAATGAGCAAGTGACCAAGTTTTTGGAACTACTGGAAGCTTGTTATAACGGCAAATTAAAGCAGTTTAGTGATGATTTTTCTGATTCGGATTCAACTTTTTATGAAAAATTAAAAAAAGAAGTACAGCGCTCCAAAGTAGGTGAAATTTCAGCTAAAAAGGAAGATATTTTTAAAAAATATAATTTTTTCTTAGAGTATAGGCTTTGGGAGGAGAATAATACTGATAAGAAAATGAAGAAATTTGACTTTAACGTTGATGGATTAATTAAAAGTATATGCAAATAAGGAAGGGAGCAAAAGCTCCCTAATAGGGTTATTTACATGCTCCTGGAACACGGCACGCACAACTGGATGGAGCATGGCATGCATGATCATCTCCACATCTTGCTGCTATTGTAAAATCTGGATATGGACCAAACCATATTTCGTATAATTCTTTTGTTCGTTGAAACGTATTTTCTAAGTTTTGTTGATCTAACTCATCATGAATTCCAAAATATGGATAATGATGTAGGTAGGTTCCAAATACTTTTAAACAATCCATTTGATAGTTTCTTGTATCTAAAATATGAGCATGCCAGAACTCATCTACTAATTTGTTTGGTACAAATGTTTCTTTTGGATAAAAATATTTAAGAGCTAAAAATCTTTTATATTCTTGCTCAGCAAACTGACATACGTTTTTTGACATAACAGCTTCTTTAGCTGACGTAAGTTTAAACTTTAATTTGTCAAAATTTAAAGCCTCGATAGATGCAGGTAAAATAGTGCTTTGTAGAGTTGTATCAATTGTTAAATTAACTGCTAAATGTGTCATGGGCTTATCCTTTTCGAATGCTTAAGGTTTTGTAGTGATTAAGCTACGAAAGGAATATTGCCAGTTTAAGTATATTCAAAAAGGGACAAATACGGGACAAAAGAAAACCCCGCAATAAGCGGGGTTCTTTTTCTCACGTATTTAAGAATTAAACACGTTCGATAATAGTCGCGATACCTTGACCAAGACCGATACACATCGTCGCAAGACCGATTTGTGTATCTTGTTGTTCCATCACGTTCAACAATGTCGTTGTGATACGCGCACCAGAACAGCCTAATGGGTGACCTAATGCAATCGCACCACCATTGTGGTTGATGATGTCTTGTTTATCATAAACGCCTAAGCCTTTCATTACTGATAAGCCTTGAGCAGCAAATGCTTCGTTTAATTCGATAGTTTGGATATCCGCCATCGTTAAACCAGCACGTTTAAGCGCTTTTTGAGTTGCTGGAACTGGACCGTAACCCATGATCGCAGCATCACAACCTGCAACTGCCATAGAGCGAATTACAGCACGTGGTTTTAAACCTAATGCTTGAGCACGTTCAGCAGACATAAGCAACATTGCAGAAGCACCATCAGAAAGAGCAGAAGAAGTTGCTGCTGTTACTGAACCGCCTTTAGGGTCAAATACTGGTTTCAATGCTTTGAACGCTTCAAGGTTTGCATCAGCACGAATTACTTCGTCGATGTCACACAAGATTTTGAAGCCATTCGCATCATGACCTTCAACACCAACGATTTCGTTTTTGAAACGACCTTCGAGTGTTGCAGCCCAAGCGCGACGGTGAGATTCAACACCAAACGCATCTTGTTCGTCACGAGAGATACCATTCATACGACCTAACATTTCAGCGGTTAAGCCCATCATGTTAGATGCTTTTGCATAGTGTTTAGACGCTTCTGGGTTAAGGTCGATGCCGTGCATCATACCTACGTGACCCATGTGCTCTACACCACCGATGATGAATACATCACCTTGATTGGTTGCAATCTGTGCAGCAGCAGTGTGAAGTGCTTGCATAGATGAACCACAAAGACGGTTTACAGTTTGACCTGCAGCAGTCTTAGGTAAGTCAGCCAATAAACCAATGTTACGAGCAATGTTCATACCTTGCTCTAAAGTTTGGTTTACACAGCCCCAAATTACGTCTTCAACTTCGTTGGTATCAAACTGGTTACGAGCAACAAGTGCACGTACTAATTCAGCAGATAAACTGTCTGCACGTACATTACGGAACATACCGTTACGTGATTTGCCCATTGCTGAACGAACGCCATCAACAATTACAACGTCACGTGGATTTAAAGTAGCCATTCACGTTGCTCCTTAACCGTAGAATTTTTTGTTGTTAGCAGCCATGTCACGCAACATCTGTGGCGCTTCATAAGCTTTACCTAAGTGTGCATATTTGTCGCAAAGCGCAACGTATTCAGCAACACCTGTTTGGTCGATGTAACGGCATGGACCACCACGGAATGGAGGGAAACCTACACCCATGATCATCGCCATATCTGCTTCAGAAGCAGTTGCAACGATGTTGTCTTCTAAGCAACGAACTGTTTCGTTACAGAAAGCAAGCATCATACGGTCAATGATTTCTTGGTTGTCAAATTCGCGTTTTTCACCAGTGATGAAAGGTGCAATGATTTCGTAAGCTGTTGGATCAACAGTTTTCGCTTTCTTACCTTTCTTATCTAACACGTATTTGTAGAAACCAACGTCATTCTTTTGACCAAGACGTTTTGCTTCGTACATCGCTTCGATAGAACCTTTGTAGTCTGGCTTCATGCGGTCAGGGAAACCTTCAGCCATCACTTCTGCGCCATGAACACCTGTATCGATACCAACAACGTCGATCAAGTATGCAGGACCCATAGGCCAGCCGAATTTCGCCATTACATTATCCACTTGTTGGAAATCCGCGCCATCTTTTACAAGAAGGTCGAATGCACCAAAGTAAGGGAACAATACACGGTTAACTAAGAAACCTGGGCAGTCGTTGACAACGATTGGTGTTTTACCCATTTTCTGAGCAAGAACAACAGTAGTTGCAATCGCTTCATCAGATGTCTTCTCACCACGGATCACTTCTACCAATGGCATCATGTGTACTGGGTTGAAGAAGTGCATACCAACAAAGTTTTCAGGACGTTGTAATGCTTTAGCCAAACGCGTAATTGAAATCGTAGACGTGTTAGAAGCAATGATCGTATTTTCACGAACATTTTTCTCAGTGTCTGCAAGTACCATTTCTTTTACTTTTGGATTTTCAGTCACTGCTTCGATCACGATATCCACTTCTTTAAACTCATCGTAGCTTAAAGTAGGACGGATGCGAGCAAGTGTTTCACCCATTTGCGCAGGTTTCATTTTCTTGCGTTCAACTTGCTTAGTCAGTAAGCCATTCGCTTCTTTCATACCGAGTGCAAGTTGAGGGTTACCAATGTCTTTCATGATGATTGGTGTACCTTTGCTTGCCGTTTGGTAAGCAATACCACCACCCATGATACCTGCACCTAATACAGCTGCTTGGTTAACAGGGTGAGCACCTTTCTCATATTTTTTCGCAGTTTTCTTCACAACTTGGTCATTGATGAATAAACCAATCAATGCACCTGCTTGTGGAGTAATTGCTGCTTTAGCAAAACCTTGAGCTTCTGCTTTTAATGCATCATTACGTGTAAGGCTTGCACCTGCTTGTAATGAGTCAAGTAACAATTTAGGCGCAGGGTATTGTGCCGGGTTTGCTTTAGCAAGTACCGCACCTTTCGCTGTATTGAACGCCATCATTTGTTCAAGCGGGTTCAATTTGATTGCGTCTAATTTTTCTTGACGTTTTGCTTTCCAGTTCAAACGACCAGCAAGTGCTTGTTTCACTAAGTCAACAGCAGCTTCTTGTAATTTGTCAGCAGCAACAACCGCATCTACAGCACCATCTTTGAGTGCAGCAGCTGGTTTTTTAGGATTCGCCATTGCCATCCATTCAACGGCATTGTCGATACCGATGACACGGCTTAAACGTACGCTACCACCAAAACCAGGATAGATACCAAGTTTGATTTCTGGTAAGCCAACTTGTGCTTGCTCAGACATGACACGGTAGTCACACACTAAGCACATTTCAAAACCGCCACCAAGTGCTGTGCCGTTAATAGCAACAACTTTAGGCATATCTAAATCTTCAAAGCTATTGAAGACGTCATGTACAGGCATAAGCCAATCAACAATTGCTTGTTCACCAGCAGCGAAGTTGTCGCCAAATTCAGTAATATCTGCACCAACAATAAATGTTGATTTTCCAGATGTAACAACTAAGCCTTTAATGTCGTTATTGGCTTTAACCGCAGCAATTGCTGCTTGGAAGTCTTCGATGGTTGCACGGTTAAATTTATTAACCGACTCACCTTGTAAGTCAAAGCGGAATTCTGCAATTCCGTCCGCAAGCATTTGGACGGTAATGGCATTGCCAGCGTGGATCATGCCTGATCTCCCTTGTTGTGGAGGACTCTGAGTTGATGTCATAAAGCGTGTATGCGTTAGCGCACACAAAATGCTTCGCTAATCTTACGATAACTATATCCAAAAAGGACATAACAAGTTGTATCAAGCCGTGACGCTAGGGTCATCTATTGATATAAAGACCTTATTTTGCATCATTATTTTTACAAATAAAGAAAAATTTTCTTTAAAAAACATAGATAAAGCTAATTTTATAAAGTTTAATTGTTGATTAGTAACGTGAATGTTGATCATAAAAGTTGATTAATGACTTATTTATGCGTGTGGAATGTATTTGTATTTTAGTACATCGCCATAATCAAGGATTTTTATAGGGTGTTTTGGCGTATTTATTGCATGGCAATTTGGGTGATTGAAATAAGATTTACTTTTTTAACTAATTGTAAATATTTAACTTTTATATTTTATTGTTTGATCTTAATTTTAGAAATAGTCCGATGCGCTGACCAAAAATGTTAGTTATGACTTATTTTTTGGGTGGTCTGCGGAACCAGTAAAAAAATAATTATTTGTTGAAAGCATGTTTTGAAGGCTGAAAAGAGACAAACTTATTTAAAAAGGCTGGGTCAGGATGAAACCAACAGATCAAACATTGATGAAACAAATGCATATTTCTATTGAGGAAATCGAATATCGACGATCCTTACTGACCTTAACCCATCAAGAATTACAGCAGTTGGTGACGTTGGGTGAATTGCTAGATTTGGAATATGTAATTGATCAAGTCGTCATCCGATTTTATCAACAACAAACCTCGATTTCTGAGATTGCAATATTGATTGGTGATATTGATACGCTATCTCGTTTACAACGCGCGCAACGCCAGTATTTGGTTGATTTGTTTTCGGGAAACTATGATGCGAATTATGTTAATAATCGTCTAAGAATAGGTTTGGTTCATAAACGGATTGGGGTAGAACTTAAGTTATATCTATCAGCAGTTTATCATTTAAAGGCAATGTTAATTTTGATGATTCAACAACAGTTAGGAGATACAGTCGATTTTCGCCAAATATGCGCTACGTTAGAAAAATTATTCATGTTTGATATGTCTTTGGTGGTGGAAACCTATGTGTGGAGTCTCGTTAGTGAGTTAAAGACATCTAAAGATAAAATTGAACAATATGCATCTGTTTTAGAAGATCGTGCGCAGCAAATGGAAGCTTTGTCTCAGACAGATCCTTTAACTGGCTTACTTAATGTGAGACATTTAGATCGTATTTTAAGCTCAATTATTGATACTGCTGAACGAAGTTTAGAACCCGTGACCGTTGTATTTATTGATATTAATGATTTTAAAATGATTAATGATAATTTTGGGCATTCTAAAGGTGATCAAATTTTAAAAGTTGTGGCAGATGCGATTCGATATGTTGCACGATTAGATGACCATTGCTTTAGATGCGGTGGTGATGAATTTTGTATTGTATTTCCTCGTTGTACAGAAGAGCAGGCAACTGAAAGTTTTGTGCCTAGATTACTGCAATACGTCTATCAAATTGAACCTAACATTACCCTCAGCATCGGTGTAAAGCAGACGGATCATGTTGATGGCTATCTAGATGCATCTCGTTTGGTTCATGAAGCCGATGCAAAAATGTATCTAGCTAAAAAAGAGCAGAAAATAAAAAAATAACAAATTTTATTTAAAAAGTCGTGTGGTCTAAGTGGTTGATATTTACAATTAATTTTAATTAATAAGTAAATGAAGAAATTGTTAAACTAAAACTGGCTAGAAATTACAACAGACGATGTTAAAATTTAGCAATTATTCTTTTGTCGATTTCTCCAATGGTTAAATGGATCATATTAGCAATTTTCATTATTTCTGCTTTGTATATTCATCGTCGTGGTCAGGTTAGACATTCGTTTTATCGTCAATTTTTTGACCATTCAACGTTATTTGCTCCCGTTAATTTCTTAATGTACTTATTTTCTAAAGTGCCGAATCAACCTTATATTGAGACTCAATATTTTAAGGATTTAAAAGTTCTGGATGAAAATTGGGAAATGATTCGTGATGAAGCCAAAGCATTATATGCAATGGGCGGTATTAAGGCTTCGAGTAGTTATGATGACTTAGGTTTTAACTCTTTTTTTAAAACAGGTTGGAAGCGTTTTTATTTAAAGTGGTATGACTCAGCGCATCCATCCGCAGCAGAGCTTTGTCCTAAAACAACAGCTTTATTAAAGACTTTACCGAGTATTAAAGCTGCGATGTTTACAGAACTTGCACCTGATAGTCGTTTAGTTCGTCATCGTGATCCATACGCAGGTTCATTACGCTACCATTTGGGCTTAATCACGCCAAACGATGATCGTTGTTTTATTGATGTCGATGGTCAACGTTACTCATGGCGTGATGGTGAAAGTGTCGTCTTTGATGAAACCTATATTCATTACGCAGAAAACACCACTGATCAAAATCGTATTATCTTTTTTGCAGATGTAGAACGCCCCTTAAAAACACGTTTTATGGAAAAGTTTAATCACTGGTTTGGCAAAAGCGTTATGACCGCTGCAAGTTCACCGAATGAAGTGGGTGATCAAACAGGCGGTTTGAATAAAGCATTTGGTTATGTTTATCAGGTTCGTCTGAAAGCAAAAGCTTTGAAAGCAAGAAACCAAACTTTATATTACTTCCTAAAATGGTTTTTAATGTTAGGTCTATTTTTTCTTATTTTTATTCGACCTTATGTATTTTAAATTTGTATATGATCAACGCCCGTAAGGGCGTTTTTTTATACATAGAAATTGTTTATTTATAATCATTTTATCAACTACGCTAATTTGCATGTATTTTTAATGCTGAAACATGATATTAAAAATAATCTTTGTTGAAAGTGTATCGAAAAATTCGCTTTTTTATTTTAAGATATGCGCTCTAGTTGACCAGACTTTATTGGTCAATTCATATGTTCTGAGCTGAATATAATGTCAATAAATACAACCATATTTCTAGCATTGCTTCTATTTTTTGTTTTGCAAGAGACTGTGGGAAGTGATCAATCTAATAAGGTTACATCCAATGAGTTAAATGAAAAGACTCGAGTAAAAGAGCATGTTATAGCTTCAGGAAATGACAATAAATCAGAGAAGCCACAAGTAACAAAAGAACAGGATCATCATGTGGATACTCCTGTAAATTCAGTCGAAAAGAGAGATTTATCTAAGAAAGTGCAATATCGAATAACACCTGTAGTTCCTAGTTTTAGTCCAGATGAGCTGAACTGGAAAAAGCAACAATTGGTTCTAGAGTTGTTCGTGAATGTACATGGAGATGTAGAGCGGGTTATGTTGAAAAATATGAATAAAACAGATAAGTCTGATAAAATTTTTCAAAAATTAAAACCAATATTTCTAAACGCAAAGTTTTACCCTTATCTTGATAATGGAAAGGCAGTACCTTTTCGAATTGAACAGCCTATAGAGATTGAAGTCCCAAAAAATAAATCCTTACTTCATAAGATTTTTGGTGAAAACAATCATTAGGTAGGGCATGAATCTATTATTAAGTCGAATAAGTAAAGTTTTGCTATAGTTCTTTGACTTAATTGGAGTTGCGGCTCTAGAATTTTTTGATCTTTAATGCTTGATTAGATAAAAGAATTTCTGCTAAAAGTTATCGTAAGGTGCACTTTTTTTATAAAACCAATATGAAAACTCAAGCTTATATTTATCTAGAGAGTGATCAAGTATATGGCGACTATATTGATCATTTCTATAATGAACATAATGTAAAGTGTATGCGTATTATGTTGAGAGTAAAAATCAGGGGTCTATTTTACTCCTGTTCATTTATATTCAAAGACTTCTCTTCATGGATATTAGGAGAGCTTATTCATTGTGAGATAAATTTTCTTTGTTATGACGGAGAATTAAATTTCTTTAAGAATTATGAGCTCCATAACTTAAAAAATGAACGGATAGGACTTATCTATTTTACTGATGTGTTATAGGTTAACTTAGCTAGTAAATTAAAAATACTATTTTTTATTGGACAAATTAAGGGTAGAGAATCAAATTGACAGGTTACAAATAATAAAATTCTCGTTTAATCGAATTTTAGAGAGAAATATGAACATCAACCAAGAAATCGAAAAACTGTTTCAACAACGCCAAGATATCCCATTATTTTATATTGAAAGTGGTAGTCGTTTATGGGGTATGGCAAGTCCTGACAGTGACTATGATGTACGTGGTTTTCATTTACCGAGCAAAGATCAGTATTTTGATTATAAAAAACATCGTGATCTGATCGAGATCATGGATGGTGATTTTGACTTCGTTTCTTATGATCTCGATAAAATGTTTGGATTACTGGCAAAAAGTAACCCGACTGTTTTGGAGTGGGTGCGAGCGCATATTGTGTACTTTAATGCTTTCCCAGAATGGCAAACCTTTCGAGATGGGTTACTTGAGCGAATCGACTATAGTGCGTTATATCACCATTATTTATCACTGGCGAAAGGTGGCATGAAAGTGATGCAAACCGCAGATAATTTTACGTATAAAAAAGTGTTTTATTCAATTCGTGGTTTGATGTCGGCAGAGTTGGCAACCCAAGAAGTGATGCCTGAGTTACTGATTACAGACCTATTTGCTCAAGTGTCTGAGCATGATCCATTGCGTCATTGGGCAGAAGATTATCTGGAAATTAAAAAGCAGCAGAAAGAGAAAGCTCAACTCCCTGAAGTAGAGCAAGCAGCGATTCTCAATTTATTGGAAACCAAGATTGAGCAGTTAGCAGCCAAAGAAATGCAGAAAGCTGATCGTCGTGTTAGTTTGGAAGCATACTTAACAGAATATAGTCGTCATTTAAAACAGCATTATTATCAGTAGAAGTTTGTTTCTACTGATCATTTTAAATTTTAAATTACACTTTTAAAAATACGAATTTTCGTATCTACCACATGCTATTTCCATCAATAACTAAAATATTGTTTATGGAATCACTCAAAAATAGATTTCTAAAACTTGTGTATTTTAGGAAATCTATTCGTGAGTGAGCATGCACAAATAGGCAAAATACGAGTGATGCACAATTAATAGTTAGCTATTCTGCTTTCGAGTTTTATAGGCTTTTCGAATAACCCAAATCGTAATAAACAAGAGATAGAAAGCCCAAAATTGAATTAGCCATAAAATCGTTTCTTTAAAATAAGATAGACCCACTTTGAAGGCTTCTGCAATTCGGGTCAGCAATGGGTCACTATCGAGTGTCGCAATTCGATTGATATTTAAATCATGGCTTTTACGCACTTTTGCTTGTTGGAAAAATTCCAAACGAATGGTGCTATAAGCTAAACGATCTTTCACTTCTAGATCTGTCAGTTGTTGCAGTTGATTGTTCACTGTATTCGACGAACTATTACTTTGATTCGCGGTATTCAGTTTTTCTTCTAATAGCTTTAATTCATAACGTTTTGCTTCATAGGTTTGTGTATTAAAGTTCAACATCAAAGGCAGTAGATTGTTTAGAAACGTTGTTACCTGATCATTTGGAATACGCACAGTCAGTTGTACCATTGGCGTGATTTTTTCATAAATATCAACTGTGCCATCGCTACGATTACGTTGGGAGCGGTCACTGACTTGATAATCAATTTGTTTATTTTCGATATAGCCGTTGTATTGCAACAACTGTTGTTCAAGGGTTGCCGTGGTTTTTAACACATCTTTAACTTCAAATTGCAATTGAGCATTTTTGATCAACTGGCGATTTTGTTCCAAAGCACTTTGTTGGGTACTGACCAGTTGTTCTGGATTTTTAGCGGCATTCGCACGAATTGCTTCACTACGCTCAGTGGTGTGTTCTGCGGCAACGGATGCATCATTTGCCATACCTTCTTCTTTTTTAGAACAACCGATAATGGTGCTGCTAACGATTAAAATAAGGGTTAATTTTTTTGCTAAATCTGACATTTTTGCATGCCTAAAAAGTTGTGATATTGATGTTATAAAATCTGTGTTTTTAATAGGTTGTTGTATGTATTTAAGCTTTGTCAAACACAACAAATCTCTTGCAAGCCACCTACATTTTGTGGCTTGTAAATTCAGTTTTGCATAGTAGCATAAATCAGCAAAGTGAATAGGATGTGTACAAAATGCATAAAATTGGGATGATCTTGGTGACTAGCTTATTTTTGGCAGCCTGTAATCAGTCGATGCTTCAATCTCAGCAGCAAGCTGCCGTGCAAAACAGTACAGCTATGCACGCAGTTCTGTCGGATCAGCCAAATTTATTTCATGATGAAAGCAATCTAAAAATAGATCAGCAGTTTAATCGTGCAGAAAACCCAACCGATGCTGAAATTACAGTTGAACAAGCACAGCTGGATGATTCCGTTTTAGCGATTCGTACTAAATATCAGTTAAAGCGTGATCAAGCAGTTTGGAAGATTGTGAATAAGCAGCAAAGTTACCAATGTACGAGGGGAGCGAATACCAAGACCTTCCAGTTTGATTTATGCTCATAGCCATATAGCATGTTTTGGACGGGTGAATAGATAGACAAAACTGTGGATAACTTTATGGTTATTCACATATCAACACAATTCCTAAGCTCTGCTCAAATTGCGGTCATTTCTAAAAAATGCTAAAATTAAGTTTGGATATTTTTCCAATAGGTAAAATTTTTACCAATCTCACGTAAATAAATTGTTTTCTTATATACACCTTGTGAATACGGTGTTTTCACATTTATTACATGCGCTCTCACTGCATGAAAATCAAAATTTAATTTAAATCAAAGCCATAAAATCGTGTGCTGATGATCCTATTTTCCTTTTATTTGTGGAAATGGGCTGTATGCGAATTGGTTATTTTTGTGAATAGAACATGATGACGAATAATCAGAGCATGACGTTAAACCGTATAACGCTTATGTTTCCATTAGCTTTAGTGCTATTCGAATTTTCAGTTTATATCGGTAATGATCTAATCCAACCAGCCATGTTGGCGATCACAGAACAATTTGGGGTCAGTGCAACATGGGCACCATCATCCATGTCATTTTATTTATTGGGTGGGGCAAGTGTCGCTTGGTTGCTTGGGCCGCTTTCGGATCGACTTGGGCGTAAAAAAGTATTATTGGCAGGCGTGGCATTTTTTACCATCTGTTGTTTACTGATTTTACTCACACACAATATTCAACAATTCCTGACTTTACGTTTCTTGCAAGGGATTGGTCTCTCTGTCATTTCAGCAGTGGGGTATGCCGCGATTCAGGAAACATTTGAAGAGCGTGATGCCATTAAAGTGATGGCATTGATGGCGAATATTTCTTTGCTTGCGCCGTTACTTGGACCAGTTCTCGGTGCATTTCTGATTGATTATGTGTCTTGGCATTGGGGCTTTGTTGCGATTGCCGCAGTTTCATTCTTAAGTTGGTTTGGTTTAAATAAATTTATGCCGACCAAACAAGAGAGCCGAGCGAGACAACCTTTTAGTTATATCTTTGATGATTTTAAGAAGGTATTCACGAATCGCCGTTTCTTGGGTTTAAGTATCGCTTTGCCCTTAGTTGGGATGCCGTTGATGCTTTGGATTGCTTTGTCGCCAATTATTTTGGTGGATGAGTTGAAACTGAGTAGTGTGCAATATGGTCTGGCGCAGTTTCCTGTATTTTTTGGCTTAATTGCAGGGAATATTATCCTGATCAAAATAATTGATCGTTTTCCATTAGGCAAAACCATTTTGATGGGCTTGCCGATTATGTTGATTGGAACGCTGTTCTTAATTTTAGGCGTGATTTGGCAAACGTATCTTGTCCCTTGTTTATTGATTGGTATGACTTTGGTGAGCTTGGGTGAGGGGATTAGTTTTTCCGTCATGTACCGTTTTGCGTTGATGTCTTCGGAAGTTTCGAAAGGCACAGTAGCAGCCGCCGTTTCAATGTTATTGATGATGAGTTTCTTTACAATTATTGAATTGGTACGGGTACTGTATACATATTTCCATATTTGGGCTTTTGCCTTAGCCTGTGTAACGCTGATTGGTTTTTGGTTTCTGCAACCAAGAGCCGCGTTGAAGCAGGTAATGTTGGAGCGTAAAGCGGAAGGGATTAATTGATCAATCAAATGCTGAGTTGATGTTTTAGATTTTTTATAGTGTTTAAAAGATCAACAAAACTGTGGATATCTTTTTAGATACCCACAGTGCTTAAATTATTGAATGACACCACAAGCAATTCGTTCTCCACCACCACCTAAGGGTTTCGGGGTATCTGAATAATTATCTCCCCCTGCATGAATCATGATCGTACGTCCCTGAATATCAGAAAGTTTGAGACGAGGAGCGGTGACGGGTGTGATTGCAAAGCCTTTGTCATTGACGACGAGTACAGGTAAATCACCTAAATGCCCATTTTCTGGTGTGCCATGATTGGCAGTATTATCAGGATTTAAGTGTCCCCCTGCTGCAAGAGCAGCCCCCATTTTGTCATCTTTTAATGTAGCATCACATGAGGCATTTTCATGGATATGGAAACCATGTTCGCCAGGAGAAAGTTTCCAAAGTGCAGGGGTGATGAGTAAACCTTGAGGCGTTTGTCTGAATGAAACTGTGCCAATCGAAGCCCCGACGCCATTGGCATCGACTTGATAAACGGGAATGAGTTGTCTTTGATCTGTGGTGGTGGGTCGTGTTTGAATTTTAGATGCATTACTATCTAAACTAATAGATGAACAGGCACTGATCATCAAAATTAAACCGCTTAGAATGGAATATTTGTGTACAGCTAAAAACATTGCGAATTATCCTTATCTATTATCTTTATTTGTTCGATTCAAACAAAGTATTGAATAACTCGCAAGTTGCAATGCAGATTAAATGATAAGTGGTGTAAATGACTCACAATTTTGTTTCAGGTGGTGCTTCAATTGCAGCGATTGGTTCTTGAACATTTTCATGTAACCATTCACGCCAAATTGCCAATAAAATCGCCAAGATGACTGGGCCAATAAATAAGCCCACTAAACCAAAGCTTGCGATTCCACCCAATACGCCAAACATAATCAGTAAAAATGGAATCTGAGTTGCGCCAGAGATCACCAAAGGGCGAATCACATTATCTGAACTGCTGACGATTAAAACACCCCATGTAATGACGCCAATCGCTTCAACGGTTTGTCCTTGCGCGAGCAGCCATAGCCCGACACCAAAATAAGAAATCGGTGTACCAAATGGGATCAAGGCTAAAATAAACGTCACCATCGTCAGGAGCATTGGATTTGGAACACCTGCAACGAAGTAACTGAGACCAGCTAAAATCGCTTGAGCAACCGCCGTTAAGCCTACACCATAAACCACAGCACGGGTAGTTTCTGAGATTGTCTCTAAATAATGATGTACACGAGGCCCAATCACCATTTCTAAGGCACGACTGACTTGAGACAAGATCATTTGCCCATCACGGTAGAAGAAGAATAAGGTCATGATAGCAAAACAGAGTTTAACTAAATTTCGACTGATTTCACTCAGCACAAAACGTCCATAACTTAAATGGCTTTGAATCCATTCCGCGATGTTATTGGTAATACTATTGGGATCTGTACTTAACTCATTGAGGGTGCGACTAATATCTTTTCCAACGACAGGTAGTTCACGAACAAAGGTTGGAATTTGGATATGCCCTGAAAATAGTTGTTTTTGTAAATTAAAATATAAATTGCGTCCTTCCAATTGCAGCATAAAAATCGCGCAGATAAAAGGAACTCCGATCACCAGAATGACCAACGTAATCATAATGGTTGCATTGAGCGTCGGACGATTTTCACCAAAAAAGCGACGTTGTACCCATAAATACACAGGCCAAGTCATATACGCAATAATTGCAGCCCAAAGAACAGGAACGATAAAGTATTTGAGAATACTAAATCCGAGGAACATTAAGACAAAAAATAGTCCAAACAGCAAAACGCGTTGTAATGTTGGGGCGTATTGTTGCACGATAGTATTTCTCTAGTGCTGGTAGGTGAATAAAACCATATTAACTGAAAAACCAGCCTAGGGAAATTTTCATTGCCTTATTTTAAGATTCAATATCAAAAGATTAGCTTTCCTTACAATGCTTAGAACCATTCAGTTGGATCATCAACCAATTGATTTAGAACAGGCTGCCATTGGCTTTGAATACTGACAAAGTTTTTCTGTGTTTTATCAAAAATACTCAAGCCTTGCATTGCCAATGTGCCGTAAGCGCTACGTTCTGAGATCCACGCAACAGGTTCTTGTTCGATCTTATTAAAAAAATCCTGAATATCTTTTGAACTAGAACTATTCGGTTTGACACGATTGGCAATCAACAGAATCTGCACTTTTCCTTTGCGAATACGTTTAATGTCTTGCAAATGTTTCAGAAAACGACGCGTACTATCAATATCAAAAAATGAGGGTTGCAATGGCGTTACAATCGCATGTGCTTCACTGACCAATTGTTCAGCATGCTCGCCTGACAGCGCACCAGGTGCATCAATAATCAAATAGTCGAGATGCTTTGGAATATCACCAATTGATTTTTCATGTCGCCAATCGAGACTCTGAATTGCGGTCACAGTTTCAGGACGTTGCTTTAACCATTGTAATGATGATTTTTGGTTATCGGCATCGGCAAGCGCAACCTTATAACCTTTTTGTGATAATGCTGAGGCAAGGGTAATAGCGGTCATGGTTTTGCCGCAACCACCTTTTTGATTTGCGATTAATATTGTCTTCATGAAATTAGATTTTTTAACAAGTGTTTTGTATTCAACGATACCTTAGCATCTTTTTGACCAGAGTGTATGACACATGACAAAAGTTTAATGTTGCAGTTAAATAGCAAACCTAGAAAAAGGAATACTTTTATGTCAGTTTGGCTTGCAATGTTGATTGGTGGTTGTATTGGTGTCGTTATCACAACCATGATTTTGTCCAATACACGCAATGGTCGTATTCAGGCAGAATACGAAAAATATATTGCTGAATTAGAATTAGAACATAAACAAGCCTTACTTGATGCACAGAAACGCAGTGTAAATACCAGTCGTGCGGTTTTAAAAGGGAAAATGGCTGAACAGTTTGCACCGATCTTGCCTGAGTTTCGGTATTTACCCAGTGATGCAAAGTTTCTCGGTGATCCCGTCGATTATGTGGTGTTTGATGGTTATACTAATTTTCGTGATGGAGATGGCACTGTAGATGACATTGAAGTGATTCTGCTGGATATTAAAAGTGGTGGTGCGCGCTTGAGCAAAGGGCAACAGGCAATTGCTCAAGCGGTACGTGAAGGACGAATTCGTTTTGAAACACTGAGAATTGACTTTGAAGATTAATCAGCGTTCTGAATCTATTGTTTCTGTGCCCGTGCAAATAGCATTTTCTGTGCAACAGCAGGAATACCATCTGCATCAAAATATTCTTTTTCCACAAACTTAAATTGAGCTTGTAATAGATGATGTTCAATATTGCGATTGAGGTGGCAACCGTCACCAATTCGTTTTTGTATTGGGGTCAGCAAGGTTTGTAGGGATTGTAATTTAACTGAGTCAGGGTGTTTGACATGTTCAATTAAATGAAATGTCCCTGTAGGTTTTAACACCCGATAAATTTCTGCCAAGGCGAGATCAAGATTTGGAATACTGCATAAAGTCCATGTAGAAACAATATGATCTAAACTTGCATCTGCAAAGGGGAGTTTTTCTGCACTTGATTGTACGTGCTTTACGTAAAAGGGTGCATGTTGAACCCGTTCAATTGCCAGATGATAAATATCTGGGTTGGGTTCTAAGGCATAAAGTGAATCAACATTGCCGTAGAAAGGAATATTCAGCCCTGTACCAAATCCGATTTCAAGCACTTCACCTTCGATCGGAACTAATAATTCACGACGTTTGTCCATCAAGCTTGCAGTTTGCATTACTTGATTAAGTAAATGCGGAAAAATTCGACGTTGGTAAAATTGGTAAATCATAAAGCTCTATTCACTCGTTTTAATAAAGATAATACTGAAATCACAGCACAAAAATAGGACTAAAGTGAGTTTGATTGTTACTAAAAAAAGCACTTTTTTTCATCATCTAAGCATACTATGAAGATATATGCTTTTCTAAGATTTTAGTGATATTTTGAGGATGATGGACCATGAAAAAACGTCTATGGATGAGTTTGGGCATGGTTGCAGTGCTTGGGCAGGCACATGCATCGACCCGTGGAATAGAATATAACATTGCCAACGGTTTATCGCCGATTGCAAAGGATCAGTCTATTTCGGTGTTGCAGCCTTTTTATGGCAACTTCCGTATTCTCGGCTCTAAAATGTATCAGGATGACGAACAAGCCAAGTTCTCTCCAATTGATTATGCTGTGAGTTGGGGCTTATTTGCCAAGCCTGAGATTGCACGTAAAATTTCAGTGAATCAATATGATCGCTATCTGAATTGGAAAATTGATAAACTGCCTGTTCCTGCCGATCAAGCCATGCAAATGGTGTCCAATATGCATATTATTCCTGCAAATCCTGAAATTGCTCAGCAAATCAAACAAGTGAAGCGTGGGGATTTGGTGCAGTTGAAAGGTGAGTTGGTCGAGATTCGTGATAAGGATTTGGTTTGGAAATCTTCTTTAACACCAACTGATACAGGTGATGGTGCTTGCGAGTTGTTCCGTGTTAATTCCATTCAGTGGATAGAAAAACAAAAAATTTAATATATATTCAACCGTATTTTGAGCAGAGTTAGTCTGGTTTTCTGAATAAGTTTTTAAAAATGGGTGACAATCTAAATAAGGTTGGAAAAGCATTGTCACCTTTCAAACCTGATAATTTATTTGATTTTTTATTTTGATTATATTTTTATAAACAGCTACTTGTTAAATTTAATTTACCATAAAATAAAATATTGCAAAAAATATACAATTAAATATAATTGCGAACAATTATCATTTTTAATCTCATTATTTATAATATGCTTAATAAAACAATTTTTATGCCAAAGGCTCTCAGCACCACAATATGTGGTTTACTCGGACTAAGTTTATTTTCCAGTTATGGTTATGCCCAAGAGGTTGTAGAAAAACTGGCAACAATCACGGTGACAGCGACTCAGACTGAGCATGATCAAAAAAGTGCGCCTGCCAGTATCAGTATTATCACTCAAGAAGAGTTAGCGAAACGTCCTGTTTATGACCTTGCAGATGCTTTACAACAAAGCGCAGGTATTCATATCAATAGCTCGTCTGCGTATGGTCGCAAAGAGATTAAAATTCGTGGTTTAGATGCTGACTATACGTTGATCTTGGTGAATGGACGACGAATCAATTCTAGAGATGCTTTGACATCGAATTATTCCAATGATTTTGATCTTTCCTCGATTCCTTTGGCGGCTGTTGAACGAATTGAAGTAGTCCGTGGTCCTATGTCTTCTTTATATGGTGCTGATGCCTTGGGCGGGGTCGTTAACATCATTTTGAAAGAGCCAAGTGATCAATTGGAAGCCACAGCCAAGTATAGTTATGAGTTACCAACCGAAGGTGATGATGGTGCTGTACATAAGGCAAGTGCTTATATTGGGGGGAGCTTAATTGAAAATAAGCTATTGGCGAATTTTGTATTGGAAGGCATCAATCAGCAAGCATGGCGTTCGGAGCAGAGTATTTATAAAAATACCGATGCTGCTGAGGAGCGGAAAGGATTTAGTCTATTATCTAATTTAAGTTGGCGAATCAATGAGCAACAAACGTTGGATGTTGACTTAACGCATCGTTCTGATGAGCGTCAAGCACAGTGGAGCAATTATGGATTGTCTTTCCCAACCAATATTCAGGAAATGGATCGAACAAGTGTTGGTCTGACACATTCTGCGAACTGGGATGCAGTGAATAGCCGTTTACGTTATTACTATGAACATGTTGATTTAATGGATAATTCAGAAATTATCACCAATTTGTATAAGAAGACAGGTGATATCCAGCAAACCAATCATACGATTGATGCTCAAGTGAGTGGTCGTATAGGCGAACAACATCTATTGACGGGCGGTGCTGAGTTTCGGAAAACTGAACTGAGTCATAACCAAAATTTAAAAGGGGCGATTTCTCTAAATCAAACAGCTTTGTACTTACAGGATGAGTGGCAATTAGATCGCCTCGCACTGACTTTGGCTGGGCGTTATGATGATTATGAAAGTTTTGGGAATGAATTTAGCCCCCGCTTTTATAGTGTGTATCAACTTACAGACCAATTTAATTTAAAAGGCGGTATTGGTAAGTCATTTAAAGCACCAAGTATTTCCCAATCTGATCCTACTTATGCTGTCTTAGCATGCCGTGGCTTATGTCGTGTTGTGGGAAATCCTGATTTAGAACCAGAAACAGCGACCAGTTATGAGTTTGGTGGTGTGTATGAAAATGAGCGTTTCTATGCGAGTTTGATGTACTTTAATAATGATATTAAAAATATGATTGTGAGTGATAGTTGGAGAGCTGGATATCGTCCAACGGTGATGACTTATACGAATGTCCATTCTGCCTCTGTGAAAGGCATAGAGCTTGAAAGCCAATATGAGCTGAATGACGCTATAGCGATGAAACTCAATTACACGTATTCGGATGGGAAAAATAAAGATAATAATCAAGTGCTTGATTATAGTCCACGTCATACTGGAAATATGAATTGGGATTGGCATATCAATGATGCATTTGGGTTGAACTTGAATTATCAATATATTGGCAGTCAGATGTTATATATTCCTGCGACATCGAAAAGTAAGAAATCTGATGCCTATCATGTAGTAGGCGTAAATGGGCAATATCAATTCAATCCGAGTTTTAGCATTCAAGCAGGGCTCAAGAACTTGACTAATACTAAACGTGATGAGGTCGCACGTTCGATTGATCATATTTTAATGGGTAGAACAGCATTTGTTGGTTTTAACTTTAAATATTAATTCAACCAATCTGTTATAGATTGCATCCTCAATTTGATCAGCACTATTTTATTGAAAACCGAGCTAAATCATTCGCTCGGTTTTTTTATTTGATAGTGTCAATGCGATGGAAAGCATTAATACCAAAATCTGCTAAGGATGAAATGATGTAACTTAGATTGAATATCTGATGAAATAGAATAGCATTTACTCAGTTTTCATTTTGATCTCAGATGTTTGTGAACTCTTCCAATGATGCAGTTGGCTTTGTGCATGTAAATACTCATTTAAATGATCAACTTGTTTGGCAGTATCGGCATTTTGAGCGGTGCTAGATAAGGTACTTTGTTCTAATACTTTGGCTTGGTTATCCCAATATTCATACAAAAGCCCTTGAATATAACGACCTTGTTCGGTTTTGAGTTCTAACTCTTTCAGCATATTGAGTGCAGATCGGACATTATCTTTTTGGCGTTGTTGTTCAAATTCAGGTGTGAGTGAATTGGCTTCTTTCATCTTTGCCAATTCCATTTCCATACTATCGCTCATTTCGGTAAAACGGCGGTCATAGTCATCCAAGGCTGCAATATCATGCGCATCGTTAGCCGTGGCTGGGAACTGTTTAATCGGTATTTGTTTGATCTGACCAATTGCATCGTTGCTGGTCGTACTTTGTTGTTCTTGGTGTGCTGTTGTTTGCGGGTCTTTATTACATGCACTCAGTAGCAATGTAGCGCTGAGTAAGCTAGTGAGTGCAACAGTAGTTTTAAATTTAATCGTCATAAATACACCTGATTGATTATTAATTTACTCTTTTTTGGAAATGGTAGGCAAAGGTGGTATAGGGAAAATCAATCTGATCTTGCGCAGTTCGCCCTGTAAAATCAAATACAATTTGTTCAAATCTTGCTTTCAGGCGTTGTTGTTCAAGCTGCGGCATTGCTGCAATAAAACTGGTAGAAAGTAAACGTTTACTGACAACATGTTCTACCGTACCTGTATGCTTGAGTTGAAAGGTTTGCAGCCCTTTGAATTGGAATAGCGCTTGATGCTCAAAAACTTGCTTCCATTTTTCACTATGGTAACGCGGTGTATCTGCTTCAAAAGGTGCAATTTCATCAGCTAACGCTTTTACCCAGTCCACAGTGATGTCACGCTGATTCCAAATCAATCCTAGATGCCCCGATGGCGTTAAGACACGATACATTTCCTTGAGCGTTTCAATATTTGAAAACCAATGGAACGATTGCGCACAAATAATCGCGTTAACCGATTCATCCTTTAACAGAAGTTGCTCACTGGAAGTTTGTAGACATTCAACCGTGATATAGCTTTGTTGCAGTTGTTCTAGCATCTCTGTCACAGGTTCAACCGCAATCACCTTTGCCTGTGTTTGAATGAGGTAAGGTAAGAATTTGCCAGTCCCTGAACCGAGGTCAATAACAGTGGAACTTTCACCAACTTTGAGCTGATCTTGCAGCCAAACGATGACTTCTGGTGGATAACTGGGGCGAACTTGCTGATAGAGTTCTGCCCCTAAACTAAAGCCTTTTTGTGCAGCAGGATGCAAGGATTGTGTCATTTTTTGCGCTTTTTAATCTGTCTTATCTCTATAAAATAAGATACTCCGCAAATAGGGTTTGGCAAAGCCATCATTTGATGACTTTTTGCGACAAGCCTAGGATTGATTTTTCAGTGTGAGCATGGATAAGCAAATAATATTTGAAGATGAACATATTCGCGTTATTTTTTTAAAAGGTTCAAGTGACACTTTAGTGGTTTCGTTTGGCGATTTGATTAGTCGTGCCAAAGGAATGTCGATTAATGCTGAAAAATCACTCATAAAATATCAATATAATGTGATTGGCATTATGCCAAAACAAAAAACTTGGTTTCCTAAAAGCAGCATGCTCCAGATGCAGCAGCAGATTCAGCCAATTTTAGAACAGTTTAAACAGATCGTTGGTTATGGCGGCTCAATGGGAGGCTATGCTGCGATTAAGTATTCTAATTTATTGAATATGCAGAAAATCGTCGCCTTTGTTCCACAATATTCAATTGACCCTGATGTGGTTCAAGACCGCCGTTATGCGGAATTTTTCGATCCATCCATTCATCAAGAAATGCAGATTCAAGTCGATGAAGTGGATGCATCTCGTGAATACATCATTGTTTATGATCCTTATTTTGCAGAAGACAAAGAACATTTCTTAAAAATACAACCTCTATTGCCAAACATGCATGTGATTCATTTACCGTTCACAGGGCATGAGGCACTTTCGGTTTTGGCGAGTTCGCAATTGTTAAATGATTTTGTCGAACAGCCATTTGATATCACCTATTTTTATCAGCGTGTTCGGGAAGTTAAAAAGCAAAGTAAATTTTATTATCGTCATGTACTTGATGCGTTGTTAACGAGACACCATCAGGCTTTATTGCGGATTTTAGAGAATAATGATTTTGTCTTAGACGAGCGTTATTTTGATGCGCTACTCAAACAAAAATTAGTTCAACAATTATTTAATCTCAAACAGGGCACTGAACAAAACTTGCAGAAGTTGGGTATTCAGCCACACTTTGTCCAACACACTGAAATTTCAGCATTAAGCATTCGCACGGTGCAAGATAAGTTTCTGGTCTTTAATTTGGTGAGTTTAAAGCTAGAGAGCTATAGTGCTGAAGTGATTAAGGCGAATCAACAATATTTATTGCCATTAAAAGTCACAGCAAATGCAGTTGTTGAACTAGAACTCAATGCTGAATCTTATCTGTTGACTATGAATGATCGTGGCATTCATAAGTTGGTCAAAGTAGGCGAAGCTTTAGCCTTAGATCAGTCGCCATTGCTGTTTAAATATTATGCTGACTTTTATAGTCTGAGTTATAAACAATTGACCTTGAGTTGTGATGATCAGGGTTTGAGCCACTTTATTGACAACAGTGCCGACGAACAGACTAAACTACAATTCGTCAGCTCAATGATTTAATAAAAAAGCCCTTTGTCTCGACAAAGGGCTTGCTTTAAAGCGGATTTAACTCGATTAGTTCACGCCAACTTTAGCACTGGTGTTTACATTGGCATTTACGCCTAAGACTTTCACACCTACATTTGCACCTGTGTGTAGATTTTTTCGATCTGCATTCAAGCCTGTTTTGGCATTTACTGATGAAGTCTTACCATTCACTTGTGTATTGAGACTGGTTTGTGCATCTAAATTTAATGCCTTAGGTCGAGTTTGTTTTTCTTCAAGCTGTTTGTTGATCTTTGTTTTTTGATCAGCCGTAAATCGCTTAGCATCATTCGCTTTATTGACCGTGTAGTTGCGAGTATTTTTGACAGTTTCATCAGTTTTGCTGATCACTTGTGAACTGACATTGGTTGCGACACCGATCGTTTGCTGAGTTGCATTTACGCCCGTATTTACAGCAGCATGACCAATATGCTGAGCGGTATGACCTACGCCTTGTGCCGTGTTTTTAACTGCACCTGTAACACCTTTGATCAAGCCACCTGATTCTACATTCACTTGCGCCGAGCCATTGGCATTGACACCAACGTTTTGTGCAAAAATAGATGCAGAAGCGAGGAGAGTTGTTGTCACGATAGCTGTTTTGATCATTTTTTTCATTGCGATTTCCTTAAGCGATGTACCGTATTGGGGTACTTCATCAACGCAAATGCATCATAACGAGCAAAACAGAGAAAGCGATGGATTTCAGCAAAACTTTACAAGCAAATTACAGCTTAAAAACACTGTAGCTAGAAATTGTGGAGATGATATTTTTTATAATTAAATGAAAAATAAAGTAAAAAATAGAGTTGATATCAAAGCTTAATCTCAAATTTATGGGAAATAAAAGGTGAAAAGCATATTTGATCAACTTTCATATTGATGGAATAAAGGAAATTGAATGATCAAGTTTACGCTGCTTTAAAGGTTATTTTAAATCTCTACTTTAAAACCTAGATCAACTTCTGAAGCAGGAATCCCTCCGCGAATTCCCCAGTTCTCTAAGGCTTGTTCTTGAAGCAAAATAAAAATGTCATCTTTAGGAATACCCAGTTCAGTTAAATTTTTAACTAAAGTTTGATACAGCCTCTTTTTCGTTTCAAGGCTGCGACCATAAAACATGCAAATTTCAATTAAAGTATATTTTTGAGATTTATTCGGTGGTATCCAAAAGTGTTCAGGGCGATGCTCAATATAACGAATTTGTCGATCATGCTCAGGGATTTGTAAAACTTCCCGTTGTGCTTGTATAACAGCATCCATTAGGGCTTGAACTGTTGTTGGCGGGTGTGAATAGCACACCTCAATTTTTGATAATGGCATGGTGAATTGCTCTTTTTATTTATTACTTTGATTAAGTTGATAATTCTACAACAACATATTTGAATAGAAAGGGGAATTTTTTATTTCCCCTGCATCGTTATATTGAGTGACATTGAGCCAACGCCGTTTGACTGAAATGGCTTTTGAGCTTCTCAAAATTATGTTTTGTTTCATCACTTTGAATATCGAAAACAGTGATAGTCCGTGTTTTCTGATCCAGTTTATGCTTTTGCGTCGCCACATCAATCGCACGATTTAAATCATATTGATAGGTTTCAGAAAAGGCATGGCGCAGTTGATTTGCTTTGAAACGCCAAGTTTCTGTGCTTTCCCCAGCATCAAAATAGCCTGTAAATTGAATAAGACAATCATTTTTAGATTGGCTCAGCGTTGCAACATTGGCTTTGGTATTTGGCAGTGCCTCAATATTTTGGACTTGTTCTAACTGTTTTATGGGCGAAGGTGATGTTGTTGGTAAATAAGAACACGCAGAGAAGCTGATTGCACTCAACAAGGAAAGAGCCATTATTTTGAATGGGTGATGCATCATTTGCAAAATTCCAATCCTATGAATTTATGTTATTGAGTGTGTAGATAAACGCTGAGAAGTTCAATCTATGTTTTGGGATAACACTGTAAATCTAAGCTGAATCGGTTGAATGCAAACAACGGTAAGCCGCCTTAGCAATTTGTGTCAAAAATGACCTAAGAAAAGGCCTGTCTTGATAATGACCCTCTACACCGTTTATGCCATGTTGTTCACGGAATTAAAATAAGGAAATACGTGGTTATGGGTACACAATCGAAGACTGTTCCATTTCATCGTGTCATTGTGATCGGCGGTGGTTTTGCAGGTCTAGGCGCAGCGATTAAATTAAAACAAGCAGGTATCCAAGATTTTATTTTGTTGGAAAAAGCCGATGAGTTAGGCGGGGTATGGCGTGAAAATACCTATCCGGGCTGTGCTTGTGATGTGCCTTCGGCATTGTATTCGTATTCTTTTGAACCCAATCCTGCATGGAGTCGTGTGTTTGCAGGACAGGCTGAAATCAAACAATATCTGCAAAATACGGCACAGAAATACCAAGTATTACCCCATGTCCGTTTTCAACATGAAGCCCTTGCAGCAACGTGGTCAGATGCCAAACAGTGCTGGATTATTAAAACCAATCAAGGCGAATTACATTCACAATTTGCGATTATGGCATGTGGCCCAATGCATGAGCCAGTGATTCCAAATATACAAGGCTTAAAAGATTTTAAAGGTGAGATTTTCCATTCATCGCGTTGGCGACATGATGTGGACTTAACAGGCAAACGCGTTGCAGTAATTGGTACAGGTGCTTCCGCAATTCAGTTTGTGCCACAAATCCAGCCTTTGGTAAAAGAACTCACTGTATTTCAACGCACACCGCATTGGATTTTACCTAAATCGGATATGCCACTCCCAAGTGCGATTCAAACCTTATTTAAATATGTCCCTGTCACTCAGTCGGTGATGCGTGGATCAGTCTATGGCATCTTTGAAACCTTAAATGGTGGTTTACAAAGTAATGCGGCGATGCGACAAGTACAACGTATTGCTGAATTTCATATTAAACAGGGCATTAAAGATTCTAAGTTACGTGCCAAAGTCACACCAAACTATGTGATTGGTTGTAAGCGGATTCTCCAGTCTAATGAATGGTATCCAGCTCTAGCCCAAGACAATGTTAATGTGGTGGCGGGTGCATTGAGCGAAGTGAAAGGCAAGCAGTTGATTGCCAGTGATGGCTCAACCTTTGAGGCTGATGTGATCATTCTTGGGACAGGTTTTGAAGTTGCTGAACCGCCAATTGCCCAGCGAGTCTATAACCGTTATGGACAAAGCATGTCTGATGTGTGGCAGGGCAGTCCAGAAGGTTATATGGGAACGATGGTGGCAGATTGTCCGAATGGTTTTTTGATGTTCGGCCCTAATATTGCAGTGAGTTCATCTGCTTTTATCATCATTGAAGCCCAACTGACTTATATTGTTGATGCCTTAAAACAAGCAATTCAAAAAAATATCAAAAGCATAGAACCTGATCCTGTGCGTATGGCTGAATTTAATCAACGCGTGCAAGAGGCTTTACAAACCACGGTGTGGAACAAAGGGGGTTGTCAGAGTTATTTCATTGATCGGAACGGACGAAATAGTACGGTATGGCCGTGGACGACGTTTAAGATGCGTCAGCAACTCAGTTATTTTAATTTGAATGAATATTTAATTGATCATCAAGTTGGGGTAGAAGCCGAACTTGTTTAATTAAACTAAGGGTTAAGCTAAACACCTCTGAGTCGATTAGAGGTGTTTTTACTTTTAGTTCGATGATGATTGGCTAAGTTCTGCATGCACAATTGGAATGTTCCCATCATTTGTACCGATGACAGCATCTTTGGTTTCTTGCAGTTTCTTTGTGGTGACTTCTTTGGTTTCTTCAGCTTTTGCCTGAATTGATTGGGATTGCTCAGCGCTATAAACTTTGGCTTCTTGCCATGATTTGCTTATTTTTGCAGATGTTTTTTCTGAACTATGTTGAATTGAGTGACCTAAGTTTTGGATGCCTTTTCCTGTTTTATACAGTAATACACGTCCGATGCTTGGATTATCGCCATAAGGCATAGTTTTTTCAGGTACGGTATTGGTTGTACTTGTTGTTGCTACATTTGTATCGGCTGCCCATAGAGAAGACGATGCGATCAGTGCAGTCGTAACACATAATATTTTTACTTTATTCATCATCTTTTCCGTTCCCTAAGTGACCTTGCCACAATCCAAGCTTTATAGCTTATCGCCAAGTATAAGAAAAGAATGTAGGTGATGTGAAATTGATATATTCAGTAAAGAGTTAGCTTATGAGCAAATTAGTCTTTTATATAGATATTTATTCAATAAGACCAGAAGACTCTGTTTGATCATGACTTAGTACAGTAAGTGCCTTTATAGTTTAGAAGAGTAAACAAGTATTCTTGTATTAGATTACTGGCTTCATTTAGGTCTTCTCTAGCTTGCTTTGAATATTGAGAATCGTTTAAAGGCAATAACAGACCTTCATGAATAATTCGATTTCTCTTCTTTAGAGCATCTTTAATAAGGTTATTACTTCTGCTTATGCCGATTGACTCAAACATTCTTTTAGTCATTTCAGTAGAACCACATTTGCTATGAAGCTTATGAATATATTGACTAGTATTTTCATCAAAGCAATATTCTTCTTTATTTATACATTGATAGTTTTGAGGGGGATATAGGGGATGATTATATTTCCCTTTTTGATATTGGTAACCACGCTCTAATGCATAGGTATGTTTCAGATTTTCAATGATTACATAATGCAAAATAAGTGATGCTTCTGTGGCTAGATTTGCACGATTTGCTTCACATAAATAGTCAAATACAACAGTTAGCTGCCTAGATGACTTTAGCTTTTTGAATGTTGGATATGTTTGTTCAATAAAGTTCCTAATTTCTAAACCATGCATATCAATAATATTATTGTCTGCTCGCATAGTTTTTACATCAGAGCATGGTCGAGATTGAGTGGAGCATCGGCCATAGGTCTCACAACGAACATATGATTGTTGAGCAAAAGATAGTAAATAGCAAATATCATCAATAATTTCGAAAATTTGTAGTATTTGCGTTTCTTCAGTGTATTGCACTTCAACATGTGTAGTAACTTTTCTTTTATTTTCAAAGTCTTTATGTTTTAAAAGAATATCATGTTGTTTAAATTTAAACGCAAAGCCATCACACTTTATTATAGTTGTATCATTAGGTCCGCCACTATAAGAAGATTCTCCTCCCCACATAAATAAATTAACAATAGATAATTTTAAACTTTTCATAATTCTTCTAATTTACATAATAAACCCCACTAAATATATAGCGGGGTTTATTTGAAAGATCAAGGATTATAAATATTTAACCCTGCAATACACTCACATCTGCAATCGCTGTAAATAAATCACGTAATTGAGCCAATAAACGTAAACGGTTGGCTTTTAATTCTGCATCATCTGCCATAACCATCACGCCTTCAAAGAAAGCATCAATAGGCGCACGAAGCGCAGCAAGCTTAGAGAGTGCTTCTGTATAGTTACGTGCAGCAAGTAAAGGTTGAACTACTGGTGTTAAAGCTGATAACTCTGCATAAAGCGCTTTTTCAGCAGCTTCAACCAGATTCGCTTCAACGACTGCACCTTCAGGAGTCGCTTCTTTGGCAAGAATATTGGCAACACGTTTATTTGCCGCAGCCAATGCAGCCGCTTCTGGCAAGGTGCGGAAATGATTGACAGCAGTGACACGTTTATCAAAATCAAGTGGAGATTTTGGAGCAAGTGCTTGAACCGCTTGAATCACATCAACAGCAACGCCTTGATCTTCATACTTGGCACGGTAACGACCTTCAAGGAAAGCAACCGCATCAGCACGCGTCTTGTCATGATCTTTAACCACGTCGCCATAACCTTGCAAGGCAAAGTTAACTAGTTCTTCAATCGTCACATCAAGTTCATTTTCGATGATTAAACGCAAGATACCGATTGCAGAACGACGTAAGGCAAATGGATCTTTAGAACCTGTTGGTGCTTGACCAATACCAAAAATACCAACAAGCGTATCTAAACGGTCAGCAAGCGCAATGGTGGTACCTGTCTTGGTTTGCGGTAATACATCACCTGCAAATTTCGGTAAATATTGCTCGCCTAACGCTTCAGCAACTTCGCTATTCTCACCTTCAAGGCGAGCATAATACGTGCCTGCAATCCCTTGAAGTTCTGGGAATTCACCCACAAGTTCAGAGGTTAAGTCACATTTCGCAAGTAACGCTGCTTTCTCAGCATCAGCTGCATTTGCACCTGTAATTGGAGACATTGCCACAGCCAATTTTGCAATACGTTCTGATTTATCCCAAAGTGTGCCCAATTGCGCTTGGAATATCATGTTGGCTAATTTTTCTTTACGAGATGCAAGCGGTTGCTTTTGGTCTTGTAAGAAGAAGAATTCTGCATCAGACAAACGAGGGCGAACAACTTTCTCATTTCCTTCAATAATTTGAATCGGATCTTTCGACTCAATATTTGAAATAGTAATGAAGTAAGGCTGTAATTTACCTTCAGCATTGATTAAACAGAAATACTTTTGGTTATCCTGCATGGTGGTAATCAATGCTTCTTGAGGAACAGCTAAATAACGTTCTTCAAAGGTCGCACGTAATGCAACAGGCCATTCAACCAGACTTGTCACTTCATCAAGCAAATCTGCTGGCACAATTGCAGTCGCATTGACTTCATCTGCCAATGTTTTGACTTGTTCTTGAATCGTCGCTTGACGCTTTTCAAAGTTCGCAACGACATAAGCTTTTTCTAAAGCAGCTAAGTAGTCATTTGCATGCGCTAAAATCACTGCTTCTGGCGCATGGAAACGATGACCATAGGTCACGTTACCTGCTGTATGATCTTGAATGGTTGCTTCAACCACTTGATCATCTTTCAGCAATACTACCCATTTTACTGGACGCACGAATTCAGTACGGCTTGCCGCTGAACGCATACGTTTTGCGATTGGTAAGTTATCCAACGCAGCTTGTAAAATTTGTGGCAGTAAAGCATCAAGGCTTTGACCTTTCACATCTTTCAAGAAGCACACTTTTTCAACTTTACCTGCTTGGAACGTTGAAAGCTGATCAACCGTAATGCCTTGACCGCGCATAAAGCCTTCAAGGGCTTTGGTTGCTTTGCCTTCAGCATCATAAGCCGCTTGTACAGCAGGGCCGTCAAAACGTTTTTGTGTATCCGCTTGAGCCGCATCAATATCCACAATTTTAAGGGCTAAACGACGTGGAGCAGCATAAGCTTCAATAGACGCGAAGTTTAAGCCTGCATCTTTTAAGCCTTTTTCAGTTTCAGCTTTGAGTGCATCACGCAAAGTTTTTAAGCTTTTTGGTGGAAGTTCTTCACAGCCAAGTTCGAATAAAACAGTATGTTGAGTCATTATTTATTCTCCTTCGCTTTTTCAGCTTGGGCTGCTTCTGCTTCAACTTGTGCTTTGAGTTGAGCCAATACTTCATCACGTAAATGTGGTTCTGCCATTGGGAAACCAAGTTTTGCACGAGCAGCGACATAACTTTGTGCAATTGAACGCGCCAAGGTACGCACACGTAAAATATAACGTTGACGTTCAGTCACAGAAATCGCACCACGCGCATCAAGTAAGTTAAAGCTATGCGATGCTTTAATGACTTGCTCATAAGCAGGGAGTGGCAGTTCAGCTTCCATTAAGCGAGTTGCTTCCGCTTCATAGAAATCGAATAATTCAAACATTTTTTCAACGTTGGCATATTCAAAGTTATAGGTTGATTGCTCAACTTCATTTTGATGGAATACATCGCCGTAAGTCACTGTACCAAACTGACCTTTAGTCCAAACCAGATCGTAAACGGAGTCTACACCTTGCAGGTACATCGCAAGACGTTCTAAACCATAGGTGATTTCACCTGTGACTGGATAACACTCAACACCACCGACTTGTTGGAAGTAAGTGAACTGAGTCACTTCCATACCGTTGAGCCAAACTTCCCAACCTAAGCCCCAAGCGCCAAGTGTTGGAGATTCCCAGTTGTCTTCCACGAAACGAATGTCGTGTGTCAACGTATCAATCCCGATCGCTTTTAAAGAATCGAGATAAAGCTGTTGGATATTGTCGGGGTTTGGTTTTAAGACGACTTGGAACTGATAGTAATGTTGTAAGCGGTTCGGGTTCTCACCATAACGACCATCTTTCGGACGACGTGAAGGTTGAACATAAGCTGCGTTCCAAGTTTCTGGACCTAATGCACGTAAGAATGTTGCAGTGTGGAATGTCCCTGCACCCATTTCCATATCATATGGTTGTAATATGACGCAGCCTTGCTCCGCCCAATAGTTTTGTAGGGCAAGAATTAAGCCCTGAAATGTGTCAATATGCGATATAGCACGACTCATGGTGCATCCACTGGAATCAAACAAAAATTGTGGTTAAGTATAAGGATTTTCAAAGGGAGTGCAAAGGCTTCAAACACTTCGGCAGCAAGTTCTGACTAGAAATAAAAAAATGTTATTTTATTCCACATTCATTTCTACTTTTGGCTGATAGTAAACTTTTGATATAGCCTATTTCTTGATTTGTTTTCATCTGTTTGATGTATTGATCTATCTGTTGGTCAGCAGGTGAACTTTGATTGGTGTCAATAGATGAGGTTTTCGGCGTATTGTCATCAACTAAAAATACTTTACCCTCGGTAAAACCCCAACTTTTATTGATTTCGCTTCCATCCTCAAGGACAGCAGATGTCTTTAAAAAACAGGTGTTATCATATTTAAGTAAAGCAAACTCTTTTATAAAATATGGACTTGTAATTGATTTCATAGTTTTTACTTCAATGAATTCAGGCTCATTCTTTGTGCCACAAGCTGACAGCGTTAGTATTAAAGAAAGTAGAGCAAATAAGTATAAGAAATTGTGCATTGTATTCAGTGATAGAGTTTTCTTAACCATATTATAGATCGGTTAAATTGCGGTGAGATGAATAATTCATGATTAAAATTAATTATTTAAATATGATTTGATAACGAATTGCATCTTTGATGCTCTTAATTTTTAATCATCACAGCATGTTGAAAATCATCCGCGAGTGCCCTCTAAAAGTTCATTTCAGTCAGACAAAGCTTAAAAAATGATGAATTGTTTATTATATTATCGTTATGTTATAACATAACAATAATATGAAATGAGTTCAACAGAGGCAAATAGGGTGAAAAGTTTAAAACGAAGTTATATCTTGAGTATTTTATTTAGTAGTGTGTTGTTATCGGCTTGTGGGGGAAGCGATTCATCAAATTCGGTATCAACAATTGCGCCTAAACCTGAGCAACCTGTACAGAGTAATGAAGGACGTTTAGCAATTGCCAATGCGGATACCGTGCGCCCTTTATTATCAATCTACGATTTGAAAGAACAGAAAATTATCAATACAACAGCACTGAGTTATACGCCATCTGCGATGTATAGCAGTCCACAATCGCGTTATGCAGTGATGCTCAGTCGTGTTGATGGTGTGGTGCAATTCGCTGATGGTGGAATTTTTAATAAAAATAATGTCCTACAGAAAAATGCACCCAATTTATTGGCATTTCAATTGGAGGGAGCAACGCCTGCACATTACCGTAGTTTTAATGGGCTCGCTGCGCTGTTTTATGATGGAAATGACACAGAGGTATCTAAATTTGATGTATTCAATGATTTAGCCATTGAGAAACAAGAAATTTCTAGCCAAAAGTTGCCGAAAAAACATCATGGCGTGGCTGAGCCACGTGGTGGCTATGTACTGAGTACTTATTTACCGACGGATGCAACCACATTGAGTGTGGTAAAAAGCTATGAATTACATGGCGATCATTTTCATGAAGAACAAACTTTGACTAATGCTTGTAATCGTTTGCATGGCGCAGCTTCAATTCAACAATATGCGGCGTTTGGCTGTGAAGATGGTGTATTGGTGGTTGAACAAAAAGGCAGTCAGTTTATTGATAAAAAAGTTCTGATTGACCAACGTATTGCCACAATTGCAGGACATGAAAAATTAGATAAATTCGCGGCCTTTGCAACGGGAACACATGCTTTATTTATCGTTGATCCTCAGCATCTAAATGCAGTCAGTTTAGATTGGTCTTTAGGTGCTAAAGAAGCTGATGGGGTGACACCAGTGAAGCGTTTACAACAAGTGGTCGATGCATCGGGTCGTTATTTAGCGATTTTAGATAGTGCAGGTGTAGTGCATGTGATTGATACACAAACTTGGCAGCGTATTGGGCAAGTAAAGGCAATTGCAACGGTGCTGAGCACAGAGCTTTCTAAAAGTCGCTTAGTCGTGAATGTAACGTCAGGCACGGTATTTTTGAATGATACACAAGCCAAAACGATTATAGAATTGGATTTAAAAAATCTAAAAATCAAACAAACCATTCAGTTAAATGATGTGCCAAATAGCTTTACTTGGTTGGGAGTCGCCAACGCGCTTTAAGGGACAATACAAATAAACAGCCTACTCGATGGGCTGTTTTTACATGATACAGGAGGATTATGTTCTGATCAGATTCTATTCTTTTGTTGAAGTGATGCAAAAAATTTCATTATGATTCGTATGGTTAAAAGTAAAAATATAGCGGTCATTTGGGATTTTTAAATATGATGAGAATACAGCATAGGGTAATGAAAAAATTAAGCCTCAATGGTTTGTTGCTTGCCATGATTTTTCTGAGTGTGGATGGATTGGCTGCACCACAGAATAAAACCATTGACCCGTATAGCCAATGTGTCGATGAAACCATTCAGAGCTTAAAGCTAAATAATATTAATAATGCAGTCGTGGCAATTTGTAGTGATAAAACGAAGGCTTTATATGCCAAGAAAATCGTCAGGTTATTAGATCAAATTAAGACTCAAAGTAGGGAATACAAGCAACCTGAGCGTTATCAGGATATTATGAAATCACAACAACTTTGGAAAAATTTTGTTGATCAGGAATGTCGTAATGCAGGTGCTTATATCGGTTCACCGATGTATCAATTTTGCCCTATGCAAAGATATGCAGAGCGGTTGGAGCAACTGCGAGAATATCTCAATTGATATAATTTGTGTTCAGCAGATTTGAGCATACATTAAAACTATAATTTAAATACATCTTTACTTTAAGATGACAGTATACTACTGCACCCAATGAGAACAAGACGATTCCAGCAAGGTGCATTGTGAGCTTAACCCAATCAGACTGGCTAAATTTTTTAAAACCTAACTATAAAGTTTTATCATTTAAAGAACGGTTTCTTTCTAGTTTTGGTGCTTTGTGTGGTTTAGCCATATCATCTTTGATCAGTTGGTATGTATTGGATGGTATAAATATATGGTATATCGCCCCAATGGGTGCATCCTCAGTGCTACTTTTTGCTGTTCCCAATAGCCCATTAGCTCAGCCTTGGAATGTTGTGGTTGGGAATACCTTGGCAGGGTTAATCGGGGTAACCTGTACACAGCTTTTGCCTGATTTAACCTCTGCTTTTAGTATTGCAGTTGGGTTGGCAATTTTTATGATGATGACCACTGATTCATTGCATCCGCCGAGTGGAGCAGTGGCGATTACAGCGGTATTAGGTGGGGATGCTGTACACCGTTTAGGTTTTCACTTTATTTTATATCCTGTGTTACTCAATTCGATTTTATTATTATTGATTGCTGTCTTTTTTAATCGGTTGATTGGTCGACATTATCCAATAACAGCGCATATTAATGAACGCTCTAAAGACCCTACACCAACCCAAAAAGTGTCGATTCAACCGAAAGATATTAGATATGCTTTGGCGCATCACACTGAGCTATTAGACATTAGCCAATATGATTTGGAAAAAATTATTTTAGAAGCACAAGAACGAGCCAATGAACGTTTGACGAACTTATTTGTTTGCCAAGACATTATGAGCCGAGATGTGATGAAACTGCATGAAGATGATGATATTCATCAGGCTTTGGATAAATTTAAAGCAGTGAATCTGATGAGTTTGCCTGTGGTGAATAGCGAAAATCATTTGGTGGGGACATTGGCTTTGTATGAAGTGGTGGAATGGTTTAAAAGTGCGACTGATCCAAGAAATTCTTGGCAACACTATGTCCGACAAATTATGAGTCACCGTGTTGTCATCGTTGATCCATCCCAACCCATTCAGGATTTAATCCCTTATTTTGTGGAGAAGTCATTTAACTATATCCCTGTAGTTGAAAATCAATGTTTGATTGGGATCATTAGTCGTGCTGATATGATTGCTGCATTACAGCAGCAACTGAATCGTCAAAAACTTTCATTTGAATAAAAAAAGCTACGGTTGTATTCGGGGGAGACTCAACCGTAGCGACCAAAAAGGTAACCGAAAATTAACGTTTCATACTTTGGTCTTCATAGACTGTTTTGACTGGTTGTGGGTAACCTTGTACGTGATCAACGCGCGCTTGCTGCTGTTTTGGAATCACCAACCATAAAATCAGATAGACTAAAATCCCCGGAAATGCGGCACTCATGAGCGAGATCACCACAAAGATCAAGCGTAATAAATTTGCATTCCAACCAAAACGTTCCGCAATACCGCCCATTACACCAGCGAGCATGCTTTGTTGGTTTGAGCGATATAAACCAGAAGTGGCCATTAAATTTTTCTCCTTAGATATATAAGATAGCAACAGAATGGTACGTCATTCACGATGAGTTGCTGTTAATAATGAAATAGGGGTGAACTCGATTTTTTAAAGTTTAAACAGATGAAAAAATCGTTACGGTGTGTAAAATTTTGATGGGGAAAACGGCAATATCCTCTAAAATGCACCGACTTAAAGCACTTTACTTGGTCAGATTTTTATTTTAACCAATCTTTTTTCTTGATTTTTCCTTTGCTAAAATGAATTTGCATGAGTAATAACTCTTGTGTATTCAATGCTTTGTTTTGTATTAAGAAATGATAATGTTAGAGAATTATGGATACACAGTTCCGATTATTGTTACGGTGTTTTAGTGTCGGGTTTATTTTTAGTTCTGGCTTGAGTGCTTGCGATAGCCATTATCCAGATACTATTCAAACAGCAACCCAGTCGCAGCCAAATAAAGAAAGTTCTATTCCTGTGATTTCAGATGATAAGCAAACACAATCTAGCGAAGGTGTTGCATTGACTGAAGTTGCAGGACAAGCAACCGTACCTCATGTGGCTTCTAAACATGTGTCAAAACCGACTCAGCAAGATCTGCATTATGTTGGGCGTTATCATGCACGAATTCCATGTACAGATGCTTTTGCAGGTTGTGTAAAGGGTGAAAAAGAAGCTGAATACATTTTAAATTTGTTAGCAGATGGTTCTGTGTATTGGACCAATACCAGCTTTGGGCGCTTAAGTTCAGATTCCTCTCGAAATATGACGAAAATTGAACAGACGTGCAAACAAGTGCAATGGCATGTGCAACAGAAAGAAAAAGAAATTATTGTTCGTTGCGATGCTGCAAATGTAAATCTATATTATCAAATTAACCGAAACCATGATTTGGTTCTAGATCTAGAACAAATTTGGAATGGTGATCATGGACGCAATCGTCAGTTTTTTAAAGAGTACCCATTTCCTCAACAGGCATATGTATTTAAAAAAGTGAAATAATGATTTGTATTGAGGTATAAAAAAGAGCGCATAAAGCGCTCTTTTTTAGCAGGTTCGATTAGTAATCGAAGCTGAAATGTTCTGGAGCAAGTGAAGTCAAAGTGCGTGAAGTCGATACCATTGATTCTGCATGACCTTGAGCGCGTGGCAATAAACGGTCGAAGTAGAAATCAGCAACTTTGATTTTTGCTTTATAGAATTCTGGTGTCTCAATTCCGTTACCTGCTTCTAATTTCTCAGAAGCAATCACTGCTTGTTGCGCCCAGAAGTAAGCCATCATCACATAACCAGAGAACATCAAGAAATCAGCTGAAGCTGAAGATACGATGTCACGGTCTTTACGAGCAGCAAGCATGATGCGAACAGTCAATGTATTCCATTGTGCGCAAAGTTTTGTTAAGTCCCAAGCAAAACGGCGTAAGTATTTGTTACGTGCATGTGCTGCGCAGAACTTTAAGATTTCAGCAGTATAGTCACGAACGACTTTACCTTTTGAGCTTAAAAGCACTTTACGACCTAATAAGTCAAGTGCTTGGATACCTGTTGTACCTTCATACAATGTTGAGATACGAGCATCACGCGCGATTTGTTCCATACCCCATTCACGGATATAGCCATGACCGCCATACACTTGCATACCGTTGTTCGCTGATTCTAAGCCAAGCTCAGTCAAGAAACCTTTTAAAATCGGTGTATAGAAACCAAGTTTGTCATCGGCAGCTTCATAAGCAGCTTGATCGCCACTTGCCAATGCATCTGACATTTTGTCTGCAAGTTTTGCAGCATGGTAGATCATTGAACGACCACCTTCAGCAATCGCTTTTTGAGTTAAAAGCAAACGACGTACGTCAGCGTGGTGAATAATTGCATCAGCTACACGCTCAGGCTCTTTCTTACCAGAAAGTGCGCGCATAGATATACGATCTTTCGCATAAGGTAAAGCACCTTGGAAAGAAAGCTCAGCGTGAGCAACACCTTGAACCGCTGTACCAATACGTGCAGTGTTCATGAAGGTGAACATCGCATGTAAACCTTTGTTGATTTCACCGATGAGGTAACCTGTTGCATTATCAAAGTTAAGAACTGCAGTTGCAGATGCTTTGATCCCCATCTTGTGTTCGATTGAACCACAAGAAACTGTATTACGCTCACCTACACCGCCATCAGCAGTCGGGATGAATTTTGGTACGATGAATAAAGAAATACCACGAGTACCCGCAGGTGCATCTGGAAGACGTGCAAGTACGATATGAATGATATTGTCTGTTAAATCATGCTCACCCGCAGAGATGAAGATTTTAGTACCAGAGATTTTATATGTACCGTCAGCAGCAGGTTCTGCTTTAGTTTTTACTTGACCTAAGTCTGTACCACATTGAGGTTCAGTTAAGCACATTGTGCCTGACCAAGTACCTTCAACGAGTTTAGGCATATAGGTATTTTTTTGCTCATCCGTACCGAACTGCATGATTGTGTTCATACAACCTGTACTTAAACCTGGATACATGGTGAATGACCAGTTAGCCGTACCCATCATTTCAGATTTAATGAGGTTTAAAGACATTGGTAAGCCTTGACCACCAAACTCTTCTGGATAAGAAAGACCTTGCCAACCGCCCATTACGAACTGGTCATAAGCATCTTTAAAACCTTTAGGTGTTGTTACTTCGCCATTGTTGAAAGTACAACCTTCTTCATCACCTGATTGGTTGAGTGGAGAAAGTACGTTTTCGCAGTAATCTGCTGCACCTTCAAGAATCATATCAACTGTTTCAGCATCCGCATTTTGACCACTTGTCAAAGTTTGGTAATGTGCTGGATAATCTAACATTTCGTTCATTAAGAAACGAATATCACGGAGAGGGGCTTTATATGCTGGCATAATCTTAATCCTGTATTTGAATCATTTTGGATTATCTGTTTCGATACTTTGATTATTCATAATGGTGATAAAAATACATTGATAAACCCTAGGGAAAAAAATGTCAGAAAAGCGAATTTTCGAAAAAAGTAATACGTAAGAAAATCATTTTTCTGTTAGAGTCTTTGCGTATATTATATGTGAAAAATGATCTATTTTATAGTTGAAAATATAACGATATAAGGGTGTTTGGTAAAGCTATGCGTTTAAAATATTTAACATTATGCTTGTTGGGTCTTGGTCTATCTGCTTGTTCGCAGCATGTCATTAAAACCAATTCAGGTTCTAAAAACTTAGAGCAAAAGGCAATTAATAGTCTCAATGCGATGTATGAATATCCGAGCTATGATTATCGCGGAAAATTTAATGTTCACGTCGATCTTGAACGAAATAAGTCAACAGCTCCATCAGCACAATCATCTCTAGATGCAGCACTCAAGCAAAAAGTTGATCAATATTTACAAGATCAAAAGGTCAATTTAAATAGTAAACAGAAGCAAGCGCTTTATGTTGCACTGGCACAAGAACAAAAAACGACTAAACTTTCTAAAGCAGATCATTTTGCGCAGGTCATGGTCAATATTCTAAACGACATGCAATTTGAATATGATGGTTCTGTGCATTATCGCCAAAAAATAGGCTCATTCAACCTCACAGCACGTTATGAAAAACCAACCTTATTGATACAAGCTAAAGTGCCGATGGTGCTTGATTTGAATAATTATAAGTTTTATATCAACTACTTTGCGCTGATGCCGTATTTGGTCAACAAAGAAAACCAGAACAATTTGGCATATTTAGATTTTTCTAAATATCAGGATTTATTTAAGCAAGTTGATTACAAAAAACTAGTCGAATATATGAAAGCATCAGGTGCGGTGTATTATCGCCTTGCTGATCAAAATAATATTCAAGCTTTGTCTATTTCTTCAACTGACCAAAAGGCAGGTGTGGTTGAAAAAATCCGCTTAAAATCGACCGTTGAAGAGCTAATTCTACAAGCGAATTTGTATAGCAAAGTTAATGAAAAATATTTAATGCAAAGCATTTTGAATATTAAAGAGCAAAATTTAGAAAAATTTATTGCAAATGAAGTAAGTACAACAAATAAAGCCAAACCTGAAACAACGACTTCTGTCTTAGATAAAAAAGATTCCGCAGATGATGCTAGTGTGGTCAGCCAACAACTCTATCGTTTAGTGAATCAACATTTTGGTGTTGAAAATGAAGTAGCAGATGATGCACCTATTACTGACGTTGCAGAGGATGCTGCAGAAGCAGCTAGACAAGCTGCAAAAGATGCTTCAGAACCAACTGATGTTGTCGCTGATTCAGCTTCATCTGTAGATGATGAAGGTTTAACCGAGGCGCAATGTACGGCACTGCAAAATACCATGAAGGCGATTTATGGTGATGCGCAGTATTGCCAAAGTATGTATGAGATTGATGTATTTGGTGTGAAGAAGACAGAACCAAGCTTCTTATCTTATATTGATAAATTGCAGGCTTTGGAAAAAGAGTTTGTTGTCTATGACCAAAACCAGTTTGTTGATGATCAAGCCTTTAAAGCACTTTGGACAAAACACCAAGCTGATATCGATAAAGCATTACCACCTGTAGACAAGCGCAATCCATTGATCATTGATATTGGTTTAGATGCAGAGGGGCGTGCAGTCAAAATTGATTATGATTTCAATTATGGCTTACCTGAGTTAAAGGCTCGCTTCAATATGAAAGCGGATATGCTGATTTCGAACTATGGTAACGCTACACCGATTGATCAGGCTCAATTGAAACGTGCAAAAACATGGGCAGAAACCAGTAAAGGTTCAATACTGGAACAAGCGATGGGAAGTTTCTCTGAGAAATTGGGACAAACGGGTATCCAAGAGCGTTCAGTTGAGCCTTATACTTTATCTTTAGATGATCAACTGAAAGTGATTGCAGAACAACGTTATGATGCAACACATGCTTATGAACACACCTACAAAGCCGTCTTTATTGCTAAATTGGTTGAAAGTAAGCCTCAAATTGCACAGCGTTACTCTAGCCAAGAATTACAAGAAATTGCAGCGGTTTATGCGTATTGGTATGGCGATGAAGATGTGTATAACCCAGAAGGCAAAGCACTAAAAAGCATTGAAACCTTACAGAAGAAACATCATCTTGAGCAAGAAGATCAGTTTGATGACAAGTTAGGTCAGGCAGTTAATCGTATTGTGAATAATGCGATGCATGGTGATCAAGATCGTCAAGCATGGAAAAAATTACAAGCCCAATATAAACAGCCACAGCAGCTATTTGCTCAACAATATCAAATCCAATTTGAACGTGATAATGGGGTTTCAAGTGAAGAAAAACCTTTACTGGCACAAACCGCTGCGATCTTAGGGCAAGCGTATGTTGATGCACGTAAGAATCAGTTGTCTGAGAAAACCATTAAAGCTTTAAAAATTGAGCATAATGAATTTATTGATTATGAAATCTTTAAAGACGTTTATTTGAAAATGCTGACGGCAAAATAATTGAACCTTGATAAAAAGGAACCTGCGTAATGCAGGTTCTTTTTTGTTGAATAGAGGGTGAATTATAAAAAATCTTTCAATTCAGGTTTGACCCCATTCCAGATAGAAAAAGCTTCAATCGCTTGACCCACTAACATACCAAAACCATCTGTCGAGGGAACTTGACGCTCTTGGGCTTGATCTAAAAAGCTCGAAGGTTTGCCATACGCCATCTCATAAGCATGATGGAAAACTAAGCTTTCAGGGAGTTGTAAGGTATCACCAGTTAAGCTCGCTGAAGTTGCATTAATTACAAAATCAAATTCACCAGAAAGCTGTTCTAAGTTAAGTGCGGTAAGTTCTGCCTGTGGTACGGCATCTTTTAAATCTTCAACCAATTGCTCCGCACGCGCCTGAGTACGATTGGCAATCACAATTTTTTTTGCACCTGCTTGTACTAAAGGATAGATCACACCACGTGTTGCACCACCAGCCCCTAAAATTAAAATACGGCTATTTTTAAGTTCCCAACCTAAGGCTTGAATGGCTGCAACTAAACCTTGACCATCGGTATTATCCCCAAAAAGTTTGCCATCTTGCATCCATAAGGTATTGACTGCTTTGGCAATTTTTGCACGCTCAGTGAGTTGGTCACATAAGGCAAATGCTTGTTCCTTAAATGGAACAGTCACATTCATCCCAATACCGTTTTGAGCAAAAAAATCTTTTGCTGTGCTTTCAAAGCCGTCTAAAGGTGCAAGAATTTTTTTATAGTCTAAATTGACCCCCGTTTTTGCTGCAAATGCGTGATGGAGTTCTGGTGAGCGAGATTGTTCAATCGGATTCCCAATGACAGCAAATTGTTTGGTCATACTTTTATCCAAAGTTTAAAGAGAGGATGGTGGTTATTAAACATGCTTTCATGTTTATACGCACACAATATACGACAATCTGTAGGTACAAAAAAAGCACCTGAGTTTAGGTGCTTGGGGTTATTACAGCGAATTATTTATTTAAACCCAACCAATCTCTTGGTTTAAGATAATAATCGGCTAAGCGTTTTTCTGCTGAATCAGCGTCCCATTCAGGACGATAAGACCAACCTGCAAGATTTGGTAAACTCACTAGGATAGACTCAATACGACCACCTGTTTGTAAACCAAACAAAGTGCCACGGTCATAAACAAGGTTGTACTCAACATAGCGACCACGACGATACAGTTGGAAAGAACGTTGTGCTTCGGTATAAGGTTGTTCACGGTGCTTTTCAAAAATCGGTAAAATCGCGGCTAAATAGCCATTACCCACGGCTTGGATATATTTAAAGCAGGTCTCGAAATCCCACTGGTTCAAATCATCAAAGAATAAACCGCCAACGCCACGTTGTTCATCACGGTGTTTTAAATAGAAATAATCATCACACCATTGTTTATGTTCAGCGTAGACATTCTCGCCAAAAGGTTGACAGAGATCGTAGGCTGTTTGGTGCCAATTCTGAATATCTTGATCATCTGGGTAAAAAGGCGTTAAGTCGAAGCCACCGCCAAACCACCACACGGGATCTTGTCCTTCAGGTTCAGCGACAAATAAACGAACATTGGCATGTGAGGTTGGAATATTGGGGTTATTTGGATGAATCACTAAAGATACGCCCAACGCTTGTGCTTTTGCGCCAGCAATTTGCGGATGACGCTCTGTTGCAGAAGCGGGGAGTTTACTAATATTGATGTGGGAGAACATCACCCCACCTTTTTCAATCACTTCACCATTTTGCAAAACACGAGAGCGACCACCGCCACCTTCGGTTCGTTGCCAATCATCAATGATAAATTCAGCGGTACCACCGCCTGCACGTTCCTGTTGCTCTAGTCCTGCACAAATTCGTGCTTGTAGATCGAGTAAAAACTCGCGAACACGTTGAATATCAGCTGAAGTTGGATGCTGCATGATGATCCTCATGATGTGATCTAAGAATTAGTTACATCAAAACATAAAACCATAAAAAAAGTAAGGGATTTATGAGTCTATATTAAAAAATGCATGATTTAGGGTGAAAAGTTCTGATCAGTCAATAACGCTTTTACTTTGATTGTGTAGAACGATTCTTTTCAATAAGTCTACTAATTTCTTCATTATATAGCCAAGTATTTAGAATACCTTTAGAGCTTTCCAAGCTTTTAATATCTAAGAATTTTTCAAATGTGCCTGTAACTTACTCTCTATCTTTGGTATCGAGTGAATCAGGATCAATTTGATGGATACCATCAGAAAGTATTTTAAGATGTTGTTCTGTATTCAGTTGCTCAGAGCGTTGATAAAGCTAGATATAAGCTTCAGCAGTTTTGGCTACTTTTTGATTCAATAATCTTTTTGGTTGCTTATCCTGAATACATGTAGAGATAATTATCACTCGAAAAATGATCTTGTTTTTGAAAATATTTTAACTGTTCAATTGTTGTCATTTTTTAAGCCTTTATTTTTATTTCGGTTTTATTCTCTGTGACCTGAGCCTCGTGGCTAAACAAGCCTAGGCTCATTAGCCACAGAGTTTGCAATAATTTCATTTTATTTTGAGTTAAAAAAGACTCTGTTTTTAATTTAAAAATCATCTTTGTGATAAAGATGATCCATACGCTCACGTTTGGTCTTTAAATATTGTTCATTGAATGGGTTGCTTCCTACAGTGAGAGGAACACGTTCAGTCACATGAATACCAAGATCTGTCAAAGCTTTCAGCTTTAAAGGGTTATTGGTAATGAGCTTGACTTCTTTAATCTGAAGATGGTCTAACATAATGCTGCACATATCATAACGACGTGCATCCGCAGGAAGATTTAATAATAAGTTAGCATCAACGGTGTCATGTCCTTGATCTTGCAAGGCATATGCACGAATTTTGTTGGTCAGTCCGATGCCACGCCCTTCTTGGCGCAAATATAAAATCACACCTTGACCTGCTTCATTAATCAAGCGTTGAGTTGCTTGTAGTTGAGGTCCACAATCGCATTTAAGCGAAGCGAAAGCATCGCCTGTTAAACATTCAGAATGAATGCGTACCAGTACAGGTGCCTCAGGCGTTGTTTCTAAACCCTTAGACAGCGCCACATGTTCTTCACCCGTTCCAGGGTCTTGAAACACAGAAATATTGAAGTCACCAAAAGCGGTTGGTAGCTTTGATGTTGCAATAAATTCAATCGGCACAGATAACTCACTATCATGATAAAAACAGTCAAAGTATAGCTTAATGTGTGAAGATTGAGTGAATTGCGAGTTCTGATTTTTCACATAAGTTTTTCTTTTTCATGGAAAGCACACAATAATAGTTGATAAACAGTGACATAATTCAGGATAATCAGCGAGTCAATCTTTAAGATTGGCTTGAGAATGTTCAGCACTACATCATTCGCACATGTGGCTGATTGAAGGTAGATTGTATTTAATTGTATGATTGCCCCCATTTAACCCAGCTTCGGATTTGCCAGGCTTAAAAAGGCTTTGCCACATTATGTTGTATACCGAAATTCCAACTCAACGCCCTGTTACGCCATTGTTAGATGGAATCGACCATCCACAACAATTACGTCAGCTCGAGCAAAGCCAACTCGCACAAGTGGCGGATGAGTTGCGTCAATATATTTTGTATGCGGCAGGACAGAGTGGTGGTCACTTTGGCGCAAATCTTGGTGTAATAGAATTAACTGTTGCATTGCATTATTGTTTTAATACGCCACAAGATCGTTTGGTTTGGGATGTGGGTCATCAAGCTTATCCACACAAAGTGCTGACAGGTCGCCGTGAACGTATCACGACGATTCGTACTAAAGATGGTTTGGCTGCATTCCCAGCACGTGAAGAATCTGAATTTGATACCTTTGGCGTCGGACATTCATCAACTGCAATTTCAGCAGGCTTGGGAATGGCACTGGCGCGTCGTTATCAACAAGATCCATGTGATGTCGTTGCGATTGTTGGTGATGGTGCGATGACAGCAGGCATGGCATTTGAAGCCATGAATGATGCAGTAGCGCATGATGCTGATTTGATTGTGGTCTTAAATGACAACGATATGTCGATTTCATGTAGCACAGGTGGTTTTGCCAAGCACTTAGCAGCGATTTGGGAAACAGGTCAGTTCATTAATCTAAATGAACATGGTGAAGCTTATGTTCAGCCGCATCCAAAGTGGACTTATAATTCACGTTTGCATCAATCTGCAACAAATGCTGCCGATAATTTATTTAAAGCAATTGGTTTTGATTACTTTGGCCCTTTTGATGGGCATGATGTAGAACAACTTGCACAAGTTTTTCAAGCATTGAAAAAACGTAAAGGACCGCGTTTAGTTCATATTTATACTAAAAAAGGTAAAGGTTTTGCGCCTGCGGAAGCAGACCCGATTACCTACCATGCCATTACTAAAATTTCGCCTACAGCGACGACAACACCGACAAAAAAATCTGCGCCTAAGTATTCAGATGTATTTGGGCAATGGTTATGTGATCAGGCAGCTCAAGATGAGCGTTTACTTGCAATCACACCTGCCATGTGCGAAGGCTCAGGAATGGTACAGTTTGCAAAGCAATATCCTGAACGGTTCTTCGATGTGGCTATTGCTGAGCAACATGCAGTGACATTAGCAGCAGGTATGGCATGCGAAGGTTTAAAACCTGTTGTAGCAATCTATTCAACCTTTTTACAACGTGGCTATGATCAGTTAATCCATGATGTCGCACTCCAGAATTTAGATGTGACTTTTGGTATTGATCGTGCGGGCTTAGTCGGTGAAGATGGCCCAACCCATGCAGGTGCATATGACTATGCTTATATGCGTACTGTGCCGAATATGGTGATCATGGCGCCAAAAGATGAAAATGAATGCCGCCAAATGCTACACACAGCTTATCTTTATAAAGGCCCAACTGCCGTGCGTTATCCTCGTGGGGTAGGTACAGGTGTTGAAATTCAACAACAAATGACGGCTTTGGATATTGGTAAAGCTGAAATTGTTGCAGAATTTAATGTAGATGCTGAACAGCAGATCAGTATTTTGGCGTTTGGTAGTCGAGTTGCGGCATCAATTGAAGCCGCAGAACAGTGTGCGAATAAACATGCAATTGGTGTGCGTGTGGTCAATATGCGTTTCGTGAAACCACTGGATGAACAAATGATCCGTGAGCTTGCAGAGAGCACCCAACTTTTTGTCACTGTGGAAGAACATGCAGTGATGGCAGGAGCAGGCAGTGCGGTCAATGAATTTTTGGCACATGCGCGAATTTTAAAACCAATGTTGAATTTAGGTTTGCCTGATGAATTCTTACATCAAGCGACCCATCAGCAAATGCTGCAAGACTGTAGTTTAGATAGCAATGGTATTTTAGCTTCAATTGAAGAAGCCTGGTTCTCATAAATAGAAGAATGTGAAAGCGGGAATAATTTTTCGCAACATTTTTCCCCTAAAAGCGCTTATATTTGATAGAATGTGAGCGCTTTTATGCATTATTCTTTGTCAAAATCTTCAAATTTGTAGTGGGTGTTCAATGGAACCTATGGTGGTTATGGCTGCGCGTGCGGCTCAAACAGTTGGTCAAGAGCTTTTAAAGGCGCATCAAAATCGTCATAAACTCGATTTGCAAGTTGAAGAAAAAGGCATTGATGGTCCAGTAACGCGTGTAGATCGTTACATCGAACAACTAACAATTGATACACTTCGTAAAAGCTATAAAAACCACAGTTTTCTTGGTGAAGAATTTGGTATGCAAGAAGGTAAAGGTCACGATGCCGATTGGTGTTGGGTGATTGACCCTTTAGATGGTACACAAAACTTTATTCACGCTGTTCCTCATTTCTGTATTTCTATTGCTGTACAACATAAAGGTGTAACTCAACACGGTGTGATTTATGATCCAGTTCGTGATGAATTATTCTCTGCAAGCCGTGGTCGTGGTGCAGTCATGAACCAACGTCGTATCCGTGCGAATGTAAAAGATAGTTTAGAAAACACGTTCCTTGCAGTAGGTCATCCTTATCGTGCAAAACGTAATGGTGAAATCGTTTCTTACGCAGAACAACATTTTGCTTCATTATTAGCAGTGACTAAAGCAGGCGCGCAAATCCGTCGTGGTGGTTCAGCTGCTTTAGATTTGGCTTATGTTGCTGCGGGGCGTTTTGATGGCTTCTTTGAACTTGGTTTAAAACCGTGGGATATCGCTGCGGGTGAGTTGATTGTCAAAGAAGCTGGCGGTGTTGTTGTTGATGCGCGTGGCGGTAATGATTCGATGGAAAATGGTCAAGTGCTTGCTTGTACATTAAAAATGTTAAAACCATTGATGCAGACTGTTGTTCCTGCTTGGGGCGAAGCTGCAAAATAATTTGTAGATTTTGAGAAAAGAGTAGCTATTGGCTACTCTTTTTTATGTCTAATAATAAAAACACATAGAGCAAAATGAAAAAAGAATAGAACAAATATATTTATCATATATGCCCACATAAAAGGTGGTGCATGCATAGCACCGCTATATGCAATTAAAAGTTGTACAAAAGTAATGATACTTAAGATTGTACAACTCAAAAAAGGATGTTTTTGATTAAACGAAGTCGATGCTAGGAAATATGTAACGATAAAATAACTAGAAAAAAATAAAGAAATTAAAATTACACCATCTATGGGATATTGATAAATATACTCAGGCTCATGTTTGCTAAGGTACGGATCAATTTGAAAACCGAAATAGACAATATTGAGGCATCCGAGTAGCCAAAAGCTTATTAATAATTTGATTAGTGATCGATGATTTTTAATTTTATTTTTCATATTGGTGGTCAGGTGGTATATTTTTTGTTAGAAATAATAATAGCTTAACTTAAGTTTGACTTAAATGTTTCTTATAAATAGCAATGGAGTAAATATAATAATGCAAACGATTTACCAAGATGATGCATTCTCTATCAAGACATACCATAACATTCCAGAGGATGATATTGAGCAACAAAATATTGATTTTTGGCTTATTATTGGTGACAAAACTTTTTTGGGAAGTGCTTTTACACTAGCAAATATTCAATATTTAATGACTAAAGATAATAGAACAGGTGAATCTGCTTTTGGTACATATTTTTGGGCTTCAGATATGATCATTCTGAAGGAAATGACAGTTGAATGTTTGGTAAAAGCGATTCGGAATATCTTAAATGATCAATCTTTGAATATTGGGGAGATATTTACTCAAGTAGCCAATAATCCTTAATTTTTTCTTTAGTTGTAATTAATATACAAAGAATAAAAGTGATCGAATAGAAAAAACCTATTAAAAAAGGTGACTTTTAAAATTATTCTGCTATAATCCGCCCACGCACTTAAATTCCAGTTCATTACCTGAACATTCAGTTCTATTCATCATAAAGCGCACGCTGTCCATCGAGAGGACCACATCTTGCGCCCAAATCGCTTAGCGATTCTTCAGGTTGAAGCAGTAATCAAGCGTGCGTTTAGTCCACATCGTCGTTATTCGGATCGCCGCTGAACTTCATCTATTTTCAGCTTGAGTCGCTTTGCCGCTTGTTGCCGATGTCTATTTTTTTGAATTTATTAAAATGGAGCACCCATTAGGGTGAAACTCTCTATGAGCAAAACTTTTGCCGAATTTTCTTTACACGAAACCTTACAACAAGCGCTTGAAGGTTTAGGTTTTACCACACCAACTCCTGTGCAAGAACAAGCGATTCCCGCTGCGTTAGAAGGGAAAGATTTATTAGTTTCGAGCCAAACTGGTTCAGGTAAAACAGCTGCATTCTTACTCCCTACATTGAATGCTTTAGCTGGCGAAGAAGCTTTTGTTTCTTTTAAAGACCGTATGAAAGCTGTAACACAACCAACTATTTTGGTTATTTCTCCTACACGTGAATTGGCTCAACAAGTTAGCCAAGATGCGATTGCATTTGTACGTCACATGAAAGGTGTTCGTATTGCTGCAATTATGGGTGGCATGCCTTTTGGTAAACAAATCCAACAGCTTAAAGGTGCGCAAGTTGTTGTTGCGACCCCAGGTCGTTTACTTGACCTTGTAAACCGTCGTCAAATTAAACTTGATAAAGTTGAATCATTAATTGTTGATGAAGCTGACCGTATGCTTGATCTAGGTTTCTCTGAAGACTTAGAAGCGATTGGTGAATTAGCTGCAAATCGTAAACAAACATTAATGTTCTCTGCTACTTTTGCTGATCGTATTATCCGTCTTGCTGAACGCATGATGAATGATCCACAACGTATTGCAATTGAAACTGGTCATAGTACCAACACTGATGTAACTCAAACATTACATTGGACTGATGGTTTCGAACACAAGAAAAAATTACTTACGCATTGGTTATCTGACGAATCAGTAGATCAAGCTGTTGTATTCGCAAGCACGCAAGAAGATACAGACATGCTTGCTGAAGAATTAGCTGAAGCGGGTCACTCTGTTGTTGCATTACACGGTGCAATGCCACAAACCGTTCGTAACCGTCGTTTACGTAGCATTCGTGAAGGTCGTGCAAAAATCTTGGTTGCAACTGACGTTGCAGCGCGTGGTTTAGACGTACCAACAATTTCACACGTAATCAACTTCGGTTTACCGATGAAAAATGAAGACTATGTACACCGTATTGGTCGTACAGGTCGTGCAGGTCGTACGGGTCAAGCTGTTACTTTAGCGACTTACCGTGAGCGTGGCAAAATCCGTGCTTTAGAAGATTACTTAGATGCACGTTTAAATGTATCTGAAATCGAAGGTTTAGAGCCATCTCCACCTCCTGCTCGTTCAGGTCGTGATGGTGGTGGTCGCGGTCGTGATGGCGGTGGTCGTGGTCGTGGCGGCCGTGATGGTGGTCGTGGTGGTTTTGGCGGCGGTCGTCGTTTTGAAGGCGAAAGCAATTTCAAACGTCGTGAAGGCGGTGAAGATCGTCCACGTCGTAGCTTCGATGACAAACCACGTGGTGAACGCCCAGCATTTGGTGGTGAAGATCGTCCACGTCGCGAGTTTAATTCAGATCGCCCACGTCGTGAAGGTGGTTTTGAAGACCGTCCACGTCGTAACTTTGATGACAAACCACGTGGTGAACGCCCAGCATTTGGTGGTGAAGATCGTCCACGCCGTGAGTTTAATTCAGATCGCCCACGTCGTGAAGGTGGTTTCGAAGACCGTCCACGTCGTAACTTTGATGACAAACCACGTGGCGAACGTCCAGCATTTGGTGGTGAAGATCGTCCACGCCGTGAGTTCAATTCAGATCGCCCGCGTCGCGAAGGTGGTTTCAATGATAAACCGCGTTTTGACTCAAATGATGACAATCGTGGTAACCGTGTAGATTATAAACCACGTCGTGAAGGTAGCTTCGGTGATCGTCCAAAACGTGATTTTGGTGATCGTCCTGCACAGCGCGAAGGTGGTTTTGGCGATCGTCCAAAGCGTAGTTTTGGTGGTGAAGACCGTCCAAAGCGTAGTTTCGGTGGCGAAGATCGTCCAAAACGTAGTTTCGGTGGCGAAGATCGTCCACGCCGTGGCGTACGTGAAGAAACTTTCGGTGGTGACCGTCGTCGTAAAAACGATTTCTAATCGTTAAAAACCGATAAAATGAAGAAGCCAGTTGAAAAACTGGCTTTTTTATTTAGGATTAGTCATGTAAAATTATAAAAATGTCTACTAATTCAAATTTTATAGAAGAAATGAATAAACTTAAACAAAATAAAAGTCTTTTAAGTCAAATATGGTCATTCATTTGTGGTGAAGGGTTGCCATGTCTATTTGTTATTTTAATGCTTTGTAATGGGTTATTTTTTGCATATGCACTTATTGCACGCAATAATACCGATTCTTTGAATGCAAGCTCACAACATGAGTTGAGCACAGAAGTTGATAAAAAGAACAATTACATAAATTAATAATCTTCATACGTAGCATATCAAAATAAAAACAAGCGCTTAATCTTTCAGTGTATAGTATGCGTGCATAAAAAGTGCAGGAATGAATGCCAGTATGAATAACAAATCTCCTCTCGATGCTGAAGCCCTAATTGAAGTTAAAAACTTGAGCTTTAACCGAGGGGAACGCGTCATTTATGATGATGTTAGTCTTAAAATTCGACGTGGTCAAATTACTGCAATTATGGGGCCTTCAGGAACAGGTAAGACCACTTTGCTCCGTTTGATTGGTGGGCAGTTAATCCCTGATCATGGTGAAGTATTGCTCGATGGTAAGAATATTGCAGCCATGTCTCGTCCAGACTTGTTTGCTGCACGCGCACGTATGGGGATGTTATTCCAGAGTGGTGCGTTATTTACTGATATGTCAGTTTATGAAAATGTTGCATTTCCTATTCGTGCGCATACACAATTACCAGAACATTTGATTGCTGAGTTAGTCGCTTTAAAGTTGGAGTCGGTTGGGCTACGTGGTGCTGAACCCTTAATGCCATCTGAACTTTCAGGAGGTATGAATCGTCGTGTTGCCTTAGCGCGTGCGATTGCACTTGATCCAGAATTGATTATGTATGATGAGCCATTCGCTGGCCAAGATCCAATTGTTAAAGGTGTTCTAACACGATTGATTCGTTCTTTGCGTGAAGCTTTAGACTTAACAACAATTATTGTCTCGCATGATGTCGCAGAGACATTATCGATTGCTGATTATATTTATGTGGTTGCTGAAGGCAAAATTCAGGGTGAAGGTTCACCTGAGCAGCTACAGGCACATGCTTCCCCATTTGTACGTCAATTTTTAACAGGCTCAGCTGAGGGTCCTGTTGAATATCAATTTACTCATCAAGCATATTTAGATAACGAGGTTCGTGTATGAATACGATTGCCTGGTTAGGTAGACTCGTTATTGAGCGAATAAAGGGGATAGGTGCAGCATCACTTATGCTCATCCAGATTTTATTTTCAGCGCCTTCAAAGGGTGGCTTTCAACGCTTTGTCTATCAAATGCATCGTGTTGGGGTCATGTCTCTGCTGATTATTGCTGTGTCAGGTTTGTTTATTGGCGCTGTCCTTGGCTTACAGATGTATAGCATTTTGGTCACTTTTGGTAGTGAGGCGATGCTGGGTACAGCAATTTCACTGACTTTGTTACGTGAACTTGCTGCGGTTGTTGCTGCATTACTATTTGCAGGGCGCGCAGGCTCGGCTCTCACTGCCGAAATTGGTTCAATGAAACAGAGTGAACAATTGGCCAGTATGGAAATGATTGGTGTTGATCCACTTCGTCAAATTGTGGCTCCGCGTTTGTGGGCAGGTATTGTGAGTTTGCCGATGTTGACTGTGATTTTTGCAACGATCGGTATCATTGGCGGCAAGTTGGTTGGCGTAGATTTTTTAGGTGCTGATGAAGGTTCTTTCTGGGGTGGTATGCAAAGTACAGTTCAGTTTGGGCATGATATTTTTAATGGCACTATTATTAAAAGTATTGTTTTTGCGGTGATTTGTACATGGGTTGCGGTCTATCAAGGTTATGCTTGTGATCCAACACCAGAGGGTATCGCGACTTCGATGACCAGAACGGTCGTATATTCTTCACTTTGTGTATTAGGTTTTGATTTTGTGTTGACTGCGGTCATGTTCGGAGGGATTTAATGAAATCACGTACTAGTGAGCTGGCCGTAGGTATTTTTGTGATTATCTTCGGTATCGCTCTATTTTTTCTTGCGATGAAAGTGAGTGGTTTAGTAGGTACAAATCTACGTGATAGCTATAGCATGACAGCGCAGTTTGATAACGTAAATGGTTTGAAATCACGTGCAAAGGTCACCATGAGTGGTGTGACCATTGGTCGTGTGGAATCGATTACGCTTGACCCTGTAACACGTTTAGCAACAGTTAAGTTTGATTTGGATGGTAAATTAACCAGTTTTAATGCTGAACAATTAAAACAAGTGCAAAAAAATGCATTAGACGAATTGCACTATAGTTCTGATTATCAACAAGCTGATGCAGCGAAACAAAAAGCAATGGAACAGCAACTTATCAGTAACATGACCTCCATCACCAGTCTGGATGAGGATGCTTATATTATGGTTGCAACCAATGGCTTGTTGGGTGAGAAATATTTGAAAGTTGTACCAGGTGGTGGTGTGAATTACTTAAAACGTGGTGATGCGGTTTCAAATACCCAAGGCACAATGGATTTAGAAGATTTAATTAGTAAATTTATTACTGGTGGTTCGAGTAAAGCCACAACAGGCTCGGCAACAACAGAAGGTTCAGCATCACAGCTAGCAGCAGCTGACGCAGAGCCATCATTTGCTGAGTAATTCAGGTTAGGAGATTGAAGTGAATACATTATTGAAACAGACGCTAACAGCAAGCATTTTATCAACGATGCTTGCAAGTGCCGCATTTGCAGCACCGACAGAGACCCCACCTGATTTTGTTAAACGTGTTGCTGATGGTCTAATTACACGTTTAAAAGCAGACCATGCTAAATTACAGAATAACCCTGCTTTAGTGAAAACGATTATTCGTCAAAATCTTGACCCGTATGTTGATTCGCAATCATTTACACGTATCGTCTTGGGTACATATGCAAATAATCAATATACCACTGCTGCACAACGTGCTCAATTTGAACAAAATTTCCGTGCGGTCATTATCGAAAACTACGGTGGTGCTTTTGCAAAGTATACGAACCAAAGTTACACCATGCGTCCGTTTAAATCGACTAATACTAAGAACCCAGTCGTGACTTTGGACTTCTCTCATAATGGTGAAAAGATTCCTGTATCATTCCAGTTAATTGATAAGGGCGATCAATGGAAAGTTCGTAATATCAATGTCTCTGGTATTGACTTGGGCTTGCAGTTCCGTAACCAATTCGCAGCAACCGTTCAGCGTAATGGTGGTGATATAAATAAAGCGATTGCAACGTTTAAACCAGATGCTGATGCTGCTGTTAGCAAAAAATAAGTAGGTGAAGGGTGATTCAGTATATTGATCAACAGTTGATTGTTTCAAAAACAATTGATTTTGCAAATGCGGAACAGGTTTATTTGACAGGTTTGAAGCATATTCAACAGCATAAGGAATTTCCTTTGGTTGTTGATCTTGCTCAGCTTGAACAGGGTAATACTTTGTCTTTAGCTGTTTTGGTGCAATGGTTGCGTCAAACACCAAATAATAAAGGTCTGCATTTTAAAAATGTGTCTGAGAAAATGCTAAAAGTCATCCAAGCTTGTCATTTACAAGATGATTTAAAATTGATTTGATGAAATCTTGTAGATTGAAAAACAGAGTTAATATTAACTCTGTTTTTTTGTTTTAAAATGAAGACTAAGAGCATGTCTGATATACAAAGAAAAGGTTCGGTTATCCTTAATGCGGTGATCGGTAATGATCTATTTAATGATGACTGCAATCTTTATTATTTTGAAAGAGAGGATGGGGTAAAAAGATATCAAGCTGTAATCACATTACAAAGTGATGTAAATCTACAAGTTATTTTTTCAATACCTACAAATACAAATAATATTTATATTATGGTTTCTGATGGTGATACTCATTTAATCAGACAGCTATTTGCGATGCTAGAAGATAGTGAAGAACATGAACAAGTAGGCATTGGTTTCGTTCAGTTATTTAATGATATTCGTCTTATCGCGAATGATGTAAAAGGGATAATTCTATTACCAATTAACACATCAAATATTTTAAATTTTTTACCTTATCAAATTGAAATTAAAGAAATAAATTATAATTTTATCTTGGTTGTTTTTTTAAGTACAAATGAGTATGTAGAATGGCAAACCAAAGGGCATGATGCTTTGATGGATTATTTTATTGAAAACGAAAAAGATCTTGTCTCATTTAATTTGTCATAAATTGATTAGAATATTTTGACCTTAGCCAAAATATTCTGGATATAAAAACATTAAATCCATTTCTTCCAGCGGAAGTAAATCATTGGCAATATTAAGAATGCCATCAAAATACCTGCAACCACCATGAAGCTTAAATTACCATGTGCGAAAGGTAATTCATCCGTATTCATCCCATAAATACTTGCGATCAACATTGGTGGTGCAAGCATACTAGGTAAAATTGAGAATCGACGAATCGTATCATTTTGCTCGGTGTTAATAAATCCAGACGTAGTATCCAGTAAGAATCGCACTTTTTGGAATAAGAAGGCATCATGTTCGACCAGTGAGCGTACATCTTCACTGAGTTCTCGAATATCAGCATCGTAAATATGACTGCCCAAAGCACGTGGGCGAGAGAGGAAGGTCAGTACTCGGCGCAAGTCAATTAAGCAAAGTTGTGCCTTTCCAAGCATATCTTCTTGTTGTGCTAGCCGAGTAATCATGTCATCCAAGTCTAAAACTTTCTCTCGGTGATGATTATTCAGAACTTCTGTAGAGTATCTTTCCAAGTCCTTGTGGATATCTTCTAAGATATCCGCAAGCTCATCCAATTTAGCTTCTAATAATCCTAATAAGATCCAAGTCGGGTCTTTATAGTCCATGTCATAGTCATTGCGACGTGCGCGTGCGCGGAAAGCACGAAAAGCAACAAGCTTTTCACCACGCATCGTAAATAAACGATCTTTATGTAAAATAAAGGCAACAGTTTGTACCATTGCGAGCATATGCAATGACTCATCTGTATCGCCATCGACCTGATAGTTTTTATTCTTTGTTAAAAAATATGTACTGATATGCAAAATACCATCATCATCACGGTAAAATCGTGCAGATGAGGAAATGTCTTCAAGTGACTTTAATGTAGGTAAGTTTCGCTCATAGGCATCCAATACCCATTGTTGTTCTTCTTGAGATGGAGCAATCAGATCAATCCAAACCAGCTCGGGGTGGAGATCAAAACTCCCATTGATTGTTGCATCTTCTAGACTACCGCGCTCTGTGGCATAAAAGGCTTCAAGCATGTCTTTTTTCCTCGCGCAGCCAATGTAAGATTTTCAGCATTGTGCTGACAACCAGCGTGTATTTTAGACAAGGATGAAACGAAAAACACTTGCCTAAACGTTAATTTCTAAAAAAATCTTGTTACATAGCCTACTTTATCAGCATGACAGTTATATAAAATGGTTTTAATTGTATGAATTCTATATGTGTTTTTTGCGGTTCTTCTCTCGGTAATGATCCTATTTATCAACAAATTGCACAAGCGACAGGGCAGGCAATTGCGCAGCAAGGTCAAATCCTTGTTTATGGCGGTAGTCGCTCTGGTTTAATGGGAGTGGTTGCCGATAGTGCACTACAAGCAGGTGGACGGGTAATCGGCATCATTCCAAAAGCTTTGGTTGATCGAGAATTAGCACATACGGGTTTAACTGAACTGTATGTGGTCAATGATATGCATGAACGGAAAACTAAAATGGCAGAGTTAGCCGATGCTTTTGTCGCATTGCCTGGTGGTGCAGGCACGATGGAAGAAATCTTTGAACAATGGACATGGAATCAGTTGGGTATTCATCGAAAACCATGTGCATTTTTAAATATTGATGGTTTCTATGATGGATTGATTCAAACCATCCAAGATTCGGTGGATCGTGGTTTTAGTCAGGCTCGTTTTGTGGAAAATTTGATTGTCGCAGATAATATCCATGATATTTTAACCGCATTTTTAGCATATCAACCTGCGACACCCAAATGGATGTCTGCGACAGATATTCAGGGCTGAGGAGAGTACGTGAAAACAATAACGGTTGCTGCGGCGATTATACTGAATGAACACAACCAATTGCTCTTGGTACGTAAACAGAACACACAGGCCTTTATGCAAGTGGGTGGCAAACTAGAAAGCAATGAGCCTCCTGAAGTTACGATACAACGTGAGATTTTAGAGGAAATCGGTTGCGAATCTGAGATCAAACAGTTTGTCGGGCGCTTTGAAACAGCTGCGGCAAATGAGCCTGATCATTTGTTGATGAGTTATGTTTATGAGGTGGAATTGAAACAAGCACCGCATATTGCAGCTGAAATTGCAGAGATGAAATGGATTGATTTGCATGATCAATCGACTTTACTTGCACCTCTTACTCAACATGTGGTGATTCCATGGTGTCAGCAAAATCTAGTGTACTAGCTTGATGATTTACTGCAGCTGCTAAACAGATACTATAAATTTGTTGGCAGCCAAGTTGTTGTAAGACGTGTGATAAAGCAGTGATCGAACTCCCTGTAGTCACAACATCATCGATGATTAAGACTTTTCGATAACGAAGATGATTGGGTGGTGCAGCCACGAATTGCTGTTCAATATTTTCTAGTCTTTCTATGCGTGACAAACCTTTTTGCGAATGTTGCGCCAAGCGTTGCACGGGTTGCCAGATGGCTACATTTAAGCTTTTACTCAGTGCTTGAGCGAGTAGCAATGTTTGATTGAAACCTCGTTCGACCAAGCGATCTGCTGAAATCGGCATTGGAACGATTGCGTGAACTTTAGGAAGTTTTATTTGTTGTAATAGCCCTTCTAATATACGTTGATGATGAAATTTTTGCTCATATTTAAACTGTTGAATGATGCGATCAATCGGATATTGATAATGACAGGCAACAAAAATCTGTTGTTGGTTACGCTCGATGGATTGTTTTAACCAGGGTAATTGTTCCCAACAACTTTGACATACTCCGTATTGTTTCTTAATCCCAATATCACACAGGCTGCATGGGGTTAGATAATCAAAAAGCTGTTGTGTTGATCTGCCAATGAATTTAAACATAAGCATATCTTGGGGCTTCGGGCAGCCAGCGTTTTAATAGTCCATCAGCATGTTGTGGGTAATCTCTTAAAATTTGTTCAGCGACATAATGTGCTTGTGTGAGTAAATGATCATCACGTTCTAAACGTGCCACACGAAAGCCCATATCTCCAGTTTGTTTGGTTCCTAAGAGTTCACCGGGGCCACGGATTTCCAAATCTTTTTCAGCAATCACAAAACCATCATTACTTTCACGTAAGATTGAAAGGCGTTCCTGACCATTTTGAGACAAAGGTACTTTGTAGAGTAGAGCGCAAAAACTAGCGGTAGCACCACGCCCAACCCGACCACGCAATTGGTGTAATTGGGAAAGCCCCAAACGTTCTGCATTCTCAATAATCATAATAGATGCATTCGGGACATCGACTCCAACCTCAATCACGGTAGTGGCAATTAACAGTTGTAATTGATTGTCTTTAAATGCTTGCATGACTGCTTGTTTTTCATCGGCCTTCATTTTGCCATGTACTAGACCAATATTGATATCTGGAAAGCGTTCTTTAATTTCTTGGTAGGTCGCCTCAGCCGCTTGTGCATCCAAGGTTTCAGACTGTTCAACTAAGGTGCAGACCCAATAGGCTTGTTTACCTTCACGACAATTGCTGGCAATCCGTTGCAGGACTTGTTCACGACGATCCAACGGAATGGTGACTGTTTGAATAGGCGTACGTCCAGGCGGTAATTCGTCAATAATTGAGGTATCTAAATCACCATAGGCACTCATCGCGAGGGTGCGGGGAATTGGTGTTGCTGTCATGACCAATTGATGTGGGGTGAATTGGTCAGCCCCTTTATTTCTTAAGGCAAGACGTTGATCAACCCCAAAGCGATGTTGTTCATCAATAATGACTAAACCAAGTTTGGAGAACCCCACAGTATCTTGGAATAAGGCATGTGTTCCTACAATGAGCTGCGCATGTCCTTCTTTAATTTGTTGTTCGGCTAGAGTGCGCGCTTTGCCCTTTTGCTTGCCTGAAAGCCATGCTACTTGGATGCCTAACGGCTCAAACCAACGTTTAAAATTTAAATAATGTTGCTCAGCTAATATCTCAGTTGGTGCCATCAATGCAACTTGCCAATCCGCTTCTAGTGCATGACAGGCTGCAACTGCTGCGACTAAGGTTTTACCTGCTCCCACATCACCTTGGACTAAACGGAGCATCGGTTGATCTTGCTTGAGATCTTGCAAGATTTCCTTAGAAACTCGTTTTTGTGCATTGGTCATTTGAAAAGGAAGCCCGTCTAATAATGCCTTAGCCAAGACTTTACTGCTATCAAAACGAGGTGCAGCAATTTGGCGAATATAGGCACGGCGTGTTAACAGACTAATTTGATGGGCAACCAGTTCTTCAAAAATTAAACGCTGTTGGGCAGGATGTGAACCTTGATTGAGTTGTTGCATGTTGGCATCAACAGGGGGTTCATGAATATATTCTAATGCTTGTTTAAGTTCATAGCCATTGCTGTATTTATTCGGTAATAACTCAGCCAAGTCATCGCTATGGTGCTGTAGGGCTTGGCGTACATATTCACGTAGCTTGGGTTGAGTCAGTCCTTCAGTGCTTGGATAAATTGCCGTGAGTTGGGTTTTAGGTAACGGCGTATGCTGTTGGATGACTTGTATCTCTGGATGATACATTTCTAAGCCACGTGCACCGACACGAACCTCACCAAAAATTCGGAGCTGTTGCCCCATTTTGATCCGATCAGTTAAACCTTTGTAAATATGATAAAAACGTAAAGTGACCTTGCCAAAATCATCTTGTAATAAAGCGGCAAGAGATTTCTTTTTACCAGGGGGGAAATCCACTGATCGGACTTCGCCTTCAAGCAGATAACTTCGCCCAACAACCAGCTGATTCATTGGAATAATAGTGCTACGATCTTCATAGTCACGCGGAAGATGAAACAGCAAATCATCCGTGCTAAAAATATGAAGCTTTTCTAATAGGGTTGCTGCGGCAGCACCAACGCCTTGTAATTTCTGGATTGAAGTCATCTCTGGTCAAGGGTATGTATGCATATTTTATTTATTGGTTATGGTAAAACATCTCAGCGTGTTGCTAAATACTTATTTGAGCAAGCTCACCACATTAGCACAATTAGCCGTAGTCAAAAAACAGATTGTTACGCAACACATTATCTTCAAGATATTCAGCAGCTCGATTTAGCGCAACTTCGTCCAGTTGATGTGGTCTATGTGATTCTTGCACCTTCACAAAGTGGCATAGCGGCATATCAGCAAACCTATGTTGATAGTATTGAGCCTATTGTTGAAGCTTTAAAAGGGCATCCTGTTCAACGTATCATCATCGTTTCTTCCACCCGTGTGTATGGCGAAAATGCAGGGGAGCGAATTGATGATGAGTCAATGATTCAGCCAATCGATGAGCAAGGGCATTTACTTCGGAAGATGGAGTTGTTGTGGCAGGCTTACTATCCGCAGCAGAGCATTATTGTGCGCCCAACAGGCATTTATGGCACATCGATTGCCCGATTAAAAAAACTTGCTGAGCAGACTCTTAGCTATCCAACCTTACATTTTAGTAATCGGATCCATATTGATGATTTGGCAAAGTTTTTAGCATTGTTGGCGACCTTAGACCAAGTGCAATCGAGCTATATCGTGACCAATAACACCCCTTTAGCTATGCATGAAATTTTACGTTGGTTTCAGCAATTCTTGAGTTTACCTGAAGTGGAGCTTGCATCTGAGCAAGTGACAGGTAAGCAAATTTATGCAACTCGGTTGGTGGAAACAGGGTTTAAATTTGACCATTTGATTTGCTTTAATGACTATGCCGAACTGTTAACGGCACATAGTAATGGAAAATAATTAGATTAAACTGCAAGACAGTTTGAAAGTTTGGTATGAATTTTGATGTTAAAATACCAACAGATTCCGTAAAGGAACTGCCTGAGTTGTACACATGGTTTGTGGTGAGGCATTAAGGGGGGAGTATGAAAAAAATAATTTGTATGCTCATGCTGGGATTCGTGACTACAACCAGTTGGGCAGGTACGCAAACATGGTGTGTATTTGACCCACTTGGTACTCAGGGCGATATTAGTCGTCGTTTACAAGATATTCGTCTCTATGCACTTCAATATAAAACTCAGTTAAAGTTTGATACTTTTAAGGATGAAAAAGATGCGATTCAGGCATTTGATCAAAATAAATGTTCAGGTTTAGTGGCATCTAATTTTCATACCTATCGTTACAACCATTTTATGGGAAGTACCAGTGGAATTGGTTTGATTTCAAACAATCGTGTTGCACGTATGTTGTTGCAGTTATTAACCAATCCAAATGTCGAAAAACGTATGCTAGATCAAAATTATGAAGTGCTAGGCATGATTCCAATTGGTACAGCATATATGATCATGAATACTCAGCAGATCAGTAAAGTTTCACAATTAAAGAATAAGACCATTGGTATTCTGGAAAATAATCCGCCTCAATTGGCATTAGTACAAAGTGTATCGGCAAAACCTGTTTATGTGGATTTTGCGACCGCAGTTGATTCGTTTAAACAAAAGAAGATCGATATCTTGGCTGCGCCAGCATATGGCGTATTACCTTATAACTTGAAAAAGGAATTTGGTGAATCGACCCAAGTTGTAAATTTTCCAGTCGCGTATTTTGCAATCAATATTGTGATTCGACCTCAAGCTTATCCAAATGGTTTTGGGCATCAAATCCGAACTTGGTTTGTGAAAAATAGTAATGTTTTGGCTGCTCAGGCAATGCAATGGGAAAATCATTTACCTGCCTATTATTGGGCTGATATTTCGGGATATGAAAAACAAGGTTATGAAGCTCTAGTGGCGAAGATTCGCAATCGTTATGTCAATTCTGGTTATTATGATGCGTATTTTGTCGAGCTAATCAAACGACTAAAATGTTTAGATGACCCTAAATATTTAGAGTGTCGTCGATAGGTTGTGTTAGCCAAAGCGATTCATGCTTTAACTAACACAGAAGAAATGAATGTTGATAGCGTTAAGCTTTCTTGCGTTTTAAACGGCGTTTTGCTTGCTGTGATGCCATTGCTTCTAAAGCGGTTGCAAGTTCTTCATCACTAAACGTTGTGATGTGTTGCAACATTTGCAATGTCGTTTCATCCAGTACCAGTTGAGCACCTGCAGCCATTTCACTGAAATTATCATCATACTCAATGAAACCTTGTTCATTATTACGAATATAATTTTGCTGTGTAAGGACTTTAATAAAGCTTTGGAATAAAGACTTATCGAAGAACTCAGGTGAATTAAACTCATATAGGACAGATAAACGTTGACCTAATAAATGACTGAGTTCTTCAACTTGCTTGGTTGAAATATTGCCAGAACCACGTTGCGTAATCAGTGCAAGCGTCATGTAATAACGCTCTAAGCTTTGTTTAACAGGCATGCCTAATGTTAAAAGCTTCTGATGTTCTTCACTGTTTGGTGTTGGGCTAAATAAGTTACCATCATGATCTTGGAAAATGAGACCAATTTGAACGAGCGCATCAATATATGTATCAATGTGCTGTTGTAATTCAGCCGCTTGCCATTTCATAAACAGTTCAGCTTTTAAGAAAGGATATAAAGTCCGAATCACATTGCTTAAATCTGTTTTATTAATTTTACCGTTATGCTCAACCAATGATGCAACCAATGATGGTAATACAAAGGCATGTAAAATGTTGTTGCGGAAGTAAGTTAGCAAGACGGCTTGATTATCTTCAATTGCAATAATATCGCCTAAAACATGCTGCACGCGTTTAATGAGCTTGAGTTTTAAACCGTAGGCAATGATTTCTTTACCTGATAATGATGTTACTTGAGTGCGTTCATCATAAGGTTGCTGTGTCGCCAAATCACGGTAGATATCAAGCTGTTTAATACAGATTTCTTCATCTAGTGTGTGTTTTGGTGTTGCCAATAAAATCAAAGACAGTAAAGAAACAGGATTGATCACCGCTGCTCGGTTAATATTTTCTAAAATCAGATTGGCTGAGCTAGAAACAACACGAGACACTTCAGCAGGAATCGGTGCATCATTCTTTTCAATCTGAATTTTATCTGCATTATGCTGCTTTAAAATATCATCAAGGAAAACAGGTTCACCAAAGTTGACGTGTACTTTGCCAAAGATTCTTTCAATTTTTCGTAAGGTTTTGACGATACCAAAAATTGATTCAGCTTCTTTTGGCTTACCTTGCATTTCACCTACGTAAGTTGAGCCTTCCATCAAGCGCTCATAACCAATATACGTTGGTAAGAAGACGATCGGTTTCGCACGTCCACGTAAATGACCATGTACGGTCATTGCGAGCATACCTGTTTTCGGTGGAAGTAAGCGTCCAGTACGTGAACGACCACCTTCAATGAAGTATTCGATTGGGGTGTTACGTGACAGAATGCTATATAAATATTCCTTAAATACAGAGGTATATAGTGCATTTCCACGGAATGAACGGCGAATAAAGAACGCACCACCACCACGTAATAACTGACCAACAAACGGTAAGTTTAAGTTATCACCCGCAGCGATATATGGAATCATTAAGCCACGTTTATAGATTACATATGACAAGAGTAAATAGTCGATATGGCTACGGTGACAAGGTGTGTAAATAATTTCGTAGTCTTTTGCGAGTTCACGCACAGTACTGAAGTTGTGTACTTCAACGCCGTCATAGAGTTGTGTCCATAAGCGGGTTAAAGCCATATCGGCAAAACGAACGGCAGAAGCTGAATAATCAGAAACGATTTCATTTACGTAGCCAATTGCACGACGTTCTGCTTCGAGCATGCTGATCTTATGTTGAATACTTTCACGGCGAATGGCATCTTGTACATCGCGTGCCTTCACCACTGATTGCATCACATTACGGCGGTCAGATAAGTCAGGGCCTAGTACCACTTCACGTTGCTGATCGAGGTAAGTGTCTAACGAACTTGCAATATAAGTTGCAGGCGAAATATTTGGGTGATGCTTCTTGGCATAATCTACCAATTCTCGTAAAGATTGAGGCTCATGAAACTCTAAATATGAATCGCGCCCATGTAAGCCAATATTCATGAGTTGTTTCACTGTACCTGGTGTTGCCCAAGTATCAGAAAATAATAATTTAAACCAAGAATCTTCTTTGTCTGGCGAACGTCCCCACAGTACAGTGACGGGTACCAGTTGAACTTCTACTTCAGCAGTTTGTTCTAATGCTTCGATGAGCTGTAGAAGACGTGGTGGGTAGGTTTGTGTGTTAAAAAGGTTATTTTCATTTTGATGTAAAAATAGAACTGAGTTTTTTTCTTGATAACTACCAAAACTCATTGCATCTAAAGCTGGTTTTAGATGCAGACGGCGAGTCTCTCCATCGACGACTAAGGCATTACTACGTGAATAATTTTGTAAAACATAGCAAATTACGGTATTTGAATCTGTTGTGCTTTGCTCAGTTACGGTGGACTCTGTAGGAACTTCACCAAGAACATGTGGGGTGACCACGAGGTCAAGTAACTTACTCGAAAGTTGGCGATACATTTGACCAAATCCAGTCTTGGACATTACAAACTCCTAAATGATAACCCTGAGCATGAGGTGTTGTTATAGTGCCATAAGAAAGCGCAGCTTAAAGTGCAGCGCAAGGCGAAGCTCGATGAACACAAACGTCAACATGACATTTTGCGATATTCTGCCATGAAACGATATGTTATTTTCTGACAAAATATAGCGTATTTGGTAGATTTTATCGTTAAAAATCGTATTTTTAGCGGTTATAAGTAGATATTAATGTGACGGATGAATCATTTTATCCTGAGCATATTTATTGGAATTTGTGGCACAATCAAAATGATCGATCCTTAAAGGATGGATTGATCTCTCCTCATTGATGTTGGAAGGCAATTACATGAATGCGTTAACTCAAGAACTGGTTGAACTTTTGACTTTGGAAAAGTTGGAAGAGCATATTTTCCGAGGCAAGAGCCGTAATTTGGTCGGCAAACGAGTATTTGGTGGACAAGTTCTTGGACAAGCATTAAGAGCTGCCTCTTATACAACAAATCGTCCAGCACATTCTTTGCACGCTTATTTTTTATATGGCGGCGATGTCGATGCCCCGATTATTTATGAGGTTGATCCACTCAGAGATGGTAAAAGTTTCGCCAGTCGACAAGTGCGTGCGATTCAACATGGACGAACAATTTTTTCTGCGATGGTATCTTTTGCCAACCCAGAAGAGGGTTTGAATTATCAGCACAAAGAGCCAGAATATCCTGCGCCAGAAGAGCTGAAATCTGAGAAAGAATTAAAAGAAAGTATGCTCAACTTCGTACCAGAAAATGCACGTACGAGCTTTATGCGTGAGCGCCATGTGGAAATTAGACCGACACGACCTGTCAATCCATTTCAGCCTCAACCTGAAGCGCCATTTTATGCGCATTACATTCGCACCCATGATCGTATTCCACAAAATTTGGATGAGATTTCATTACATCAAGCCATTGTTGCGTTCTATTCAGACTTTACTTTGATGACCACAGCATTGCGTCCACATGGGTTATCTTGGATTTCTCCAAATTTACAATGTGCAAGTATTGACCATACCATCTATTTTCACCGTCCGTTACGTGCTGATGATTGGATGCTCTATGATATGGAAGCTACTATTAGTGCGAGTTCACGAGGTCTCAACTTTGGACGTATGTGGCAGAATGGTCAATTGGTCTGTAGTACGGTTCAAGAAGGCTTGATTCGGCTCAGAGAAATTGAAACCCAGTAGAATTAGATTTGAAAAATTCAAATTAAAGCCATCGTTTAGATGGCTTTTTTGTCATAAGGTTGTGACAAAAAATTGCTCGATTCTTCAATATGAGCGTGCCATAGTAGCCACAAGCTAAAATATTTTATTAATCAGAATGAATTTAAATACACAAATTCTCATTGCAGCCATACTTGGCGTCATATGTGGTTTTCTGTTAACCCTTTATCCCCATGCCAGTTTTACTGAGCAGAGTTTATATGGGCTTAGTATTTTAAGTAGTATTTTTATTGGTTTACTCAAAATGCTGCTCATCCCACTGATTTTTAGTTCAATTGTGGTGGGGGTTTCAAATTTACAGGCCGGTGGACAATTTGGGCGAGTCTGGAAAATTACAGCACTGAGTTGTTTAACGACAACAACCTTAGCCTTGATTTTAGGTATTAGTTGTGCGCATCTGTTTGATGTAGGTAAAGGAGTTGATATTCAAATCTTCCAAGATGCCATGCAAAATCATCAGACGCCTGATACGCTCACACCATCTAGTTTCCTCACCAGTTTTATCCAAAACACCTTAATTAACCCTTTTAAAGCGTTTAGTGAAGGCAATGTCCTTGCTGTTGTAGTGTTTGCTTTGTTGCTTGGGGTGGCATTGGTCAAAGGGGGTGAAAGCTTTAGCTTGGTTCGCAATACTTGCCAACAATTCTTTGTCATGATGATGATGCTTGTCGGTTGGGTAATGAAGCTTGCACCTATCGGTATTTTTGCATTACTCGCTAAGTTGATCGCGACCGAAGATCTTTCGGTGTTGAGTCGACTGCTTGAATTTGCAGTCGTTGTGACAGGAACAACGATTTTTCATGGTGCGGTTGTTTTGCCTGCGTTACTTTGGATCTTTGGTAAAATGAATCCAATCACTTTCTTTAAAGGTGCACGCACAGCTTTAGTCACCGCATTTGCGACCAGTTCAAGTTCAGCGACGATGCCACTCAGTATGAAGTGTGCGCAGGAAAATTTAGGTGTGCGACCACAAACGGCAGGTTTCGTCATCCCTTTGGGTACACAATTGAATATGGATGGTACTGCGCTTTATGAGGCAGCCGCCGCTTTATTCATTGCAAATTTGATGGGTTTAGATTTGAGTTTAACGCAGCAAATCATTGTGTGTTTAACGGCCATGATTGCTTCATTAGGCGCACCAGGAATCCCAAGTGCAGGTATGGTGACCATGATTATGGTTTTGCAGTCGGTTGGGTTGCCAGCAGAAGCAATTGCGATTTTGCTACCAATTGACCGTGTACTGGACACGGTACGTACTGTGGTCAATGTGCAAGGCGATATGATGATTAGTGTTGTGGTTGACCGTTATGCGAAACAAGCTGAAGTAGAAGCGAGTTGATTTACATTTACTTTGAAGTAAATTGGTAGAAGCTGATTCAAATTTGAGTTAAATAACAAGCTCAGTTTTTCCTAGACATTATATCGAGTTGTTTCTATTGGGCTTTAATTGGTTGGTGTGTAATTAAGTCAGGTGGTTTACAGCCTTTGAATAGCATGTTTTTGCTGAGCTTAGTTATACAAATCTGCTGACGTTTTTTAATTTCATATACAACTATTCTTTTTATGGGAAGACTGTAATTAATTGAGTTCATTAAAATAGGTTTTGAATGTGTCAGCTTACCTTATGATTAGATAGGGGATATATTCACATCAAATAAAAAGCCCCATCATTTATGATGGGGCTTTTTAGAATTTGGTGGGTCGTCCGCGATTCGAACGCGGGACCAACGGATTAAAAGTCCGCTGCTCTACCAGCTGAGCTAACGACCCGATAAGGGTTCAAAACATTAGATGGTGGGTCGTCCGCGATTCGAACGCGGGACCAACGGATTAAAAGTCCGCTGCTCTACCAGCTGAGCTAACGACCCATCTCGTTTTGATGTTGCGTATTCTAGCAAGTTATTCAGCTAACACAAGAGGAAATTTAAAAACATCTGCATGTTTGTTTATAAAAAGCACAATTTCCTCTTGTTTAGTTAAAAATTATACTAGAAACGGTATTGATAACTTTGAATATTATTAAAGATTTCAGCATTTACATCACAATAACTCGTCGCACCTGGTAATAAAACCAGTAAGCGTTCAGACGTTTTACTTGGATTAAAGTTATCTTCTTTAAGTTTATTCTTTTGGTATTTAAATGTGCCAGTGGTTTCAACTTTCGCTTGAATGCGTAAAAATACTGGAATTGCATATGATGGCAAGCATTTCTTAAACACATTCACCATATTGCCCAAATCAGCATCATTGAGTTCTGCGCCATCGACCAACGTGATTGCTGCCATACCTGCACGACCATTGGTATTTGGAATTTCAACACCGTACACCACTGCTTCTACAATTTTGTCATATTCGCAGACCATGTTCTCAACTTCTGTTGTAGAAACATTTTCACCTTTCCAACGGAAGGTATCACCTAAACGGTCGACAAATTGTGCATGACGGAAGCCGATGTCACGAACCAAGTCACCTGTGTTGAAGTATGAATCACCCTTAGTAAACACATCTTTTAAAATGACAGATTTGTTTTTTTCTGGGTCGGTATAGCCATCAAATGGTGAGCGACTGGTGATTTTACCAACGAGTAAGCCAACTTCGCCTGTTTTTACTTTCTTACAGTAGCCTTTCTTATCACGAACGAGTTCATTCTTTTCCTTATCAAACTCAACGATTGCATAAGGTGTTGGAGAGAAGCCAACAGTGTTATCAAAGTTGAAGATATTACTAAAACCAACATTACCTTCACTTGATGCATAAAGTTCAAGCACTTCTTGAACGCCAAAACGTTCTTTGAACTTACCCCAAATATTTGGACGCATCCCGTTACCAATCATTTTGGTGACACGGTGAGCGCGATCTTGTTCAGTGACAGGAGCATCAATTAAGTAACGGCAGAGTTCACCAACATAGCCAATTGCCGAAGCATTGAACTTTTGAACATCTTTCCAAAATGCACTGGTCGAGTATTTACGACGGACTGCAAGTGTTGCACTACCTGCAATCACACCACACCAGCACACCACCACACCTGTCGCATGATAGAGTGGAAGGGTCACATACATCACATCATCTTTACCAAGATTGAGAATATGCCCATAAGTACCATAAGCCAGTGTCCAACGGCTATGTGTAAAAATAACCGCTTTTGGTAAGCCCGTTGTACCTGAAGTATAGATATAAAACAGGCCATCTTTACCCGTTACTGTACGCGTAGTAGATGGATTGAATTTAGGAAATTGATCAATTTGTTGTGCAAGATTGACATAACCTTTTGGTGCTGTGCCTGCATTTTTTCGTGTTTCTTGATCAGCAAACCAATGGAAACGGTCTTGTGGAACTTTTAAATCTTGACGAGCTTCATCAATTGCAGCACGGACTTCTTCACCAGCAATCACCGCAATTGGATTGACCAAGTTGATACTGTGAGCAAGGACTTTACCAACTTGTGAAGTATTGACCAGTGCAATGGTGACCCCAATTTTTGCTAAAGCGACAATTGATACGATTAATTCAGGACGGTTTTCAACCATCACTGCAATCACATCACCTTTTTTAGCACCAAGAGATAAATAATAATGCGCAATTTGGTTTGCCCATTCATTGAGTGCTTGGTAACTGTAACTTTGCTCTTCAAATAACAGCGCGATGCCTTTAGGGTTGCGCTTGACTGCTTTTTCAAAGGCAATGCCTAGACCAGCAGGTGAGGTTGGCGTTCGAATGTACGCTTGTTTAAGTCCATTGAGGATATGAGGTACTTTGGTGATGAAGTTTGGAAGTCTAGTTGCTACATCACTAAGAGTAATAATATCGGTCTGCGTAGTTTGGCTCATATCAATCCTGTTTATTTTTCGATTAGTCCAAAATGGCTATCTGTTAGAACACAACCATTAACATCATTGTTGTTGATGCTGTTTTTACTGGTAAGTCCCTAGAGCAATCAACCTAATCTGACAAAATAACAAAAAAGCCTAGTCATCGAAATGACTAGGCTTTGTCTTATTGAGTGCAATTTAGCAAATTACTCATTGCCAGTCGTACTCTTTTTAGGTGGGCGTCCACGTGGGCGACGTGGTGGGCGGTTAGACTTTTCTTTTTCCGCCTTTGCTGCTTCGTCTTCTGCCTCGGCATCTGTTGGACTTGTTGATGGTTCATTGTTTTCAACAGTTTGAGTTGTTTCAGCAACAACCTCTACAACAGGTTCAGCCTCGATGATTACGGGTTGTTCAGCAGTTTCAGCAGAGATGACTTCTGCTGGAGCAGCATCTGTATTGTCAAGTTCTAGTGGTTGTTGCTCTGGAGTAACAGCCGCTATTTCTTCTGCAACAGGAGTCGTGACTGTTTCTTGCACTTCTTCTTTCGATTCAGTAGTTTCAACAGGCGCAACAGTTGTATTTGCAGCAATATGTGCTTCTTTTGCTTGTTCCGCAGCAAGTTTAGCCAAACGACGACGTTCACGTGGATCATTGGCAACACGAATTGCCGCTGCTTCTGGTGGCGTTAATGCCAGCATTGGTGCAGGTTCGGCTTCTTCAGTTGGCTTTTGAGTTGGAAGTTCAGCATCACGTGTTACTGGGCGCTTTTTTTCAACAGTTGTTCCAACCACTAATGTAGTTGCATATTGTTCAGCAAACTTTTGTAATGCACGATTAAACGTTGTTACTAAGCCAAATTGCTCAATTAAGATCGTGCAATCTTCGCCATAGACATGACGAATCAAGCTACCTAATGTGTATTGACCCAGCGTTGGAATTTGCGATGGTGCAATTTTAGGTACAGCTGTTTTTTGCGCAGTTTGAGCATTACGTTGACGATTGCGTGAACGTGGATCATTGCTCGCGCGTTTGACAGGTGCTTGAGCTGTTTCCGCCACAGCGACTTCTTCTGCAACTTCAACAACAGCTTGTTCTGTTTGAACAGGTTCAATTGTTTCAGGTTTCTCTACAACAACAGGTGCAGCTTCTACTTTTGCAGCAGGGGCTGAAGTTTGTTGTGCGTTGAGTGCAACAATTTCACTTTGACCTTGATCAATGTTGACGATCAGTGCTGTGTTCATGGGTTCGGTACGAGGTGCATTAATTACATCAACTTTAACTTGCTGAGGATTAACAGCAGGTTCTGTTGCAATAGGCATTTCGTTTAGAACACTCTGGTCACGATGGCGATTTGGTCGGTTTGGTCGTTGTTGGTTATTACGATCACGACGTGGTAATGGAGTGCTATCATTATTTCCATGTACAGCATCATGATGTTGCTGTTGGTTTTGATGCTCTTGTGGTTGTTGGCGTTTTTGCTGACGCTTTAACTCACGTTGCTCTTGGCGTGATGGTTGTTCTTGACGAGAAGGGACTTGAACGATTTCTTCATGCACTTGATTCGGTTGTTGTTCATGCACATGTGAATGCTGTTCACGTTGCTCTTTATGCTTACGTTTCTTTTGGTTTTGTGATTGATTTGGACGATGAGATTTCTCATCCTTCTCAAATGATTCACGTGCTTCTTGTTTCACTGGTGATTGTGAAATATAAGCATTATTTGCAACGGGTGCGACTGCTTCAGTCGTTGTAACAGGTACATTGACCTGACCAAATTGACCACGGCTTACCGCACCGTTATTAATCATTTGTTCAATTGATGCTGCTGCATTTTGTGCTGAACGTGATTGATCAGTGGTTTGCGCTTGCTTTTGAACAAATAAATTTTCTAACCAAGCACAAGGACTAGCTGACTTTTGTGCAACTGCTTGTTGTGTTTGTTTAGGTTGAGCTGCTTGCTGTTGTGCAGCTTTCTTTTGCTGCGCTGCGGCATTGTTTTGTGCAGGTGCAGCATGCGTGTGTTCTGCTTCTTCTAAATGCCAGTCAGAAGACTCATAGCCTAGTTCTTTTTCGCTTGAACGCGTTGCTTCGGTACGTTCATAGCTTGATGGTGCAAAGCCGTCTGGATTGAACTGGATTTGGTAATGTGGTGTTTCCAAGTGTGGGTGAGGCAATACGGTGACACGTACATTTGAGGTTTGTTCTAAGTAAACTAGACTGTGACGCTTTTCATTCAATAAGAATGCTGCAATTTCAACAGGCACTTCAACTTGTACTTCACCTTGACGTTCACGTAAGGCAATTTCTTCCACTTTACGCATGATTGAAAGTGACAGCGAACGTAAGTCGCGTACCATACCTGTGCCATGACAGCGTGGGCAGACATAACCTGTTGCTTCTTCCAAAGAAGGACGTAAACGTTGACGACTCATTTCCATGAGACCAAAACGTGAAAGCTGACCGAACTGAATACGTGCGCGATCACTTTGTGTCGCTTCACGTAGTTTCGCTTCAACCATACGTTGGTTGCGGTCTTTGGTCATGTCAATGAAGTCGATGACCACTAAACCACCGATATCACGTAAACGAAGTTGGCGTGCGATTTCTTCTGCTGCTTCTAAATTGGTATTTAGAGCCGTTTCTTCGACATCGTGTCCGCGGGTTGATTTCGCAGAGTTAATATCGATTGAAACTAAAGCTTCAGTTTGATCAATCACGATAGAACCGCCAGATGGAAGTTTGACTTCACGTTCATAAGCGGTTTGGATTTGGCTTTCAATCCCAAAATGAGCAAATAATGGCTCATTCAAGGTATAAGTTTTTAATTTGTCTAACTGACGTGGCATCACTGCTTTTACGAAGTTATACGCTTCGTTGTAGGCTTGTTCACTATCAATCAGGATTTCAGCCACGTCATCACGTAAATAATCACGGATCGCACGTGTTACGACACCTGCTTCTTGATGAACCAACATTGGTGATGGCCCAGAACTTGCTGAACCTTGGATTTGTGCCCAAAGATCAAGTAAGTGTTGCAAGTCGAGTTGTAACTCTTCTTGTGTACGACCAATGCCCGCTGTACGAACGATTACGCTCATGCCACGTGGTATGTTTAAAGAGGCTAAAATTTCTTTCAGCTCTTCACGTACCGAACCTGAAATTTGACGGCTAATACCGCCACCTTTCGGGTTATTTGGCATTAAAACTAAATAACGACCAGCAAGTGAGATGAAAGTCGAAAGCGCAGCACCTTTATTGCCACGTTCTTCTTTTTCAACTTGAACCAGTAACTCCGTGCCTTCGGTAATAAGTTCACGAATATTTGAAGTTTGACGAGGATCCGCTTTGAAATACGAGTTTGCAATTTCTCGCATTGATAAAAAGCCTTGACGCTGTGCGCCGTACTCAACGAAAACCGCTTCTAAAGACGGCTCAACGCGAGTGACATGACCTTTATAGATATTTGATTTTTTTTGTTCACGAGTACGATTTTCTAAATCGAAATCGTAAAGGCGATTACCAGTAATCAGTGCAACGCGAACTTCTTCGGCGTGGGTTGCATTAATCAACATACGTTTCATGGGTGTGACACCTAATAGTGATGCACACAAACAACAAGCCCAATACTTTTGAGCAAACATCAAATTGGCGCGATCAAGACTCAGAAGCAGCTTTGTAGATCATGCTCTGAAACCACTGACGTAAATATTCAGTTTGTGCTTTGATACGGTTATTTCGATGTCAGCAATACTGCTTTAATCTTTAGCCTATTGATATTTCATCCATGTTTTACATCTGTGAAATATCGTTAGACCCAGCATAATCAAAGTTCCTAGACGCTTCACTGGCGGGTGAGCGGTGCATTGGATGGCGACTTTCACTGTCTTGAGCATTGAAGTCGATCCATCTGGAAGTCTTGATACGGAATGATCATCGTATCTCTGCTTAGCAGTTCCAATGCATCAACGCTTTAGCCTGAATGCGACATCAGGGAGCAAATTGTCTGATGTGGATCAGTTTACGTTTAATAGCCAACAAATTTGCTGGCAACATATTTTTTATGAACAAACTGTATGTGCAGATGCACAATTAAACGCAACAGTTTGCCATTTTGCCGATATAATAAGCCTTCGGCGTCGGCATAATTCTTTAGGACCTATCCGAGTTGTTGGTGAATATCTCGTCGATGTAAAATTTTATCTAAATAAAATTTTTGATCTGATGCTCACTTACGGTGGTATCCGTGCGCTGAATATATCAAACCTTGCGGCATCTGCCTATGGGCTAAGTTTAGGTTTCTTGTGAAATAACTTAGCTAAATGATCAATTTTTAATCATATTTAGCAAATCTTGGATTAATCGAGCGTATGAATTCTACACAACAATGGCAAAGTGTCACTTGGTTTGACGTGGATGAGCATCAAGACGGGCAGCGAATAGATAATTTTTTATTTACCCGATTAAAAGGTGTACCCAAAAGTCGAATCTACCGTTTGATTCGTGAAGGACAAGTACGTGTAAACAAAAAAAGAATAAAAGCAGAAACACGTTTGAGCATTGGCGATCAGATTCGTGTCGCACCAATTCGTTATGAACAAAAGGATGAAACTGCTGCACCTGTGAGTGATAGCGTGGCGCAAAGCTTACTCAGCCGCGTGGTCTACGAAGATGAAGGTTTATTGGTCGTGAATAAACCATCTGGTATAGCAGTCCATGGTGGCAGTGGTGTGGCATATGGCTTGATCGAAGCCTTACGTGCTGCAACAGGTAAAAAGTATTTAGAATTGATTCATCGTATTGACCGAGATACTTCGGGTCTAGTCATGATTAGTAAGAAACGTAGCACCTTAAAACTGCTTCAGGACTTATTGCGTGAACATAAAATTCAAAAAACCTATGCTGCAATTGTCAAAGGACAAATCAGCTTAGATCGGCAAATGATCGATGCACCCTTACTGCGTTATGAGCTTGCCAATGGTGAACGTCGTGTACGTGTTACTTCAGAAGGTAAGCCAAGTAAAACTGATTTGAAAGTGGTAGAGCGCTTTAAGACAGCAACTTTGGTACATGCTTCGCCTTTGTCTGGACGTACCCATCAGATTCGTGTGCATGGTTTAAGTATTGGGCATCCTCTGGTAGGTGATGATAAGTATGGGCATAACACCGCTTATAAAGGCCCAGAAGCAAGACGTTTGTGCTTACATGCAATGCGCTTAGAAATACCAAACTATCCAGTGATTGAAGCGCCAATGCCAGAAGATATGCAACAAGTGATCAATGAATTGAGAAAGCAGAAATGAGTCAAAATATCGAATTGGTGATTTTTGATTGGGATGGCACTTTATTCGATTCGGTTGGACAAATCGTGGCGAGTTTGCAATACGCAGCGCAGCAGTTTGAGCAGCCTTTAACGAGTGAAGCTGCAAAAAGTATCATTGGCTTAGGTTTACCTGAAGTGATGCAAATCCTGTTTCCTCAAGTTCCTGATTTACAGCAAGACATTTTGCAATGCTATGCGGATCATTATGTTGCCAATTCAAAAGGTGATGCGTGGTTTAGTGGTGTGGCAGAGCTGTTGGCTGATTTAAAACAGCAGGGCTTAAAGCTTGCAGTTGCGACAGGTAAAAGTCGTAAGGGTTTGGATCGTGTGCTGACTCAAACCCATAGCCATGAAATTTTTGACATTACCCGTGCAGCTAGTGAAACCAAGTCTAAACCTGATCCATTGATGTTGCAGGAGATTCTTGCTGAGTTGGATGTAGCGGTTGAATGTGCCATCATGGTGGGGGATACCAGTTACGATTTAGAGATGGCTCGAAATCTGAATATGCCACGTATTGGCGTCAGTTATGGGGTGCATAGTATTGAAACTTTGCAACAATACCAGCCTTTAACGATTGCTCATAATGTGCAGGATTTACATGCTTATTTGCAAAGTATATTGGAACGCGCAGCGATTACTGAAAGTTAAGCGATTCACATTATTTGCAAAGTAAGATGGTGAGAAAGCTGATTTTCTCATCATCAATAATAACAATAGGGATAGCATGAGTCGTTCTATTCGATTACTGAATTTATTACAACTCCTTCGCGAATATCGTTATCCCGTGACAGCGCAGATTTTGGCAGAGCGTTTGCAGATCAGTCAGCGTAGTGTCTATCGCGACATTGAAACCTTACGTTCGCAGGGTGTTCATATTGATGCAGCGGCAGGATTGGGGTTTCAACTTAAAGAAGATTTTTTGCTTCCTCCAATGACATTGAATGAAAATGAAATTGAAGCCATGTTTTTAGCCCTATATTGGCTGAAAAGTGTTCCTGATCAGGCTTTGAATGAAGCATCAATTTCAGTATTGGCAAAGTTAAATACGGTATTGCCTGAGCATCGACAAAATTTATTGCAGCAAACGACACTCAGAGCATTTAATGTATGGTTGCCTGTCAATCAAGCATTGGTAGAACAGGTTCGAGTGTCGATTCGAACTCAAGTTAAAATCTTTTTTGATTATGTGGATGAACAACAGCGAGTAAGTGCGAGAACAGTCTGGCCATTTGCTTTAGGTTATTTTAATGACAAGATTGTGCTCGCTGCTTGGTGTGAGTTACGCAGTGATTTTCGAAACTTTCGGCTTGATCGGATGCAAAGTTTAAGTTTGAGTCAGGAATTATACCCACAATTCAAACAACAACTTTTTCAACAATGGTGGGCACAAGAGGTTTGTCGTTCGACTACTGACAAAAATTGACAATTCAAACCATTAAATTTTAATAACACCAACAAACAAGGAAATATGAAAAATGACACTTAAATTTTATACAAATACTCAGTCTCGAGGTGCGGTTGTTGATTGGTTGCTGATTGAGTTAGGGGTGACCTGTGAACGGATAGAAGTTGCATACAAAACTGAAATGAAAGCACCCGAATATTTAAAAATCCATCCTTTTGGCAAAGTTCCTGCTCTTGTTGATGGGGACGTGGCAATTTATGAGCTTGGGGCAGTGTGTGCTTATTTGACGGATAAATTTGCGGATAAAGGTTTAGCTCCTGCATTAAACGATCCTAAGAGAGGCTTGTACTATCGTTGGCTTATGTTTATTTCAGGACCTTGGGAGGCTGCATCGACCAATAAAATGTTGGGGATTGATATAAAACCTGATCAGAAAATGTTTGTTGGTTATGGCGATTATCAAGAAGCTTATCAGGCTTTTATTCAGGGCTTGAGTGAAGCTGATCCATATTTGTGTGGTCAACAGTTTACAACCGCAGATGTAGTGGTTGCAGCGATGTTGTTTTGGCAGTTAAAAATGGGTCAAATACAGACACATCCAGTGATTGAGCAATACTTAGAAAATGTAAAACAACGTGCAAGCTATCAAAAGTTTGCAGCATTTTTTAGTAAGGCTTAAAACTTTTTAGACAAAGTTGATGTGATATACATGCTGAAGCGAAATATCTAACGCTTCAGCATTTGACATTGATGATTTGTCTTGTTGTATTTATATTTTCACCATTCTTAACTTACAAGTAGCATGGTTTAACTTGCGTATAAAGCAAGTTGATCAAGTTCAAAAACGAATCTAATTTCTTCTAGAAACTGTTCTGTTGCCTGACTTGGTGTTGTTCTATGGAAACACATAAACACATCAAGGCATGGAAGCATATGGCTTAATGAACGAACGACAATTTGGTCAGTTGCCAATGCCTGCATATATGAAGGTAAAATAGCGCAGCTTGATCCTGCATGTACCGCTTCAATACTTTCTGCAATGCTATTGGTTTCGTGAATCGCTTTAAATTGTATTTGGTGTTGATCGATATATTTTAGGATGGTTTGTGAAAGTGGCTGAGAAAGCTTGTGAGAGAGTAACGAAAGCTCTAACTCACTTAACTGTTCGACCGTAATTTCGGCAAATTTTGCAAGAGGGTGCTGCTTTGGTAGCATAAAAATCAAAGATTCTGTTAAGACCAATTGACTCGCAAAATGTTCATTTTGAAAATCTTGATTAATAAAAATAATGTCTAAATCACCTTTTTTTAATTCAGCAATTTGGTCACTTTCTTTTAAATTAAAGGTGTTAATTTGTAATTTTGGCGTTTTTATACGTAAGCGTGGGAAAATATAGGGAAAAATTCGAATTTCAGCAGAAGGTACGAACCCGATTCGGAGGCATTGTACTTTAGCCGCAGCAACTTGACGGGCCATGGTAACTGCCTTGTCAGCTTGGGTTAGGGTTAATCGTGCTTGCTCTAAAAAGACGAGACCTTCTTCGGTGAGTTCAACTTTTCGTTTGGTGCGATAAAATAGCTGAACGCCAATGTCATCTTCTAGGTCTTTGATTTGTTGACTTAAAGAAGGCTGTGCAGTATGCAGTTTCAATGCAGCTTTGCTGAAACTAAGTTCTTCAGCAACCGTAATAAAGTAACGTAAATGGCGTAATTCCATTAGACTGATCCAAGTATGTCTTACTATTATTTTTAAATATGAGTGTTAGAAAGTAATTCTAGTTGCGCATTATATAGTAGCTGTTTTTATAAACAATATACTTTCTCTTAAAATATAAAAAATGTATTAAAAGATTAAATGAGATCAGTCAGTGATAAAACTACGGCGCTAGCTTAAAATTGTATTGACTCAGCTAGAGAAAATCAGCATAACTAACAAGCTTATGTTAGGATCAAATTCGATTGTTTAGTCAGGATTAAACTTTCTAAAAAATTATACAATTAGATTGATTTGAAAACGTTAGAGTGAAAGGGGTGTTTAACATCCCAAACAGACAGAGCCTCGTGTGATTTAAGTCCACCAAAGAAGAAGTACATGAAAGATAAGCCGACATTAACCTATCAATTGCCGACCAAATCTTGCTTGAGCCATACTTGGGGGAAACCTCCATTTCCGCATGAGTCTTCTGACCATTGTGGTGTTGATCGTTTTTATAACTTGGAAAAACCACTCACGCCTTTTGATCGTAAGGGTTTATTGAAATGGTTGGCAACGCGTAAATCTTATACTTGGAATGTTGATCGAGCGCATGAGTTAAATAGCCGTAATCAGATGTTGGAGTTGCCACAAAATCGACCCCATGCAGATTTAAATAATTGGCAGATTTGGTTTGTGGGACACGCAACGGTTTTGATTCAGATTGGCCCTTATAATTTCCTGACCGATCCTGTTTGGTGTGAATACGTGAGTCCAAAGCATGGGCAAGGTCCTCGACGGGTTTGTCCAGCAGGAATTGCTTTAGAACAGCTCCCAACCATTCATGCCGTTTTGTTAAGCCATAATCATTATGATCATATGGACTTGGCAACTTTAGATTGGTTACATCAAAAATTTAAAATGCCTATTTATACAGGTTTAGGCAATGGTTATTATCTACCGAAACATTTACATCTGATTGAAATGGATTGGTGGCAAGAAATCCCTTTTCATGATGAACTAAAAATTGCTTATACACCTGCTCAGCATGCTTCTGGGCGCGGGACACGTGATCAAAATCGGGCTTTATGGGGGGGGTTTTCTCTTTTGGCAAAGACTGGACACTGTTTTTTTGCAGGGGATACAGGCTATGGAAGTCACTTTAAGCAGATCCATGAACGTTATGGTGATGCACGTGTGGCATTGTTACCAATCGGTGCTTATGAACCACGCCTATTGATGCGTTATGTTCATATGAACCCTCAAGATGCTTTTCATGCTCATTTAGATTTACATGCCCATCGTTCATTGGCAATTCATTTCCGAACTTTTCAGCTCACAGATGAAGATCGTGATGCACCAGAACATGAATTGCAGCAAGCAGTGAAATCATCTTCTAAACTGGTAAATCCCTTTTATTGTATTCGTGAAGGACATTTTATTCGCGCTTAGTCTGTTGTATTGAATCTATACACCACAAAGCAATTATGGAGAGGCTTGCCATAGCGATATTCATGACGACGGGATTAAATGCCTGATAAACTTGATTTGGGTAGATAAACAAAACAAAAATAAATAACCCAACCAGACTCATGATGCTGAGCCAATGCAAGTATTTGTGTGTCACAAATAAAAATAGACTGCCAAAAATCATCTCGGCAATGCCTGAGAGTGAAACTAAATATAGAATATAAATACTTGGGATATGTAACTGTTGCCAAACATACTGCTCATCTGCAACCTGAAAAACCAGTTTGGGTATTAAACCTTGATAAATCCAAAGACTTGCGATCACGAACTGACAGAATTTTAAAATCTGTTGAATGGTTTGGTTTGCGCTGTTCATACGAAGACATCATCCAATAGAAAGTGTTGCTGAGTTTCAGGTGTAATGAAATAGCACTGTTCTGTTTTACCAAAAAGACGATAACGATTTAAAGCAATACGACGATAAGCAAAATTGCGAATTACTTTGGGAATCATCTTTCCAAAGCTGAGTATTGAATAAGGGGAGTCTAAGCGTTGCATAATTCGTAGAAAAGCATCTGATTCTGTATAAAGCTGACCTTTTTCAAGCAATACCATCGTTTCAAAATGATCAGTTGGGAGTTGATATTTCCTTAGCAAGGCTTGCCCTAAATTTGACTGGACAGATGCGAGTTTGAATTGATAGTCGTGGTCATGCTTGATCATAAAGTCTGCCCAAGCCGAACACAGCACACATTCTGCATCGAATAGGATGATGTTGTAGGTTTGAATGAGTTGTTCTAATTGATCTTTCATGGCGATTTTTCTAATCATTGTTTGGATAAATTGTCGCTGAGTTGAATCAAAAAATCTATTTGAATATTGGTGAATAAAGAATTATTTAGGAAAATCAAGATTCAAGTATTTGAATTGAATATTTCTGAGGCACTGATAAGCCAAGAATTTCGCTTAACTTATCAGTATTAATGTCGCAATCATTTTCTATATTGAAACGTGCTGATGATCTTTAATCAGTACAATTTCTTCTCTATTTCTCGCTTATCTGGCGTGTTAAACGGCAATGCCAACGACGATTGTAGCTGTATAGCCTTCAGATACACTGCCTGTAACCGTCATCATTTGGGTACTGTAACCATCATTAAAAATATTATCTGATGATAAATTCACTTGCGCCAAGTTTCGTACACTGTTGCTGTAGCCACTCGCTTGATTATAGACGGTTGAGCAGATGTCAGCAGGGAGTGCAAATTGAGAGGTTTTAACCTGATTGACATAAGTCGTTGCGACACTGACATTTGGATAGACTTCAAAGTGGATGTGCGGCCAACGACCTGAATAACACGCAGGGAAAATGGTGTCAAAATATAACATACCATTACTGTCTGTCTCTTGGACGCCACGTAAATAGTCTTCATTGGTCACGCCAGAAGAATATAATGAATAATTACCGTCTCGGTCACAGTGCCAAAGGTATAAGGCATATCCAGATAAAACTGCACAATTGGCATTGGTATTGACCAATTTAATTGCCAACGTTAAAGGAACACCTTGAGCGACATTTCCTGTAAATAAGCTGGGTTTAATATTTCTACGGACAATACCTGAACGTGTGAGGGCATTCACTCGAGAGTTATGACCATCAGCAGGATAAGGTCCTTCCGTTTCTGTCGGAACTGGATTTGGGCATGTAGATGAACTTGAGCTATTGTTATTATTGTTGCTAGACGAACTTGAGTTGTTTGAACTAGATGAACTGGTTGTTGCATAGCTATTATTGGCTGCATCAGTGCTGCCACCACAACCGACCAACAAGGTGGCTAAACTACCTGCTCCTAAAATTAATGCATCACGGCGGTTGAGCGGTCTTGCTAACATATTCTGAATATCTTGTGCTAAACCCATTGAATCTTTGACGCGGTGTTCTTCCATTAACGATCTCCCAAAAATAATTTGCTGTACTCAGTTTGGTATGGCTATAAATCAAAAAATCACGTCAGTTTTTGTTGTTGTGATTTGAGTCTAAGATATTGATAGAGAATGGAAAAAAATGTGAGAAGTTGTAATTATGTGTAATGCTTGGATTAAATGTTAATACATCTAAGTAAAACGGTATCTTTCTGTATTTGAATAATAAAATAAATGAATAAATTTTACTTTTCACGTTTTTCTGTGGTTTTTTCTAGAATTGTGGAGGAAAAAGAGAGGCTTACAATAAAATATTACAGAGAGCTTGATTGATTTAACCAGATTCATGATTTGAGTTCATTATTTTTTGATAATTTAAAAAAATAATAAATTAAGGAATTTCATTATGATGGGGTTATCCGTTTGGCATATTTTATTGCTCTTGGTTGTGATTATTTTGGTCTTTGGAACATCAAAACTAAAATCTTTGGGGAAAGATCTGGGTGGTGCAGTTAAAGATTTCAAAGATTCTGTGCGAGATGAAGACGAAAAACAAAATTTGGAAAAGCAACGGATTATTGATGTGAATCATACCGTTGCAAATAAGACGTCTGATCATGTGTAACTTTTGCTGATTGACCTATGTTTGATATTGGTTTTAGTGAGCTCATTTTATTGGGTTTTGTCGCACTGATCGTGCTTGGCCCAGAAAAGCTCCCTGTCGCTATGCGTACACTTGGACGATATTATGCGAAATTTAAACATACCCTGACCCATGTCCAAGATACTTTTGATCAAGAATTAAAGATCGCTGAATTACGAGAACAGATGCAACAAGAGTTGCAACGTATTAAGCAAACGGAACTGCGTATGCGTGAAGAGCTCGACAAAATGAATGCTGAGATTCATAACAGTAAACAGCAAACGATTGACTCACAGCAAAATCCAATCGTGGCGCAACAACAGGATATTCGCTCTGTAAATAATGGGCTAGATGAGATCGTTGCATCAGCAACGATAGCTGGATTACAACAGGGGAAGGGAAAGTCAGATGACCTTAGCTGATATACCGAAACAACCCGATCAGCTCAATCAAATGCCCGTAAGTTCACATTTGTTTGAATTAAGACGGCGGCTCATCAAGGTTTTGGTGATTGTTATTGTGCTTTTCGTTGCAATGTTACCCTTTGCGAAATGGTTGTATGAAATCTTGTCCAAACCTTTGCGCGCGCAATTACCTGTAAATGCCAGCATGATTGCAACAGATGTCACAGCGACTTTTATGGCACCTTTTAGACTCGATTTCTTTGTCGCGATTATGTTGGCGATGCCCTATATTCTGTATCAGATTTGGCAATTTATTGCGCCTGCTTTATATCAACGCGAGAAACATATTGCGATTCCATTATTATTCAGCAGCTTTGTGTTGTTTTATTTAGGCATCGCTTTTGCTTACTTTATTACGCTACCCGCCATTTTAACCTTTTTTCTGCACGCTACGCCCGATAGCGTTATTCCGATGACAGATATTAATAGTTATTTGGTTTTCTGCTTAAAATTATTTCTAGTCTTTGGGCTAACCTTTGAGATTCCCATCGTAACGTTATTATTAATCCTCACAGGAATATTAAGTACGCAATATCTCACGGAGAAGCGGCGTTATATTATTGTTGGATGTTTTACGGTCTCGATGTTTATCACACCGCCTGATGCATTAAGCATGGCAATGTTGGCGATTCCGATGTGGTTGTTATTTGAGTTGGGTTTATTATTTGGAAAGAGCCTAGAAAGAAGCCGAGCGGTTGCTCAGCAAATCTAAAATGTATGTGTGATCATAACAAAGCATCTCTAGAGATAACGCCAGTCAGTTAAGCATTTTTAATCTTCCCCTTGCGAAGCGATGCTTCTCACCTTTTTCAAAGGAGAGGATATTTCAAAATTTAATCCTCAATGGTGTTCCCCTCTTTTTCAAAGAGGGGCTAGGGGAGATTTATCAATCAGTAATAATGAAATGATGCTTAACTCATCAGCATCAATCCTAGAGATGCTTTTGTGTCGATTATAGGGCTTATAGGAAACTTGGTAAGTGACGAGCCGGATCAGTTTCACGTGCTGCTAGAGCATCAGATATAGTCATGCCTAATGCTTTCGCAATGCCTTCACCATAAGCAGGGTGGCACGCATGACAGTTTCGAATATGACGGTATTTGATGAAGTCTAATGCATCACCCATCGCACGTGCAGTATTGTCAAATAATGCTTGCTGCTGTTCAGGTGTCATCAATTCAAACAAGGCACGAGGCTGACTGAAATAGTCATGATCATCTTCACGATAATCCCAGAAATCTGCATCACCATTGATTTTTAATGGGGGTTCTTTGTACTGCGCTTGCTCTTGCCATTGACCAAAGCTGTTTGGTTCATAGTGCGGTAAGCCACCATAATTGGCATCAGTACGACCTTGACCATCACGGTGATTACTATGAACAGGGCAGCGTGCTGCATTGACTGGAATTTGTTGATAGTTCACACCTAAACGGTAGCGTTGTGCATCTGCATAGTTAAATAAACGTGCTTGCAACATACGGTCAGGTGAAACGCTAATACCAGGCACTAAGTTACTTGGTGCAAAAGCAGATTGTTCAACATCTAGGAAGAAGTTTTCAGAGTTGCGATTGAGTTCAAACTCACCCACTTCAATCAGTGGATAGTCGCCATGAGGCCAAACTTTGGTTAAATCGAATGGATGATATGGCACTTTCTCTGCATCTTGTTCTGGCATAACCTGAACAAAAAGCGTCCATTTTGGATAGTCTTGACGTTCGATCGCATCGAATAAATCACGTTGGTGGCTTTCTCGATCTTGACCAACTAATTCGCCCGCTTCGGCATCGGTTAGGTTTTTAATCCCTTGTTGTGTTCTGAAATGGAACTTCACCCAGAAACGTTCATTAGCTGCATTAATCAAGCTGTAGGTATGACTACTAAAACCGTGCATATGGCGGTAGCTTGCAGGAATGCCGCGATCTGACATAACAATGGTGACTTGATGTAAGGCTTCTGGAAGTAAGGTCCAAAAATCCCAGTTGTTGGTGGCACTACGAAGGTTGGTTTTTGGATCACGTTTAACAGCTTTGTTTAAATCAGGAAACTTACGTGGGTCACGTAAAAAGAAGACAGGGGTGTTATTTCCCACCATATCCCAGTTACCTTCCTCGGTATAGAATTTTAATGCAAAACCACGAATGTCTCGTTCAGCATCTGCGGCACCACGTTCACCTGCAACCGTGGTAAAGCGTGCAAACATTTCTGTTTTTTTACCAATTTCGCTAAAAATTTTAGCGCGAGTATATTGGGTAATGTCATGGGTGACAGTGAATGTACCAAATGCACCTGAACCTTTGGCATGCATACGGCGCTCAGGGATCACCTCACGGACAAAGTTAGCAAGTTTTTCATTCAGCCATAAATCTTGGGCTAATAATGGTCCTCGTGCGCCTGCTGTCATACTATTTTGGTTGTCGACTACAGGGGCACCAAAGTCAGTCGTTAAGTGGCTATAAGGACATTTTTTGTCGTCTTGGCTCATGTTTTATCTCCATTCAGATGACTTGTGAGCTTAGTCATCTCAGTTGTTTGACCGTCTTCGAAAGAGATGTATTTACAATTCATTTGTGTGTTGGGTATCGTGATCACAGATGCCTAAACTTGGTTTTGCAATGAATGTGTTTACATCATTTATATTTTTACTCTAGATTGATGAATGCTTTTTTTCCAATGGATTAAAGTTGATGTCATAAATGTTTTATTCGATTGAAGCTGTTTAAATCTTAAACATGAATCGTATTTTTTTGCAGATGTAAATTGTAAAAAAAATATAAAAAAACAATGAAAAATAAATATTTATGAGGTGTGATTATTTACGGGTAAAGAAAATTTAAGAATGCTTAAATGAAATATCATAAAAGCGATTTCCATCCAAATATGAGCGGTCTGATGTTGGAGTTATGTAAAAAAGGCATCTTGTTAAGATGCCTTGATTGATTTTTTTAAGCGCTGACCAAACGATTTGATTTGACCATATCGGCTAAACCGTGCGTTTTAAAATAATGTTCTAACCAACTTTTGATTACTAATGGGTTATTCATGTGTAGAACATCATCCAGTAGTTTTTGCGCGTCTGTCATCGGCACATGGCAAATCGCTTTTCTTACGCGCAGAATATTACTCGAACTCATTGAAAGGGTATTGAAGCCCATAGCCATCAATAAAACTGCTGATAACGGGTCGCCTGCCATTTCACCGCAAATACTGACTGGTTTTTGATGCTCATGACAGTCTTCGACTAAGCGTTTTAAGGCACGTAAGATCGATGGATGAAAGTGAGAATAGACGTTGGCGACATGTGGGTTATTACGGTCAACGGCCAGTAAATATTGGGTGAGGTCATTCGAACCAACAGAAAAGAAGTCAACTAATTCAGCAAACTCACCAATTTGAAACAGTACGCTCGGTACTTCGACCATAATGCCGAGTTTTGGTTTGGTGATTTTAACTTGCTCTTCTTCTTGAACCGCGAGCCAGTCACGTTCTAATAAATAAAGAACTTCCTCAACTTCACTGACGCTGGTGACCATGGGTAATAAGATATGTAAATTATTTAAACCAATACTAGCTTTCAGCATCGCACGAATTTGTGCTGAGAAAATCTCAGGATGATCGAGGGTAAAGCGTAGACCACGCCAGCCCAATGCCGAATTTTCTTCTTCAATGCTGAAATAAGGCAGATCTTTATCCGCACCAATATCGAGGGTACGCATAATCACAGGCTTGTTGGCAAAATGGCTTAATTGCTGACGATAAATAGCACGTTGTTCTTCTTCACCAGGGAAGCGTTCACGTAGCATAAATGGAATTTCACTACGATATAAACCAACGCCTTTCGCACCTCGTTGCACCCCACGAACCACATCAATCATCAAACCTGTATTGACGAATAACGGAATAGAGACACCATCAGGGGTAATTGCATCCTTGGTTTCGTATTGCTTCAAATCTTTTGCGATTTGTTCTTCTTCTTTTTGAACTTCTTTATAACGTTGACGCAAACGACGTGGTGGATTAACAAAGATACGCCCTTGATAAGCGTCGACAATCATTTCAATGTCATCGAGGGTGGTAATCGGTAATTCAGTCACACCCACTACAGTTGGAATACCTAAAGCACGTGCCACAATCACCATATGTGAATTGGCTGCACCCTCAGAGGTTACAATCGCAGCAATCTTATCTACGGGCAGTTCCACCAAGGCAGCCGTACTGATTTCTTCACCAATTAAAATACTGTCTGGGCTAAGTTCACGGTGACTCGAATCATTTTCTTGTAAGCAGGCTAAAATACGGCGACCGAGGTCTTTGAGATCAGAGACACGTTCACGTAAGTAATCATCTTCCATTTGTGCAAAAAGCGCCACATGCTTATCAATGACTTTACGAACAGCACCTTGCGCCCAACTTCCTGTACGAATATGATCTTTGATTTCACTTGGCAAGGCATTTTCATCTAACATCCGTAAGAACACGCTAAATAATGCGCGTTCTTCTGACATCAATGAATCTTTCATTTTTTCATCTAAAGATTGAATCTCCAGACGTACCGCAGCAATCGCTTGATCTAATAATTCAAGTTCATCACTAATATCTTCGGCTTCACGATCGGGAATTGCAGCCAGATCGGCTGGTGGATAGAGTACGATGGCACGACCTAAGGCGATACCTCCAGCACCCGAAACACCTTGGAACGTTTTGTAAGATGAGCCACTGGTGGGCTTGCGGAAAACATCAATATTTCCGACGGCATGCGCATGTGCGATAACCCCAGAGAGTTGTGCACATAAGGTGACAAGAAATGATTCAGCCGCTTCACTAAAGTCTTGAGGTTCTTGGTTTTGAACGACCAAAACCCCCATCACTTTACGGCGGTACATGACGGGTACGCCGAGAAATGAATTAAACAGTTCTTCACCTGTTTCAGGTAAATAAGCAAAGCGTTCGTGTTTTGGTGCGTTGTCAAGGTTGACGATTTCTTCGCGTTTACCGACTAAACCGACAAGACCTTCACCGACATTTAAAGAAACATGCCCGACGGCTTCAGGTTTCAAACCTTTTGAAGCCATCAGCACATAGCGTTTATTTCGTTCGTCTAATAAATAAATTGAGCACACATCCACATGCATCGCTTCAGCCACATGATTGACCATAATGTCCAAAGAGTCATGCAAACTGACGGACGCATTAATTTCTTGCACAATGCGTCTAAGCGTGTCGAGTTGCATGTTTGACATGGATGTTTACTCCAATTTATAAATCGTTATCGGTCTAGTTATAACAGCTCTTTTATCAAAAATCATTGCTTAAAGTGATGATTTGTTGATGATTAACGCTGCGGTAATTGTAAACATAATTCCATCATGGCTTTGCGGTAAACATCTCGTTTGAAGTTGACCACTTGACCTAACGGATACCAGTAACTCACCCATTGCCATTCATCAAACTCGGGTGGATCTGATAGATTTAACTGAATATGATGGGGCGATGCCGTTAACTTCAGTAAAAACCATTTTTGCTTTTGTCCAATACATACGGGATCAGAATCTGACCGAATGTATCGATGTGGCAAACGATAACGCAGCCAACTTTTAGTCTGCGCTACTATTTGGACGTGTTCGGGCAATAAACCGACTTCTTCTCTCAGTTCACGATAAAGTGCCTGTTCAGGGGTTTCTCCAAACTGGATCCCTCCTTGTGGAAATTGCCAAGCATTGTGACCAATGCGTTTTGCCCATAAAACTTGTCCGTCATCGTTTGCCAAAATGATCCCGACGTTGGGTCGGAAACCTTCTGAGTCGATCATTTGGCTACCTAAATTTTCTCTATATCGTTGACTTTGATCTCGGGGACAGTCACTCTTCACGTCCAACTCGAAAAAGGTCAAAGTAAAATGTTTAAAATTGCTATGATCTTAACGAATTTTTAGTCACTTACGGAAATAGATTTACGTTTTTTTTCTTTAATTTGCATTTAAATGAGCATTTATATGAAATTGGCTTTGTTTGATTTAGATCACACCCTGTTAAATACCGATTCTGACCACTCATGGGGTGAGTTTTTAGTGAATGAAGGTTTGGTTGATCCAGTTCATCATCGTCAAATGAATGACAAATTCTATGAGGACTATAAGGCAGGGCAGCTAGACCCGATTGCCTATAATGAATTTGTCTTTGAATTTTTGACCAAGCATGACAATACTTATTTAACTGAACTACATCAGTTGTTTATGCAAAAAGTGATTCGCCCACAAATGCGTCCAAAAGGATTTGATGCAATCAAGAAGCATCAGGATATGGGACATGCGATTGTTGGGATTACTGCAACCAGTGATTTTATTACTGCTCCGATTTTTCGTGAATTTGGTATTACCGAAATTATTGCTACGAATGCTGAAGTGCTGGATGGAAAGTATACGGGTAAGGTGACAGGTTTACCTTGTTATCAGAAAGGAAAGCTGGCTCGTTTGGATCAGTGGTTACAAGGACGAGAAGTCGATGAGTCTTGGGCGTATTCAGATTCAATCAATGATCGTTTCTTGCTTGAGTATGCAACCCATGCGATTGCGGTAAATCCAGACGATCGTTTAGAAAAATTAGCGCAAGAACAGAGTTGGGATATTCAAGACTGGTCGATCATATCCGTATAATCTTTGTTTTGCTCACATAGCACTCATTATGTTAGAAGAATAGGTGTTATGTGAATAGGAAATATTGTGAATAATAAGAATTCAGAACGTAGACGATATCGCCGCTCAGATTGGGGTGAACAATTCACTAATCAAAGTTTTGATGTCTTGATTAGTGAATTGTTATTCTATTTGATTATCCTGTTATTTGGGAGTGCAATAGGCGGCATTATTTTTGCCTGCATAACGTTTGGATTTGGCGCATTATTTTTGGTTTTACCTTTTGTGATGCTGCTTTATTATGTTGTTAGGAAATTTGTGAAAAAATAAAAATGAATGATCAACATCATGAGTTGAATGAAATATAAAAATTATTTATCTGATCCATTCAATTTATTGTTATAACACTACTGAATTTATGTCGGGGGTGTTATGAAAAAACAACAACTTAAACTGCCAAAACAACTATGGACAGAAGAGAGCATTGATCTTACCAGACACAGCTATCAAGGTAAGCTACTCACCAAAAGTGAAGGTTTTAAATTAGGCAAAACACAACGCAAAAAAATTCCGCGTGAGCAATTATCACAATTGTCAGAACGACCAAAAGATACAACGGCTTTAACGATTTATGATTGGAGCAATCAAGGTCGTTTAGAGCAACTTAAACCAATTCGTGCCAAGCGTATGAGTGTTTCACCCTTTACGTTCTATCGTGGTATGCCGTCATTAATGTTGTTTGATCAAGCTTGGGAACAACATAACTCAGGATTATTTCAACAGATCTGTGGGGATTGTCATTTAAGCAATTTTGGTGGTTTTGCTAGTCCTGAACGTAATCTGTTATTTGGAATCAATGATTTTGACGAAACTTTAGTTGCGCCATTTGAGTGGGATTTAAAACGTTTAGCGACCAGTTTTGTGATTGCAGCACGTGATATTGATCTTGCTGATAAAGTCGGTTTAAAAGCCATTAAAACCATGCTGAATAGTTATCGCCAACATCTACTGCAAAATACTGAATTATCACCGCTACAAGTTTGGTATGACAAAGTTGATGCTAGTACGTTGTTAGAAAATACGGAATGTCGAAAACTGAGAAAGAAGCGAGAGAAGCATCTTGATTCAGCACAAAAAAGAAATGCACATTCTGTTTTACCAAAACTCACACAACAAGATCAAGAAACAGGATTTCGCTATTTCGTTGATGATGCACCATTGCTTTGGCATCCCAATACAGATGAACCTTTTAGCCAAAGTGTTGAGACTTTCTTTCAGCAATATCGTGATTCATTGAAATACGATCGCCAAGTTTTATTTGACCGCTATCAACGTAGCGATGTTGCTTTAAAAGTGGTTGGGGTGGGGAGTGTTGGAACACGATCGGCGATTGCTTTATTTCAGGATGCAGATCGTGAACCTTTGATCTTGCAAATGAAAGAAGCTAATCCTTCAATTTTGAGTCCTTTATTCCTTGAAAAAGTGAAACATGAAGGTGAGCGTGTCATACATGGTCAGCAGTTGATGCAAGCGGCAAGCGACATTTTCCTCGGTTTTTCTACCTTAGAAAAACATTTCCATGTGCGTCAGCTCCGTGATATGAAAATCTCAGTTGATTTAGCGGATATGGATGATAATTATTTTTATGAATATGCCGAAAGCTGTGGCTTAGCTTTAGCGCATGCACATGCAAAAGCAGGAAACGCCGATGTTTTGATGGGTTATCTCGGTGAGGGAAGCACCATTGTAGAAGTCTTACAACAGTATGCAACACAATATGCAGAGCGTAATTTAAAGGACTATCAGCAATTTATGGATGCGGTGGCAGATGCTAAGATCCAAATTGCTGGAGATGAAGCACTTTAATCAATAAGTACGTTACTACAGATTTAATGAAATAATTCAAAAGGTTTAAGAAAGATGTTTAATAAAATTATGTCAGGTTTGGGTGTGCAAGGTGTGACTGTGGAAACACGTTTGCATAATCCAACTTTACAAGCGGGTGGAACATTAGAAGGGGAAATTAGTTTTAAAGGCGGCTCATCTGATAAAGAAATCAATAGTTTGTATTTACAATTGATGACCATCGCCGAAGTTGAGTCAGGGGATCATGAATTTAATCAGCCTTTGATCTTGGATCAGTGGTTAATCAGTTCAAGTTTTTTATTAGCTGCACATCAATCCCATCATATTCCATTTACGATGCAGTTACCTGAGGAGACGCCGATAACAGAGGTATCTTGTCGCCGTAATGGGACTCGCGTTTGGATCAATACACATATGGATGTTGATTGGGGACTAGATGCAACTGATCGTGATTATTTAAGCGTGTTACCAACACCAACCATGCAAGTGTTTTTACAAGCAATGCAACAATGTGGTTTTGTCTTATCGAGTGTCGATGTAGAAAAAGGACAACTCACGGCACGTAATTTTCGATCAACCATTGGTTGCTACCAAGAATTAGAGTTTGTTTCTTCACATCTGTTCAGTGGCTTTAATGAGGTTGAAGTGTCATTTGTTGCAGAAGCACATCAAACGCATGTGATGTTAGAAGTGGATCGAACCTTGCGTTCAGATCAGCTATTGACGATGACACTTCCAAATCAGCAATTAGATGTGGATCAAGTGACGCAACAAATTCGCCGTTTGTTAAAAATAGGATAATCTATATCATCAATGCCTCCCATATTGGGAGGTTTTCTGTCATATAACTGTCATCTTTTTTTCTTAAGATGACAGTATGAAAATAAAAACAAATCAGGAAGAACAGACTTCCAATATGCTTGATGCATTACTCAAATTAAAACGCCAGCAACCTACGATCAAAACACGCTGGATCATGTTACCCATCTTAGTCTTATTGGTCATGTATAGCTGGCAACAGCAATTTTTTACGGCTTGGGTGTTACTTCCATTCATTTGGACAGTGATTGTTGTGAATCAAGCGCTGATTGCTCGAACGAGACGAGACAAATTAGAGAGGATTGAGCAACTCAAAATTGATCCGATGTTTTGGAATAAATTAAAACAACAATATCCCGAACTGAGCTTAAAACAACGTCGACTGATTGAACTTGGATTTAAAGATTACTTAGCATTACATGTGATGCAAAAACAAGCCTATGCCATGCCATCACATGCAGTCGATGCTTTATGGCATGTGATGTTGCAATATCCGATCCAATATCAGCAATTATGTGAGCAAACCATAGGTCGAACGTTGAATCATAGCCCTTATGACGGAACAACGAGACCAGAAGAACAAGCAAAGCAATTATTTGAAGCTTGGAAATATAGCTGTATGTTACATGGATATAATCCAAGCAATACGATGCAATTGCCACGATTATTTGCGGTTGATCAGGTGTTGGGTTGGGAATATGGGCAATCGTTTGAACTGGCGCAAATGACTAAAGATTTTGCAAAATATATGCAATCTCAATCATCTTCATCCAGTTGTGGCAGTAGCTGTAGCAGTTGTGGCGGAGGCGGTGACTAACTTAGTTTTAGCTAGCCTAGCCAAGTTGCATCATATTAATTAATTCTTCCGCCGCTTTAGACTGAATCCGTGCAGGATGCCACACCATACCCAGTTGACGTTGCATATCGAGATTGAGATCAAGTTGTTTTAAATCTTGATTCACCAACGTTTTAGGTAACACTGACCAACCTAAGCCAATAGAAACTAACATCCTGATTGATTCTAAAGGATTGTTGCTCATGCTGATTTTAGGTTTTAAGCCTTTCTTTTCAAATTCAGCCAATGTGATCTGACTGGTATAGGTATGTGCAGCAGGTAATAGGCTTGGATAAGCGATTAAATCTTCTAATGTGAGTTGTGTTTGTTGAGCCAATGGATGAAAGGGTGATGCGACAAAAACCAAAGGGTCATTCCACATTGTCAAATAGTTGAGGCGATCATCTCCAACTGGCGGCAAAGTTAAAAATGCCAATTCGAGTTCACCTGCTAAAACTTGTTCATGGGCTTGCTCTGAATCAACGAAATGCACATCTAACCTGACTTGTGGAAAACATTGCACAAAGTTCTTCAATGGTTCTGCCAAATGATGTAGTCCAATATGGTGACTGGTGCCAATTTTTAAACGACCTTGAACCTGAGTTTGCTCATGGCTGAGTGTATGGTGAATTTCGCCCAGTTCATTGAGCCATGTTCTCACCTTGGGTAATAAAGAGTGTGCAGCATGGGTAGGTTGGATACCTCGTCCTGCGGATTCAAACAGTTTTACCCCAAAATAATCTTCAAGGCTGTGGATTCGTTTGGTTACCGCAGGTTGAGTAATAAAAAGTTGTTCAGCTGCTAAAGAAATTGAACTGGTTTCCATGACTTTGACAAATGCTTCAAAAGCAGCGAGATTCATATTGATTTATCCAAGAGCATTCTAAAATTTAAGGTAAGTCGTTATTGAGTGAGATTCAACTAAAAACGATTCCAAATCTTTTCATGGAAGAAAAAAGCAAATGCTTGTACGGTCGGTTCAAGTAAGCTCAAGGTTGCAGACATGAGCAAGTTTCCTGTAATGGCATAGGCAACCAACATGGCAACACTAATATGGAGAATATAGTAACTCAAGGTTTTCTTTAACGTTCGTTGATTGTTGAGTACAAATTGCTGGATGTTTGACATGATGCTCACCAAATAAATTTTATTTATATAAATAATAATCATTATCATTTGAAAAGTAAAAAGGAAATTTTGATTGATGATGATTGGATTTATAAATAATGAATGAATTACTAAATACTTATGGTGAAAGATTAGATCTTTCATTTGAAGTGGGAGAGTGAATAAGCTGAATTTATGCCTCTTGATGAGAACGTTCTCGGATCATCTTAAAACTCAAACTTATTATTCCAAAAAGTTTGATAACCAATAAAAATGATAAATTAGATTTATGTGAAACCATTGCTATAATGAATTTAAGATTTAGTTACCCAGTCCTATGACAAGCACGTTGGAGAGCGACGACATGGCAGGCAAGACATTATATGACAAATTATGGGATGACCATTTAGTTAAGCAACGTGATGATGGTTCAAGCTTGATTTATATTGATCGTCATTTATTACATGAAGTGACTAGTCCTCAAGCATTTGAAGGCTTACAACTTGCTAATCGTCAGCCTTGGCGTTTAAGTGCCAATGTCGCAACACCTGACCATAACGTTCCAACCTCTAAAAAAGAGCGTGAACAAGGCATTGCGGGGATCGAAGATGATACTTCTCGTATCCAAGTTCAAACTTTAGATGATAACTGTAAGACCTTTAATATCACTGAATTTGGTATTAATGATATTCGTCAAGGGATTGCACATGTGGTTGGCCCAGAGCAAGGTTTAACTTTGCCGGGTATGACGGTGGTATGTGGCGATTCACACACTGCGACACATGGCGCTTTTGGTTGTTTAGCGCATGGTATTGGAACTTCTGAAGTTGAGCATGTGTTGGCAACTCAGTGTTTAGTACAGAAAAAATCAAAAAACATGTTGGTTCGTGTTGATGGCGTATTAGGCAATGGCGTGACATCGAAAGATGTAGTGTTGGCGATCATTGGCAAGATTGGAACAGCTGGTGGTACAGGTTATGCCATCGAGTTTGGTGGTCAAGTGTTCCGTGATATGTCGATTGAAGGTCGTATGACCGTATGTAATATGGCAATCGAGGCTGGCGCGCGCGTGGGTATGGTTGCTGTAGACGATAAAACCATTGCTTATGTAAAAGATCGTAACTATGCACCGAAAGGCGAACAGTGGGATCAAGCAATCGCTTATTGGGATACCTTGCATTCGGATGAAGATGCTGTATTTGATGCGGTTGTCGTCTTAAATGGTGCAGAGATTGAACCACAAGTGTCTTGGGGAACTTCTCCAGAAATGGTGATTCCAGTTTCACAAGCTGTACCAACTTTAGAACAAGCCAAAGATGATGTGCAACGTAATGACTGGACACGCGCTTATCAATATATGGGCTTAATAGCAGGTCAGGCATTGTCTGATATTCAGTTAGATCGCGTGTTCATTGGTTCATGTACCAATTCTCGTATCGAAGATATTCGTGCCGCAGCAGATGTGGTTAAAGGGCGTAAAGTTGCTTCGAGTATTAAACAGGCGATGATTGTGCCTGGTTCTGGTTTAGTGAAGCAGCAAGCTGAACAAGAGGGCTTGGATCAAATTTTCTTGGAAGCTGGTTTTGAATGGCGTGAACCAGGTTGTTCAATGTGCTTAGCCATGAATGCTGATAAGTTACAACCGGGTGAGCATTGTGCTTCGACTTCAAATCGTAACTTTGAAGGTCGTCAAGGGAACGGTGGTCGTACCCATTTGGTGAGTCCAGCAATGGCAGCAGCAGCAGCAATCGCAGGTCATTTTGTTGACGTTCGAACATTTTAAAAGTCTCCTCTAACCCCTCTTGTCCAAAGAGGAGAAAAGTCCCCCTTTCATAAAGGAGGACTTAGGGGGATTAATCAGTTAATTGGAAGTTTTAAAATGAAAAAATACACTGTAGAACAAGGTGTCGTTGCACCATTAGACCGTGCCAATGTCGATACCGATTTGATTATTCCGAAGCAGTTTTTGAAGTCGATCAAGCGCACAGGTTTTGGTGATAACTTATTTGATGAATTGCGCTATTTAGATGAAGGTTATTTGGGTCAAGACATTAGTAAGCGCCCAATTAATCCTGAATTTGTATTGAATCAGCCACGTTATCAAGGTGCAACCATTTTGTTGGCACGGACTAATTTTGGTTGTGGTTCAAGCCGTGAACATGCACCTTGGGCTTTAAATGAGTATGGTTTCCGTACCGTGATTGCGCCAAGTTTTGCTGATATTTTCTTTAATAACTGCTTTAAAAATGGCATGTTGCCTGTGATCCTCTCTGAAGAGATCGTGGATCAGTTATTCAAAGAATGTGCTGAAGAAGGCTATCAGCTTACGATTGATTTAGAAGCACAAGAAGTACGTACACCAAAAGGTGATGCATTTAAATTTGAGATTGATCCATTCCGCAAACATTGTTTATTGAATGGTTTGGATGATATTGGTTTAACTTTACAAGTTGCGGATGATATTCGTGCTTTTGAAGAAAAAGCCAAACAAGTACGCCCTTGGGTATTTCAAGATATACAAGCTTAGGTTTTATTTATATTTTATCAATATAAACATGGCTTAATGTCTTGGAGCATTTTAAACATAGTCATAGCACAGACATTGAACTCTTGTTAACATGCGAGTAAATCTATTTGCTTGCATGTTACATGATATGAGGACTGGGCCTGAATAATGAAAACAAGACTCGCTCGCAGTATTTTACTGTGTTTAAGTGTTGGTACGTTGTTAACCGCATGTCAGAATACTCCGAATGTGGTCGATCAAGTTCGTATCGCACAAACGACATTAGAAAATAAAGTGGATAATGTAACTTTATATTGTTCAGGTGTCGAAAATTGCGAGTTTGAAAGAATAGGTGATCTTGCTGTAATTGATGCAAAGTCGCACCGTATTAGCCAACAGGCAATGGAGCGAGGAATCGTCAGATTACAAGGTTCAGTTTTTAGTAGAAAACAACAAGTCTACTTAAATGTACCTGCCAAGCAATATGAGGTCGTTATTCGATTCTATCCGATTTCGCCTGATCGAGCTGAAACCTTCCATGTCATTCATGCGTTCAAGCCCCACCAAAGCTATACCTTTAAAATGTACCGAGACCGCGCATATCGTTCAGGTAGTTTACTCAATGTTTCTGTACCTGAGCCATTATGTGTTGATTTACAGCAAGAGCAACATACGATTCGTCGATTCTGTCGCCCATTTGATGTGAGTACCGGTTTAGGCGAGTTTATTGAGAAAAAGATTTAATTGGTTTGCAGTCGTAACTGCTGTACATAGGAAATTGGAAAATAAATGTCTAAACATATTTTAATTTTAGCGGGTGATGGTATTGGTCCTGAGATTGTTGGTGCTGCTGAAAAAGTGCTAACAACAGTCAATCAAAAATTTAATTTAGGTTTGACATGGGAACAAGGTTTACTGGGTGGTGCAGCGATTGATGCACATGGTGAACCGTATCCTGCTGTGACGAGCGAACAAGCAAAAAATGCAGATGCTATTTTATTGGGTGCAGTCGGTGGTCCGAAGTGGGATACGATTGAACGTTCGATTCGTCCAGAACGTGGTCTATTGAAAATTCGTAGTGAATTGAATTTGTTCGCTAATTTACGTCCTGCGATTCTTTATCCGCAATTGGCAGATGCTTCAAGTTTGAAACCTGAAATTGTTGCAGGTTTAGATATTTTGATTGTTCGTGAGCTGACGGGTGGGATCTATTTTGGTCAACCACGTGGTATTCGTGAATTAGAAAATGGTGAGAAGCAGGGCTATAACACCGACGTTTATTCTGAAAGTGAAATCAAACGTATTGCTAAAGTTGCTTTTGAACTTGCTGGTTTACGTGGTGGTAAAGTTTGCTCTGTCGATAAAGCTAACGTATTAGAAGTCACCGAGTTATGGAAGCAAACGGTCACTGATTTGCAGCAAGCTCAGTATTCAAATATCCAATTGTCACATATGTATGTTGATAACGCAGCAATGCAGTTAGTACGTGCGCCAAAACAATTTGATGTGATTGTGACTGGTAACTTATTTGGCGATATTTTATCGGATGAAGCTGCAATGTTAACAGGTTCTATCGGCATGTTGCCTTCTGCATCTTTAGATGAGAATGGTAAAGGTATGTATGAGCCATGTCATGGTTCTGCACCCGATATCGCAGGTCAAAATGTTGCTAATCCACTTGCAACGATTCTTTCTGTCGCAATGATGCTACGTTACACTTTCCGTGAAGAAGCCGCTGCGAAAGCGATTGAAGATGCAGTAGGTCAAGTTTTGGATCAAGGTTTGCGTACAGCTGACATTATGTCTGAAGGCATGACCAAAGTTGGTACAGATGCGATGGGTGAAGCTGTCGTTTCAGCACTGAACTAAGTATTTAAGTAAATAAGAAACGCAGCTCAAGCTGCGTTTTTTTTACTCTAGTTCTAGAAAGCTAGCAAGCTTTGCCTTCATAACGAATCGAGCGAGCGATTTGTTGTTGATCGAGTTCAAAGATAATATGACAGTAAAAATTGATGTCATAAGATTGACTATAAGTTGTGCTCGTGGAAAGATGAGAGCCATCTGAAATTCCCATATTCATAGGTATAGGGATATTCATAGGTCGAAGTACTGTAAAAACTAAATTTTGATTGGTCTTTTGAGGTTGTTTTAATGTTTGATAGCCTAGGCTTCTCAGATTAAGATTTTGTTGAATATTATCGGCTGATTGACCAATATAAGGTTGTAAGTAGTCTTGGAGTTTAACAGATTGCCATCCGGGTGTTGTACAACCTTGTAGAATGAGAAAAAAAGCAAATATAAAATATTTAGAATTCATCCTGATAATTTCCTTATATTGATATGAAATATTGAAATTTTATGTATTCTATTGCTTAAATCAAATAAAGACAAAAATATACAAACTTGTCTATTTTTTGGCAATATTCAATTCAAATAAAATATGCTTAGATATGTTGCATAATGAGGCGATTGGGAAAACTTGATGCGCAAGATAATACTTGGACTTATATGTGGAGCTTTAGCGCCATTAAGCTATGCGGATAATTGTGATAAGGCTCGTAATACCTATGATGATATTTATTGTACCAATAAAATTTATGCCAGTGCTGATGCAGATTTAAATAAAAATTATCAGCAATTAAGACATCAACTTAATGAGACACAACAAAAAATTCTTAAAAAGTCACAGCTCGCATGGATTCGTCATCGAGATGCTCAGTGTACCGATGATCAGCAAAATAGTGTAAATGTGCAATGCCGATTGAGTACGACACAAGAACGTAATCATTGGTTAGTAGAGCGGTTGCGTGAATGTCAAACAATTGGATGTAAGACAACTCGTTTAAGTGAATAAATAACAAAAATTAAGCATAGAAAAAAAGCCACGAAATGTGGCTTTTTTGCATTCACGAATCTCTTAGCGCGCGCGGTAAGTGATACGACCCTTTGTTAAGTCATAAGGTGTCATTTCAACTTTTACACTGTCGCCCGTCAAAATACGGATATAGTGTTTACGCATTTTACCAGAAATGTGAGCAATAACTTCGTGACCGTTTTCTAAACGTACACGGAACATCGTATTAGGAAGCGTTTCGGTGACAACGCCTTCGAACTCAATGAGTTCCTCTTTATTGGCCATAGCCTACCTGATGATCAAATTGGAAAGGGGCAAATTATAGTCAATTTATTTGAATTTTACAAGGTTAAGTCACAGCAAACCTTTTAGATGTTTATTAGTAAAAACTGTCAGACAATCGACAATTTTTTTTAACAAAAGAAGCAGAATATTGTTGTCAGTTTGGTCAATCAACGTTAATCTAAAAATTATTGTTATTGTCACAAGAACGTATCTACAGGGAAGGGCACTGCGTGGGTCAGTTAACAGATGCATCAGTTGTATTGCGCTTTGGTTATCAGGCAATTCGTAAAGCAGGATTGCCAACTGAAGAGATTCTAACAAAAGCAGGAGTGGCACTTAATCAAATTGATACCAATGCAAGAACACCATTGAGTGCACAAAATGCATTTTGGATTGCTGCACAGGAAGTGAGTCATGATCCAGATATTGGTTTGCATTTAGGCGAACATTTACCACTCTATCGTGGTCAAGTGATTGAACATTTATTTATCAGTAGCGAAACTTTTGGTGAGGGGCTAAAGCGCGCTTTAGCTTATCAACGCCTCATTAGTGATGCTTTTGATGCAAAGTTAATTGTAGAAGATGGTCGTTGTTACTTAACCAATGGCGAACAATTTTGGTCAGATAGTTTGGTCAATCGCCATTTTTCTGAATGTGCGATGTCAGGTATTTTGCGTTTCTTTAAATTTATTACTGAAGGTCAATTTCAGCCGATTTATATTGATTTCAATTTTAATGATGGCGCAAATGATGATGAATATTTCAGAGTATATGGTTGTCCTGTGAGTTTAGGACAAAAAGCAACACGCTTATATTTTGATGCGGCTGTACTTGATTATCCATTGTGGCAAGCTGAACCAGAATTACTGCAACTGCATGAACAACTCGCAATTGAGAAGTTACAAGAATTAGCACGTTATGATTTAGTTGGTGAGGTTCGCCGTGCCATTGGTTCAACTTTAGAAAGTGGTGAAACAACCTTAGAAACGGTTGCAGCTCAATTGAGCATCACACCACGTCGCTTAAGAACACAACTTAGTGAGGCGAATACCAGCTTCCAGCAGATTCTTTCAGATTATCGTTGTCGTTTAGCGAAGAAACTATTGGCGAATACCAATGAAAGTGTAGAACGGATTGTGTACCTCACTGGTTTTTCTGAACCAAGTACCTTCTATCGAGCATTTAAGCGTTGGACGAATGAAACGCCTGTCGAATATCGTAAGCGTAAACAGCGTTGATTGTTATAAAAGAAAAAGCCTTATCTGACGATAAGGCTTTTTTTATTCAGGTAAATTCAGCCATTGTGGCCCTAAAGGCAACTGCGGCAGATTAAACTCATCTGGATAATAGGCTTGGATAAAGTACAGACCATCGGAAGGAGCGGTAATACCCGCAGCGGTACGGTCTTCTGCGGCGAACATGGTATCAATATGATCAATCTCATATAGACCTTGTCCGATTTCCAACAAACATCCCATGATATTCCGCACCATGTGGTGCAAGAAGCCATCGGCTTGAATATCTAAGACCAGATAGCGACCATGTTCAAATAAACGACAATGTTTGATATGGCGTATAGGTTGATTGGACTGGCATGCTGCTGCGCGAAACGTCTCAAAATTATGAGTTCCTTCGAATTTTGTTGCAGCGGCAATCATCTTCTGTATGTCTAATGTTTGATAGAGATGAGTCACTTGCTTATACAATAAGGCTGGGCGAGTGGGTGCGTTATACACCACATAACGATAACGTCGTGCCACGGCTTTAAAACGAGCATGGAAGTTTTCATCCATGCATTTAATCCACTGGATTGAAATATCTTTGGGAAGTTGACTGTTAGCCCCACGAATCCAGCCGAGTTCAGGACGGATTGCTTCAGTGTCGAAATGCGCCACCATGTTGGTTGCATGCACACCGGCATCCGTACGGCCAGCACCATGCAATACAATCGGTTCATTGGCAATGTTACTTAGAACTTTTTCTATGCTTTCTTGAATAGTGATAACGCCAGCCTGTTGGGTTTGCCAACCACGGTATTGAGTACCGCAAAATTCAATACCAATTGCATAACGTTGCATGTTCTAACCTCAATATTAGTGTTGATGCCAATGTTCGAACCATTGTTCGTGGGTTGGGTATTTTAAATACATTTGCAGTGTTTTTGCATATAAATCGGCATGGCTATGACAATCATTGAGCAAAACTTTGGCAGTTTGAATCCATGAGCTTACCGCATAACGTTGATCTAGTTGCCCAAAGGTGACTTGGGTGCTCACAATCGGCAGGCATTGTCGTTGATACAATTGTTCAAATAAGCTAAGAATTTCATCATTGATGGCTATATTGCCTGTACCAAAACCTTGCAAAACTAGGAAGTGAGGTGGGGCAATCAGTATATTTTTTAACTGTAAAATCAATTGCTCTTTTGCAATTGGCTGCAACATCAAATTGAGCAGGCTGAGTTGATCTGCTTGCTCAATTTGTTCATCTTTTACAATAAAATGATCAGATGTGGTTTTACAAAATTGTTCTGCTTTGATACCAACAAAAGCATCGAGCTCTGTAGTATGTGCTTTTAATGTGGTTTGTGCATGAAAAATTTGTTGGTGGAAGGCAAGATAAACACCGCTAGGTAAATTAAGCACCTGTTCGAGAGCGAAATATAGATTTCCAATCGCATCGGTGAATTCGCGGGTATTGTTACCTTCAATATTGAGTAAAGGATATTGGCTGCCTGTAATAATGGTATGACAGGAGTGCCCCAAGAAACGGGCAAGTGTTGCCGCAGCATAGCTCAGCGTATCTGTCCCATGAATAATGACAAAGTGTTGGAAACCACTGAGTTGTAATTGCTGGATCTGTTGTACTAATTTTAACCAGTCTGTTGCAGTGCAAGCACTACTGTCTTTAATACTTGGTGCAGCAAAACATTCGACTGATAAATGAGAGGGAATTACCTTGGTTAATAAAGGTAAAAATTCCTGTTGAGGCATTGGCATGAGTGGTTCACCAATACAACCAAATGTCCCACCCATATAAATTAAAGCAATTTTTTTCATCATAAAAAAAGCAGTCTGAGAGACTGCTTATATTAGACTGATCAAATTCAGGAAGCTATTTGATTCAGTAACATTTGTGAGCGTTGTTGTTGCTCCGCATTTAAAAGCGTTTGGCTGCTTTTTAATAATTCGCGTGCAGACTCATAGGCACCTAGCTCGATATATTGTTCAGCGAGGTCTAAATTAAGTTCTGCTTCATCTAGTTGCTGTAGGTCAGGAAATGATTGTACTAAAGGATCATGAACGGCAACTGACGCGCTTTCAGCGCTTGCTTCGATAGGCTCGACTTGAACAGCAGTTTCAGTAACTTCAACTTGCTTATCTGCTTTTGGTTCAAAATTGAAATCTAAAGTAGGTGCTGCTTCAGTTTTTTGTTCTGTAAGCTCTAGATTTGATAAATTAAAATCTAATTCAGGTTTTGCTTCTTCAACAGTAGGCGCAGACTCTAAATTAAATGAAAATTCTAAAGGAGCAGGTTCTTTGCTTTCTTGTGGTTCAATTGTCGTAGGTGCAGCTTCAACAGATTCTTTTTTCTCAAATGAGAAATTAAAGTCTAATGGCTGAACTTCTGTCACAGGTTCAGCTGCTTTCACTTCTTCTGCTGGAGCAACATATTCAGATTGTAAATCATCAAAAGATTGCGATGCTGCAGAAGGCGTTAATGCATCAAAGTCTGCGGTATTTTGTGGCGCAACAGGGGTGTCAGGCGCACTTGGTTGGTGAAAATGATTTGAAGAAGAACTAAATTCAATCGAATCGGGTTGTTTATTCTTTTCATATTCACGTTGTTTTGCTTCAGCCGCATAAGCAATATCTTCTAGCTTTAAGGCATGAATATGTTTGATCAATTGATCAATCGCAAAATCATCTTTCTGTGCCAAATGAATGTCAAGTAAGAACAAATATAATTCATGCTGAGAATTATCTTGCTTTAAGATCTGATTGATCTGAGCCTCAACACTTTGGTATTGACCATTTTGAATTTGTTGTTCGATTTTTTGGCGTAAAGCATCTGAAATCGCAGTGGTGGTTGGCGGGGCAGATTCCTGCTCTTCACGTGCTAATGTTGTACGTGAAGTCTTAGTTGTAGCTGCTTTTTTCGTTGATTTTCCTGTAGCACCTTTTTTAGGTGTTGCAGTATTTTGGTTGCCACTGCGTTTTTTTAAAACGATTGCAACAACTAATGCAACGATTAGCAGTACAATTATTATAGTTGACATGATCTATACCCCTTAAAGATAGAGCCGCTTTGGTGCAAATTTATGAGAATCTTCTCGTAACTTAGCGTGTTGGCTTTTTAGTTTCCTGCTGTGCTTTCAGCTGATTTTGTAACTCAGCAAGCCGAGTATTTAAGAGCTGAATACGTTGTTCCTTGGTACGTAATGCCAATTCTAACTGTGTTACGTTTCTTTGTAATGTAACGGTTTTTTCTCGTGCTGTCATAACTTTTAATGATAAATCTGCACTGGTTTTCTGCTGTAGTGTGTCTTTTTTCGCACTTACAGTACTTGAATCTTGATTGCTTTCAGCGACAAGTGACATTTCAGCTTGTTGTAAGCGATATTTGGCCTTGTTTGATGTTGGATGGGTTGTTTGTGCAACAGTTTGATTTGTTGTTGTATTTCGACGAGTTAGATTTGTATTGAGATTGAAATTTAAACGAGATCCTTGTCTCAAGCGATTTGCATTACCGCCGATAAAGGCATGTTCATTTTGTGCTTTGATTTGAGTCATAACTTTAGCAACAGGCTGCTGAGTTTGTGCTGCGATTTGCTGAGCGATACTCCACAACGATTCATTACGTTGCACAACATGTTGTTGGGCTTGATTATTCACTGGAGCCGTTGAATTATTGCTTGAGACTGGTGTCTTTTTCTTAGCTTGTTGTGCTGTATTTGGGGGCTGTTGTTGCTTTTTACTTTTTTCTGGTTGCTCCACAGGCTTTGGATCAAGTGCTTTTAACTCTTTCTTCACTGGTGAAGTATCAGGGGTATCTGTCGCTGTAGCCATTGCTTGAATTGGCGGTTGTTTGTTAATAATTGTGGTTGGTTTGGGTTCAACTTTTATTGGGGCTGGGGTAATGGTATTGCTGTTTAGCTCAATTTTGCTGCTTGTTTGGGCTGTCACTGTTGCTTGAGTTGGGATTGGTGTTGTCGTAACAGATATAGCTGTTGTAACCGATGGTTTTTGTTGCGAGTTGTTCAATGCCGGTGGAATAGCCGATGATATATTTAATAAATTTTCTTGTTTTAAATTAGGTTCTTTTGTATCTGTTATCTTTGTAGTTGTCGGTGAACTGAATCGAGTACTTTCAGGTAAGTTTAGCGCGATATCTTTTTCACTGACAATATATTTAGGTGAAAGTGATTTTTCATTAGCAGCCGTTTTGGTTGATAGTGTTTTTGTACTTCTCCCCATAGATTGCTTAATGTGTTTTAAATGCGTTGCACCACTCTCTTGAATTTTTAAAATAATATTCAGTTCGGCATCGGTCATTGGTCGTGTAGAGGTCATTACAATCACGCCTTCGCCTTGTGCATTACGACGCGTATAAAAATTGAGACCGCTAGGAGGTTGATGTGCTGCACCAATCATGAGTAGATCTTCTGGCGTCGCTAAGCTTACCTCTAACTTGGCATTTGGGTTAGCTTGATGAAAGCTCATTTCAGCATAGAGTAATTCACCAGGCGCAGACTGAATTTGCAATGGATCGAGTGTAATCGCATAAAGGTGTTGCGAAGAAATGATGGCTAAAATGGCAACTTTTAATTTGTTATAAACAGTCATCTCGATCCATGAAAAAGTGATGTTTTAGTCAATTCAAAAGTATACATTACTGTGATGTAAATGAATTGTAAAATATTCATCTTTCATAAAAAACAAAAGCCGATCAAATGTGATCGGCTTTTGTTTTTTAAATGTTTTTGCTTAAGCGTTCTTGTATTCAACTAAAATGCGAAGCATACGACGTAACGGCTCAGCAGCGCCCCAAAGTAGCTGATCGCCTACTGTGAATGCGCCTAGATACTCTTTACCCATATTGAGTTTGCGTAAACGACCGACCGGAACAGTTAAAGTACCAGTCACCGCAACAGGGGTAAGATCAGTCATTGAGGCTTCACGTGTATTCGGAACAACTTTCGCCCATTGGCTTGATTGACGAATCATGTCTTCGATTTCATCAAGCGCAACATCTTTTTTCAATTTCAAAGTGATGGCTTGAGAGTGACAACGCATTGCACCGATACGAACGCAGTGTCCATCAATAGGGACGATTTGTTGATTACCTAAAATCTTGTTGGTTTCAACTTGACCTTTCCATTCTTCTTTCGATTGACCGCTTTCGAGTTGTTTGTCGATATAAGGGATCAATGAACCTGCTAATGGCACACCAAAGTTAGATTTCGGAAAACTTTCGCCACGTTGTAATTCAGCAATTTGACGGTCAATGTCAAGAATTGCAGATTTTGGATCATCTAATAAGGTTTTGGTATTGTTGTACAAATAGCCCATGCCAGTGATCAGTTCACGCATGTTTTGCGCGCCAGCACCAGAAGCGGCTTGATAAGTCATTGAGGTTGCCCATTCCACTAAATTATTTTGGAATAGAGAACCCAAGCCCATCAACATTAAAGAAACTGTGCAGTTACCACCTACAAATGTTTTAGTACCATTGACTAAACCATCTTTGATAACATTTAAGTTAACTGGATCAAGTACGATGATTGCATCATCAGCCATACGTAGTGTAGACGCAGCATCAATCCAGTAACCATCCCAACCTTCAGCTTTCAGCTTAGGGAAAACTTCAGAGGTATAATCACCACCTTGACAGGTTAAAATGACATCCATTTGCTTCAGACTATTAATGTCTGATGCATCCATAAGTGCTGGGGCAGTCTTACCACCAAATGAAGGCGCTTCGCCACCTGCATTACTGGTAGAAAAATAGAATGGCTCAATATGAGCAAAATCATTCTCTTCAACCATACGTTGCATCAGGACAGAACCAACCATCCCACGCCAACCGACCAGACCTACTTTCATGTCATTTTGCCTCGGTATGTAAAAAACTTTAAAGGGGTTAGAGTGTATCAAAAGCGACCACAACTGCAAGCTTTACGTAAATAAAACGATAATTTTATTGAGTGGAATAACTTGTTTGTATTAGATAGAAAATTGATAACGCTATAACTTTATTAAGAAATCTCAAATAATCCTAAGAGTACAATTAACATGATATGGATTGAATTTTGTGCAGTATTGGTTATTTGGTTGAGTCTATGGTCATTGATTCCTCGTGATGAGTGGTGGTTTCGAGTTGCTGACTTTCCACGATTGCAAATTTTAGCGATAGGTCTCGGTGCTTTCGTCGGTTTCCTATTTATGCAAACTGAATGGGCTCTGCACAGCAAGTTTTTATTTGTTGGCGTTATTGCTGCAGTCGCTTTTCAGTTGAAAATGATATTGCCTTATACACCTATATGGAAGAAACAAGTTCAGCAAGTCAGGCAGGGGCAGTTAAATACAGCGCAACAACTTTCGGTGTTAGTGGCAAATGTTCTGACTCCCAATAATAAATATCACTTACTTTTGCAGCATATTCATGACTTACAACCAGATATTATTTTAACGCTTGAGTCAGATCAGATTTGGCAAAATGCATTAGAACCGATAGAGCAAGCTTATCCGTATCGCGTTGCTGTACCTTTAGATAATTTATATGGTATGCATTTATATAGCCGTCTAGCTTTAATTGAGCCTGAGATTAAGTTTATTTTAAGTGATGAGATTCCATCGATACATGCTTCGGTAAAATTGCGCTCAGGCATCCATGTCCAATTATATTGTTTACACCCCAAGCCACCTAGTCCAACTGAAGCTAAAGATTCAACTCTAAGAGATGCTGAACTTTTAATGGTTGGTGATCGAATTAAAGATTTAGATCAAAGCTGTATCGTCATGGGGGATTTAAATGATGTGGCATGGTCAAGAACAACGCGCTTATTCCAACGCATAAGCGGTTTGCTTGATCCTCGGGTGGGACGATATTTTATGAATACTTTTCATGCAGACTATCGATTCTTACGTTGGTCTTTAGATCATATTTTTCATAGTACTGATTTTGGTTTGGTTGAGATGAAACGGTTGTCTCATATTGGTTCAGATCATTTTCCGATTTATGTGGTTTTACAAACGGGGCGTATTTTTGAACAACAGCAAGAAGAGTTAGAACAAACGGCTGACGATGAGCAAGAAGCACAACAGACGATTCAAGAGGGAATAAAAAAGGCTGAGCAAGAGGAGAAACAAGTTGTAGATGAATTAGCTCAACCATATAAATAGATCAATTAGTGAAATCTAAATACAGAGTGATGTAAGCAATATCGTACAGTGATTTAGGTCGACAGCGAATAGTCGAGTGCTCTCAAAAGGTTTATTCTAAATACATCAGCACAGGGACGCAGGAATGGATTTCCGATTAAGGATAGCAACGCTGAGATGGAAAACGCATTATGGATATGATGCACGCGATGGAAGCAAGATAATAAAAAATGATGTGAAAGCACAACCTCATTTGCCCGAGTTTTGCAGGATGCGAAACTCGGGTTTTAATTTATTTATAAATACTCTCGTAGCCTTCAGCTCTAGTTTTAAAACGACGATGGAACCACATCCACTGCGTTGGGGCAATTCGTAGCTGTGCTTCTATAATTTTATTGACACGTATTGCATCGTTGAGTTCATCTTCACTTGGAATGTCTTCAACTTCCGCCTCAAGTCGAACTTTATATTGTGGATTTCTAATATCGCCATATCGGTAAAAATATAGAGGAATAGCAACGGCATCTGACATTTTCATTAAGCGACGATGGGCGGTAACAGTTGCAGCAGGAACACCAAAGAATGGTGCCATGATGCCTTGTTTTAAACCAAAATCTTGATCTGGGCTATACCAAATTGCATCACCTTGTTTAAGTTGACGAATAAGCCCGCGCATATTGTCATGATCAATCTGATGGTTATAAATTGTTGCACGACAGCGATAGATCAGCATATCGAGCATCGGATTGTTCTGTGGGCGATACACGACGCCCAGTTGAAAATATCGTGAACATAGATAGCCGCCTGCATCAAGTAATGTACTATGTGTGCCTAAACATAAAACACCTTTGCCTTGAGCTTGAGCATTGGTGAGATGTTCTAAACCTTCAACACTAGAACGATGCTCAAACCACTTTGGGCAATACCAAGCATTTAGAGTTTCAAACACCCCCACCATCATATCCACAAAGACCTGTTTGGCTTGGGCTTCGACTTCTGCGGGCGACCATTCAGGAAAACAAACTTCCAAATTTCGTAGCGTCGTTTTGCGACGTGATTTAAGTAAGTGCCAACATAGATATGCTAAACCATGTGCCAATCGCCATTGTATTGCCCAAGGAAGAATGGCTAATAGCATCAAGAACGTGATAGCGATCCAGATTTTCCAATATTTTGGTAATAGAAATTCCCATTGAAATTCGCCAGGTTTATAAGGCTGTTTTTGACTCATAGAACTCAGATATGTGAATTAAATTGAATTTGCAAACAGTGTAACATGAACTGAGTTTTGCAACTTTAACTGTAAGGTAAAACCAGATTGATTTTATGATCACTGACTGAATAAGGAGAATCTTTTGAAAACGATAAATATTATAAAGGGAGATATTACTCAAATCGCTGTTGCTGCGATTGTTAATGCCGCAAATACGTCACTTTTAGGCGGTGGTGGTGTGGATGGTGCAATTCATCGCCGTGGTGGGTCGGAGATTCTGGCTGATTGTCAGAAGATTCGTGCGAAGCAAGGTGGTTGTAAGGTCGGTGAGGCTGTTGTAACAACGGCAGGGCATTTGCCTGCTCAATATGTCATTCATACCGTTGGACCAACATGGGTTGATGGTCAGCATAACGAAATGAATTTATTAGAAAATGCTTATCGAAATAGTTTCCAACTCGCTGAAAATCTACAATTAAAAACGATGGCTTTTCCAAATATCTCAACAGGAATTTATCGCTTTCCAAAACAGCTCGCGGCTGAAATTGCTTTAAAAACCATTCAAGCAGAGTTGAACCAAGGGCATTGGGTGCAAGAAGTGACTTTTGTCTGTTTTGATGATGAAAATTTTAATCTTTACCAATTGCTTAAAGCTAATTTTTAACTCGGTTGACTAGGCTCTTAAAATCAAGTGACTATCCTCAAAAGGATAGCCACTTTGTAGGTCTTAGTTACCTTTCGACATATTTTCTAAAATATCCCAACGTTCCAATTTTTCAAGCAGAGCTTCTTCAATCTCGGCAAGGCGTTGGCTCGCTAAAGTTGCTGCATTGGCATCACTCACAAACCAAGAACCATCGGCAAGTTTTGCTGACAGTTCAGCTTGTTCTTTTTCTAGCTTTTCCATCTCAGCAGGGAGTTGTTCTAACTCACGCTGATCTTTATAGCTGAGTTTGACTTTTTTAGGTGCTGATGCCGCAGCAGCTTCTGCTTTAGCTTGCGCTTTTTTTACATCACTTTTTTGATCGACAACTTTGTCATCTGGGCGCTGTTCTAGATAATCTTGATAACCACCAATGTATTCATCAATATTACCTTTACCATCAAATACCCATGTTGAAGTGACAACATTGTCCATAAAGGCTCGGTCATGCGAGATTAGCAATAGCGTGCCTTTATAGTCAGACAGCATTTCTTCAAGTAACTCTAGCGTCACCATATCCAAGTCATTGGTTGGCTCATCCATGACGATTAAGTTCGATGGTTTCAGTAAGAGTTTTGCCAATAAGATACGGTTGCGTTCACCGCCTGATAATGCTTTTACTGGTGTACGAGCGCGCTCTGGCGAGAATAAGAAGTCTTGTAAATAGCTATAAATATGACGACGATTCCCATTTACATCGACAAAGTCAGAGCCTTCGGAAACGTTTGCCATCACTGTTTTTTCGAGGTCTAAAGCGTTACGTAGCTGGTCAAAATAGGCAACTTCAAGTTGTGTGCCTGTTTTAACTGAACCACTATGCTCAATTTCACCTAAAATAGCTTTGATCAGGGTCGTTTTACCGACACCATTGTCACCGACTAAACCAATACGATCACCACGCATAACCAATGCAGAGAAGTCTGTGATAATCGGTGCATTATCACCAAAGGTGACACTTAAGTGCTCAATATCAAATACCAATTTGCCAGAGCGATGTGCCTCTTGGGTTGCCATGCTGACTTTGCCCTGTTGTGAGCGACGTGCTTTAGATTGTTCACGTAAATCTTTTAAGGCGCGGACACGACCTTCGTTACGAGTACGGCGGGCTTTGATACCTTGACGAATCCATGCTTCTTCTTCAGCGAGTTTTTTGTCAAAGAGCGCATTTTGTTTTTCTTCTGCTTCCATTTGCTGAGCTTTAAGCTCTAAGTAACGTGAATAGTTACCTTCGTAGCCACGCAAAATACCACGATCAAGCTCCACAATACGAGTTGCAATGCTATCGACAAAAGAACGGTCATGCGAGATAAATAACAAGGTTAGATTGTTTTGATCGAGTAAGAATTTCTCTAACCATTCAATACTTTCAACGTCTAAATGGTTGGTTGGTTCATCGAGTAATAGCACATCTGGTTGAGTCAGTAACGCACGTGCCAATAATACACGACGCTTACGACCGCCCGATAAATCAGCTAAATCTGCATTTGGGTCGAGTCCCATTTTACCTAAAATGGTATTTACTTTATTTTCGAGTGCCCAACCATCAAGCTGATCAAGCTTGTGTTGTAACATGCCCATGTGATCACAAGCTTCCATATCACCCAACACACAGGCATCACTTGCTTCGTGATAGGCTTTGAGTACAGCAGCAGCTTCACCCGCACCATCTGCCACAATATCAGCCACTTTGCCTGAGTCCATTGGAACGTCTTGGGCTAACATTGAAACAGTTAAACCATTTTGAATCGAAACTTCACCTGTATCAGGTAATAAGCTTCCCTCAATCAGTTTAAGTAAAGTAGACTTGCCTTCACCATTACGACCGATTAAACAGACTCGTTCGCCACGTTCTAGGTTAAAGTGTGCGCCATCGAGTAGGGCAGGCCCACCAAATGCGAGGTGGACATCCCTTAAAGTAATATAGGCCATAATGTTTCCTAAAAGCTCAGATGAGGTCTGAAATGACTAAACAACAAAATTGTGATGATCACGCGTCATTGTCCGCACCCATTGAAGATTTGCAAGTCCGAATTGCATTTTTAGACGATTTAGTTGAACAATTGAATGAACAGCTTGCGATTCAGACTCAAGAAATCGCAATTTTAAAAAAACAAATGCAACTTTTATATCGTCGAGTTGAATCATCAGATTTATCAGAAGGGATTGCACCTTTTGATCCGATGAGTGATAAACCACCGCATTATTAAATTTTTTTCATTATTGTAAAACCTTATTTATTTTTCATAAGAGAAATAAATAGGGTTTCTTATAGAAATCTAGAAATGTTAAAAAGGAACGATAAAAATTGAAGAAGAACGTTTTATTATTAGATATCGAAAATCAACCAAAAAAAATCAAAGAATTATTATCACTTTTACAAAATTACACCCAAGTCATTCTTGTCTATGCCAATTCAAATCTGAGTATTGGTCTGGACGATTTATTGGAGTTAAGTACAGCAATACATGAGCAACGTTTGCTAATTATAAAAATGCCAAAAGCAGGCGCAAATTCTGCGGATTTTGGGCTGACCTTTATTGCAGGGCGACTCTCTACACAATTAGAAAAAGGTAGTTGCATTGATGTGATGTCAAATGATAATGCAATGTCGTATGCAGTAGAGCTATTAGATCAAATAGGGATTCAATCGACGCATATTAAACATGTTTTAGAGCATGAAAAGAAGTCTGAACTTGTACATACAGCAGAAATAAAACCCTTAAAAATTGAAACAAAGCAATCCGAAGTTTCAGATGAATCAGTTATTCATGTGTTGAAACTATTGCAGAAAAATCAACCTAAAAAGCCTAAGTCCTTGCTCAAGTCTTTGATGTCATGGTGTAGTTTTTCTAAATTACAAGCAGAACAGATGGTTCAGCATCTACAGTTCATTGCGGTCATTAGCATCCATGAAAATAAATTACAATATGTTGAAAAGTCAATTAAAAAGAATCTAACAAAAAATAAATTAATCCCTGTTTCATCAGCACCTGCTGATAAAATGACGCTGGCGTATATACAGCCTCGACCGCATTTACTCCGCATAAAACAATATTGTGATTATCTAGCAAAAATGGTGAATAGCAAGCCATCAAAAATAGAGACATTGTCTAATTCAGTCAAAGCAGTGTTAAAATTTGAAAATGATGCACAGATTGAACATATGCTAAATTTGCTGAAGAAACATCAAATTTTGCAGATTCATGAAACTAAGGTGCTATATATACAGGAAAATATTAAAATTTGGTCAAACTTAAAATAATGAGTTTTGAATAAATATTGACATCTAGTCATTAATTTTAAGAATGAATCTTGCCTTTTAACTCAAACTTATGTAACGCTAATAAAAGGAAGTTTTGGGCTACATTATGAGTAACGTTGGAATTTGGATCACGGTTGCGATAGTACTATTTGTATTAGGCTCAATTTTTGGTCTACGCGTGAGTCCTCGAGAAAAAGCACTGGGGATGATGCGAGATCAAGCTCGGAAGATGGGATTACATCCACGCTTAATCGTTGCACCTGAGTGGACAAAAGTTCCAATGGCTTCTGAAAAACGTGCCAGTATGGTGGCTTATTATAGTGTACTCATTCCTGATGCTCGTTTGGCACTCATACGAGCAAGAGCAGTTGATGGCAAACTTCAAGTGGTGCAAGGGGATCAGAAATTTAATGACTTACCCATTGCATTAAAAGGAGTTTATGCTATTGATATGCAGGCAAACTGCGTTGGGCTGTATTGGGATGAAGAAACTGACCTAAGAGCTACGCAACTTGAAGATATGAAAGCTTATTTACATGAATTGGCACAACGCTAATTATTTGATTGATTATAGGAAAAACGATTTATTATGGCGAATACTCCACGCTCTGCTTCAAAAAGCACAGCAGCTCCAGCCTCTGCTGCAACGAAACGTGCCTTAGTGATTGTGGAGTCGCCTGCAAAAGCGAAAACCATTAATAAATATTTGGGCTCACAATTTATTGTGAAGTCGTCTGTCGGTCATGTTCGTGATTTACCGACAGGTGGTGGGGCAAAATCAACAGAAAAAAAGCCTGCTACACGAACAAAACTAACTGACGAACAAAAGGCTGAAAAATCACAATCTGCATTGATCAATCGGATGGGTGTTGACCCAGAACACGATTGGATTGCACATTATGAAGTGCTACCAGGTAAAGAGCATGTCGTTGCTGAACTGAAAAAACTCGCCAAAGATGCAGATGCAATCTATCTCGCAACGGACTTGGATAGAGAAGGGGAGGCGATTGCGTGGCACTTGAGAGAAGTCATTGGTGGCGATGACAGCCGTTTTCATCGTGTAGTCTTTAATGAAATTACCAAGAATGCTATCCAAGAAGCATTTAAGCAACCAACACGGTTAGATATTAATCGTGTCAATGCTCAACAAGCACGTCGTTTCCTTGACCGTGTTGTGGGCTTTATGGTTTCACCATTACTTTGGGAAAAAATTGCTCGTGGTTTATCGGCAGGTCGTGTGCAATCTGTTGCAGTAAAATTGGTGGTTGAGCGTGAACGTGAAATTCGTGCTTTTATCCCCGAAGAATATTGGCAGGTTTTTGCAGATACCGTTTCTAAAAAAGATGACATTCGTTTAGAAGCTGTGAGACAGGCGGGTAAAACGCTTAAACTCAAAAATAAAGCTGAAACAGATGCATTATTAAATGTCTTAAAAGATGCTGAATATAAAGTCGCTTTACGTGAAGATAAACCGACGAAGGTGAATCCGAGTGCGCCGTATATTACGTCAACGCTTCAACAGGCAGCCAGCACACGCTTAGGTTTCTCTGTAAAGAAAACCATGATGTTGGCGCAACGTTTGTATGAAGGTGGCTTTATTACCTATATGCGTACTGACTCAACGTTTTTGAGTGATGATGCGGTCAATATGGTGCGTAACCATATCCAACAAAATTTTGGTGATAAATATATACCTGCCAAACCAAACCGTTATGGTAATAAAGCAGGTGCGCAAGAAGCTCATGAAGCCATTCGTCCATCTGATGTAGGATTGACAGGTGATAAGCTTGCGGGTGTAGAGCGTGATGCTCAGCGTTTATATGACCTAATTTGGCGTCAATTTGTTGCTTGTCAAATGACTCCTGCTGAATATTTATCTTCAACGCTAACGGTTGAAGCATCAAATGTTGAGTTAAAAGCCAAAGGTCGTACTTTAGTATTTGATGGCTTTACCCGCGTTCGTGGTGCCAATAAATCAGATGATGATATTTTATTACCTGCGGTGAAAGTCGGTGAAGTACTCAAGTTAGAAAAGCTTGACCCAAGCCAACATTTTACTAAACCGCCTGCGCGTTTTACCGAAGCCTCTTTGGTGAAAGAGTTAGAGAAGAAAGGGATTGGTCGTCCGTCAACTTACGCGGCGATTATTTCGACGATTCAAGAGCGTGGTTATGTCAAGCTAGAAAACCGTCGTCTCTTTGCAGAGAAGATGGGCGAGATTGTTACCGACCGTCTTGATGAAAGTTTTAATAACTTGATGAACTATGCCTTTACCGCGGATTTAGAAGGTCAATTAGACCGTGTTGCGACAGGTGAGCGTAACTGGAAAGAGTTACTCGATACGTTCTATGGTGACTTTAAAAAGCGTTTGACCAATGCACAAGGTGAGAGCGGGATGCGCCGTAATCAGCCTGTAGAAGTGCCTGATGTACAATGTCCTGAATGTTCGCGTCCAATGCAAGTGCGTACAGGAACGACAGGCGTATTCTTGGGTTGTTCAGGTTATAACTTACCACCAAAAGAACGTTGTAAAGGTACCTTGAACTTAACACCTGTTGAGTCTTTGGCTGCATTATCTGACGATGATGGTGCTGAAACTGCTGACTTGATGTCGAAACATCGTTGTCCTAAATGTAGTACCGCAATGGATAGCTATGTGGTGGATGGTGGACGCAAATTGCATGTTTGTGGTAATAACCCTGACTGTGATGGCTACGAAGTTGAAGAAGGTGAGTTCAAGATCAAGGGCTATGATGGCCCAACCATTCCATGTGATAAATGTGATGGTGAAATGCAGTTAAAAACAGGTCGTTTTGGCCCCTACTTCGCATGTTCAAGCTGTGACAATACCCGTAAAGTATTGAAGAGTGGTCAACCTGCACCCCCACGTGTAGACCCAATCAAAATGGAACACTTGCGTTCAACTAAACATGACGACTTTTTTGTGTTACGTGATGGCGCAGCAGGCTTGTTCTTAGCAGCAAGCAAGTTCCCTAAAATCCGTGAAACGCGTGCGCCCAAAGTTGCTGAATTACGAAGTGTAGCGGATCAACTGGACCCAAAATACCAGTTCTTGTTGCAAGCACCAGATGTCGACCCTGAAGGTAATCCAACGGTGGTGAAATTCAGTCGTAAGAATCAAGAGCAATACGTGGGTTCAGAGACGCTTGAAGGAAAACAAACTAAGTGGAGTTTAGTTTTCAAGAATGGGAAATGGGTTGAAGCTTAGAATTTTGTAGCATAAGAAATGCTGGCGATTTGCTGGCATTTTTTATTGATGTGTTATCAATAAATTAAAAAAAGAGCATCTGCATTTTATTGGGGCGAGTTCCATGTGGAAAAATATTCGAGTTGCGTGTTTGCTGATAGTGCTATTGATTGTTGCAGTCAATGCCTATCGTGACCAGAATCAGGATTGGAATAAGCCGACAAATATTCTTCTACATCCGATCAATGCCGATGGTTTAGCGAGTACTCAACAGTATATTCAACATTTACAACACAATGATTTTGCGGTGGTAAAACAATATTTAGAGGAAAGCAGCCAAGAATATCGAGGGCAAAGTAGTTATTTTATTGTTCAGGTTGGGCGTGAATTACATCAAACACCCCCGAAGATGTCCGAGCAACCAAGTCTCCTGAATAATATTCTGTGGAGTCTGAAATTCCGATTTTATGCGTGGAAACAATATCACTCAGTAGATGGAGCGCCGAGCTTAACTTTGTATTTGAATTTTTATGATCCCAAGCACACTAAAGAACTCAAACATTCAACCGCTTTAGAGCGAGGGCGAATCGGGTCAGTGAATTTATTTGCTTCACAAAAACAAGCAGCACAGAATAATGTAGTACTCACACATGAGTTATTGCATGGTTTCGGGGCGACAGACAAATATAGCTTAAATACTGGAGAGCCTATTTTCCCGATTGGTTATGCAAATGCAGATCAACACCCCTTATACCCTCAAACCGAGGCTGAAATTATGGGAGGGCGTATTCCGCTGTCAGAACATAAAAGTAAAATGCCAAATGATTTAGAGCAAACCGTCATTCGTCAGCTTACAGCACAAGAAATTGGCTGGATAAAATAAATTGTGGATAAGTTTTGACTTATCCATAGCATTAAAATGGTAATCAGAATAAAAAATATGAAATAAAACACCAATTTTCTGACATTCTGTCATTAATTTTCAACATGCTTTATACAGAATTTAGCGACAAATACGCCCAATATAGACGTATAACATTGATGATAAAAGAGTAATAATGATGAAAACAGTGGGTAATGATCTGATTCGTAATCAACTCCACGCTGACCGCAAATGGTATCTACTATTGGGTACGCTATTGGTTATTTTCGGTTTGGTTCTTTTAGCTGCTTTACCATTTGCAACATTATCCGCCGTATTGTTGTTTGGTGTTTTAATGATGTTGGGTGGTGTTCTACATTTGGTTGCGGCATTCATGGTCTTTAAGGGCGGAACACGTTGGCTATGGGCATTGTTTGGTGTACTGTATTTAGCAGCAGGCTACTTTGCCTTTACCACACCTGTGATTACTGCAGTGGTCTTAACTAGCTTCTTGGCGATTGCGCTTATTATTGCAGGGGTGATCCGAACTGCAAATGCATTTATTCTTAGACCGATTTCAGGTTGGGGCTGGGTACTGTTTTCAGGCATCTTGACTTTATTAACAGGGGTTCTGATTTTATCATCACCCGATTCTCCATTCTGGGTATTGGGCATGTTCCTTGCGATAGATATTTTGTTCCAAGGGATTAATTACTTAACTTTTGCTGGTGCAATTAAACAGTTACCACATAGCTCAACCACAGTTTAAGTGATCAAGTTAAAACTAAGAGCATGTAATACACATGCTCTTTTTGTTTTTGTAGCAGAAAACATCTCGACTGCTTGAGTCTGTTAAAATAGCAGTTCATTTCTAACTGACCAATTGTATGACGCTTGCCAAGCTAATTGATGAACTGAATCCGCAACAAAAACGAGCAGCTACCACAACTGCACAAAACTGCTTGGTTTTGGCAGGGGCAGGTTGTGGAAAAACCAAAACGATTGTGGCGAGAGCAGCATATTTAATTGATCAAGGTTTACCCGCGCAGCAGATTCAAATTTTGACCTTTACTCGCCGAGCTGCCAGTGAAATAGTTACGCGTGTTGAGCAGCACATGGGTGGGCAGGCGAAAGGTTTACGTGCTTCAACGTTCCACACCTTTTGTATGTATTTATTGCGCCGTAATCCTCGCGCTTTTGGTCTGACCCAGTTCAGTATTATTGACCGAGATGATCAATTGCTGATGTTCCGTCTATTACGCGGCAAAGATAAAGGAAATGTGTTGCCAAAGGCGGCAGAGTTATGTGATTTATATTCTTATGCACGTAATACTAAAAGTAAACTCTCAGATGCTTTGGTTGAACAGTTACCCCAAGCGATTGAGTATAAGGCACACATTACCGAGTTAATGAAAGCGTATGAACAGCGCAAGCAAGAACGAAATTTTCTCGATTATGATGATATTTTAGCGATCGTTGCAGTGCATTTGCAAAACTCACCTGAGCTGGTGGAGTGGGTGATTGGGTTTTGTTCGGCGCTATTGGTTGATGAAATGCAGGACACGAACCCTTTGCAATGGGCGTTGCTGCAACCCTTGATTGGCAAGGTTAAACTGTTTTGTGTTGGCGATGATGCACAATCCATTTATGGCTTCCGTGGTGCCGATTTTGAAAATATTCACCACTTTAAAGAACGTGTACCCGATGCTGAGGTGCTGACTTTAGACATGAATTATCGTTCTACACAAGGCATTTTGGATTTATCGAATTGGTTGTTAGAACAAAGCCAAATTGGATATAACAAACATTTGCAAGCCTATCGAGGCAACGGCTTAAAACCACAACTACATATCTTAAGCAATGAGTTTGAAGAAGCCAATTGGATCGTTCAAGATTTGAATCGCCGTCATAGGCAAGGGGCGGCATGGGCAGCGCATATGGTGTTGCTTCGCTCAGGTTTTAGTGGTCGTTATCTAGAAGGGGCATTAATTGCTGCTAACATTCCTTATCGTTTCATTGGTGGGGTAAAGTTGCTTGAATCCGCACATGTTAAAGATGTTTTAAGTTTGCTTCGGGTCAGTGTTAATCCACAGGATGATTTGGCTTGGATGCGCTTTCTGACTTTATGGGATGGTGTGGGTGATGTTGGTGCCAGTAAGTTGGCACAGGAGTTGATTCAACTTCCAGATATTGACGCGCGGTGTCAGCGCTTAGAGCGACACGGCAAAGTGCCACAACAAGCGATTCTGATTTTGATGCAGTTGGGTGTATTACAACAGCAAGTGGAGGCTTGTATTGGTTTGGCACTAGATGCCCTGAATGAACAGTTGCAAAATAATTATAAAACCAAAGACTGGACACGCCGTGTCAAAGACTTTGATTTGGTCAAGCAACTGGCACGTAAGCATAGTTCACTTGGAGAATTCTTGGAGGAGTATGTACTTGATCCAATTTCAGTTTCAGAAATAGATAAAACACCTGATCAAGATCTAGTAACACTTATCACGATTCACTCTGCCAAAGGGGCGGAACAAAAAGTCTGTTATGTGCCGCATGTTTCCCCAACTCAATATCCACATGCACGTGCGCAAGGTGATTTTGATGATGTGGAAGAGGAGCGTCGTGTACTTTATGTTGCATTAACGCGTGCTGAAAATGAATTGATTTTGACCAAACAGAATTTAAATTTATGGTCGCAAGATCAATATGATGAGTTAGGTCGGAAAGTAGAAAGTTATTTCCTTAATGATTTACCTCAACATTTAGTCGATATTCAGATTCACCGCCAAGTTACTTCAGCATTTAATCCAAGTAAATGGCAACGGAACCCTGCAATAAGTTTAGGTTTTGGTATTGATCTCGATTAAACTAGATCTATTCAATTTATTTTGATTCATTATCTTAAATGATGAATCATTTTTCGGGTTTTAGCATGAAAATTTTAGTTCGTAATATAGATCGTTTGGTTACAGATGCAGAAGTCCTCGACTTATTTAAAGCGTATGGAAAAGTGGATTCTTGTGTTGTAGTGAAGGATGCTAAAACTGGAAAATCAAAAGGTTTTGGTTTTGTTGAAATGTCTAATCCACGTGAAGCGATTAAGGCTGTTAAGGGTTTGAATACTTTGAAAGTAAAAGGTAATGGCATTCGTGTAAAAATTGCGGAAGATCAAACTTAACTCCCCGTGTTAAAGCAATATCAAGCTTTATCGATTGTTGCACCGAATGCTGAGCGAATTTTACAAGGATCGAAAACACTGGAAATTCGTTCTTGGCAGCCTGAAACTTTGCCACTGAAAAATCTGGTCATTGTTGAAAATTTGAATTTTTTAACAAAGGATGGTGATGAAGAAATGGGTAGGGCGGTTGCTTTGATTGATATCGAGGCGGTACGTCCTTGGCAAGCACATGAAGTGGAGATTGCTTGTGCTTCTTATTGGGCTGAAGGATATTTTGCTTGGGTCATCAGTAATGTCCGTCCTTTCGCCCAACCACTCGATACAATAGCAAAGCGTAAACTTTATCGTATTGAATTGATGTTATGAGTACTATTTGTTTCAGCATCAATTCGCTTTACAATCAGTCCTGATTTAAATGAAATGAAAATAGGGATTTCTTATGTCTCGTGTTGCTCGCTACCATGCTGATCGTACCAATCAAAAATTGTATTTTGCCCGACTTGCATGTCAACAAGCTGAGCAAACTGAACATATTCAACAAGCACAGGCACATCGTGAGTCAGCCGTATTTCATTTACATGGAGCAATTTTAGCGTTCCTACAAGAATTGGTACGCTATTATCGTTTAAATGATTTGCAACCGACGTTTAAGTCGATTGAAGAACAGATGGCGGACAAAGGGCAAGTTTCGCCAGAAGTCGCTGTATTGCAGCAATTGGCTAAAGATGGATTTATTGCAGAATTAAAACGTGCGTATCGTTTATGTCAATATGCACCAGAACCAACTGCACCAGAACCAGAAAATGAGACCTCATCTAATCTGATTATTAAAGTGACTCAAAGCCCACAAGCATGGTTGCCTGATGCGAAAATTTTACGTGAATGGCATCGAGAGTTAACTCATCTGATTGACGGTTTCCGTAATGAAATGGTTGAGTTTTAAGTCGAATAAAACATAGACTTGAAATATGAGTAAATAGTACCTATATAAATAAGACGTGAGATTGCAAAGTACAGCAGTGCTTTGCCACCATGTAGAAACATGGAGTAATTGTATGTCAATGCAACAGTTAAAAGAGTTATTTGGTAGTCAAGAAGCAGTTCTTGAGTTGGTGCAACTCGAAGGCGGTGAACTTGCTTTGCGTAATGCGGGGTCTGAAGCAGAACCTTTGGTCAAAATCCAGTTTAGTGAAGATGTAAAAAAGATCTTAGGTGATCAGACACCAGCCGTTGCACAGCATATGATTCAAGCTGCTTTATTTGGCTTGTTGGAAAAACAGATGAATCAGCTTCAAGCAGAAGTGATTGATGAGCAGCCACAGCATTTTAGTTAAAAGAATTGGAATAGATAGTTTGATATAAACGCACCTAAGGGTGCGTTTTTTATATGATTAAGCAGTAAATACTAATGTGACGTGCTTTGATGAGCAAGTTCGATTTGACTCAGGATATGATGACTCATATTCTTTGCCATTTCTTCTTTTGCATAGAAGACTTCACCGATATTTTCATTACGAATGACAGCAGCTTCTTCCTTGCTTTCAGCACAGATCAAGACCTGAATCTCAGGATTCAATTGCTTTGCAATATCGACAATACGATGAATATCTAAAATATCCATAGGGGAAATAACCAATAAGCGTGCATGCTGAATATGGGCTTGAATCAATACATAAGGTTCTGTTGCTTCACCACTTACGGCAGCTATTCCTTGTTCACGCAGTTTTTCAACGATTTCACGATTTTCTTCAGCAATCACTACTTTGATATTCTGTTGCATTAGGTTTTCACTAATGCGTCGCCCTACGCCACCATAACCAATAATCACCACCTGATCACGTAAATAAGCTTGATCGACTTCATCAGGAAGCATAGCAAGCGGGTCGCCACTACGCTCTAATAAGCGAGCTAAATGTGAGCGTTCACGTATCCAGCGCTGAGCTGGTTCAATGGCAGAGAAAACGAATGAATTCAGTGTAATTGAAAATAATGCACCTGCAAGAATCAGATTCTGCGCATCTTGGGTGAGCAAGCCAAGTGATAAACCGAGTGTTGCTAGAATAAATGAGAACTCTCCAATTTGTGCCAAACTTGCACCGACAGTTAATGCCGTATTAATTGGATAGCGGAAGAATAAAACCAAAGCCATGGCGGCTAAAGTTTTACCAATCATAATAATGGCAACAACGGCTAGAATATGTAAGGGCTGTTCCACTAAAATTTTTGGATCGAATAGCATCCCGACTGAAACAAAAAATAAGATCGAGAAAATTTCACGTAATGAAAGCGTCTCTTCTTCTGCTCTATGACTAAAATCAGATTCCTTCACCACCATCCCTGCAAAGAATGCACCTAGTGCCATAGAAACACCGAAAACAGCATAAGAACCATAAGCAACCGAAACAGCTGACGCAACGACTGTGAGCGTGAATAACTCGCGTGAACCTAAACGAGCAACACGTTGCATAATCATCGGTATGAGACGTTTACCAATAATCAGCATAAAGGCAATAAAGCCTGTCACTTTCAGTAATGTCAGTCCAATAGTGATCCAAATATTTTGAGATGGGTCTGCCCCCGCTAATGGATGTCCGCCAAGTAAAACAGCTGTTGCAGGTAACAGCACCAAGACCAAGACCATAACGAGGTCTTCAACTAACAGCCAACCCACAGCAATTTTACCATTTACAGAGTCGAGTAGACCGCGATCGCCTAAGGCTTTAAGTAAGACCACAGTACTGGCACAAGAAAGACTTAAACCAAAAATGAGTGCTGAACCAAAACTCCAGCCCCAAAACATAGACACACCGATACCAAGTAAAGTTGCGACGGCGATTTGTAGAATTGCACCTGGTAACGCAATACGGCGGACTTGTAATAGATCATTGAGGGAAAAATGCATCCCTACGCCAAACATTAAAAACATGACCCCAAGCTCGGCGAGTTGGTTGGCAAGATGTATATCGACTACGATACCCGGTGTATTGGGACTTATAATAATACCAGCAATCAAATATCCGATTAATGGTGGTAGGCGTAAACGTGCTGCGATATAGCCAAAAACTAGCGCCATACCAAAACCAACAGCAAGTAATATAATTAAATTAACATCATGAGGCATCGAAACTCCTTAAACATTGCGGTTAAGGTACAAATAAATCAGCATAAAATATGCCAAGAGAAAATCGAATAAATTGTAACAACTAAAATCGAATTTGTTGATGACAATTTTTTTAATGATCAAAAAAAATTATAAAAAATTTTCCCTCATCTTTTGTTAGAAAAGAGGGGGATTCTTTCCTTTAAAAATTTCTAGGGGATTTAATAAAAGTTGAATGGATGAGTATAAAAAGAAAATTTTAAAGCAAAAAAAACGACTTCATGAGAAGTCGCTTTTTTTAAAGAACTAAAATTATTTAATTTTAGCTTCTTTGAAGATTACGTGTTGACGGATTTTTGGATCAAATTTTTTGATTTCCATTTTTTCCGGCATAGTACGTTTGTTCTTAGTAGTGGTATAGAAATAACCTGTACCAGCTGTAGAAACGAGACGGATTTTATCACGCATTGTTCAGACTCCTTAGATCTTTTGACCTTGAGCACGGAGATCAGCAACAACTTTCTCGATACCCAATTTATCAATAATACGCATACCTTTAGTGGTTAAACGAAGACGTACAAAACGCTTTTCGCTTTCTAACCAAAAACGGTGGTGGTGCAGGTTCGGCTCGAACCGGCGTTTGGTTTTGTTGTTTGCGTGCGATACGTTGTTACCAACGATTGGACGCTTGCCGGTAACTTGGCAAACCTTAGACATGGTGAACTCCATTGCTAGTTCATATAGCACTAATTCGTGCAACTAGCCATTCAAGTAAACGGATGAAATCATTCAAGGGGCGTTTTATACCAAAAATACGATTAAAAGACAAGCGAATTTGGTAAAAACAGGACATGATCTGGTGTGATAGATCATGCCTTGATCAGCTTAGCGGAATAGTGTTTTCAAAAGCAGTTTATGTGTTGGTTTGTTGTACGGTGGTAGAATGAATTTTAAACTGTAGAGTTTAGGGCTCACAGGGTTTGACATCATAGAACGTTCATGAGAGAAGCTGAAGAAGCCTTCTTTACCATGATATTTACCCATACCTGATGCGCCAATTCCACCAAATGGTAGATCATCTTGCGCTACATGGGTGAGGGTTTGGTTAATACCAAAATGCCCTGAATGGGTACGTCCTGCAACATAATCAGCACGAGCCATGTCAATATCAAAATAGTAGAATGCCAGTGGGCGTGGTCGACTATTAATGAACTGAATAGCATCTTCAATATGTTCATATTCTAAAATAGGAAGAATCGGACCAAAGATCTCATTCTTCATAATTTCCATTTCAGTGGTCACGCCTGTAAGTAAGGTTGGCGCAATTTTACGAACTTCAGTTAATGATTCTTTTTTGGTATTTAACTCTACAATCGTTGCACCTTGCTCACGTGCATCTTCTAAATAGCCTTGTAAGCGATTGTATTGTTTATCGTTCACAATTGACGTGTAGTCTTTGTTATCACGTAGGGTTGGATACATTGTGTTGACAAAGTCATTGTAATGCTTGGTGAATTCTGCTGTTTTACCCTTCGGAATAAACATATAGTCTGGCGCAACACAAGTTTGCCCTGCATTCCAAAGTTTACCGACAGCAATACGTTGTGCTACATCACGAATGTTCATTGCTGAATGTACGAGAGCAGGTGATTTACCCCCTAACTCTAAAATGACAGGAACTAAGTTCTGTGCTGCTGCTGCCATAACGGTTTTGCCGACAGACGTTGAACCTGTAAAAATTAATTTATCGAATGCTAAGTGGCTGAATGCATCTGAAATTGCGCCACCACCATTGACAACCGTAACCAGTTCCTGAGGGAACACTTCAGCAAGTGCATTTTCCAATACAGCACCAAACTGAGAAGATGCACTCGAAATCTTGATCATGGCATGATTACCCGCAGCTAATGCGCAGATCAGTGGGCCAACAGAGAGCAATAATGGATAGTTCCACGGAGCAATGACTCCGATGACACCTAATGGTTGATATTGTACCCAGCCTTTTGCAGGTTGGTGTAACATACTGATATGGCGCTTAGAGGGCTTCATCCACTCAGTTAAGTTCTTGCTATAGTATTTGATATGTTCTAAACACGTTAAAACTTCACCAATTTTGGTTTCCATAATGGCGCGATTGCCATAATCTTGACTAATTGCGTTAGCAAATTGATCTTGATATTTTACCAAGACATTTTTAAGTCGAGCTAAGCGCTCAATACGTTCTTTGGCGCTTGGAACTGGATGGCGTTGGTACGCTGCTTGTTGCTGTTCAAGCAAATCTTGTAACCGTTTCACATCAGCATGAGGTGTCATCGCGGTTGTTTTTGTTTGACTGTTCATAGGAGTGGACCAAAAAAAGCTTATTATTTTTTAATTTTTAGAGTAAATACTCTAAAGTGTCAAGTCACTTTATAGGTTTGCTTTATAACCTATTGATAATGTTATAGATGGTTAAAATCAATGTCGCACATTAAACCGAACAAAACGAAAGATCGAATTTTGCAAATCAGTTTGCAGTTGTTTAATGAGCGTGGCGAACGTTCAGTAACAACCAATCACATTGCGGCTGAACTTGGTATTAGTCCTGGCAATTTGTATTATCATTTTCGAAATAAACAAGAAATTATTAAAGAATTGGCTCAGCAATATCAGGCAGAGACTTTGGAAATGTTGGCATTGCCGACAGATCGTCCATTGAATGCCAATGATAAAATTAGCTATTTTCAAGTGTTAAGCAATCAATTGTGGGCTTATCGGTTTATTCATCGTGATGTTTATCACCTTGTTGAAAATAATGAAGATTTTAGAAAGATTTATCCGCGGTTTGCGGGACAAGTGATGCAACAAGGGCAAAAAATTTATCGTGCCTTTGTGGATGCTGGTTTGATGAAAATGACCGATTCGGAAATTGAAGCGTTGATTATCAACTTGTGGATTGTACTCACCAACTGGACTAACTTTTTGTATATGTCAGGTCATATCAGTGATAACAACCATTTGGAAGAAAAATGGGTATGGCAAGCTTTACGACAAATGGTGTTCTTGGAAGGCCCGTATTTAATGGGTGAAAGTCGTCAAACGTATGAACAATTATTAAAGTCTTTAGGCCCATCTGACTTATTTGCGAGTTTATCTAATCTGAAAAATGATAGTGATGAATAAGTGATAGGTATTTAGTCACAAGCAAAAAAGAGCTAGAATGCTCGGCTTGATTTTAATTTTGATTCGAATAAGTGATATTAACCACATGAACACGACGACCGCCCATACCGCACGATTACTGATTACTTGCGAAGACAAGCCTGGAATCGTGCAAGCTGTATCGAGCTTTTTGTATCATCAGGGAGCAAATATTACCGCACTTGATCAGTACGCAACAGAAGCTCAAGGCGGGCGTTATTTTATGCGTGTTGAGTTTGAACTTGATCATTTACATTCTCGTAAAGAAGCATTGATGCAAACATTTGCTGCCAATGTTGCTGAACGTTATGAAATGCAATGGAAATTGACTTTTGTTGGTGAACTAAAGAAAGTAGGTATCCTCGTTTCTAAAGTGGATCATGCTTTATTAGAGCTTTTATGGCGTCATGCACGTGGTTCATTGCCATGTGAAATTACTCAAGTAATTTCAAACCATGAAGCGTTACGTGAGTCTGTTGAAAACTTTGGTATTCCATTCCATGTTGTGCCTGTGAATAAAGACAATAAGGTCGAAGCTTATGCACAAATTAATGACATGATGCAAGGCAATGATTTATTGATCTTAGCGCGTTATATGCAGATTCTGAGTGAAGATTTTGTTGCGCAGTGGGAAATGAAGATTATCAATATTCACCATTCATTTTTACCTGCTTTCGTTGGTGCAAATCCATATAAGCAAGCCTATGAGAAAGGGGTGAAGTTAATTGGCGCAACAGCGCATTATGTCACTGCTGATTTGGATCAAGGTCCAATCATTGAGCAAGATGTTGAACGTGTCAGCCATGATTATAATGTAGAGCAGTTACGTGAGTTAGGTGAAGATGTTGAGCGTAACGTATTGGCACGTGCGGTCAAATGGCATTTGGAAGATCGTATTATTGTTGATGGCAATAAAACCGTTGTTTTCTAACTAAAACTAAATTTTCTAAAAGCATGCTGATTCGCATGCTTTTTTTATGTTAAAATTGTTATGTTATAACATTTTATTTTATTAAATGTATATTTATCAATTTGTTGTGCATCATTCACAAAAAACCAGTTGCAAATGAAAACACTTCTCATTTATTATTATGCCACTTTTATTGTTCTATCCGATGCGTGAAATCGTTTTTTACTTTGTAAAGGCGTCATCATCTATATAGGTACTTAGATTCTTATGAGTCAATCTCCTGCGATATTCAACATGCCACACTCGATGAAAAATAAAATCATCACTGCCTTAGTTGCGGTTGTGATTGGACACGTAGGCGTTTTGTGGACACTTAACCACATGAAACCGATTAAGTTGAAACCAATTGAGAAAGAACCACTTAAGGTCAAGTTCGTTAAAATTAAAGAACCACCTAAACCAGAATTACCTAAGCCGAAGGAAAAACCGAAGCCTGAACCTAAAAAGGAAGTGAAAGAGGTTAAAATCGTTGAAAAGCAGTTACCTCCACCGCCAAAAAAAGTTGAAAAAGTACAACAGGTAAAAACTGAAGTACCGAAACAAATCGTTCAGAAAACGGAGCCTAAGGTTGAGTCTAAAGTTGAAACTAAAGTTGTTAGTACGACTGTGACTGAAAAAGTATCTGATAAACCGCAACAAGTTCCAGAAGTTCCTAAAGCTCAACCAGCTGCGGATCCATCACCGAAACGAGTTTCAATCGGTGGGTCAGGTATTCAGTGGAGTCGATCTCCAAAAGTATCATTTACACCTAAAGATTTAGAGAATCAAACTCGTTTAATTAGTGTGTATATTGAGGCTGATGAGAAAGGAAAAATCACGAATGTACGTATTACACGTAGTAGTGGTTTGCCTAATATTGATGAAAAAACTTTGCGTGCGATACGAAGTTCGAAATTTAAACCGTATATGGAAAATGGTATTGCTTATCCAATCAAAACAGAGCAGCCGTTTGAGTTTAATCCTTAATAAATTTGCGTCCTAGTGACAGATTAAATCAGGAGTTCGTATATGAACTTTTCAGTTTATTGGCAACATGCAGATGCAGTAAGTAAAACGCTGTATTTCATCCTTTTAGCAATGTCGATTGCAACGTGGACGATTTTTATTCTGCGTCTATTAGGAACACGCCAATTAAAACAACAGGCTTATGCTCAACTTGTTCAAGCTTTGGCTACGCTTAAATCTAAACTGCAACCTTTGACTTTTGAACAACGTAAAGCTGTTGCAGAACAAGCATTGCTTCGTCAAATTTCGGCAGAAAAATCTCAAGCAGAAAAAGGTGTTTCTGTTCTTGGAACGATTGCTTCACTTGCGCCATTTGTGGGTTTATTTGGTACGGTTTGGGGTATTTTCCATGCATTGGTTGCGGTAGGTACAAGTGGTCAGGCGGGTTTAGCTCAAGTTGCAACACCCGTTGGTGAGGCATTGATCATGACTGGTTTAGGTTTATCTGTTGCGATTCCAGCGGTACTGGCTTACAACATTTGTGTACGTTTCAATCGTGGGCTAGCACATGACCTACAAGACCAAGCACATAGTTTGTTAATTGATACAATGTTGCAGCAAGAAACAACAGTAAAGACTGAAACTAAAGCGACTCAACAAAGTTTAGTTGGAGGTCAAGCTTAAGATGGGCTTTCAATTGGGTGAAGACCACGACAGTGGCATGAATGAGATGAATCTCATTCCTCTGATCGATATTATGTTGGTATTGATGATTATCTTTTTAGTCACAGCAACGGTTGCTAACCCATCAATTCCATTAGCTTTACCAAAAACAACAGCAGAGATTGTTGAGCCACCACCTAAAGCAATTACCATTAGTATTAATGATAAGGGTGAAGTTGCGTGGGATGCGCAAATCATTAGCTTAGATGAGTTGCAGAAGCGTTTCCAAGAAGCAGGACACGCAGAGACAAAACCAACTGTGCAGTTACGTGCAGATAAAGAATCAAAATATGATACGGTTGCACAAGTAATGTCTCGTGCAAGCGAAGCAGGTCTGAGTGATATTGCATTTGTCAGTGAAAACTAAGACTGTTTGATGTGAAAAAAAGCAACTCAATTGAGAGTTGCTTTTTTTATGCTTATTCAGATTTCAGCAATTCTAGATATTTAGAACGTAATTTTGACAGTTTCGGGGGAATGCTAAAATTGCAGTAACCTTGCGATGGATTACGTGCATAAAAATTCTGGTGGTATTCTTCTGCAGGATAAAAAATTGGAGCAGGGCTTAGTTCTGTGACAATAGTTAAATTTTCATCATCTAAATCTTGGATAATGTGTTCAGCTTGTTGCTTTTGTTCATCATTAAAATAATAAATAACAGAACGGTATTGAGTACCTATATCATTCCCTTGACGGTTTAACGTCGTTGGGTCATGTGTCGCAAAGAATACATTTAAGAGTTGTATAAAACTAATTTGCTGTTCATCAAAGTCAATTAATACCACCTCAGCATGTTGTGTATTACCTTGACAGACTTGTTCATAATTTGGATTTTGTACAATACCGCCTGCATAGCCACTCACAACTTTGTCGACACCTTTGAGTTGTAGAAAGACCGCTTCTACGCACCAAAAACAACCACCACCGAGTAATGCTTGTTGCATGAAATTCCCCAATTTTTTAATTCTAAGAATACTACTAAAGTATACGAAGTCACCCAAAAGTAAAAGCCCATGATGAATCAGACTCCTTCACTTTTTATGATATAAAATCAATGAAGTGATCAAGTGTATATCATGAAATTCATAAGAATATCATTAGCTTGATTTGCAAACATAAGTCTATTTTCTATCAGCTTATCCTATCCTATTTTCATAAATGCCCTTTGTCTGATTAGGCTCTGACGATTTGTGATGTACAGTGATACCCCCGTTGATCTATCTTGATTTAAATCGATCAAGATGAACTAGATAAGGAGATTGAGTATGGTTTTGTTAAAAAGGGGGCTGTTAATCAGCTTTTGGCAATCCAAGTCGAATGATTTTCGAAAAGTATTCACTGGATTGATTGTCTTGCTGTTCATATTTTTTAGCACGAGTATTAATCTGCGCTAATTGATACCACTCTTTCATACTATAATTTTGATTAAGTGCTTTTAAATCATATAAATAGTTGGGTAAATAACCCGAAGCTAATAAACGATAATCTTTAGGTAAGGTTTGTGGATTGATCGCTTGGATCATGTCAAAAACCAATGTCGTACAGTTACTTGTCAGCGTGTTATACCATTTTGCTTCAGCACGTAATTCATCTGCTTGATGGAGATATTCTATGAATAGGGCTTTACGTTCGGTTTGAGGCATTCTGATTGGAAATAAATAAACTTGTTCATTGCGGATATTGCTTCGCGTATAAATCAGATCTTTTTCATCAGAAGCCACTAAGCTAAGTTCATATTTACGGAAGAAGCCACCAATAGCAGAGAATTCCTCACCATTTTCTTTACGAATTTCGATAGAAAAAACCAAAGGCTTTTGATCTGAGAAATCAAAACTGACTAAGGTATGCGCAATCTGAGGTCCCATCCAATAGGAGGTGATGACATTGACCCCTGTAATTTTATTCAGGTCGATCGTACGATTTTCCCAGTGAATGTCATAACTGCCGTTCTTATGCCAATTAAAATGACGCACATTATGGAGTTGTACCAAGTCACCTTGCTTTTGATAAGAAAGTTGCTCAGCGACTTCGGGATTCCAATCGCGATCTTGTCGCGCTTCTAAGGAAAAATACCAAACCAGAGAGCAGGCAAAAGCTATACCGTAAATTAAAAGATCAGTGCGGCGGCTAAAAATATGTCCACTGACATAAACACCAAGCAAGCTGAGTGCAAACAATCCCCAAAGTATGATGATGGTTCGGCTAAAGATTATTCCAAGAGGCTGTTGAATCCATAAGGCAAGGCATAACCATATACTTGAGAGGATCACAAATAAGGCAAAGCAACTGTGTAACAGTCCAATGCCTAGAGCAAGTAAAAACTCACGTGACCCAATATTATGCATGATGACGTGCGATCCATTTTATTTTTGGTAGGTCGCAAACTCGAAGGCTATATTTGATTTTTCATCAACGTGTTGTTCTGAGTTTACTTTATGAAAATCCTCAGAGATTTTTGGATAATGTGCATCGCCTTGTACATCTAAATCAACATGCGTTAATTCAAGACGATCGGCAATCGCAAGGGTTTGAGTAAAAATCTCTCCACCCCCAATAATAAATAAAGATGCTTTTTCAGAGTGTTGTACGTCTGTAAGTGCATGTGTCAAAGCATCTTCAATGCTATGTGCTACTTTAACGCCCTCAAATTGCCATTCAACATCACGCGTGATGACCCAATTCACACGATTTGGAAGTGCGCGTCCCATTGACTCTAAGGTTTTACGCCCCATGATGACAACGCCACCTTGGGTAATTGCCTTAAAGTGTTTGAGATCAGCGGAGATATGCCACGGCAAAGCATTGCCTTTGCCAATACAGTTATCTTTATCCATTGCTACAACGTGTACAACTTCAAGACCTTGCCATGCCATTTTATATTCTCTCTGATCTATTTAAACTGCGACGGGTGCTTTGATTGCAGGGTGTGACTCATAACCGACAATATCAATATCTTCAAATTTAAAATCGAAAATATCGGTGATCTCAGGATTGAGCTTTAATTGACACAAAGGCAGAGGCTCACGCGTAAGTTGTAATTGTGCTTGCTCAAAGTGGTTGGTATATAAATGAGTATCACCACCCGTCCAAACAAAGTCCCCAACACCTAAACCACAAACTTGAGCAACCATATGCGTAAGTAGTGCATAGCTAGCGATATTGAAGGGCACACCTAAGAACACGTCAGCACTACGCTGATACAACTGGCATGATAGTTTGTTGTCTTGTACAAAGAATTGGAACAAGGTATGACACGGTGGTAAAGCCACTTTCCCTGCTTCATTTGGGTTCCAACCTGAAACGATCAAACGACGTGAATTTGGATTGGTCTTGATTTCATTTATAAGCCATTGGATTTGATCAAAACCATTTTGCTGATAGCTACCATCTTCATTTTGGGTTGCGCCAAAGTTGCGCCATTGATGTCCATAAACAGGACCAAGTTCACCCTCAGGGCGACCAAAACGTGCAGTTTGTTCTGCGGTTGCCCATTCATCCCAAATGCTGACTTTATTGTCTTTGAGATATTGAACGTTGGTATCCCCTTTGAGAAACCATAATAGTTCAATCACGATAGAGCGGAAGTGTACTTTCTTTGTTGTTAATAGTGGAAAGCCTTTAGCAAGATCAAAGCGCATTTGATGACCAAATACTGAACGTGTACCTGTGCCAGTACGGTCACCTTTGTCACCGCCATTGTCGAGGATATGTTGTAAGAGGTCTAAGTAAGTGCGCATAACTTTCTCTAAAATCTTTTGTGAACTTGTATCGAAGCAGTCAGGCGATTTGAGCTAACTGAAACCAGTTTCGTTTGCTGGGTATGGAATGATACTTGATTATTCCGATTATATGGCACTGATGTCTGATATTTCGATGCCTAAATCGTAAAAAAAGAGCGCTTAGAAACGCTCTTTTAAATCGTACTCAATCTTATTCTGTGACAAAAATAACTTTGCCATCAGTTAAAGACTCAACACGTGCTAAAGATTCAACACGATAGCCTTTTTCAAGTAATACATCACGACCAGGTTGGAATGATTTTTCAATCACAATGCCCACACCGACAACTTCGGCATTTGCCTGATGAATCAAGTCGATTAAACCTAATGCTGCTTGACCATTTGCCAAGAAATCATCAATCACGAGTGCTTTATCACTTGAATTGATGTGCTTGTTTGAAATCGCAATGGTGCTTTCAGTTTGTTTGGTGAACGAGAACACTTTAGAACGGTAAAGATCATCTTTGAGCGTTAATGACTGGTATTTTCGAGCAAAAATCACAGGAACACCGAGTTCTAAACCTGTCATGATCGCAGGTGCGATCCCTGAAGCTTCGATGGTAATAATTTTGGTAATACCAGCATCTTTAAAGCGGGCAGCAAACTCTTTACCAATCTGTTGCATTAACACAGGGTCAATTTGATGATTTAAGAAAGCATCGACTTTCAAAACCTGATCAGATAGAACGATACCTTCATTTAAGATTTTCTGTTCTAAAGCGTACACGGGAGAATCCTCTAAACGGATGCTTATTCAAGCAAAGGCATATTTTAAAAAGCATCTAAAAAATTGCAAGTTAAAATTGACCAAATGGTTAGTTGGTCTTGCCTGAATAGCCTGTTAATAATAAGCCATAAGACGATTTACCATCATTATGTGCCATTTTGACAGGTAGGTAATCGAGTTTTGGTGCTAACCAAAATACAGTATTACGTTCAGGTCGATCATGTTGCATGACCACTTTAATGGTGCTGAAAGTCCCATAATTGGTTTTGATGGTTTCCGTACCTTGTTTGACAAAGCGACGCTCATCTAAGGCTTTTGCATCAGCAATTAAATATTTAGTTCTTAAAGAGTTATTTTTTAAATCTTCACGGATCTGTAATTCGGCATTGAGTTCATCTAAGGCACCTGCTTGCCATGCAAATGAACGGGCAGTGTCATCTTTTTTGGTATTCACAACTTTACTGCTTGGATTAAAGTTAATACTCATGGTGTTGTTGTGAATTAAGATTTTGCTGCTACGGCTAAATTTTTGTGATGTAATCTTATTATCCGCAAAACTAAAGTAGCTAGTTTCAGAAGCAGACGCAATTCCGCCTGCTTTAGCAATGAATTGATAAGTCCAGCTATTACCTTGTTGAGAAAGTGTGCGTGTTGCAGAACCAAGGTTTTTATTATTGTAGCTAAATTGATAGCTTGCTTGAAATGGTGCCATGGCTAATGCGTGACTAGATAAGCTCACACTTAGAATGGCAGCTGAAGTAATACCAACTACGTTCAATAATTTCTTTGTCATCACAGTATATATCCTTGGAATGATTACAGATAACGAAATCACTCTTTATCATTACGATTTGTCGTTATTATGCCTGTAGATTATGAAGAAAAAATCAGGTTTTTTATTAAATGCTTGTTAATTTTTCGTATGTATCATGGAGATATTTATTTTAGCGGCATGCACTGGAACAGCTCATGCCACACAGATGTCATTTGATTATTTTCTCACATCTTTTTGCTGAATTGGCGTAACTTCTGTGTCCTCTAATCCATCTTCATCAAAGTCATCGTCATTCGGTGGGTACAAAATAGCAGCTAAATTGACATTGCCCCAAACAATTAACTCAGCAGGGCGAACTCTCGCGCGGTTCACATGAACTTTACTTAGTGTTTCAATAATACTTGCTTTCTTTTTAAACCAGCGATTTAAATCCAAATAAAGTAATTCATCTTGGACTGAAACAACTTCAAAATGTTCTAAAATTTTACCAAGTGGGTCTTCATCACGAAATTTTTGATAGTACCAAATCGCAATATAGAAGCCCCATTTTTGGAAAATGTTTTTGAATTTTGCTTCAATCACTTGGGTGTTGCTAATTTGTTCAAATACCATGAGTTGCACATCTTTATTCATTTCCATCTGAATAAGTTTTAAGTCAACAGACAAGGTGGTATGTAAACCTTTCACATCAATGGTGGCATATAAACGTAGCCATCCATCGTACAGATCGGCATGAAGATCTTGAATGATCTTCACTTTCTCTGTGACATAACGTTCGATTGTTGCATTGACAAAAACTTGTGAAAGTGCAAACTCTCTTTCTTCTTCAATAAATTCTTCGGCTTTTTGGTAAACTTTACGTAGACGTTTAACAACGGATGAAATTAGCGTTTGCATAAAAGTTGTTCCAGAAAGTGAATTGATCGTAGGGTTTATTGATGCTTCATAGATGATTGAAATATCAACACACTCAACTGCAATACCACGATCTTTGTATTAGCTAAAAAATAAAAAGTAAATTTCTGACTTGCAGTGTAGCAAAATTAATTGCTACATTTTCATAAAATGATGCTATGCAAACACTGTGACTGTAAGTGGATCACATTTTTTTAGGATTGTGAATATTAGTTTGGTTTTATACGGCGGTTGCTGTTGGGGATAAGACATTTTTGTCGCTTGAATGCCATGTGGAATAAAATAAATTTTCGTTCAGGACAGTCTCCTTATTGGTGGCAAGATCCAATTTTTGTTGGGGCCGTTACTTTAGCGATGCTTCTACATGGTGCTTTGCTCGCAATTCAGTTTGCAATGCCGTCACCGACAGATACCTCAACCAAAGAAATCGCTGTCACGGTTCGTCCAAGCCAAGATAAGGTCAAAGATGCAGATTTTTTAGCACAAGCTGATCAAAAAGGTTCGGGTGATTTTCGTGAAGCACATCGTATGTCGAGTGATATGCCTGCACCGATGAAAGCAGATGCGACAACAGGGGAGTCTGAGTTAGAAAGCTTAGAAAAAATTCAGCAAAAGCGAGAATTAAAATTTGAAGAAAAAGTCTTAATGACGATTCTAAGTTGGCAAAAACAAGCGGAACAAAGTGAACGTAAAAAAACTTTAGATGAGTTACAAAGTCAATTTCAGGCAAAAGCTGCGATGGTCGCAAGCTTAGAAGCACAATATTTACAGCGGCAGCAAAACTTTAGCCGTAAACAACGGATTAAAACTGTCGATGGAATTCAGGCAAAACAGGATGCATCTGCAGCTTATCTCGACAAGTTTCGTCAGAAAGTGGAATTATATGGTAACCGTTATTATCCAGATGAAGCAAAGCAACAACGCCTAGCGGGTGAAGTTCGTTTGATGGTGATTTTGAATACAGAAGGTGGAATCCGTGCAATTCGTTTAATTGATAGTTCTGGGTATGCAGTTTTAGATGAAGCTGCAAAAGCATCGGTTCGCCGTGGTGCACCATTTGGAGCATTCGATGCTAGTATGAAAAAAGATATTTCTGAGCTACGTATTATTCGTACATGGCGTTTTGACCCTGTAGATGCCGAGTTCGAGGTACATTGAATTTATGTATCGGCTTGATAGAAATTTGTGATCATAAAAAATTAATTAAAAATTTCATAAAAATCAAATTATTAATTTTTGTAAATTTTAAATCTATTTTTAATTAAATAAAAACAGATAATTAAATTAACCTTAATAAATTTGAAATAATAATAAAAATGATTATCATTCGCAGTGTATTTTAGATTATCTTTATGTTTGAAATGTGTACATCCTTTTTAAGTATTTCTGTGGGGTATAGGCGTGCATGTTTTCAAATGTTCCATACGATCAAGGGCATTCTTCCATGTATCAATATACGTCGTTAAAAACTTTCAAAGCACATCCGTTGATGCTCGCTATGGCGGTACTTTTACCATCATTTGCTTATGCTGAATCAACAACTGAAAATACCAAGCTACCGACCATTACTGTAAATGCAGAGAAGGAGAATGCAGCAACCACAGAAGGGACAAAAAGCTATACAGCAAAGAGTAGCAATACTTCTACAAAGCTGAATTTGTCTCTACGTGAAACACCGCAATCAGTTAAAGTGATTACTCGTGAATACTTGGATGATACCAATATCAATTCTTTTCAGGAATTACTGAAGAATGTAACAGGTGTTACTGTAAACCAGTGGGATGAGCGTCAATATCCAACGGCTCGTGGTTTTGATGTCGATTATTACCTGTTTGATGGTGTGCCAAGCACTTCAGATTTTCATAATGCGGGCGATCCAGATTTAAGTCTATATGATCGAGTAGAATTGGTAAAAGGGGCGAATGGTCTGATGACAGGTGCAGGAAACCCTGCCATTGCGATTAATATGATTCGTAAACATGCAAATTCTAAGGAGTTGACAGGAAATGTTAGTACTTCTTTAGGTTCATGGAATGCATGGAGTAGTACTGCGGATGTTTCTATGCCACTCAATGCGGATGGTAGTGTTCGTGGTCGTGTGGTGGTAAAACACGAGCAAACGGATTCCTTTGCTGATCACTATAATAAAGACAATAATGTGGTTTATGGTGTGATTGATGCGGACTTAACAGATAGTACCTATTTATCAGTAGGTGCAAGTTATCAGAATCTTGAACGAAATGGGATTAAATGGGGTGGTTTGCCAGCATTTTATACCGATGGTACACGTACTAATTTCGACCGTTCTAAAACAGTTACTTCTGACTGGACATACTGGAATGCAGATACAACTTCTGCATTTGCCACATTTAAACAAAAACTATGGAATGACATTAGCCTAAATGTCAATTATGACTATCGTCAATTAAAAGGCGAAACTGCTTTATTGTATATATGGGATTTGAATGGTGCAGACAAGGCGACTAATAGTGCATCGGATTTATATCCTTATACGAGTGAATCTACATTTACCCAGAATAATGTGGATACTTCAGTTTCAGCACCATTTAACATTGCTGGTTTAAAGCAGGAAGTGATCGCAGGCTTTATGTATAATCAGAGCAAAAAAACGGATGCCGCTTATGGTAATCCATTGCTTGATAATTATGTAATTGACTTTGATGAAGCTACAAATTCAAGGCTTCTGGGTTCAATCAATAACAACAATAAAATGCCATCCAATAAAACGACTCAGACAGGCGCTTATGTCGCAGGTAAATTTACTTTGTTGGAACCTTTAAAACTAGTGACAGGTGTACGTTTGTCTAACTGGAAATATAAAAGTGAAGATGGGATAGGCAATCGAGAATTCAAAAATGAAGTCACGCCATATGCAGGGCTAATCTTTGATTTCCTGGATAATTATTCATGGTATGCCAGTTATACAGGTATCTTTAAGCCAGAAGATAAACGAGGTCTGGATGGCAAATATTTGGATCCCCGTGAAGGTAAAAATTATGAAACAGGCTTAAAAGGTGAATTCTTTGAGGGCAAATTAAATGCCTCATTCACAGTATTCCAGACCCAGCAGGATAATGTTGCAGAGATCACAGGAGAGAAAATTACTGTGAATGGTCAACCTGTTGATGGTTATCGTAGTGCAGATGGAGTAAAGAGCAAAGGTGTTGAATTTGAACTTGATGGTGAAATTTCACCCAACTGGAATATGAGCTTTGGTGTCGCTCATTTCAATGCTAAAGATGCGGATGGCAAAGAAGTACAAACGACATCTGCACGCACCACTGCTAATCTATTTACCAAATATAAATTGGATAAATGGAGCGTAGGCGGTGGTCTAAATTATAAGAGCAAGACGTATGTCGATGAAAGTTTAGGTCGAATTACTCAGGGTGCGTATGTATTGACTAATTTAATGGTCGGTTATGATTTTGATCAGAATATCAAGGCACAACTGAACCTAAATAATATATTTGATGAAAAATATTATGAAGGTCTTGGTCTGAATGGTATGGTCTATGGCGCACCACGTAATGCAACGTTAACACTACGTTATCAATTCTAAAAAATAAATAATAAAAAACGGCTGAATTCAGCCGTTTTTTATTGGAAATGTGGATAAGTCTAGACTTATTCACAAGCCATTTTGACTTGAATAAGCACGTTCAACTTTGCAGATCTCCACACTAAAGTCCTGATACCACTTTTCTTTGCCTAAGCGTTGCGCAGCTTGATGTTCTGCATCTTGTTGCCAATGTCTGATATCTTCGAGGCTATGCCAATAAGATAGAGCTATTTCAAAACCATTTTCACTACATGCTTCGAACTGGACGCAGTTAAATTGGCTTAATGCTTTATTTCTTAGCTTCTGCGCCATTTCAGAGTAAGTTGTATCAAGTTGTTTGATCGTAGCTTTAAAAATGACGATATACATAGAAGCTTGATTAAATCTCATCTGCTTGGTACGGATTGGCGATACCCAATTTTTTGAGAATTTCAATTTCTAAAGCTTCCATTTCTTCTGCTTCAGCCTCACTTGTTTCATGGTCGTAACCGAGTAAATGTAAAATGCCGTGAACGAGTAAATGAGTGAAATGGTCGCTTGGCGTCTTTTGTTGTTCAGTTGCTTCTTGTAAAACCACAGGAATACAAATCACCAAGTCACCTAGAGGTTCTGCATCCAGTAAGCTGAGCATTTCTTCTGGGATGTCGCTTGGAAAAGACAGCACATTGGTGGGTTTATCTTTTTCACGATATTGCAGATTCAGCTCATGGCTTTCTGCGAGGTCGACGCAGGCAATTCCGATTTCGCAGTCTACGTCGAAACCGACATGACGGAGTGTGGTTTCAATCTGCTTTTTAATTTGACCACGTTTTAGTGGTAATTCATTCGCTTGAAAGTCTTGTTGAAGGCTTAAGTTGATTTTCAAAATAGATCCTTAATCATCTCTCCCGACCTCCTTTTTTAAAGGAAGGCATTTCACGAATGTAAGTATTTCCTTCATTTCGTGGAAAGTCCCCCTTTTATTAAAGGGGGACTTAGAGGGATTTTTCTAAACAGAGGGTTAGAGGGTTGTTCTAAATGTGTTGTGCATCTGCCGCAAAGTCATTTTCTGCAGTCAGTGCTTCTTGTCGAGCTTTACGTTCGGCACGAGCTTCAGCAGATAAGCGTTGTTGTTCACAATCCCAACCCTCATATGCTTCGACAATTTTTTGTACTAGTTGATGACGCACAATATCTCGAGAGTGAAAACGAGTGATATGGATTTCATCTATATTTTCAAGTACACGTAACGCTTGTGCCAAGCCAGATTGTTGCCCACGAGGTAAGTCGACTTGAGTTACGTCACCTGTGATGACTGCACGAGAACCAAACCCTAAACGTGTTAAAAACATTTTCATTTGTTCAGGTGTAGTGTTTTGTGCTTCATCCAAGATGACAAAGGAATGATTTAACGTTCGTCCGCGCATATAGGCCAGTGGAGCAACTTCGATGACTTGACGTTCAATCAGTTTGGCAACTTTATCAAAGCCCAGCATTTCATAGAGTGCATCATAAAGTGGACGTAGGTAAGGGTCAATTTTCTGGGTTAAATCACCTGGTAAAAAGCCCAGTTTTTCACCCGCTTCGACCGCAGGGCGAACCAATAGAATACGTTGAATTTCGTTACGTTCAAGCATATCTACTGCGGCAGCAACTGCAAGATAGGTTTTACCTGTCCCTGCTGGACCAATACCGAATGAAATATCACTTTGTAAGATACGTTGTACATAGCGTTTTTGGTTTGCACCACGTGGGTTAATTCGCCCTTTACGGGTCTGTAACCAAACGTTATCTAAACCCGTATGTTCTTGATCTGTATCTTCTATAAGTTCACGGTCTGTCTGTGAACCTTGAATCATTAAATGAAGAACATCGGCGCTGATTTGAGGGGAAAGTTCTGATTCTTGATAGAGCCGTTGCAATAATGCTTCGGCTCTTTCGACCGTTTCGATACTACCATCAAGATAGAAAGCATCGCCTCGGTGACTAATTTTGACATCCAAACGTTGTTCGATTTGCTTTATATGCCCGTTATACGCACCGAGCATGCTTTTCAAACGTTCCATTGAAATTTCTGGGAACATTACTGTACGTTGAATCGCTGCAGTCAAGAGAAACCCTTTTTGTCGATTTGTAAGAGTACCCCTTACATTACGCCACGTCAGGTTCAAGATTCAAGAGTTCACCATAAACTAAATTTAAAGTTTTAATTTCAGTGATCTCAATTTCTGCAAAGCGTCCAACCCATGTTGCATCACCAATGAATGTGACTAAACGGGTATTATCCGCAGTGCCCATTAAGATATTCGGATCTTTATCTGATACTTTTTCAATTAAGACGCGTTCAACTTTACCCAGCATTGCATCTGTTTTATCAATACTCGATTGTTTAATCACTTGCTGAACTTGAGCGAGACGATCTTTCTTGACTTGCTCAGGCGTACTATCTGGTAAGTCAGATGCAGGCGTACCCGGACGTTTTGAGTACACAAAACTATAAGAGTGATCGAAATCTAAATCTTTAATGAACTGTAAGGTTTCAGCAAAATGCTGATCTGTTTCACCTGGGAAACCGATAATAAAGTCGCTCGATAAATGCATATCTGGGCGTACTTTTCGTAGCTTGGCAATTTTATCGATATAGACATCAATGGTGTGATTACGCTTCATGGCTTGCAATACATCGTTTGAACCACTTTGTACTGGTAAATGTAAATGAGAAACCATTTGCGGTAAATCACGGTAGCATTGAATTAAATCATCAGAAAATTCAAGTGGGTGAGAAGTGGTATAGCGTAAACGACCAATCCCTGGAATTTCAGCTACTAAGCGAAGTAGTTCAGGGAAGGTGCAGATTTCGCCTTCAAAGGTCTCACCACGATAGCCATTCACGTTTTGACCAAGCAAACTGACCTCACGCACGCCTTTTTCAGCTAAACCTGCAATTTCAGCCAATACATCATCCAGTGGACGAGAAACTTCTTCACCACGGGTATAAGGTACAACACAGAATGAACAGTATTTAGAGCAGCCTTCCATAATTGAAACGAATGCTTTAAAGCCCTCAACACGTGGCTCAGGCAGAAAGTCAAATTTCTCAATATCTGGGAAAGAAATATCAACCAATTTGATCTTTTCTTTCTTTGGTTTTTCGATCTGCGCTTGATGCTGATCTAGCATTTGTGGCAAACGGTGCAAGGTTTGTGGACCAAATACCATATCGACATAAGGTGCACGTTTTTGAATATTGTCACCTTCTTGAGAGGCAACACAACCGCCAACACCAATCACGAGATCAGGGTTCTGCTCTTTGAGTTTGCGCCAACGACCTAAGCCACTGAAGACCTTCTCTTGTGCTTTTTCACGAATCGAACAGGTATTCATCAGCAGAATGTCTGCGTCATTTGGATTGTCAGTCAGCACATAACCGTGCGAATCACCTAATAAGTCTGCCATACGATGACTGTCATACTCATTCATCTGACACCCTTGCGTTTCAATAAATAATTTTTTAATTGAAACATCAGCGGTGTGCGTTGGCTGGGTAACAGTGTTTTCTGAAGCAGCTTTTACAGCACTTGGAATGAATGTTTGAACCGTCATGCAGGCTCCTAAACAAGGTGGATTTAAACAAACCGCGGATTATAACAGCATTTTTGCCTGAACGCAGAGAATAAAAAACTGACAAAAATGGACAGTTTGTGAATAAAAATGGATAAATTTTAATGAATATGAATCAGTAAGTTACATAACACAACAATAGTTGGAACTTAGACTTATTACACTATAATGGCGGGAAAAATTGAGCAAACGTATTGATGAAGATGAATAAGCAACACCAATTTATAACAACCGTTAGTCATAAAGTGAATAACAAGAAAAACTTCCGTCAGCTAATTGCGATGGGCGGTATGGTTATATGTTCATCTGTATATGCTTTGGACGAGCAATTTAATGATGCATTACGTGCTGCGAGTTCAGGCAATCTTGCTTTGCTCGATCAATACCAATATGACATGCAAAATGATGCACTAGGCTATTATCCAGAATATTGGAAACTCAATAACAATCTTGGATTACAACCCGCATCTTCAATTATTAGTTTTGCACAACGTTATCCTCAATCCGCGATGGCAGAAAAATTGGCGGCAGATTATGTTGAGGAAAAAGTAAAACAAGCCAGTTTTACCGAAGCAAAACCTGTACTCAGTTATGTGACGAACCCAGACCAAGAAGAGAGTTGTGCGGTTGCACAAGTTCGCGCCAAAACAGGTGATAGTCTGGTTTTTGCAGAATACAAAGATATTTGGCTAACCACAAATACCCAACCCGAGTCATGTAATGGTTTAGGACGGTTAATGCTGTCTAGTCCATTGATGACAACACAAGACCGTCAACAACGACTTTGGGGGCAACTGCGAGCAGGTCAATCTGGTTTAGCGATTGCGACAGCACAAACTATAGGTCTGGATTTGTCCTTAGCTCAGTTGAATCAAATTCAAGCCAATCCATTGGCATATTTGTGGACTGCTCCGAAAGCCAATGATGCCGATTATGCCTATCTAATTTTTGCATTGGGTCGTGTTGCAGACAGTGATTTCACCAATGCTTTGGGTAATCTTCAAAAAGTTGCTCAGGATACACCGCAATCTGTGCAGAAATATTTGTATCGTACGATTGGTTACGTCGGTGGTACAACGGTGATGAAGAATGGTTTTAATCGTGAAGTGTTAAATGCTTATGATCAAAGTTATGGTTATCCATTGAGCCCAGAAGAAGCTGAAATTTATGCGCGTCAAGCCATTCGATTTGGTGCATGGGAAAGTTTGATTCGCGCAATTGATGCGATGTCAATTACGCAGAAACAGGAAGATCGTTGGCAATATTGGTTAGCGCGTGCATCTGAGCAATGCTCGGATGCTGCTTCAAAGCAAGCAGCACAACAGATTTACCGTAAGTTGGCACAAGCTGGTGATGATTACCATAACTTGTTGGCGAAGGATCGTTTAGGTGAACGCTATAACCACCAACCTTATAATGAGCAACCAAGTTCGCAAGATATTCAACGCCTAAATCAAAATATTCATTTTAAACGGGCATTTGCCTTAAAGAATGTGGATGCTCCAGCAAATTATATTAATCGTGAATGGAACTGGGCAGTTCGCCAAGCTTATTTACAACATGATGATGGTTTGCTTTTAGCGGCAGCTAAACAAGCACATGATATGGGGTGGTATGATCGTGCGATTTATGCCGCGGATCGCACAACCTCTCGCCACAATGATACTTACCGCTATGTAACACCACACCGTAGCAATGTGACTAGTCATAGTTACAATGCTGGTATTGATCCTGCTTGGGCATATGGTTTAATGCGCCAAGAAAGCCGTTTTGTCACGTCTGCACGTTCTCATGTTGGTGCAGGCGGTTTAATGCAAATCATGCCAAATACGGCAAAACTGGTGGCTCGCCAGATGGGTGAAACCTATAATCCAGCAGCTTTGAGTGAAATGAATACTAATATTCGTTATGGTACTTATTATCTTTCAATGATTCAGAGCCAACTCAGTGGTAATGCGGTATTAGCAACAGCAGGTTATAACGCAGGGCCGAATCGAGCGAGACGTTGGCAGCCCGATTTCCAAATTATGGCGGCTGATCAATACACGGAAACCATTCCATTGTTGGAAACACGAGACTATGTAAAGCATGTCATGACCAATGCAACCCATTATGGTGTCGTGTTAGGGCAGGGTGCGCAATCATTAGAACAGCGCATGAGTACGATACCAGTACGCAATGAGCCTTAAAAGACACAATGATGTTTAATCTGAAATAATGAAGTTCTTATATTTGATGAAATCTATGAATTTATTCAAGGAACGGTTAATGAGATGGGTACAGGCTTTAGTCTGTTACTTTGCCTTCTCGTTTTGTTCGCCATTATATGCAGCCGATAGTCAGGATATTGCAGGCTATGTGATGCATGTTCAGATGACACCCGCTGCTTGTGCTTTTGATTCATCAAGACAAAAACAACGTAAATGTTTGGAAGGTTACTCACTTACAATTGCAAGTTTATTGCCAGAAGTCCCTGTAGGGCGCGATTGTGATACAAAAACGTCGGCCAAGCTGACACCTTTACAAGCGAAAGTTGTTGCACGGGTGATGCCTGATGAAAATGCGCGAGTACAACTTTGGCAAAATGTGGGGGGATGTGTACCGATGAACGCCAGTCAATATTTCAGAACCGTGATTAATTTTGCTGAGCGTCTCAAAGTTCCTGCGGATTTGACTAGTCCAAATACTATTGAAGTGCAAAAAGAGAATCTCAGACAACAATTTACTAAGTTAAATCCGTCATTACCGCCGAATGGTATTCGTTTTACTTGCCAGTCTTCAAAGTTTGATTCTATTCTGACGGAGATTCGGGTGTGTTATCAAAAAAATGGTCAGTACAAACAATGTGCAAGCCATATTGTAACGGGTTGCCCGAATGAATTTACAATTAAAGGAAGTTATTAAATATTTCCCTGACTTAATTTGTATTTTCTATCAGACTTTTGTTGAAATTCATTCTCTTTTACATGCATCTGTGTTCGCTTTAGAGTACAATCTTTGCCGTTTATGATAATTCGATTGAACCACCATAGCGTTCAATCGTGCAAACGCATCTCATTGGAGAATATCACATGAAGCAACCCGTTCGTGTTGCCGTTACAGGCGCTGCAGGTCAAATTGGTTATAGCTTATTATTCCGTATCGCAAGCGGTGAAATGCTAGGTAAAGATCAACCTGTAATTTTACAATTGCTTGAAGTTCCTTTTGAGAAAGCTCAACAAGCGCTTAAAGGCGTGATGATGGAACTTGATGACTGTGCTTTCCCATTATTGGCTGGCATGATCGGGACTGATGATCCTAAAGTTGCATTTAAAGATGCTGACTATGCTCTATTGGTTGGTTCACGTCCACGTGGTCCTGGTATGGAACGTGCTGACTTGTTAAAAGTGAATGGCGAGATCTTTATCGGTCAAGGTCAAGCACTAAACGAAGTTGCTAGCCGTGACGTTAAAGTATTGGTTGTCGGTAACCCTGCAAATACTAATGCTTATATCGCAATGAAATCTGCTCCAGATCTTCCAGCGAAAAACTTTACAGCAATGTTACGTCTTGACCACAACCGTGCTTTGACTCAAATTGCTCAAAAAGCTGGTGTTGCTGTTTCTGATATCGAAAAATTAACTGTTTGGGGTAACCACTCTCCGACAATGTATGCTGACTACCGTTTTGCAACTGCAAATGGCGAAGGCTTAAAAGACAAGATCAATGATGCAGAATGGAACAAAGATGTGTTCCTTCCAACTGTTGGTAAACGTGGTGCTGCTATCATCGAAGCGCGTGGTTTGTCTTCTGCTGCTTCTGCTGCAAATGCTGCAATCGACCATATGCGTGATTGGGCGTTGGGTACAAACGGCAAATGGGTAACTATGGGTATTCCTTCAGACGGTTCTTATGGTATTCCAGAAGGCGTAATGTACGGTGTGCCAGTAACTTGTGAAAATGGCGAATACACACGTGTTGAAGGTCTTGAAATTGATGAGTTCAGCCGTGAGCGTATGAACATCACACTTCAAGAACTTGAAGATGAACGTGCTGCAATTGCGGACATGTTAAACTAATTTATCATTTTGATAAGTTGAAAAGCACTCCTTCTTAAGGGGTGCTTTTTTTATGTATAAACACAAAAAACAACAAGAAAATATAGGCATGCATATGCTGACACGATGTATTTACTGTTAGATTATTTCTATTAAGTAAATCGTTTGGAGAATAATAATGTTTGAACAACAACCGACACTTGAACTGTTATTTGAACAGCTTGGATTGGGTGCTGATGAAGCAGCAATGGAAACTTTTGTAAAAGAACATCAACTCAATGCGGATCAAAAATTACATGAAGCCGTATTCTGGAGTGCAGGTCAGCGAGATTTTTTAAAAAGTCATATTGATAAAGATGATGAATGGGCAATCGTGATTGATGAGTTAAATCAGCAGTTACATGTCGATAGTACCCACTGATCCCATCCCTTAGTAAAAGCAAAGCTCGCTTAGTGAGCTTTGCTTTGAATCAGTACCTTAAACCAGTCTTCTTGACGAGCAATTGCGAAAGCAGGGTGCACTTGTAATAATTCTAAATCATGGTCTAAGCAAGACACATATTTTTTCAACCAATGTCGTGTTAATGCCGGTTCTTGTTTGGCTGCTGAAGCGTAAGCCAAGAAAAAATAAATATCTAAGTGATCGTTATATGCCAAGGGTTTAAGAATTTGCTGTGTAATTAAAGCAAAACGTTGCTCTTTGCTTAGCTCAAAGTAAATCATATAGGCTTTGGCGAGGTATAAAGATAAATTTAAATATAAATTGAGAGGCATTTCTTCATATTCAATACGTGCTTGTTCGAGTAGCACGATTGCTTCTTGTAAAAAGTGCAATTGTTCCTGACGAATATGGCTCAAGACGACCAATTGCAAACGCAGATCAGCGCGTTCTAAAGCAAGTTCAGGCGTATTCTTGTTTAAAAAGAGTTGGTCAGTTTCACCAATTCGAGCAATGACTTGTTGGGTTTCAGTAGACATTCATTGATCCAAAATCATCAGTTATGTGAAGTTATATCGGGCTGTTTTCAATAATTTAAAGGTTTAACCATGCCAAATCGAATGACCACTGCGAAGCCATGCAGTAATTGATAGACGTTGCTGTTTGGATAGAAGTACTTCGTGTAATAAATCACTTTGGAAGATAGCAAGGCGGTTTGCTAAAGGTTGGATGATATGCCATTGATCATTTTTATCCTGCAAACGTAATTGACCACCCCAGTTGTCTTGCCAGCATTCATGTAAATAGAAAACGGTTGAAATCATTCGGTCATTTTTCTGTTGCGGATTATCTCGATGCAACGCATAAAACTCACCTGCATTATAACAAGCGAAATGAGCTTCTACTTCTTTAATACCCAGATAAAAAGCCTGATTTAAAGCTTGAGATAGATATTCTAACGTTTGGATATGCTGTTGTGCGATTGGGAGTTGACCATTAATCCATAAAATATGATCACTACGAATATGGCTGACGATACCATTTTGAACGCCTGCTGCTCTGAATTCCGCAAGATGAGACGTACACTCATGTGCAAGAGTTTGTACATAGTCATTTGAGTAGACATCATCAATCAAGGCAAAGCCAAACTCATTTAAATCATCCAAAATTTGGTCTAAGTTCCATGAGTGAAGATTTAAAGCTTGAGAGAGTAGGGGGTCTTGCATAGCGCTCCACTGAACATTCATCTGATTACAGTACAATTTTAGACGATCACATCAACGTTAAAGAATACTTTTTTCTTTCATGTTAAACTATCCTCTGAATTGAGGAATAATTGTCAACATGAATTACCGTCACCATTTCCATGCAGGTAACTTTGCCGATGTTATGAAGCATGTGCTTTTGCTTCAACTGCTTGCTCGTTTAAATGCTAAAGATAAACCTTATCGATATATAGATACACATGGTGGTGCAGGTAAATATGATTTATCTACTTCTGAAGCACAGAAATCGGGTGAATTCTTAACGGGTATTCACCGTTTGGTCAAGCTTGATGAGTCGATTAAACGTAATGCGCCTGAAGGTGTGAAACAATATCTTAAAATTGTTGAAGATATGCGCGCAGGTTCGGGTAAAGGCGCTTATCCAGGCTCACCTTGGTTTGCGCTTGAAGGTATGCGTGATATTGATAAGGCAACTATTTTTGAAATGCAGCGTGATGTGTTTCAACAATTGTATTTTAACATTCGCGATAAACGTGCAGGCTTACATGAGCGTGATGCTTATGAAGGTCTTTTAGGTGTAATTCCACCAAAAGAAAAGCGTGGATTGGTCATGATTGACCCACCTTATGAAATCGAGCGTAAAGATTTCCCACAATTGGTTGAATTGCTGCAAGCTGCCCATAAAAAATGGCCAACAGGCGTATTCGCAGTTTGGTATCCAATTAAAGACCGTGCCATGATTGAACGTTTTGAAAAGAAAATGTTTAAAACGGGAATTCGCCGCCAGCTCATTTGTGAAATTTGTGTATGGCCCGATGACACGCCAGTTGGATTGAATGGTTGTGGTCTATTGGTCATTAATCCACCTTGGAAATTCTCAGAAGATGCAGACCAAGCATTACAATGGTTATTTCCACATTTACGCATGAGTGAAAATGGTGGTCATGCTGCTGTGCGTTGGTTGGTGGGTGAATAACCCATCAACGTCAAAATATTCTCGAGGAATTGAAAATAATGACAAATTCTCTTAAACCTGATGCTGATTTAAATAAAGATGATCATTCTTTTGATGGCATCACCTTTGAAGTCGAAGAAGAAGAACAAACGCATGAAGGGCAAAAAGTGAAACGCCGTGGTATTTATTTATGGCCTAATTTAATAACAACTGCAGCATTACTCTCTGGTTTTTATTCGATTATTGCCAGTATGAATGGCAACTTTAATCAAGCAATTTATGCCATATTTTTAGCTGCACTACTTGATGGCTTAGATGGACGAGTTGCACGTGCGATTGGCGCACAAAGTGCATTTGGTGAACAATATGATTCACTTTCTGACTTACTTGCTTTTGGTGTTGCACCTGCAATTTTGATGTATAGCTGGAGTTTGCATGATCTCGGTCGTATTGGTTTAGCATGTTGCTTTATTTATACCGCCTGTGCTGCATTTCGTTTAGCTCGTTTTAATGTACAAATCGGTGTAGTGGATAAACGTTATTTCATTGGAATTGCGAGTCCACTTGCTGCGGTCACTGTCATTTCTTTAGTCTGGGTCGGACGTGACTATCCATTTGTTTTCGATCTAAAAGATATTGTAATTCAGGTGATTAACTGTATTGTGATGATCGTGGTTGGGTTGTTAATGATTTCAAATATCAAATACTATTCGTTTAAACAAATGGATCGTAAACGTGTACCTTTTGTTGTGATGTTGCCTGTAGTCTTGATTTTTGCTGCAATCACGTACAACATTCCTGTAGGGATCTTAGTTGTGTGTATTATTTATGCACTCTCAGGATTCGTAACGACCTTGGTTGCGAAAAAGAATGATTCAAAAATAACAACTTAAAATATGGAGGTTCAGTATGCCATTGATGAGTAATAATCAATTAAAGCAGCTGAACCTCAATAAGTCAGATGCACTAACCTTCTACCCGCCAAAAGGTTTATTTAAGATTGTTTATCAGGCACTTATTCTGCCAGATTTACCTGAACCCTTTCATTATTTAAATTTCATTAGTCTGATCGGACAACCACGTATTCCCATTTGCTATAATGCAAGTGCCATTACTACAACAGCAATTGATACTGCTACCGTTCTGGTCACCAGTGGTTTGTCTACAGTAGGGCACCTTAAAAGTTATAGTGCAAAAGAACAATGTCAATTAGAACAAGATCGTTATCAATTTTTAGATGTTGATCAAATTCAAGTTGATTTTCCTAATTATTATTTTAAACGTATAGATGAGGAATTAAGTTGTCAGCTTACCGTGAATATTAGTGCTGAAATCGAAAATCATTCAGCTTTACATTGGGGAGTGGGGGATTATTGGTACGCCAGTTGTAAATGCGAAGGTGAAATTACGTACAAAAAACAAAAATATCAAATTGAAGCACAAGGAATATTGAAACACGCGCGAGCGATTTACTTCCCCTTTATTGCCTTCCATTTTTTTACGTATCAAGTCATACAAGTAAATGGAAACCTGCAAATCATCTTGTCTGAATTAAGAAACCAATGGAACAATATTGTTTTTTCAAGAATTGAAATACAGTCGAATGAACAGAGATCAATTCTTTATGATCATCAAGTCGTTCTTGATATCATGCGTGTTTATCCTAAAGTTCAAACACCAAATGGACGTGAAATGTATTTGGCACGAGAATTTATTTGGCAATACCAAGAAAAGAACCAAATTATATTTCAACTCAAAGCTCAAAGCCGAGGAGATTATAAATTTGGGTTAGGGGCGGGTTATGTTGGTAGCTTTAATTATGAATTGATATGGAATAATGAAAACTATAAAGGTTCAGGATATTGTGAATATATCGATTGCCGACCATTACACTGGCAAGAAAAAAATAAATCTGAACAAATAATGGACCAAATTCCGCATTTTCAGCCTTATTTGTGTAAAAAATAGGCGCTTGATTTGATAATTTAAATAAATTTGAGTAAAGCACTTGCAAGCGATCTGAAATCCTGTAGAATGCACATCCATCGGCGGTGATGCGGATAAAAACTTGTTGAGAAACAAGGATTTGGCTAGAAAGGTTAGATTTTTGGAATGATTGATAGGTTTTAAAAATATCGAAATTACCTGTTGACTTTAGTATAGATTAGAGTAACATAGCCGACCTAGCTTGATGATGACGAATCATCGAGAAGATCATTAAGAGAATAGAAGAACAACTTGTGTGGATTTTTACTGATT
>NZ_JAKZGD010000006.1 GCF_022549495.1 Acinetobacter sp. ANC 4805
AACTAATCGTTTGAATTCCTTATCATTAAATCGTGTTAAATTTTCATATCTCATCTGATCAGTATAAAACATTTCTTACTTTCGCAAGAGATCTAATGATTAAATTTAATAAAATACTGTACATATAAAAAATGTTACAAATTAAATAACAATCATTGTATATTTATTGTATTAGGATACAATTTATAAAAAAGCAACAATCGTGGAATATGGTTGGAACAGGTCATACGAAATAGGATGCATCGAAATGACTATTATGAAGCAACAATACGGAACAAAACTAGAAATCACAACTCATTCTGAATGGTCTCAACATTTTTGGGATCAACTTATCCCTGCAAAAGAGCGAGTGAGTAAACATCCTTTATTCTTGAACATGGCAGATGGCACGCTTAGTCTAGAATGCTTTCGAGCAGCGCTATTAAATTTTTATCCATTAGTCGCTCATTTTCCATCTTATATGGCCGGTGCTTTAGCCAAAGCAACCACTTTTTCTTTAGACGGTGTAACGGAAACGAGAGATTGGCTGATTCAGAATATTAAGGTTGAGGAGCGTCATTTACATTGGTATCAAGATTGGGCTAAAGGTTTTGGTTTAACAACGGAGATGTTAAATGACGTACGTCCACCAGCAGCAATGAATGCTGTCAATCATTTTTTATGGGATGTTAATTTTCGTGGAACTCTTGCAGAAAGTATTGCAGCAACAAATCTAGCGATAGAATGGGCGACAGGTGATTGGAGTATGCATGTCTATAAGGGTATCCAAAGCTATACACAGCATCCTGAAGTTACTATTAATAAACGATCTTTAGCATGGTTAAGAGCTCATGCACATTATGATGATTTACATCCTTATGAAGCAATGGAATTAATCAAAAGATTATGTGATAAAGATCCTATTTTGCAAAGAAAAGCATTTTTAGCAGCGAAAGAGGGTTTGGCATATTATGAACTAGCTTTAGATGAATGCTATAAGTTACAACATAAGAACTAAAACATCAGATAAAACTGCTACTTAGTTGGGGGTGCTAAGTAGCAGTTTTTTTATATAAATATCTATACCTGCAACAAAATTTTCAATAAATAATCTGTATTAGTCCAGATAGGTTGTATACTAACGATCAAATCATCAAACACAAAGTAGGCTTATTTATACAAATATCCTTGCGGTTGATCAACAAAAACAAAGTGCTTAGTAATCAATATCTTACAAATACATAATTACGTATAATGTATATTATGTTAAATAAAATATTATGTAAGCTGTCTACTCACATGTTGCTTGCAATGACTACCTATAAATTCCAATCCTCTCATTTTTCAACTAGCTCAGGTTATAATGATGTCCTCCCAAAATATGGTTAAGCTATTATGAATGCCTCTAATGACCTTTTACACGGCAAAAAACTTGCTGACATTTTGGATGAATTATTGGATTACTACGGTGGCTTTGAAGGCTTAAGTCGTAAAATTGAAATTAGATGTTTTTGCATAGATCCAAGTGTTAAATCATCATTGCGATTCTTGCGTACCACACCATGGGCACGTGAAAAAGTAGAAAACTTATATTTGTATGTCTTACGCCAAAAAGCCAAACAGAAACCCTAGCCTCAGCATTTTAAAAAGACATAAAAGTTAACTTTTTCCAGATTTCCAAACGATTAACTCTATGTCCTCTGTATCTTCTAGCTGGTATAGATAAGCATTAAGCATTGTGAAGTATTTAACTTCATTTCTAAAAACAGACCATTTTGAAGTGGCCTGTTGGATTATTAAAGTTTGATTGTAAAGAATGGAACCAATTGAGCTACAGCTTCATCAACAAAGTTTAGCTTGTCATAGAGAGACATATGGTTGGCCCCAACAACGACATAAAGTTGTTTATCTGTACTCGCTGCCCGATTAATCAAGTCTTCACTCATCCATTTACTTCCAGCGTTACTACCTGCAATCGCAAGTAAAGGCTGAGTAAAAAATGCTTCTGCTTTGTTATAGGCATCATAAGTAATGATTTGGGTTAAACTGCGTGCAGTTGCAAAACCAGGTGCATTTGGATGCTCAGCACGTGGAGTATGGTAGTACTCCCATGCTTCACGTAATTCTTCATTCGGAGCATCTTCTTCTCTTAATGGTGCAAGTGGCATAGTTGCGACTTCTGAACCACTAGCATCGGCTGTACGTGAATCTGTACCTGCCTGAATGTACGGAAGTGCATCTGCATCTTTGACATTGTTTTCCCAACCATTACGGAACATTTGACCAATGTTCACCGCACTGACCATACCCACCGCTTTGATACGATGATCATTGATGGCCGCATTTGCAGTATAACCTGCACCTGCACAAATCCCCATCGCACCGATACGACTATTATCGACATAAGGCAAGGTTGTTAAATAATCAATTACAGCACTCACATCTTCTGTGCGTACATACGGGTTTTCTAACTGACGCGGCATGCCTGTACTAGCACCTTGGTAAGATGCATCATACGCAATCGTTACAAAGCCATGCTCAGCCAACTTCCGTGCATATAAACCAGCGGTTTGCTCTTTAACACCGCCGCCTGGATGGCTCACCACCACTGCAGGATAGGTTTTGCTTTCATCAAAACCTTCAGGGAAATTAATTACTGCTGCAAGTGTAATACCTTGACCATTATGATTTTGGATACTGATTTCTTTTAACATTTTCATATTCCTCTATTGAACTTTTTTGCGTTTCAAGCTGAAAGCTGCTCTTCAAAAAATGGGATTGCTTTTTCCAGTGCTTTAGCAACAGGCTCAGGTTGATCATACAACTCGTAATGGGATGTATTCTCTAAAACAAACAGCTCTTTTTGTTCCGATGCCGCACGACGTACAATCTCATGACCATCTCGATAAGCACCAAATAAGCCCGGTTTGTCACCAATCACCACTAAGATTGGTTGAGTTAATAAAATTTCAGCTAAGTGGAATGCATCCCAGCCTAAAGCGACACTCATTCGCGAGAATAAGGCACTAGTTGCACCATTCGGCTTCTGACCGCGAGCAGTCTTGTAGTATTCCATCGCTTCTAATGGATCAATATCAGTAATTCCGGCTTTTTTACCTTCCTCTACGGAAGGAGGTAATAAATTATTGACTAACAATTCTGTACCACGAGCTTCGGCAGTCCGTTGCTGTGCAATTGCTTCAAGCCCTTTAAGTAATGCCCCACCCGTTCCACCGTAACCTTCACGCATCATACGACCGAAATTAACCCCCGTAATAGAAGTCACAGCCTTAATACGGCGCTCAGTCATTGCTGCATTTAAAACATAGGCACCACCACCACAAACACCTAATGCACCAATCCGATTTTCATCTACAAAATCCTGAGTGACCAAATAATCTACGGCATAACGAATATCTTCGACACGATGATATGGATTTTCAATAAAACGTGGTTCACCACCACTTTCACCCTGAAATGATGCATCAATGACCAGTACAACAAAGCCTGCATCTGCTAAAGCTTGACCATAAATGTTGCCAGAAGTCTGTTCTTTACAGCTACCAATAGGATGAACACTGACAATGGCTGGATACTTTTTACTTTTATCAAAATCATTTGGGAATAAGATATTTGCCGTTGATTCCCATGCTAGGTTTTTATATTTTACAGTTTGCATATTGAGTACCTCACTCGTTAATTATGCGTAATAACAATTCGTTTTAGATTGAATTTCTTTCTATGTATTCAGTATAGGATTATAAAACGTGAGTGAATTGCCTAATTCAACGGATAATTTGCCTATTCTGGCATTTATGATTTATTTTAAAATTAATTATAATTTTCAATACCTTAAAAACAAACTCAATTTCTAATATCGAAATTGGATTGTAAACAGAACAATTCATTCTATTAATTAAGCTAAGAGTAAATTTTGGATATCTTTTTGTGGAGAAGACCCAAATAGACGTGAATATTCACGACTAAATTGTGATGCGCTCTCATAACCAACTAATCCTGCTGCATGACCAACATCAATATGCTGATTTAACATCAGGTGTCTAGCTTCCTGTAAGCGAAGCTGCTTTTGATATTGTAACGGACTCATTCCAGTAATTTTTCGAAAATGCTGTCTGAAAGTTGATGGACTCATAAATACTTGTTCTGCAAGATCATCCATCTGAATCTGTTGAACAAAATTATGCTTTAACCATGATACCGCTTTCTCAATTTTACTACTCACAGAACCAACTTTAATCAGTTGACGTAAATAAATACCATTTGCCCCCGTTAATAAACGAATTGTGATCTCTTGCTGTATGATGGGTGATAATTGCGATAATAAAATAGGTTCATTGAGTAAATTCACCAAACGATTTACCGATTCAATAAGTTCATAATCAATAGATTGAACACCAAAAGAAGGGGGTGTTTTCTCTTGAAAATCTATTTGCCCCATCTGCAAAACCATTTTTCTAATCATCGAGATATCTAATAAAAGCATCAATCCTAGAAAAGGTTTATGCTCTGATGTCCGACGTGTATGGCTAATAACAGGAATATCTATTGTTGTTAGCATAGTTTGACCAGGACTATAAGTAAAAATTTCCTCTCCAATAATCACTTGTTTTTCACCTTGTAAAACAATGCCTAAACCTAAATTGTAAATACAATGTGTTGCACTTGGTTCAGAACGTCGATGCAAGGATAATGCAGAAATTGCCGTACGATGATCACCATCTATTTGAATCAGGCGATCTACAGTCTTTGCCAATGAAGTGATGACATCACTGGTATTTCTATCATACATTTTTATCTCCTTATATCTCATCGACTCAAACTATGGCTGAATAAAACACCCTCTATTTGTTTAACTAAAAACCAACCTTTTGTACTAATTCAACCCAGTTTAGATTCATAATTTGAGCACGATTAAGTAGTATAAAAAATGAGAAAACTTAGAAATTGCCTAAAATGACGAGTTATTTGCCTATTATATTGAATTCATCAAAATTCCATTATGAATTTTGTTTCAAATGCTGAACATCACGTTGAGGTGATGCACCAAACAAACGGCTATATTCTCTACTAAATTGAGAAGCGCTTTCATATCCTACTAAGCTCGCAGCACGTCCAGCATCTACATTTTGATTTAACATCAAATGTCTGGCTTCTTGTAAACGCAATTGCTTTTGATATTGTAATGGACTCATTCCTGTAATTTCTCGGAAATGTTGCCTGAATGTCGATGGGCTCATAAACGCTTTATCTGCCAAATCATCCATTCGAATGGATTGAGTATAGTTATTTTTCAACCAGTTCACGACTTGGTGAATTTTTTGATTTACTGATCCAGTTTTGACGAGTTGACGTAGATAAATACCTTGTGAGCTGTTTAATACTCTAACAATAATCTCTTGTTGAATTAAATGTGCTAGATGAGGAATCAGAGCAGGCTCATCTAATGTTTTGACTAATCTTAATACTGCATCTGTAAGAGGTGCATCGACCCAGTCAACTGAAAATGAATCATGAATATCTTCTACAGATGCAGATACTTTATCAACTGGCATATTTACAACTATTTCATTCACCATTTGAATATCAAACAAAATTAAAACAGCTAAAAATGGCTTATCTGAAGAAGCCTGCACGATATGTGAAGTAGCTGGTAAATCTATCGTCGTTAACATACTTTGACCTTCAAAGCATTGATAGACTTTATTACCAATAACGATTTCTTTTTGCCCTTGTAAAATAATACCTAGGCCTAAATTATAGATACAATGTGTACTTTCAGTGGGACTCATTCTGCTATGGAAAGAAAGCTCAGAGATACTACATACATGATCTCCCTCTATCTCCGCAAAATGTGAAACAACCTGAATGAGTCGCTCCGTATTTTTATTTCTTTTAGCAGTGATGAGTGGCATAAATATTTAAAATCCAATCAGTGACTTAAATTTTGTGAATACATCCTTTCATTTTTGAATGAACTATTCCAGTACTAGGATAAACGCTTATCACTAGCCATTCATACAGCAAATAGATTTTTAGTAGAAAATAAAAAATAAATACAAAAAAATCAAATTCTTAGTTGTTTTATTGTACGAACATTATTTTTGGGGTTTCATATCATCACCTTTCAAGAGCTATTGATGCTCATTATGTTGATAAAAATTCTTAGCTCTACCACTTTTCCAACCTATCTTTTACAGTTTTTTGGAATGCAATATACCTAAGGCTAAGTGTTATGATTAAACCTTGTTTTATGATGTAATTCTCATATGGAAAATATATTCTCTAAAAATACACAAATTAAAGTAGTTTCTACTTTTTCTGAACTTGTGAATTTCAATTTTCAAGGAACAGTAAATGCTATGTGTTGGCATAGAGATTTGGTTGGTGATTTTGAAGAAATCGTGACTAAACTTGAGTTAAAAGAAAATATTACAGAAGTTTCTATTGATGATCTATTGGCATTACAACTTTCAGAAAACGGTCATCTTGCACGGGAAATTATCTTAAAGGATATACAACTATTAAGTAATTTCGGAGCTTCACCTTCGCTTAACTTACTTAAAAATTACGAGCGTGATGACGAACTAGACTTCATTTCAACGGATGTATATTCATATCATATTGATCGCTCACCCATTGAAACAGATACTTTTTTATGTACTTATCATGGTGTTGCAAGTGATATCGCACCCAATGATCAGGTTGAGCAAAAGATTTTAATCCCAGAAATTAGGGAAAAACTCAAAAAATTATATGATGGTCAAGATACTGAATTTGAAACGTTTTTAGAAGAATATTTCTTTGATCTACATTATCAGCCTAAACCCGATATAGAACCTATAAATTTAGGCTTAGGGCATCTTTGGCGATTGGCAGTAGATCACCCAACACAACAAGTTTTGCCCTGTGTGCATAGAGCACCTACTGAAAATGATGGTGAGTATAGACTTTTATTAATTTGTTAGATGTTTATTCATCTTCATGTATTTTGGGTTGCCACTGCCCTTGTTTGAGCAATTGATAAATACCATTCATGTGCGGAGCAAATGCTTGTTCAAATTTTATCATATTTGCAATCATCCATTCGATCATGCTTGGCCATTCAGCTTTGTCATAACCATCAAAAGGTTTTGCGTATTGAATGCGACATGATTTTTTTCCAGGTAAAGGTAACCACTCAAGTGACTGTCCAAATATTTTCTCAATTTGATCTTGATGAGATTTTAGGTATCCAAAAGTAGCATTATTTGCATCAGGTTCTGAACGAGAAATACTAAGTTCGACTCGAGCCTCTTTCTTGCTAAAAATAAGGCTATAAGGTAAAGAACTAACACCTGAGCCTGCACTTAACCAATGATCATCAGATGGGCTAATATTATTATAGAGTTTACATGGACTTTTACGAAAAGCTTCTAATGCCTGTTCCCAGAATTCTCTCCTAAGTTTATGTCTCTGCTTTAGTTGAATATCAACAGTTTTTTCTTCAGCTTCTCTTGCAGCTATGCCGATCATAAATTCTTTAATTTCTGGAGGTGGAATAATTTGTTCAATATTAAGAAACAAATCTGAATTACTACTATAGGGTGTTACTTTAAAGCATTGACATGATAAGTTAAATTGGCTTAGCCAAAGCATAGTATTCGTAACTTCTTTTCTATAGTTGGCTGCCACTAAAATAATTCTTTGACTTGTACTAGTATTGATAAGTTTGGTCTGTAAGTCCTCGATTTCTAAGAACTCAGATAATCGGTCTGAAGCTTTGACGTGGTCATTCGGAAAATATTGGTCAAGATATTTCTGATAAATTTCGATAATGTCATTTTTAGTAAGATTAGAACAATAACCTGCATATTTTAAAGCCTGCCATACAACATCACGCCCAGAATCATCAAGCTTATTTTCAATAATAACTAAATTACCTTCTTTGTCGATCGCCAAGAGATCTAAACGCTCTTTTGTATCATCAAAACCAGCAAATTCCTTTTGAATCATCAATAGTTCTTCTCCAAAAACAGCTGGGGTATTAACCAACCACTCTTGAAGATGATGGCGCTCAGAAAACCCAAGCTCAGAAAAAGTTTTAGTAAGTAGCGGAGAAATTCTATTTTGTTGAGAGTCAATCTTGTACATTTATGGGATAAGCTCGAAATTCATACTGCTAGGGATGATCTTAGATTACCATATCTGTAATACATTTAATCACAATGAAAAAAAAGCCCATATTTAATGAGCTTTTATCACAGGAATCAACCTATTATATTTCAACGTATTCCTTTAAAAAGGAAAAAACACCCGACAATAAGTAACAATACAGCAAAGCATTTTTTTAACATTTGTGGTGATAATGCATGTGCCACTTTAGCACCCAACTTCGCTGTAAAAAAACTCATTGAGCTGATGCCAATAAAGGCATAAATATGTACATAGCCAATACTATTAGGAACATGCACCTGCTCTTTCATACCAAAAAGCATAAAGCCCAACGCACCTGCAATCGCAATCGGTAAACCACATGCTGCTGATGTTCCCACCGCTCTTTGCATTACCACACCATAATGATTGAGATAAGGTACAGTTAGGCTCCCTCCTCCAATCCCAAAAATTGCAGATGCAATGCCAATTCCAGTACCTGCAAATACTTGTTTAGCTGCTGAAGGAAGTACTTTATTCTGATCAACGACCTTTTTTGCACCAGTAAACATCTGATATGCAACCCAAATTACAAAAGCACCAATGATCAGTTGTAAATGTGCTCCTGAAAGTAATCCTGCAATACCTGCACCAAAAAAAGATCCAACAACCAGCCCAGGACTTAGATTTTTGAATACAGGCCAAATCACAGCACCATTTTTATGATGAGCCATTAATGAACTGATAGATGTCACAATAATGGTCGCCAATGATGTCCCTAGAGCCATATGCATGATCACTTCAGATCCGTACCCCATTTGCGTAAAGACCACATATAAAAGTGGTACGATGATGAGTCCACCGCCAACACCAAAGAGCCCAGCAGCAAATCCTGCTGATGCACCTATTGCTAAAAAAATAATTAATTCCACGACATACTTACTTACTTGAGAGTTAATATTAAATACAAAGTTACTTTACGCGATTTCTGCTTCACCGACATGATGATAAGCACGATTGAAATAAACCAAACTATGTTCATTTTGACCTTGTTGAATCGCTACAGTACGACAAATAAAAATTGTATGTGTTCCAACTTCTTGAATTTGTTCAATCTGACAATCAAAACTCACCAAAGCATCATCTAAAACAGGCGCACCTGTTTCTAATTCTGTCCAAGTTCCATATTTAAAGCGTTCTTCTGAACTCATCTTGGATGAAAATACGTTGGAAATATGCTGATGATGTGCACCCAAAACATTGACGGTTAAAATTTCATTTTCTATAAAATGTGCATGTGACCGAGAAGTTTTATTCATACAGACCAGTAATGTCGGCGGTGTATCAGTGACGCTACACACCGCAGATGCAGTAAATCCATGACGACCAGAAGCTCCTGAAGTAGTCACTACATTCACTGCACTTGTCAATAAAGACATTGCATTTCTAAAGTCTGTTGCTTCAATCATCATTTTATTCCTAAATTGAACCTTAGATTTTCTTTAGATTTCGCTCTACCACTCGATCGCGACATTGGCACATCATCTAAATGAGTTCTGAGTAGAACTGATACTTGCTCTGAATCTGACTAAGGGGCACTCGTTTGATCTGGAATTTTAGCCAAACTAAACAAATACCCTTTACATATATATCGCTGAGCAAGTACTAGGCAGAGAGTTCTTTTCGAACAATTTCTGCACCTGCACTTAAAGCATTGAGTTTGCCTCTTGCCACTTCACGAGCCAAAGGTGCCATACCACAGTTAGTCGAAGGATAAAGTTTATCTGCATCAACAAACTGAAGTGCTTTGCGTAGCGTATCCGCGACTTCTTCGGGTGTTTCAACCGTATTGGTTGCCACATCAATCGCACCAACCATGACTTTTTTACCGCGAATCAGTTCAATTAGATCCATCGGCACACGAGAGTTTTGGCATTCCAATGAGATGATATCGAGCTTAGATTTTTGTAGCTTAGGAAAAGCTTCTTCGTATTGACGCCACTCTGAACCCAAAGTTTTTTTCCAATCGGTATTGGCTTTGATGCCATAGCCATAGCAAATATGAACTGCAGTCTCGCATTTAAGACCTTCAAGCGCTCTTTCTAAGGTTGCAACACCCCAATCATTCACTTCATCAAAGAACACATTAAATGCAGGCTCATCAAACTGAATGATGTCGACACCCGCAGCTTCTAATTCAAGTGCTTCTTGGTTCAAAATTTTGGCAAATTCCCAAGCCAGTTTCTCACGGCTTTTATAGTGACCATCATACAATGTATCAATCATAGTCATTGGGCCAGGCAACGCCCACTTGATTGGCTGTGTGGTTTGGCTACGTAAAAACTTGGCATCTTCTACAAATACTGGCTTTTGGCGAGAGACTGCACCGACTACAGATGGAACACTTGCATCATAACGATTACGGATACGCACCGTTTCACGCTTCTCAAAATCCACGCCATCAAGGTGTTCAATAAATGTTGTGACAAAATGTTGGCGTGTTTGCTCACCATCACTGACAATATCAATCCCTGCATGAATTTGTTCTTGCAGAGATAAACGCAAGGCATCTTGCTTCGCTTCGATTAATGCCTCACCCTCTAATTTCCAAGGTGACCAAAGTTTTTCAGGTTCTGCAAGCCATGAAGGTTTCGGTAAGCTGCCAGCCGTTGATGTTGGTAATAAAATTGCCATTTTAAATCTTCTATCTCTATTTCAGGTAAATTAAGCAGCGTTACTGTCTACGGTGTAATTTGCAGCCCATTGCTCAAGGATGTTTTGATAAGGCTTGATAAAGTTTTCTTCCGTCCATTTACCTTGTTTTACTGCGAGCTGACCACGTTCAACACGGTCATAGACGATTCGTGTTAATGAATAATCTGGGTACTCTAGACTTGCTTGATAGACCTGTGCCGCTGATGAATTTGCATTGTAAATTTCAGGACGATAAATCTTCTGGAAAGTCTCCATGGTACTAATCGCACTGATCAGCTCGAAGTCAGTGTAATCACGTAATAAATCACCTGCAAAATAGAATGCTAAAGGTGCAACGCTACCTTTCGGCATGAAGAAGCGAACCTGTAAGCCCATTTTATGGAAATACTCATCGGTACGAGAGTATTGATCTTGTTTATATTCAACACCTAAAACTGGATGCTCATTAACAGTACGCTGATAAGTCCTCGCCGTTGAAACGCTTAAACAAATGACAGGTTGTTGATTAAATTCAGCCTTAAACGTATCTGAATTCACTAAATATTGATAAAGCTTGCCGTGTAAATCACCGAAACCTTCAGGCGCATACGAAGTTGAGTTCTCTTTATTATGTTCTTTCAGCACCACGCTAAAATCGTAGTCACGCACATAAGATGAGAAACTATTACCAATCATGCCCTCAATACGTTGATTAGTATGGTGATCGGTAATTGTGCTTTTCAGCATTTCAATAATTGGAAAAGTTTTACCATTACCTTCAATATCTAAATCCGCAGAAATAATATCAATTTCAAGTGAATAGCGATCACCATTTGGGTTATCTGTTTGTGCTAAAGCATTGAAACGATTATTAATCATTCGAAGCGTATTGCGTAGGTTCTGCTCACGGCTTTCTCCACGCGCCAAGTTGGCAAAATTGGTCGTTAAACGTGTGCTATCTGCTGGTTGATAGTTTTCATCAAAACGAATGCGTTTAATTGAACATGCAAACTCTGTACTCATGATGATTGGTATCCTAATTTTTGCAATAAAATCTAAATTTCTCTATGGAGTGATTTATACCGCAATCATTAGATGAATAAAAATGATTTAATCTAACCTCAAGATGAGTAAAATTCATGTTAAGGTTTTTGTTGTATCCATTGCGAATGAAAGGCAGCAAGCTGAGTCATCAGATTTTATAAATTAAGTCAGTAAAGCCAACATAAATTTCTTGAAAATAAAAGTTTAGATTAGATCTGAGTGTATCTTCAAAAAGGGATAAAAAATGGAATAAAGAGCTAAAAGACAACGCTAGAAAATTGTAATTTCAAAGCACAATTACATTCTAAGTATTTAAATTTAATTCATTATTTTTATTTTAAAATCATATCACTTAATTTTATGTGACATGAAGTATCAAGTACAGCCCCTCCCATCATATGATTATTAGTGCTGTACTTGACTGAATTTATTTACCACATTCAACTAATGCAATTAAAAATTCACAGTCCAAGACAATTGTGCTGTACGTGGTGCACCGAGAAATAAATAATCATCGCCGAAGAAGCTACCGACATCTCGCCAATATTTTTTATTAAACACATTGTCAACATTCAATCTCAGTGTGTTTTCATAGCCATAAGCACGGAAGTTATAGGCTGAACCCAGATTAAATACGGTATAGCTAGGTACTTTCACTGTACCTGATTTATTTGCATATTTACGATCACTATATTGCATACCAGCCAATAAACGTAAACCCTCTACTTGCGGCACTTGGTATGAGATATAACTCGCCAAACGTACAGTTGGTACATTTTGAGTTTGATGACCTTGATATTCAGATGATTGTATATCTTGTAAGCGTGAACGGGTCAGTGCCAAAGTAGATGTCATATCTAGGTTTTGACCTATACGCCCTTGTAGACCAAGTTCTAAGCCGAGGTTATGTTGTTGACCATCCGCCACAAAGTCATTTGCTGTGTTGGTATATTGATTGTCTTGTTTTAAATCAAACAATGCCGCAGTAAAGAGTAAAGCTTGCCATTGCTGTTTAATTCCTAGCTCATACTGAGCCGAATGTTTTGGTGCTAATGTCACAAAAGGATTGTTTGTAAACCACGGTGCTTGTCCGCCGTCACTTAAGCCTTTGGCATAAGACGCATACAGATGAGTCTTTTCCCAAGGCTGATACATCACAGCAAATTGGGGTAAAAAGCGATTAAAGTTGGTATCTCGGATATTATTCGCATTTGCATCATAAGCACTTTCATTCAAATGCAATAATTTACCGCCTACTACAGCAGACCAAGTATTATTGAAGTCAATCTGATCAAGTAAATTGAATGCAGTTTGCTGACTGTTCAAAGATTTGTAATGGTTGCCTAAAGTTGCTTCAGACGGATCATAGTTCACAGTGTCAGTATAAATATTTCCTGTGCCCACTGGTTTATTAATCGCATCATATTGCGCATGTCGTTTATAAGTCTTTGATAATTCCAAACTAAGTTTATGTTGCCATGTGCCAGTACTGAATTGGCCATTTAATCCTGTTTTAAATTGATTGGTCAAATAACTGTCATCAGGACTACGGAAATCATAAATATCATAGTTACCATTTTGGTCAAAAGTATTGCCTAAACCAGTAATCTGACACACGCTGCTATAACAGCCCCATGGGAATGCTGAATAATCATCCACCACAACACGGCTTTGTGAAGCACTTAGATTTGCTGACCAATCTTTATTGATTTGGTAATTATATTTTAAGCCCGTATTTAAACTTTGATTGATGACAGGTTGGCTCCAACTTTGATAGCCAAGTAAACGATCCCATTCCACGCCAGTGGGTACAGTTTTACCATCAAGTAATTGATAACCTGGTACTGAACGCTGGCGTTGACGCTGTGATTCAATATTAAATTCTAGTTTTGAACGATCGGAAATGTGCCAATCTAAAGCCAAAGAGCCAAATAAACGTTTGCCATTAGCATGCTCAACATAAGGATGGATTTCCTCATGCGCTAAATTCATTCGATAACCAAACTGCTGATTAGCTCCTAAAAATCCACCCAAGTCCGTTGCGATACGATTGCCACCATGGCTATCTGCATCAACGGTCATTGAACGGATGTCTTTAGGACGTTTGCTTACATAATTAACCACACCCGCAGGTGTTGACATGCCACTTTGAATGGCACTCATGCCCTTTAAAATTTCGACTTGTTCTTTGTTTTCCAGCCCGACATTTTGTTCACCACGGAGTAAGTTGCCATTGAGCAAGTAGCTTGAACCAAGGTTCAGCGCGAAACCACGCATCATAAAGTTTGAGTAATAGCCAATTGGAGCGTAACCATCACCTACCGCAGCATCATTTTTCACAACATCCGTTAATGTTTTCGCATGTTGATCAGCAATTCGTTCAGCCGTAACTGCATGAATAGATGCAGGAATCTCAGCAATATTTTGTTGCGTAAAACCAGATAAATTCACCTTTGGTTGAAAATATACGCTTTCTGCTGCTTGGGCATTTACTGTGATTGTTTCTAATCGGGATACCTTATTTTCATCTTCAGCATGTACCAATACTGAGCTTAGCCCTAGGCATGAAAATGAACCAACCGCCAGTAACGCTTTGTGTAAACGAGAAAATGTAAATGGATATGTTTTCACAGTAATTGCCTAACCCCAAAAGATAATCTTATAGCCTAAATTTTCGGGCATGAGTATTCACAATTTTCTATGATTGAACAAGTACGTTTTCCACCATCTATCTAATATTTTTAAATGCTCTGTATACCGTAGGTAGAGACAGAGCATATGATCAAAATGTTTTTAAATCACTCTCTTTGAAAAATTAATGATTTAATAAACGCTCAATAATTGCTTGAGCCGTTGGGCGAGCAGAAAATGGATTTTGACCTGTAATCAAATTGCCATCTCGAACCACATAGGGTGCAAATGGAATGAATTTTTTAGAATAGATCGCCCCATGTTGTTTCGCTAACTGCTCAGCATTATAAGGTACTCTTTTTGCTACACCTGCTAAGATCTCTTCGCTCCATGCAAAACCAGTTATTTTTTTATCTTTTATCAGATATTGCCCATCTGAAAGCCGAACATTAAGCAGCCCACAATAACCATGACAAACACTGGAAACAATGCCACCTTTCTCATAAATTTTTCTAGTCATTTCTTGGAGTTCGGTATTATTCAAAAAATCCCACATCACGCCGTGCCCACCCGTGTAGTAAATCACATCATAATCTTTCCAATTGATTTCAGATGGCTTTTTAGTATTTTCGAGCAGTTGCATAAATGCGGCATCATTCTTGCGCTTCAATACCGATTGATCAGCAACGAAACGCCCTAATGATTTTGGTTCAAGTGGCGACTTTCCTCCCTGTGGGCTGACGATATCTTGAATATAGTTTTGCTTCTCAAATTCATCATATGCATGGGTCAGTTCACCTAACCATAGACCTGTAGGTTGATCAATTCCTTCATATTCAGATACATTGGTGACAATATGTAATATACGTTTAGACATGCTTTACCTCTGCTTTAGCTTTATTTTTAATCTTGCTTTTGCATCACTATAAGTCTAAAGTTAACTTCAATGTCAAGAGGAAATCAGTAAAATGAATATTAGCGAATTATCAAAACATAGTGGTTTAACTACACCGACGATTCGTTATTATGAACAAATCAAACTGTTACCTAAGGCAAAACGTAAATCGAATGGCTATAGAGAATATAGCGAAGACGACCTTAAACAGCTTTTTCTGATTCAACAAGCACAACAAGTCGGCTTTTCACTCGCAGAAATTAAAGCCTTTTTACCATCAAATGTAACGAATTGGGATCATGACACGCTTATTGGAATTTTAGAAAACAAAATCAAAGACATTGAAGAATTAGAACAGAAATTAGCAGTCAGTAAGCAAAACCTACGAATGATGATTTTTGCGATCAACAATAAACCTGATGAAATCACTTGTGCGGAAAATGCCAAGCGATTGCTTAATCTATATTATGAAAATGATAAGAATTAATACGTTATTAAGTTTAGTTATAAAGCAGTTAAATAAATTGGCGTAAAATATCAAGTGATATGGCGGTTTCCATCAAGATCATACATTAGCTTTGCTTAAAAATAGCGCTACGACCCATCATTAGGAAATAGCGATGAGCAGCAAAAATAGTGAAAGATCACAACCAAGTGATATTCACTTCAATTCTGGTGATCTGAAATGTAGTGCATATCTATATCGTCCAGATCAGAAATCACCATCCCCAATTATCGTCATGGCTCATGGGCTTGGTGGTACTCGGAAAATGCGTCTAACTGCTTTTGCCGAACGTTTTGTTACAGCAGGATACGCCTGTCTTGTTTTTGATTATCGGCATTTTGGGGACAGTGAAGGTCAACCAAGACAACTTTTAGACATTAACCGCCAACTGGAAGACTGGAAAGCTGCGATAGCTTATGCACGTCAATTGTCAGGAATAGATCATTCAAAAATTATTCTGTGGGGTTCATCCTTTTCTGGAGGACATGTTCTAGCTACGGCTGCCCAAGATGCAAATATTCGTGCCGTGATTTCTCAATGTCCATTCACAGATGGACTTTCGTCAAGTCTAGTCATGGATCCAGTGACTTCGTTAAAACTCACGACTTTGGCATTGCGTGATCGCATAAGTGCTGTACTGGGAAATGAACCAGTTATGGTGCCTTTGTCCGCAACGCCTGGTAATACAGCGCTCATGAATGCAGCGGATGCTCACTCAGGTTCACTCGAATTAACTAAATATGATCCTGATTATAAAAACTACGTTGCAGCCCGCTTTGCCTTTGACATCATTCGTTACTATCCCGGACGTCAAGCCAAGAAAATAAAAGCCCCTGTATTATATTGTGTTTGTGAAACCGACAGTGTTGCCCCCTCAAAAGCAACTTTGCGTTATGCCAATCAAACCCCTCAAAAAGAAATTAAACGCTATCACTATGGTCATTTCGAAATTTATATCGGTGATGCATTTGAGCATGTAGTGAATGATCAAATTAATTTTCTAAAACGAACAGTTGCTATCTAATCGAGTAAAAATCATGAATAAATATCAATTAAAAGATAAAGTTGTCGTCATTACTGGTTCAACAGGTGGCTTAGGTCAAGCAACAGCACAGGCATTACGCGATAAAGGTGCTAAGTTAGCGTTACTAGATTTAGATTTAAATAAAGTTACCCAGCAAGCAAATGACTTAGGTGGAAGTAGTAACGCAATCGGATGGCAAGCAGATGTTTGCTCTTTAGAAAGTTTGGAAAATGCGATGGCAAGTGCGGCAAAGCATTTTGGCAAAATTGATGTCGTGATTGCCAATGCTGGCGTTGGTAATCCAGCATCACTGGAACATATGGCACCTGAAACCTTTGAGCGAACAATTGATATTAATTTAACAGGTGTATTTCGTACTTTCCGTTCTGCGCTGCCTTATGTAAAAGAAACTCAAGGCTATTTATTGGCAATTTCGTCCTTGGCAGCATTTGTACACTCCCCTCTAAACACGCATTACACTTCAAGCAAAGCAGGTGTTTGGGCATTATGCGATAGCCTACGTTTGGAACTTAAACATTTGAATATTGACGTGGGTAGTTTTCACCCCACCTTCTTCCAAACACCGATGATGGATGCAGTGCAATCAGATCCAGCAGGCAAAGCAGTTTGGAATGGTAATACAGGCATCTGGAAATATGTAGCGATTGAAACTGTGGTCTCAGAACTGGTTGAAAGTATTGAGAAGCGTAAAGATATTGTGATTGTACCTAAAAGTAATAAATTCGTTGCCAATGCTCCGGGATTGTTTCGTAACATTATTGAACTAATAGGATTCAATCAAAAACAACTGAAACAAACGATGCAACTGGCAGCAAAGCATGATTAAAATCAGATCAATTGATTAAATTTATATTTAAAGATTCTCGTTCTTGCTGCGGTGTTTTACCCGACCATTCTTTATAGGCTCGGGTAAAAGCACTATGTTCGGAATACCCAAGTAACAGAGCAATATCTATAATTTGCAGTCTCGGGTCTATTAAATAAGATTTTGCTAATTCATAACGAACTAGATTTAATTCTTTGCGAAAACTTGTCCCCACTTCAATTAATCGTCTTTGTAAGGTTCGACGTGACAAATGCAATCTTTCAGCAAGCTGATCAATCTCTGGTTCACCTTGATGCAGTAAATAGGCAATTTGCTTACGAACTTGCTCTATAATTTCTTCGACTTGGGGTAAGCGTGCAAGCTGTTGATCAGCATGTTTGTCCAGCAATGTCATCAAAGCTGTATCAGGGCTTTTTAAAGGTAAACTCAACATTTCTAATCCGAATCGAATCAGCGGAACCTGTTGTTCGAAAAGAACAGGACAACCAAAGTATTCTTCATAAGGTCTAATATCTTCAGGTCGTTCATGAATAAAATGAACCGCTTGTAAACTATCCTTACCGCGAATCAGGCTTCGACCAAACTGCACCATCACCGTTCGACCAGTTTCATCAACTAAACCACCTGTCTCATATTCACCAGTATCCCAAGTCAATTCTACACATTCACCAAGTAGCTGAATATTTGCAGGGATAACATCAAAAATAAGCCGTTGATAACGCTCAAAACGTTGTATTACAGTCAAGAAATTATCACAGGCAGAAAGTACTGCCCCAATGATTCCAAGATGTCTCGCAGTAATGGTTTGTCCCACATGTAAGCCAATCAACGGATCATTCAAATAATCTTTAGCAATTTGTAATAAGTTTTCCCAATGTTCAATCGCAACACCACCGAGACCATTTGTCTCTGGAACTGGCCAAGGTTCACCCAATACTTTTTCTGGGTCATGCCCCAATGTTTCCATATATTCAAATAATAATTGAACATAGGTCTCTGGGATCATTCTTCGATGTAATGGTTTAGCCAATCCTTAGATCTCATTGTTATTTTAGTGGCGTAAAGTATCAAATAGATCGCTTAAAACTGTCAAGATAATTACTATAGCACTTGATATTTTTGAACTTATTATAAACTTTGAAAATTTACGATGATTCATTTTTTAGGATTTAAAATCTAATAATGATTTGCTGCACAAACAGCTTGACCTTAAACCTCACTTTAAGCATAGCATTGGACTCAGGTAATTCATGAGGAACCTGTCATGTTCAAAGCTTGGAATATTCGCAAAGGGTTAATTCCTATTTTTACAGTTGTTTTTGCAAGTAATTATGCATATTCATCTGAAACAGCGTCTCAACTTCACCAGACAAAACAGAATGGAAAAATTCTGGTGGTGATGACCAATCATACGACTTATCCAACACGAACAGATAAAACAGGATTATGGTTCACTGAACTCACCCATTTTTATGATGTTGCCGAGGCTGCTGGCTATGACATGGATTTTGTCAGTCCACAAGGTGGTGCTGTTCCTTTGGATGAACATAGTTTGAAATCTATTTATTTAGATCGTGCCGCTAAAGCTCACTTAGCCGATCCTCAATTTATGCAACGCCTGAAAACAACATTGGCACCAAATAAAATTGAGCCGAAACATTATAAGGCAATTTATTATACGGGTGGTCATGGCACGATGTGGGACTTTCCCAACAACAAAGAGCTGAAAAATATTAGTGAGAATATTTATCAACAAGGTGGGATTGTTTCCGCGGTTTGTCATGGGGTTGGTGGTTTATTGCCATTACAAGATGAACAAGGCAAACCTCTGATTGCAGGTAAAACAGTAACAGGTTTCGCCAATATTGAAGAAACACTTTCAGGAATCAAATCCCAAGTCCCTTTTTCCTTGCAAAATGAATTAATTGATCATGGTGCAAAATATAAACGTGCTTTCCTCCCTTTTAATTCTTATGTCATTTCAGATGATCGAATCATTACTGGACAAAATCCTCAATCGAGTAAAGCTATTGCTGAAGCAGTCGTGAAAAAATTAAAAAGTTTAAATTAAGTTTTCATATTGATATTTAAAAACCAGATTCACGAAATCTGGTTTTTGTGATTAGTTGTATCCAATTTTTTAAATTTTAATTTTTCTCATTATTTATGAAAATAAGCTTGACCTTAAACCTTACTTTAATCTTAGCATTTAAGTGAGATCTATAGGAGTCATATGATTATGTTTAATCTTATTCATTTAAACCGTTCCATTACTGCAATATCAATCAGCCTATTTTTAGGCATTTCCACCCAAGCAGCAGAAAATAATTTAACCACTGGCACGGTCGAACAAACTATGAGCAATAATGCGCAACCCACTACAGTCGTCGAATTTGGCCCATATAAAGTCAATGTACCCAAAGGTGGTTATTATGATCGTTTTCGGATGAATCCTAATTTAGATGAAGTTGCAAAAGACCCAGCGGCTGGAAATATTGATTTCTTTCGCGCCATTCCGAAAAAACTGGTTGAAACACGTGTAGGTAAAGTTTGGTCTCCAAATTTTTATTACCGTACCAGTAATGTGCAGCTTTTGATGTTAGCACCTGTTTCTAAATTGAAAGCAAAACTACCATCCCCACTTGAACCTTTACAACCTTTTCCAGGCTATGGTTTAGTTTCGCTGACTTTCTTCTCATATGTGGTTGGCGATGTTGATCCCTATGATGAAGTCTCTGTCGCAGTGGTTGTTCGTCAACCCAAAGCTCATTACTTTCATTCAACTGAATTATTAAGCTCAATGAGAAAGCATAATTATTATGGTTATGTACTTGCCTTACCCGTGGATACAGAGATTGCACGTGTGCGTGGTGTGTATGGGTATCAGTTGCCAAAATGGTTGACGCCAATAGACATGAAAATTGATCATCAACAGGTTCAGGCTCATATCTATAATACAGATGGAAAACCTGATCTCAGTTTAACTGCACCAATACCAACCATTAAGAACGTCAAACCTCAATCTCGCATTGAAACCAAGACGATGTTTAATCAAGTCGATGGTGAATGGCATCAAACTTCTGTGCAATCAAATACATTGGCTTTTGGTCAAAAGTTATTTCCTAAAAATGTCGAGCTGGTTCGTAGTGGTGGTCCTCTGAGCAAATTGCTAGATGATCTAGGTGCAAACAAAGTACTGCGTTTAGATGTCGTAAAAGATGCCCAATTGGCATTGAATATGCCTATTCCGATGCCATCCTTAGATAAAATAAAAAGATAAGACTAAAAAATAAATTCTTCACGAAAGACATTCTCATCTGAGAATGTCTTTTATATTAATAATAAATATTTACCTTAAACTTTAAGAATTATTACTTTATGATTTTCATCATGGTTAGACTGAATTAAATCAAATTACTAAATACAAAAATTATATAAAAAATAAAATTTATATATGAATATCCCTATGATTTCATATTTTAAATTAATCTTAAAAATGTAATAGAAAAACCAGAATCATATTTAGAATATGTTTCTGGCTGTGAAATTAAATAACTTCATTTAAGTAATAATCAATGCACCTGAACCTTTGATTTGGGTTACGAGTTGATAACCCATTAATTTGGCTGGCGTATATGTTCCACCTTTCACTTTTTGTTCAAGTAAATAACGAACTACCGTCAGCGCACCATTCACCGTTAAGCTATAAGCATTTTCAGTTTGAATTCGTGCTGTTTTAATCTGCCCTTGAGCATTTGTAGCTTCACCCCATACATAGGTTGGTAGCTTGGCGCGTAATTCCTCGTTTGGTCCAACGACTGATTTTCCAATCATGGATTTCATCATTTTTTGCACAGCTTGGAGCTTTAATACTGGACGTAAGCAGTTCAACACTTTTGCACCAAAAATTACTTTTGAGGAAGCAGGTACAAACACCTCAATATTAGCAATTCCTGTCGTATAAAATGCCGTAGCCACATCGCCCCAAGGTACACTCATCGCACTCTTTTGACCATCACCAAAATCAATATGGCGAACATGGTGTGCTAAAGGAACAGTAATAATTTTTCCATTTTTACGGATTTTTCCACCATCCGCCATGCCTTCAGTACTGGTTTTTGCAGTTCCGGGAGAAAGCCCCGTTTTGGAGTCAAAGCCTAATGCCAAATGTGTTGCATCAGGTAAAGCCTCTTTCAGCGCAGCTGCGACACAATCTGTTGGAATAACATCAAATCCAACACCAGGACATAGAACAATATCTGCTTGTTGTGCTTGAATATTTAAGGACTGTGCCAATTCAAAAACAGGAATCTCGCCAGTAATATCTAAATAATGTGCGCCTGCCTTTATACATGCCTGCATCATCGGCTTTGACGTTGATGAAAAAGGCCCAGCACAATGCATAACTAGATGCAGACCTTCTAATTGTTCGCTGATCTGAATAACTTCATCTAGTCCAAAGGCACGAAATTCAAGACCAAGTTCCTGAGCTAATTCAGCCACTTTCGTTGGATTACGTCCTGCCAAAATGGGTTTTAGCCCTTGTCGCACAGCCTCACGAGCAATTAATTCACCCGTGTAACCATTTGCGCCGTATACCATCCAATTTAAATTATTTGTATTTTTCATTCTAAGACCCTGTTTTAAGATGAAAATGTATAGTCGCGCATATGATTTTTATATTGGCGAGTACGACGTGCCATCGCAGTTTGCTGTAAAATCAATGCCCATAAAGGTGCAACTTTAGGATTGGTTTTCTTACCTGCACTCAGTTTACGCAACTGGAATTTTACTGTTGCCATATTGGCAAGTGAAGCGAGCGTTTTATTTTCCCATGTAATTGCACTTAACGCTGGTGCAGTATCCTGACCTTGTTTCCACTGATTCGGTAAATTGGGATCAATCGCCAAAGCCGTGGCAATTCCAACCATATCGACACCACTTTCAATCACTTGTTCTGCAACCTGTTTGCGACGAATTCCACCTGTTACCATCATTGGCATTTTCGCGACTTTACGAATCTCTTGGGCAAACTCTAAAAAATAGGCTTCTCGTGCTAAGGTTCGTCCATCTCTAGCTTGACCTTGCATTGCAGGTGCTTCATAACTTCCACCTGAAAGCTCAACCAAATCTACAGGTAATTCATTTAACATTTTCACTACTTGTTGGGCATCTTCTGCACTGAATCCGCCACGCTGAAAATCGGCAGAATTTAATTTAACAGCTACCGTAAATTTTGCTGACACTACGGCACGTACCGCTTTTACAATCTCAATCAAAATGCGAGCACGATTTTCTAATGAACCACCCCATTGGTCTTGGCGTTTGTTGCTTAGTGGTGATAAAAACTGACTGAGTAAATAACCATGTGCAGCATGGATTTCAACACCATTAAATCCTGCTTTTTCACCTAAACGAGCGGTATTGGCAAAACGTTGAATGACTTCTTCAATCATCTCTTGTGTCATTTCAATTGGCAGACTGAAACGATCAGATAATTTACCGAGATCTAATGCAACAGCCGATGGTGCCCAAGTTTGTTGTCCTAAATTCGATTGCATTTGTCGACCAGGGTGATTGATCTGCAACCAAACTTGTGCCCCTTTGGAACGTCCAATTTGCGCCCAACGTTTAAATGTGTCCAAATACTTTTCATCTTCCAATACCACGCCACCCGGTCCAGTCATGGCACGACGATCGACCATCACATTTCCAGTAATGATTAAACCAACACCACCATCTGCCCATGCTTGATATAAACGCATCAATGCTTCTGATGGCGCATGGTTTAGATCAGCCATATTTTCTTCCATTGCTGCTTTTGCAATGCGGTTTGGAATACGAGAACCATTTGGGAAAACCAATCTTTCAAACACATTCATTTCTTGTGCCCTCATTTTGTATGGTTTTACTTTAAGATTAAAGTGAACTTTAATGTCAACCTATTTTATTCAAATATTTCTATTTATTATCAATATTAATAAGATGATAGAGCCAATAAACTGGTGCGACCCATTACACAAGAAGAAAATAAAAATATTAAAAACAATAAGTTGAATTATTTTTGCTTTTATTCTTTCCTTGGTATTACTTATATTTAATCACAAAATTTTAGTCATTCTATAACAAAAAAGTGCATGATCAACATGCACTTTTTAGAGCTACAAATTTTTAACCGAGATTTACATAGTTAATCCAACAGCCTTTGCACGCGCTTGATGCAACTTCTTATAGCTATCAATCAAACGTAAATGACGATCAAGCCCCTCAAGTTTCATACTTGTTGGTGTGAGACCATAGAAACGAACATTTCCTTCAACAGACCCAACGACTGCATCCATACGTTCGTTACCAAACATACGACGGAAATTCGTTTCATAATCTTCTAATTCCATCTCATCATCGAGCAATACTTCAAGTACCACGTTCATGCATTGATAAAATAATCCACGTTCAACGGTATTGGTGTTGTATTGTAAGAAGGTTTCAACCAGTTCTTTGGCTTCTTCAAATTGTTCTAATGCAATATAGATCAATAATTTAAGCTCTAGGATGGTCAACTGTCCCCACACAGTATTGTCATCAAATTCAATACCAATCAAGGTCGCGATTTCAGTATAATCATCTAATTCACACTCTTCTAAACGCTCGGCTAAAGCTTCAAGTTGAGTTTGATCTAAGCGATGCAGATTTAAAATATCTTCACGGAATGCCAAAGCTTTATTGGTGTTATCCCAAATTAAATCTTCCACCAAATAAATTTCAGAATAATCTGGAACTAAGATACGACATGCTGTTGCACCTAAATGCTCATAGACAGCCATATATACTTCTTTGCCCATTTCTTCCAAAATGCCAAACAATTCAGCCGCTTCTTCTTCATTTGAGTTTTCACCCTCATTGGTGAAATCCCACTCGACAAAGTCATAATCTGATTTAGCACTAAAGAAACGCCATGAAACTAAGCCACTTGAGTCAATGAAGTGTTCCACAAAATTATTCGGTTCGGTCACTGCTTCACTTTGGAAGGTTGGTTGAGGAAGATCATTTAAACCTTCAAAACTACGCCCTTGTAATAGTTCAGTTAGACTACGTTCCAACGCCACTTCAAAGCTCGGATGTGCGCCAAAAGAAGCAAATACACCGCCTGTACGTGGATTCATCAGTGTCACACACATCACTGGGAAATCACCGCCCAAAGAAGCATCTTTCACTAAAACAGGGAAACCTTGTTCTTCTAAACCTTGGATGCCTGCCACAATACTTGGGTATTTTGCCAGTACTTCTTGAGGAACGTCAGGTAAAGCAATTTCACCCTCTAAAATTTCACGTTTAACAGCACGCTCAAAAATTTCTGATAAACATTGAACTTGGGCTTCAGCCAAAGTATTACCTGCACTCATTCCATTACTCAGGTACAAGTTTTCAATCAGATTCGATGGGAAATACACAACTTCTTTATCTGACTGACGCACAAATGGCAATGAACAAATACCACGCTCTGTATTACCTGAGTTGGTATCATATAAATGCGTACCCAGTAGTTCATTATCTGGGTTGTAAATTTCAAGGCAATACTCATCCAAAATTTCTTTTGGTAATTTACCTTTCGAACCCGGTTTGAACCACTTTTCGTCTGGATAATGTACAAATTCTGCATTGGCAATTTCTTCACCCCAGAACTGATCATTATAGAAAAAGTTACAGTTCAAACGTTCAATGAACTCACCTAAAGCTGATGCTAAAGCACTTTCTTTGGTAGAGCCTTTACCATTAGTAAAGCACATTGGTGATTGTGCATCACGGATATGCAAAGACCAGACATTTGGAACAATATTACGCCAAGATGCAATTTCGATCTTCATCCCTAGATTCGCCAAAATACCAGACATGTTGGCAATGGTTTCTTCTAGTGGTAAATCTTTCCCTGCAATATAAGTGCTGCTTTCTGAAGTCAGACTTGGCATTAACAGTGCTTGTGCATCCGCATCAATACTTTCGACTTCTTCAATAATAAATTCAGGGCCAGTTTGAATTACTTTCTTCACGGTACAACGATCAATCGAACGTAAGATACCTTGACGATCTTTTTCAGAAATGTCAGCAGGTAGTTCAACCTGAATCTTAAAAATCTGTTTGTAACGGTTTTCAGGGTCAACAATATTATTTTGTGATAAACGAATATTATCTGTCGGAATATCACGGGCAGCACAATACACTTTGACGAAGTAAGCTGCACATAATGCCGATGATGCTAAAAAGTAATCAAATGGACCCGGTGCAGAACCATCACCTTTATAACGAATGGGTTGATCAGCGATAACTGTAAAATCATCGAACTTGGCTTCTTGTCGAAGATTGTCGAGATAATTAACCTTGATTTCCATGCTGGCACCTAAATATTCTTATGTGTCAGCACAGACACATAAAATTTCAAATATTGATCAATAACCCGAATCGTGGATAAGAAATTGATTTAAAAAGAGTAGCTAGAGCCATTCATTCATCTGAACAGGAAACTGACTCTAGTCGTGATGGGCGCTATTATAGAAGTATTTTGTGTAATTGATAACTTTTGTCTGTTTTTCTAGTCTATTTATGAGCAATTAAGCATGTAAAAATAACTTAGAAGTTATTTTTACATTTACCACTCTACCATTCACTTGCCATTTTTCTGCGATTTCTTAGTCAGAAAATTAAGTGCTTGAGAATAATGAGTTGGAGTAATTCTTTGCACGACATCTAAAATTTTTGCATCAGTACCAATTAAAATACGTGCTTTATTTTTTCTAACGGCATCTAAAATAATTTTTGCAGCATCTGAAGGTGGTGTTTTTAATACCTTATTGAATGATCGGCTTGCTCGTGCAGGATTCATTCCTAAGGCACGAATACTATCACTCATACGTGCATTATTTGCGATATTAGTACGAATCCCTCCTGGATGAACACAAGTTGCGCTTACGCCATTATTTTGGATATCTAATTCTTGGCGCAAAGCTTCAGTGAAACCACGCACTGCAAACTTAGTCGCATTATAAGCACTTTGGGTAGGTTGCGCAGTGAGACCAAATAAGCTAGAAATATTAATAACATGCCCTTCGCCACTTTGTTTTAAATAAGGTAAAAATTCCTTCGTCCCATATACGACTCCCCAAAAGTTGATATTAAAGATCCACTCCATTTCTTCATAATTCATTCCTTCAACCGTACTCGCTAACGCCACACCTGCATTATTAAAAATCAAATTAATTTTACCGTGATGCGTAAAGCTATCTGCTGCCCATGCACGTATAGCTTCTTGATTAGATACATCTAATTGAGTGAACGTCGCATTCACAGGGTATTGTGCTATGAGAGATCGTGTTTCTACTAAGCCTTGCTCATTCACATCACTTAATGCCAAATGTGTACCTTGTTGTGCGAGAAGAATCGCAAGTTGCTGACCAATACCAGATCCTGCTCCTGTGATTGCAGCAACTTTTTGGTTAAAATTTTTCATGTTATGACTCTATATTTAATTGATAAAAATTGATCGCATTCTGTCTAAATATGGAATACAACGCTTGATCGCCATAGGGTGTGATCATTTGAATATATGCATAGATCAAATCACTTAGAGCAGCATTTGGCTTATCCATAGGGAAATTAGAGGCATACATAATTCGATCAACACCAAACACATTGATTGCGTGTTGAATCATGGGGGTTAATAGATTGACGATTTCTGTAGGGCTTGCAGTGCGGTGCTGTTGATAAAATGTATGCCCTAATACTGGCATCATCAAACCTGAAATTTTGGCATAAACATTTTTCTGCTGTGCCAATAGTCCTAAATCATGTTGCCATTGCTTAAAGATGTCAGTTCGTTGCGCTGAGGTGATTCCTGTTTTCTTACCAACCGAACCAAATAACCCTGCAGGTGTCGCAAGGTGATCTACCACAATACGTGTTTGAGGAAAATTTGCTGCTAAAGCTGTAATTTCAGTTAACTGAGTTGAATAACCCCATGCATCAAAGGACAAATCTAGTTTTGCGACATCCTCAAAACCTTTTAAAAATTTCTTTGACTGATATAAATGAGGTTGATCACACCAACGATAAATTCCTTTATCTTTATGCCAAGACGCCATCTTTCTAATACCCCTAAATAACGGGCTAGCATCTTGATGTGCTTTTAAAATATCTTTAAACCCTTTTTCTCTAGGATCAGCTGTACCTACGATAGCGCCTAAGGTTATGTCATGTTGTTTAAAATTGAGTTGTTTAACCCATTCTGTTTCTTCGACAACACCAAACCCTTTTGCATGATGCCAATTCGCCTCAATATGTACCACGCTATCAATAGAAAAAGGCGCAATGTCTGCACGATAATGTATTGGTAAATAAGGGTTTAAAGCATATTGTGTCAACCCTAAACTATCTAGCAAGGATTTTGGTTTCACAAAACGAACCATTTGGTCCATCACTGCTGGATATTTCCCAAGCAGTTTGACCAATAAAGCCGCCGAATGTGGCGTATGATATGGATCCCATTGATGAATATGTGGATCAATTATAGCGAAATCTAGTTTTTTCATTCTTATACTCGTCCAGAACACATAACAATCACGAATTGAATTTTTAAAATCCTGTGGAATTGTTTTAGCGTACAGAACAATAGACTATGAATAAAATGATTTATTTAAATATCAAACTATGAATTCCATTCATTTATGTTCCACGATAAAGTAGATTGCCAGTCTCAGTAATTATTTAACGATGCAGAGAACACCTCTGTGCCATCGAAATCGAGACAAAAGGGTTTCTATTTTCTGTGTATTTGCATGGCAATCTCGTCAGTTAAATACGCCCAATTTCAAGATATGGAATGAGGGTCGCATCAAAATTTGAACGAGGGTCTCCAGCAAAACTGATAAAACCGTGCATTCCTGTTAAGCATTCGCCTTTATAAAATTGATTGAGTTGATAACGTGGATCTTTATGTGACAGTGTAAAACTCACGACACCAATACCAAATTTTTTTGATATTTTGTGGGCATCTGCGAGCATGCGATGGTGTAAGGCAAGAGATTCTGGATGACACAATAAAGTATGTAAGACATGGTATTTCAAAGAATCACCACGCTTAGGTAATGGCATACTTTTCGTAACCGATGTGCACAAATTATAGATTGGTCTAAATGCACCAATTAAAGGACTGTAATGTAAAATTTTGGTTTGTTTAATGCTATGTTGATCCCACAAACCAAACATCCCAACAAGCTTATTATTTTTAAAATAAAGAATAAAATCAGAAAGTTTGATTCCTGAAAAATAGTGATGTCCTTGTGCTAGTTCTTCAAAATTATATGCAGGAATAAAGTTATAGTGCTTTGACATCTCAGCAATAAAGTCATTCATTGCAGGGATATGTTCAAGTTGAGCAATACAAGATTGAACATGACGAATATCCTGATGATCTTGAGCGGTACGATTTAAGAAAGCTTTGATTTTTCTTTTCGTTCCCAAATGCGTCAAGGTTAAAGTTTCAATCAACCCTTCATCATAATAATCTGGCATACCTGTTTTAGCAGTTTGCATTGCTGCGCGCGCTGCATGGTTATCATCAAAAATAATCATTTGGCTAAAATTAGGCTCATACATACTGATTTTCACATGAGCGCCTAAGACCTTGACCAAAGATTTTCCTCGATAACTTGGATCAACACGTAGATCGCTGGCATACCTCAGATTTTGTATTTGTTTGTTGATATAACATGGACGATGACCATTGCTATAGCAGGCTACCTTTTTCCGCTGTTCGGTATCCTCAATTACAACATGTAATTTATGTCTATATAGGATGTCTGAGGCCTTAAAATAACTCGGCTCACGTTGAAAACTGATTTGGACACCTCGGGTTGTCATCGGAACAGAGATGAGTTCTCTCAATCCCTGATCGTCTTCAAGCACTGCCTCACGTGTAATGAGATTATTTTGGGGTTGTTGCACTGAATCTATTTTCATTGATTATTCACCTATTGATGATGTGGAACAGACACCAAATCGTTTAAATTTCCCATCTGATCGAGTAGCTGATATACAAATACAACTTCATCTTGTTGATTGACGGTTTTTTGAGTCTGCACATCCAATAATTTCTGCTCTGTATTGAGTAAATCGAAGGTTGTTTTGGTACCCAACTCAAATTCTTTACGGGTATATACAAATGCGATTGAAGCGGCATCAATTGCATTTTGCAGCGCATCTTTATTTTGACGAATGGTTTGAAGTTGTGCGTAAGTGGTACGGATACGCTGATTTAGATCTAATTCCAAACTTTTAATTTTTTGATTTGCAAGTTCAATATCAACTTGGGCTTTATTGATATTTGCACGATTAAGTCCATCATCATATAGCGGTACATTTAACTGAACACCGACCATATAATTATTACTTTCCGAGCCAATATTGGTTGCTGCATGTTGAGTACCAAGCTTACTGGTGAGCATCACCGTCGGCCACAGTTCCCTTTTGGTTAAAGCATATTGCTTTTCTGCCGCTTGCTTTTCATATTTCGCTTGTATCAAAGCAGGATGGTTCTTGGTTTTCGATAGAATGTCATCCACGTTATTGGCGATGCTTGGCAATTGATTTATTGCGACCAAATTATCAGCTGTTACCCCAGTGATTTGATAAAATTGTGCTTCACTAATGGTCAGATTAGATTGAGCTTGAGTAATATCTGCTTGCCCCTGAGCAACTTGAGCCAGAACTTGAGCTAAGTCTGCTCTTGTAATCATGCCGACATCAAACCGCCGTTGTGATTCATACAAAGAACGCTGAAGATTAGACATGGTTTTCTTTCTGAGTTCTAAAATAGCTGTCTTTTTAAGCACATCGGTATAGACCATCACCGTATTCAATATGGTTTCAGACCGCTGATCTGATAAGGCTTCATGACGGGCTGAAAGCTGATTCTTCGCAACTTCGATTCCCAAACTATGCCGACCAGAGGTGTAAATTGGATAATCTAACTGTAGTTGCAAACTACGCCCCCTGCGATTTCCTTCTGTTGGAAACATCACATTGGTTGGCGTTTCTATTTTTTCATAGTCTAATTGCCCAACGAAATTGACTTTAAGTCCATCTCGTTGGGTTGCTTGACCAAGTACCGCCGTAGATTGACGAACACTGAGGCGACTCAGTTCTAATTGGCTTTCATGCTTCAAACTTGCAGAAAATGCATCATCTAAAGTCATTGCTTCGACTGAACTCGTAGCAAATAAGACACTTAAATACATTAAATATGGGTACTTGCATGCTTGCCTTTTAAATTGATTGATCCCTCTATTCATAGTCGTTCCAAACTATTTAAAGTAATTTTCTTTAACGGTTCAGGTTTAATATTTCCCTCAATTAGCCCATCAGACATCACCAATTTTTTATAAGCAGCCCAACCATTATCTGCCTTACGAATTTGCGGTTGGTCGAGTTGACCTAAATTACGCGCTAATTCGTAATGGAAGTTTTGACGCAAAATACTGTCAATATATTCATGATCAACTGAGTGATGAATATTTCCTTCAAACAGTACACAATAAAATGGTTTCGCCTGTTGCTGCGTATCTATCGCAAGCAATGAAATCGCTTTGGAATCGGTTTCATTTAAATGAGACAATAATTGTTGGGCTGTCTCAGGAGCGAGTTTCTCACCCACTAAATCCACACCAAAACGACGACCCTGAAATTCAAAACAAGGTATTTGTTCCAAGAAACCTGTAACCAATAAGCAATCATCTAAACAGTAGCGTAGTAAGCCATTGCCTGAGGTAATAATTGGACTAACCACATCACCCAGCTTGAGTTCCCAAGAAGGGATTATTTTTCCTTGCTGTTCGCCCTCTAAATATTCAAATTCATAAAAATGGCTTTGATATGCCAGTGGATACTGATCGTTATAAGGAATCGTCACAACCCCTTCGGTTGCCCATAACCCCTTACCTTCAAATTGTACAAAGGGTAATCGCTGTTGCAATTTCTCAGCCCAAGCTTTTGATCCTGCGGTGTCCCAACTCGATAACAAACTCAGTTTTGGCCATAATTTTTGAAAATCAATTTGATGATCGTGTGTCGCGGTCATTAAACGCTTTGCACTTTTCGGGCTAAATGGTGCTTTAACTTGCTCTAAACATGCTTGACGTTCTCCCCATGAACCACTATCAAGTACTTCTATAATTTCATCTTGCATTACCTCTAAACGATCGAGTAATTGCAATGCAAACGTTGGGCTCCAAACAGAAATCATGGCTAAATTATGGTTTGCAACCAAATAACATAAGGTCGCAAACAAGGCATCATCCGCATTTGCTGCAAATGCCACATTACTGGGAACAGCCTGAGTAAATTTAGATAAAAGACGTTTTCCGACACTTAATAAAGCACTGTCATCATTGAGATTTTTATCTTTTAATACCTCACGTTGGCTTTCAGGCAACCATGAAACTGACCAATAATGTGTACCCCATTGTAACTGAGGGCATTTACGATACATGCTTGCCAACCACGGTGCGATCGCATGATCAAGCTCATCTAAAAACAATTGGGTATAAGGAATAAACTTAATTTGTTCACTCGAACCACTGGTCGGTTGAAAACGAATGAGCTTACTGGTTGAAAGTGATAATTTCTGCTCACGATATTGATTAATCTCCTCTCGCCATGCGCTATAACGAGAGGATTTAAAAGATTTTATGAATTGTTCATAAGTCGTGGCATCTTTTTTCCGTGCAAGGTTGGACGTTTGCAAAATTGAGTGCAATATTTGACGTTGAGATGCTTCTAAATTGTTGGCATTCTTTTTAAAGTCTTTATTCGCCGAATCACACCATTGTTTCAAGATCATATGTGATCCAGAGGTGAGCCATTCTGTATATTTCATTTTGAGATACTCTTGCTCAGTTTAGATGTTGTAAGAATTGCCTCGTGTTTTCCCTTACTGGTTGGTTTGGTAATGAATCTTGCTGGAAAACGAGCTAAGTCTTTCCAACTTAATCGACCGATGCATGGTAATTCTGTGCCTGTTGTCCAAGTCGGGTTTTTTTGTTCAAAAAAATGTATTTTAGGATTTGTTATTCTCATTTCTTCGGTAATGGGCGCAACTTCATTTTTTAAAGGCTGATAGTCATCACCAAAATTCAATAATCCAACTTCTTTGTCATAATATTCACCAAAGAAATTTTCACAGTAATGTTCGACAACTGTCGATAGGTGTTCATTATTACCCTGCATATTTGGGTAATAGGCATAATAATTATTGGCTAATAATAAATATGTTTTATAGCCTTTTGAAATCAGCAGCCAATAAAACTCATTAAAAGGATATCTCACTCTCAGTTTTATAATCAGCTTTAGCATAGTACTTTGCAGTGTTCGAGTTCCCCAAAACTCCTTCAGAATAACCGTATCTCCACTAAACAAAACGGTATAGTCTTTGCCATTTAAGTAAAAATGTTGAACAGCAACTGTAGAAAAACCAACAACTTCATGTGTTTCTGAGTTAAAAATTAACATCGCCCCACTTTTCTTTTTGAAATCATCTGAAAAAATTTCAAACTGGGTATTCTCATAATATTGTTCATAAATTGAATACATTGCTTGCAGTTGATCAATGCCTATTTTCTCTCGCTCAATATATTGACCATAAGTTGTTTCCTTATTGTTGAATATTGAGATGATCTTAGCCGTTGTATTAATCATAAATTAGTCCTTTAAATTTTGAATATGAAAATCTCTATCTCATAAAGAAATATAAAATTCATATTATTTTTTTAGGGAAACATATTTTTATATGTCCCATTTTATTTTTAAATCATTGAAAAATGATTTTACCCTCTAGTCTTATGTATCTATATATTCATTTTTTTCGCCCTATCCATAAAAATTGTAAGAAATGCAGCCGTGATCATGATGATTGAGAGCATACGCAACAAATCATTAAAGCTCGATGTAAGTGCTTGATAATGAATATCTCTGTAAATAACACTGAGTGCGATTTGCTGCGCATCTGATCCAATATCTTGATATTGTGCTGTGAGTTGATTGAGTCGTTCTATAAACACCCAGTTCTGCGGTGTCATATATTGATTGAGTTGGGTGACATGTATAGCAGTCAGCCAATCTAATGATGAATTAATAAGTGCTAAGCCAACTGCACCGCCGATATTACGCATGAGGTTATAAATACCACTGGCATCTGCGACTTTAGACAGCGGTAATGTACTCATGGCTAAATGTGATACAACAATTAGACAAATCATGAGCCCAATACCACGATAAACTTGTGGCCAAAACATAAAGTCGTAATCACTATGGATACTTAAATGTGAGTTTAACCAGACTCCAAAACTTGCTAAAAGCATTCCAATAAATACTGTTTTTCGAGTATCAAAATTTGGAATTAACCATGCCAATAATGGTGCAAAGAAGAACATCACAATTCCTGTGACCATCATAATATGACCGATCTGGCTACTATTCATTTCTCGGACTTGTCCAAGAAATACAGGGATCATGTAGCCTAATCCATACAATGCCATGCCAATCACAAAGGTAATGATTGCACTTAAAGTAAAGTTTTTGTTTTTAAAAACACTTAAATCTAATAATGGTTTTGGTTGAGTAAAACTGCGTGAGAAGAAAATAAAAGCACCAATCACGCAAATGATAAATGCAAACCGAACTCCCGTATCCACAAACCAATCATGACGAGCACCTTCATCAAGGAAATATTCAAGCCCGCCTAAAAACATTGCCATACCAATGAGGGCGAGCCAATCCATCGTCTTGATCAAAGCATGATTTGCTTTATCAATATCTGGCCCTGAAAAAATAATCGTCGCAATAATAATTCCTGGAATAATATTAATCAGGAACATCCAATGCCATGAGAAATTATTGGTCAGCCATCCGCCGATGGTTGGACCAATCGCTGGACCTAACGTACTGACCATGCCGAAAACAACCAATGGTAATGAGCGCTTAACTTCTGGAAAAAGTAAAAATAAGGCAGTCATAGAAGTCGGAATCATACCGCCGCCCATAAACCCTTGTATCGCTCGAAAGACCAATAGGCTTTCTAAGTTCCAAGCTAATGCACAAAGTAATGAACTGATCGTAAAACCAATCGCGCAAAGTGTGTAATAAATCCGTGTAGATAAAATTCGAGAGACAATACTCGACATTGGAATCGCAATAATTTCAGCAATCAAATAGACCGTTTGTACCCATGTCACCTCATAGCGACTGGCACTCATACCTGCTTGAACTTCATTCAACGAGCTTGCAACAATTTGTATGTCAAGAATTGCCATGAAATTGCCAAAGATCATCGCAATAAAGATAATCCATGCAATTTTGGGTGCAAATTCCCATTCACCGTTTAAATGCTTATCCATTTTTTATACCTAAATGACTTTCTTATTAAGTTCTTAAGTCAACTGTCGCCTTGACCGACATTCCAGGTTTTATCAGCTCGATATGAGGGGTTGAATCAATTGAAATACGCACAGGGATACGTTGCACAACTTTATTAAAATTACCTGTTGCATTATCTGGTGGCATAAGCGAGAACGTTGCACCTGATGCAGGAGAAAAACTTTCAATTTTTCCTGTGTAACTTAGGCTTGGATAAGCATCAATTTTGAGATTAACCTTTTGACCGATATGCATTTTTTCAATTTGTGTTTCCTTGAAATTTGCCTGAACATATAAGCTCTTTTCAGGGATAATTGCCATTAAACGTGTTTGGGGTGAAACACGCGAACCTTTTTGTATCGCAAGGCTGCCCACTTTACCTGACACTGGGCTGATGATTTTTGCTGAGCTTAAATCAATTTGATAAAGATCAGAGGTTGCATGTGCGCTCTGAATATCTGCTAAAAGTTGTGCTCGGCTTGCCTGCAAACTTCCTAATTGCGCTTCAGCCGAATGAACTGTTGCTTGTGCCTTACTTAATTGCGCTTGTGCTGCTAAATATTGAGATTGAATGCCCTCAAAATTTTGTCGAGTAATCACCCCATCTTTTAATAAATCTTGATAACGGGAAAAGTCCTTTTTTAAACGAGATAAATCTGCTTCAGCAGCAAGGACACCACTATTTGCTTCGGCAATCGTTGAATGCGCGGACTTTTCATTCTGTTGCTGCACACCAAGTGCAGCTTCTTTTAAGCTTACAACTGAGCGAGCTTGATCATAACGAGCTTGATAATCTCGATGATCTAAAATAGCCAAAGGCTCGCCCTTTTTTACAACTTGATTATCACTAATAATAAGCTCAAGTACTTCCCCTGAAACTTTAGGCATTACCCAAGTGACATCAGCTTGAACATACGCATTATCAGTTGATTGATAAAATCGAAATACTAAAAAATAATATATTAACCCTGCTATCAGGCTTAAACTAAGTAAGCTAAAAACAATCCAAGTTACTTTTTTCCGTTTTTGGAAATTAACATCCGTTTCTACCTGAACCAAGGTATCCATATACAAATCCATGTGCTTGTAATGTAAGGTTTTTATTTTAACCCAAGTCAAATATGGGCAATCACTCTTATAACATTCATTTAGCCAAACTAAACAAAGTGCTATAAATATCAAATTGATGTAAATTATCGTTCTTGATGTAATAAAATGTCATTGACCTTTATTTCAGTGAACAAGTGTATTTGTGCCAATAATATTTGTCAAAAAAAATATGATGAAAGCCAATATTTTCATGCTTATAATAATTTGAAGTGTACTTAAAATCTCAATACACCCTTGATATTAATAGATAAACTTAATAAATATCAGCTCTTAATGATATAGATCATGTTTTATTAGATTGATCTTTTTATCTGTCAAAAAATTAGAATTTTTGAATATCAGATGGTTATAAAAATGTAACTATTCGGGAAAAGTTGATATTTCAATCTTTAATTTATGCCTTAATTGCTTAAGTTGTCGTTTAGCTGACAGATTCTTGTATACGAATTACCTAAAGTACTCTGTACACAAGGAATGTATAAGATGACTAAGGTCAGCGTTGCTTAAATATTAATCTTCTTAAAAAAATAATTTTTTATCAAAAGGAATGAACGGTTATGGATTCAGGATTGATCACACTTTTCTTGCCTATGGCTTTGGCGATTGTCATGGCTGGTATGGGGCTAGAATTAACGTTAAAAGACTTCGCACGTGTCAGTAAACATCCCAAAGCAGTTTTGATCGCTTTATTTTGCCAATTGATTTTATTAGTAGGCATTGCTTTTATAATTTGTAAAATATTTGCACTACCGCCACTTCTAGCGGTTGGTTTAATGCTCTTGGCAGCCTCGCCTGGAGGAACAACCGCGAACCTTTTTAGCTATTTATATAAAGGTGATATTGCGCTCAATATTACTTTAACAGCAATCAATGCAATTGTTGCAGCAGTGTTCCTTCCCTTTATCGTGAATTTTTCAATTTTGCATTTTATGAATGAAGGTCAGCACGTCGGTCTACAATTTACAAAGGTTCTACAAGTTTTTCTCATTATTTTAGTACCTGTCTGTATTGGCATGCTGATTCGTCACTATACCCCACACATTGCAGAGAAGCTAAATCGCCCTGTTCGAATTTTTGCAATAGTTTTTCTACTGATTATTATTCTTGGGGCAATTTTTAAAGAACGAAATAACCTGATCGAATATATTGGACAAATTGGATTTGCAACAGCACTATTCTGTGCAATTAGCCTACTTATTGGTTACTTTGTGCCACGCATGTTGGGAATTAATTCTTATCAAGCCAGAGCATGTGCTTTCGAAATTGGTATTCATAACAGTACTTTGGCGATGACCATCGCACTAACCATTATGGCAAGTACAACTATTGCCATGCCAGCCGCAGTCTATTCTATTTTTATGTATGTATTTGCTACGATCTTTGGGATATTCATTACGAAATATGCAGCTCAAGACAGCGTAAAAGCATAAGCAATAAATAATTTTAAAGATTAAAAAGCGTATAACATTTATACGCTTTTTTGATTATATGGTCTTACTTACTTGTTCAAATAACATGGTTTTGAGTTCTAATCCCGACCATGCTTTTAGCTCTGATGTTGATTCAGCCTGTTTGACCAGTTGAATCAATTTTTCATTAATTGGCGCAATGAGTTTGAGCTGTTTTGCTAAATTTACAACTTCGCCATTAATCCAATCAATTTCTGTTTTTCTTCCAGAACTTAAATCATCTGCCATTGAAGATCGTGCAAGTGGATCAATGGCTAACATTTTTTGACTGACAATCTTAAAAACCGTATTCGGTAATTTCAATATTGTAGGGATAAATTGTGCTGGAATTGGAGTAAGTTGTGCTGGTTTAATTTTTGCTATTTTAAGTAAGTTCAATGCTTCCAATTGAGCAATTGCTAAACACTGGCGATATTCACGAATAGACAATTGTTGTTTCAATGGAAGTTGTGACAGCGCATTTATCGAATTATTTAAGTTAAGTAAGAGTTTCGCCCATTGAATAGCCTGCATATCTGATTCTAGTTTGATTTCGAGATTTGCCTTTTGAAATGCGTTGGCTAATTCTATGAGTCCATCATGCTTCTTTACATACAATGCCCCATCTGTACCTTGATGAAATATGCCATTTCCCAAAGCCACTACATTGAAAGGCACCATGCCTTCAAGAAGAATATGATCGGTTAGAATCTGCTTTAAGATTCCTACATTGCTTAAGCCATTTTGGAAACTAATAATGATGGTCTTTTTCTTTAAAATATCCTTTAACTCACCAGCGACTTGTTCAGTAGATGCAGATTTAACACATACTAAAATAATATCTGCTTGAGCTGCAATTTGAGGATCATCTGTTATTTGGAGTCTATTTGCAGCTATGGTTTGCTTAAACCCTTGATAGTCTGAAACTGTTAAACCATATGTTTGCAGTTGCTGTTGAATTTTTGGACGAACAATAAAATTTATATCATAGCCCGCAGCAGCCAACCTACCACCAAGATAACATCCGATACTGCCAGCACCATAAATACAGATTTTCATTCACTTACTCAGGCTTTTAGATGGAAATTTTTAGTATTTTAAAAACTATACCGAAAATCTGTAGGTGAATTTGTCGTTTAGCTGACAAATATTCATGTCGCTAAATCGCAACAGCAATATCAACCCTTTTCAGAGCCGAACAGATAAGAACCATTGTTAGAAAAGCTTCAACTTTATTGACATATACTCATGATATTAAAACGAGTTTTATGGTTTTAGATAACGAGATATATCTTGAAATTCAGACTCTAACGTTTGAACCGCATGCTGTTCCATCGCCCTAAATTTTTTTAATATCATTTGTCCAAACTCTGTCACTACAGCACCACCACCATGCGTTCCACCTGTTTGAGTCTCAACAAGATGAGAATGAAAACATTGATTCATGGTATCCACCAGTTGCCAAGCACGACGATAACTCATCTCCATTGATTTCGCGGCTTGGGAAATGGAGCCTGTACGTTGAATTGCTTCAAGTAACTCAGCTTTACCTGGACCAAAAGCAATTTGCTCTTCGGCTAAGATTCGGACATGTAATTTTAAACGTGGTTTTGACATCAACTTATACTCAAAGATTTGATGATGCGGTACACATCATCAAATCCAAACATTAACAATTAAAAATGAATCACTGTACGGATCGATTTACCTTCGTGCATTAGATCAAAAGCGTCATTAATGTCTTCTAGCGGCATGGTATGCGTCACAAATGGCGCAAGTTGAATTTCACCTTTCATCGCATCTTCAACCATTTTGGGTAATTGTGAACGCCCTTTTACCCCACCAAAAGCAGTTCCCATCCATTTACGACCTGTCACCAACTGGAATGGGCGAGTTGAAATTTCTTGCCCTGCACCAGCAACGCCAATAATCACTGATTGTCCCCAACCACGATGTGCGCATTCTAATGCTGAGCGCATGACATTGGTATTTCCAATACATTCAAAGGAATGATCAACGCCCCAACCTGTCATTTCAACAATCACTTGCTGAATTGGCTGCTCATAATCTTTTGGATTCAAGCAATCAGTTGCACCAAATTGTTTTGCCAATTCAAATTTCTCAGGGTTGGTATCAACGACAATAATACGTCCAGCTTTGGCTTGACGTGCGCCTTGTACCACAGCAAGACCAATACCACCCAAACCAAATACCGCAACACTATCACCCGCTTGAACTTTCGCCGTGTTATGTACTGCACCAATACCAGTCGTTACACCACAACCTAGCAAACAAACTTGTTCAGGATTTGCTTCGGGATTAATTTTTGCTAAAGATACTTCAGCAACAACGGTATATTCACTAAAGGTTGAACAGCCCATATAGTGATAAACAGGTTGACCATTGTAAGAGAAGCGCGTTGTACCATCAGGCATCACGCCTTTACCTTGAGTCGCACGAACTGCAACACACAAATTGGTTTTACCCGATTTACAAAATAAACATTCTTTACACTCTGCGGTATAGAGTGGGATGACATGATCACCCACTGCAACACTCGTAACGCCTTCACCTACTTGAACAACGATACCAGCCCCTTCATGACCTAAAACTGCGGGGAAAACACTTTCAGGATCATCACCAGATAAAGTAAATGCATCGGTATGGCACACACCTGTATGGGTAATTTTAATCAGTACCTCACCTGCTTTAGGTGCTTCAACATCAAGTTCTACGATTTGCAATGGCTGACCTGCGGCAAAAGCAACGGCTGCACGAGATTTCATACCTTTATCCTTTATAGTCGATGTAATGTTTTATGTTTATGTAACAGTTAACTGATTTTATGCTGATATTCAACATCTTCAAGTACATGTAGTGCTATCTTTACACAAGTAGACAACATTTCACGATAAAAATGATAAAGAATCTATACCACCTTAAAAGTATAACGATTGTTATGGTACTAGGGCTGAGTGCTTGTGCTTTGCCACCTAATCAAAACCATGATCGGAGTGACCCTTTGCCAATAAAAACAAAGTGGATGAATGATCCCCAAGCTGATCTTAATATTAAACAAGGTCTGACTGCTTTTTTAGCATTAGATGATGCGTTTCTCAGTATTGCATCTCGTATTCACTTGATTCGAAATGCAAAATATCAGGTTGATTTACAATATTATATTTGGAAAGACGATGCGATTGGCAATCTCATGTTGCATGAGTTGCTGAATGCTGCCGACAGAGGCGTAAAAATTCGATTATTAATTGATGATCAAAATGGCATAAAACTAGATAAAACTTTGAGGGCACTCTCACAGCATCCAAACTTTGAAATTAGGATTTTTAATCCCTATAAATTTAGACATTTAAGAGTGATTGATTATCTATTCCGATTAAATAAAATTAATCATCGTATGCACAATAAATTGGTGATCGCAGACGATGCGATTGCAATTACAGGTGGTCGCAATATCAGTAGTGAGTATTTTGAAGCCAGTAACTATTTTCAATTTAGTGATATGGATATTTTATTCTATGGCAGCGCAGTTGATCATGCAGAACAAAGTTTTAAAGAGTTTTGGGATAATGATTTAAGTTATTCAACCACACAATTGATCGGTACTGGGCAACCTCAGCAGCTTGAGCAACTTAGACAAAAATTTGAACAACTTGATCAGACCAATACTTGGACAGAAAATAAGCTTGAATCTGCACAAAACTTTTTAAAAGAACGCCTTCAACATTACCCTATTCAATGGGCAAAGGCACATTTTGTTGCCGATCATCCCAATAAAATTTTAGGTCAGGCAAAAGATCAAGAACTGATTTCGTTTCAAATGCTCAAAATCCTAGGTAAACCTGAACAACATATGGAACTGGTTTCTGCTTATTTTGTTCCAACACAACGTGGAACAGAATATTTAAGCCAACTTTCGAATAATGGAATTAAAGTTCGTGTATTAACTAACAGTTTAGTTGCAAATGATGTGGCCGTTGTTCATTCGTTTTATAGTAAATATCGTAAACCACTCTTGCAAAATGGAGTTCAACTTTACGAATTTAAACCCAATATTGAACGAACAAAGCGAACATGGTACGAAATCGCAACAGGTAGTGTGATCCCCGTAAAAGGTAAAAATCGTTCGAGTTTGCATGCTAAGTTTTTTGATGTAGATGGTAAGGTTTTTATTGGTTCATTTAATTTTGACCCAAGATCAGCTTATTTAAACACCGAAGTCGGTTTAGTGGTTGAATCTGATCAGCTACAAAATCAAATTACAGCATTACTTGATCAACACTTACTTCAAGTTGCTTATCAACTTAAACTTGACTCAAATGGCAATATCGTTTGGTATGAACATAAACAAAATGGCGAAATCGTAAAACATTACCGTGATCCTGAAAGCACTAATTTTCAAAGATTTAGTACCAAGTTTGTTTCCTATTTTCCAATTGAATGGATGATGTAAGATGTTAATCAATCTATTCTGATTGACTAAATTGACAAATTATTAACAACTAAAGACTATTTTCTTTAAGCTTATATATGCTAATTATTATATGAATAAACAATAACAAGGATAAAACGATGATTTCAAAAAAAGATTGGAAAAATATTCAGCAAGTATTCAAAGCCGCACAAAAGGCTTCCCTACACTCCTCGATTGCAACAGTCGATCAATTTGGTCAACCTTCAATTACCCCGATTGGTACAGTTTTTTTAAACGAGGATCAAACAGGTTACTTTTTTGATACTTTCACAGAAAAATTAAGTACTAATTTAGATCAAAACTCAAAAGCATGTATTCAAGCAATCAATAGCAGTAAGTGGTTTTGGTTAAGTTCACTCATTCAAGGCAGCTTCACAGATTTCCCTGGTGTACGCTTATATGTAGAGATCGGAGACTTACGCCCAGCAAGTAGAGAAGAACGATTCGCTATAGATCGCCGTATTCAACCATTGCAGTGGACAAAAGGAAGTCAACTTATCTGGTCTGAATTTACACATGTTCGTGACATCAAAATCAATGAATTCCGCTGGATTAAATATCCAAAAATGATGGAGCATTTAATTTAACTCAAACTCATTTCGAATAAACATAACCCTTCTATTTCCAATGGCATCTTGATCTCTTGAAAAGATGCTTGGCTAAGCGCATCCAAGTGCTCTTGTTTATTCATATAGAGTTGATTATTTTGCATTGCATGGGGCGCGCACAAATGATCACAAACTAAATAGATGCCATCAGAATTCAACAAAGTTCTGACGATCTTATGAAAATTAGCTGCATATTTTTTATGTCGAAGTTCATGCAATGCTTGATGGATGATAATAAAATCATATTTTTGATCTAAAGCATTTTTCCAATTAGATTCTTTAAAATTTCCAACAAAGTATTTTGTTCGAGATAGTTCTGATACATTCAACTTGTTTTGTGCAAGCTGATGCATGACTTCAGAAAAATCAAACGCCGTATATTCGATATGATCTAACTGCGCCAACAAATGTTGAGCTAGAAAACCTGGACCAGAACCTAATTCCAATATGTGACATGGATCAGAATGATAAGTTCTTATTAACTCTACATAATAATCAAAAAAATCTTTTCGCCATGGGCGTTTTACATTTGCCGTCTCTTGCCATTCAAAAGCATCTTCGTAGTTTCTTAAATCAATTGGACTAGATACATCATTCATATAATTCCCCTATTTTTTATATATTTAAAGCAACCCAATCGCTTGAAAAAATTGTTGATAAGCATCCGCTTTTTTGTTTAATGCTAAAGGATAGGCCCGCGAAGATGACGGCAAGCGATACAAATTCAGCTCACGATTGACGTAATTCACGTGTACTGATTGCCCAATCATTGGTTTATTTATTTGTTCAGGAAAATGCTGCATCAAAGTATCAGTTGCTTTATCTCCTGTGGTCATAATCGTATGACACAGCGGAATTTGCCCAAGCAATTGTGATAAATCAGTTGCCGTCACAATTTCTAAAAATTTATCAGAAGCATTGCCTTGCAGTCGTTTCACTTGATAAGCCGTATCAAATATTGCTATTCCAATCTTTGTGAGAAAATCACGAATTTGTTGTTCTTTAAAACGCTTATTTGGTAAATCTAAGAAGTAATCTTTATCTTTGAAAAAAATGAGCCCAAAGATACGCCACATATCATTTTGATAGTTCGGATAGTAAAAATCCATTTTCCATCGACTCTGTGGTGGTGGAAAACTACCTAACATCAGTAGTTTGGCATTATGTGGTAAAAATGGACTTAAAGGATGTGTTTCAACGGCTATCTCTGTCATCATATTTTCTTATAAATTCTCGCTTATAGCCACGTTAGTAAATTAGGTTGTTGAGATTTAATAAATTGGTGTTCATTTAAGCTCAATAATTGTAGTTCACCATTCATTAACTTGAGTGTTGTAATACTGGTGTTGGCGATCGACCAACTTAATGCAAAAGTACGTTGTACACTTAACTCGAGTAATTTGCCAATAACAACTGAAATAACGCCGCCAGATGTAAAAACGACAACTTCTGAACCTTGCTTATCCGCCAATTCTGCACACAAATTTTGTAAGGCTTGTTCTATACGTGTTTGAAAGGTCATCCAAGATTCATCATATTCATGGTGAAATGCTTCATCTGCCCAACGAGCAATCGCTTTATCAAAAATCTGAGCTAAATACGCTCTTGGATCGACTTCTTTAAAAACATCCTGCTTCAATACTTCAGGTTGTGAAAACTTAGGTTCATACAATGCAAATACTTGTTGATGGTTAAACTCATTCCATAAGCTATCTGTTTTATAACTGGCTTGAGGAAAGCACTGTTCCAATGAAATTTGGGTCGTTTGTTGATGTCGTTTCATACTTCCTGAAATGATATAGGGCTGCTCAGTAAAGAGATTCTTAAAATACTGCCCTAAAAGCTTTGCTTGAGCTTCGCCATTTTCTGAAAGTTCATCATAATTCGTTTTACCAAATGAAGCCTGACCATGTCGGACTAAATAAATGGTGGTCATTGGATTACCTTATTTTCAACAAGTTCTAAGATGAAATGTAGTTTTAGCATAGCTTGTTCTTATTGTATAAATTTTTTGTTTTTCTTTGGTTGCTTTTGATTTATTTAGAATGACTCAAATTTGCTTAGGCTATTTCCATTTCACTAAAATATTTTATGTCGACTTATGAATATTGATTGTCTTTTTCTACTATGCAAACAACAAAATAATAAATCACGATGAACTTTTAAAACCATTCAATGGAAATTTTCAGCTTATTCATCTATCTCACTTTTAATACGACTCCATTTTTCAATGGAAGCCTTTAAAAATGGTCATTATTCAAACTTATAGATAGATTTTAAATTGCTGAAATATAGGAGTTTTCTCAAATGATTAAAGACGATTATGACTTTGACTATCTCATTATTGGTTCAGGATTTGGAGGAAGTGTCTCAGCACATCGACTTTCAGAAAAAGGATATTCCGTCGCAGTGATGGAAATGGGAAAACGTTGGGAAGCGAAAGATTTTCCTAAAACCAATTGGAATACCCCAAAATGGATTTGGCGCCCTGCTATAAATTTCTTTGGATTTTTTAATTTACGTATTTTTAGGCATGTTGCAATTATCTGTGGCAATGCTGTTGGTGGTGGTTCTATCACCTATGCCAATACATTATTAGTTCCTCCGAGTAGCGTATGGAGTGAAGGGAGTTGGGGCAAAATTCCGCACTTAAAAGAAGATATGCCCCAATATTTTGCTGAAGCAGAAAGAATGTTGGGGGTAACGGACAATAAAATATTTGGGCCTGCTGATCATATGCTCAAGAAAATGGGAGATGCTGTCGGTGTTGGGCATACTTTTAAGCCAACACGAGTTGCAACCTTCTTCCCTCCTCAAGGTGAACAAGGTGGTAAAACCTATCCCGATCCTTATTTCAATGGAAAAGGTCCAGATCGCGCAACCTGTACCGCTTGTGGCGGATGTATGACGGGCTGTAAACATAATGCTAAAAATACCCTAGATAAAAACTATTTATATTTTGCTGAAAAACAAGGCGCGAAAGTTTTTGCTGAAACGAAGGTCATTGATATTCGCCCTCTAAACAATAAAGTCGATGGAAGTGATGGTTATGCTGTGACCACAATTCATTCAACTCAATGGGGGCATCGAAATAAGCGAGTTTGGCAGGTTAAAAACGTTATTTTTTCAGCGTCATCTCTTGGAACACAAGAATTGTTGCTACGTCTAAAAGATAATAAAGTTTTACCCAACGTTTCCAACCAATTAGGTATGCAAGTACGTACCAATGCTGAGTCCATTTTAGGCGTTCGTTTCTTTGATAAGCATGTCGATATGAGTCAAGGCGTAGCAATCGGTTCAAGCATTTATCTTGATCATAATACTCATATCGAAGCAACTCGCTATCAACGAGGTTCGGATGGTATGGGTTTGCTTACAACTCACCTCGTCGGTGGAAAACCAGGTTTTTCACGTATTTTATTATGGTTATGGGCATTGATCTGCCATCCGCTAATCTTCTTGAAAATGAATAATCCTTTTGGCTTTGCAAAACAGACGCTTATCTTTTTAGTCATGCAAACGGTTGATGCATCAATTCAAATGAAATTAAAAAGAAACTGGTGGTGGCCTTTTAGCAAAACATTGTCGTCACAAGGTCAGCCCTTACCTGTTTATATCCCACAGGCAAATGCCTTTACTGAAAAAGTTGCCAAAATGTTTAATGGGCATCCTATGACGACAAAAACTGAAATACTCTTTAATATTCCCTTTACTGCACATTGCATGGGTGGTTGCGCTATGGCGACTTCGGACGAAGAAGGTGTGATCGATGCACAAAATCGCGTGTTTAATTATAAAAATATGTACATCATTGATGGTGCAATGCTAGGAGCAAATTTAGGTGTTAACCCAAGTTTAACCATTACCGCCTTAGCAGAACGAGCAATGTCTTTTATACCGCCTAAAAGTTAAGACTATTCTTCTCTCTGACATTTTCAATATATAAACGGTGCAATATAAGTTGCACCATTTAAAAATAAGCTTATAGAAAAATTAAAGTAGACATCTCAGTTATAAATTTTGATATTTTTTTGATAAATCGTTGGCGCAATACCAACAAAAAACTTAAATGATCGAGAAAAATTAGAAGCGGATGCGTAACCTAATTCCTCAGCTATTTCAATCATGCTTTTATTAGTAGAGATCAGCATCTGTTTAGCTTTATCAATAATGACCGTGTTTTTTAATTCCTGATATGAGGTCTCCTTCTCTTTTAAATTCCTTTGTAGTGTTTTACTTGAAATATTCAATAATTTTGCACAGTCTTCTAGGCTCGGAATTTCAGAAGAGTTTAAAAAGAGTTGTTTGAGCCAAACGACCAGATCAATATTATTCTTAATCTCATATATTTGTTCCTGACACTTTAGTTCGATCGCTTTACGCGTACCTTCATCAGCTAGACGTAATTTTTGTTTAATCAGTTTTTCACTCAATTGCACTCTAAGGCTCGGTTTTTTCAAAGTATTAAAGTGAAATTTAACTTTGCTTAGATGCGCATAGCGATAGCCATGTAACGGCTCATTGATGGACATGAAAATATGATATGGCAACAACCTATTCTCAACCAACTCATGAATCGTACAATGCAAAGCGACTGCAATTGCTTCCAGATGAAAGTTCAGAGATAAGGTATCTATTTGAATCACAGGTTCACAAATCAATTCCATTGACTGATCAGTATGATAAAAATATGAAAGTTTAAAACTAGGGATAATCAAAGAAAAATATTTAGAAATATAAATCAGCGCTTGTTCTAAGTTTTCACTGGTTAGAATCGCGTAACCAACCAAACTATGCGAACTCACTTTTAAAGAGTGTCCTAATTCAAATGCTAAATCATAATTACGTGGAAATTTTAAACAAAATGAAATGAATTTACTGACCTGTTCTTGGTTAATTTTCATGTCAGGTGAGCTTAAATATTTTTTTAGATCTATATTTATTTCAGATAATATTTCTTCAGTCGTAATATTTCTCGATTCTAATATATCAAGTATCTTGAAATAATATCTTGCTGGAATATACGGGATTTGATTATTCATTTTTGTATTTTCTTTATAGATGAACGGCAAGATTTAGTTCTCGCCGCCTCTTTCTACTTTAGATTTCAACCATCTCAAAATCTGCTTTAGAGACCCCACAGTCTGGGCACGTCCAACTCTCAGGAATATCTTCCCACGCAGTGCCTGCATTGATACCATCTTCTGGCAGACCTAGAGATTGATCATAAATCCATCCACATACGATACATTGATATTTTTTCATGTTTAGAGCACCTCCATTGCTTGAGCTTGAAAATATTGATTATATTTTTGCAAAACGGCTTCTTTCGCTGGCTCATAGACATTGATCTTATCAATATCCCCTTGGTAATAATTAATTACCTGCTTATCCATAATACTAAACCAATATGAAGGTATAAACACTTGTAAAAATAAGCTTGTGTATCCTGCTGGCAATTGCGGTACATTTTCATAATGACGTAATGCTTGATAACTACGTGTTGGATAAGCATGGTGATCTGAATGACGCTGTAATTGATACAACAAAATATTGCTGAATAAGCTGTTATTGTTCCAACTATGGACAGGCATGGTTCTTTCATAACGACCATTTTCTAGCTTTTGTCGTTTTAACCCATAATGCTCCATATAGTTAACGGCTTCAAATAGCGTAATTCCATAAAGTGATTGCGTGACTTGGGTCGGAATAATATTTTTGCCAAACACTTTGAGCATTAACCCATGATAAGCGGCAGACATTGCCCAACCTTGTAATAGCTCATTGTGCATTGACCAAAAAGATAAGCCCTTTCTCTCTAACCGTCTGGTTTCAATTTCAATTGCCGATTTAAAACTACCACTCACTGTTCTCGGCCAAAACTTCCAAAAAGACTCACCAAATTGTGATGAAGCTGGATCTTCTGGCGTTGCGACACGCAAATGATGCCCATAAGGATGTTCGATGCGAAAGTGATTGTAACCTGTGGGTGCTAAACACAAATGCGATAAGTAGTGTTGTAACTTTCCTGATTTATGACTTAACTCATGTGCCGTATTAATCGCCACACCATTCACTAGGCCCAGTGTTGTCCCAATCAGAATACGATCAGAGAGTGGTGTCGAATCTCGGCTCGCAATATAGTTGCCATAAATGTTTGCAATATATTGTAATGGGATATAAAGATTCACAATTTTTGCATAATAAGGATCTGCCTCTAATTCAGCTATTGCATCCTCAGGAGGATTCTCTGAGTCTTCTCCTAGAAATTTATCAATAAGTGGAATCAGACCATGTAGTGCGATTGGTCCTGCGGCTGCAAAAAATTTCTTGGTACGCTTCGGCCCGAATTGGTAACCTAACATCGCAGCATTTGCAATATTCGGAATAACGAGACCTAACATCCACAACTTTCTTTTTTTATCTTTAAACTTTGGAACATTAGTTTCAATCTGATGAATAGCATTCATATAGCAACCTCACAAATTTATCTTTGGTTGGTGCTATGATTCAATATTCTTTAGAAGGTGAATTTCCAATTTAGGACAATGGCTATTCTTAAAAAGACAAAATGGTTTTTGTAATACTTTTACAAAATAAATTTTGTGCTAAGAATTTTCTCTAATTCTAATAATCAAGCCACATGTAAGAAATGTAGCTTGATGAATGATGCCATATTAAATCATGCAGCCTATCGTTCGGACCACAAACGATGTACAGACATACCTAATAGCATCGCAGCAATAAAATACCAAGCTTGTGAATAACCTAATCCAATCAATGTAATTGCTGGTGCTGGACAAATTCCTGCAATCCCCCAACCGACTCCAAAAAGACTCGAACCAACAATTAACTTTTTATCAATATGGGTATTCATTGGTAATGATATTTCTTCTCCAAAGATCGTTTTCGGATTTCGAATCGCTTTTTGGAATGGAATAATTGCCACAATGATTGCCCCCATCATCACGAACATTAAACTTATATCCCATTGTCCCAAAATATCTAAGAAACCCAAAACTTTCTCAGGATTAGACATCCCTGAAATCAACAAGCCTAATGCAAATAAGCTACCAAAAATGAAAGCAAGTATATTTTTCATAGCGTGGCTCCGATGATATGGCGAATAACATATACAGTTACGATTCCTGCTAACATAAATGTAACTGTAGCAATCATAGAACGTATGGATAAACGACTAATTCCACAGATTCCATGCCCACTGGTACAGCCAGAACCTAAACGAGTCCCAAAACCAACCAAAAGACCTGCGATGACCAACCCAATCGGAGAGGATTCAATAACAATTTCTGGTTTTACAAAAATCTGATAAATGAACGGTGTCACGAATAGTCCAAGTAAAAACCACAAAGCCGAACTACGAACCAAAAGCTTTGGTTGTAACACTTGTGCAAGCAGACCACTGATGCCTGTAATACGACCATTGACATATAAATAGCCAACAACGGCAAGCCCCAGAATTCCACCACCGATCAAAGCCGAGATGATGCTAGACATGATTCATCCAAATATACATTATATATTTTTATATTATATCATTAAGTATAATAATTAAAGCCTTTTTTGTAGCCAATTTTTTACTCAAACTCGGTCAATACTTTTTCTACAAACCAAATTGGAAAATCTGTGACGATAGGATTCAGTTTTAGCCATTCTGCTTGCTCAATCTCAGCGAGAAAAGCCGCTTTTTCACCATTAGACGAATTATCAAAGATAAAAGTGCGATCCGTCATTTCTACAGCCTGCATGAGTAAATCCATACTGCGATAGTAACGATCACGAATTTTTTGCTCAGGTACAGGATGCCCTCCCGTAGTCACTCGATATTGAACTCTTGCAATATTAATTTCAGGGTCAACGGTAGAAACATAATACAAGTATGTTTTAAAACCTTGTTTCTGAGCAGCTTTTAAAAACTCAACTTTACTTATATGTGACATAACAGTCTCAAAAGTAAAACTTATTTTTAATTTCAAAAATTCTAGTCGAATAAAATCAATAATGCGTGCTGCAAGGTACGAATCCACATCTGCTTTGACAAAAAGAATTTTATTTTCTGCCAGTAAATCAGGTTCTTGGCTTAATAAAGGGTGAATCTGTTGATCTATTTGCTTGTTTTTAGTTTTTAAAAATTCAACCAGTTTTATACAATCCAAGGACTCATGATAAGTATTTAAATCTACAATTTGTGTTTGATTTAAAATTTTTTCGAGTTCATCTGCATTTAAATATGCCCCGATATGTCGGGGCAATAAATAATCTTTAATCGTACTTTTCCCAGAACCATTTGGGCCCGCAAACATACGAATTCTAGGCTTAAATTGTCGCATTAACTTATACAATAGCCTGCTTTTTCTTACGTTTTAGTACATGATGTTGCGCTGAAATAGACGTATAAGCTGTTGATATATCTTTAATCACACTAATCTCACCTGTTGGTAATTGCTTTAATAGCTGATGATTTTTGGCATATACCACAGTTGAAGACTGGCTCGCATGTTTAAAAGCATTGCGGAATGCTTGTACAGCAAGATCAGGAAGATGATCCTCTTCTTGCATACTCATATTCATGATTGTAAAAGCTGTCATTGATGACTCCTCCGCATGATTGTGCTTGTACTTATACTAACATAAATGCCAAATTTGTCTATTTTAGCAACAGCTAGTTTAATGTACTAAATCATCAATACCGATCAATTTCGGTAGTTTATCAATCAGCTCATTTAACTCTAAATTTGCGGGAGAAATACAACCTGTATAATGGCTTAATTTAGTTGTTGTACCATTTGCTTGAATCCATGAGAAATATCCACTTGGTTGATCTGCTGTGATTTGCTGACAGCCTGTTGTTTTAACATTTGCACCTGTTTCTGGACGATAAGTCTTTAATTCATATTGTAGTTTTTTATAAACAGATGGATCTACTGTTAAATCATGCTCTCCCATCACTTTTGTATATTGCTTACCATTAAAATGTACTGCACCCGATGGGGTTACATCGACTGAATAGATTGGACATGCTCCAAAACATGGACTCGATGAGTAGCGAATTGTTTCTTGTACAGTATCCTGAGGTTGTTGAGACGTAGATGCACATCCAAGAAAAGAAAAAGTAAAAAAGCTTAAAAGTAATAATTTTTTCATTTGTTTATCCGTTATAAATTATGTCCTTTTAATTTAACAAATCACATTTTTTTTGTCATTCATATTGGTATAAAAGTATGCAATTAATTTACTTAGGCTATTTCTGTTAAAAATTAAGTATGTTGCTGTGATTGAAGAATTAATCGAGCCAATTCTAAATCATCGGTATAGGTAATTTTAATATTGTCTGAACGTCCTTGTACGACGTGTACAGGTTCATTTATATATTCCAAAGCGCTTGCTTCGTCTGTAATTAGAATATTATCCAATAATGATTTTTCAATGGCTTTTCGTAAAATACCTAATTTAGCCATTTGCGGTGTTTGTGCTTGCCATAACAACGCACGACTTACTGTTTTTTCAATTTGATTTTGATTGAGTACTTGTTTAAGCGTATCACGGACTGGTATCGCTAAAATATTACTTTGATCTGAGTCGATTGCCGATTTTACTAATTTTTCTAAGCATGCTGTTGTCACACATGGACGTGCAGCATCATGTACTAAAACCCAATCATCATCATGGGCAATTTGAGATAAATAAAGTAATGCATTTAGAACAGAATCAACACGCTCTGCGCCACCTAGACAAAAATGTAATCTATTTTGGTGCTGAAATATAATTGTTTTAGCAAAGGTATCCTGTTCACCGATCGCGAGTACACATCCAGCCAAATCTAAAGTATTAAGTCGCTTTACGGTATGTTCAAGTACAGTATGATTTTGAATATATTGATATTGTTTTAATTCAGTTTTTGAAAAACGACTGCCCGAGCCTGCTGCTGGCACAACCGCCCATAGCTTAGTCTGGGTTTTCATTGGTCGATGCATCTATTTTTGCATTTGGGTCAATATAAATAGGCTTGTAATGAGTGCTAATCGTACTCATTTGTACAAAAGTTTCATTGGGTTTAACGAGACCTAGATCCAAACGTGCATGTTCTTCTATTGCCTCAGTTCCGTTTTTTAAGTCAAAAACTTCAGCTGCTAAAATACGATTGCGCTCTTTTAGTTCGGTATTGACTTCGACTTGTTGCTTAATTTGCTGAGTCAAGGCTTGATGAGGGAAATAACCACCCTCACCTAGCCAAAATTGGTACTGTAGACTTGCCACCAAAACGGTAACAAGTAACAGAATCAATTTACTCGAGGTCGATCGAAACATTTCTATCATGGAAAACTCCCTACATCCCTAACAAAGGAAGATCATCTACAAATTCTATAGGATTATGAATTTGCAGAGTTTCTGTCTTTTGTAAAGAAAGATGATCAGAAGTATTCAACATAGATAAATTGACCTTAGTTTAGACCTTTGAATTCAGCTTTACCGCGGTAAGCTGCGTTCGTTAATTCTTCAATACGAAGTAATTGGTTATATTTCGCTACACGGTCAGAACGGCATAGTGAACCGGTCTTGATTTGACCCGCTGCTGTACCTACTGCTAAGTCAGCAATTGTTGAATCTTCAGTTTCACCTGAACGGTGTGAGATTACAGTGCTATAACCGTTTGCTTTCGCAAGGTAAATTGCATCTAAAGTTTCAGTCAACGTACCAATTTGGTTATATTTGATCAGAATAGAGTTACCTACTTTCTCATTAATACCACGTTGTAAAATCTTAGGATTGGTTACGAATAAATCATCGCCAACCAATTGGATTTTGTCACCAAGGATTGATGTTAAATAGCTCCAACCTTCCCAGTCAGATTCATCTAAACCATCTTCAATCGAAATGATTGGGTATTGGTTTACAAGACCTGCTAAATAATCAGAGAACTGGTTGCTTGTGAATGCTTTATTACCTTCACCTGCAAGGATGTACTGACCATTCTTGTAAAATTCTGAAGATGCACAGTCAAGTGCTAACATAATGTCAGAACCCGCTTTGTAACCAGTTTGACCAATCGCTTCAAGAATAACAGTGATTGCTTCTTCGTTTGAACGTAAGTTCGGTGCAAAACCACCTTCATCGCCTACAGCAGTATTTAAACCTTTTTTGTTTAAAACTGATTTTAGAGAATGGAAGATTTCAGCACCCGCACGTAATGCTTCAGCGAATGAAGTAAAGCCTACAGGCTCAATCATAAACTCTTGAATATCAACATTGTTGTCTGCATGCGAACCACCATTGATGATGTTCATCATTGGTACAGGCATAGTCAAAATTGTTTGACCACGGAGATCAGCGATGTATTGGAAAAGAGGAATTTTCTTTTCATCAGCAGCAGCACGTGCAGCAGCTAGCGATACCGCTAAAGTTGCATTTGCACCCAATTTTTCTTTGTTTTCAGTACCATCTAGTTCGATCATCGTGTTATCGATGTCTTTTTGTTCAAATACTGATTTGCCGACTAAAGCATCACGGATAATCGTGTTTACGTTATTAACTGCTGTACGAACACCTTTACCTAAGTAACGTGCTTTATCACCATCACGAAGTTCTAAGGCTTCACGAGAACCAGTCGAAGCACCAGATGGCGCACATGCACGACCAACAACGCCAGATTCTAAAATTACATCTGCTTCGATGGTTGGGTTACCACGAGAGTCCAAAATTTCACGTGCACGGATGTCAACGATTTGGCTCATGAACAATTCCTCTGTTGAATGAATATGAGCTGCGATTAAAGCAGCGTATGTGAGTAAAAACTCAGTGTGTGTCTAACTTTTTGAATCCTTTGACTAAAGTATCCAATTCTTTGAGTTGTGCCAAAAATGGCTCAAGCTGAGATAAACGTAACGCACAAGGCCCATCACATTTTGCAATTTCTGGTTCTGGATGTGCTTCTAAAAACAAACCAGCTAAACCAGTTGCCATACCCGCACGTGCTAAAGTTGTAATTTGAGCACGGCGACCACCCGCAGAATCTGCACGTCCGCCAGGGGTTTGTAATGAATGCGTTACATCAAAGAATACGGGCACATTCATTTCTTTCATGATGTCAAAGCCCAGCATATCTACAACCAAATTGTTATAACCAAATGCTGAACCACGTTCACAAAGAATGAGCTTGTCATTTCCAGCCTCTAAACACTTATGCAAAATATGACGCATTTCGTGTGGTGCTAAGAACTGTGCTTTTTTGATATTGATAATGGCTTGAGTTTTTGCCATTGCCTCAACGAGATCAGTCTGACGACTTAGAAAGGCAGGAAGTTGGATAATATCTGCAACTTCAGCAACAGGCGCTGCTTGGTAGGGTTCATGAACGTCAGTGATAATCGGCACATTAAAATGTTTCTTAATGTCGGCAAGCCATTCAATTCCTTTTTCTAAACCTGGTCCACGGAATGAACTCAGGCTTGAACGGTTTGCTTTATCAAAGCTCGCCTTAAATACATAAGGAATATCTAAGCGTTTGCAAATATCAACATAAGTTTCAGCAATTTCAAATGCTAAATCTTTTGACTCTAATACGTTCATTCCGCCAAATAATACAAATGGCAAATGATTTGCCATTTGTATATCGCCTAAACGTACAACTTCTTGTGGTTTTAAGTGTGACATTTAAACTTTCCCAGTTCCTTAAAAGCCTACCTTACTTACTGTTTTGGTGCTGTTTCTTTGCAGCATCAATAAAACTAGCAAATAATGGATGTCCATCACGTGGTGAACTTGTAAATTCTGGGTGGAATTGTACAGCAATAAACCAAGAATGTTCAGGAATTTCTACAGTTTCAACTAAATGTTGTACTGAAGAATAACCCGATATTTTCATACCAGCTTGTTCTAAAGCAGGGATAAAACGATCATTCATTTCATAACGATGGCGATGACGTTCAGTAATTTCAGCTTTACCATAGACTGCACGTGTTTTAGAACCTTCAACCAGTTCAGACTTTTGTGCGCCTAAACGCATCGTGCCACCTAAATCTGATTCAAGGCTGCGCTGTTGTAACTCGCCACGTTCATCTAACCATTCAGTGATGAGACCAATTAATGGGTACTTGGTTGAACGATTAAATTCAGTTGAGCTTGCTTCTGGCATAGCTGCAACATGGCGTGCAAATTCAATCACTGCCAATTGCATACCTAAACAAATACCTAAGAAAGGAACATTGTTTTCACGTGCATATTGAATTGCACGCATTTTGCCTTCTGTACCACGCTCACCAAAACCGCCTGGAACTAAAATCGCATCCGCAGTACTTAAGACGCTAACATCTTGCTGTTCAAGGTCTTCAGCATTGACGTAATCAATTTGAACTTTAACGCGATTTTGAATACCAGCATGTAAAAGTGCTTCATTTACAGATTTATAAGCATCTGGTAATTCAACATATTTACCTACCATCGCAACACGTACTGTGTATTCTGGGTTCAATAATGCTTCTACGACATTATCCCAATCTTCAAGATTTGCTTCAGGAAGATCATTAAAACCAAAACGTTCACAAATTAAGTCATCAACATTTTGCTCATAGAACGTACGTGGAATTTGATAGATGGTTTTTGCATCTTTACATACTACAACAGCACGCGCTTCAACATTGGTGAACAATGCAATTTTACGTTTAGTATCAACATCGACATCGTATTCAGTACGGCAAATTAAGATATCTGGCTGAATACCGATCGAAAGAAGTTCTTTAACCGAATGTTGAGTTGGTTTGGTTTTGAGTTCAGCAGCAGACTTGATATATGGCAATAATGTCAAATGCATCAGCATAGTACGTTTATGACCAAGCTCAACCATAAGCTGACGTACAGATTCCATAAATGGAAGTGATTCGATATCACCAACCGTACCGCCAATCTCAACGATGGCAACGTCATAACCTTCGCCTGCACGAAGTACACGTTCTTTAATATTATCGGTAATATGTGGAATAACTTGAACCGTACCACCTAAGTAGTCACCACGACGCTCTTTATTTAAAACGTCTTGATATACACGACCACTGGTAAAGTTATTCAGTTTGGTCATTTTCGCACGACGTAAGAAACGTTCGTAATATCCCAAATCTAAGTCAGTTTCAGCACCATCCTCTGTGACGAAAACTTCACCGTGCTGAAATGGGCTCATGGTACCTGGATCGACATTAATGTATGGATCCATTTTTACCATTGTGACTTTTAAGCCACGAGCTTCCAAAAGTGCGGCAACAGAAGCAGCAGAAATACCTTTACCTAGTGATGAAACCACACCACCAGTGACAAAAATAAAATGGGTCATTGAGTTTCTCGTACAATCGAGCCGAAATCGGCCTACAATGTTGGGTAATTTTACTGTACTCTGCACCTATAAAGCAAAGTCAAACCGCATCAATTCAAAGAACTATAAACAACTGACTATTCTATCAGCATTTTCAATAAAATTTTATGGGATTTGTGGATATTTCATACATAGATGACCTTTAGCCCATAAAACAACCGCATGTACTGAGTAAACAATTCACTGGATTCCTGTTACAGGTTTCTGAGAACAAACATCCTTGCTCAAACATTTATAAAATATCAACAAACTCAATAAAACCGAGTGATTTCTTCATCTAATTTTACTGTTATAATTCAAGCCATCCTTAATTCAATATGTAGCTTTAACAATGGCGAATAAAAAACTTTTAATTTGTGCAGCGCTTGCAACTGGTCTATTACTGACTGCTTGTGTGAAAAAAGAAGAGCCAAAAAATGAAGAACAATCAGAACAGGCATCTGAAGCACAAACGACTCAAGCAGCATCTCAACCAGAACAAACCCAAGAATTCCAACCTTTGGAAAGCGTAGATAAACCTGCAACACCTGCTCCTGTGATTGAAATAAGTCGAGAACAAACAGCGAATACAACCACAGAAATTCGTCGTGAAACGCAACCTGCTCAAATTCAAGCAACTGAAGAAGCAACAGCAACAACTGCCCAAGCTGAGCAACCTAAACCAGCTAAAGTAGAACAACCTAAAGCCGTAAAACCTGCTGCAGCACAAACTGAAGATGATGCCGTAGCTGCCGCAATTGCTGCTGCAACGCCTGCCTTAAATAATTAATTTATTGATATCTTTAAAAAGCCATGAATTGCTTCAATCGCAGCTCATGGCTTTTTTGTCTATTTAAATTTACGAATAATGTTTAAAAAAATCAGCCATAAGACGCGATGCCCACGATTTCACTTCTAAACTTTCATAGAAACCACAGTGGCTTCCCTTTTTGGTGGTAATCACAGCAATATTTTCCATTTGCCGAACCACATCTTTATAAGGGTCTAAGTTCTTAATTGAGCAAACTGGATCATCTTCTGCATTCAAAACCATCAATGGAATTTTGATATTTTCCAATACATAGATTGGGTTAATTGCTTGGCAGTAACTCTGATAATCCTCAAAACCAGCCATCTCAAAATATGCTTTCTCAAATGCTTCCAAATTAGTCGTTGCGAGTACTTGATCTAATGAAGCAACCTGACTCCATGTATTCTGATACGGATAAATAAAATACTTGAACAACTTCTTGGTCATCATTTTGCTATAAAAAGGATGCACATTTTTAAAACCAATCTCGGTGTTATAACCTGGACACATCGCAAAAGCAGCTTTAAATGGTGTATCAGAACCTTGTTCACCCAAATAGCGCACCAATAATCCTGTTCCTGCGGAAGAACCTACAGCATATAAATCGGACGCTGGAAATAGAGTTTGAATATGATCTAATTGCTCTCGCAAATCAGTCGTCAAACCAAATAGTGAGATACGTGGTACGGGCATTGGTAAACCCGCATGCCCACGGCGTAAGCAAAGTGCAATGCGCCAACCTGTATATGTATGCAAGTCTTTGACCAACTCACGCATACTCTCAGGTGTTCCTGTAATGGTATGCATGATCACAACGGTTGGCGTTTCTGGCGGAAGATCATAGCCATACCAAGCAATCGCTGTTACTCCACCATCTTTCATCGTAAGCTGATCAATACGATCATATTCAAGCTTGATCGTTTTCTTTTTAATCACATCAAAATATAGAAGATGGACATGGGTATTACTCAACCACGGTGTTGGGCGATATTTTTGTTTCAACTGGGGGAGTTTTTCCAAAACATCTTTAATTTTCCCTTTCGGGTCATAATACATTTTAGGTTGCTCAGCACCGAGTACCAAATCAAATAGCTCTGAACCTAAGACTTTAATTTTATTTAAAGTAGATATGCCCATATGCAACAACTGCCTCTGACTATGCGTTAAATGTCTGTCGCACTAATGCTGCGACCTGTTGTCCCCAAATAGCATAAATTTCTTTACTGGGATGAAAACCATCACTTGCCATGGGTAAATTCATCGCCTGAAAATTTTCAATATCATATTGTATGAATCTAAATTGACTCTGTGGCGCTAGCCATCGTTGTAATGCTTGATTCATTTGTTCTGCATATTTACCAAATAACCATGCCAAAGGATCAGGCAAAGCTGGAAAATGCTGCATTGGCGGTACACCAGACACAATAATCAATTTTGGTTGAAAATGATTCTGTATTTGAGTAAATAATTGTTTTTGTTGTTTTATCCAAGACTTTGCCGAAGTTAATTTGGTCACATCATTGACACCAATAGACGTGACAACTACATCATATTTTCTTTGTTCCAACTGTTGGAGTGCTTGATAAACTTGTTTAGTGGTATCACCTATTTTTGCATGTAGTTTCCATTGCAAAATATATTCATTCTTTAATTCTGAAATAATCGCACCAGATAAAGCATCTTGTTGAGTCTCAACACCAACACCTGCTGCGGCTGAGTCCCCCAAAATAAGTAAAGACAGTGGTTTTCCTTGCCCAATTAAGCCCTCACGTTCGCCACTCGCTTCCATAAGATGTGGTGTATTCTTACGAACCTTTGTACCTTGTATAAACAGTACAGGCAATAACGCTAAAGTTGACAGTTTTAACCACATGTTAATCTCGGTATGACTTAGACGATTTAATTGTATTACTGAGGTTGATACTGGGCAATTCTTGCACCCATTTGTTCAGCTAATGCAGCCAAACCACTCATTGGTCGAATCATCACTTCAAAATCAATGATCTGCCCATGTTCATTAAAACGGATCATATCAATGCCTTTTAAGGATTTACCGCTAACATTGGCACTGAATTCTAGTACAGCATTTTCACCGTCTTCTGAATAAAACTCACGGTGATAGGTAAAATCCTGAAAAACTTGAATCACATTAGTCAAAATGAAGAAAACAACTTGTTTTCCCTCATAGGGCTTATATGCAATCGGCGAACGAAATACCACATCATCAGCTAAAAGATGACTGAGAATAGATAAATCACCTGTTTGAATCATTTGATGCCAGTTTTTTAAAGATTGTTTTGTTGTTGCAAGTGTCATTGTTATTTTCCCTTTGTCATTTCATCAATGAAGTTAGAGACATTCCCTAGCTAGAGGAAATGTCTCATTCATCTATTTATAGAACCGCAGCTAACTCAGCACCTTGACGGATTGCACGTTTCGCATCTAATTCACCTGCTTCTTTCGCACCACCAATCAAGTGAACGTTTTTACCATCAGCTTTAAGCTGATCAAACATTGCGGTATATGATTCTTGACCTGCACAAATCACTACATTGTCAACCTCTAACACTGTTGTCTGACCATCTACAGTAATATGTAAACCTTGATCATCAACCTTGTCATAGCTTGCACCCGCAATCATTTTTACATCACGATGTTTTAAGCCTGTACGGTGAATCCAACCTGTCGTTTTACCCAAACTAGAACCTACGGCTGCGCTCTTGCGTTGTAACAAGTAAATTTCACGCTCAGATTTTTCCAACTCTGGTTGCTTTAAGCCACCTACTTGCGCATAGCTCGTATCAATTCCCCATTCTGCGTAGAATTTTTCAGGGTTTAAGCTACCACTCTCGCCTTCATGCGTTAAATATTCAGCCGTATCAAAACCAATACCACCTGCACCAATAATTGCGACACGTTTACCTACAGCAATACGCTCTTTCAATACTTGGATATAGCTCAATACTTTTGGATGATCAATCCCTTCAAATTGTAATTGACGCGGTGTTACTCCTGTTGCAACAACGATCTCATCGTAATTCGCTTGGCTAAGCTCTTCGTATGTTGCCGTGTGATTTAAGACAAGCTCAATATTCGGTTGCAATTCAATTTGACGTTTGAAATAGCGTAATGTTTCGTAGAATTCTTCTTTACCAGGAATGGTTTTCGCGATATTAAACTGACCACCAATCTGATTGCTTGAATCAAACACTTTAACTTTATGACCACGACTTGCTGCATAAGTTGCAAAGCTCAGCCCTGCTGGCCCTGCACCAATCACGGCAATATTTTTTACAGCGTTTGTTTCTTTAAAAATAAGTTCAGTCTCATAACATGCACGTGGATTGACTAAACAAGTTGCGATCTTCATTGAGAAGATATGATCTAAACATGCTTGGTTACAACCAATACATGTATTGATTTCATCACTGCGACCTTCACTTGCTTTTAATACAAAATCAGCATCCGCCAACATTGGACGAGCCATCGAAATCATATCTGCATGACCAGAAGCAAGCACATGTTCAGCCATTTCAGGTGTATTGATACGGTTTGAGGTGATTAAAGGAATCGAAACTGTACCTTTAAGCTTTTCAGTCACCCACGTGAATGCCGCACGAGGTACTTTAGTTGCAATCGTTGGAATACGTGCTTCATGCCAGCCAATCCCAGTATTCAGAATCGTTGCACCTGCTTTTTCAATTTCTTTAGCAAGCTGAACAACTTCTTCTAAGCTTGAACCACCTTCAACCAAATCAAGCATAGATAAGCGGTAAATAATAATGAAATTTTCACCGACTAAAGCACGCGTACGTTTTACGATTTCAATCGGAAAACGAATACGGTTTTCATAACTACCGCCCCATTCATCATCACGATGGTTAGTACGTGCAGCAATAAACTCATTAATCAAATAGCCTTCTGAACCCATGATCTCAACACCATCATAACCTGCATATTGTGCAAGCTTGGCACAATTCGCAAAGTCATCAATGGTTTGCTGCACTTCAGCCGAACTTAATGCTTTAGGTTTAATTGGGTTAATTGGCGCTTGAATCGCTGATGGCGCAACATTATTTGCTTGGTAAGAATAACGACCTGTATGCAAAATTTGCATAGCGATCTTACCACCTGCCTCATGTACAGCTTGAGTAATGACTTTATGTTTTTCTGCTTCTTCAACTGTATCTAACTTTGTACCATGAGCGAATACAACACCATCATCATTAGGAGAAACACCACCTGTTACAATCAGACTTACGCCACCCTTAGCACGTTCAGCATAAAATGCTGCCATACGCTCATAACCTTGAGGTGCTTCTTCTAAACCAATATGCATAGAACCCATAAGCACACGGTTTTTAAGTGTAGTAAAACCCAAGTCAAGTGGTTGTAATAAATGTGGATAAGCTGACATGTTTTCTCCTTTGGCTAGCAATCTGCTTGCTAATGCAACTTGTTGCACAAAGTTATAAACAAGATTTGATTTTTATGCAACATATTGCATAATTCTGATGAGTCATTTTTTATTACGGATCATCATGTCACTTGCCCATGTTTTATTGACGAGCTTATTAGAAAAGCCAAGTACTGGTTTTGAGTTAGCGCGTCGCTTTGACCGTTCAATGGGCTTCTTTTGGAACGCGACTCATCAGCAAATTTACCGTGAACTCAATGGTATGCTTAAAAAAGGATGGATTTCAACCTTAGAAGAACAAGCAGCAAATAGCCGAAAAAAAACCTATCAGGTTGAACAACTCGGAAGAATACAACTCGCAACATGGATTGAACAGCAAAGTGAACCTGCACAGCTTCGTGATGACCTCATGGTCAGATTAAGAGCCGAAGCACAACTCGGTGGTAACAATATATTGCCAGAATTAGAACGGCACTTAGAACTTCACAAGGAAAAACTCGGTCTTTACCAAACAATCCATGATAAAGACTTTAAAAATAACGAACCTACTAGCCGTATTCTTTTTATCCATAAAATGATTTTGGAACTCGGTATCATTAAAGAAATTGAATGGATAAAATGGCTAGAACGAATGATTCCACAACTTAAACAGTTCGAGCAAATAAACGAAATTGGAGAACAATGATGCCGTTCTATACGATGCCTGATCAAGAAAAATTATTTGTCCGACGTATAGGTGAAGGAGAACCTGTACTCGTACTGTCAGGACTTGGCATGCAAAGTTGGCAATGGCTTCCTTTTTTATTTACGAGTCGTAAAAAATACGAATTTATCATTCCAGATTGGCGTGGTTTTGGTGGCTCTAAAGACTGTGCTATACCCAACAAAGATGCTATTTCTAGCCATTGGGACGATATAGATTCACTTATTCAACAACTTAAATTAGATCAGTTTATCCTGATCGGTTATTCCATGGGTGCAACCACAGCCATGCATGGGATGAAACATGGCGGCTTGGGGCAAAAACTCAAAGCCTACTTACATATTGATCAAACCCCCAAAATTGCTGTAGACAACACTTGGCAATATGGCTTATTTGGGCAAAAACAGGCACGTTTTAAAAATCTACTCCTCAATATTCAAACACTTTTATTAGAAAATAGATTTGCACAGCGACTCGATGACTTACCAAGTGATATTCGTTATAAACTCGTAAGCTTATGGGGTGCATTTATTGAATTACAAAGCAGCAATACATATAGCCCCAAAATCTTTAAACTTGCCCTAAATCGACCGTTACTACAAAAATATTTACTCCCGATTCAACGTCTTGATTACTTGCTATGGTATGTAGAAAACTATTTAAACCATGACGAAGACTATCGAGAGGCAATTAGCCAAGTTAGTTGTCCAACTACATTCTTTATTGGTCGTGAATCAAGTCTGTATGCTGAAACAGGACAAACTATTGTGGCCAAAAGTCTAGCAGATGCCAAAACAGTTTATTTCGAGCATTCTGGTCATACACCACTGATTACTGAACCAAGAAAATTTAGTCAGGAAATTGGCAAATTTTTACAAGAAGCCTAATTTATTTAGGCTATTTTTGGATAGAGAGTGCGATTGTCTCGCTTACTCTCTTCTTATTGAAACACATGATTCAAAGTTGATATTTTTCGATCAGACTCTAAATTTCTACAAAATAATCCATATGTTTACACTTAGACTCTAAACTTTGCTATATTTAATAAAAATATTAGAGCCTAGGTGTAAAGATGAAAACACCCAAAATCCGTAGAGAAGCTTATTTAAACTTTTTACATACATGGCAAGAGCGTGATGTGATTAAAGTGCTTTCAGGTGTACGCCGCTCAGGGAAATCAACGTTATTAGCATCATTTCAGCAGGATCTACTTACGCAAGGTGTACAAGCTGAAAATATTATTGCGATTAACTTTGAACTGATGGAGTTTGAAGAGCTCACCGACTACCGCAAATTACATCAATATATTTTAGCTAAAGTAGATCAAAACAAACAAAATTATGTTTTTTTAGATGAAATTCAGCATGTTCCTCAATTTGAAAAAGTCGTTGATTCTTTATATGTCCGAGACTATATCGATTTATATATTACAGGTTCAAATGCCTTTTTTCTAAGTGGAGAATTAGCCACATTACTGACTGGACGCTACATTGAACAACATATCCTACCGCTCTCTTTTCAAGAATTTAAACAATGGCATGTAGAAAATAACCCGATCATTCAACAATTATCCAACCGTGATTTATATGCCATGTATATACGCAGTAGTTTTCCCTACACCCTTGCAATGCACAGTAATCAGGAAACCTATGATTATTTGCAAGCCGTATATGCAAGTATCATGTTTAAAGATGTCATACCACGTCTAAATACTGCCGATGTCAATTCATTAGAACGTGTAGCAAAATATTTAGCCAGTGTCACTGGCTCCCCTATTTCAATCAATAAAATCAAAAACACATTTGTATCAAGCGGCGTAAAAATTTCCTTTGAAACTGTAAAACGTTATATTCAAGGCTTACAAGATAGTTTACTTTTTTATAGTGCCTCACAATTCAAAGTTCGTGGTCGTGAGCTATTACAGTCATCTGAAAAATATTATTTGGTTGATGTTGGTCTACGTCGCATTATGCTGCCAGATGCCAATGCCGATCAGGGACATATTTTAGAAAATGTAATCTACTTAGAATTGATACGGCGGGGCTATACTGTATATGTAGGTCGAGTCGATGAATATGAAATTGATTTTGTGGCTGTCGATACCCTACAGAATTTGACGTATTATCAAGTCGCCTTAGAGACACTTAACGAAGATACATTGGCGCGAGAATTGCGTCCACTACAAAAAATATCTGACTCATATCCCAAGTATCTATTGACCTTAGACCCGATTGGCATGGAAGCAAATTACAATGGTATTGTAAAAATGAATGCCTTAGATTGGTTACTGTCCAAAGAAAACTTGTAATTGATTACAAAAATTACCCTAGTGATGTTAAATAGCCTCGTTATTCAGGCTATTTAACATTCTATAACTTATACTTTTCTATCAATAATATGTAAGAACATTTTTATGAATAAAAATCACAAAATAAAAGGCATCATCTTCGATATCGATGGAACATTAATTTTAAACGGTCAAGCTCTTTTGGGTGCAATTGAAACAATCAATATCCTTCGCAAAGCAGGCATATTATTGCGCTTTGTTACCAATACCACCACAAGAACATCCGAGCAATTAGGCTCATCATTAAGAGTTTTGAACTTTAATCTCCAAGATGATGAAATTGTAACTTCAGTTAGTGCATGCATCAAATTTATCAACAAAAACTATCCTAAAAAATCAGGTTTTTTAGCGATTCCAGAAACAATAACACCTCAGTTTTCCATGATAAAACAAACCAAAGACAACCCTGACTTTGTTGTACTGGGTGATTTAGACGAAGCTTTTGACTATGCTGTTTTGAATCAGGTTTTTAACTATGTAAGAGCTGGAGCTCAGTTGATCACTTTTCACAGCAATCTTTATTTTTTTCGTGAAGAAAGAACTTGGTTAGATAGTGGTGCTTTTACTTTTGCATTAGAAAAAGCGACTGGTAAAAAAGCCTTCGTCACAGGAAAACCTGCTTCTGAAATGTTCGAAAGTGCAGTTACTTCTATGGGGTTAAATAAAAATGAAGTCATCGTTATTGGCGATGATGTATTGACCGATATACAAGGTGCACATAACTCAGGCTTAATAGGATATTTAGTCGCAACTGGAAAATTTAAACCTGAACATTTAATTGAATATCACATCACGCCAGAACATCATCTCCATAATATTCGTGGCATTATCAACATTCTAGATATAGATGAATAAAGTAGCATCGACGAGAAAACGTCAAAAACTATCATTTTAAAATGATAAATCAGCCAATCTAATTTATAAATTGGCTGATTTATCTATAGTTTTAGTGCGTTCTCATCTGCTCAGCCATATCCAATAATACTTGTTCAGTTTTATCCCAACCTAAACAACCATCTGTCACTGACTGACCATAAGTCATATCACAAGAAATCTTTTGATTCCCATCCACTAAGTGACTCTCAATCATTACACCACGTACTTTTGACTCAGCACGCTCCGCAACGATTTGCTTTAAAACATGTGGTTGCTGCAATGGATCTTTGCCACTATTCCCATGACTACAGTCAATCACCAATGCAGGCAAATGCTTATGTCTGAAGTGCATGGCTTGAACTGAAGCCAAATCATAGTTCGTACCATGATTTGAGCCACGTAAAATTAAATGCGGTAATGGATTACCATCACTATGCAAAATTGCAGGTAAGCCTTGTTGTGTCATGCCTAAAAATTGATGACCATGAAGCGCAGATTGAATCGCATCTAAAGCAATTTGAATCGAACCATCTGTACCATTCTTAAAGCCAATGCTGTATGGCATATGGCTCGAAATTTCACGATGAATTTGTGATTCACTGGTACGCGCACCAATTGCACCCCAAGCTAATAAATCATCAAAATAACCTGTTGCCATTGGGCTTAAAATCTCACTTGCAATTGGCAAGCCTTTTTCAATTAACTGAATATAAAGTTCACGAGATTTTTCTAAACCAAGTTGTAAATCAGATGATCCATCTAAATTTGGGTCATATAAAAAACCTTTCCAGCCCACAGTCGTACGTGGTTTCTCAATATAGGCACGCATGACAAGAAAAATCTGATCTTTAACTTGTTCTTGTAGTTGTTGTAGACGATCAGCATATTCTAGAACTGCAATAGGATCATGAATCGAGCAAGGACCAGTAATCACCATTAGACGATGATCTTGTCCTGATAAAATATTTTGAATCGTTTGACGATGTTTTAAAATTTGCTGCGCCAAAGTTGCAGACAACGGATACTGTGCTTTGAGTTGTGATGGCAAGCTAAGCATTAATTCTTTTGAATAAGTTTGTGATTGTGTCAAAGCAGTGTTTAAAGCATTCATTATTCATTTCCTTTGGACTGTCCTCCAGTCCGAATATTTATTTGAGCAAGTGTGATCTAAGCGATGTTGATTTCTTTGCAAAGTAAAACCAAGAAGTCTTGCTAAAATATGAAAAGTTGAATGTAAACATGGTATTTCTCCTAAAATGATAAAGGTTAAAGCATAAAAAAACCTGATCGGTGTTGCCGATCAGGTATTAACTGGTTGGGCAACTTTTCCGCTGCCCGAAACGCATCAGGCAACTGTCAATAGTGCCAAAAATAAAAATATGCGTTTGTGTTTACAGTATGCTTTAACATGTTTATTTCAAATATCTAAAAACTGTTTCTAACTATTAAAGTACGCACTATTTCAGCATTTGACAAGTGTTTTTTATCTTTTTTAATCGGAATATTTCACGCTGAGTTAATTTAGAATTCAAGCAATTAGAACCTTAACTGATTAAGCACATATTTACGAATCACAAACCTATTGCCGCATTGAGCATATCATCAGATATTCTTAATGATTCCAACTAAATAGCAATATCGTTTAGAATCAATACTACGCAAAAAAACTCTATTTTCTTTAAGATAACAATTAACGCACCAAACCTTGAGGCTGTAAAATAATCATTGCTGCTCCACATAAAACAACTGCACCACCCAATACATCCCAACGAGTTAATGCCACTTGATCAACATAGCGTAACCACATCAATGCTGTGAAAATATAGATGCCACCATATGCCGCATAAATACGACCTGACGCAACTGGATGCAACGTCAATAGCCACACAAAAATAGCTAAACTTAAAGCAGTCGGTATCCAAAGCCAATTTGATTTTCCCTGATTTAAAATCAGATAAGGAAAATAACAACCCAAGATTTCAGCAATTGCTGTGATGAAAAATAACCCAAATACTTTAAGTACTTGGGTTATCGAGAAAGACAATTCAAACATTAAGCAGGTTCAGCACTCGGATTAATATGGTCTTCAAAGACTTCCAATTTTAGACCAACTTCTTTGCCATTTTCTGTTTTCACAGAAACCGCAACATTACCGCCATGTTCAGCAAGCTCACCAAACAGAATCATTTCAGCAAGCGGTTTTTTCAAATGCTCTTGAATCAAACGTTGCATTGGACGTGCACCCATGAGACGGTCATAACCATTCGTTGATAACCAATCACGCGCGCTTTGATCAACCTCAAGCATCACTTGCTTATCATCTAATTGTGCTTGAAGCTCTGTTAAGAATTTATCAACAACAGATTCAATAATCGTGGTTGGTAAAGACTTAAATTGAATCACACCATCTAAACGGTTACGGAATTCAGGCGAGAATGCACGTTTCATTGCATCCTGATTGTCTGCACTATGATCTTGTTCTGTGAAACCAATACTCGCACGCACAATACTTTCTGCACCAATATTTGTGGTGAGAACAATAATCACATTTCTGAAATCAGACTTGCGACCATTGTTGTCAGTTAAAGCACCATGATCCATCACTTGTAATAACAAGTTGAATACATCTGGATGGGCTTTTTCAATTTCATCTAGCAATAAGACACAATGCGGATTTTTATGAATCGCATCGGTAAGCAAACCACCTTGATCATACCCAACATAACCAGGAGGCGCACCAATCAAACGTGAAACCGCATGGCGCTCCATATACTCTGACATATCAAAGCGAACCAATTCCACACCTAACAACTTAGCAAGTTGCTTAGTGACTTCAGTTTTACCTACACCTGTTGGACCCGCAAATACAAAACTACCCACTGGTTTATCTGGTGCTTTTAAACCTGCACGAGATAGCTTGATTGCTGATGCTAATGCAGTAATCGCCTCATCTTGACCAAATACTACTCGTTTCAAATCACGTTCTAAATTCTCAAGTACGCTCTTATCATCTTTAGACACCGTTTTTGGTGGGATACGTGCGATCTTAGAGACAATATCTTCAATGTTTTCAACTGAAATCGTTGTACCATCGACTTCAGCTTTAAGACGGCGTTGCGCACCCGCCTCATCAATCACATCAATTGCTTTGTCTGGTAAAAAGCGATCATTAATAAATTTCGCTGATAACTCTACAGCAGCAACTAAAGCTTTATCATCGTATTCAACATGGTGAAAATCTTCAAACTTGCTTTTCAAGCCACGTAAAATATCAATTGTTTCACCAATACTTGGTTCATTGACATCAATTTTTTGGAAACGGCGTGATAAAGCATGGTCTTTTTCAAACACTTGACGGTATTCTTGGAATGTTGTCGAACCAATGCAGCGTAGACTACCGTTTGCTAGAGCTGGTTTAATCAAATTCGATGCATCCATTGTACTGCCCATACTTGAGCCAGCACCAATAATCATATGAATTTCATCAATGAATAGAATTGCATTTGGATTCTTTTTCAAAGCATTCAACAATTGTTTTAAACGCTTTTCAAAATCACCACGATATTTTGTACCAGCAACCAATGCACCAATGTCCAAGCTATAGACTTCAGCATTTGCAAGTGGTTTCGGTGCTTTACCATTGACGATCAACCACGCCAAACCTTCAGCAATCGAGGTTTTACCTACACCAGGATCACCTACTAACAGTGGATTATTTTTACGGCGACGGCATAATATCTGCGCCGCACGCTCAATCTCTTTCTCACGTCCAATTAAAGGATCTGTTTTGCCTTTTTGTGCTTCAATATTTAAGTTAAGCGTATATTGTTCCAATGGGCCTGCATTTGCTGAAGCCGCATTTTCACCTTCGATATCTTCAACCTCCTCTTCAACTTGAATCTCATCTTTTCGTGTGCCATGAGATAAGTATTGAGTTAAGGTCAAACGATTAATTTGATGGCGTTTAAGCAAATAAACTGCGAAAGAATCTCGCTCAGAATACATTGCAACTAAAACATCAGCACCTTCAACTGTGCGATCCCCACCACTTGATTGAACATGGAAAATTGCACGTTGCAAGATTCGATCAAAACTTTCGGTTGGATGTGGTGCTTGTTCACTATTATCACCAAGTTTTGGGGTATGTTGCTCTACATATTCCTCTAATTCTTTACGCAAAGTAACGATATCAGCACCACATGCTTTTAGTGCATTTACAGCTGAATCATTATCAAGTAAGGCAAGCAACAAATGCTCAACTGTCAGAAACTCATGTCTCTTTTGACGAGCCATGCTAACAGCCAAACGTAACGATACTTCTAATTGACGACTGAGCATGTAACCCCCTTATATTGTGTGCTCTCTTTGAAAAATGATGACCATTTTAGCAGTAGAGCTAGTTATTAACTTTGTTTGCCTAGGGTGATGTAAGCGTTATCTAGTATACGTTTACAACAACGCTTTGCTTCATAATCTACAGTTAGCATTAGTTGAGTATCTTGGTCAAGATTCAAAACAACGTATTGTTGTAAAAATTCAATTACAAAGAGAATATGATCCACTCAATTGATCAAAAAGAAAGCAAATCCAAGTGAATATATTTATTTATCTCGATTCACTCGGATAATACCGACCTCTCTTTCATCATTCACAGCATAGTTGTTCATCTTACATTTGAACAAACGTTGCTTTTACCTCTACCACTAAGGTCTTGCGCATGAGGAATGAAATTCCACAAGTGCGTTGCTTTTTTAATGCCTTCACTCACAGCATATGAGCTATATCATGGCGCAAGGTCTTGCGCTCGGACAAAGCGTTGCTTTGTTTATCCTCTACCACTCGGGTATAACCCTCGTCTTGCGCAGCTAAAAAGCGTTGCTTTTTTTAACGCTGCTCAGGTTCGATCTGACATAACAAAGGATGACCTTGCGAACGAGCATAGTTATTCACTTGATTAGCTTTAGTCTCAGCAATATCACGTGGATATATGCCAGCTGTTCCCTTGCCTTCATAGTGAACCGTTAACATCACTTGACTTGCTTGATCTAAATTCATGGAAAAATATTGTTGTAGGACCTCAATAACAAAGTCCATAGGTGTGTAATCATCATTCAGTAAAACAACAGCATATAAAGATGGGCGCTTCAACTCTGGTGGTGCTGTTTGTACAACCACCTCGCCATCATGATCATCTTGCTGCGAATCACTTAAACGTGGATTTAAGTGCCAATCGACATATCCAGATTGATGAAAGGCATTTTTCACTTCACTTAAATTCATTTGACGTTTATATCTTCGCATATGGGGTTCTTACTATAGAGGCTATTGAGCGCTTGCTTCAGCTTGAGGAATTTCAGATACAAAAGCAGAACTCACATCAACTGCTTGACCACGTTGCCAACTGAACCGCTTAATCACAGGTGTACCTGAACCAGACAAACGAACTTCAATAAATTGAGGTGTGAAACCTTTCGGCATTGTCCAACGCCCAGTCAAACGCTCAAAATCATCGAAATTAAAATTTTTGTCTTCTAAAGGCACATCTAAAACTTCAGTATCTTTAATTAAACGTAGCTCAACAGTACCGACTGCACGGCGTTTGTTTGGACTCACTTGAACTAAATCAAGCTGATATTCAAAAGCATTCTCTGGTAATGATTTAATCGCTAAATTTTGTACCGTTAGGCTAACACCACCACGTTGTCTTAAAATTTCACGATAAATTGCATTCATGCTTTCAAATTGAACTTTATCTGCATTTGCTTGATTAATGCCTTTAAATAATTCATCCGCATTACCTACAGCCATGTCCCGTTCTTGAATGACAGCATTTAAACTTTTACTGACTGTATCTAAAGCAACTTTTTGTTTTTGTACCACCTCAACAAGTTGCTCTGCATCTGCATCATAACCAACAACCGTTAGACCTTGGCGATGTCCAACCGTATATCCCAAAAGAAAACTACTGCCAACCAGCAAGGTAGCAGCAATCACTAAAGGTAAATTCGTTTTGAGGAATTTATTCTTGTTAACGGAACTTTCTGGAGAAATAGTCGGTTCAGCGTTTTCCATCATCATCTCTATCGTTATGATTTACATCAAAACACACATTTAAATCCAAATTTAAATGTGTGTGAAGTATAAAAGCGTTTTTTATGGTAATAAACCAATACCTTCCAAGCCAGCAGCCTCATCAAAATTGAACATCAAATTCATATTTTGAATCGCTTGACCTGCTGCACCTTTAACCAAATTATCCTGTGCAACCAACACAATCAATTTATTCGGTTGTGGTTGATATAAAGCGATACGCAGTTCATTTGCACCACGTACACTACGCGTTTCAGGAGAGCTATTTGCAGGCATTACATCGACAAAGCGTTCATTTTTATAGAAGCTTTCATACAATGCTTGTAAATTGATTTGCTGAGCTTGTTCGGTCAAATCAACATAGATCGTACTCAACATGCCACGGATCATCGGAACAAGATGCGGAACAAAAATCAGTTGACTAAACTGACCTTTTTCACCTGAAATATTTTCCAAGGCTTCAATAATTTCTGGATGGTGACGATGTCCTGCAACACCATAAGCCTTAAAATTGTCGGCATTTTCGCTGTAAATCATACCTAAACTAGCTTTACGACCAGCACCAGATACGCCTGATTTAGCGTCAATAATAATACTTTGCGTATTGATTAAATTATTTTGATCTTTCAATAACGGCGCTAAGCCCAATTGCACGGTTGTTGGATAGCAACCTGGATTACCAATCACTTGTGCATTTTTAATTTTGTCACGATTTAACTCAGTCAAACCATAAACAGAATCAGCTAGTACACTTGGGCAGCTATGCTGCATACCATACCATTTTTCAAATTCAGTAAGATTCTGTAAACGAAAGTCTGCGGCAAGGTCAATCACTTTTGTACCAGCAGTAATCAATTCTTCGGCATGTTGCATCGCTACACCGTGCGGTGTCGCAAAGAATACAACATCACATTGCTTAAGAGCATCCAAATCAAGATCAGAAAACTCAAGATCAGTATGTCCTCGTAAACTTGGGAACATATCTGAAACACGTTTGCCTGCTTCAGTTCGAGATGTTAAAACACGTACTTGGGCTTGTGGATGTCTTAATAAAAGACGCAATAATTCAACGCCTGTATATCCAGTTCCACCAACGATGCCAACAGAAATCACGTGCTCTACCTCAAACTATAAATAGTGTGCGTAGTATGGCAGTTTGAGGGGATTTTCACAATCCATAACCCTATAAGTTATATAGCATTTCTCTATGGTTTAAATGAAAATATTGTTCGCAATCAAAGTAAAGTATGTAAAAAATTAAAAATAAAAAAAACAAAAATGTAGATTTAAAGATTTGTTTTAACTTTATTGTTCGCCATTCAGTTAAAAACAGTGTAAAAGTTCTTTCAAACTGGATTTTACCACTGGTCAAGAAATACTATTGAATCCTCTAAGTATTCGCATAGAATAAAAACCATGCGGTAATAAAATAAATTTCATGGATGCTAAATTTTGGAGAGCAGGAATGCCTTCTTTGAGATCAAAACAAAGGTCAAACCAATATATCTGCTTAGGCGTAAGCACTCTTTTGCTTAGTTCAGCTTTTTTAGTTGGTTGTGGAAGTGGTGAAAGTGAAGCCCGATATGAGCCCACTCCGCCAGAAGTAATCACACCGAAACCTAAAAACCTCGATATCAAAGTCCCTGTTGAAATGCGCGATGTCGTAGTCAAAGTGATTGACAATTTTGATAATAGCTTAGTGATCGAACAAAATGTGAGTACAACTTCAAATCTGAACATTACATTGCCGAAAGTTCTGAATACAGAGCACTTATACAGAATTGAAATCTCTACCACACCAAATTCACTCATTTATGATTTTTTGAGTGGTCAATATAAGAGCTTTTCTTTAACATTTAATGCTTTAGTTGAAGTAAATACCAGTAATTTAACTCAACCAATCTTTATCACACCAAATTCAGAAGCAGCCTACCAACGTGCAATCATCCGATCTGGTCAGCTTCCAACCGATACCCCAGATTCGACTCAAATCAGTGCGCTACAACTCAAACTTGCAACAAGTGATGTAAATGTAGCCCTGTTAAATGGTTTCTCTAATGTAGACCTACCAAATCTATCCCCAAGCACAATACTTTCAATATTTAAATCAAATAACCTGACACCAAGCAATTTTAATCGATATATTAATACTTATCTAAATTTTGGTTACATCCAACAATGGGCAACCGCTTATCCAGATGACAATGCATTTGTTGGATTCACTAAAAATCTTGCGATTGATTTAAAAGATGGTTATCTAGACGCAAAAAAAATCCGTGGTGATGCAACACCACTTGTTTCATTAATCACTCAATCACCTGACAATACCGATCCAAATAAAAATACGCTGATTAATATTGCAGCAAATCAGAAAAATATTAGAGATCAATATGCAACGCTGTTAAAAAGTGCAGTATTAAAACTTGCAAACAACTATGACCAACCAAATGCAAATCCGTCTGGATATATGCTACTTGAGCAAAAAGCGTATTCTGGAACAGATCCTAAAATTGAAGTCCTTGATAATTTTAGAATTGGTGGTGCTGGTGATTACCGACGTGCTGTAGGATTCGCCGTAAATAGCAATACATCAACATGTCTCGGTTCGACCTACCTATGTCAATCAGGTGTCACAGGAATTAATAGTACTTTTAATGCCAACTTACCTTCTATTGAATATTTAATTGGACATTACGAAGATAAAATCAACAATTGCCAACTCAACATTAGAGCCAATGGTGTTTTAGAACTACGCAAAGGGACGCAAATCTTTACATCTAAATTGGATGGAGACAGTACTGATAATTTAATGCTTGTAAATCAAACTGGTCAAGATTACTTATTAAATAGTAGTTCGACCGATGTAGACTTTAGCTTACAAAAATACAAGTTCATCCAGATAAAACTAAATGGTCATCAAGTCCTCAGCGCAAGCGCTGGTCTAGATACACGTAAAGCTCCTGATCAGCTACAAACCACGGAATTAGAATGTAGCTTTATTTAATTAGATATACCACCACGCAGGCAATTGAAAACTTTTTAATTGTCTGCGATGTTCCTGATAGTTTTCATCATATTTCGCCACTTCATTCCAAAATGCAGCACTATGATCAAAATGTTTGGTATGTGCTAATTCATGGATACAAACAGCTCGAACACTCTGTATTGGCATGAACACCAATGCAGCATTGAGCATAATGTCATGTTTTGAACTACAACTTCCCCAACGTGTCTTTGGCTTTCTAATTGCGCATTCACCATATCCTAGACCTGTCTGCCGACTCACCAAATCTAAATATTCTGGTAAAAACTGTTTCGCATATCCCAATACAGCCGCTTGTAATGCTGCTTCAGGAGATTCATTCCGAATAAATAGAATATGCTGATCCCAATTAAATTTAAAAATATAACGTTGCTGTTGCTGAACAATTTGGAATGGCTGAGAATGATTAAAAAGTAATAATTGTTCAGGAAGAACGATTGTTTGGGGGAATTGATTTTGTTGTTTATTCCATGTCTCTAGCAACCACTGTTCGGATTGATTTAAAAATTGCTGAATTTGTCGTTTACTACAGGATAAAGGCACTGTTAAACGAATACCTGTTGGCTCGACACGCAAACGCAAATTTCTCGCCCTTGCATGTCGCACCACTTTAATTTCAGGCAATAGTGTTTCCAATGAAACTGCTTGCATTATTGCGCTGTACGTTCTTCGATACCATTATTGGTTGCAACAATCGCAATACTTGCAGCATTTAAAGCAAAAATACCATTAGTCACAACACCTGGAATATTGTTAATGGTTTTTTCCAACTCAAGTGCATTCAAAATATTTAAGTTAAATACATCCAAAATAACATTACCGTTATCTGTCACAACGCCTTCGCGATAAACTGGATCACCGCCTAAAGCAACAATCTTACGTGCAACGGCAGAACGTGCCATTGGAATCACTTCAATCGGAAGTGGAAAATCACGCCCTAATTGCTCTACCCATTTCGAATCATCCACGATACATACAAATTTTTTGGCAATTGAGGCAACAATTTTTTCACGTGTCAATGCTGCACCACCACCTTTGATCATATGCATATGGCGATCAATCTCATCTGCACCATCGACATAGGCATCTAAACTACCAACTGAGTTCATATCAACAACTTCGATACCTAATTTTTTAAGACGTTCAGCCGTAGCTGTAGAGCTTGCGACTGCTGCCTCTAGTTGTAATTCTGGCAATAAATCAATTAAAAAATTAACAGTACTTCCTGTTCCTACGCCCAAAATGCCGCCTTTAGGCAAATGTTTCAAAGCTGCTTTTGCCGCAGCTTGTTTTTTCTCATCTTGGGTTGCATATAGACTCATGACTTCACTCAACTATTTTGACATTTGCTGCAAGAAAACAGCGCAAATGCACAGGGGTTTGCTACAATGATCGCCTATTTTAAACTGTTATACGGAAGATGAACATGCTGTCTCGTGTGGTACGACAAATTTTACAAGCAACGGTTTATGATGTTGCGATTGAAACACCGCTTGAAGCAGCTCCCCGAATTAGTCAAAAAATTAATAACAACATTCGATTTAAACGCGAAGATTTACAACCTGTCTTCTCTTTTAAGCTACGTGGTGCTTATAACCGTATTAGTCAACTCCCTAAAGATCAACTCGATCGAGGTGTGATTTGTGCATCTGCGGGTAACCATGCACAAGGTGTTGCTTTATCTGGAAAAAGATTAGGCATTCCAGCCATTATCGTCATGCCAAGCACAACACCTGACATCAAAGTACAAGCGGTTAAAAACTTAGGTGGACAGGTTGTTTTACACGGCGATAGTTTTGATGTTGCCAATAAATATGCAAAACAACGTGCTGAAAATGAAGGATTAGTTTTTATCCCACCTTATGACGATGAACTCGTGATTGCTGGGCAAGGCACAATTGCGAATGAATTATTACGTCAATGGCGTGATGTGGAATATGTTTTTGTTGCTGTTGGCGGCGGTGGTTTGATTGCTGGTGTTGCAGCTTATTTAGGTGAAGTTGCGCCACACGTCAAAGTCATTGGTGTTGAATATGAAGAGTCAGCTTGCTTAAAAGCAGCACTTGAATCAAATGAACGTGTGATTTTGCCACATGTGGGTTTATTTGCTGATGGTACAGCCGTTGCTCAAATTGGTGAATTGCCTTTTGAAATGGTACGTTTATCTAAATCAGATAATTCTGGTCCAATTGTTGACCCAACAATTGTTACAGTCAATACCGATGAAATCTGTGCCGCAATCAAAGATACCTATGATGAAAATCGCAGTATCGTTGAACCATCAGGTGCGATGGCTTTGGCTGGTATCAAAAAATACGTTACCGAGCACCAGCTCACTGGAAAGAACATGGTTTCAATTGTTTGCGGTGCAAACATGAACTTTGATCGTCTCCGTTATATTGCTGAACGTACTGAATTAGGTGAACGTAAAGAAGCAATCTATGCAGTGACAATTCCTGAGCAAAAAGGCGCATTTCTTAATTTCTGCCGCGCTCTACAAGGCCGTAATATTACTGAGTTTAACTATCGTGCCAGTGATGATAGTCAAGCTCAAGTATTTGTTGGGATTAGTTTGAAAGGTGGTGAAGTTGAACGTCACGAAATCCATGAATTACTCAAGCAACAATATGATGTCGATGATTTATCGGATGATGAAGTTGCAAAACTGCATATTCGTTATTTGATTGGTGGTCATGCTAACCTTGAAAATGAACGTTTATTCCGTGTTGAATTTCCAGAGCGTCCAGGTGCATTACTGACTTTCTTGGAACGTCTAGGTCCAACGCATAATATTACCCTGTTCCATTATCGTAACCACGGCGCAGCAGAAGGTCGTGTCCTTGTAGGTTTACAGGCGACTGATGCCAAACAAAATCCTGATGGTTTAGTCGAAACTTTAGAGAAAATTACTTATCCATATGCTGAAATCAGCAACAATATTGGATATAAGCGTTTCCTTAAATAATCAATCAAGACAATAATAGCCGACTTTATGTCGGCTCTATTTTTATCAAAATATGATTTTGATCCTGTATGGCATTAGCAAATAAATCCGTTTGACTTCCTACTATACAATGAACGAAGTATAGTCAACTTACTTAAAAAAACTAATCTGACAATCTACAAGCTTAAAACAACGACCATCAATAAGCACGATTGATTCTCCATTAAGATAAGCTATAGAACTACCTAATGCAGACACTCCAAATTCAACTTGTTTACGCCACCCATCCAAGTCACCTTTATAAGAAATAGCCTGAAAATGTTCCCCCACTAGGAATCACTATTTCACATCCTTCAACAACTACACCACCATTTTGAGCTATAGGGGGATTAACATAACGAATAACTTTTTTAAAAAATTCAGGAAACAAACCTGAAGAATTATTAAGAATATATCTATATTCTCTCCCCTCGACATATTGCAGCCCAGGAATTAGCCTCTCAACCTGAATATTACCTAATCCAAGCAGTTGTTCCATTTCACTTACCATGACCATAATTCCAATATTATTACTTTGCTTCATCACAATAGTAGAACGAGACAATCAATCTACTATTAGAATATTTGGAATCTTTAATAAAAGCTCTCTTAATTCTAATAATGTAATTTTATTCTTCTTAGCTATTCTCGATGCATCGCCCGTTACTGCAACACACTCTGGGTCTGTATCAGTATAAATACTAAGAATTACACCTATTTTTTCAGGCCAATTTCGTGATAACACATATTGACGTGCCTCACATGGTGAAATAATTGTAAAACAGGGCCACTTCGGAAATTGAATATAATTCGGATCACAGCGTAAGAACCTACAACCATCAAGTAAAGCAAGTGAAAAATCACAATTGCTAATTGATGACCTTTCTTCCAGATCCCAATCACCAAAATCACAGCCTATATAATTACCCTTAAATAAAACATTATTAAAATGAGCTTTTTCAAAGTGAAAATTTACAAGACTGCGATTCTGCTCAAACACCCCACCATTCATTCTTATGCCAGCAATCGCAATTGCCTCTGCCTCACAATTAGAAATAATTTCACATTCATTCAACTCTAAGTTTGGTCCTAAAATATTAACCACATCATTTTTTAGCTCAATCCTAAGTCTTGTTAAAGACTTATCTTTAATATTCATAGATAAACTCAAAAATTTAATCACCCTAAAAACTCATTAGGCATTCGTTTTTCTTGGGTTATACTATCCTCCTCCCTAATCATATTTCAACCCAGTGCTAATATTGTCTTGTTCCACGCTTTGCTGTGGAATATCAAACTGGTTATATGTTTACACCTAGAAAATATTTACTCAAAGCAATTAAATTCCCAACAAAATTCCTTGTAAATTTTGTTTTGTCATAACGATAACAAATCTGACTTTTTTCAACTCAAACAAAATCATTACAAACCAATCAATTGATCCACCTTAGAATGAATAAAAAGACATTTTTATCATTTAGTTAAGGATTATTATGGCACAGTTTGCAGTCATTGGTTTAGGGAGTTTTGGAGCAACTGTTGCCTTAGAACTGACCAAGCTTAATCATGATGTGATTGGGATTGATACCATCAAACGTAACGTAGAAAGTTTAGCTGATCGCATTACCCATGCTGTGATTGCAGATGCAACCGATGAACATGTATTAGAAGAACTCAACATCCAAAATTGTGATGCGGTTGTGGTTGCGATTGGCGAAGATATTGAAGCCAGTATTCTCTGTGTCCTAAATTTAAAAAATTTGGGCGTAGATAAAGTCCTCGTCAAAGCTAAAACTAAAGCTCACCACACCATCCTTTCCCATTTAAACGTCAGCAAGATTATTCATCCTGAAGAAGATATGGGTGTGCGTGTCGCTCAAGCACTCAACTACCCAATGGTCAGCCGTTATATGGCTTTGGATGATGATCATTATATTGTCAAAGTTCCTGTACAAGAAAAGCTAAATCATGTGAATTTATCAGGCATCTTAAAACAAGAACCCAATATCAAACTTTTATTACTTAAACGCAATCAACAAATTCTATATGAAACCGATGTGAATTTTACTCTACAGGCTGGCGATGTGCTTATTTTAGAAGGCTCGCTCAGCCATCTCCGAAAGCTCTCAGGATGTTTTGTATAAAATGACTATAAAAATAAATACTCAAAAAATTTTTAACTTAAGTCCACCCTCCTTATTAGCGATTGGGTTTCTGAGTTTTATTATCATTGGAACACTATTACTCAAACTCCCCATCGCCAATAAAGGCAATTTGAGCTGGATGGATGCCTTATTTACAGCAACATCGGCTGTAACCATTACAGGTTTATCTGTAGTGAATTTAAATGAGTCTTTTAACCATCTTGGACAGGTTATTATTCTGTTATTAATCCAAACAGGTGGTTTGGGTTTTATGACTTTCGCTATTTTGGCAGCCTTAAGTCTAGCACCTAAACTTGGACTCAAACAACAAATGATGGCGCAAGATAGCTTAGGTCAAACGAGCTTGTCCAAAGTTACCTTTGTGGCAAAAGGCGTAGTGATCTATACACTTTTTTTTGAACTCATCGGCGTCATTATCTTAAGTACATCTTTTATACCGATCTACGGCTTTGACCGTGGGCTGTATTATTCGATTTTTTATAGTATCTCTGCATTCAATAATGCAGGTTTTTCGCTATTCAATAACAGTTTGATGAATTTTCAAGGTCATTATTTAATCTGTTTAACTATTAGCACGCTCTACACCTTAGGTGGGATCGGCTTTCTTGTTTTAATTGATATAAAACAAAATAAACGATGGAGCAAACTAACACCGAATAGCAAACTCATTCTCAGTGCCATTGCAATTCTAAACGTCGTTGCTTTTATTCTCATTTGGCTGTTAGAAGCCAATAATCCACTTACGCTAGGTGCAATGAGTACTGGTGAACAGGCTATGAATGCATGGTTTCAAGCCACTGTACCTCGTTCATCTGGGTTTAACACCATTGATACAGGCGCAATGGAACACAGTACAACACTGCTCACGATGCTATTGATGTTTATTGGTGGCGGTTCACTGAGTACCGCAGGCGGTATTAAAGTCGGTACATTTGTCATTTTACTGCTCTGCGTCATTTCCTTTTTACGGCGCAATGAAGAAATCCGCATCTTTAATCACTCTATTTCCCAAGAAACCACCTATAAAGCACTTGCCGTCGCAGCAATTACAGGCATGCTGATTTTTGTCGGCTGCTTTACCCTTTTTCTTTTGGAGCCTAAACTGGATGTCTTAGATCTGATGTTTGAAGTGGTTTCTGCGGCATGTACGGTTGGTTTATCTCGAGGTGTAACAGGCGAACTACATGATGGTAGTTTATTTGTCCTAAGCTTACTGATGTATACAGGTCGACTTGGGCCGTTAACACTCGCCTATCTGATTGCTACGCCAAAGAAGAGCCGTTTAAAACATGCCAATGCCAATATTCAAATTGGGTAATTATCTAAAGGCTGCTCAACCACAATCACCTGCCGACAAATTCCATCGGCTTGGCGTTGTTGCTCAAATACGGTTTTAGACATCGCTTCAAAGTGATCACAGAAACTAATCTCTTGTTCATCAACTGAATAAATCAAAGATTGGTTTCCCACACCCTGTAAGGTGTCATAAAACACGATAACAAAGTGACCATTTTCAAATGCCTGCTGAATCTCGGAATAAGTCAAAGCAGCCTGAATTGGAATCTGAAGACCTTGTGCATCCAAATAACTTTGCTTTTCTTTCTCATCAATATTCGGATCAGGGTCAGTATACAATGACACTTCAAAGCCTAGTTTTTTCAGTGCAACAGCTAACGCTATGGTAAAAGTTCCCTCTTGTTGGTCATGGCGACATAACTGAATCAAGTCAGCAATATCAATATGGGTCTGATATTGCTTTAAGATCAACCAAATTGCGAATACGCCACAATTTGCTTCAAGCTGTAACAATGGCTCTGGAATATTTAAACTCATTTAATACCAATTCATCAAAGACACGCCTAAACCAGCGTAAGTTGCACGATGGTTATAATCAATCAGGCTCTCACCATAACCATCAAAGAGTTGTAAATGTCCACGTAACTTACCTTTGATTGGAAATGCCCAATCAAATTGCACAGCACCATGCGAGCGATCGCCACCTTTTAATGAATGACGTAACATTAAAGAGAAATCATTATCACCGTGGCGGTAAAATGCGGTGAGGTCTCCACGCCCCATATAATCCTTAATATCAGGATTATTATCATTTTTGGCACTTTCTTCGACACGATACCAAGGGCGTAACATCAACGCAAAATTGTCTTTTTCAAACCCTAGATTAAAAATCACACGGTTCCAACTCCGTGATAACGGATCAGAACGACCATTAGATTGATGATTTAAAGTCACACCTAACAGACGTGCATTTAAGCCTAAAATCTCATAGTTGGTTCTGAACATCAGACTTGCTTCAGGCTCGTAGTTGGTCTCACGGAATGGTCGAGACTCTTCAGCATTATAAACTTGCCAATGAGAAGACTGCGTATACCCCAACCACACATCACCATTATTGCCTAAAATATTCTCTAAAGCCTTTGTTTTCAAAGAAATCTGAAACTTGGCTTCTGTAGAACTTAGGTTTTGCTTATCAGTAACAGTGTTATTCGGGTTTGGGCTACTTGGAAACTCGTTTTTATCACTCGTCCAAAAAGCAGGTAGCAAATAAACAGGTTGATAGGCACGGATATTCCATAAACCAAGCTTACTTTCTTCAGAAAGCTCCCAACGGCGATCAAGTAATGAAACATTCGGATCAAATTTAGGTGCAGTACCTAAAATATGTAGATCACTAACCTTTTGAACCACTTTCTCGCGTAGTGTTTCAGGCGGTGCGATTTCGTTCTTAATTTCTATCGGCGCAGCCAATGGAGTAGCTTCAGCAGCTTGAACTTGTGGTGGAATGACTGTTGGTGCTTTAAAAAGACTATCATAACAAGCCAAACGATCCGCATTTGAAGCCAATGCAACACAAGCCTCTACTGTCGCAGGGTTCGTTGGTGCAATCGTTTGAGCATGAGCAAATGACATACCTAAAGAACTCAATAAGCTAAACACACCTAGTTCTAAATAAGTATGCTCAAAAGACTTGAACGTCATATACAGTCTCCCACCGTTCTATTTTAGTTGGCTTGTTGAATGCTAAATCCGAGTGCCTGCAATTCTTCGCGTTTTGCAAATGGTGCAACCACTGCTTTCACAGGTTTTTGCTCCAGTAGATACTGTTTTGTAACACGTTTTAAATCATCCAAACTCACATTCAATAAACGTTCACGTAAAACTCTACGGAATTTAGGTGTACGTGCATGCAATAAAGCATAACAAGCAGTAATCGCTTCTCCAGCAGGTGAACCAGGTTTATCCATACCTGCAACCAAGCCTAAAATCGCTTCTTCAAGCTGGTAAGCTTGCTGTTCTACATTAAATAACCATTGCACACTTGCTTCAAAATCATTAAATGTTTCAAGCAAACGCGGGTCACGATAGCTATAGAAACGGAATGAACAAGCATTACCATCGTAGCTTGCCCCACCACCATAAGCACCACCCTTTTCACGGATCGCGCTATGTAAGAAACCATTACGCAGATATGCAGCCAATACCATCAATGGTGCTGCATCTGCATGTGCAACGTCGACAGCTTGATAAGCAGAGCAGCAGAATTGAACATTCGTCTGAATGAGCCAAGCTTCATCATTCTCTGTATTGATTTGCTCAACTTGGGTTAAGCTTACAGATGACTTATCGACAGCCAATTTATCCCAAACGTTTTGAATCTCTTCAACTAAACGATCCGATTGATGCTCTTCACAGACCAACAAAAATTGTTTAGGTGCTTGTAATAACTTGCGATGAATCGCCTGTAGTTCCGTAATCAAGGCTTGATAAGCTTCATCGTCTTGGTCAATCTTATTGACAAGATCACTCAACCAATTCAACGCACCCAAACCTGTGTTGTGATAATCACGGCGAGCTAAGGCACTCATCTGACGTGACGCAGCCTGCATCGCATAGCTATGCCCAGAACCAGACAAACGTGACTGCCAACGTGTTTTACGTTGCTGCAATAATTCGATGATACGGTCTTTTTCATCAAAACGGAGCTGTTCAAATGCAAGTTTCAACAATTGGATTGAATCTAACTTTTGAGTCAATGATTTAGTCGTCAACGTCAACCAAGCACTGATACGATCTTTATTATCTACTTTGCTGCGTAAAGATGCCCCCATGCCTAGACCACCACTCACCGCAGTTTGAATCTGCTGTAGTTCAAGGTAATCATATTCTCCTGCGCCAACCTCTCCCATCAAAATAGAAAGTAAATTGAAGTAAGGTGATTGTACGATTTCATCAGGAATTTGAATCAAGACTTGTTGATAATAAATACCGTTCGTACCTGCATGGTAAAGGTTTAAAGGCGTATCTAAACCATTACTAATAATTTCACGAAGTTGCCCTTGCACAATTTGTAAATCTGCAGGTACATCCTCCAAACCAACTTTCGGCAATAACTCAAGATCATCAGGTGTATCTTGACGTTGTTTTAGCGCTTCCGTTTTTTCCTGAATTTCGACTTTCTGAGCATCGGTTAAATTCGCCGTAATTTCAGCCAATCGTGCTTGCTCAGCTTGTTGCTCTTTGACCGATTTAGTTGCATCAGGCACTAAAGTCATTTGCACACGATGTGGATTATCTAACAAATGAATTTGAATCAAGTTAGACAACCACATTGGGTCTTTCAGTTCTTCTTTGACTTGCTCAATCGCAGCATCCACATCCCAGACATGGATTGGATCATTATGGTGAATGGCACTGCCTAAACCATTTAAAATAAGGCTTAAACCATATGGCGTACCATCACCGTTGATTTCACGTTGATGCAATTCAATTTGATGCAAAATCGCATCGACCAAATCAGTATCAATTGGTTTTGATGCTGCTTCTTTCAGAATATCTAAAACACCGTTTTTAAATGTTTCAGCATGTTCTTCATTCGAACCTTGTACACCACAATAGAACGTCATTTCAAAGTTACTATCATCAACGCCCATCAATGGGCCAGTTGATTGTGCATAACCACAGGTCTCTAAATAATGACGTAATGGTGAAGCCGAATTTTCTAATAGGATTCCCTCAACCAAACGCATCCCTAAACGTAATTTAATATCGCTTGTTTCAGGCAATAACCATGACATTACATGATAGGTTTTATCTTTAAGCTCTTCACTATCTACAGCATAGCTTTCAGTGACTTCAATCGCTGCTGGTAGACGTTTTTCAGGTTTTGAATACAGTGTTGTACCCTGAGAAAACTTATGCAAAGCGAGCTTTTCAAACTGCTCTTGTAGGTCATAGGCAGTTTGATTACCAAAGGTCATAAAGACTGCATTACTTGGGTGATAATGAACTTTATAGAAATCGACCAGTTGTTCATATGTTAAATCAGGAATGTCTTTTGGATCACCACCCGAATTATAGTGATAGGTTGTTTCAGGAAATAAATGATGCGCCAACTGATGATAAAGTTGATCTGTCGGTGAACTCATTGCCCCTTTCATTTCATTGAAAACGACACCTTTATAAACCGCTTGATCATTTTCCAACTCAATGCGGATGCCTTCTTGAGCAAAATCTAAAGGATTTAAATTTGCAGCAAAAGCAGCATCCAAATATACAGATAATAAATTTTGAAAATCTTTTTTATTCTGTGTCGCGAAAGGATATGCCGTCCAATCTGCTGCAGTAAACGCATTCATAAAGGTATTCAGTGAACGACGAATCATTAAAAAGAATGGATCACGTACAGGAAACTTTTCTGAACCACATAAAGCGGTATGCTCTAAAATATGTGCAGCGCCTTTTGAGTCCATTGGTTGCGTTCTAAAAGCCACTAAAAACACATTTTCATCATGGTTCGTAGCTAAATGATAGTGAACTGCACCAGTAATTTTGTGCTTATATTCTGAAACTTGAATATCGAGTGCTTCTACATGGTGTTGACGTAATAGCTGAAACGCAGGGTGAATCGTTTGAGTAATGCTTTCAGAAACATCGACCGTCATGTGATCTCCAATTTATCTATTTAAATAATTACAATTGATGGTAGAGAGTCTACCGAAGAATACGTGAGGATATCCATGTAAATTACTATGTTTTTGTAGGAAAATGCAGCGAGCAATCAAAGATGATTTCTCAAAATCTTTCAAAAATTAGCATTTAGTAACACGATAGGCTCACAATCATTGCTTCAATAAAAACAAGCCGCATGGCTTATATCACTAAAAAATGCAGCTCACAAAAATAGATTTTTTCATATTGTTAAATATATTCAAATAAATAGAAACCTAATTTATTGCTATGATAATCAGGATAAAGATAAAAACGGCATAACCGACCAGCTTTTTTCTGTAAATCATGATATGAATCCCGACTCACCCCACCAATTGCAATCAAATGCTTTTGTTCATAGGCAATAAATAGAGCCTCACCAAACTGATTAAAACAATTTTCACCTATTTTGAAATCTTGTACTAAGCGATGTAGAAAATGAAAACCCTCAATCTGTGAAAATGCTATTCGTCAATCTAATTTCTAAGATAAACCTACGACTTTTTCTATTCTAAAATGATTCAATGACAAGATATTCCTCAAAAATATTACCCTATACCCCACCTGAATTCTTTTCAACAAACTACTGTAATCCTGAGCATTAGTGTAAACTTTGCTTTTTGATTTTTAATGTGATGACAAACATGGCAACTGTTGATCTTTTTGCAATTGGTAATGCGCTGATTGACCAAGAATTTAAAGTCTCAAATGAGTTTTTAACACAACAAGCGTTGCAAAAAGGCACAATGCAGTTGACCGATGGCGACACTCAAGCGGCTTTATATCAACAATTACAAGATACGCAAAGCTATAAAGGTCAAGCAAGTGGCGGTTCAGCTGCAAATACAACGGTTGCCTTTGGTGCTTTAGGCGGTACAGCTTTTTATGGATGCCGTGTGGGTAATGATGACCTCGGTACAATCTATTTAAATGGCTTAAATGCGGCAGGCATTCAAACAACAACGCAATCCATCAGTGAAGGCGTAACAGGTACATGTATGGTTCTGATCAGTCCTGATTCAGAACGTACCATGCACACATATCTTGGTATCACGGCGGAACTCACAGCAGAACAAATCGACTTTGAACCATTAAAAACTGCAAAATGGCTCTACATCGAAGGTTATTTATCAACAAGTGATACTGCACGTGTTGCCGTTAAACAAGCACGTGAACTTGCCAAAGCACATGGCGTTAAAATCGCCCTCTCACTGTCTGACCCTGCAATGGTGCAATATGCACGTCAAGGTCTAGAAGAATTATTGGATGATGGTGTTGACTTATTGTTCTGTAATGAACAAGAAGCGTTGATGTTTACCAACACAGTAAATCTTGATGCTGCAATTGAAATCTTAAAATTAAAGAACCAACATATTGTCATCACCCAAGGCGCAAATGGCGCAGTCATCATTGATCCAGCTCAGCAATTCCATGTTGCTGGTCGTCATGTCGATGCCGTAGATACCAACGGTGCTGGTGACGCCTTTGCTGGTGCATTCTTATATGCAATCAATGCAGGTCTCAACTTAGAAACCGCTGCTCAACTTGCAATTTTGATCTCAAGTGAAGTTGTAGCACAATTCGGTCCACGCCTAGCGATCGAAAGCTACACTGAACTATTTGAACAATTCAAAAATGCTCAACAGGAATGTGCTTAAAATGGAAAAAATTTGCATGACAGAGGAAGTTCCTGAGCGTGAGTCTCGTGCATACGACACCATGAGAGGAACAACAATTTTCATTACTCAAAAAGATGGCAGCTTTTATGCTTATCAAAATGTTTGCCCACATTTGCAAACAGAACTTGAGTATTTAGAAAATCAATTTTTAGATCAAGACCGCGAATATATCCAATGCTCTACTCATGGCGCATTGTTCTCTGTGGAAACAGGTGAATGTATTTCAGGACCTTGCTTGGGTGAATTCCTAGAAAAAGTAAATTTGGAAGTCCACTCCGATGGTGGTATTTATATTGATTAGTGCCTAAACCATGAATTCTGCAATGACTGAGTTTTTTTTAAATTATTACCTAATGCCATTTCACATGAGTGTAGTTGCATTAATTTTGCTCAGCATTGCAGAAACGATCGGTATTTTTATCGGCTTACGCCCCAGTCACCTTGTGAAAAGAATGACACCTGAATGGTTATTAAACTCGCCACTCTTGGACGTAAAATTCTCTAAATACCTCATTTTTGTATTTTTACTCATCAATTTTAGTTTTGCAGGTTATTTCTTAGAGCTTTCTTTTTTTGCTTTACAGCATTATTTCATCTCACCTTACTACTTATTTGTTCCAGCCTTAATCATCGACATCTTTTTTACTGTGTTTATGATCCATTGCTTAGACCAAGTGATCAGACCCAAAGTCACACATACTCACATTAACTTAGTGGGTCGTTTAGCAACAATCTCAACGGGAAATGCACGTCCAGGCTTCTCTGCACAAGCACGTGTTCGCAATGAATTCGGTCAACTGTATTATGTACAAGTAGAGCCAGAATATGGTGAATTAGAGTTACAATCCCAAGTGTTGTTGATCAGTCAGAAATCTAATTCGTACTATATTGCTAAAAAAATCTCAATATCAAATAAGCTATTCACCGCAGACTGAACCCAAAATCCGTTGAAATCTAATTGAAGAGATTAGGATTTTTTTCACATAGTATTAAAATTACAATTTGTTACATAAAGAAAAAATGAAAAACGTGTAATCACCTCTTCCATTTCTATCAATTTATTGATCTAGCTATCTATCCAAAATGAATTGTGACATTTCACATATTTTTCACACAAAACTCTACTAATACACTAGGTTTTACCCAAAATTCATTATAAAAATTACTTAATTATGTAATCAGTTCTTTAAATGATTGTATATATTATGTTTTTTATATTCATACTATTTTAGTTGGTTTAATATTTTTTAATTAAGTATAAACCAAACCTTTTTAATCAGGTTTAAAAATATAAATACAACTGTTTCAATCAGATTTTTAAATCAATTCATATTATTTTAGTTGGATAACAAGAATATTTTAATTAATTTATAATAAAATAACTAAGACATTGATATTTATAATATATTTTTAATAAAAACATTTTAATAGCCTTAAAGGTTTATTTTTAATGAATTTTATTTAATAATGTTTTACATCTTTTTAAAATATGAGGCGAAGTTCTATGAACATGAGTTCTCAAGATCCAAACCGGAGATTAATCCGAGAAATCACGATTATTCTTATTATTAAAGTTGCACTTCTCATGGTGATTAAACATATCTGGTTTGATGCCCCAACGATTCCAAAAGATTTTAACAATGAAGTTGCCGAGCGTATTGCTGGTGACATGTCCAAAACTCAGGAGACACGTTGATGATTTCTGAAAGCGTGGTCGATCTTTCGCGGTTCCAATTTGCAATGACCGCAATGTATCACTTTCTTTTCGTCCCTCTAACTTTAGGTCTAGCTTTTATTCTTGCCATTATGGAAACCACCTACGTGATTTCTGGCAAAGAAATTTATAAAGACATGACCAAATTCTGGGGAAAACTCTTCGGGATTAACTTTGCCTTAGGTGTAACCACTGGTTTAACCATGGAATTCCAGTTCGGTACTAACTGGGCATATTATTCTCACTATGTAGGCGACATCTTTGGTGCCCCGCTTGCAATTGAAGGCTTGATGGCTTTCTTCCTAGAATCGACTTTTATCGGTCTATTCTTCTTTGGTTGGGATCGCCTTTCTAAAGTTCAACACTTAGGTGTAACTTGGTTAGTTGCGATTGGCTCAAATATGTCGGCGCTGTGGATTTTGATCGCCAATGGTTGGATGCAAAACCCAGTTGGTGCTGCATTTAACTACGAAACCATGCGTATGGAACTTGTAGACTTCGGTGCATTAATTTTCAACCCAGTCGCTCAAGTAAAATTTGTACATACGGTTTCTGCTGGTTATGTCACAGGTTCGATCTTTGTTCTCGCCATCTCAAGCTATTACCTGTTAAAGAAACGTGATTTGCCTTTTGCTCGTCGCTCTTTCGCGATTGCTGCAATCTTTGGTTTAGCTTCAACCCTATGCGTCATTTTACTTGGTGATGAATCAGGTTATGAATTGGGTGATGTTCAAAAAACTAAGCTCGCTGCAATTGAAGCTGAATGGCACACTGAACCTGCGCCTGCTGCATTTACGTTATTTGGTATTCCAAACCAAAAAGAAATGCGTACTGATTATGCAATTAAAATTCCATATGTTATGGGAATCATTGCAACACGCTCTACGGATAAACAAGTCACAGGCTTACATGACTTGATGAAAGAGCATGAAATCCGTATTCGTAATGGTATGGTGGCGTATAGTGAGCTAGAAAAACTACGTGCTGGTGATCGTTCGCCAGAACTACTTGCATCATTCGAGAAAAATCAAAAAGACTTAGGTTATGGTCTGTTATTGAAAAAATATTCTCCAAATGTGGTTGATGCAACTGAAGAACACATCAAAGCTGCAACTAAAGATACCATTCCAAATGTCGCTGCCTTGTTCTTCTCTTTCCGTGCAATGGTTGCTTCTGGTTTCCTCATGTTAGTGCTATTTATTTTAGCAACATGGGCTGTGGCAAAACGTAACGCAGAAAACAAACCTTGGTTACTTAAATATGCCTTATTTGCACTCCCACTTCCGTGGATTGCAGCTCAAACAGGCTGGTATGTAGCTGAAGGCGGTCGTCAACCTTGGTCTATTGGTGAAATCTTACCGACACACCTCTCTGCATCAAGCGTTAGCACAGGTGATGTGTGGGGATCAATTATTGCACTTGCTGCGTTCTATACCGTACTTCTCGTTATTGAAATGTACTTAATGATCAAATTTGCTCGTTTAGGTCCAAGTTCTTTGCATACTGGTAAATATCATTTTGAGAAATTAGCAGCAAAAACTGGGGAGGCTCAATCATGATCGAATATGAACTCCTAAAAATTATTTGGTGGGTATTGGTGGGTGTTTTACTCATTGGCTTTGCACTCACTGATGGTTTTGATATGGGCTCAATGGCACTCATGCCATTTGTAGGTAAAACCGACTCTGAACGCCGTGCTGCAATCAATACGATTGCACCACACTGGGATGGTAACCAAGTTTGGTTCATTACAGCGGGGGGTGCATTATTTGCTGCATGGCCAATGGTCTATGCCGTCGCTTTCTCTGGCATGTATTGGGCATTATTACTCGTGCTCTTTGCCTTGTTCCTACGACCTGTTGGATTTGACTATCGTTCTAAGTTAGAAAATACCCAATGGCGTACTTCTTGGGATTGGGGTCTCTGTATTGGTGGTGCTGTACCTGCACTGGTGTTCGGTGTTGCATTTGGTAACTTATTCTTAGGCGTACCATTTAGCTTAGATGACACTTTACGTTCACAATACACTGGTAGCTTCTTTGCTTTATTGAATCCTTTTGCACTCATTTGCGGTATCGTAAGCTTATCGATGTTATCTGCTCACGGCGGCGCATGGTTAATGCTTCGTACTGATGGTGATTTACACAACCGTTCTGCGAAAGCAACGCAAATTATGGCAATTGTATTTCTTGTATGCTTCTTAGCTGCTGGTGCTTGGTTATTCTTTGGAAATATCTCAGGCTATAGCTATGCAACTGCGGTGAATACCAATGCTGCACTTAACCCGCTTGCAAAAGAAGTTGTCACTAATGCCAATCATGGTTGGATGAATAATTACTCAACTTATCCAATTACCATGGCTGCGCCAATTGCTGCAATCCTAGGTGCATTATTGGTGATCATTAGCGCTGGCAAACACAAAGCTGCTGCGAGTTTTACAGGTACAAGCCTGATGATTGTGGGTGCAATCTTAACTGCTGGTTTTGCATTATTCCCATTCTTGTTACCATCAAGTATTGATCCAACGTCAAGCTTAACAATGTGGGATGCTGTTTCTAGTCATAAAACCCTTGGTGTAATGACGGTTGCTGCATGTATTTTTGTTCCTCTCATTTTGATCTATACCTCTTGGTCTTATTACAAAATGTGGGGCATCATCACTAACAAACACATTGAAGAAAATTCACATAGTTTGTACTAATGAGGAGATGTGAAATGTGGTATTTTGCATGGATTCTAGGCATTTTGATGGCATGCTTCGCAGGTGTACTCAGTGCACTGTATATCGAACACCATCAAGATTTAGATGAGGAATAATAGAATGGCTGAAGCAATGACAACACCGAAGAATAGTAAAGCGCAAGTGCTTGCAATGACCGTTTCGTTTTTGTTGGCATTGCCACTTGCAGCTATTTTATTGGTACACCCAGCACTGATGTTAGATGCCAATGGGCACTATAACCACAGCATGCTTATGCTTGTCATGGTCGGTATTTCTGGCGGTTTTATTCATGGTGTTGGGTTTATACCAAGATTTTGGTTATGGAAATGGTTATTTAGTCCTTATATTGCATGGCCTCTGATGATCTTAGGTTATTATATTTGGATTGGTAATTAATCTCCAAAAATCAAATAAAAAGAGGAAGCTATGCTTCCTCTTTTTTTACTTTATAAGCACATTGTCATTACAAAGTAATAATAAACTATGAATAAAATTTCTATGATTATGGCTATTGAAAATATTTCTAATTTTTTTGATATAAAGCGGATTGTACAGATATACACATACTATTTGGATTATTAACTAGAATAACCGTCAGTGGCGTAAGATAATTATTAACAAAGAAATAAAAATAAAAAGCTTTTAAAAACCCATATGGTCTTCCACCTACTGCAATTTCATTTGTATATGGGAAATGATAAATATAAAGTTTCCTTTGTTCATTTAAGGCATCCTTTCCATACAAACGAAAATTCCATGACGTGCTATATTTTTCAATCCTTCATCAGATTCATACCGATAGCAGCCCTTTTCCACTTGATCCATATCAGTCAATTGATAAAAGTCTCTTTGACCCAACCATAAAAAATAAGCGATGAATAAAATACCAAGAGCAAAAATGGCGATATATTTTCTTCTATTTTTCAAATTACCCTTGTTTTAACTCTCTGTTTTTTTTATTTAATATTCCTCTAACCAGCCTAATCAGAAAATGATAAAAAATCCTAGACTATGGTGAAGTTATCCAAAAACTTGTCGAACTCCATCACAGCCCTAGAAATAAAATACCATTGAAAGCAAATTTCTTATGCAATCACTTTTTCCATTTCAATCAGCTGAATTGGTACTAATGGCTGACCGACATCTGCATCTATAGGATAAGACTCTGTACGCCCTGTGGTCTGATAACCGCGACGTTGATAATATGCCATCAACTCAGTACGAACATCTAGAACATACATGATTAAGCGTCGAACGTTCGAATAGTTCTGAGTAATATAAGTTTCAACATAATTAAGCATTTCTCTGCCATAACCCAAATTTTGAATTGTTGGATCAATCGCAAAAGTTCCAATTTCAACAAAACTACTATCAAAAGTTAGCCCAATGCAACCAACCAAAGAACCTTGTTCATCTTCACCAACAAGTAATTCAAAATTTGATTGATTTAAGTCTCTACTTAATTGCTCTTTGGTAATACATGTCCCATCTACAAAAACTTTTTCTGTCGTCCAACTTCGATCAGACTGAGCCCGATAAGCCACATTAATTAATTTAACCAATTGCTCTACATCATCAATCTTTGCTGTTCTAATATTTAAAGACATTTCTATTTTATACATTCAATAAAAAACCGATGATAACATCGGTTTTTTAAAATGGACGAGTTAATTAGTTGGTTTGACCAGCTAACCATGCCATAAATTTTTGGCGCTCAGCTTTCGATGCTTTTTGCCACAATTCTACTAATTGTTGATCAGTCGTTTTTACAGCACCCGATACCGTTGTTGTCGTTACTGCAACAGAAGCCACATTTGCTGTCCCTACTGCATAAACAGGTGCAGGTTGATTCACGGTATTGTTTTTATTCTTCTGAGTCAGATCAAGCGTACGCCCAAGTAAACTACTGCCTGTAAACCAAGGCTGTACTTCATTGTTAGCACCTGTTTGCTGCACAACAAGCTGTTTGTTTTGATCATATAAAGCAACTGTTGGTTGTTCAGCATATTTTTTTGCTTCACTAAAGTTTTTTGGAGCATTTACCAGCGCTAACTTATACGCTTGATTGTCTTTCAGATCCGTTGCTTGAATTGTTACAACACCTGATTTTACAATATCATGCTCACCATTTAAATGATCAAAATATTCACGATAACGTACATTAACTGTTAGATTTCCAGCATCAACTTGATAGTTATTTTTCTTAGAAGGAATTAACCCACTATTTACTTCTTGACCATTTACCGCAAGAATTACGATTTCTTCAGGCGCAGTGATTGTGACTGCTGAAAAAACTGAACTACTTAATAATAACCCGAAAGCAGCAACACCAACTCTTAAAGACATTCGACTCTTCTCGATATAAATAATGTATGAAACCGTATGCACTATGCAACGCGATTATGACTATTTTATGACAACAAGCCAAACTGTCTATTCTAACAATTTAGCTTTTTTCAGATATATACATCATTTTTAAAGATATCGTCTATAGTTCTTTAGCCAACAGTCTTACTTACAAAATAAAAAAAGCACGTTAACGTGCTTTTTTACTCATACTTATCACAACTTAGTTAAAAGTTTTGAAACGCGCCGCATCATCCATATAAGTTTTTTCACCAGCCGCTGCTTCAATAGAACCAAACACGAGTTGTGCGCGTAGTTTCCAATTTGACGGAATATCAAAAGTTTCAGCAACTTCAGCATCAACGATTGGATTATAGTGCTGTAATGATGCACCTACACCAATTTCAGATAAAGCAGTCCATGTCGCAAACTGAGCAATCGCACTTGAATGTTCAGACCAAACTGGGAAGTTATCAGCATACAATGCAAATTGCTCTTGTAGACCTTTTACAACATCCTGATCTTCATAAAATAACGCTGTACCAAAACCTGCTGCAAAACTATCAATTTTTGCACTAGTATTTGTGAATGCTTCTGCTGGAACCATTTTACGTAAAGTTTCACGCACGATTTCCCAAAACTGAGTATGCGATGCACCATACAAAGTCACAACACGTGAGGTTTGTGAATTAAATGAAGATGGGCTTTGTTTTACTGCTTCGCGAATTGTTTCGTCAATCGTCGTTTGGTCAACTGTAAGGTTTTTACCAATTGCATAAATAGTACGGCGTGCTTTAATGCTATTTAGAAAGTTACTCATGTTGTTATTCCTACTCTACCTTTTAAGGCGTTATCTTGGATTGAATGTAGTGTATAACGGTACATTTTTTAGGAATAGTCTAAAAAATATGACAGATCGTTTTATTTTTGCAACAATATTATTTTCATAGTAATAAAAAAACTCCACATCACGTGGAGTTTTTTAACATATATTAATTACTTATCTGTTTCAAACAATGCTGCAACGAATGATTTTGCCGAGAACGGACGTAAATCATCAATTTTCTCACCTACACCAATATAACGAATTGGTACATGCGTACGACTTGCGATATTGAAGAGTACACCACCCTTGGCTGTACCATCTAATTTCGTAATCGTAATACCTGTTAAGCCAACAGCTTCATCAAAGAGTTGCACTTGATTAATCGCATTTTGGCCTGTGCCTGCATCTACAATCAACATGATTTCATGTGGCGCAGTTGCATCAATCTTCTGCATCACACGTTTAACTTTTTTAAGTTCTTCCATCAAGTTTGCTTTATTTTGCAAACGTCCTGCTGTATCAGCAATCAGGACATCAATACCCTTCGCACGGGCACTTTCAAAAGCATCAAAAATTACTGAAGCACTATCTGCACCATGCCCCTGCGCAACTACAGGAATCTCATTCCGTTCGCCCCAAATTTGGAGTTGCTCAGTCGCTGCAGCACGGAAAGTATCACCCGCCGCAAGCATTACTTTCTTACCTTCACCTTGGAGACGCTTAGCGAGTTTACCAATGGTTGTCGTTTTGCCTACACCATTCACACCCACCATTAGAATCACATAAGGTGATTTATTTGGATCGATATGTAATGGTTTTACACGTGGTGCAAGTAACGCAACCAGCTCTTCTTGCAATGCTTTGTAGAGCGCATGCGAATAAATTAAATCTCCACGAGCAGTTCTTTCAGTAAGATTCGCAATAATCGTCTTGGTGGCTTCAACACCAATATCAGCGACAAGTAATTGTTCTTCAACTTCTTCTAATAACTCATCATCAATTTCTTTACCACCAATCAAGATATTGACCATACCATCAGTAAAGCTACGACGCGTTTTGGTCAAACCATCTTTCATACGACCAAAGAAACCACCAGTCGATTTAGTTTCTTCTGTAACAACAGGGGCAGATGGCTCCTCTACAGACACAAGTGATGGTGCCTCAACTGTATTTTTTACTACTGGCTCAATAATGGGAACATCGACAGCAGGTAAACTTGGCAATGTGACATCGTCATCGCCAATATCAGCATTTATCAAGAATTTATTTTGCATATTCGATTGCTGTTGCATGTCGATTCCTTGAGAAAAAAGCAGCTTTTTTAAAAGATCGTCAGTCTAGCACAAATTGGTTTCTTTTTCCTGACCAAGACAAAGTGTTCATTTATAAATAAAAATGAGTCGTTTAAAACTTATTCATCTTCTTGTGCCATTGCTGGATATTCTTTAATACGACTAGATTCAAATTGATAAGCATTGAGAAGCTTTAGATAATCTACACGGCGAATTTGGGTATGTTCTAATATGTCCGCTGCCATTTGTTGCGTCTTAGGATGACTGGCTTGCTGTGAAAACTGAAGCATTTGCTGATATTGCAGTTCATTTACAGGACGTTGTAATGCTTTATATGCAAGCAGAAAAATAGACAAAATAATGATACTGACCAAAATATTATAAAACTGGTCTATTTGTAATCCTAATTTGGATTGCAGAGCTTTATGTTTAGAAATTATAGACAGCATAATCTACCTCGAATTAGATGTAGTGTATGTGTCTGACTCGCCTAGAACAAGTATAGCGTTCAATAAATCAAGAGAAGAAGTTTACCGAACGCCTCTTTATCAGCATAAATCTAACTCATAAGTGTTCGTACAAAAGCAAAATATAAAATGCAGGCGATGATTATAAGTGTAACAAATACGGCAAACATCCCTACACCACTTTCAGCATCAGCAGGATGTAAATCATCATCATCTGCGATACGTTTTAACTCGCCATTATAAATGTCATAGAACCAATCCTTTTGTTCAGGAGTCAAATGGCTTGCAAAGTCATACACGCGTTTACGTTGGGCTAGACAATAATCACCTAAATGAATTTCTTGATGAAAAATAGCTTCATCGAGTAATTTACGGTGATGGTGAGCTAAAGCAATAATTTGGCTTTCTGATGGTGGCACATCAAAATTGAAACCATCAATGATATTTGACATATTCTTCTCCTTATCTATTTCTATTATTTTCACTTTGATTTTACTTAAAAATATTTGGCAAAACTGTTTAATCGTGTAAGCTCTTTAATTACATAATGACACGCAATATATTTGACAATTCAAGTAATCTTGTCATAATTATTTCATAATTCAGAGTTATAGTGACTTAGATTCAAAGTAAAGTATCTTTGAATAGAATTTGAAGTAATCATAATTAGAATAAGGAGTTATATATGATTCAACATTTTACACAACATGAACTAGAACATGTGTATGCAAATGCGGTGAATACAATTCAATCGCAAAAAAACTTTCTAGATGCAGTGAAAGAGCTTGAACAAGTGGCTCAAGCAGGTCATGGCAAAGCAGCGTTATTTTTAGCGGAATTGTATTATCAAGGTTTTCGAGTAGAACGCGATTCGCTAAAAGCACAATATTGGCAGAAAATGGCAACATTACAAGCTTAACGAAACGTCACCTAGGTGGCGTTTTTTAATACCGACATAAAACGAATCAACACGGCTCTTTCATATTCCTGACTTGCGCTGTACCAAAGCTTAGTCGCTTTGTCTTGCTCAGGTGGCGTTTTTTAATACCGACATAAAACGAATCAACACGGCTCTTTCATATTCCTGACTTGCGCTGTACCAAAGCTTAGCCGCTTTGTCTTGCTCAGGTGGCGTTTTTTAATGCCTAATAGTTGTAAAAGCATTATTCATAAGAACTACTCACTTCATTTGTCTTCTGTTGCGCATCAAAACCTTAGCTTCAATAGCTTTCTAAAATCACATTTTGAACACCATTGAATATTTGCTTACGATTTAGATGAATTGTTTAAACATAATTGCCATATAGATTTCTTATAATAAAACATGAGTTTAAATAAAATTAGTTTACGAACATGTATCGTTTTAATCATTTCCAACCAGTCTCACGAGAATTGATGATCAAAATTTCAATTCTAAAAACAATGATGTATTGTGGCGTACTATGGGGTCTATACCATCAAGGCTGGGCAATTAAGTCTGATCATGATGGTCATGTTTTCCCATTTTGGTTAAATGGTGTACAAGCACACCGTTATGCAAAATCAAACTGGAAAAATTACAAACCACGTAAAATTACACCAAAAGATTTTCACGAATCGCTTTTACCAACTTTAACGCGTTTACAGGTAGAACCTGCTCTTTTTAATTCATCTCATCGCAAATTTAAGCTATCAACACAGCAAATGCAGCATTTCTTTTTTATGCCGCAACAATCTACAGGGATCGCTTAATTTATTTGCCAAGCGATAATGATGACTTTTTAAACATTCATGAGAAAAAGTTATCATTGAAGCTTAATTAGGACTTTGCAATTAAAAAAAATACCGTTAAGTTAAATGAAAATGACAATACAACAGAGGTAGATAAACAATGACAATCGTTGCCCAAGTCATCAAAAATAAAACCGTACAATCAATTTTTACAATTTCACCGAATGCGACTGTACTTGAAGCAATTACGATAATGGCAGATAAAGGCGTGGGAGCTTTGGTTGTTGCAGAAGATGAAAAACTGGTTGGTATTTTCTCTGAACGTGACTACACACGCAAAGTAACTTTGATGGAACGTTCATCAAATACAACACCAGTATCAGACATTATGACATCTAAGGTCATCACTGTTGGTCTAAACAATACGGTTGAGGAATGCTTACAATTAATGACAGATCGTCATTTACGTCATTTACCTGTTTTAGATAAAGAAAAATTAGTCGGTTTTATTTCGATTGGTGATTTGGTCAAAGCCGCAATGGAAGATCAACGCATACTAATCGAACAACTTCAACAATATATTTCAGGCTAACTTTCTCGCTGAAATAAGAAAAGGGCAAATTAATTGCCCTTTTCTTATTGTGCGGAATAATGTTTATGCTGTTAAAAAGTTTTTAATCACAGGTACAAGACGCTGCAATAATTCATCCGCTTGAGTTTGTGTCATATTCAATGGCGGTAATAAACGCACAACCGACCCAGCTGTCACATTGATAATTAACTTATATTCATCACGTGCAATAGCAACAAGTTCAGCACAATCTTTTGGCAATTGAATACCAATCATCATACCAAAACCACGCACTTGCACATTCTGATCAATCAATTCAGCTCGTAGTTGATCAACAATATAAGCGCCAATTGTTGCTGCATTTTCAACAGCATTTTCTTTTTCCAATGTATCAAGTACTGTGTACACCACACGTGAACCAAGCACTGTGCCGCCATAAGTCGAACCGTGGCTGCCCGCACCAAGTAAGCCTACCGCTTTACCTTGAGTCATCACAGCACCAACAGGAAAACCATTCCCTAGACCTTTCGCTGTAGTCATGACATCAGGAATAATATTGGTATGTTGGTAAGCAAAGTATTTACCTGTACGTCCATTACCCGTTTGAATTTCATCAAGCATCATTAGCCAATTGTGTTGGTTACATAAAGCACGTACTTCATCTAAATAACTAAAGCCTTGCGGTGCGGTATTTACTCCACCTTCGCCTTGAATCGGCTCGATCAGAATTGCAACGATATCTGGATTGTTAATCGCTGCTTCTTGAATCGCTTCAACATCACCAAATGGGACACGAATAAAGCCTTCAACCAAGGGAGCAAAACCTTCTTGAACTTTTTTATTCCCTGTCGCAGATAAAGTCGCCAAAGTACGGCCGTGGAAAGATTGTTCAGCAACAATAATTTTAGGGTTACTGATGCCCTGTTGAAAGCCAAATTTACGTGCAATCTTGATCGCACCTTCATTTGATTCAGCACCACTGTTTGAGAAGAAAATTTCTTCCATTCCTGAAACTTGAGCAAGTTTCTGCGCAGCAGCCGTTTGCCAAGGAATTTCAAATAAATTACTGGTATGTACTAAAGTTGCAGCTTGCTCCGCAATCGCTTCCGCAACCACCGGATGTGCGTGCCCTAAGCCACAAACAGCAATCCCTGTTAAAGCATCTAAATATTCCGTACCATCTGCCGTATATAAATACGCCCCTCGTCCTCGTACAAAGCTGATCGCTTGGCGACCATAAGTTGCCATAAGATGTGATGGTTGATCAGGTTGCACAGGAGCAAGAGTGATATTAGTCATAACAAACTCAATCTATCATTAGTTGTGGTGAAAAAACTTATATAAGCAAAAACTTGCATAGATTGAAAGCTCAAACTCACATTTATATAAGAAAAATCTTTAGCAATAGCCGTTCAACGATTTTTCGGTATATAATTTAGGGAGATTAGTTGAGGATCTATCTATGACGGAACAAGCGCGTGATACAGTAGCGTTAATTCGTGATCAAATTGCGAAACACCCTGTTTTACTTTACATGAAAGGCACTCCACAATTCCCGCAATGTGGTTTTTCTGCACGTGCAGTTGAAGCACTTAGCCAAATTGGTCGTCCATTTGCCTATGTAAATATCTTGGAAAACCAAGATATTCGTACCACATTACCTCAAATTGCAAACTGGCCTACTTTCCCACAATTATGGGTAAACGGCGAGCTTGTTGGTGGTAGCGATATCATGCTTGAAATGTTCCAAAATGGCGAGTTAAAACCATTAGTTGAACAGTATAGCCCTGCTCCTGAAGCATAAGCTATACAAGCGAAAGCCAATCACATGATTGGCTTTTTTATTGGCTTAGATTTATTGTTGACTAAAGCCCACATAACGAAACATACCCTCTACACCTAAATCTGCTTTGTAAATTTGCATATTTGGATAGTCTGTCTGAGTGACCGTCTCATAAATATTCATGTTTGGGTCTTCATGAATTTCATCAACCGATTGTGGCAAAACTGCCTCAAAACGATCAGCAATAAACTCAAAACCTAAATCCATTGCCATGAATAATGTATGCTCACACGGCTGAATATATTGTTCTTGCTGCCAATCCAAAACGGCATGTTGGCAAAAAGGGCATAAAATGTTTTGAGTTGCATCGACAATGTTGATGAGTTGATATGACATAATATTACAGCGTAAAAAATTTGATTCAGTGTAAAAGAATATGATGTATGAATCTATCTTGAATAGAAGGATTTAGCTTATGGCAACACTTGAACAAGCCATTGCACTGGCAGCACAACAACATGCAGGTCAAGTTGATAAAGCCAATGCCCCTTATATATTACATCCGTTAAGAGTCATGCTGAATGTTCCAACAATTGAACATAAAATTGTTGCTGTTTTACATGATGTTTTAGAAGATACAGAAACAAGCACTGAAGATTTACGCAAGTTAGGGTTTCAACAACAGATCATTGACGCTATCCTCGCACTCACGAAAAAAACAGGCGAATCTCGATTACAAGCTGCTCAACGAACTGTACAAAACCCAATTGCCCGTGTTGTGAAATTAGCAGATATCGCTGACAATATGAACTTATCTCGAATTCAATCACCAACAATCAAAGATTTTGAGCGCTTGAAAGAATATCAACAGGTTCGAGATATATTATTATTTAAAAATGTTGAGTAATCGTATTTATACTGATTTAACTTGCTCACAAAAGCTGGAGTTTATAGCGTAATGCTAACGGATTTAGATGATTTTTATTGCTTTGCGCTTGTTGTTGAACATGGTGGTTTTAGTGCGGCTGAACGTGCAACTGATATTCCTAAATCCAAACTCAGTCGCAGAGTTTATAATCTAGAGGAACAACTCGGTGTACGTCTCATTCAGCGAAGTTCACGTCATTTTGCTGTAACAGACATTGGTATGGATGTGTATCATCATGCTCAAGTGATGATGAATGCTGCCCAAGCTGCGCATGATGTCGTGAATCATTTAAGTAGCCAACCGCGTGGTGTCATCAAAGTCAGTGTGCCTGTCGACATTGCCCAAAATCAAATGGCAAAAATTCTGCCTGCTTTTTTGAAGAAGTACCCTGAGGTTCGGGTTCAAATGATGGTCAGCAATCGTAGAGTAGATGTGATTAATGAAGGTATTGATCTAGCATTACGTGTTCGCTCTAAACTAGATGATGACCCCAATCTTGTATTAAGACAATTTGAAGCAATTGAGCAACGTCTTTTTGCGAGTCAAGCCTATTTAAATGAATTTGGACATTTATCAACACCTGAGCAACTCAGTGATCATCGCATCATCAGTATGGCAGAAGAACATTTAGACCAACACTTTTTATTGTTTGGCCCTGAAAACCAACAAAAGAAAATCAAAGTCAATCCTGTCATTATGGGTTCTAACTTATTAATGTTAGCTGAACTTGCAAGCCAAAATTGTGGTATTGCCCTATTGCCTGACAGCATTGCACAAGATTTCATCAAATCAGGTCAATTGGTGAAAGTACTCCCTGAATGGACAGCACCACATGGTATTTTTCATGCCGTCTATCCATCACGCAGAGGTTTATTACCCGCAGTTCGTGTCTTCATTGACTATTTGGTCGAACAACTTACGCTATGCTCGACCAAAAGAAAACCCAATTTATAATCGAATTTTAGGTCTGTTGTATTTCACAGATGGTTGTGACAGAGCATCATATCCTTATGAAATGGCAGGGTAATGCCCTGTTCCATTCGGCCAAGGTGTTAACAGCTCAAAACCATCATCGGTTACAGCAACCATATGTTCCCATTGTGCTGAAAGTGATTTATCTTGCGTCACGACAGTCCAACCATCATTTAATTCTCTTACATGCGGTTTACCCGCATTGACCATCGGCTCAATCGTAAAGACCATGCCTTTTTTCAAGACCATGCCTTGTCCTTTCTGACCATAATGCAGAATATTCGGCTGTTCATGATAAATACGTCCAATGCCATGACCGCAATATTCTCGAACAATACTATAGCCTTCACGCTGCGCAACCGATTGAATCGCATAACCAATATCACCCAATGTCGCACCAGGTTTTACGGCATGGATCCCTGCAAGCATGGCTTCATAGGTTGTTTCCACCAGCTTCTTAGCTGCTGGATTCGCTTCTCCAACAAAGTACATACGACTGGTATCACCAAAGTAGCCGTCTTTAATAACAGCGACATCAATATTTAAAATATCACCATCTTTCAATATTCTATGTGTAGAAGGAATCCCGTGACAGACTTCATCATTGATCGAAATACATGTCGTCTTGGTAAAACCATGATAACCAATATTGGCAGGAATCACCTGTAACGTATTTACAATATAATCATTACAGATGTCATCTAAATATTCTGTTGAAACGCCAGACTTGATATAAGCACCAATCATTTCTAATACTTGTGCCGCCAAACGTCCTGAGATACGTAATTTCTCAATATCTTGTTCAGATTTAATGGTCACAGTAGAAGCTCTCATTCGAGATTTCCTTATTCAGATATTAGGTTAATGCAACATGCAGATTCATTTTTCTGTACTGCATTTAATATTTCAATAGTTGTACGCTGTAGTACACAAATCTTCAATCTTTTTAAGACCGAAGATTGTTTTTTATTTTACATTTAATTTCAGCATACAACATAAGAAAAAAGTCTAACAAGCACATTTTTTTACTTTTAAAATATTTTCAATAGATTAAGTTTACCAGAGCTAATTACATGATTTTAATCAGTTCTTATTAGACAAAAATAAACCAATTTTCACATAAAATTAGTTTCAAATGACTACAATTTTGTTCTAGAATCCGCACTTTTATTTTATACCTCCCTTTTATGAACCATCTTCGTACAGGAGATATTATTGCTCTTGGTTTTATGACCTTTGCACTTTTCATTGGTGCAGGCAATATTATTTTCCCTCCCATTGTTGCACAACAGGCTGGTGAACATGTCTGGCTCGCTGCTTTTGGATTCTTAATTACCGCAGTCGGTCTTCCTGTGATTACGATTATGGCCTTGTCTCGTATGCAAGGCTCTATCGAAGTGATCAGCTCGCCTTTAGGACGCTTTTTTAGCTTACTCCTCACAATTGTCTGCTATTTATCTGTTGGGCCACTCTTTGCAACACCACGTACCGCTACTGTTTCTTATGAGATAGGATTTGCACCTTATTTTGGAACATCAAATAGTAGCCTATTGATTTACAGCATTATCTATTTTGCCTTTGTGACTGCTATCTCACTTTATCCAAATAAACTTTTGGACACCGTTGGTCATATACTTGCACCATTAAAAATTGTTGCGCTTGCCATTCTGGGTATTGCAGCGATTCTTATTCCAACGGGTTACATTTCTCCACCAGTACACAAATATGTGACTAGTCCCGTTTCTGAAGGCTTCGTCAATGGTTACTTAACCATGGATACCTTGGGTGCTTTGGTATTTGGTATCGTGATTATTCAAGCAATTCAATCACGTGGTGTCACAGACTCAAAACTGATTACCAAATATGCGATTATCGCAAGTCTGATTGCTGGTGTAGGTTTGACACTGGTCTATATCAGCCTATTTAAACTTGGATTGGGCAGCCATGAAGTTGCCGCAAATGCTGCGAATGGTGCTGTTATTTTACATGCTTATGTTCAACATGCGTTTGGTGATCTAGGCTCATTGTTCTTAACAGGTTTAATTTTCCTTGCCTGCATGGTGACTGCGATTGGTTTAACTTGCGCATGCGCAGAATATTTCACTGAGTTAACAGGCTTACCATATAAATTATTGGTTTTTATCTTAATTGGTTTTTCATTATTAATTTCGAATTTAGGCTTAACCAAACTAATTGCGTTCTCTGTTCCAGTATTAAGTGCCATTTATCCACCAGCTATTGTTGTGATTATGATGAGCTTTTTCTGGAAATATTGGAATAAACCTTCAATTGTCGTGAGCTCTGTTACTGCTGTTGCTTTCCTATTTGGCATCATTGAGGCACTCAAAGCTGCTGGGTTTACCGAACAATTACCTCAGTTCATTAATAATCTCCCTTTAAATGAACAAAATCTTGCTTGGCTACTTCCGTCACTGGCTGTTTTGGTTATCGCAATTGCGGTAGACCGACTCTCTTCCGTGTCGAAGAATTAAAATGATTTGTCGTTAAAATGGTGTTTTACCCAAACATTATTTTAGCTATACAAAAAATGTTCTTTTATCCAACTTACATTTTTTGTTTACGACAAATTATTTCCTTTGATCAAAGCCCAAATGCGACCAAATGATCAACGATAAAAGACTAAGCAATATATAATTTTAGCTCTAAATATTTATCAAAATGTAAAAAATACACTTAATATTCAATAAGAAAATAATATAAATATATATGATAAATACTTAATTGGTATAGAAATCAATACCCTCATAAATTTATCTAAAAAATAGCCAACTTAGCCCTTGAAATATGAGGAAATTCAAAGTACAACTTGAATAATAATTCTGACAAAAACGATTAGGTTTTGTCATCACACCGCAAGGGAGGGATGGAGATGTTATCATTACATTTCAACAAGCAAGTCTTCATTGACACTCTGAAGACTAACGACTCAGTGGTATATGCAATTACAACACTTGCGCTTATGGCGACATTGTTATTGCAAGGCACGATTAAGGGCAACTTAAAACCCGAATATTTTGCATACGCTCTGATTGTGTCGCTGGCCTTTTGCATGTGGGGGATGATTGATCGAAAGTTTCGACAGATAAGTGCCAAGCGCCAATAGAATGTTTTAAGAAAAATGGATGATTACTCATCCATTTTTTAGTTTGTAAACTTTACAATCGTTCCAAGTAGTAAGACAGTTGTCGCACCTAACTCAACAATAATTAAATTCAGCATTAAAAAGGTCATACACCAGCGAGGAATTGACCACTGCCCTAACTTATGTGGTTGCTTAAACTGATTGGTCGTATCCTTTAACATTCCATGAATGATATAGACCAAAATCGACATCGAAAAAAAGAATAAATTTGCAATTACACAAAATAAGCTCAAAGTATCAGATAAGCTCGTGAAAAAACTTAAGGCGGCTAAAATTAAGCTCGCAGCAGCATAAAGCAAACTACTCCGGTGTGCGATGTCTACATAATAATGCGCACGTGCCAACTCTGTATTCCTAATTTGATAATATTTCCATACACCTGTGATCATCCCAACCCACAGAAATATCCCACTGAATATAATTGCCAATTCCGTTGCGCTAGTTAAAACCAACATTTCCCTTTTCCCTAAATCATGATTCCCAAAGCAGCTATATTACATAAAATTTGACTTTTAAGTCACTTTTTACACAAGTTTCTTTTTGGAACTTGTGTAAAGTAGAAATATGCCTAGATACGAGTACTTCTCAAATGACGACATTTGAATCCTTCTGGATTAGCTGCAAAGATGGTTATCAACTTGCCGCACAATATTACCCTACAACTGATCACACTAAACAATTTCCGATCTTGATTTGTCCAGCGACAGGTATTACCAAAAGTTTTTATCACTCATTTGCAGAATGGTTAAATCAACAAGGCTATAGTGTTTTAAGTTTTGATTTTAGAGGCATTGGTCAGTCATTACATGGAGAATTGAAAGATTCAAATGCCAGTATTAATGATTGGGGACTATTAGATATTCCAGCAGCGATTGAAACCCTATTAAATCGTACTCAAGCCGAAAAAGTCATTATTCTCGGTCATAGTGCTGGTGGTCAATTACTGGGTATCAATCCACATTACAACAAAGTTGCTAAAGTTGTCGCAATTGCGGGTTCAACAGGTCATGTAAAAGGGTTAAAAGGCAAAACAAAACTTCTTGCACCACTGATGTTCAATGTTATTTTTCCAGTTTCAAGCTTATTTAAAGGTTATGGTGCCACCCAATTTATTGGGATGGGTGAAAATCTGCCAAAAAACGTAGCAAAACAATGGGCAGAATTCTGTAGCAAACCTGGTTATGTTATGAATGCAATTGGTAAAAGCATTCACAACGATTACCACCAAGAGATTGTCTGTCCGATTACATCAATTTGGGCGAGTGATGATGAAATTGCAACGCAAGCAAATGTTAAGGATCTGTTACGACTTTACCCAAATGCAACAACACATTTGATTGAATTAAATCCTAAAAAACATGGTTATAAGCAGATTGGACATATGTCTATGTTCAAGAAATCACATCACAAACTATGGCCTATATTAGAAAATGAATTAAAACTTTAGACGTATCCTTAAGCGAATCGTTTTCACTTTTCACGCATCTAATTCGTAATCCAATTTAGATGCGTTTTTTTATGATTTAAAACTTATTCAATAGCAAAAAATAACGTTAAATCTAATGCAACAACAAAATCTAGCCTGATAAGTTGATTTAAAAACAAGCAAATACCACGCAATAAAGCTACATTTGTATTCTTTTTAAGCAAGATATTTTAAAGATTTATCTAAAAAATGTGATAAAGAATGTATTTATTCAACTTTTTAACAAACCACATAAATTCATTTTTTAACCAATTGTTAAATACAAACCACTGTATTAAATTTGTTTTTTAATAAAATTTATTTTACAAATGTATTAATTTCATATCTTTATGACATTTTAGACAGAAGTTTTTGTAAAAAAGTCACGTCATAATTTGTATTTATTTTCTACAATACATTTGTTCTACAAATACGCTACAATGCAACACTGTGGAAATACCACTGGGGTAAAATAGATAGGTAAAACCATCATTAATAACGGTTTTATACAATTTACATGATGATTTTCTTATCTTTAATAAAGATGGTTTTATCGCCACTTTTAGGAAGATTTGTTATAAACGAAATGTTAGAAAGAACAAATCTAATGTTTTTTCTAATGTATAAATTGTAGACATTTCATGGAATCTTGGGGTTGCATCTAACAACTCTGTGTAACAAGCATAGGAAATAACTTAATGCCTAAAAAATATGCGCGTTTTTTACCTACATCAGAAACATTTAACTTAGAAGACTTTCCTTATTTCTGGATTTCTCAAGTAAATGCACAGTACGTTCAAAATATCGACAACGTACTTAAAAAGTATGGTTTAGACAACTCTCGCCGTCGTATTTTAATTGCATTGAATGTAAAACCCCATGCAAGTGTGTCTGAACTTTCGGACATGGTCATTTCAAAAATGTCTACAACGACTAAAATCGTGTATCGCCTCAAAGATGAGGGATATATTGAAACATATTCATGTAAAGAAGATGGTCGTATTACTCGTGTTTATCTGACAGATAAAGGCAAAGAAATGATTATAAAAATTAATGATTTAACTTCTGTAATCTTAGAGCAATCATTTGATGGTTTAACACCATTGCAAATCGAAAAAACGATGGAAATTTTGAAACATATGTTTAAAAATCTTGCACGTTAATTTTACAAAATACTAAAACAAGGGCTTCCAAATAGAAGCCCTTGTTTTTTTATGCCTTAAAAAAGGTCGAACATATTCATCTGAGGTGTTGGCTTTTCTATTTTAGTTTTAGGTACATGTAAACATTCAAACTCTTCTACTGGAAATCCCTGCATAAATTGAATCATTTGATGTGGTTGTTTTAAACTCAGCCAATCATCAAGACAATCATGTGGAATAATGACGACGGATCGTTTTACATCACCAGGCTCGTGAAACTCTTTCATCATCGGATGGTCTATTGCATCCATCGTAAGCATCGCTGCGGAACGAATAATTTCATTCTCGATTTTGCAAATTTCATAAAGTGCTGCAATATAAAATGCTTTGCCATCTTTACGCCGTACGCCCCATCGTTGCGGTTTATTCTCAATATATTTACTTTCATAAAACTCAGTCACTGGAATCACACCGAACTTGCATTTATACGCTGCATATTGAAAGCTAGGCTTCTGAAAAATGGTTTCATGTCGAGCATTATAAGCACGTTTAGAACTGTTAATATCCTCTGCCCATTTCGGCACTAAACCAAATAATACTTCTCGCCACTCCAATCCATGTTCAGATTTAAACAATAGTGGAGTTTTATAACTTGGATAAATCTCATCGGGACAGTTAAAAGGCACAAGTGGTAGTTCAAGTTGTTGTAATTGCTCAAGTGTTATTGGTTTGTAGTTAGCACACATAAAATCACAAGCACCTTATTTAATAAAAAAAGCCTCCGAAGAGGCTTTTTATTTTAGATGAAATTAATCACCTGTATAACCTTTAAGTTTTAAACGTGCAGCATGTAACAATGGCTCTGTATAACCAGATGGTTGCTCAGCGCCCTTGAAGATCAAATCAGCAGCAGCTTGGAATGCAATACCATCGAAGTTTGGTGCCATTGCTGTATATAGTGGATCATTCGCATTTTGCTGATCTACAATTACAGCCATACGCTTAAGCACTTCTTCAACTTGCTCACGTGTTACGATATTGTGACGTAACCAGTTCGCAACGTGTTGAGAAGAAATACGTAAAGTTGCACGGTCTTCCATTAAACCAACGTTGTTGATATCTGGAACTTTAGAACAACCTACACCCAAGTCAACCCAACGAACAACATAACCCAAGATACCTTGACAGTTATTTTCAAGCTCATTGTTTAGCTCTTCAGCCGTCCAGTTTGTTTCTGGTGCAAAAGGAGGGGTTAGCAAGTCATCTAAAGACAACATTGCTTCAGCAAGCAATTCATCTTGACGTGCTTTTACATTGATTTGGTGGTAATGCATAGCATGAAGTGCAGCACCTGTAGGTGATGGAACCCACGCACAAGAAGCACCAGCATTCGGATGAGCTGTCTTAGTCGCCAACATATCTTTCATGCTATCTGGTTTTGGCCACATGCCTTTACCAATTTGCGCTTTACCTTGTAAACCACATGCTAAACCAATTGCAACGTTACGATTTTCATAAGCAGCAATCCATTTTTGCGCTTTAACAGCTTCTTTACGTACCATTGGCGCTGCTTCCATAGACGTATGGATTTCATCACCCGTACGATCCATGAAGCCTGTGTTAATGAAAATTGTACGGTCTTTTGCAGCAGCGATACAATTTTTCAAGTTAACAGAAGTACGACGTTCTTCGTCCATGATACCAATTTTGAGTGTTTTTGCAGGTAAGCCAAGCGCTTGTTCTGCACGTTCAAACAACTCTACCGCAAATGCAACTTCTTCTGGGCCATGCATTTTTGGTTTAACGATATACATTGAACCTTTACGAGAGTTTTTATTCTCATTTTCACCGCGAATATCAGCAACAGTAAGCAATGGTGTAACCAATGCATCCATGATGCCTTCAAATACTTCTTCACCTTCTACAAGGATCGCTGGGTTAGTCATCAAGTGACCAACATTACGAAGAAGCATCAATGAACGACCATGTAAAGTTGTTGTACCACCGATTAAGTTCTGAATTGTACGGTCTTTGTTTAGAGAACGAGTAATGGTTTTACCATTTTTCTCGATTGACTCTTGCAAATCACCTTTCATTAAACCTAACCAGTTACGGTAGCCTTCAACTTTTTCTTCTGCATCAACAGCAGCAACAGAATCTTCCAAATCTTGGATCGTTGTAATTGCTGCTTCAAGTGTTAAGTCTTTTACACCAGCTGCATCTGTCTTACCAATTGGGCTATTTGCATCGATATCAATAATAACGTGCAAGCCATTATTTAATAAAACGATTTCAACTGGGTTTGCAGCTTCACCATTAAAGCCAACAAATTGAGCTTCATGTGCTAAAGATGTTGTAGAACCATCTTTTAAAGTCACAACTAAACGATTGTGATCAACTGCATACTTAGTTGCATCGGCATGAGAACCTTGAGCAAGTGGGAATGTTTGATTAAGAAAATCTTTAGCGAAAGCAATTACTTTATCGCCACGGACTGGGTTGTACCCTTTACCTTTCTCTGCACCATTTTCTTCAGAAATTACATCGGTACCGTAAAGTGCATCATATAATGAACCCCAACGTGCATTTGCAGCATTTAAGCAGTAACGTGCATTACGTACAGGTACAACAAGCTGTGGACCAGCTAATAGTGCAATTTCTTCATCTACATTTTCAGTCGTTACTTGGAAATCAGCAACTTCTGGTACTAAGTAACCGATTTCAGTTAAAAATGCTTTATACGCATTTAACTCAAATTCATTATTACGATGCCATTCATCAATCTTAGCTTGGATTTCATCACGCTTCGCTAATAGTGCTTTATTCTTTGGACTAAGATCGACAACGACTTGCTCGAAATTTTTCCAGTAAGTTTCACTGTCTAGACCAGAACCTGGTAAAGCTTCATTTTCGATGAAATCGTAAAGTTCTTTAGCAATTGCTAGCTTGCCTTGTTGAATACGTACAGTCATTGTCTTTCCTGATGGTGCTAACTTTTTATAACAAGAAACCTAGTATACCGATTTATACTAGCCTGAATAGTAATATCACATTGCTAAATAGTAAGCATTTTCTTAGTTTAAGTATTGACAAATATACTTTTTATTAACATCAAAAACCAAATGATGTACTACTTAGCCCTATTTATGCGACACACTCGCTTTCTCAAACTCATCTAGTTATAACAAAATTCAATTAAGAATAAAGCTTTGTCTATCTGAATTTATAAAAAAGGCATTCCGTAGAATGCCCTTAAAATTTATGAGGTTTTTGAAACTTGAATTTGGCGATGTTCTGAGTGCAGATAATCATCCGATTGCATTTCCAATAAACGTGAACGAGTTCGTTCAATTTCAAATGCTAATCTTTCACCTTCATAGAGATCAATAATCGAATCTTCTGAGGTTAAAAGCAGCTTCACACCACGATCATAAAACTCATCGACTAAATAGATAAAACGACGTGTTCCTTCCGAAAGGAAATCCGTTAAATGTGGTACGTTACTCACCAGTACCGTATTATAAATATTAGCAATTTCAATAAAGTCGGCAGGACTACGTGGCTTAAAACATAACTCAGAAAATTCACACCACAATACATCTTCAGTATGACCCAAGGTTTCTACAATTCGGTTATTAATCATAATTGGGGTATTAGAAAGCGTTTGTGTATGTGTCAACGCTTGAAAACGTTCAAACATCCATGCTTGTGCATCATGACTCAAAGGATGCTTAAACAATTGCGCCTGTTTCAAAACGCGTAACCGATAATCAACACCAGCATCGACATTCAATACAGCACAATTTTTCTGTACCAAGTCAATTGTAGGAAGAAAACGGTCACGATGGATACCATTTTTATATAAACCTTCTGGTGCAATATTAGACGTCGCAATCAACGTGACGCCACGTTCAAATAACTTTTGAAATAAATCACTAATAATCATTGCATCCGTCACATTTGATACAAAAAACTCATCAAAACAAATGACAACCGCATTTTTATAAATCTGATCAGCAACAGAATCTAATGGATTACGTTGACCTGAAAGCTTATTCAATTCTTTATGCACATGTTGCATAAAATGATGGAAATGCATTCGGGTTTTACGGCGAAATGGAACTGATTCATAAAATTGATCCATCAACCATGTTTTCCCACGTCCTACACCACCCCACATATAAACACCTTTTGGGTAGGTTTGACGACGGAAACGTCTAAATGCTTTCTTTGAGGCTTTATAACGTGTGAGCAACTCTTTCCATACTCGATCTAACTCTTGCACTGCCTGAGCTTGAGCTTCATCTGGCATGAATTGACCTGATTCAATTGCTTGAGCATAACGCTCTGCAGGTGAGATCGGCATAAATGAAGTGTTATGTGAGTCTGGTTTAGAATTTGACATAAGGTGTTATTACAATTTTAATTGGTGAAAATTATATCGAACATTGAGTCCAAAGACATTAGATTTTAGGCTTAATTATCATGCAGTTTAAACATCATAATGTACCATTCTTTTACCATTTAATGATTTCGATTATATTGGCGTGGGCTTTGACCAAACCAGCGTTTAAAAGCATGATTAAACGCCGCAGGCTCAGAATAACCGAGCATTTCTGCAACTTGTTCTATCGAATATGCACTATCTTCAATAAATTTTAATGCCTTCTGCTTAATTAATCTTTCGCGAATTTCTTTATAACTGGTTTGTAATTGCTGCAATTTATGTCTTAGAGTCCTCTCAGGAATCTTTAATGCACATGCTGTTTCAGACATTGTAGGTATTACACCATTTTGCATTTCAAGATATTCCTCGACATATTCTAAAATGGTTAACTTTGCACTGGTACTTCGTTCTAATTTATTCAGATCTTGTAGGCATTTTTCTTCATAAACACGATAAGTTAACGCATCAGCAGATGGAATTTTAATATTTAAAATTTTAGTGTTTTTTAGAATGAAAGAAGCCTGCTGACATTCAAACTTAACATCTAGGCCATAATATTGCTGATAAGCTTTTATTAATTCCATTTCTCTTGGTATTTGAAATGGTAGCTCTATTTGAATATCAGGAATTTCAAGCCCCATCATTTTAAAAATATCTTGTAGAAATTTATATGTACCAGATATTTCACATTGAGCACGAAATTGTCCCAAATGTGTATTTAAATCAATAGGTTGATAATGTAAGTGGATGAAATTCTTTTCAATGTTCAGTTGTAATGAACCAAATAGATGTGTCAATTGTTGAAAACGTACACCATTTAATAGCGCGTTATGTAAAGTATCACTTGTGACAAGTAGCATCAGGAATGGACCATACCCTGCAAGTGCATAATGCTGTCCAATCACTAAACCTTGTTCTGGAGAAATATCCTGACTAATATATTGTAAGATGTCCCATTCAATTTCATCAGCAATGATCGAATTCGGATCTAAAGCATCGGCGAGAATCCCCATATCTGCTAAACGAGCATCTACATCTATGCCGACATGACGCATGCCCTGAATTAAATACATCAATCCGAGGATAGATCTCTTCATAATTCTGAATGCAGTTCCCAAAACCTTAATGTTGTACTATAAAAAAACACAGAAATGAATTGCCGAAATGATCAAGTTCTGCGTCTATATAATCATATTTAATCTCCATAAAACCTTTAAACTTGCACGAAATTTAGATGTATAGGGCATGGACTATGCGTGATGTAACCCAAAATGCTATTCAAAAAACCAAAGTTGCAATTATCGGTGCAGGTTTTGGTGGTTTAGCAATGTCTATTCGACTATTACAAAGTCAAATCAAAGATTTTGTAATTTTAGAAAAAACCAATGACGTTGGTGGCACATGGCGTGAAAACCAATACCCAGGTGCAGCGTGCGATGTTCAATCACACATGTATTCGCTTTCATTTGCACCAAAAACAGATTGGTCTAAACGCTACGCTGAAGCAGATGAAATTTTCGAATATATTCAAGATATTACTGAACAGTATAAATTAAAAGATTATTGCAAATTCAATCATGAAGTTAGCCATGCTGAATTTGATGAAAATCGTAATGTTTGGACTTTAGAATTTAAAGATCAACCAACGATTGAAGCACAATTCGTGATCTTTGCCTCGGGCCCTTTACACGTTCCACAAATTCCTCATTTAAAAGGCATTGAGAAATTTAAAGGCAAAGTTTTCCATTCTTCACAATGGGATCACAAATACAGCTTAGAAGGCAAAGCCGTTGCTTCTATTGGTACGGGTGGTAGTGCGATTCAATATATTCCAGAAATCGCACAAGAAGTGAAACAGCTTTATGTATTCCAACGTACTGCTGCATGGGTAATTCCACGTGATGAGCGTAAATATTCTCAATTAAGCAAGTCTTTGTTTAAAGCATCTAATATTTATCGTCAAATCCATCGTACTCGTTTGTACTGGACCAATGAATCACGTGTTGTGCCAATCGTACAACCACAGATCATGAAATATGGTCAAAAACTTGCTGAAGCTTTCATTCGTTTCCAAGTCAAAGACAAAGCATTAGCTAAAAAGCTGACTCCTGATTTTGTCATGGGTTGTAAGCGTATTTTGATTTCAAATAAGTACTTCCCTACATTCAACCGTAAAAATGTTGAATTAATTACCGATGGTGTTCAAGAAATCACAGCAAACGGCATTATTACCAAAGATGGTAAAGAGCGTCAGATTGACTGTTTGATTTATGGTACAGGTTTTATTACCGATCCACGCATTTACTTAAAACATTTCGATTGTGTTGGACGTAATGGAATTGAGCTTAAACAAGCTTGGAAAGATGGTGCAGAAAGCTACTATGGCATGAGCACTAAAAACTTTCCTAACCTGTTCCAACTCTTAGGCCCAAATACAATTTTAGGTCATAACTCTGTTATTTTCATGATTGAATCTCAAGTAAACTATATCTTGCAGTTGATTCAAACAGTGGACAAAACAGGATCTCAAGCTGTTGAAATTAAGCAGGAAGTTCAAGATCAGTTCAATGAACGTGTACAAGAACAGCTTAAAGGCACAGTTTGGCAAGCAGGCGGATGTAGCAGTTGGTATCAAGCTGCTGACGGTAAAAACTTCTCATTATGGCCAACGTATACTTGGAAATATTGGTTAGAAACTCGCAAAGTAAATGTCGCTGATTATAATTTTATCAATACGACAGCAAATGCAAAAAACAATGCAGCCTAATCAATAATTATTCATAATAAGCAGGTTATTCGTAGCCTGCTTTTTTTATGCAATCTTTTGTACTTATTTTCCAAATTTTTCTCGCAATAAGCTTAGGCTATTTTGTAGCACCTCAACTATCTCAGCAGATTAAACAATTTGTATTTAAAATTCTTCCCTACTTTTCTTATCTATTATTGATCAGTGTTGCATTTGAACTCACCCAAGCCTTAAATCATATTTCAAATCCAATTGCAATTTTACCCCCTGCATTGCTAATTGCATTTACAACCTCAATCGGCTCATTCTTTATCTGTTTAATTACCTACACACTTATAGACCGCCAAAGCGTACAAGGAAAAATTTCATTACATCTATTTATGAATGCATTAAAGAATATTGCTAAAGCATTCTTCGCTTTAGGTATTGGAATTTTGCTTGGAATACTAATAAATACATCAAATATACAAATTGTATTTAACAGTTGGTATTTATTACTCGTGTTTATCTTTCTAATCGGTGTTGAACTTGCTTTTACACAATTTGATCGTAGTTGGTTAGGTTGGAGAGTACTACTTGTTCCTGCCGCAGCCTTTGTCGGTTCTTGTCTGGCTGCAATCATCAATTATCTCATTCTATCTCATGATTATACCCTGAATGAAATGATGGCTTTAGCTCAAGGTTATGGTTGGTATTCCATGTCTGGAATTTTGTTTACTGAATTACATTCAGCCAAGCTCGGTGGCATTGCATTATTAACAGATTTATTTAGAGAAATTTTCGCCATTTTACTTATGTATTGTTTAGGTTGGCGATTTCCACGGTCGGCAATTTCAAGCGCAGGTGCGACTTCAATGGATGTTACGCTTGCAATGGTCAAACAGTCATGTGGCACACATTACATACCACATGCAATGATGAGCGGATTAATTCTGTCATTACTTGCACCACTCTTAATCAGCTTATTTTTAAATTTGAAATTCTAGTGATACATCTCATCACTTAGAAATGGACTCATTATCTCTATTATCTTGGCGGCACACACGTCGCCCATCGCTATTTTGCACTGATTCAAAAACAATACTTTGGAATAGCTCAGATATATCATCAGCTAAATAAAAGACTTTTATTACTTTTCATCCATGAAAAGTAAAGCATTGTCTATACAAAAAGTACTCGACAATTCTAGCTGATGAGATTGTATTCAGATTGATAAAAATCTGTGGCTTAGATCGAGGCGAGAATCGACTTCAGCATTTCAGTTGGATTTTCCGCCTTGGTAATTGGACGACCAATCACCAAATGCGTAGAACCATCGAGCATTGCTTGTTTAGGTGTCACAATACGTTTTTGATCATCTGCATTTGAGCCTTCAGGGCGAATACCTGGCGTCACCAATCCAAAATCAGCGTTCAATATCTCACGAAGAATTTTTGCTTCTTGTGCAGAACAAACCACGCCATCTAAGCCGCTTTCTTGCGTCAGTTTAGCTAAGCGTTTTACATGTTCTACAGGTTCAATATCCAAACCGATATCACGTAAATCTTCACGCCCCATTGACGTCAACACAGTAACAGCAATCAGCTGAGTCTGATAGTTCCCTGCTTTGAGTCTTTCAACACAAGTTTCCATCATTTTACGACCGCCTGAAGCATGAACATTCACCATCCATACACCAAGATCTGCCGCAGCACAGACAGCTTGCGCTGTTGTATTCGGAATATCATGAAATTTTAAATCAAGAAAAACTTCAAAACCTTTATCTTGTAAGGTTTTAACAACACTTGGACCTTCATGAGTAAAAAGCTCTTTGCCCACTTTGACACGACATAAAGCAGGATCAAGCTGATCCACAATCGTTAAAGCGTCGTACTCGCTTTTTGCATCTAGCGCAACAATGATACTCAAGAGCTTGCCTTCCTGATAAAAATAAAGCCCATATTATAATGGGCTTTTATTTTCATTGGTAATATCCAATACAGTTTTTTCGTGTCTTACACTTGCAGCAGCTTCTGCGGCTGCTTGCTGAGCAAGCTGAATTTGCTCTTTTCTAAGGTGATCTATATCTTTGCGTAATCGCTTAATTTCCCAATTTGTTTGGAAAACTCGAAAAACCTGTACACCTAGTAGCAAACCAACCAAAATACCCAATGCTAAAGTAAGTAAAAGTAATAAACCTAAGCGCATTGCTGGAACTTGGGTAAATAATAAATTTACAGCTAACTCTGTTGGGTTTTGAAGCACTAGAGCAAGTGAATAACCAAAAATGGCGATGAGTAATGCTATAAGGATATAACGCATGAACACCTCAGTTTTTAGTCAGAAAACTCATTTACTGCATCACGAAGTGCTTTACCAGGTTTAAAATGCGGTACAGCTTTTGCTGCTACATCTACAGATTTACCTGTCTTAGGATTTCGTCCTAAACGTGGTTCACGATGGTGTAAAGCAAAACTGCCAAAACCACGAATCTCAATACGATCGCCGTTCGAAAGCGCTTCGATCATTTGATCAATCATAATTTTGACCGCATCTTCAACCAATGGTTCTGCTAGATGTGGGTTTTTAAGAGCAATCCGTTCAATCAAATCAGATTTGTTAAGTGCTTCAGTAGTCATCGATGACCTCTTTAATTATTGCGACTTTTCAATATTTTAATAATAACCTGTTTAAATACAAAACGGTAGCGCAGTACATCGATACTACGCTACCGTTTGCAGTATTTTTGTATAAAAAAGTACATCTCTGTTACAAGAAATGTACCATTTAACAAATTACTTCATTTGAGCTTTGATCAAATCACCAATAGTCTTAGGACCATTTGCTTCAGAAACTTGTGCCGCTGCTGCTTGACGCGCATTGTTCACAGCTTCTTTCTCTTCAGCTTCGTCTTTCGCTTTGATAGACAAGTTGATAGAGCGAGATTTACGATCAACATTGATGATCTTCGCTTCAACTTCTTGACCAACTTCTAAGAATTTAGTCGCATCTTCAACGCGGTCACGATTGATTTCAGAAGCTTTAAGCGTTGCTTCGATATCATCAGCTAATTTAACTGTAGCACCTTTAGCATCAACAGCAGTTACAGTACCTTTAACTAAAGCACCACGTTCATTCGCTGCTAAGAAGTCATTGAATGGATCGCTGTTTAATTGCTTGATACCAAGGCTGATACGGTTGCCTTCAGCGTCAACAGATAAGATAACTGCTTCAACTGTGTCGCCTTTCTTGTAACGACGAATCGCTTCTTCGCCTTGTTCGTTCCAAGAAATATCAGACAAGTGTACTAAACCGTCGATACCACCAGATAAACCGATGAAGATACCGAAGTCAGTGATTGACTTGATTGTACCAGCAACTTTTTCGCCTTTTTCATTCGCTTTAGCAAACTCTTCCCATGGGTTAGCACGAGTTTGTTTGATACCCAATGAAATACGACGACGTTCTTCATCAACTTCAAGAACCATAACATCAACTTCATCACCAATCTGAACAACTTTAGATGGGTGGATGTTTTTGTTTGTGTGATCCATTTCTGAAACGTGTACTAAGCCTTCAACGCCTTCAGCGATCTCAGCAAAACAACCGTAGTCAGTTAAGTTAGTTACACGTGCTTTAACGATAGAACCTTTAGGGTAACGGCTCATGATCGCTAACCATGGATCTTCGCCTAATTGCTTAAGACCTAAAGATACACGATTACGCTCGCGGTCAAACTTAAGTACTTTAACTGTAACTTCTTGACCAACTTCAACAACTTCTGAAGGGTGCTTGATGCGCTTCCAAGCCATATCTGTGATATGTAGAAGACCATCAATACCGCCAAGATCAACGAACGCGCCGTAATCAGTAAGGTTCTTGATTGTACCTGTAACTGTTTGACCTTCTTCAAGTTGAGCAAGTAATGCTTCACGGTCAGCTGAAGATTCAGCTTCCATAACTGCACGACGAGATACAACAACGTTGTTACGTTTAGCATCAAGTTTGATTACTTTGAACTCTAACTCTTTACCTTCAAGGTGAGTTGTGTCACGAATAGGACGAGTATCAACTAAAGAACCTGGTAAGAATGCACGTACAGGACCGATGTCAACAGTGAAACCGCCTTTAACCTTACCAGAGATAACACCAGTAACGATTTCGCCGTCTTCAAAGATTTTCTCAAGTTTAGTCCAAGTTTCAGCACGTTTTGCTTTTTCACGTGATAAAACTGTTTGACCCATACCGTTGTCAAGCGCTTCAACAACTACGTCAACAGTATCGCCAACTTGAACTTCAAGTTCACGTTGTTCATTTAAAAATTCAGCACGGTCAACAACACCTTCAGATTTAAGGCCAGTGTCAACAGTAACCCAGTCAGAATCGATACTAACAACAGTACCTTGGATGACTGCACCCTTTTCAACGTTGAGGTTTAATTCACTTTCTTCAAAGAGGGCTGCAAAAGATTCGGTCATGATATACCTGATAAAGTCCGCGGTCTTGGATCAGACAAGGCCGGTTTAGTTAAGTTGTTACATTGTCCAAAAGATCTGATCAAGCAATGCTTCAACTGATAAAAAAATTGTGTATCTAGTTTATACGGCTATTAGTATAGTCAACCATCAACTGAAACACTTCATTGATGCCTATTGTAGAACTATCAATGATATACGCATCTTCAGCGGGCTTGAGCGGAGCAACTGTTCGCTCCATATCTCTTTTATCTCTAGCCTGTATGTTAGATAAAATGTCGCTTATTTTAGCATCAAGACCTATGCCCTGCAACTGTTTTACACGTCGCTCTGCACGAGATTCAGCCGATGCTGTTAAGTAGATTTTCGCTTGAGCCTCTGGAAAAATCGCTGTCGCCATGTCACGGCCATCTGCAACCAATCCAGGTGCTTGAATAAATGCACGCTGACGCTCAAATAATGCTTGTCTTAATTCAGGAACAGTCGCAACTTTAGAGGCATACTCACCAACTTGCTCAGTACGAATAGTGTTGGTCACGTCCTCGCCCTCAAGAAAAATAAGCGTGCCTGCATCTGTTGATTTAAACTCAATATCTAAATGAGTTGCAAAATCAACACATTGCACTAACTGTTCTTGAATTTTATTCAGTAGATCTCGCTGAAATAGCGACAGTCCAAGTAAACGATATAAAGCACCTGAGTCTAATAAATTAAAACCATAATGCGCAGCAATTTTAGCTGCCAATGTCCCTTTACCAGAGCCACTTGGACCATCAATCGTAATAATATGAACTGTCATTCCCATCTCTTATGAAGCAACTGACTTCGCTAATTTTGAAAAACCTAGTGTAATCGCTGCTTTGAGTTGTGCAAGAACTAATTTACTTACAAAAGGTGCTTTTGCCGTAAATTCAATCTTATAAGTCACTAAAGTAATAAACGGTGTGATTTCTTTAAAATCAATTTGTCCGAGATGGTTTTTTACCAAAGGATTATTAATCAATTTATATTCAATACGTTTATTCTCTTCTAGTAATGTGATTTCTTCTTGAAGAGGCTTGATTGGTCCAAAGCCCATACGGCGAATTGAACCGATTCCATCTGGACGCTGAGGATCAGCAGAATCTTTTACACGTACAACTTGTAAAGGAGCAAATGCTTTATTATAAGTTGCATGTTTTGACAATAAGTCAAAAACTTCAGAAATTGGTGCATTAAACTCTTTTTTTATGGTGATTGCATTACGCATAGCTTTGCCTTTTTGATCTAGCCAAAATCATTGGAGGCTTAGTTTGCCACAACTACAGTGACATTTTTAATCATTTAAGGACGTTTTTGATAAACGAATTTTCTTTTTTTCATCTCGTCTTTGTTTGAAAAACGCACTGAGTTGCAATGAACACTGAGTTTGCATACAACCTTGATCAAAAACAAATTTGTGATTGTAATAACCATTTTCCAATAACTGCCGAGCACTGACCAATGAACCAGCTTTAGGTTCGGTGGTTGCAAATACCACTTTTTTAATGCGTGCATGAATCAATGCACCGACACACATCGTACAAGGCTCTAGTGTCACATACAGTACAGCATCGTCTGGTAAGCGATAGTTATTCAATGATTGACATGCTGCACGTAAAGCTTGAATCTCAGCATGGGCAGTCGGATCGGATTGTTTAATTGGTGCATTATAACCTGAACCAATCACTTTACCCTGACTCACGATCACCGCACCCACAGGGATCTCCCCCTGCGCAGCAGCGAATGCAGCTTGTTCGTAAGCAAGCTGCATCCAACATTCATCATCCAAATTCTCTGAATCCACAACACCAAGACTCATATAGTTTAAACAACAACACCATATTGTCTTAACAGGGCATTCCAGCTATCAATTGTTGTCACTGGAGGGCAATCAGATAAAATATCTTTTAATGTGATCTTCTCAGCTGATTTCCATTCTGGTGATAAATCTTTGTCAACTAAACGCGCACGTACACCCTCAACAAAGTCTGGGTGACGAATTTTCCAGTCAGAAATCTGCGACTCAAGCGCAAAAACTTCATCCCAAGCATGCCCTTGTTTACCCCATTGCCACAACAACCATGTAATCGCAGCCGTACTTGGAGAGCCTTTTTGTAAGTTTTCACTCGCTTGACGCAGCCAATCGCTGCTTGCATCACTCAAACCAATAATCGCTTGATAATCATATTCAAAATTTTGACCACGACAAACACTGTGAATAACGTCAATCGAGTTTTGTAACGGACCTGATGCGACAGGACGATGTAAACTATTCAACGTATCATCAATCGCACGGAAAGCACCTGCTGGATAATGATTCCAGTCAACACTTAAAACTTTTTGCAGAACATTATCTCGCTGAGCCTCACAGATATGGGTTGCCCAACCAATACTAAATGCACCAGCAGACGTCATAATTGACCCTGTCAAACCAGTAAACAGCCCGATTTGACCACGATCTGCAAGGAAGCGGCTGCCACCCACATCAGGATACAAGCCTATATTAATTTCAGGCATTGCGAGACGCGAGTAAGGTGTTACCAAACGGAATGGCGCAGCCATGAATAAGCCCAAACCACCACCCATCACATAGCCTTCACCCCAAACCACGATCGGCTTAGCGTAATTATGGAGTAGTAAATCAAGTGCATATTCTTGTTCAAAGAATTTATTTGCTGTATCAACTTCGTTATTGATCACAAGTTGGCGAAGTTTACGTACATCACCGCCTGCACAGAATGCTTTCGGTGTGGTTGAATCAAACCAAATCGCTTTGACACTATCATCTTCATGAAAATGTTCAAACACTTTCAACAAAGCACTCACAATTGATTCATCCAATGCGTGCAAAGATTTTGGTCGGTTCAAGCGAACAATGCGCCAGCCATTTTTAGCTTGTTCAATAATTAAATCTGGGTGATAACTATTTAAATCGGGAGAAGTCATTATGCGTCCAGTTGCCAGTCTATTGGCTCAATGCCATGTTGTTTCAAATAATGATTTGTTTTAGAAAATACTTTACAGCCGAAAAAACCACCTCGGTTTGCAGCAAGTGGGGATGGATGAGCTGCGGTTAGCACAAGATGTTTATTACGATCAATTCGCTGCCCCTTACGTTGTGCATATGCACCCCATAAAATAAACACAACATGCTCTCGCTGCTCATTCAGTACATCAATCACGGCATCAGTGAATTCTTCCCATCCTTGTTTTTGATGAGAAGTTGGTTGTCCTGCTTCAACAGTCAATACACTATTTAACAGCAAAACCCCTTGTGCAGCCCATTTACTCAAATCCCCATGACGAGAAATAGGTACCGTGAGATCGGTATGTAATTCATGAAAAATATTACGCAAAGATGGTGGTAATGCAACCCCTCTTTGTACAGAAAAACTTAGACCATTGGCTTGATTTGGGCCATGATATGGGTCTTGCCCTAAGATCACGACCTTCACACCATTTAATGGCGTTGTATTCAATGCATTAAAAATTTGCTTACTCGGTGGATAAATCGTTTTCTGTGCAAGAATTTGTTGTTGCAAAAACTCACGTAAACCATCCATCTTTTGGCTGAGCAGAAAATCTGACAAAGAGATTTTCCATGACTCATCCAACTGAACTTTATTGAGTTTTTCCTGCTGTTGTTCAGTAAATTGCATCAACATTCCTTGAAATAACGATTCCAACATTTAAATCCGTATGACTTAAATATTGACTTGTAACTCTACATTTGGGTTTTGGAATTTAATTCCATTTTTCAGATTTTCATACATTTGAGGATCACTCCACTCAGCTTGCACTTGCTCTGAGAAAATAATTTGTTCTAAGCTGAGTAATCCCATCTGCTCATTTTCAATATCTTCTAAGAAACTTTGTGCATAACCAGTATCGGTTTCATGCACGATAACGGAATAAACCTCAACATCACCTTCACCATTTTGTGTCATGGTTGAAGCAAGTACCTGTTGTGCCAAATAAAAGAAGATTCTTGAAAACTGTTCAGCCGATGGCGAAACAGGCAAAGCCACCCACCGCGCACTAAACGTTTCACATGCTTGAATATATTCGGGATCATCTTTTTGCCAATAACAAATTGCATGATCAAAACTATCAAAGAGCTCCTTGATGACACCTTTCAACAAGCCAAAATCATAAACCATTTGCCCATGATCTAACCTTGACGCTTTTAATAGTAATTCAACTTTATAACTATGCCCATGAATCGAACGCTTACAGCGATCCGATGTACAATTCCGTACGATATGAGCATTTTCAAACTTAAATAATTTACGAATTAACATGCACCAAGCTGATCTATATCTGCAAACAAATTTTATTATAAAGCAAAAAATTCATCGATGGGATTGATTTTAAACCTTGTGACGATTCAATAATCCAATCTGTAAGTCGTTAGAATAGTGCAAGACTTCTTGAATAAACAATCACTTGTTTATCTTTCCGCATCATTAGGCTAGTAAACTGGCGCTTTCGTTCGCTTAAAACAACTTCAATTTGGGCAGTAAAATAATTCGACTTGCTATCTAACAATGATGCGGCATCAGTTTTACTTTGTTCATCAATCCCAGAAAAAGCGCTTAATTTCCATAAATCATCAACATTATTAAAATGAGTTAACTCTGTTTCCTTGACTTTCAATTGTTGTTCAACAGCCTTTATATCAACTTTAGGATCAATACTTGCTAACAGCAATGCAGGTGCTGTATTCATATTGACCTTCGTTTGCTCAGGTAATGCCGTGACATACTGCTTGATTAAATCGTAGTTTTTGCCTTCAAAACCGCGTACCAGCTTTAACTCTTCAACACTATGAAACTTGGTATTCGGTGTTAAATATGCGGGATCTAATCCTTGATAATAATTACTTTCTGCACCCATAGCACCAATCGTTTCATCATCAGCATCTTGCCAATCAATCACCGCTTGACTGAGTTCAGCTGGTAGACCTACACGTTGCAACAACTTTTCAAACCAACGTCGTGCAGAATCATCGACCTTACCATCTGCTTTAACCAAGTTATTCAGATTAAACTTACCAGACTCATCTAATAATTTTCCCGACACAGAACCATCCTCAACAGGAAATGGTGGCATCGGTTTCGCCCAATTTTCCTGTAAGTGATCTATACTGCTGCTATTATCATTATCTTGAATGAGTAACTCAGAAAAAAAAGCTTCCGCACTTTTTGCGTACAATAACGATTGATCCTGACGCATCAAATAACCTGTATTTTCAGCAGTATTCGTTTGTCGTTTAGCGATCGTTGCAGCCAAAATCGTTGCCAAAGCAACCATGACTAAAATCGTTAATAAAGCTACGCCACGCTGAGATGAATAATTTTTCATGGTGGTGACTGATTACCCAACAATTGATTTGCATTCAATAGACTATAAATCCACTCATAATCCGTACCCGCAACCGTAAGCTGTATTTTTAAGCCTAGTGGTAATTTTTTTAACTCAGCAGCATTATTAGGATCACCAACATTTTCAGGCCATTGCGTCAGTTCCTGTGGGTTTAGAACCAGTACTTTAAACTGATCAACATTTTCCAGCAAAGTACTTGAAATAGGCTGCACACGATTTGGAATATTTAAGTTCGAATACTTGAGACGATATACTTTCTTTTGCGCTGAGTCATAACGATATTCAATACGTTCATATGGCGATAAACCTTGTTTCAGCGGATCAGACACCCCTGCTTTACTAAACATGAAACCACGGTCATTTAACACCAAAGCTGCTTGTAATTGTCGACCATCATTTGCCGTTAATGGAATGATTTGCAAACTATCTCTTAAAATCTGCTGATAAGCATCTTGTAGTGCAAATAAATGTGTTTCGTGTTCCGCATTACGATCTTTTACTTTTAATAAATAATCAAAGACTTTCCATCCAAGCATTGAAAGTACTGCAAAAATAGCAATCGCAACCAATAATTCAACGAGGGTAAAGCCATTTTTAATTTTCATCATGTCTTAGCTTTTGCAGGATAATTAAAGAATACGAGATTGGTAATACCTGCTTCAACCTTACCTTGCTCAGTATTAAATAAACTCACTTGTAATTCGATACGTTGTATTTTTGGACTAATCGTTGATTGTGCTTTTTTATCAATCTGCCAAGTCTCACCTTGTGAAGTCACTTGTTTCGACTGCGTTCCATCTAACCATTCTTGATTCATCTCCATCATTGCAACCTCATTCATTGCAACAAATTGTGCTTTCGTCCGCAGAATTGCACTCGATGTAGATTGGGTATATTGCATCGCAATTTTCGTTAATGCAATTGCTGTAACAGCAAATATTGCTAATGCAACCATCACTTCAAGCAAGGTAAAGCCTTTAGTCTTCTTCATTTACTTTACCCAAGTGATCCATTTTCAACTCATGTCCAATAGGTTGCTGTTCATAATAAAATTGGATGCGAACAGGCTTCACCTCACCATTGCCGAACCATATGAGTTGTGGTGCCTTGCCCCCCAATAGGTCTTCATTTCTCGCCTTTCGATGCTCTTCAGCGTCTAAAGCTTGAATACTAAAAGAAACATTATTGGGCAGTTCACGGACTTTAAACTCTTTATAAAGTTGCCAAGTACGATCAGCTTGCTGGATTTGTTCATGACTCTGATCATGATATTCAAATAAATTATAGCGAAATGGTGCAACATCACTGGCATTTTGAGTATTTAAAGCAAAGACTTTGGCTTGATCTGTGGATTCTTTATTAATCTTCTTAAGATCAAGAATAAACATTTCTCTCGCTTGCATTGCGCGACGCTGGTCCACACCACCAATATTCAAAACCACCAAGGATGTCATAATCGTCATGATTACAATCACCACCATGATCTCAATGAGGGTAAAACCTTGTTGTAATCTATGTGGTGATTTCATTTTATTTATCAGCCATTCGCTAAATATTCAATTTGTTTTGGCAAACCTAAAGCTTGTTCAATGTAAGCAACACGTAAAGTGTCTCTAGAACCTAGATAACGCTGATAGAAACTCGAATTTAGAATGACTGCCGCACCATAGGTCAACGACCAAATCGAAGCTAAATAATCACGTGTTGTCATCGTACTATGAATATCCAGTAAATAACTTTCTGTCATTCTAATAATAATACGCAGACGTTGACGGCGAACTTTGTAAAGTTCGCTGAATAATAATTGAATTCCTTGACCTGTCGTTGATAAACGCTCTTCAATCTGATGAAACAAAGCGGTGCGCTCAGGATGATGTAAATGATGCAGCATGAAAAAAGCTAAATGCTCAGGAAAAGCTTTCTCTGTATCCTGAATCATTTCGAGCAGCATTCGTTCATTACGAATAATCAGCAACATATACAATTCATCTTTACTTTGAAAGTGTTTATATAATGTGCCTTTTGCAAGATCCAATTCCGCCGCTAAAGCGTCTAAGGTCATGCCTGCTTCACCATTTTCTAATAGGAGTTGCTCAGCGATCTGAAAAATTAAGGCTTCTCGTGCTCTAAACTGAGCTTGGCGATCCATTTTCACGTGATAACTCTCTTTCCTAATACAACAAAACCGTTTACTTCAAATGAAGAAGATTCTCAAAATTCTGCGTGGTAATCATACCAATTTCTTCAACTGACTTTTGATATACATCACCCAATGCTTTTGCGACATAAGGTACATATTTAGGCTCATTGGTTTTACCACGATATGGCATAGGGGCTAAATATGGACTATCTGTTTCAATCAATACACGATCAAGCGGAACTTGCTTCGCAACATCACGTAAAGCTTGTGCATTTTTAAATGAGACAATCCCAGAAAAAGAAATATAGTAACCACAATCTAAAACTGCCTTTGCTGTTTCCCAATCTTCAGTGAAACAATGCAAAATACCATGTGTCGACTGCTCTGCTCTTATAATATCGACTGTATCGTGTTTGGCTGATCGTGTATGTACAACAACTGGTTTTTTTACAATTTTTGATGCTTGAATATGACGCGCAAAACATTGTTTTTGCTCTGCAATAAAATCTGTGCTGTGATAATAATCTAAGCCTGTTTCACCTAATGCCCAAACTTTTTCAGATTGGGCCAGTTCCACCAAATAGTCTGTTGTCGCCCGCGCCATAATATGATCATCTTCACATGGATGAACACCTACAGAATATCCCACGTCATCATGTCGAGAAGCAATTTCAGCCAATTTAATATGATCATCCAAATCAACTGAGATGCCCATAAATCTTGAAACACCTGCAAGGCGAGCTTGGGCAAGCGCTTGATCTAAACTCCCATCGTAAGGACTTAGATCTAACATGGTTAAATGGCAATGGGTATCAACAAACACGCTTATTTCCTATCAACTTACATCGTAAAACTTGGACGATCCATCGCTTTTGAACCAGCCAACAATCTCTCAGCCTCATTTTTGTAATACACACCTTTCTCACCAGCCAACTGAATCGCAAAACCTTGTGGTTTAAAATGTGTTTGCTTATGTGAAATCCAAATCACCTTACCCGTCAATGGAATCTTTTGCGCTTGCTCAGGCAAAGTCGCCAACACAAAAACCTCTTGCCCCATTTTGACAACTTGTTTGGTCGAAACAAATAAACCGCCACCCTGAACAAAAGGCATATAACTCGATTGCAAAGTTGCTTTATCAGGGATATTGACCTGTATAATTCCGCCCATCATTTGTGGTTGCATAACATTCCCCTGTCAAATACGAATAATTTGAAACACCAATATTTTTACACCGTTGATAAATCTATAAACATATCAATCACATTTATATGTTTCTCAAACCAATCATTGGCTACCGTCAACTTTTAAAAATTTATAACAACTACTCTTTTGATTATAGGAAACAATCCGACAAACAACAAATAATGTTTAAGGAAAACTGTTCGAAAACAAACAAAAATGGCTTTTATTTATACAAATATAGCGCTCTACGAGTCACTATTTGAGAAGTGATCATAATAACGAAAACCTTAGGCTTTGCGTTAATGCACAATGACCGAGAATCCACTTTGCACTAAAGTTTTTGATTTATTTACTAAACCACATGCATCAATTGAATAAACAACTGATCGAGTACCAATTGTGTTTGTACATTTTGCTCAACCATCAATTTCTTCTGTTGCAAGTCAGAATAAATTTGAAATAACGATTCTAAATCATAACACTGCGCAAGCTGTGTCAAATCTAAATCATCATTTCTCAAAGACTGATTTAATTTTAGAGCAACCAAATCAGCTAATAAATATTCAAACATGGTCATGAATTCTGAAAAATTCAATTCTTTAGACCACTTACTTGAATAGTTTAAAGGCATATTCTTTTCAGTAACCAGTTTAAACCAATCACTCAAAAATACAGCTCGCTTTTGCAACCAATCACTCTGATGAAGCTCGATTGCAGTCAATGGCATGCCATTCGCTAGGTTAAGCAATAAAGTCGTTTGTTCAGCCGAAATATTTGGAATTTGCTGTTGAATAAAATTCTGCGCATCCTCAACATCTAAACGGTCTAAAGCAAAATGCTGCAATCGACTACGAATGGTTGCGGGTAATTTCAAATAATGATCAGCCAACAAAATTAAAATCACCCGTTCCCCAGGTTCTTCTAAAGTCTTTAACAATGCATTTGCGGACGCTGTATTTAAAGCCTCTGCTGGCTCAATAACAATAACTCGCCACCCATCACCTGTTTGCTGAACAAATGGCAATAAATCACGGATTTTCTCGATCTTTATTTTGGCATTCTGCTTTTTATTTTCATCATCTGTAGTGATATGTACATAACGTGGATGAGTATTAGATTTCAACCAAAGGCAACTACTACACTCACCGCAAGCTTGTTCAACTTGTTTATTTAAACATAAGACCCAAGCCACAAACCGTTCAGTGAATTGATGCTTCGCACAGCCCTGCTTACCATAAAAAAGCAAACCATGTCCTAGATCAGGAAATCGCGTTGTCAATAACGCCCATGTTTGCTTATGCCAAGAATAAACGGTTGTTGACTGCATACTCACCATAATTATTCAAACAAACTTACAGGTAATGCATTTAAACGCTCTAAATCAGCTTGGGTATCCACGCCTGGCGGCAGATTGGCTTCGGCAATATCAATTGCGATACGATGACCATTTTCTAATACACGTAACTGTTCAAGGCTTTCTAATTTTTCAAGATTACCTTGTTCCCATGTTACATATTCTTGCAATAATTTCACACGATATGCGTACAAGCCTAGATGACGAAAGGCTTGATTATGCAGCTTTGGCTCTAGTAATTTTGCCCCATCACGATCATAAGGAATGGTTGCTCGACTGAAATACAGCGCTTCTTTACGATTGCTCATCACGACTTTGACAATACTATCGCGTTGAAATTCATCTACAGCATGTATAGGTTCACATAAAGTAGACATCGAGCAATGTGGATAATCAACTAATAACTGTGTGACTTGTTGAACCAATTGAGCAGGAAGTAAGGGTTCATCACCTTGCACATTTACAATAATATCGTCTTGTGCCCAACCTTTGAGACGAGCGACTTCACTTAAACGATCTGTGCCTGATGGGTGATCAGCACTGGTTAAAACAACATCAATGCCTTCAGCACGACAAACCTCAGCAATACGCTGATCATCTGTTGCAACACACAAATCATCAAATCCTTCGACTTTTTTCGCTTGATCTACCACACGCAAAATCATTGGACGACCATGAATAAGTAATAATGGTTTTGCAGGTAAACGCGAACTCGCAAAACGAGCAGGAATGACAATATGTTTCATGGTAGATCTCTAAGAAAATTGAATACCAACGTGTTGCAATTGCTGTTTCAACAAAGCATAACAATCAGAAGACAAAACCGCTTCAACAGGCACAACCCAAATTGGAATACTAAATTCAGGATGCTGTTTCAACAATACTTTAAACTTTACCGCATCTTTTTCGGTGGTAATAATCGCATTTTGATTATTAAAAGTAAGATCACTGATTTGATAATCATGATGATCGGGGAACTCATGTGCCTGATACTGATTCACTTTTAACTGATTCAACGTTTGATAAAACCGCTGTGGAAAGCCAATACCAACAACTGCATTAAAACACTGACTTGAATCAAATCTATTTAGGTCTAGACTCGCATTTAACAGATACGGCTGCCCAATCTCTAAATGCATATTTCTTTGTGTTTGTGCAACTTTGGTATGCTCAATCACGGTGCTGCCATTTAATCTTGACTTTGGCTCACGTAGATACCCTTCAGGTAGCAGTTTTTCATTCCCTAAACCACGATTTTGATCCAATACAATCCACTCGATTTGACGTGCTAACGCCCAGTGCTGCAAACCATCATCACTGATAATCAAATCAAGCTTTTCAGATTGCAATAATAATTCAACGGATGCTTGACGGTTCGGTCCAACAGCCATCGGCACATGAGTCGATTGAACAATCAGACAAGGTTCATCGCCTGCAACATCTGGCTCAGAAAGAGCATTGACCAACAGTGGAAAAGGACCTTTCCCGCCATAGCCACGACTGATCACACCAACATGAATACCTTGTTGCTGTAAATACTTGACCAGTTCAATTAACAGAGGCGTCTTTCCACTACCACCCACTGTAATATTCCCAATGATCATGACTGGAATCGGTGCTGTATAGCTTTTCTTAAAACCAACAGCATACAAGGTCTTATTTAACGAAAAAATTAAACGATACAATAATGACAAAGGGCGCAATACGATCAGCCAAGGCGCTTTTTTATTCCAAGCATCTTGCACATATTGTGCGATTGACATCGTTAATTTTCCTCAAAATTACGTTGGTGCAGTTGATAATACATTCCATGTTTTGCAAGTAATTCAGTATGCGTACCCTGCTCGATAATTAGCCCTTTATCCATCACCACAATCAGATCAGCATTTTCCACCGTAGATAAACGGTGTGCAATCACAATCGTCGTACGACCTTGCATCGCGTCATCAAAAGCTTGCTGGATAAAGTATTCAGATTCATTATCTAGCGCACTGGTTGCTTCATCTAAGATTAAGATTGGAGAATCTTTTAAAATCGCTCTCGCAATTGCAATACGTTGACGTTGACCACCTGAAAGGTTTAAACCTTGCGCACCAAGTATTGTGTCGTAGCCTTGTGGTAAATTCATAATAAAGTCATGGGCAAAAGCAGCTTTGGCTGCTGCAATCACTTTGTCATCACTCGAATCTTGTAACTGACCATAAGCAATATTATCGCGTACTGAACGATTAAAGAGCACAACCTGTTGATTGACTGTCGCAATTTGTGAACGCAGATAAGAAAGTTCTATTTCTTTTACCGCAATATCATCAAAATAAATTTGACCTTCACTCAACTCTTGGAAACGTGGCAGCATATTAACCAATGAGGTTTTTCCTGCGCCAGATCGCCCCACCAATGCAACAGTTTGACCAGCCTTAATATCTAAAGAAAAATCTTTGATCGCATGTGTACCATCGGTATAACGCAGATTGGCATGATCAAAGCGAATATTTCCTTTTAGCACTGGTTTGAGTTGCCCATTATTTTCTTCTTCAGGTAAATCCAGCAATTCAAATACTGAATGTGCTGCTGCCAAACCACGTTGAAGCTTTTCATTAATATCAGTCAAGTTCTTCACTGGTTTTGAAATCAAACCTGCAGCCGTGATGAATGAGATAAACTCACCTGCTGAGGTATCACCTAAAACTTGTGGGCGCAATGCCAACCAAAGAATAGTCGCCATCGCAATGGATAATAACAGTTGAATAATTGGGCTGTTAATATTCTGCACTACAACCATTTTCAGTCCACGACGAAGATTTTCCTCAGAGGACTTATAAAACCGTTGTTGCTCAAAGACTTCTCCCGTAAAGCTCTTAACAACAGAATTTCCATTAATCGTCTCTTGCACAACATGGTTCACATCACCCATGGTATTTTGCACTTGAATCGATAATTTGCGCATTTTCTTAGACGCGATACGGACTAACAAGCCAATAAATGGCATAAAAACCACGATACATAAGGTTAAGCGCCAATTGGTATAGAGCAAATAACTCAGTAAACCAATAACAATCAAACCGTCTTTAATCAAAGTCTGTAAAGATTCTGATGATGCCGCCGTTAACTGCTCAACGTTATACATCAACTTTGCGCTGATATGACCCGCACTATTATCCAGATAATATTGCGCAGGTAATCGTAGTAATTTAGCGTAGACTTCCTGACGGATACTAAAAACTAAACTACGTGAAATAACCGCTGAAAAATATCCACCCAAGAACAAACCAAGACCACGGAAGAACATTAGCAAGACAATTAAGGCAGGAAACCAATCAAGATTTTCACGGCTACCATTTTGAATCGCATCAATAATATACTTGAGCAACTTGGCAACAGAGACTTCTGTCGCCGCATTGATTCCGAAACCAAGTAATACAAATAAGGCAACACCCCAATAAGATTTTAAATAACCTAATAGACGTACATAAACCTTAAAATCCTGACTCACTCAGTAAAACCTCTAGTTGGAACTTTGGTGCTAATATTTACGTTAACAAAGCCAAGTTGACCTGCCACATCCATTACACGAATCACATCTTCATGTTTTGCTTTTGCATCAGCAGCAATAATAAACATAAAATCACGACGATCTTGCGCAGCTTGCTTAATTGCTGTACTCAAATCTGCACTATCTTTTGTTGATAATGCTTGACCATTCACAGAATAATGCCCTGTCGAGTCTACCATGATTTCAATTTTATGATCGAATTGTTTAGGCGGAACACCTTGGGCATCAGGTAAAGTTAGATTTATACGGCTTTGCTGACTAAAAGTCGTAGAAAGTAATAAAAACACCAAAATAAATAACATACAGTCAATCATTGGTGTCAAATTGATATGAATATCTTCGACTTGAGAACGTTTAAATTTCATGATGTCACCTATGCTCAGCTTGCACGGCGATGTTCTTGCACATGAGGTGCTTTTTTGTAGAAAAGTGCAGCATGAAATAATGTTGATTGCTGTTCTAATTCAGCAATATATTCATGCACAACACGTTGAAAATAACGATAAGCAATCATGGCAGGAATCGCAATCAGCATCCCAACAGCCGTGGTAATCAAAGCTTTAGAAATACCCGGCATCATCATGCTCGCATTTCCTGCCGAGCCGATATCAATGACCAAAAATGATTCAATAATACCCAATACCGTTCCTAACAAACCAAGCAATGGTGCAATTGCACTCAACGTACCTAAAAAGTTAATGTTTTTCTCTAGATAGCTGATTTCTTGCGAAGCAGTTGCTTCCATTTGCGCACGCGCAAACTGCTCACCTTGATCTTGGTGGTCATAACCTGCTTTTAGAATACGTCCTAACGGGCTTTTTCTCACTTCATCTTGTTCTAGAGATGAAATTACAGATTCAACATTTGAACCATGAACAAGTAACGCTTGAGGTAAAACTTGTGACCGTTTTAAACGAATATATCGTTCAATTGTAATAGCAACCGTAAAAATTGATGAGAGAATAAGGGGTAGCATTAACCAACCACCCGCTTTCACAAGTTCCCACATATTATTCCCCAATAATATTTAAAATATAAAAGGACGCACCTTAAATATTAGCTAGGTAAACAAATATTTAAGATTCCATCCAATTCATCCAATGAGTGGTAGTGAATGACCATTTTCCCTTTACCTTTTTGGTTATGGTCAATTTTTACATTTGCTCCAAAACGTTCCGATAGTTTCTGAGTCAATTGTTCAATATCAGGAGAAACCTGTACCTTTTCCTTTTCAGGTTTTGGCTCACTCCACTCACGCACCAATTGCTCAGTCTGACGCACTGACAAGGCTTTTTCAATTACGATTTTAGCAACATCGATTTGGTCTTTTGCTTTTAAGGTCAAAATGGCGCGAGCATGCCCCATATCCAATTGACCTTGTTGCATTAAGTCTTTAATCGGATCAGCCAAACTCAACAAGCGTAGTAAATTACTGACTGTAGTACGTGCTTTACCTACAGTATCCGCAATTTCTTGATGGCTCAAACCGAACTCATCATGAAACCGTTGCAAAGCAACTGCTTGATCAATTGGATTGAGATCTTGACGCTGAATGTTTTCAATTAATGCCAATGCAATCGCAACTTGATCATTTAAATCTCGCACGATTGCAGGAATTTCCGTTAATCCTGCTAATTGTGCAGCACGCCAACGGCGTTCACCTGCAATAATTTCATAAGAATATTGTTCATCTTCGATAGGACGAATCACAATTGGTTGCATCACCCCGTGTTTCTCAATCGACGATGCAAGCTCTTGTAAGTCTTGTTCTTGGATAAAGCGACGTGGTTGATATTCACCACGTTTTAATAAATTGACATCAATTTGCTTGAGTTGACCATGATCTAAGGCTTGTGCTTCAAGTTGCAATTTTTCTTTTTGAATTGAACCCAATAGCGCATCTAAACCACGACCTTTAGCCAATCCGCGTTTTTTGATGCTCATACAGAACTTCCTTTTTTCACTTTACTTTTCTTCAACATTTCTGCGGCTAAATTCAAATATGCAACCGCACCTTTTGAACTTTTCTCAAAATAGATCACAGGCAAACCATGGGCTGGCGCTTCTGCTAAACGAATATTTCGAGGAATCACCGTTTCATATAACTTTTTACCAAAATACTGCTCTAACTCAGCCGACACATCACGCGTCAACGCATTTCGAGCATCATACATGGTACGTAATACCCCGACAATTTCCAAGCTTGGATTGAGCGCTTTTTGTATACGATCAATCGTCTGAGTCAAATCAGCCAAACCTTCCAAAGCATAATATTCACACTGCATTGGGATAATTACACCATTGACTGCAGCCAAAGCATTCACTGTAATCAAACTCAAACTTGGTGCGCAGTCCACAATAATATAATCAAAAGCTGAATCAACTTCTTGCAAGGCATTTTTAAGAATAAACTCACGCCCTTCTTGTTCAGCAATTGCAAGTTCCACACCCGCGAGCTCTCGGTTTGCACCTAGAACTTTATAACCAACTTCAGCTTTTTGAATCGCAGTTTCAATTGGTACTTCACCCAACAACACATCGGTAATCGAGTAAAGTAAGTCATTCTTTTGAACGCCAGACCCCATAGTGGCATTACCTTGAGAATCCATATCAACCAATAAGACACGTTTCTTCAAAATCGCCAAAGAAGCAGCAAGATTAACGGCTGTTGTGGTTTTTCCCACGCCACCTTTTTGGTTTGCAATCGCAATAATTTGAGCCATGATTACCCTTAATATTTTTTATTGAATTCGTTGAAGTAAAAGTAAATGACGTTGTTCATCTAATCGTGGCACACGCAGCTCTATTACTTTGCATGAATACTGGTCTTTCATCTGTTCCATTTCATCAACTGGAATCAAGCCCTTCATTGCAGCAATAATACTTTGCTCATGCATATAAGGTTGCGCCGCATCAACAAAATCAGTTAATGAAGCAAATGCTCGACTTGTAATGACATCAAACTGACCAAGTTCACCAATCGTGTCTTCATTTTCTACACGTGTTTGAACTGCAACAACATTATTCAATTTTAAATCGGCAATAAATTGCTTAAGAAAACGAATTTTTTTTCCATTTGAATCTAACAATACACACGAACGTTCTGGTTGGCATAATGCAATGATCATGCCGGGCATTCCACCGCCCGTACCAACATCCAATAATCGCCCTTGTGGTAAATCATTTAAGATACTTAAACTATCTAACAAATGTTTAACCAACATTTCTTTTGGATCGCGAATTGCGGTCAAGTTGTATGCTTTGTTCCACAGCACTAGAGCATCTTGATATTTCAATAGTAGTGTTAGTGCTTCTTCATTCAGGTTTAAACCTAAAGCCTGACTACCTTGCTTTAATTCTTGAAAAAAAGGATGCATAACAGTGCAACATCTCGATAAACTTGCCGTGCAGTATACCGATTTCTGATACAAGGCACAGTAGGACTTGTTGAACGATTATGCAGTTAAACATTTACAAACATGATAAACTGCATAATCCATTAGGTTTTTCGTCTTTTCTTATACAAATCAAAGATAGACAAAACATTTTTATAAAAACAGACCTTGCATAATTTGTTGATCAAGCTGCTCCAAACGCTCTGGAGTGCCGACATCCACCCAGACCCCTTGTAATTTTTCAGCAGAAACTTGCTGTTGTTGCATCGCTTGTTTAAGCAAAGGCGCTAAAGGTCGCTTACCATTTTCTAAACCAGAAAACATTTTGGGTGCTAAAACTGCAACCCCACTATAGGTCAAAGCTTCACCTAACTGTGCTTGCTCAAAAGTATAAGCCAGATCATTCGCAAGGATAAAGTCACCTTTCAAATGTTGTGGTGGGTTATCAACCAACACCAAATGTGCTTGCTTGTCACCCAACTCGACATTCAACAAGGGAGCGAAATCCATTGTGCTCCAAACATCACCATTCACCAAAATAAAGGGCTCATCACCCAATAATGGTAGTGCATTGATAATACCACCTGCGGTTTCAAGTCCTTCACCTTCATGCGACCATAAAATCGTCACACCAAATTGAGAACCATCACCCAAAGCAGTTGCCAGTTTCTCACCCAACCAAGCGGTATTGATGACAATCTCGGTAACACCTATCTTTTGCAGCTTTTCAATATGCCAAACAATCAGAGGCTTTCCACCCACTTCAAGTAAAGGCTTAGGCGTATGCAACGTTAAAGGTCGCATACGATTTCCTAGACCTGCTGCAAGAATCATGGCTTTCATTATGCAACGACCTCATATTCACCATATTTAGCGATGAACTTTGGCATCACAACATCACGCACAAATTGCATAAAATCATTAAGCTCATCATACGCTTGACTTTCTTCAAGTAAGTACCACATCACACGTGGTAAATCTTTTAAATAACCCGATTTACCATCACGCTCAAACAGACGCACAAAAATACCGAGAATCTTGAGGTGACGTTGAATTGCCATAAAATCAGCATCACGTTTGAATTGCTCAAAGCTACGGTTTTCTTTTGCAGTCGCAGGTAATAAGTTATAAAACACCTCAAACCACCCATAGACTTGTACAGCATTCCATTGCACATAGGCATCACGTGTAATCGAAATCAGATCATAAGTATCAGCACCAATCACTGCATCTTGAAAATCAATCACGCCAAGAACCTGTTCATTCTCGATTTTCATCAAATTACGACTATGATAATCACGATGCACAATGACTTGTGGCTGATTGATTGCCTCAATCGCAAGGAAATCAAAAGCCTGTTCAATCGTTTCCAACTGCTGCTCTGTTGGCTGAATCTCTAATGATGGCAACATCCATTCGGTTAGCAGACGCATTTCTGTCATCAACTTTTCATAGGAATATGCTGGCAACTGTTGATGTGCATCAATCTGCTGTAAGTCAATCAATTGTTTAAAGCTTTGTGCATAATATTGATCAACCGTGTCATCATTTAATAAGGTTGATAATACGACATCACCAAAGTCTTCTAACAACAACAAACCAAGTGATAGATCTTTGGCAACAATATGCGGTACACGCACACCATTTTTATCAAAGAACTCATCAATCTCTACAAATGGGACGCAATCTTCTTTTTCAGGTGGCGCATCCATGAGCATATATGTTTTGTTTTGTAACTTAATTCGGGCATAGCGACGAAAGCTTGCATCTCCAGCCAAAAAATTGATCTCAAATTGATCGGTTTGGAGAGTAGCTTGAAGCCAAGTTTGTATCAATTGTTCGCGTTGTGTATTCATTTGCAATAAAATCTAAAACTAGCTGAGATTTTGAAAGCTTAAGTGTAGCCACTTATCAACTTTTTCTCTATGATGCGACAATAATTAATTGTGAATTAGCGTACTGGTTAATGAGACAATGAAACATCAGTTTAAATTTAATCCTTTAGCAACAGCTATTTTAACACTCTTGTGTGGCGGCTCGATTCAATCTAGTTTCGCAGCGCAGGCTGATGTTGTCTCTACGCTTGACAATCAACAGCTCAAAGCAGCCATTCAAAAAGATCAAGTGCAAGAAAACTATCCTGGTGAGAAGTTTTTTCAGCAATATTATGTTGATAAATCTGCACCAGAAGCACAATTACGCGACAATCGCTATTTGAGCTCCTCTTTTTGTCAGGGAACATGGGTCACACCGATCAATCCGGAAACGAAGGCAAATCCATCAAATACAGCGACTTCTGTGATTACTGCTGATTATGGGCATTACAACCCTACTGGTGATTCTGTTCTACAAGGTAATGTTATCATTGACCAAGAAGGTCGAACGATTCGTGCAGATCAAGTCACGATTGATCCAACACAAACACATGCCAAAGCTCAAGGACGTGTGCAACTCGCTCAATCAGGATTACTTACCCAAAGTGATCATATTGACTACAATTTAAAAACCCAAACGGGCGATTTAAATAATAGCTTTTATATTTCTGAACAAGAACACGCGCATGGACATGCAAGTCAGATTAAACGTCAGAATGAAAATCTTATTGTACTAAAAGATGCAAGTTATACCGCTTGCCCGCCTGATCAAAAACCTGCTTGGAAGATTCAAGCAAAGCAAATTGAACTGGATCAAGCTTCTGGGCGTGGCGTAACTCGTGGCACTAAGCTTTATGTCAAAGATGTTCCCGTATTAGCAGTACCTTATTTCAACTTTCCAATTGATGACCGTCGTACAACGGGTTTATTAAGCCCCAATTTTGGCTATAGCAACGATGGTGGTGTCCAGCTTACAACACCCGTTTATCTCAATCTTGCACCAAATTATGACCTTATACTCACGCCAAGCTATATGAGCAAACGTGGCGCAAAATTAGATGGCGAATTTCGCTATATGACTGAGGATTTTGGTTCTGGTCGTATTTGGGGTGGCTATTTACCAAATGATGATTACTATGACGATAAAAATCGAAGCGATCTACACTTTATTCACAATTGGAAAATCAACAATCAATGGTCAACCAATTTAGAATATAACTACGCATCGGATAAAGATTACTTTACAGACTTTAATAACAATCCAAATACGCGAACAGATCTCAACTTACGTCGTGCTTGGGAACTCAATTACCGCAATGGTATTCCTGGGCTTAAGGCTCAATTAAAAGTTGAAGACTTCCAAACCTTGGATAAAACCATTGACGACAAAGACAAACCTTATGCTCGTCTTCCACAATTTTTATTAAACTATGTTGGTGGCGATCCTCAAGGTCTACAATATGAATTTAATAATGATACTGCTTACTTTAAAAAATCAATTAGCGATCAATCTGCTTTAGAGTCTAGTGGTACACGTATTTACAACCAATTCGCTGTCCGCTACAACTACCTAACACCGTCTTGGTTCTATGCCGTTCCTGAAATATCGATCAGAAGCATTAACACCTTTTATGACCAAGATTCGAAAGAAGGACGTGGACTCTCTGCATCTGATGATTTAGAGAAATCTGTTGCTGTCCCTCAATTCACCTTTGCAACAGGTGTAACTTTCGAAAAAGAAGGTAAATACCTACAAAGTATTTCACCACGTGCTTTTTATGCTTATTCTCCCTACAAAAAACAAGATGATCATCCAAACTTTGATTCAACAACCGCATCAATCAATTATGATCAACTCTTTAACCCATATCGCTTCTACGGACATGACCGTCTAGATGATAATAATTTCTTATCACTCGGTGTAACCTACAGTCTATTAGATACCGAAGGTTTAGAACGGATAAAAGCGAGTATCGGGCAAAGTTATTATTTTAGCGATCGACGTGTAACACTCAATCAACAACCTGACGAATTTGACACCCAAAATCGTACAGGACCGATTGTGAACATATCTAGTCAGCTCAATCAAAACTTCACCATTGCAGCCAACTCAGCATGGATGTCAAATGGTGACAATGCTCAACGAGACTTCCAAGCTTACTATGTCGGCAATAAGGGAAATCTCTACAATGTTGGTTACTTCTATCGTAACAATATCCCAGATCGACAAAGTTCTTACGATCAAGCGGTTGCATCCTTTATACAACCAGTAAAAGATAATTGGCGTATTATGGGCCATGCGCAATATGACCTAGACAATAGCTTGATGCGTGAATATTTACTTGGCGTAAATTATGAATCTTGCTGTTGGGCTGTCTCAGTATATGGTCGTTCTTACTATAACGATTTGGATGACCCAAATGCACCAGATGTTCATAGAAAACGTGCTGTCATGGCTGAACTTACACTTAAAGGTCTAGGTGCGTTCAATAACAAGCTCGCCTCTCTTCTTGAAAATAGAGTTTTAGGTTTCAACAAAATTAATCAATCTTGGACACAACGTTAATGAAGATAAAACCTTTTCAACATATCTTTAGAGCGACTGTTCTCGCTACCCTAATTTCTTCATCAATGCAAAGCTTTGCTCAACCTACGGATGAGGTTGTTGCAATTGTAGATAGTAGTGTCATTCTTAAAAGTGATTTAGAACAAGGGATTGCTGAAACAGAACACCAGTTAAAAGCACAAAATAAAACGGTTCCGCCACAGCAATATTTACAAATGCAAGTGCTCGATCAACTGATTGTTCGCCAAGCTCAGTTAGAACAAGTCAAACGTTTTGGTATCAAAGCTGATGAGAAAAGCTTAAATGCGGCTGTATTAAAAATTGCAAATCAATCAGGTGCAAATACATTAGAAGCATTTCAACAAAAATTAGATGCGATTGCGCCAAGTACTTATGAAAATCTACGCAACCGTATTGCTGAAGATCTCGCGATTGGACGCTTACGTCAACAGCAAGTGATGTCTCGTATTAAAATCAGCGATCATGATGTTGAAAACTTCCTAAATTCTCCTGAAGGTCAAGCTGCACTTGGAACACAAGTCCATGTGATTCACATGCGTATCTCTGGTGAAAATAGTGATGAAGTTAAAAAAGTTGCACAGGAAGTTAAACAATCTCTTGCAACAAGCGATGACCCTAAGGGGATCAGCTCTAAACTCGCAACAGCGACCATTAAAGTCGATGGCGCAGATATGGGATTCCGAGCATTATCTGACATTCCAACCGAACTTGCAGCACGTATTACCCCATTACAAGTTGGACAAACAACTGAGTTAATTAATGTTCGTGATGGTGTTCATGTATTAAAATTACTTGAACGTAAGCAGAATGATCAAAAGGCCTTAGTTTCTCAATACCAAACTCGTCATATCTTGATTCAACCATCTGAAGTTGTTAGCCTCGATCGCGCAAAACAAATGATTGATAGCCTGTATAATCGTGCTAAGGCAGGCGATGATTTTGCAACTTTAGCTGCAACCTATTCAAATGACACAGGTTCAGCACGTGATGGTGGTAGTCTCGGTTGGGTTAGTCCAGGCGTAATGGTGCCTGAATTTGAACAAGTCATGAAAGAAACACCAGTTGGGCAAATCAGCAAACCTTTCCAGAGCCAATTTGGTTGGCACATCTTACAAGTGACTGATACTCGCCAACAAGATATGACCAAAGAAGTTCAAGAGCGTATGGCTCGCCAAATTTTAGGTGAACGTTTGTTCGATACCGAAGTAGACAGTTGGATGCGTGAGCTGCGTGCTAATGCTTATGTTGAAATTAAAGATACAAGCTTAGATTCAAAAGCACAGCAAAAATAAGCCCAGTACATTAAAATGCCAGCGAAATCGCTGGCATTTTTTATTCAAAAAATAAAAATTGGAAATATTTATCGTAAATTTTTAACATCCGCAACCACACAAATTACAAAAGCAGCGCGCCCTACTGTATCACCATCACCATCCTCAAAAGCAGCATGAATTTCTTTTAGTTTTCTATCCACAAACTCCATTGCTTCGATATCTTCTTTAATCTCCTTTCTAATGACACTCCATAACTCTTCTACTTCACCAATATCAGATAAGCTAAAAGCATCTAAAGATGGTTTAGTTGTTTTTGTACCAACTGATGATATTAATCGCTCTACTTTTACAAAAAATATTTCTAAGTTTCTTTTTAACGACATAAAATCCTCTTCAACGGTTCTCACACATCTAAAAAATACAATCCACATAAGTAATTCGAGTTATTTCAAAATCTTAACATCCATCAGATAAATATCTAAAGCAATATCCCGCCCCTTTTCATTTTCCCCATTACTAAATGCAGTAAACATTTCATTTAATTTTTGATTAATTAACTCAGATTTTTCTATATCAATTTTAATTTTAATTTTCTCCCATAACTCTTTTATTTCAAGAGAATCTTGATCAAAAATTTCCTCTTGACTTTTACCATATTCCAACATCCAGCTAGGGTATTTATCTGGAGAATTAATACCAACTGCTATTATGCACTCAGCAAATAATTGTAAATCTTGTTTAAAAGGCATGTGAGAATTCCTCAAGCACTTTAATTCAAATTATAATTTGTCAGAGGATTCGCCCAACATCAAAGCCTCCATATATATTTCAATAAGAACTATCTCATTTTCTCTATATCTAAATCAAAAATCTCATAAGCAATATCACAACCTTCTTCATTATCACCCTGTTTAAATGCAATAAACATTGCATTTATTTTTTGATCAACCAATTCAGCATCCTCTAAATTCTTTTTAATTTTTGGTTTAATTTTCTTCCATAAATCTACAACCTCACTCATATCCTCATCAAAAATTTCTTTGGCATTATTATAATATTCCAATCTCCAACTTGGATATTGATCAGGACTATATGTATGTATTGCAAGCAACCTATCAGCTAAAAACTATAAATTTTCTTTGAAAGACATTAAGAACTCCTAAAGCACTTTAATTTATCCGAAAACCTAAGAAATAAAAAACAGCACCAAAAGATGCTGTTTTTTTATTCATCACAAATTAATTATTTGTAACGATCAACCATTTTCTCTAACGAAATTGGGCGAAGTTTATCCGCATTACCTGATGTACCAAATGAATTATAACGATCTACACAAATTTGCTTCATTGCTTCAACTGTTTCACCAAAGAATTTACGTGGATCAAATTCACTTGGTTTTTCAGCCATCATACGGCGCATTGCACCCGTAGATGCCAAACGTAAATCAGTATCAATATTAATCTTACGCACACCATGCTTGATTGCTTCTACAAGCTGCTCAACAGGCACACCGTAAGTTTCCTTAATATCGCCACCATATTGGTTAATCACTGCCAACCACTCTTGTGGTACAGAGCTTGAACCATGCATAACCAGATGGGTATTTGGCAATGCAGCATGAATTTCTTTAATACGATCAATCGCCAAGATATCGCCTGTAGGTGGACGAGTAAACTTGTACGCACCGTGTGAAGTACCTACAGCAATCGCCAAAGCATCTACATTAGTATCTGCAACGAATTGAGTCGCTTCTTCAACAGAAGTAAGCAGTTGAGAATGATCGAGTACGCCTTCTGCACCCACACCATCTTCTTCACCAGCCATACCAGTTTCAAGGCTACCCAAGCAACCAATCTCACCTTCAACCGAAACACCACACGCATGTGCCATAGCTACAACGCGACGAGTTACATCAACGTTGTAATCGTATGTCGTTGGTGTCTTACCATCCGCACCCAATGAACCATCCATCATCACTGAGCTAAAGCCCAATTGAATCGAACGCTGGCAAACATCAGGACTCGTCCCATGATCTTGGTGCATTACCACTGGAATATGTGGCCACTCTTCGATCGCAGCTAAAATAAGGTGACGCAAGAAAGGTGCACCTGCATATTTACGCGCACCCGCCGAAGCTTGTACGATAACAGGTGAATTTGTTGCATCTGCTGCAAGCATAATTGCGCGCATTTGTTCTAAGTTGTTTACGTTAAACGCTGGTACGCCGTAGTTATGTTCAGCGGCGTGATCCAAGAGCTGGCGCATTGAGATTAGAGCCATAATATCCTCCCAGGTAATGCGCCATATTCTACATGTTGATTTATTTCAATTCAGCAACTAATCACCGGATTTCCCAAAAAATTATGAATCTTTTGTGTAATTTAACCAGCAGATTGCTCTTAAAATAAGAAAAGACCAAATCAAAAAGTGATTTAGTCTTTTCAAATGAAATTTAGTCATATCAAATACGATACACCAAATTTAACTTAAACTTAGCAATAACCTTCTAAACGCGTTAAAGGAAGCTTTTTACCAATTGCTTTTTCAATTTCTGGCAAATAGAAAGCATCGTCCTCAGATAAGAAACTAATGCTCACACCTTGACTCCCTGCACGCCCCGTACGACCAATACGGTGAACATAGTCATCCGACTGCTCTGGCAAGGTAAAGTTAATCACATGAGAAACACCGTCTACATGAATACCACGACCCGCAACATCCGTTGCAATCATAATATTATTTTTACCCTGCTTAAACTGATCTAGCATTTTCAAACGTTTATCTTGTGCGATCTCACCAGACAACATTCCAACTCGATAACCATCACGTTTTAAATGATCATACAAACGACGTACTTGATCTCGACGATTCGCAAAAATCATGACTTTATCGATAGGCTCATCACGAAGAATGTCTTGTAGAAGCTTATATTTATCTTCTTTGGCAACCATGTAAACACGTTGTTCAACATCATTATTGGTTTTCTGTTCCGGTTCAATTTCAACAGTTACAGGCTCAAACAACCATTGACGCGCAAGATTAAGCACATCATAACTAAAGGTTGCAGAAAACATGAGCGTTTGACGTTGTTCTTTATATGGGGAAAAACGAACAATTCTTTTTACTGATGGAATAAAGCCCATATCAAGTAAACGATCAGCTTCATCAATCACCAAAAATTCGATTTTATCCAACCAAACTTCTTTTTGCTCAACAAAATCAATCAATCGACCAGGTGTTGCAACAATAATATCGACAAAATTACTATCCAACATTTTCTTTTGTTTATCAAAATCCACACCACCCAACAACGTCACAAGGTGTAAATTTGAAAACTTAGTTAATGCTTGCGCATCACTTTCAATTTGTAAAGCCAACTCGCGCGTAGGTGCTAAAATCAAAGCACGCGGTTCACCACGAAATCGCTGCTCTTGAATTGGATTATTCAACAAATCATTGATTACACTAACCAAAAATGCTGCTGTTTTTCCTGTACCTGTCTGAGCCCGACCAATGGCATCGTGACCTACTAGTGTATATTTCAAAACCTTTTGTTGAATTGGGGTCATTTGTGTGAAGCCCAAAGCATCAATTGCTTTTTTCAACTGCGGATGTAAATTTAAGGTATCAAAACCAGATGTCATATAGGTATGCACTCGGACCAGCAATGATCAAAAAAAGAAGTATTATAAACAAAAACGCCCCAAATTACATTGGAGCGTTTTTATATTGCGTTAAAGCAACAAATTAGTCTAAAGGCTGAACGTTTTCAGCTTGGAAACCTTTTTGTCCTTGAACTACGCTGAATTCAACACGTTGGCCGTCACGTAAAGAACGGTGACCGTCACCCATAATTGCACGGAAATGAACAAATACGTCATCACCGCCATTACGTTGAATAAAACCAAAGCCTTTAGTGTCATTAAACCACTTTACTACGCCTTGTTCACGAGCTGTCATAAGTCAATCCTCAGATATTGAAAGATAAGGACCTTCCGGTGTTGCAAACAGCAGAGCCAACAAGGTTTTAAAATTTTTTATAATCTTAAAGCTTGTAATCATTCTGTAAAACTATCAACAATTTCCGGTTACATCCATTTGTTATAGGTTTTTAACGATAATATCGTATAACATATATCCTAAAACGCATCGAGCTTAACATGGGTTTATGATAATTAATAGGTTTATTTTCAGTTATTTCAAATAACTTCATCCGTTTTTTTCAATAATTTAGCCGTTTTTTAATGATTTTTTTTACTATAAAAATAAGAGATTCTGCAGCTAAAAAATAAACAGAAATTTTAATAAAAACCAGCCAAAACGTGCGCAAAAAACAAACAATATTAGCAACTACCTTCCCCTCGAATGCCACCTAAAACCATTTCAACAACGAACTGGATAGTAATGATTATCGGTTATAATGCTCTACCTAAAACGCTCTTGAACAACCAGAATTAACAAATACTTAGATTACTTACATTTAACTCACTGATCCCTCAAAGCAAACCATCTCTAATAACGCTCAAGCTAAAATAATTCATAATAGTCAGCCTTCCTTCTACAGAATTTGTTAAAATAATTCTGAATTTAGCAGCTTAAATCACTATGACTCAGATACCGAATTCTCCTGAAATTATTAATGCGCTAGGCCAGCCTTGTCCTATGCCACTGCTCATGCTAAAGCGTGCTTTAAAGAAAGCCGAAAGTTCAAAACAATATTTATTAAAATCATCAGATCCTCATAGTGAAATTGATGTAACACGATATTGCCAAATTCAGCAACTTCAATGCCAGACTCAAAAAATTTCAGACAATGAATTTCACTATTTAATTGAATCTATATGATTCTTTGCTAAACTCTTGGTAAAGATAAAATCGTTAAATTTACATTTTTATACTCAAATTTCCTTAGTGATGAAGCACATTCGCATTAAGATGAAATTGTTGACTCAAATATCATCCTATAAGGAGACTCCATGACTACTGACAGCAGCAATCAATTGATGCCCCTGTCATTGTCTGCACCAGGCGTAAACCTTGGTGCATATATCAGTACTGTCAATCAAATTCCAATTTTAACGGCAGAGCAAGAAAAAGAACTTGCTGAACGTTATTATTATGACCAAGACCTTGATGCTGCCAAATTATTGGTGATGTCACATCTACGCTTTGTCGTACATATTGCACGTAGCTATGCAGGTTACGGATTGCCACAAGGTGATCTCATTCAAGAAGGTAACCTCGGATTAATGAAAGCGGTAAAACGCTTCGATCCGAATATGGGTGTTCGCTTAGTTTCTTTTGCTGTGCACTGGATCAAAGCTGAAATTCATGAATATGTAATTCGCAACTGGCGTATTGTCAAAATTGCGACGACCAAGGCACAACGTAAATTATTCTTTAATCTACGTAGTCTGAAAAAATCAAGCAAAAAACTAACGCTTGCTGAGGCACAATCGATTGCAAATGACTTAAATGTCACGCCAGAACAAGTGTTGGAAATGGAAGGTCGTTTAACTGCTTATGATGCAGCATTTGAAGCTCAGGGCGATGATGACGATGATACACCTCACACCGCTCCTGCACTTTATTTAGAGGATAGTCGTTACGACCCTGCTCGATTGGTAGAAGAAGAAGACTACGAAGAACAAAGTACTACTGCTTTGCATGAAGCAATGGATCAATTAGATGATCGTTCACGTAATATTCTACAACGCCGATGGTTAGATGATGACAAATCGACGCTACATGAATTGGCTGCTGAATATAATGTTTCTGCTGAACGTATTCGTCAGCTTGAAAAGAATGCCATGGAAAAAATCAAAACCGCAATGTCTGCGAGTTAAAATTAGATCAAACACAAGGGCTTTATGCCCTTTTGTTTGATCTGGCTTTGATTAGCCTCTCGAATATGTTAACTTTGCTACTATAAGTTTCTAGTTACATTGTAATTATGTGGATTGCAATCTCTGCGCTAAATCTTGCGCTTGCTGTAATATTCGGTGCCTTTGGCGCTCATGGGCTAAAATCTTTTGCGACACCAGAACAACTTGCTTGGTGGAGTACAGCGACCCAATATTTCTTTTACCATGCAATTGGCTTACTTATTTTAGCAGTCTTAAATAAAACTACACCAACATTCCCAATCAAATATCCTTTTATTTTGATTCAAATTGGTATCATCTTTTTCTGTGCTTCGCTATATATTATGGCGCTTGGCTTACCAAGAATATTAGGTGCAATCACGCCAATTGGTGGTGCATTTATGATTGCTGGCTGGCTGTTATTGGCATGGCAAGCAATGAAGCATGCGAAATAAGGGTTTATCATGCACATCTATTTAAATGGCGAGTTAACGGACACGCCTTGTGAAAATCTACAGCAACTCATTCAAATACTCGCCTTAGAAGGCAAACGCTTCGCTGTAGAAAAAAATCAACAGATTATTCCGAAGAGTAAGCTTGAGCAAACGACGATTGCTCCTGAAGATCGTATTGAAATTATTCAAGCTGTTGGTGGCGGCTAATTGGCTAAAAATGGAGTAAGCCCATGCAAGATTCCCCTTTAATTATTGGTTCACGTACGTTTCAATCTCGCTTATTGGTCGGAACTGGCAAATATAAAGATTTAAATGAAACTGATTTAGCCATTCACGCTAGTGGTGCTGAGATTGTCACAGTTGCAATTCGTCGTGTAAATATTGGTCAGCACCCCGACCAACCCAATTTACTTTCAGTGATTCCACCTGAAAAATATACTATTTTGCCAAATACAGCAGGTTGCTTTGATGCTGATAGCGCAATTCGCACCTGTATGTTGGCACGTGAGCTGCTTGATGGTCACAATCTAGTAAAATTAGAAGTTCTAGGTGATGAAAAAACCTTATATCCAAATGTGACCGCAACACTTAAAGCTGCTCAAACCTTGATTGATGATGGTTTTGAAATCATGGTCTATACCTCTGATGATCCTATTGTTGCTCAAGAACTCGAAAGCATGGGTTGTGTTGCGATCATGCCTTTGGGTAGCTTAATTGGTTCTGGTCTCGGTATTCTGAATCCACACACTATTTCCATCATCAAAGAAAATGCCAAAGTTCCTGTATTGGTTGATGCTGGTGTTGGTACTGCCAGTGATGCTGCGATTGCAATGGAATTGGGCTGTGACGGAGTTCTAATGAATACAGCGATTGCCGCTGCTCAAAATCCGATTTTAATGGCTTCTGCGATGAAGAAAGCAGTTGAAGCAGGCCGTGAAGCATTTTTAGCGGGTCGTATGCCTCGTATGCGTATGGCGAATGCGAGTTCACCTGAAACAGGTTATTTCTTTAAGTAAGAAAAGAAAGATTAGAGGGAGCTTTTTGACTCCCTTTCAATCTCCCAAACTCTCACTTATCTCTAACATTTTAATGAAATCGATAATGAATTCTTTATGTCTGCCACAATATATTTTGGTGCAAGAATAAATAGGAGCATTTCCATCCAATAGGGTTCTTTCTTACCATAAACCTCTATTGATAATATTTTCATTAATTGACAATAATCATGATAAGCAATGCAATGTGATTTATAAACCACATTATCATCTACTAAATTAAAAATTGTATTGAGTTCATATTGAATTATATCGGCATTTCTTCCGATCGGCTGAGGATAAAACTCTCTTAACGTTGTATATTTAAATAACAACCAGTTCAAAGAATAAATGACTCTAGAATCATAAATTGCATATGTTTGGTGATCTACGAAAGAAGCTACTTTTGATAGAGATGAGATAACCGAAAAAGTTGATCTAGTTAAAGCACCCTTTTTAAGCTCGCTTTCAAATTTATGTAATAATAGGTCATTTTTATCATTTTGCTTAAAGGAGCGAATACCACCCCACTCTTGAATCAACCAATATCGACCAGCTAAATCATCAGAACTCAACAAATCATAGAAGTTGTGTTTTAAATAAATATTTCGCTCAAATATAGAGACCAGATTCAAAGGGACTGGTAATGGATTACTTTCTGGCAACTCCCATCTAAAATATTTTTCTAACGGATGTTGTTTCGCTAGCTCTTTCAATGTTTGAATTAGCTGATCCATGATTCTCTCAATTCTAACTGTTTAATATTCGCTTTAAATTTTGCTTCGCCCTTTGCTCAAAACTCTGTTGAAAATATTCAGTTTGATAAAGCAGTTCTGTCTGATAAAAATGCGCTAACACTTCTTTTCTTTTAATGGAGTATATCTCAGGATCAACCCAAGCATATTCCCGCTGAATCTGCTGTTCATATTCTGCAAAACGTTCTGGTGAAGCTGCTAAAATAGCCAAATCCATATCTAGCAAAAATTGTAAATCATGATCATCACTGCGTTCATGCTTTTGCGTCGCAATAATCCATCGCTTTATCTTTTCAACGATATCAATTGATAAATCTTGAGCCAAATACTGCTCGAACAGCTCCGCACTCTTCAATTCATTATCTTTTGCTTGCTGCTCATAAACTGCATCATGAAACCAGAGTGCCAACGCAACAGCATTTGCATCATTCAAATCAACTCGAATCGATTCAAGTAGTACCAAACACTCATACAAATGTTGAATCGTATGATAGGCTCGTTGCTTTTCACTATAGGCAGCAATCAATTTATTAAAAACTTTCTGTGGTTCAGAAAAATGATAATGCTGATGCAGCTCAAACCATGATTTTTCTAATATTGATAAATATTGCTGCATCACCAACCATCACTGAATTTCTTTATTAAGCCACTTTGCCAACTTTTCAGCATCTTTACGTTCAAGAAAGAGCTGATACAAGGTACAGGAACCAAACTCATGTTTCAGCTCCTGTTGTCGAACAGGATGATTACCAAAACGAAATCGCTTTGTACCATCTGTATCTAAAGGCAGTGCATATACGCCATAGCTACGAGGTTCGGTCAAATGCCCTTTGATACTTACTTGATCAGATGATATTGCATGTTTTAATAAATGTTCTTTGGTTAACATCACTCTGCCTATTGCAAATTTAAGATGCGTGCTGTTCATCTCGCTTGAATACAAGTTCGTTATTCGATGAACTTTCTGCATCAAAGTAATAGCCTTCACTATTAAATGCTTTTAATTGTTCTACTTGGCTTAATTGGTTTTCAATCAAGTATTTTGCCATTAGACCACGCGCTTTTTTCGCATAGAAACTGATGACTTTATATTTTCCGTTCTTCTGATCCAAGAATACAGGCTTGATAATCTCTGCCTGAATTTTCTTTTCATTTACCGATTTATAATATTCGTCAGAAGCTAAATTTACCAATACTTTTGCATCAATTTCAGCTAAATCTTGATTAATTTGATCTGTAATAATAGTGCCCCAAAATTCATACAGATTATGTCCACGACTATTTTTGAGTTTAGTCCCCATTTCCAAACGATATGGCATCATCAAATCTAAAGGACGTAACAAACCATACAACCCAGATAACATACGTAAATGCTGCTGTGCAAAAGCAATATTTTGATCGTTTAAATGATAAGCATCCAAACCTGTGTACACATCGCCTTTAAATGCAAACATGGCTTGGCGTGCATTGGAAAAATCAAAATCTGCATTCCAGTCACGAAAGCGTTCTACATTTAAGTTGGCGATTTTTTCACTCACGGTCATTAATGATGCAATCTCAGTTGCAGAAAGCTGACGGCAAACCTCAATCAACTGTTGTGATTGTGCTAATAAACGTGGTTGGGTATGGGTATCCGTTGGTAAAGCTGTTGTGTAATCAAGTGTTTTAGCAGGAGAAATTAAAGCAAGCATAATCAATCAAAATAAATTTATCTTAGTGAGACTATAACAGTTGGTAATTTTTAATTCCAATTCGTGTTCTCGTTCAGTTTTATCGGTAAAATAGTGAATTCTCCCATTATCTATTGCGTATCTTATGTCTGAGCAAATCTTCATCCAAGGTCCTGTTGGTCAAATTGAAATGTTTGTCGATCAACCCAAAGGTGAACTCACAGGCTTTGCTGTTGTCTGCCATCCACACCCCTTACAAGGTGGTACACCTCATCATAAAGTCCCTGTTTTACTGGCTCAGATTTTTAATGAAATGGGCTGTATTGTCTATCGTCCAAGCTTCCGTGGTTTAGAGGGTAGTGAAGGTACACATGATCAAGGTCATGGTGAAACGGATGACATTATGGCAGTGATTGAACATGCTCGCGCAAAACATGCAGGTTTAACATTCTACGCAGGCGGTTTCAGTTTCGGTTCGCATGTTTTAGCAAAATGCCAAGCACAACTCAGCAATGAATTACGTCCGAAGCAATTAGTGTTATGTGGCTTGCCAACAGGTTCAGTGGTTGATTTACGCCATTACACAACCCCGGCAATTGATGGCGATATCTTATTTGTGCATGGCGAACAAGATGATATTACTTTGCTCTCAGACATGGTCGCTTGGGCAAAACCACAAAAACACCCGATTACCATTTTGCCAGGCGCAAACCATTTCTTTACAGGTTATCTAAAACAGTTAAGACAAGTGATTACTCGCTTTTTAAAATTGTAGACTTAAACAGCGAAAAAGATTTTTATATCATTAATCTTAAAAAACACTTTATATTGCACATGAATTACATAAACGAACCGTACCGAGTTTATCGGAGAGTGTTTATTTAAGTTAATGCCAAACTCATTTAATTTGCTCAGCATGAAGTTAATTGCATAAGAAGCATTTGAGCACTTTTCAGAATGTTCATCAAGATGCTTTGTTGGTACTATGTTGATGATGCAATCGGTAGAATTGCACCAATCGCTTCAGCACCATAAAGCACTTTATGGGTCAGATAGATCCTAGATTTTATTAAGTTTTGTTGATCTAAATACTTCTGATACCATACTCGAAGTACTTCAGGTGTACAACCAATTTTAGCTGCAATTGCTGTCACTGTCGCCCAAGTCGAGGGGGCTTTTTCGACTTCAAGCAATAAATGTACTAATTGTTTTGCCTTCATCGGGACATTTTTTCAAGAAATTAGATTTCTAACAATCTCGATATGGTTCAGTCTCTACTCGACTTTGTTTCTATCGGTTTTATAATTGCAATTCACTCATTTATTTTAGTTCATTAACTTTGAGATTTGTCGATTATGCCGTTTTGATAACAATACCAAGGCAGCAATCGCCCCGATTAAAGCAAAAAACATATCGGATTGTGTATCCCACTCATATCCTTGAGTACCTAGAAACTCTTCTGCGCCTTGTCCTAGTACGAGAGCTGCTGCCCACTCTATCAATTCATAAGTCGCACTAATTGCCAGTACAATACAAATCACAATAAAACTTAACATTTTACCTTTGGCTAGAATACGATTCCTGATCAAAATTTCACGAGCAGCAATGGCTGGGACGAAGCCTTGCATAAAATGTCCAATTTTGTCATAAGGATTACGATCTAAGCCAAACCATTGCGCCATTTCAAAACCAAAAGGTACACGTGCATAGGTATATGCACCCCCTACCATTAAAACAATTGCATGGAAAAAAATAAGAGTATACAAAAGGTTGGTTAATGGAAATTTTTGATAGGTCACTAATAATATAGGCAAAATAATCAGAACAGGTAAAACTTCCATTAACCATGTTGCTCGATCAAACGGATCAAGACCAGATAAAATTAACAACAGTATTAAAATAATGGCTGCAAACCATAGAATCTGTCTTTGATTCATATAAAATTCTCAAATGATTTTTATTTTCTTCACTATATCAAAACCTATTCTTAGAGAAAAACCTTCTTAAAATAAAGCCAAAGTTCGAGTTTAATGGCTAAACCTGATGCAATTGAATAAGTGAAAAAGCAAGTACATTCATAGATACTCCCTATCTTTCAGCAATCACAATGAAGAAAACTGACTTACTTGATTGGTCACAATAGTAATATCGCAACTTATTCAGAAAGCTTTTCTCCACAATGTGGGCAGAACCGATATCTCCTTTTTTCTTGTTCTTGCTCTTCTAATAATTTTTCTCGAAACAATTGCATAATAATTTCATGGGTCTGTTCTTTCGGCAATCCAACCTTCTTACGTATTCGTTCAATTTCATCTTGATCATGTAATAAATCCAAACCTCTAGCTTGTAAGACTTCCCGAAATTCCTGTTCCAATCTTTGATTACGTTGATTTAATTCATTAGCCAAACCTGAGGCCAAAATACCTGCTGGCAAAGCTGCAATACCAACACCTAAAATAGTAATAAATGCACCTAGCAACCGTCCCAAATTGGTCACAGGTGTAACATCACCATAACCGACTGTGGTTAAAGTCACTACGGCCCACCACATTGCTTGTGGAATTGAACTAAAAGCTTCAGGCTGAGCTTTATTTTCAACCACATAAATTGCTGATGCTGACATTACAATCATAATCACTAAAATGAAAATAACGGCTTGGAATGAACCTTTCTCTCGTTGGATAACACGTAAAAGTATCTGCAATGATACAAAATAACGTGTTAGCTTCAGCAATCTAACTAACCGTAGAACGCGCAAGAAACGTAAATCGATATGAACAAAAAAATTAAGATAAGCAGGTAAAATCGCCATCAAATCAATAATTGCACCACCGCTTTTTATCCAACGTATACGCTGTTTCCATGCAGCTTCTTCTCGATCTTCTTCAATAACACTCCAAAGTCTTAATAAATATTCACCACTAAAAATCACGATAGATATATTTTCAAAAAGATCAAAATAAGGTTTGTAAAGCTTATAAATTTCGTTAATGGACTCTAACAAGACCGCTGCAACATTACCAACAATCAGTGCAATCAATAAATAGTTAACACAAGTACTAACCTTACTTTTATAGTCATCATTGTGAAGGTTATCATAAACAAAACGTCTTAATTGCTGCCATGAAAATCGAGTCATACCGTACATATCATGATGTTAACCACAAACTAAAATGTAGCACGTTGCTTTACCATTTGATAAGTGCTTTTGATCTGTGTGGCTCATTTTATAAGATGATTGGGAATATACTAAATAGCTACCAACATTCGATCACGCAGATGATGGCTTGCTCGCAGTCAACATGCTAAATATCCTCTAAGCAGCACAAAATCTATAGAGTATTTTCAATTTTGTAGATCATTCACTAATATTTTATAGCTTTTATTATTTTTGAATAACACCAGCATGGCTTTTAAGTTCAGAACCTCTAAAACTTTTTACATCTAAGCAAAAAATAGATGAATGACATTCATAATAAAAGAAAAACTAGAAATTTCCATTTAAATAATCTGTGAAGCACTTATAGATATTTTGTTAAAACGATATACAAACACTCCACAACCTAGATGGATGATGTCTAAAAACCCACAAAGAAAAATATTGTAGGTTTCTAACATCAGTACTATTTTTATTGGTATGTTGACTTACACAATAAGCCTAGGAATCACAGATTCATAAATGATTAAATTAACTATTTTAAAAGTCATATTTAAGACCAAGTCGATAAGTAACACCATCCATATCTAAGATATCTGAAGCAGTTGAACTACAAAAATAGCCTGTGCAAACATCTTTAAGATGTTCTACATATAATTTCTTATAGCCTATCCCAACATAGGTAGCTAAATCCTTCTGGAAATAATGACCCACTTCCAACTCAACAGGTAAAGTGATATAGCGCAATCTGACATCATAATCATCTACGTCTATCCAAGCATAGCCCACACCAATACTTGCATTCGCATAGGTATTATCGTAATTATAAAATTTATAACCACCTTTGATATTAATTTCAGTATTCTGAAAACTAGAGTTTTTTTGGAAATTCATTCCTATCGTGGTATTTAAAGCACTTACAGCTGTGAAAGTTATACCAGCACCAATACCATTCAGTTTTTCATCACCAGTAAACTTATCAGATCCAATTTTTGAGCCATAATATTCTGCAAAAATAGAGGTTTGAACCCCACTACTTGTTTCATCACGAAGCTCTTGAATTGTTGGCTGCGATACTGGCTCACCTAGTTCTTGTGGCATACCATAATTGACTTGTAAAGGAGTACTACCCCAGCCATTTATAGCCACCATGCCTAATACCAATCCTATAACCCCAGCAAATGCCTTTTCCATGTAATAGCCTATTTTTATTTAGATTTAGGATGTTAGAGCATAGTTTATTTTCTTGTAAAAAAATATAATACAGTATCTTTCTTTTTATAAAATCACATGTTTGATCCATGCAACAATAAAAACACTAGCATAGATCAAATATAATTATAAGGTTATTAAGGAACCAACAAATATAAATAGCCAAAAATACCATGTACCTATTACTGTTATCGACTAGCGCCTGTACAACCACAAAGGGTAAAGCTTGATCATGTTCAGGTTGCTTTAGCCTTAAATCCCAATAGAGAACCAGAATCAGGTCAAAATAATATTGAACGTAAAATTATCTTAAAAGGTGAATTTACCGAAGATCAGCACAAATGCCTGTTAAAAGTAGCAGAAAGCTGCCCTGTTCATAAATTATTAACGTCAAATATTTCGACTTAGAGTGAATTAAATATTGGATGAGTGATATAAACATGGTTTTTATTTTAAAGACCATGTTTATAAAAAATTAATACTGAACTGGTAAGATAAGTCCTGACATTTAAATTCCTCCAACATATTCTGAGGAATGATCTGTTTTGCTTCTGGGCTTATAATCATATAAATTAAGTCATACCAATTCACTTCACTTTTGTCATCAGGACAGTAGAAAAGCCCCTGTTTTAAGTCCAGTTTAATGTATTTTTCATCAACACTTCTTAACTCATAACCATAGTTATTGGTTAAAAGGATATTAACCAGCTCTATAATTTTAATCTCATACTGTGGGAAAAATTCTGGTTTTTCAAAATTATGAACCATATCTAAGCTTGCCATCTTCAAAAACTGTGTTTCATATTCATCGATACAATTGACTCCAAACACTCTCCAAGTAGATAAATTTTCGACTTCTTTCAAATTCTGAATCAAACAGTCTGTATATTTAAATAACTGATATTTAACTAGATTCTGTTTTGGATCTTCTGTGAAAAGAATTTCTGTATCAAAACCTATATCGAGTTCAGCCATAGCACTTTGCTCAAATAAAGCATTCCTAAGTTTTAAACGCCAGTCATCAAACTCAAAATAATAAGCACGGTTAGCAGCGATTCTACAAATCATTGAGAATAAATGTGGTGGTATATAAGTCATAATCGTTGTTATTTAGCCTATTGAGTAAGAAAATCTTTAATAATTTTTTTAATTATATATCAACATTGATTGGAGATTCTCAGTTTGCATATGTAAAAAAGCACCCTAATTAGGGCGCTTCTTCACAACAACTTAATAATTAAGCAGTCAATTCTTTAACCGCAGCAACAACCGCTTCAGTCGTGATACCAAAGAATTGGTACAAGTCTTTCGCTGGTGCAGACTCACCATAAGTGGTCATACCGATCACTTTGCCATCTAAACCAACAAACTTCCACCAGTAGTCAACATGAGTCGCTTCAACCGCTACACGCGCACGAATTTGTGCAGGTAATACCGCTTCACGATACGCAGCATCTTGCTTCATGAATTCTTCAGCACATGGCATAGACACAACACGCACACCGTCAAGTTGTGCATATGCTTCCATTGCCAATGAAACTTCAGAACCAGTCGCGATGATGATCGCTTTCAATTCACCTTTTTCTTCAGCAAGTACATAACCACCTTTTGCAGCGTTCTGAATCTGAGCTTCTGTACGTGCTTGGAATGGCAAGTTTTGACGTGAGAAGATTAACGCAGTTGGACCTTCTTTACGTTCAAGCGCAGATTTCCAAGAAATCGCAGCTTCAACAGTGTCACATGGACGCCAAGTATTTAAGTTTGGTGTACCACGTAAAGATGCAATTTGCTCAACAGGTTGATGTGTAGGACCATCTTCACCTAAACCAATCGAGTCATGTGTATATACATGAATGACTCGTTGCTTCATCAATGCAGACATACGTACCGCATTACGTGCATATTCCATAAACATCAAGAATGTTGCAACATAAGGAACAAAACCACCGTGTAAAGCCACACCATTCGCAATTGCAGTCATACCGAATTCACGAACGCCGTAATATACATAGTTGCCCGCAGGATTTTCTTGTACGCCTTGGCAACCTTTCCAAAGTGTTAAGTTAGAACCTGCTAAGTCAGCAGAACCACCTAATAATTCAGGAAGTAATGGACCGAATGCCTGTAAGGTATTTTGGCTTGCTTTACGTGTTGCAATCGTTTCAGCTTTAGCATTCGTTTCAGCAATAAATGCATCGGCTTGTGCTGCAAATTCAGCAGGTAAATCACCGTTGATACGACGTAATAATTCAGCCGCTTCAGTTGGATATTTTGCTTGGTATTGAGCAAACAATTCATTCCAAGCTGCTTCAGAGGTTTGGCCTTTTGCTTTTGCATCCCAAGCTGCATAAACATCTTCTGGAATCGCAAATGCGGTTTGATCTGTCCAGCCTAATGCTTCACGTGTTAAAACGATTTCGTCTTTACCCAGTGGCGCACCGTGGCAGTCTTCTTTACCTTGTTTGTTTGGTGAACCTAAACCAATAATCGTTTTGCACATAATGATTGTTGGCTTATTGGTTTCAGCTTTCGCTTCAACTGTTGCTTGGCGAATTGCAGCAGCATCATGACCATCAACACGAATGACTTGCCAACCGTAAGCATTGAAACGTTGTTCAGTATCATCACTAAACCAACCTTCAACTTCACCATCAATTGAAATACCGTTGTCATCGTAATACACAACAAGCTTACCAAGACCTAAAGTACCTGCAAGAGAACATACTTCGTGAGAAATACCTTCCATTAGGCAACCATCACCTAAGAAACAGTAAGTGAAGTGATCAACAACATTTAAGTCATCTTTGTTGAATTGTGCAGCTAAGGTTTTTTCAGCTAAAGCGAAACCAACTGCATTGGCAATACCTTGACCCAATGGACCTGTTGTTGTTTCGATACCAGGTGCATAACCATATTCAGGATGCCCTGGTGTTTTAGAATGTAATTGACGGAATTGTTTTAAATCTTCAATAGATAATTCATAACCTGTTAAATGCAATAATGCATATTGCAACATAGAGCCATGACCATTTGACAATACAAAACGGTCGCGGTTCGCCCATTGTGGGTTGGTCGGGTTATGATTTAAAAATTCACGCCAAACTACGTCAGCGATATCTGCCATCCCCATTGGAGCACCAGGATGCCCTGAGTTTGCTTGTTGCACAGCATCCATAGCCAAGACACGAATTGCATTTGCAATACGACGTTCATTTAAAGGGGTTGTCATAAGTCAGAATCCGATTAAATCAATAAGATGAGAGAAGATGAGGAATCATCTTTCAAAAGATGCGACTATTGTCTTAAAAAAAACACATGGGGTAAAGCCTAATACACGATATTTCTTATTTTTCACTCATTCATCTGTAATTCTGTGAACAAATGTTCACGCGATAAACAGAATATAAAATATGCCAATAAATAATTAGACAGAAAATGACAGATTTACTCATACAATTTAGGATAAATATCAGTTTTTCTAATACATATATCAATAAAAACACAATGAAAATGAAATAAATTCATGTATTTTAGTCAGCTTATGCTAGTCCTATCAGTCAAGTCGATGTAACATACTCTGTCTTTTTGAAAATAACCATGATAGGACGTTCATGCGCGAGTATGCTGTTTTTACTTCAGAATCTGTAAGCGAAGGTCACCCAGACAAAATGGCTGACCAAATTAGTGATGCTATTTTAGATGCGATCCTAAAAGAGGATCCATACGCGCGTGTCGCTTGTGAAACCTTAGTAAAAACAGGTGCGGTTGTTCTTGCTGGTGAAATCACAACAACAGCAAATGTTGACTTTGAAGCGATTGTACGTCAAACCGTCAATGGTATTGGCTATCATCATTCAGACTTAGGTTTCGATGGTTCGACTTGTGCCGTGATCAATATGATCGGTAAACAATCTCCAGAGATTGCTCAAGGTGTTGATCGCCAAAAGCCAGAAGATCAAGGTGCTGGTGACCAAGGTTTAATGTTTGGTTACGCTAGCCGTGAAACCGATGTACTTATGCCTGCGCCAATCTCTTATGCACATCGTTTAATGGAACGTCAAGCAGAGTTACGCCGTTCAGGCGCTTTGCCTTGGTTACGCCCAGATGCAAAAAGCCAAGTAACTTTTGCTTATGAAAATGGCATGCCTGTGCGCTTAGATGCAGTTGTACTTTCAACACAGCATGATCCTGAAATTAGCCAAGCTAATTTAAGAGAAGCGATCATTGAAGAAATTGTGAAACCAATCATTCCTGCCAATATGTTCCATGCAGGTACAAAATTCCATATCAATCCAACAGGTATGTTTGTGATTGGTGGTCCAGTTGGTGACTGTGGTTTAACAGGTCGTAAGATTATTGTAGATACTTACGGCGGTATGGCTCGTCACGGTGGTGGCGCTTTCTCTGGTAAAGATCCATCGAAAGTTGACCGCTCTGCTGCTTATGCTGGTCGTTATGTGGCAAAAAATATTGTTGCTGCTGGTTTAGCAGACAAATGTGAAATCCAAGTGAGTTATGCGATTGGTGTTGCTGAACCAACTTCGATTTCAATCAATACTTTCAATACGGGTAAGGTATCAGACGAGTTGATCATTCAACTTGTTCGTGAACACTTTGACTTACGCCCATACGGCATCACACGTATGTTGAACTTAATCCAACCAATGTATAAACAAACGGCTGCTTATGGTCACTTTGGTCGTGAAGGTTCAGATTCTGCATTTACTTGGGAAAAAACAGATAAAGTCGATGTTCTTAAAGATGCGGCTGGGCTGTAATTTTCTGATTTACTCATTCATAAATAAAAAAGTTCGCAAATTGCGAACTTTTTTATTTGTTGTTATTTATTTGGCTCGGTACTATCTTGCTTAAATATTTCAAATATTGAGCTACTTTGAACAGGCTGCTCCTCTTCATAGTGCTGTGAATATAAATGTACGAATTTGATCACAACGACAACAACGAAACACGCTGCCACACAGAACATCCACAACCCAAAAGGACTTCTGATATGTTGAGAACCACAATAAGGGCACTCTTTATCTGTTGATGCGACCACCTTGTCACAACATGCACAATGATATTGATATAACATCATTCCTCCTTGCATTTACTCTTTTTTATTTTCTTTTTACAACAATTTTTACCGTCATACTTTTATCCTAAGAGAAAAAAAATGAGAATTCAATCTAGTTTTAAGGGCAATTCATTCAAATTAACAATTCTCTTGGATACATTGTAAACAGAGGATGCACTATGAGATGCCACTCGCTCGTAGTATTATTTTGATCTTTCACATCATTTGTTAAAATATAATTTTTAAATCACAGATGACATCATCATGACTCAGTTGATTAATAAAGGTGGCTTTCGTGAACGCGCCAATCGAAGTCGTAAATACAAACAATCAGAAAATGAGATAACCAGCCTCCCTCCCAGCCAATATCAACCTCAACACAAAGATGAACCACCACCAACTAAAGATGAACCAAAACAGGATCATCCACCTAAAAATGAAGCATAAAAAAGCACATCAAGATGATGTGCTTTAACAAGATTTATGAATACTTAATTCACATCTTTAAATTCAATTTTCTTCTGATCAGGTTTTACTTCACGCGCTTCGCCATCAATAATGGTTGAGTCACGATATTGACCACCACCTTGTTGGTTTTGCATATCTTGCATTTGACGCATAAGATCAGCAAATGGATTCTGACCTGTGGCATCACCACCCATACCGCCCATCATTTGATTCATCATCGCTTGCTGACGTTTTGCCATCGCTTTCATCAACATATTTCTAAACGCTGTTTGGACAGCAGGAATCAGAACAAAGATAGCCAATACATCCGAGATTAATCCAGGAATCATCAATAAGAAACCCGACATCGCAATCGCTAATTTCTTGGTAACAGCAGGATCACCACCTAATTGCCCTGTCATTTGCATCTGTTGTAATTGCGGCATAATACTAGATGTACTTGAACGAACAAGGTTGAGACCTATAAAAAACGTGACAACAAACCAAAAGAATACGTACCACATACTCCCTACAAGGTCACCCACGCCGATCCATACCAGAATCTCAGCAATTGCACCAAACACTACGATAAGAAGTAGATTCATGTCAAAATTTCGTCTATCTCAAAAATTAGAAAAATAAATACAGCCATTATTTTACAGGCGAAGCCAAAACAATAAATAAAACTGTAATATCTTAGTTGATGGGTACTAATGAAGATTTATCAAGGTCTTTGTTTCAATAAGATAAGAAAAGCTTGCAAATAAAAGCTCCCCTAATTGAAAGTAAAGACCGGACTTATACGTTAACCGCAGTTTGCACTAATGATCTTTTTAGACTGTGGATCAATCGTCACCGTGATCCGATTTTCACGGTAATCCATTGTGACAGGTTGATTTGGACCAACACGACGTACAATCTCAGATTTGGTTTTTTGCTTGATTTGATCGTCACTCAACTCTGACTGGCCGACTAACTTCTGCGCTTCATCAGCAATACACTTCGCTTGATTCGCATGGAAAAACGCCCATTCCTCAACGACCTGACCGTTTGCTAACTTACAATAGCCAACTTGACCATTTGCCTCATTACGGATCTCAAGCTGCCCTCCCTGCTCAGCACAATATTGGCTGGCAGGGTTTGCCATACCAATCTTGGGTGGTGACATATCCTTATTTGGGGTTGCTGAACACGCTGCTAGGGAAGTGAGAACAGCACTTAGAAGTAAAATATTTTTCATAAATTTGAATTCTAATAAAGTAAAAATAAAGATAACAAATAAATCTAAATATTATGTCTATTATTTGAAACAAGAACATCTGGTAAACACGAGTTATAAATCAAAAATTAGCCTGAACTATCTATTTTTTGTCATCTGATAAGCTTCTTGAGCAATTGCTAATCCAGCTTTTTTAGCAGCATCAGACTCTTGTACAGTATTTGCTTCAACCTGAGTATTTTTCTTTGAAGCATTTGAGTTGTGGTTACCTTTTGGATTATACACTTGAGGAATGTCTAGCTTATTCCCCACACCCTTACAAGGTTTTGCCTGATACACTACAGCACCGTTTATCGTACATTTATAGATATCTCCAGCAAACACCACATTTGTCATAGTAATTAAAAAAATTAAGACTAAGTTTTGTTTCATTTATAAGCTCTCTTAACTTTAAAAATTACTGAATAATGATGTATTCAACCCGAATCGCTTCATCAACCAAATAGTGATCTTTTATGAGATAGAAGTCAGGCTTATGTTCCAGCCATTCATCCATTGCTAAAATTGCTTTCGTATATCCAGCAATTGCAGGAAAATCTTTTATTTCGATAGCATCCATAGGCTTACCCTTTTTTCTTAAGCCTAGCATACAGTGAAGATTTACATACAGCCTAAAATTCAATCTTATGAGTCATTTTACAATTTAAACAATGAAAATTAAAAAAGCACCCGAAGGTGCTTTTTTCACTAGAAGCTTGTTGCGATCAAAACCACAAAACTGAACAACAACGTACCTATAGATCTTTTACAATGTACATGAACTTCTTGCTCAAACCCTTGAGTCAACTGCTCTAAGTTTTCCATAACCTTACGCTCATTTAATGTACGACGACTATTAATTTGCCTAAATAGCTCACTAACTAAAATTAGCAAAAAGTCTAATAACATGCTAGAGCAATTTTTTCAGTAACAGGTTAAATTATGACAAAAATAAGTACATTACAAAAAATAATAATTATAGAATCTGTAGATCTAGTGTCAAAATAAAAAAGCCCACTATCGTGAGCTTTTCTTTTCAGAACAATCAGTTCTGAGCAATTACTGTAATACCAGTTGCTTGTGGTCCTTTTTTACCATCAGCAATTGTAAATGATACACGTTGCCCTTCGTGCAGAACCTTGAAACCACTGCTTTGGATTTCACTAAAATGAGCAAAAACATCTTGCCCAGAATCCGCATGAATAAAACCAAAACCCTTAGTTTCATTGAACCATTTAACCGTACCAGTCACAGTGTTAGACATATACTTAACCTATTAGAAATATTTGGAATGCTGAGTAGCAAGTAACTTGGAATCATAAACTCTGATAAAATGAAAGGTTTGTCTAAACTACGAAATGAAAGATTTACCGAATCAACAGTGTTATTCTTCTAGTTGTTATTAACTATACACCACTTTTATTTTCGCACGCAATCAATTATTCAAAAGCCAAGTTGTAATCCGTCGGGCTCTTGTAACAGTTATTCTTACAATCCCCTCCAAAGCTAGGCTTAGAAAGAGTCAGCTCTATTTAGGATAGGGCAAAAATTTAAAAAAGCCCACATAAGTGAGCTTTTTTTCTACTGGTCTAAAAATTAGATAACAGTGATGAGGGTTGCTTGTGGTCCTTTCTTACCTTGACCAAGTACGAAAGAAACGCGTTGGCCTTCTTGTAATACTTTAAAACCTTTGCTTTGGATTTCGCTGAAATGAGCAAAAACATCTTGACCAGAGTCAGCTTGAATGAAACCAAAACCTTTAGTTTCGTTAAACCACTTAACAGTACCAGTAACTGTATCAGACATACTTTTAAACCTTTTAAAATTTGTTCATTTATAAATTAAATCATAATTTCTCATTATGATTTAACTTAATCTATCTTGATTTGATAGATACTGCAAGCATATCAAATTTTACGTCAAACGATATAGCTGATTGACGGAAGTATAAAAACTTTTACCATCTAAGTTGAAATCAACTTCTTGACCTGACTGTAAAAGCACTTTCTTTCCTACTTCTACCCATTTAAAACCATTCAACGTATTCTGTTGACGCTTTAACGGGATAATTTGTACACAAATCTCGTTACCATTGCTGGCTTTGGCTACATGCCATTCATTAATAATTTTCAACACAAAATCACTCATTACTGAGCTCAAGTGATCGATTTTGATTTACTACAATACTAGATAGATGAAAGAGAACAACTACATTTCTAGAATCTAATAATTTTTAGCTTTATTTAGGGTTCTTTAAGCTAAGTTAATTGCTGCTTACTTTTCCAAACAACAACCTTAAATACATCACAGAGCAAATATTAAACTTTAAATTGGTAGCGGGGGCTGGATTTGAACCAACGACCTTCGGGTTATGAGCCCGACGAGCTACCAGACTGCTCCACCCCGCATCAATGGAGTGACTTTATACGCCTATCTAACCAATAATGCAAACTTTATTTAGAAAAATCACGTAATCTATTAAATAATGCTGAAATTAAGTACAAACCTAGCTTCTCTTACGATTTTAACTTTTCCAATATGACTTATTCGGATCAATCTGAATTCTTTAAATATCTAAGAAATATTATAAAGATTACTCAATAAAACAGATGTTTATTCGATTTAAAAGACTACAAAAAAATTATGCAGCTAACAGGTCATTATGTAACAATAGTAACAATCTCTTATTTTAATCGCATTACATGTCATTGATTATTGGTATTGATCCTGGTTCACGCTTAACTGGTTACGGAATTATCGAAAAAGATGGCAGCAAATTGCGCTTTGTTGATGCAGGAACTATTCGCACTGAAACACAAGAAATGCCTGAACGTTTAAAACGTATTTTTGCAGGTGTAGAACGTATTGTTAAATTTCACGGCCCTACAGAGGCTGCCGTTGAACAAGTCTTCATGGCTCAGAACCCTGACTCTGCCCTGAAACTTGGTCAAGCGCGTGGCGCTGCGATTGCAGCATTAGTAAATTTAGATTTACAAGTTGCAGAATATACAGCTCGTCAGATTAAACAGTCTGTTGTTGGCTATGGTGCTGCTGATAAAGAGCAGGTACAGATGATGGTCATGCGATTACTCAACTTGAGTATCAAACCACAAGCTGATGCTGCTGATGCCCTTGCCGCAGCCATCTGCCATGCGCACGCTTCGGGCAGTATGAGTAAAATGGCTGTACTCAATGCTTTAGGTGGAATGGCACGTGGACGAAGTCGCTTAAGTAGTAGACGACGTTAAAATGATGAATAAACTCAATACCTGTCTTATCGAGTCATAAAATTGGTTTACTCACTAATTTTATGTAGAACAAGTAACACAGGTCTGAATATCAAGACAACTAACTTTTCCAAACAAATTGAGAAAAGCTATGTTCTGCTTTTAAGCTATTTTCAACTGCCTGTGCAAGCTGACGAATGATACTTTGAGTCTCAATCTTTTCAAACCAAGCTTGTTCTTGTTGTGGATTTGCAGAGATTTCACACAAAATATGACCGTCTGTATCTTGTTGAGAACATAAGATTGAAAGAGGCAATTGATGATTATCAATTCTAACTTCAATTTTTTCATGTTCATGACGAATATGTTCAGCATCAAAACCATAGTGTTCTAATTGTTTATACAATAGTGCAGCCACGTATTCTTGCGTGATATAGCATTCATTGGGTGGATGATCAACTACCCCATGCTTAGGGCAATCTGCTATAAATTGCAACGTTCTCATGGTATTCCCTCTATTTTTTATGTTTTTTAGCTTTGGATCACAAAACTAAGTCTACTTATTCGGTAAGAATTATTATATATACAATTGTCTTTAATTGATTAGCTAATTGTCCTACTCTTTATGCTAAATTGATAAATTTAGACCCAATTAGATATGTACATCGAGAAAGGTATTATTTTTATGATGATATGTTTACTAAGATATTGAGCTTATTCTTTTTATGAATTTATTCATAAAAAATGCAGCATTTAGATCGACTAAATACTGCATTTTAGGAATCAAATTATTAATTCACAACCTGTAAATCTAAACCTGCTGTATTTGCAAGCTCAGTAAAGGTTGGAAAACTTGTCGCAACAGTTTCAGTACCATGAATGGTAATCTCACCTGAAGTACGCAAACCTGCGATACTAAAGCTCATTGCAATACGATGGTCATGGTGAGATTCAATTTCGCCGCCTGTGAAAACTGCTGACCAATCACCAGACTTGCCTTTGCCTTCAATGATGATGCCATCTTCTGTTGGTGTGCAATCAATGCCCATGATTTTCAAACCATCTGCCATGACTTGAATACGGTCAGACTCTTTCACACGAAGTTCAGCCGCACCCGTTAGAACAGTTTGACCTTCTGCACAAGCTGCTGCAATGAACAATGCAGGGAATTCATCAATTGCTAAAGGCACTTGGTCTTCAGGCATATGAATACCCCTCAACGTTTTAGAACCTTTGATATGAATATCTGCAATTGGCTCGCCACCTGCAATACGTTCATTCTCAACCGTCAGATCCGCACCCATTTGCTTCAGAATCTCGATTACGCCAGTACGTGTTGGGTTGATACCCACTGCTTCTAGCACAACGTCCGAACCTTCAGTAATTGCCGCACCCACCATAAAGAATGCAGCAGATGAAATATCCGAAGGCACTTGAATATCGGTACCAACCAATTTACCACCACCGATCAATGATATTTTATTGCCTTCAGTTTTTACATCATAACCAAAGGCACGTAACATACGTTCGGTATGATCACGCGTTGGTTCTGGTTCAGTTACAGACGTTTCACCCGCAGCCCATAGACCTGCCAATAGAATACCTGATTTGACTTGGGCAGAAGCCATCGGTAAGTCGTACTGAATACCCTTTAACGCTTGGCTGCCAGTAATGCTAACAGGCGGTGTACCTTTCTCACCTGTGGTTTGAATTTGCGCACCCATTTCACGCAATGGCTTCGCAATACGCTCCATCGGACGTTTAGACAATGATGCATCGCCCGTCATGACAGAATCAAACTTCTGCGCAGACAACATGCCAGATAACAAACGCATACTTGTACCTGAGTTACCCATATACAAAGCGCTTGCAGGTGCTTTTAAGCCTTGCATGCCCACACCATGGATCGTGACTTCACCATTCTTAGGGCCTTCAATGCTGACCCCCATATCACGGAATGCTTGTAAGGTTGCCAAGGCATCCTCACCTTCTAAGAAACCTGTTACATGAGTTGTACCTTCCGCAATCGCACCAAACATAATCGAGCGATGTGACACAGATTTGTCACCTGGTACAGTGAATTTACCTGCGAATGTTTTCTTGCCTGGTAAAATGGTAAATTGCTGTGTCACCTTATTTTTCTCCATCAAAGGTTTGTTGGCTAACATATGGTTAAAGTGCTGACGTGCCGCTTGCGCGTGTCCAAGTAAGCCCATCAACGCTTGAGAATCTTCCTGTTCAATCAATTTCTTCAAAACCGACAATTGCTGTTCAAAACCATTCACAGCATTCAAAATTGCAGTTTTATTGGCAAAGAAAATATCATGCCACATCTGTGGATCACTGGCGGCAATCCGAGAAAAGTCACGAAAACCGCCCGCAGCATAGCGAAAAATATCGAGATTATCTTCACGATTTGCCAATTGCTCGACTAAATTAAATGCCATCAAATGTGGTAAATGACTCGTATGGGCAAGCACTTCATCATGCTTGGTAACATCCATACAAATCACTTCTGCTTTAGCCGCTGACCAAAGCTGAATCAACTTTGCAACCGCCCAATCCGCACTACTTGGAAGTGGTGTCAAAATCACTTTATGATTGGCAAATAAATCAACTTTACCTGCATGAACACCAGTATGTTCTGCACCTGCAATCGGATGTCCTGGTACAAAGCCTATTGGTAAATTTTCACCAAAAACAGCTTTTGCAGCATCCACCACATTGCCCTTGGTACTGCCCACATCTGTGATGATCACATTCTCTGCGAGATATGGCTTAATCTGTTCCAATACCTTCTGCGTAGCACGAACAGGTAAAGCTAAGACAATTAAATCTGCGCCCTGAACAGCTTCTTCTGGGCTTGCATAACCGTGTTGAATCAGCCCCAACGCCTTTGCATCGTCTAGTGTCTTTTTTGAGCGTGTTGCAGCCACAATTTGAGAGGCAAGTTGTTCTGCCACAATCACACGCGCTAGACTCGACCCAATCAGTCCAAGCCCAATAAACGCAACTTTTTTAAATAATGGTTGAGACATAAAACATATTTGCCTATGTAAAAATATCTCCTGAAAAACACCTCGCTTCACAAGCTCTTTTAAAAGAGAGGGAGTTCCTTCCTTTTTATCAAGGGACTTGCGCAGTTACGCTGCTCAGGAGGGATTTAAAATACAATAAATAGACCTATAAAACAGCGATTGGGTAAGAACCCAATACACGTAGCTCTTTGACTATTGGACGGATTTCATCCAAAGCGGCAGCAACATTTTCTTGACCAATATGCCCTTCTAAATCAATAAAGAATACATATGCCCATTTCTCAGGTAATGCAGGACGGGTTTCAATACTGGTCAAACTGATTTTATGTTTTGCAAACGGCGCAAGAATTTCTAACAAAGCCCCTGCACGATCATGTGCTGAAATTAATAATGACGTCTTATCATTGCCACTTTGAGGGATTTTCTCGCGACCAATCACAAGGAAACGTGTAGTATTTTCAGGGTTATCTTCAATATTGCTATGTAAAACTTCAAGGTTATACATGCTTGCAGCAATATCAGAGGCAATCGCAGCAGAATGCCATTCATTACGAATACGGCGAGCAGCTTCTGCATTTGAATTCAGTGCAACACGCTCCACCCCTGGATAATGTGCATCTAACCATTTACGACATTGTGCCAAAGTTTGTTGATGTGCATAAATCTGCTTAATACTGTCTTTACGAGTATTTTCAGAAACCAAGAATTGGTGATGGATACGCAGCTCAACTTCACCAATCACATTGACTGTTGATGATTTAAAGCAATCCAAGGTGTGATTGACAATCCCTTCTGATGAATTCTCGACTGGAACAACACCATAATGTGCGCTCCCTGCTTCAACTTCACGGAATACTTCATCAATCGTTGGTAATGGACGCACAACCGCATCTTTACCAAAATGCTTTAGAACTGCTGAATGCGTATATGTCCCTTCTGGTCCTAAGAACGCAATGCTTTGCGGCGCTTCAAGTGCCAAACATGCTGACATGATTTCACGGAATAAACGTGCCATCGTTGCATCAGATAAAGGACCTTGATTCCGCTCCATGACTTTACGCAATACTTGAGCTTCACGTTCAGGGCGATAAAACAACGGATTCTCTTCGGATGCAAATTTCGCTTTAGCTACGGCTTCTGCCAACGTAGCACGACGATTGAGTAACTCTTGGATTTGTTGATCAACACTATCAATATCGTTACGAATCTGTTCTAAATTAAGTGAATTCGATGTGTTTTGTCCATCGTTTACCATTGAATGCAGCCTCAGCAAAATCATCTATAAGAATGGATTACAATTCATCTGTGAATTGATTATCCGAGCTAGTATAACAACACTTTAAGCTATTAAACACGCTGAGTTTTAACTCTTTTCACGACCCAACTTTATTGATAATGATTTTCATTATATATTACAAAGCAAAATTTTCAGCACTTGTGACTAAGTTATGTTTAAACAGCTCAGTATTTTGACTTTTTCTTTACTTATTGCGACACACTTAACGGCAGCTCAGCCGACATCAACAAATACAAATGATGTTATCCCAAAGGGAAATACCCAAATACAACAAAGTTTTAGCTTGAAGTCAAAATATACAAATCATGAATATTTAATTCAGATCTCACTCCCTACTGGCGAAGTACCGACACAGGGTTTTCCCGTACTTTACCTGCTTGATGGCAATGCTACTTTTGAAAGTGCCGCTAATATTGCGAAATCTGTCGGAACTGGTGCAAACCGACTGGGCTTAAGCCCTGTTGCAATTATTGCGATTGGCTATCCTGAGCAAAGCACTTTTGATGTACAAAAGCGTGCTCTAGATTACACATCAAAAGCTTCTAATGAATTTCAAAAACAAGCGAAATATCAATATGGTGGTGCTGATCAATTCATTCAGTTCATTGAAAAAGAACTTAAACCAATCATCAATTCACGATTTAAAGTCAATCCACAACAACAAAGTTTGTTTGGACACTCATTTGGTGGACTTTTTGTTTTGCATAGTCTGTTTACCCAACCTGAAAATTTTCAGCGTTATATTGCTGCTAGCCCTTCACTTTGGTTTGATAACTACACTTTGTTAAATAAACAAACAGATTGGTTAAAGAACAAAAATGATGAAACACAAAATATCATGCTCATGACAACGGTTGGAACACATGAACAACGTAAAAATACTACTCCAAATGATGAGTCGGTACAGAAACAAAATGATTTTTATCAAAAGTTTAACAAGCACCGTTCAGCGCAATTTTTATTTTGGAATTATAAACACCCCGCAGAACAGCATATCACCAACCTATATGCCAGCTTACCAAAAGCAGTGATGTTAGCTGGATGCCAAACGCCGAATTGTTCAAACTTATTTGACGAGCCAACAATACCAACATTTTAAAAATCTATTTTTCACAAACACTTATAAACAAAAAAGCTGAATCAAACAATTTGATTCAGCTTTTTTGTTTTTCACATAAGTATTGGGTATAGCTTAAGCTTTACCAATCAATCCACGTGCAACGATTTCTTTCATAATTTCATTCGTTCCACCATAGATACGTTGGATACGAGCATCAACGAAGAAACGTGAAATTGGATATTCAGTCATATAACCATAACCACCGAATAATTGAAGCAAATTATCTGCTACTTTCATTTGCATGTCCGTACTGAAACTCTTCAATGCCGCCGCAGTTTCAACATCTAACTTGCCTTCATTATATAAAGCCACGTTTTGGTTATAGAAAGCTGCTGTTGCGAGTTCATCAATCTTCGCTTGAGCCAATACGAAACGGGTATTTTGGAATTGCGCAATCGCTTGACCAAATGCTTGACGCTCTTTGACATATTGCGTTGCAATATCAATTGCACCACGAATCGCACCTAAAGCCGTAGATGCAATCGCAGTACGCTCACGCGGTAATTCTTGCATTAAATATGCAAAACCTGAACCAGCATTACCAAGTAATTGGTCTTTAGGTACTTTAACATTATCAAAGAATAATTCTGAGGTATCTTGTGAGTGCAAACCAATTTTATCTAAGTTTGTACCTTTTTTAAAGCCGTCTAAATGCGTGTCAACGAGTAATAAAGACACACCTTTTGCACGTGCTTGAGGATCAGTTTTAACCGCTAGAACGACAACATCCGCATGTTGACCATTTGAGATAAAGGTCTTAGAACCATTCAATAAATAATGATCATCTTGCAAAATTGCACTAGTACGCATTGCTTGTAGGTCAGAACCTGCGCCTGGCTCAGTCATCCCAATTGCACCAACGGCTTCACCAGAAACCATCTTCGGTAACCAGTATTGTTTTTGTTCTTCAGTTCCAATATGTTGGATATAAGGTGCAGCAATTTCTGAATGACATGAAATACCTGTCGATAATGCGCAATAACCAGCACGAGCAGATTCTTCAACCAACATTAATGAGTAATGTGTTGGAACACCATAACCGCCGTATTCCTCTGGTACATCTACACACAGGAAGCCATTTTCACCCAATAATGTCCAAACAGAACGCGGCATAAGCCCTTCACGTTCCCACTGTTCATAATGAGGCGCAATGTGTTCGCTCATAAAACGTTTAAAGTTATCACGGAAGAGTTCCAAATCTGCATCGTAAGCTAACATCTTTAATTTCCTTTCGCTTTCATTTTTCTTAAAAATTTGTATCGCAGCCATGCTAATGATTTTTAGACAAGATGTCATGTTCCGTTTGCATCAAATTACTAGACTGATTCGGTCAATAATTTTATTTATAGCGATTCATCTGACAAAACAATTGCTTAATCATTACACAGCCTTCCTCATTTTTTTACGCTCAACACGCTGCTTTTATGTCATATTAATTCTATTCTTCGCGATGATTTTTACACGACAATGAATACAAAACGAAATATCTATCAAACAGCAGAACATCCCTTTGCTCAATATGTTCGTATTTTAGGTAAAGGCAAAACAGGCTCTCGCTCGCTAAGCTACGAAGAAGCCTACCAAGCGTTTAGTATGATTCTGAAAAATGAAGTACTTGATGTTCAGCTTGGTGCTTTTTTAATGTTGTTACGTGTAAAAGAAGAATCTGTAGATGAACTTGCAGGATTTGTACAAGCAACTCGTGATCATCTCAATTTTGAAGCACTAGATGTTGACTTAGATTGGTCGTCATATGCAGGAAAACGTAAACATTATCCGTGGTTTTTGTTGGCAGCACTCACCTTAGCTCATCACGGTTATAAGGTTGCGATGCATGGTGCATCGGGGCATACGATTAATCGTGTTTATACCGAACAAGTGCTTCAATACTTAGGCTATTCTATTTGTAAAAATGAGCAAGAGGTTCGTGAACAACTTGATCAACATAATTTTGCATTTCTTCCACTTGAAGCCATTTCCCCTGTTCTAAGTGATTTGATTTCACTCCGCAATGTGATGGGTTTACGTTCTCCAATTCATACGCTTGCTCGTTTGATTAATCCATTTAATGCCAAAGCGACCTTACAAGCAATTTTCCACCCTGCTTATCGTACTTCACATCAGCAAACGGCTTTTCGATTGGGCTATCAAAATAGTGCTGTCATTAAAGGTGAAGGTGGTGAGTTTGAACGTAATCCTGATGCTAAGACATTAATTTGCGGTATTAAAAATGGTGAATTGTACGAATACGAACTACCAAAATTGACCCCAGATCGTAGCCCGATTGAAGAAGAGCTTGATCTTGCTGTATTTAAAGCAGTTTGGCTTGGTGAGCAAACGCATGAATATGGAGAAATGGCAGTGATTGAAACGATGGGAATTGCTTTATATACGATGGGTGCTGTAGAAAGTTACGAGGAAGCGATGAATAAAGCGAAAGCGCTTTGGGAAAGTCGATTCTAATCGATATTTTCTGTTTTTCGCTGCATTCTATTAAGAGTGCAGCGAAATAATATCCAGTTATAAATCATCAAAATTTAATCATTTGAGCAGATAAATCAATCAATTCTGAAAATAGATTAATTTAGCTTAAAGAGTTGCTACAGAACTATGAGGCTGGTCTTTATCTTGAGGGCGAAGTTATCTCGATTTGTTTTGAGTTACTCAATTGCCAACTTACTAGAACTCAAATTTGGTCTGTTACACCTGATTGGGTTAAATCTCAAACTATTACACAAATAAAAAATTTTTCAGATGAAGATGAAATTATAAGCTTTGATAGAAAGGACATCCAAACAATTAAAACTGAAATGTTAGAAATCAAGAATTGGTTATCTATACAACGTTTATTGGATGAAATCCAAACAAATACACTTTACACAGGCTCCAAACTACTACAAAAAACATTCAAATAACATTACAGCGAAATATATCAAAAACCAACCGCCTAGCAATACAAATGTCTTGTTAAGCTATTTTTGTTAAAAACCGACTGATAAAAAATTGATATTCATTGTAATCAATCACAAAACCCAGCTATAAATTTCAAAATCGTCGATATGATTCAACTGGCATAAACGGCATTGGTTAAATGCAGTTAGCAATTTTATTTATCCATCATTAAAATTTTGTATGCTTATTAGAGTTAATTTTAGGCGGAAAAATATTATAATGGCTATAGTTAGTGCTTCATCAATCAATATTTTTTCACGGGTTAGAGTAATATAGTTGTTTATCTAACTGCAATAATAATGGCAGTGATGATGTATACAACTTTTAAGAATCAGCAACAAGAGGAAGTACACAGTGAGTAAGAGCGTTCAAGTTGCTATTGTTTACCCATTAATTAAAAGAAATACGTTTTTGGTTTTTACATTCATTATTATGCTATTACTATTTTTTATTGGGTTAATTCTTCCTGAAAAAATTGATTACGATCATGAGGTAAAATATTTTCTCCAAGTTTTTCTTAATCATATTCCTGATCTTAAATATAACGCTTTACATTCAGATTTTCCATCGGTTACCACTATTATTTATTTACTCGTATTAATACTATCGCCAATTTTCGCAATTATATTTTGTTTTACAGAAGGCAATATTGAGGAGGCTAAAAAACAATTACCACCTTCGACATTGAGTAAAGTACTCTTTGTTATAATGGCACTAATCATGTGTCTTTCACCTTATTTTCTTGAGTTGCATTCTTCGAGCAGGAAATATATTTTTATTTCCAAGATAATACAAAAAGAAAGGCTCGCTTTTTTAGTTTATGCAGAAATCATGTTTTTAACATATATAAGTTTTTGGGCTTTTCTCTTGGGTTCTGTAATAATTTTCTTTAAATCAGTACTGAGGAGAAAATAAAGGATAAGAATAACTACTACAAATAGCACTATTGACTATATTCACGCAAACTTATCAGTTTCTTCAGGGTTAACTCCCCCATATCATAATATTATAAGCGTATTGCAAGTTACTATAAAAAATATTCAAATAACATTAAAGCGAAATATATAAAAAACTAACCACCTAGCAATACAAATGTCTTGTTAGGCTATTTTTGTTAAAAACCGACTGATAAAAAAATTTATATTCATTGTAATCAACCACAAGACCCAGCTATAAATTTTCAAATCGTCGATAGGATTGAACTGAGCATAAAAGGCACAACAGAAATTGATCAAAGTGAGTATGTACATCATCCACTCTGAAACCAAGATTGTGCTCTGATTCCGCTTAAATAACAGTAACAATAGAACAGGACAAATAAGAACAACATTTAAGTAAGTTAAATATTCTCCATACATTTGTTATTTTTCTCATTTTATTGATTTAATTATAAAAAAGATGACTTCACAATATAAAGCCACCTTATTCAGGAAAAAATTTAATGATCAAACAAAACGAATCGGCTTAAACTCAGGCTCATTTTTGTGATGATCATCATCACATTCCTCACCTTCTTCTTTCGTACCACGGTCGATATAACCACTACGCTGTTCTTTCGGTAAATTTTCCATTTCCCATGCATATACAGCTTGCATACAAATTTCACGTTGCTCTTTGGTCAATGCAATACCGTTTGGCCATTTCCCAATTTCAACAGCCGTTTTCAGGCGCTCAACAATTTCAGGATTTAAAATAGCGAGCATTTGTTCAATATTCATGAGTCATCCTGTTGAAAAGATTCAAAATCTTGATTCCACCCCAATTTGGTACGACATGCCATATAAAAGTCATAACCAGGTGGATGTAATAAGCTTAGTTTAAACGGATGTTTACGAATATGCACCGTGTCACCAACATTTAATGCAACACTATGTTGTCCATCCGCACTCACCATCGGTAAGACACGATTTTCACGGATGGTAATTTTAACTTCACTTTGTCCACCTACAACAATTGGACGAGATGACAAAGTATGGGGATGCATTGGTACGAGTGCAATCGCATCCATACTTGGATGTAAGATTGGCCCACCACCTGATAGTGAATAAGCTGTCGAGCCTGTTGGCGTCGATACAATTAAACCATCACTGTGCTGACGATAAACGTATTGCCCATCAATACTCAGCTCAAAATCGATCATATGAACCGATTTACCTGAGTGTAACACCACATCATTTAAGGCAATTGCATCATAAATGGTTTCATTATTGGTACGAACTTCCATTTCTAGCAAGAAACGTCGATCGAGTTGAAATTGACCTTGTAGTACCTGATCCAGTTTAAAAATGGCTTCAGCAGGCTTAATGTCGGTTAAAAAACCAAGTCGACCACGGTTAATTCCGATCACTGGCGTGTTATATCTCACCAAAGCACGGGCAGCATGGAGTAATGAGCCATCACCACCAACAACGATCACTAAATCGACTACTTCACCGAGTAAATTGCGGCTCACAGTCTGCCCATAGCTATAAGGTACGAGTTTTGCTGTTTCCTGATCAAAAACGGGATTTAGGCCTAAAGTGATCAAATGATCATGAATTAAACATAACGTTTCTACTACAGAATATTTATCTGGTCGTCCGATTAGACCAATATTTCGAAAGGATTTATGTGAAATTTGCACGAATAACTCAGCTACGTCGCGATTGCTGATATCATATCACTAACAATCAAATTTTCGTTGATGATTGATTAAAAAGTATAAAAATGTCTATTTGTTGTTTTTTTACACGTTTAATGTCAACACATGCTTAATTTTTTTATTGCATGTTGCTATTTATTCACAGTTTTATGATTGCAAATTGCTAATAAGCTATCGCATCATTACCCACATTGTTTCGGTTTAACTCAAATCTATGAAGTGTGAACGTGGTATTGGTTTTCTAGCACTAATTTTTTCAATTTTAGTGATTGGGGTTTTTATTGCCTTTAGTATCTATCTGATCCGTTTAGATAATATTATTCGTAATAAATTTGAGGGTCAGCGTTGGGATATTCCTGCCAAGGTATTTGCTCGTCCATTAGAAATCTATGCAAATGCACCAATTACCCAAGATAATTTTATTCAAGAACTAAAACTATTGGGTTATAAAAATACAACAAACTATGAAAAGTCAGGAAGCTACATCGTTCAAGGTAACCAAATGTATGTACATACACGTGGTTTTGACTACGGCGATAGTAATGAGCCTGAACAAGTACTTGAACTCGCTTTTGTCGAGGGTCAAGTGGGTGAAATACGTTCAACCAAACCGTCTAGCACAGGGATTGCACGTTTAGAACCCTTATTAATTGGTGGTATCTATCCACAGCATAATGAAGACCGTGTACTCATTAAACTGAATAAAGTACCGAAAACACTAATTGAAGCACTTATTTCTACCGAAGATCGTAACTTTTACCGCCACCACGGTATTTCAATTCGTGGTACAGCGCGCGCTTTGGTCAGTAACGCGACAGGCGGTCGCCGCCAAGGCGGTTCAACATTAACGCAACAGTTGGTTAAAAACTTCTATCTCTCACCAGAAAAAACGCTTAAACGTAAAGTCAATGAAGCACTTATGGCTTTATTAATTGAATTGCATTACAGCAAAGATGAAATTTTAGAAGCCTACTTAAATGAAGTAAACTTGGGTCAAAATGGCAGTTACTCGATTAATGGCTATGGTCTCGCTTCACAATTTTATTTTGGCTTGCCTTTAAGTGAATTGAATATTTCGCAACAAGCATTTTTAGTTGGTTTAGTGCAAGGTCCATCGTTATATAACCCTTGGCGTAACCCTGAAGCTGCAAAAAAACGCCGCGATGTCGTATTAAATAATATGATGGTGATGGGCTATTTAAGCGAAGCGGAATACCAAGATGAGATTGCACGTCCTTTAAATATTATCAGTAAACCAACTTTAGGGCCTGCGAAGTTCCCTGATTTCCTTGATGTCGTACGCCGTCAATTACGCACAGAATATCAAGAAAGTGATATTACCAATCAAGGTTTAAAAATCTTTACGACACTTGACCCGATTGCACAAACTCAAGTTCAAAATGCTTTTAAAGATTCTGTTGAACGTTTGGCAAAAGCAAATCCAGCGCGCCTGAAAAATTTACAAGGTGCTGTACTGGTTGCCCACCCTGAAAATGGCGAGCTTGTTGCTGCTGTGGGTTCAACCCAAGACTTTACAGGTTTCAACCGTGCTTTAGATGCTAAACGCCAAGTAGGTTCATTATTGAAACCTATCATTTATTTAAATGCAATTGAGTCTGGGCGTTATACTTGGGCAAGCCCGATTGAAGATAGTGCGGTGAATATTCCTGTTGAGGGTGATAAAAGCTGGACACCAAAAAATTATAGTGGTGGCGAACACGGTGTTGTTCCAATGCAACAAGCCTTGGCAAACTCATACAACCTTTCCGCTGTTCGTCTAGGCAATGAGTTTGGTTTATCTGCATTTACTAATAAATTAAAACAATTTGGCGTCAGTTCCAGTATTCCTGCTTATCCATCTATTTATTTGGGTGCAGTGAATATGTCCCCAATGGAAGTGCTTGGCATATATGGTAACTTTGCAACAGGTGGTTTCAAGTATCCTCCTCGTTCTATTCGTACTGTCGTTGATGCACAAGGACATTTACTCGAACGTTACAGTTTAAACGTTCAACAAACCATTGACCCTGCTGCTGCCTATATTTTGAATTATGGTCTACAGCAAGTTATGCGTTCTGGTACAGGTCGATCGGCTTATAGCAGCTTGCCTGAAACTTTGAATTTAGCAGGTAAATCAGGCACAACCAACGATACACGTGACTCATGGTTTGCTGGTTACTCAGGCAATCATGTGGCTGTTGTGTGGTTAGGTCTCGATGACAACAAAGTGACTGGGCTAACAGGTTCTTCGGGTGCATTACCTGTATGGACCAATGTTATGAAACAACTACGCCAACAACCTGTTAATCTGCGTCAAACAGACAATGTGGAATGGCAATGGATTGACAGTGCAACTGGTGATCTATCTGCTCAAGGTTGTGATGGCGCGATGTACATCCCTCTACTTCGACAAACTGTACCTCGTCGTGTGACAACATGTGGTCAATCACATTATGGGGTTGAGCCTACCAATATCCCATCAGCGGAAGATATGCCAAACGACAGCAACAATGATGGTAACACCAATTATATTAGAGAAAGTGAAAACCAAATGGATGCAGATTTATCTAATCATAACCCAACACGCGTAATTTCCAGCGGTAGTTATAGCGGTGAAAATTAAGTTACAAGGATGATTGGACATGATTAAGAAAGTAACGATGGTAGTTGGGGTATTGCTGCTCGTAGGTTGTACTTCTGCTCCTCCGCCAAAAAATAAAAAAGTGGTCATCAAATTAGGTGAGCCACCAACTACGACGAACACGCAGAAAAAGAAAACTGCACCACCAGCGTCGAATGTAAAAATTACGCCATATGAGCAAAAGGAAATAAAGCGACAAAATGTACCAGTAGTTGTACCTGAACAGAAAGTTCAGCAAAAGTTCAATGATGGCAGCCAACTTCCTGCTTTTCGAACATTGATGCAAAAAACCCAAGTAGCTTATAAACAGCAGCAACTTGCTGAAGCAGAACGTTATGCGCTTCAAGCACAACGTATTGCTCCACAAGCCACAGAAACTTACTTGTATTTAGCATTAATTGCAGACCAACGTAAGCAATATGCAAATGCGGAAGCGTTAGCACGCCGTGGTTTAAGCTATGCACAAAGCAACTCGATGAAAAAACAGCTTTGGTTAATTGTAATGCGTGCAAGCGAAGCTCGTAATCATCCAGTAAAAGCCCAAGAAGCTAAAAAAGCCATTCAGGCACTGTAAAACTAAATCAATCAATTGAACTAAATTGACGGATTCCTGCAAGCCCATAAGCATGATGTTTTTGGGCTTGTTCTAAATTTTCAGGTGCAACACCACCTAAAGCAAAGACTGGAATATCACTATGCTTTGCTAACTCAGCAAAATCATCCCATCCTAAAACTTTTGCATTAGGATGCGTTTCAGTCGCATTGACAGGGCTTAAAAATACCGCATCACAGCCAATATGATGTGCATGTTGTAGTGAAACTGCATCATGGCATGCTGCAATAAAACGTTTCCCGATGACTAACTCACCTTTGTTCAACCCCATCAATTGGGACTGTTTAAGATGAATCGTATCAATTTTGGCTTGTAATGCTGTATTCAGCTCTCGCCAAAGATCAATATTGAGTATCAATTTTTGTCGCTGAGCATCATTTAAAGTGCTCAACTGCTGTTCAATTTTTTCGATTTCACCTGTTTGCACACGCCAATACAATTGGGCATTACTTTGAGGTAAAGCATCAATTTGATCATTAATCTTGATCAAATGAGACCAGATTAAACGTTGCAAAATCACAGCATTCGCCTTAGGAAAATTTAAGCTAGCGAGTTGATCACGATGATACCAAGCCCAAGGTTGGTGAATTTGATTAAGCAATTCATCAGGCACATAGGCATGAAATAAATGTAAATTGACAATGATGTCATCATATTCATGCTGAATCATGTCAAACATGTGCCAATCTTTTAGACCAATACCAACTTCTTCATAAATTTCTCTACGGCAGGCTTGTTCAGGTGTTTCACCCTGCTCAACTTTCCCCCCTGGAAATTCATGTTTATTGCCTTGATGTTGATTTGCTTGTCGCCACCCCACCAATACTTTGGACTTATGTAATAAAATTGCGATTGCAACATCAACTATAGCTTTTGCCATAACAGTCTAAAATCCCACATCTTTTCATAACAATTCTAAGTAATTTGCAAACTAATTCACATGACAAAAAACAAAATTAATAAATGATTTTGTAAATTCTTAAAATTTACGTTGACAGGTCTATTCGATAATGATTATCATTTAAAACATTAAAAAACACACCACGGAGCATAACAAATGAACGCACCATTTAACTTATTTACTCGTAGTACAGACGCAGCTCAATCGTTACCAATGCTGCATTCCAACAACCTTTTTGCTTTAGGTCGTGAAATCCGCATTATGCATGCTGGCGAAGAATATCGCCTACGCCTAACTCGTAATAATCGCCTGATTTTAACGAAGTAATATAATAACAACCGCATAATAATAAACGTGGGAATAGCAGTATGTCAGCGCATACTGCTTTTTTTATTTTCTCAAATTAAGTCAATGCCAGTCGAATCCTCACACTTAGACCACCATGCTGAGATTGTAAAAACGTGATTTTCCCATGATGCAATTCGATGATTTTTGTACAAATTGACAACCCTAAACCTGAACCTTGTGTCTTTGTACCTAAAGCACGATAAAAACGTTCACCCAGCCGTTCAAACACTGCTTCATTTAACCCACGCCCTTCATTTTCAATGATAAGCTCCAAGTCCTGTTGCTGCCTTAGGATGATATAGACATGTCCATGTTCTGGCGTATATCGAATCGCATTGTCCATAATATTGCGGATACAGGTAAAGATTAACTGTTGATTGGCAATAATCGTGTGATTTTCATCTGTCATAGACTGTAGATGGAATTGAATCGACTTTTGATTTGCAAATAAATGCAAAGCCTGTACAGCTTCATCAAGCACAACATGCAAATTAACCTGTGTTTTGGGTAAATTTTCAGCATGCTCTGGGTCTAAACGTGCCAATAAAAGTAAGTTTTCTAGTATCTGAATCCCTCGACTCACATCATGCTGCATTTGCGTAAAATCTACTGCATGCTCAGGATATTTACGCTGTAAAAGCTGTAAGCGCATTTGAATCGCAGACAAAGGAGAACGTAGCTCATGTGAAGCATCAGCAGTAAAGCGTTGCTCCGCTTGTAAAGATTGATCTAAACGATGTAATAAATGATTGAGCTGCCCTAGCATCGGTTGTAACTCTTTCAGTTCAACCTCACTCGATTGAATGGGGCTCAGATCATCTGCACTTTTTGCTGATATTTCTGCTGCTAATTGGTGAATTACTTTAAATTGACGCTTAATCAAGAAATGTACAATGATCCATTGTAATAGCCAAACCATTAATAGGATAAATAAATAGCTCAGAAAACTATGCATTAACTCATCAAATCGCTCATCAAATGGTTGCAATAGCATGACTTGCAATTGTGAATCTGCCTCATCGGTTGTATAACTTCGCCATAATCTATGATCCTGCCAAATCAAGCCATAATAATCAGTAGTTTTAAAGATGAGCTTGTAATACGATTGATCAAGCTGAAAATTTTCTGACTGCGTTAATATCTGTTGTTGGTTACTTAAACGGTATCGAATATCAAATTGATCACTTAATTCATCTATTTGGTGCCCAGATGTTTTGCTTAAGTCAGCGATCAGCAACATATCAGAAATCTCATCCATGATTTCATCTTGTACTTGCATGGTTTGATATATTGAAATCAGCACGAATAAAAGTAATGCAATACAACCTGCAACGATTGAACTCAGCAACGAGGTCTTTACCAATTTGGTCTGTAATGACACGACTTTCATGCTGTTATTCCTGATGCATTCGATAACCTAAACCACGAATCGTTTTGATGTATTGTCCACCAATTTTTTTGCGAATTTGATAGATAAAAACTTCAATCGCATTGCTTTCAATTTCCTCGCCCCATGCATACAGCGACTCTTCAAGTTGCTCTCTTGTCAAAACATGATCGGGCTTTTGCATCAGTTTATGTAAAATCTGAAACTCTTTGGCAGTGAGGTTGATCAACTGCCCTGCTTTGGTCAGGGTTTTCGCTTGTGGATCGAGTTGTAAATCTGAAAAACTCAAATACTGCCCAGCTTGTGCTTGATGCTGACGTAACTGTGAACGAACTCGTGCCGATAATTCTTCTAAGTTAAATGGCTTCACCAAATAATCATTTGCACCTAAGTCCAAACCTTCAACTCGGTCATAGATATGATCTTTAGCCGTAATAAAAATGACGGGAGTTTGGGTATTCTGACGACGAACTATTTTAAGGATTTCATCACCAGAGGCATGGGGTAAACCACGATCTAACAAGATACAATCATACTGGTGCTGTTCTACTGCTAAAATCGCATGATCGCCACGCTCAACCCAATCAACACTATAACCATCCATTTCTAGCCAGTCTTTAAGACTTTCTGCCTGAGAAACATCATCTTCCGCCAATAATATCCGCATAAAATAATCCTCTCATTTGAGCATTCAAATTTACCTTTAAATACCCTACACGTAAAAAACCACATGTTGTTCATGTGGTTTTGTAAAAAATTACGACTTAGAACTGTACTTGATCGACATCAACTTCGACACGTTTGGTTGGTTTATAGTCAATATCAATTTCACCGATAATCGTCACGGGTGTTTTCGCTGATACAGGTTTACCTTGCCATAAATCATCATCAATATCGACCGTGATCATGCCTGTTTGATCACTAAACTGATATTTTTCATCACCAACTGCTTTTACGACATAGCCTTTAAGTTTAACGGGCGTATCATCTCTTAAAGTCAAAGCTTGTTTTACTGTCGTCATGGACGGTGCTAAGGCTTGTTGATTTACTGCACCAGTATTAGCCACAGCAAAAGTGGTTGCACCAATCAAACTCGCAATTACTGCAACTTTAGAAAAAGTATTCATATTCATGCCCTCATCATTATTTCGATATAGTCATTAAAACAAATGAAGATGAGGTGAATCTGAAGATCTATCATTTTAACTTAACGGCACTACACGGAGTACCTCTTCTAACGTCGTCGCACCTTCAATGACTTTACGCGCACCCGCAATACGCAATGGCTCAACACCTTCTTTCTTTGCTTGAGCCTTTAAATCATTTAACGTGCCATGCGCACTAATAATAGATTTTAACTCTAGGCTGACAGGCATAAATTCATAGATACCCACACGACCTTTATAGCCCGTATGACGGCATGCTTCGCATCCTACAGCCTTATACATCGTGGTTGGCATATCCATCATATAATCAAAAGTAAGATGTCCCCATTCTTGTTCGTTAATTGCTGTTTCTTGCTTACAAAGTGGACAAAGTCGACGCACCAACCGTTGTGCTAAAACACCTAAAATCGTCGCCGCAGTTAAAAATGGCTGTACCCCCAAATCATGTAATCGAGTAAGACTCGAAGGTGCATCATTGGTATGTAAAGTCGAGAGAACCAAATGCCCCGTTAAAGCAGCCTGAATTGCCATATTTGCGGTGTCGTGATCACGAATCTCACCCACCATAATAATGTCAGGGTCTTGACGCATCAGCGCGCGTACACCATCAGCAAAACCAAGTTCAATATTTGGATTGACCTGCATCTGGTTAAAGCTCGGCTCCAACATTTCAATCGGATCTTCAATGGTACAAACATTGACTTGTTCAGTTGCCAATTGCTTTAAAGACGAATATAACGTTGTGGTTTTACCTGAACCTGTTGGCCCCGTCACCAAAATAATACCGTGGCTATGCTGTGTCAGTTGCTGCCAACTTTGTAATAAATGCCCTTCAAATCCTAATTGCTGAAAACTACGCACTAATACTTCAGGATCAAAAATACGCATGACCAACTTTTCACCAAAGGCGGTTGGCAGCGTAGAAAGACGTAATTCCGTTTCTTGACCTTTAGGTGTACGTGTTTTTAAACGTCCATCTTGAGGCTTGCGCTTTTCCGCAACATTCATACGACCTAAGATTTTAATACGGGAAATCACCGCCATAAGTGTATTGGCTGGCATGTTATAAATGGTATGTAACACACCATCAATACGGAAACGAACCTTACCCTTATCTTTACGAGGCTCTAAATGAATATCACTTGCCCCTTGTTCAAAGGCAAATTGCAACACCCAATCCACCAGTTTCACAATATGCTGATCATTCGCATCAGGGTTTTGTGTATCACCTAATTGTAATAAGGCTTCAACGCCCTTATTTTCACGATCATATACACTCGCATTTTGCGATGAGCTTACTGCACGGCTGACTTGATAATATTCGACTAAATAGCGTTGTAATTGCTCAGGATTTAATAAAACTCTTTCAATCTTTTTAGGTGCTAAACTACGTTCTAAGTTATTTTGCCACTCTGTGATAAATGGCTGATCCGTACCAATCAAAATACGGTCAACACTAACTTCAACAGCCAATATACGGTTTCTGACCGCAAATTCCTGCGACATCACACTGGTCAATGCCGTCACATCTGCTTTTAAAGGGTCGATGACAAATAATGGGACTTCAGCTTTCTCAGCCAACCACTGGCATAAACGATTTACAGTTAAGGTCGAAGCAACATTCAATTGATCTTTTAAATTGAAATGACCGACCCACTGCAACGGATGCCATTTCAACTGATCTTTTTGACGATGTGTTGTTTGAATTAACAACTTATCTCTTTCTGTAATACGACCATCTTTTAATAATTGTTCTAAGCACCAAGTTACATCAACCGTAAAAGAAAAGTTTGCAAATTTTGTCTGAGCTTGCATAACCGTCAGTTCCCCCAATTCATTGCGAATTTATATTTCTTAGATTATTGATTCGACTCTACAGCAATAACTGTGACGTTGTTTTCATCCACTGTAAACCGAATATTTAATTCCGCAAAACACATTCCATAGACTCGCTCAATATCATTTTGATAAGCAGGTCGAGGGTCTAAAGATAACACTTGTTCAAGTTCATCTAATATCTTTTTATTCAAAATCCCAAGCTTTAGAAGATGTTGTTGCTGTAATTGTGCAGTTTCCATCCAGATCACCATTTTGCGTATGGGTTCATCTTGAGCATAGCCACTCACAGAATCCGCAATTGCATCTGAATATTGGATGTAGGGTTTAATATCTAAAATTGGTGTCCCATTTAATAAGTCACTGCCCGTGACATATAAACGAACCGATTTCCCATGCTTTTCAACTCGAACAAAGCGAACCACGGATAAACCGATTGGAGATGGGCGATACATGCTTCTTGTTGCAAAAACACCGACTTTTTGGTTTCCGCCCAAGCGTGGTGGACGCACCTGTGAACGAAATTTAGGCTCTTGATTCAATGTGTTGGTATTATTTTTATTATCATGAAACTGCCACAACAACCATAAATGACTAAAATCCTCAATTCCCTCAAATGCTAAAACATCGTTATAAGGTTCGACCATCTCTATATAAGACTCGATTTGCACTAAATTTGGCTGCCTTGGGATACCAAATTTTTCACGATAAGGAGAATACATATAACCGATGATCGGCATGACTACAGAGCTATTCATCACTTTTTCTTATAAACACAATTAAATATATTCAGTTTATAGGGAATGATTTTAGATTAGAATAGCAACCTGTTTCTTTTAACTGTGATCGAGACCTTTAATGGCTGCTTTTAACGTTGAACGCATTACTCATGTTCACCACTGGAATGACACACTTTTCAGTTTTAAAACGACACGCGATACAAGCTTACGTTTTAAAAATGGTCAGTTTGTTATGATCGGGCTTGAAGTGAATGGTAAGCCTTTAATGCGTGCTTATTCGATTGCGAGTGCGAATTATGAAGAAGAACTCGAATTCTTCTCGATTAAAGTACAAGATGGTCCACTAACTTCTATCTTACAAAAAGTACAAGTGGGCGACGAAATCCTTATTTCTAAAAAACCTACGGGTACTCTCGTACACGATGATTTATTACCAGGTAAAAACTTATATCTTTTATCTTCTGGTACAGGATTAGCACCATTCCTTTCTTTACTTCGTGACCCAGAAACTTACGAAAAGTTTGAAAAGGTCATTATGGTTCACGGTACACGTTATGTATCTGAACTTGCTTATCAAGACCTGATTCTGAATGAACTTCCGAGCAATGAGTTTTTCGAAGAGTTAGGAATTAAAGACAAGCTTGTTTATTATCCAACCGTAACACGTGAACCTTTCCACACTCAAGGTCGTGTAACAACGGCAATCGAATCAGGCGAACTGTTTGAAAAGATAGGTTTACCTCGTTTCAACCGTGAAACTGACCGCGCAATGCTTTGTGGTAGCCCTGCTTTCCTAAAAGATGTTGCTGCTTTACTTGACCAACATGGTTTAGTTGAATCCCCTCGTATGGGCGTAATGGGTGATTATGTTATTGAACGTGCATTTGTTGAAAAATAAACGTAAATAACTATAAAAGAAACCGAGGTGATCCCTCGGTTTCTTTTTATCTGTTTAAAATCGTTATTTAATTTCAAATATTTTTATTCTAAATAAATTATTTAGAAAATCTAAAAATAAGAATTATGCAGCATCTAAATTAATCAACCTCTCAATATAATACCAACACTCTTCTATCTGTGTATGATCTTTGTTTACTTTTGCATAAGCAGTCATACCATCTAAAATATTAATGTACATTGCTGTCAGTACATGTGGTTGAAATACTTTTGCTTTCTCAAACAATCCTTCAAGTAATTGCATCAACCATTCTCTATATTCCATGATTGGTCGAATAATGGACGGATATTGCTGTAATACTTCAAGTGATGCTTTCTGAAACATACAACCATGAAAATCATCAGAGTTAAACCAAGCTAAGTGCCAAAAATATACTGCTTTAATTTTTCCTAAATAATCCTCTTCTTTCTGTAGACTAATTTCTTGTTGAATTGCAGCTTGAATACTTTGATTACGACGAGACAAACACTCCTCTATCAGGTTCTCTTTTGAAGGAAAGTACTTATAAAAGGTCATCTTGGCAACACCAGACTCGCTAATGATTCGATCCACTCCGACTGAACTATAGTTATAGCGGTTAAAGAGATTTAGAGCCGTTATAATAATATCTTCTTTTTTTGACATTTTATTATCCTTTTAGAATTTTATCAAAGAACTTAATTAATTATTTAGACATAGTTAAATGCTGGATAATTTCTGGCACCCATGCTTATTTATATAAAGCGTATTATAAAAAATTAAAATCTTTTCTTATATGCCCTCCCTTATAAATTAAGCAAAAACCATTTCAGAAACAAGTTTATTTGTAAAAAAAAATTTCTATTTTAAAAAAATTAAAATATATCGTGAAGTATATCACTTTTTCATTCAAGTTAAGTTAATTAATAATCTCTATCATGATTTTTTAGCCTGTTTAATAAATTGATTTCACAAAAAATTCATTTTATATTTATGCAATCCAATAAAAAGATATTTGGTTGAACTAATAGTTATTCAAAAGCAGCCAAAGAAATTCGAAATTATATAATTGGAAAAGCTATAATATTAATTCATTGAGTAGAAGACTATGCCAAAAAAATTCGAATGTTTTAACAGCCCTAGACAGAAAGCTATAGACGGAATGAAGAATAGTATTTCTGAAGAATTATGGAACAAGAACCTGAACTTTCTGAAAGAGTTGCGAGCAGAAATTTCAAACCATCCTGTTTCGACCCATCCAGCCATTCAACTTCTAAATGATGGTGTGATTGACAAAGAAACCTTGAAGCACATTCATCTAGAATACCGCCATGCAATTGTTCAGGTATTTACGGATGCATTGCTCATGGCACAGTTTCAGACCAAACAACTAGAACCTCGCCTACTATCAGGTTCTAAGATGTATCCTCGCTTTTTACTTAATCTCAATATATTAGATGAGTTTGGTTTCCGTCCAGGACTTGATCAAGACGGCTATTATTCTGGAAATCCAGAGTATGCACATTATCCACTCTTTGAAGATGTACTTGATGATTTTGAGTTGAGCCAATCTGAACGTAATGACTATCAACCTTCGATCATTGCTCAGCAAGTACGTAATTATTTAGAAGAATCTTTCGATCGTTATCAAGTCGTTTCTGCTTTACTTGCGGTTGCGGAAGAAGAAGTCATTTTATTTAGCCCAGCACTTCGTCAAGCAACCAATGCGGTCGGTTTTGATGTTGATAGTGGCTATTACTATGTTCACGGTGTATCACATGATGAAACTGCAGAAGCTGCAGATGACGATCATGAAGATGATTTATGGTTTGTGCTCGCTCAAGCATGTGTTGAATCAGATTACAGTGCAATTCGCAAAATCTGCTTAGAATACTGTGATCTATGGCAGCAATTTTGGGATGAACAAATTGCTTACCAATATGAAACGTATAAAAAACGGGCTTAATTTCTCAAAAAAAGCCATCTCGAAGTTTCAACTGGAGATGGCTTTTTTATTTACAGATTAAAAGGTTGCTTATATTTTTAATTGCCCGAATGCCCTAAACTAAAGAATCTCTTTCCCAAAGCTATTTACGATATAATTCAACTTTATTTTCCTACATATCCCACTTCATGTTTTCTCAGTTTGATCTCAACTTATTGGTTCTTCTCATTTTATTAAGCTGTGGTATTTTTAGTCAAAACACAGCTATCACAATTGCGGCTGCAAGTTTGATACTGGTAAAACTCACACCATTAAATCAGTTTTTCCCTTATATTCAGGACTATGGACTAAATATTGGTATTATTATTTTAACCATTGGCGTATTGGCACCGATTGCAAGCGGTAAAATTAGCGGTCACAGTATTCTCAAGTCTTTTATCAGTATTAAATCATTGCTTGCGATTGCCGTTGGCTTAGCCGTGGCATGGTTAGGTGGTCGCGGTGTAAAACTAATGAGTAATCAACCTGATATTGTAGCAGGATTATTAATTGGGACGGTCGCTGGTGTTGCACTCTTACGTGGTGTTCCTGTTGGCCCACTGATTGCTGCTGGTATTTTATCGCTTTTGATTGGAAAATCTTAATAGGTTCAAGCCAATGCTTATGGATTGGCATCTTGGTTAATCATTCTGTATATGCAAATAAGAGTATATAAGCCGTTCAGGGAGAATGTGTATCTCCCTTTACGACCTAGATAACAAAGTTAATCAATCTTCATAATACATCGCACGCTTCTTTGAAAATTTCTCAAGTTGCTTCAGAAAACCTTCAAAATAATTTTTGTCTTTATCTTCAACTCTATAACCTGCATACAGTGTACGTCTCAGACCTTCTGGAGCTACGCATCCTAAACGACGGCTCACAACCCAACCTTTTTGCTCATACTCATTGACTACCCAATCAGGTAAAGCAGCAATGCCTCGTCCACTGGCAACCAATTGAATCAACATCTGGGTCAAATCAGTTGTCCGAATGTGCTTCGGATGAATATTCGCTGGAATAAACAAATGCGCCATAATGTCTAAACGGTGCTTATCGACAGGATAAGTAATTAGCGTTTCATCAGCTAAATCTTGTATTGAAATTTGTTCAGCACGAGCCAAAGGATGTGTATTGGACAAAACCAAACGTGATTCATATTCAAAGATTGGGAAGTATTCAATCCCTTTTAAAGCAATTGGGTCAGCCGTGATCAATAAATCAAATTCAGCATTCTGCAATAGATCATGTGGATTTGCCTCAAAACCTGCTGCAAAGTCCAAATCTACATCTGGATATTGCTGGCGATATTGATTTAATAACGGCATGAGCCAATCAAAGCAACTATGACATTCCGATGAGAAAATAATTCGTCCCGTTTGTCCATGTACGATACGGGTAATATCGGTTTGTGCGATTTGCACCTGTGGCAACACATCATCTGCTAACTTAAGTAAGCGTTCACCAACATTCGAAAAGCTAACAGGACGGCTACGACGATTCACAACCTCAACCCCATACCAATGATCGAGTTCTTTTAATTGATGTGAAATTGCAGATGGGGTAAGACATAAATCGGTTGCAGCTGCAACCAATGAACCATGCTCTCTTAAGGCAATTAAAGTTTTTAAATGACGAAGTTCTAACACAATAAAAACCAATGTTGAATTTAATTCATCTTATCACAAAATTAATTATTTTGTCTCAGCATCAATATACTGAAACCAATTTGTATCAGAATTGCGTAATGCTGTATATTTTACAAACAAAAATAATCAGCAGCTGTGAGCCACAATATGAGTCAGAATAAAGAAATAGAAACTCAACTTAGGATTATTCATGCTTGTGAAAAAGGTGCAACAGGGGTTTATTATGGACATCGCATCATTGCTAAACTATTTTTCCGAGATATGATTACAACCTTGGATGAAATGCATAGACATGAAACTGAACATTTTTATTTATTTGGAAATTTTCTTGCTCAATATAAAAATTCAGTTGCATTACCCTCTCTGCTTTGGTGTGTTGGTGGCATTCTCTATGGATTACTTATTGGATTATTTGGCAGAAATGCCATTTGGGTAAGTACTGCCAGTATTGAAAATATTGTCAATAAAGAACTAGAAGAAGCTGCCTTTTTCTTTAAAGAAAAAAATATTAAGATTTATCAAGCTGTTTTAGATATCCAAGAAGATGAAATAAGTCATCAACATATCGCTTTAGAACATGCAGACTTTAACTTTCCCTTAGCAAAAATGATTGCTAAATTTGCCCAACAATGTGCCTACCTTGCAAAATTTCTCGCCATACACCTTAAAATATCTTTGCCATCAAAAAAGAATTTGCCTCTTACAGATTAAAACCCTCAAAATCTAGAAGGCTAATCTTGTCTCGATCAGCCTTCGTATTGCTTAATTTACTGACAAACTAATAAGGCTGTAAAACTGATTTGTTGGCTTGTGCTGCGTATCTATCGTTTCACTGACTTCTACTAAATATTCAGCCGCTTTAGGAAATACTAGATCAGCGCTTCCATCCATCGCTGCTTTTAAGACAACACCCTGTTCATCAGTCGCACCTTTCACACGAATCACAATATTTGCATTTGCTAATGCTTGATTGGCTTTAGATACTTTAATTTTTACTGCTTGATTAGCTTGTAGCTCATTTGGGTGAGTTAAAAACTCAACTTGAATCGGTGCTGTGCTTGAGTGGACTGGTGTGTTCTTGTCTTTTGACACATAGGTCAATAGTGTCCATTCGCGAATGATCTCAACTGGTGTAAATTTCTTAGCCTTTAAATCAGCAGGAATAATATATTTTCGGTCAGCTTTCGCAGATGCTTTATCTGCTGGGATATCGAAAAACATCTTCCATTCTTTTTGATCTTGAACGTATTTCAACGGATAAGTCGCACTGGTTTTCACGCTATAAGTACCTGATTCAGGGAGCTTCAAATCAAATACTGTTGCAGAACTCAATTTGGAATCTGGCTCAATTGTCGTGCTGATATTATTTGGATTCGTGATTTCAAACTTTGCATCTTTTAATGCATATTCACTGTGTAATGCTTCTTCTGCATAACCTGAGATAATCGCCACTTGTGTTTGTTCAGTCTTATAAGCAATCGGTGCAACATACGGTTCATGGGCGAAACTATAGGTAGAAACCAATACCAATGAACTGATTAATAAGTTTTTCATCATTTCTTACCATTCTTTAGAATATTCGATGACACGATTCATCGAATTAAATCATTTGACTAAGGGATCAATGGTTAGAATTATACACAAATGAAAATAATTATCATTACTATTTTATGTTTCTTTAAAGCCTGTCACAAAAACTGCACTAGAATAAATAGGAATACTAGCAAATAAGGTGCGTCCTAAATGTTCAAAGATATATGAATAGTTTGGGCTAAAACTCCTAAAAGTAAACGCGATTTTAATTTAATCCACGCTCAGCTTTGAAACGCTCTAAATTTCGCACCGCATCCTGATAACGAGATTGCACTCTGCTGCTATTGATACGCAAATCGTATAAACGCTTTTTATAATCATCTCGATCTTTAACTGCGAGATCCTTGCGCTCTAGTTCTTTCAAATAATAGTTAATATCACTTTGTGAACGATTGAACTCTGAATTTGCCTGATAATAATTATTGGCAACTTGATAGTAACTTCTTAAAGACTCTCGTTTATCCAAAGGGCAAACACGAAAGTCTCCACGACCTTCTAAAGCTTCATTAAAAATATTCTCTGGACGACAGTAATAGTCTAAACCTTGTTGATAGCCTTTTTCATATAGGCTTTGATTTGGGACTACGTTCGCTTTTTGACACGATGCATAATATTTATCTAAACGAGACTCATGTCCAGCAGCACCATCTTTTTCACCCACATTCAACCAATTTGCAGTTTTACATTGCTCGACATTCATTGCCGCACAACCAGAAAGTACAGCAGATAAAGTCGATAAAAGTAAAATAGCTTTCATAAAATTCTTCCTATTATTATCGTATTAACTACAAACACATTACATTGTAATGACAGGATACTGAGTGCTTTGCTCATCATTTAAGTCAGGTTGCTGCCATACATCGTATAAGGGAATTTTTACATCCAAAGCCAATGGTAACTTTTTAGGATTAAATTGCATATGCTCTAAAGACATTCCCCAAGCAATCACATCAATATCTAAACTAATATGGTGTGATGGGCGAATACGCCCCGACTGCTGTTCCAACTGTTTTAATATTGCAAAAATTTCATCAACAGTATGATGGCTTCTTAACAAACATGCAGAATTCCAATAATCAGCACCAATCCCATCTCGACATGGAATTTGATAAATTGGTGAAAACTCCACTGTCCCTAAAGCTAAAATTTGTGCATAAGCAAACGTGAAATTTTGTTGCTGCTGAGTATTACTCGCCAGTGCGAGCGCAAAAATTGTTTCTGTTGCGTTCAAGGCGAATTCCTACTGCATTAGCTTGTGCAATGATGGCTGGTTTTCGAATCGTGATACTAATCGACTCAATTGAAGGAAAAGTGGTAAATAGACTCTCAAGAACGAGTTGGGCAGCATGTTCAATCAATTTTGGTTGTGCTGCTTGAATGACTTGGGCTGCAAGTTCGCAGATTTGCGCATAGTTGAGCGTATCATCTAGCTCATCTGAATTTGCAGCCTGTGTCAGATCATTATGAATGGTAAGATCTAGCATTAAAGGTTGAATAATTTGACGTTCCCAGTTGAAACAACCAATTACCGTATCAACTTTTAACCCTTCAATAATGATGGCATCCATAATGACCTAATATACCAATAAATAAATTAATGCTTTAAGAATGAAGCAGGTTCAATATTGTGAACCATTTTCAAACGTTGGTCAGCATAAATATCAGTATATGGTGCAAGAACACGCATGAAACGATCAAAATATAACATTTGCTTAAATAATAATGCGAAGTCACGTGGGAATTTAATGCCATGACGTTCACCCACGCCAATCATATCCATCATGATATCATTTAGATCAGCAGGATTAGAACTCAGAATTTCTTGAGGATCTGCCAATAGAACACCACTAAACAAACGCTCTAAATCATCAGCAAGCACTTGAGTATCAATTTTTTGATGGGTCATCCCCATTTTGAGCATGTTCTCAGCCATTGCGGTGTAATTGGTGTGCTGTAATGCATCCATAAATGCCATACATGCTGTCCAAACCTCAGGATTCAGTTGTCCAACAATCCCAAAATCAATAAAACCAATACGACCATCTTCAAGTAGCATTAGATTTCCAGCGTGTAAATCAGCATGGAAACTCTTACATAACATGAGGCTACCAAACCAAGTATTCATTGCAGTAATGAGAACTTGTGTTGGATCTTTTGCATATTTTTTAACAACATCAAAGTCAGTTAATGACACACCATACAAACGTTGCATGGTCAACACACGACGCGTAGAAAATTGGTGATAAACTTTTGGTGCAGTTGCTGCCTGATTGCCAGAAACATTCAAATATTGAATAAAATCATCCAAATTTTGTGCTTCTTCAATGAAATCAACCTCACGTACCATTCGTGTTTTGATTTCATCAACAATATCAGAAAGTGATGCAAATTTGATTTTAGGAACAGCTTTTTCTAAAATCTTGGTTGCCCAATGCACCACATTTAAGTCGGTATATAAAATGGTTTCAACACCAGGCTTCTGTACTTTTAACACCACATCTTCGCCAGTCACCAATCGAGCAGCATGTACTTGTGCAATTGAAGCTGAACCTAGTGGTTTTTCATCAATAAAACTAAAAATTTCATTGAGATTTTTCCCTTCAAACTCATCAGCCAAAACCTGCTGAATATAGCTAAATGGTAAACTCGGTGTTTGATCCAAACAGCCTTGGAATTCTTGAACATATTCACGCGGAAATAAAGACGGCGTACTCGCGATGAATTGCCCTAATTTAATATAAGTAGAACCCAGTGACTCAAATGTCTCACGCATTAGTTTTGCATTACTTGGTTTCTCAGTTGCATATTTTACACCCGCTTGTGCTGCAACAATAACTGTTTCACCAATACGTGCAACAGAACGTAATCCATCGAATAAAATATTTCTTTTCATAATCTTTCATTGCCATCACAGATGGCAGTAGTGTAGCAAATTTTGTTCATTTTACCGATTAAGTTGCCTGACAAACTGGACAATTTGCATCTTTTTCAAATTGCAGAATACGCTGAGACAGATTTAAACCATTCCAAACTAAGAGTTTTTGTTTAAGTGGCGTTAAACCTAGCCCTAAGAATAGTAATGTGTGATGTGCTTGTAATGACGCCATAATGACAGGTGTGGTTGCAAGTACACCAGACTCAGCACAACGTAACCCTTCGTTTGCATGCTCTTCCTTAGGGAATAGACATTCGTAACATGCAGAATCTGTATCAGCCATGAATAATTGTCCTTCAAAGCCAATTGCTGATGCACTGATCAAAGGAACTTGATGTTTTTTACAGACCATATTGACTAAATAGCGTGTTGTAAAATTATCACAACCATCTAAAACAACATCTTGATGCTGCACTAAATCATCAGCATTAGTCTCGTCAAAACGACTGTTTTGATAACTAACATGTATATGAGGGTTAATCTCTTGTAAATGTTTGGCTAATATTTCAGCCTTATACCGCCCAAGATCATTCCCAGTAAACGCAATTTGTCTTTGCAGATTACTCATTTCAATCGTGTCTGTATCAATAATTGTAATTTTACCCACACCTGCTCGCGCAAGTAGCTCGGCGCTAGTACAACCTATTCCCCCTGCACCAATAATTAAAACATTCGCGAGTTTTAATCGTTCTTGTGCGTCTATGTCCCAACCATCTAATAAAATCTGACGACTATAGAGATGCATTTCCTCATTACTTAGTTCAAATTCGTTTTCTGAATGATTTGACACATTGATTCTCTAAATTGTTTTTAACAGTATTAGATTTTATGTATGTGGATGTAATTAGGAAAGGAAATTCTATTATTTGAGTTGATTTAGCTTTGACAATCCCCTTTTTTTACCCCAATATTTTATACACTCATTAACAGCTTAATAAAATCAATAAGTTACAACTTAGGTCAAAAACTTTGGGTATTTACTCAATTTTCTTGATAAACCTATGTTTTAGCTTATTTTATTGATTCTATTTTACTGTTCACTGCCGTATAGGCAGCTTAGAAAAACTGAGCAAGCATAGCCAAAGCTTGAATGTCGTTCACTGCCGTATAGGCAGCTTAGAAAGTATCAGGTAATATTTCAAATTTAGCAACAGCGTTCACTGCCGTATAGGCAGCTTAGAAAATCTGGTGGTACTGAAGTAAAACCATACTCTGGTTCACTGCCGTATAGGCAGCTTAGAAATTTCAGGCACTGACTATCTTATCTATTTAGATGTTCACTGCCGTATAGGCAGCTTAGAAAAATGTCTCCATGTGCTGAAGAACTTTAACAAGGTTCACTGCCGTATAGGCAGCTTAGAAACATGTGAATGGCAGCAAGTCGGTTTTTACGGCGTTCACTGCCGTATAGGCAGCTTAGAAAACCTTTTGAATACCCATTGAAGAACTTGAAATGTTCACTGCCGTATAGGCAGCTTAGAAAAAACTGTTTGAATATCTGCCATTGAATTTCATGTTCACTGCCGTATAGGCAGCTTAGAAAATTATCTAGCAAAAGAACAGATCCTTTCGCATGTTCACTGCCGTATAGGCAGCTTAGAAAAAAAACTGTTGCTAACCGTAGCAAAATGGGTGGTTCACTGCCGTATAGGCAGCTTAGAAAAAAGCGTTATAAGCTTTGGTATAGCTTGGATTGTTCACTGCCGTATAGGCAGCTTAGAAAATAAAGATGCGGGCGTTGGTCGAACGTCCCTCGTTCACTGCCGTATAGGCAGCTTAGAAAACTCGTATTGCCGCTGATCGAGAGGTAAATACGTTCACTGCCGTATAGGCAGCTTAGAAATCCCTTTCTCTCGCTTCGAAATTCGATTACGCGTTCACTGCCGTATAGGCAGCTTAGAAAGCAGTAAGGCGAGCTTTAAGTCTCGTGCTGGTGTTCACTGCCGTATAGGCAGCTTAGAAATAAGTGATGTGAACCGCACGCCGTTTCATCGCGTTCACTGCCGTATAGGCAGCTTAGAAATGAACAAATTAAAACGGCGCTGCAGGATCTTCGTTCACTGCCGTATAGGCAGCTTAGAAAAACACGATCAGGAAACATTGCCTCGGCAATATGTTCACTGCCGTATAGGCAGCTTAGAAAATCCAAAGAACATAACGCCATAATTTTGGCTTTGTTCACTGCCGTATAGGCAGCTTAGAAAATACAAAGGAACGGCAAAAGTTCTAGTTGTAGGTTCACTGCCGTATAGGCAGCTTAGAAAATTGGATACATCAACGTCGTAAACCTGAAGATGTTCACTGCCGTATAGGCAGCTTAGAAAAATAATCTCAACATCACCAAGCATTTTTATGCGTTCACTGCCGTATAGGCAGCTTAGAAACTGAGTTACAAGCTTTTGCTCGTGGTCTTTTAGTTCACTGCCGTATAGGCAGCTTAGAAACGCTAATTTTTGTTCCCTGTTGATCATATGCAGGTTCACTGCCGTATAGGCAGCTTAGAAATGTTATTGTCGTGCCATCGTCCAACTTGCTGAGTTCACTGCCGTATAGGCAGCTTAGAAAGTCGTTTGTAGTCCACGCTGTCGTAAATACGTGTTCACTGCCGTATAGGCAGCTTAGAAATCTACGCACAGCTATGACTGACGCAATGATAGGTTCACTGCCGTATAAGCAGCCTGAGTCAGTCACAATCACATCATTCTGTTGAGATATTCTCAAGAATTAGATTTGCCACACCATGTGGATCTTTCCACATCGGTACATGCCCCCAACCTTTCGGCTCCACCCATTTCAGTTTCGTTGGTAACTCATTTTTCATTTGGCAATTGTTCCGAGTTAATAACCAATCGTTTGTACCAAAAGCGATCGTCAATGGAATTTTTATATTCTGCCCATCAATGAACCGACCTGCATTTGAAAATGTTCGTTCGAAATCAGATGCGTTATTAAAATCATTCAAAGAACTTACAGCATCTAATTCAGGAATGTTTCGACCACCAATACCAATTGGAATAGCTAACAGCAATTCCCGACACACAGCAAATTTCATTAATCGTCTAGAGAACGTTGGCATACGCTTTATTGCATGTCTCATACTAAAGAAAATTGTTTTTACATGTGTTGGGGACTCATGCCATAACCCTGCTGGAGAAATTGCAACGACAGAACTCGCCAGACCTGTACGGGCTGCTTCTAAAGCCATCCACCCACCCATTGAATTTCCAACAATATCTACAGGTTCATGGATACCCATTTCCCGAAGTTGTTCTGCCAATGCCTCAACTAGATTTTGAATAGTAGGCTCTTTATTTGAATCAAATTTTGGACTATCTCCAAACCCTGCAACATCAAAGGCAATCACTCGACGCGATTGACTCAGTATTGGAACAATAGGATTCCATGCTTTATGTGACATCCCAATACCATGTAGCAATACCAATGGTCGTCCTGACCCAACATCCAACCTATTCCACATCATTTCCAACCTTATTTTATTGTTAACTGATTTAATCCATTAAACGTTTAGAAATTAGAGCATTCATCAACTTAAGTCAGTGACTCAAAACAAGCATTAACTATTTTATATGTCACTGAACTGACATTCATCAATATCTATTGAGTGACCATTTTACTGGTCATGTATAATTTCATACGCTTGTGCTCGCAATAAATCTTCTTTTGTCGCAAATGTACTATTACGAAGTTGATCAATTGATTGCTGTTTATTGGAATCACTCGCATTGCTTTTAAGAATCTGTTCGCGCGCAGATAAATAGCTATTTACCTGCATTTGCCATCCAGCTTCTTCTTGATCAACTTTTTCTAATCTGTCTGCCGCCTCAGCACCTAACAAGCTTTCTCGCATATTACGAAGCTCTTGTGCTGAACCTCCTTTTTCTTGAATTTCCTGTGTAAGCTGCTGTAGTTCAGCAAATTGCATTGACACTCGAACCCCATCAGCCAATGTTGATGGAAGTTTGTCAATCAGTGTTGCTAACTCACTCGCTTTTTGCTGAGCATTTAATGTTTTATTGGCGTGAATACGCATTTGATCAATATTAAATTGATTCAAGTTCCGTTCATTTCCGAATAACGCATTAATTTCTGCTGAATTAAAGAACTGCTGCTGAACTTTGTACATTTGATTAAGTACTTTTTGAAAACCTTCAGCATCTCCCGTTTTAAAATCACTGGTAGCTTTTAAATTTTTTAAGGCATGGGTATATGCAACATACTGATCTAGTAAATAACTCGCATAACTTGAAGCAGTGTCAGGTAAAGTCGCTTTAAGATATTGTCGAATATCAGAGATAAGTGCGGTTTCTGTTTTTTCACCTAAACTAGAAAAGAAATAATCAAAACAGCTACGAATACCTACGGTTAAAACTAACTTTCCCTTTGCATCGACTTCAATTGGACAGTCAATTTCAGTGCCTTGTAAAGACGGCGCAAGTGTTGGCATTTTTGCTTGATGATTCCCTCCAATTATATTTTTTGTATGATTATTTTCGGAAAGAGTTTGATTTTGTTGATTGAGGTCATTCTGATGCTTTTGCGCTTCTGGTTTAAATATAAAATAGATTAAAACCAATGAGAGCAGTAAACATGCCATCAAACCTAAGAAAATGAGTCGATTATTCAAAAGTTTAGTGTTCATAATTCCTTGATCTATTTATAATTCCATTTTAAGCCACTTTGAAAATTAAGGGAGTAAATCACACTCCCTTAATATCTAAATTAAAGCCCCTGATTTTTCAAACGATTTGCTTGTGTGCGGTAAGGTGTAACTGGATTTTGCAAGAAACCAACTAAACCCAAAACTTGATTTACCTCATCCAAATGGTTGAATGCATAGTTATCACGAATAACTGTACCTAAATGACTTGAACAACGTGGAACTAGACCATCATTTTCACTAGAAATCAGTAAAGACGTTGCAGCTAATGCATAATCTAATGGATCGAGTGCATTAGTAAATGGGCTCGTTCCACTCCATGAATAGTAACGGACACCATTGACCGATTCTGTACCTGAGCCACAAGCTGTCGTTGGAACAGCGGCTGGAAAACGTTGATTAAAGTTCGCCGAGCCACGTGTCGTCAATGAGTTTAATCCTGCTAGCGCATTTTGGTCATAATAATGACCAGAACCAATTCCAACTAAAGAAAAGAATGCATTTACACCTGCCGCAATGAGCGGAGTAACCGCAGGTCCTACTGGAGATTGCGTGATTGAATAGATAACATCCGCAACATCTGAACCTTTAGTTGGGCCACCTACTGCGGTAACGGAAGCAACTTTATTTGGCAATAAACTGGCAACGTAACGAACCGATTGCGAGCCATGACTGTGACCAATCAGATTAACTTTTTGAGCCCCCGTAATTGCGAGTACTTGTTTAGTTTGTAGCAATAATTGTTCACCCCGTACTTCTGATGAATTAAAAGAAGCCTGTTGTGCTACAAATACATTTGCCCCATTTCCAACCAAGTCCTCCGTAATTCCATTCCAATATTGCAATGGACCTACCGCAGAAAAACCTGCCATTCCATGAGCCAATAAAATTGGATATTTGGTTTTTGCATAACTCGATGTAACATTTGTACTACCGCCAACTGAACAAGTGCTCACGTTACAATTTTGCCATGATGCTTTTGGCGCTAGAAAGTCAAACAAACCTGCATGTACCACAGATCCGCTAGTTGCTAACATACCCACCATCAACGCCATAGCATTTAAATATTTTTTCTTCACATTCTGCTCCTAGCATTTTTCATTTTTATTACAAAAGCTTAGTCTTCAAATTTGTATGCGGACTCATTCCAAGCATACAAATGACTTACAAAATGATGCTCCTGAGAAATATTGTACGTTTTTTAGACTAAAACAAAGTGCGCCAAAATTTTGATTGATTCAGAGAATTCCGATGAATGTACATTTTAAAATTACAAAGATTAGATTTTTGATGAAACAGTTTAAGCAGCTTTAAAATGGAATTTTCTTAAAATTATGCTTATATCTAATTGTAATTATCAGTATTTTATTAGTCATTTTTATTTATATATATTGAGTAAATCTCAGATTTTTAGAATTAATTTATAAAATACTCAATCATAAAAAAAGCCCATTTTTAATGGGCTTTTTTAGCAAAAAATTAATGAAGCGCAAGTTCATCATCTTTGGCAAGTACTACCGAGGCAAGTATTGGAATACCAAGAATAATTGGCATTGCAATAATCCATAGATCTGTTGTTAATTTACTGGAGAAGAAAAATTGAATGACTATAGCAGCCAAGATTAGTACAGAAAGTAGGACAGCCGTGAAGCGAATTGCAAATTTAAGAAGCATTTCTAATCCTATGTGATTGTAATGGTTAGTTTGAGTATACGCCTTGTATTACATTTCATGTATCGATTTTTTATTATAAAAACAGTTGTTCAAATGATTTTTTAAATCGTTCAGTCATCTTAATCGCAAAAAATAGTGGTTCTTATTCAGCCTAGACATAAATCTTAGCTTATAAGAACCTCAAACAAACCCTATAAATGCTTAATCATTACATTGTATGGTTTTGTTGAAAGTTTTATAGCTACTCGTCGTCACGATGCCTGATACATAAATCGGTTGATTATATGCTTGGATCTTTTCTCCAAGATCAGTAAAGCCCTTTCCCTGACAAATGTTTTCTGCCTTTTTGTCTACTTTATTTTTCATTGATTCATTTGAAGCAAAAAGATTGCCTGTAGACTGTATCATGTAAGCTCCAGAATCAAGCTTGGTCACATGTGCTGGAAACATTTGTGCGCACCCTTATAAAAAAAGGAAGTAACCAGATCGAATATTTCATGTGGTCTCTCAGTTGTATTTTTCAAATATATAAATCAAGAAATCTTTCTCAATTTCGGAAAAAATATAGCGTAAATATTTAACTTTCCAATATTATTAAATACATTTCATATTATTTAAATATATCCACTTCATAATTACTATTTTTCGCCATAATATTGATGAAGTAGGCATATACTTATCAAAAATAAATCTAAGTTAATAAAATTAATAAAGAAAAATTCATTAATTTTTAATATCTAATAAAACAATATGTAGTATTATTGTTATCTAATGTAATAATGAGTTAAGAAATGCCCCATTCAGCAATAAAATTCAAAAATGAAACAGACTATTCATTTTTTTCAAAAATGGCTAATTGGGGCAATAAATCTGGATTTATTGACCTGCATTTAGAGCCAACTAGAAATAAGTCATCGCTTTGGATGGATGCCGCTGTAATTACAATGTTTTCTTTTGGTTTTTTTATTAGCACCGACAATGAGTTCGTAACTGAAATGATGCATTCATTTATGTTAATTAAAGCCAATCAAAGTGAACCTATTCTTTTTCAAAACTCAAATATATTTGATGATAAAGGTTTTTCACTACATCATACTTTTATGTATGAACTCAACAATTCAACATCTATAAAGTTTCTATTCAATAAGGATTGGAATATTCATGAATTTAATACAGCCTGTGAAATAATAATTAGGGAACTCACAGCTTTTGAAAACAATCGAATAAACCAAATTTCAAAGTTATTATTAAATAGCCATATAGACTCACTCGTTATTGTTTCTGTTGACGTAAATTTTGATACTATTTATATGGTTCGTTAGTTACTAAATTTTAAAATAAACATAATCCAAATAGTGACACTATTTCACACTGCCTACAACTCTTGCTATGCCCATGCTTCACTGCAAGCAGTATGAGTAAAAAAGTTAATGCTATTTGCAACTGATGATCAGCATTTATGAAAGTAAATCTTTTATGAGAGTTTTACTCATGATTCACTACCCTATAAATCATGTGTCCCATCTCATGTGCTTGTAAGCCTCTCATACCATTCTCGGCAAGTAAATCACCTGCTTGTGCATGTAGGCTGACGATTTCATGCAATGCGATTTGCTGATGAAATTGAGCTTTTAAACTGGCAATCATGCCTGCCAAGACATCCCCCATTCCACCTGTACCCATACCCGCATTACCTTGAGTGCAGATAAATAATTCATCTTCTAAAATTAAACTGCCCGCACCTTTTAACACCCATTGTCCTGCATATTTTTGTTGTAATTGCTGAATCGCAGCAACGCGATCTTGCTCAATATCAGCGGCAGTACAAGCTAACAACGTAGCAGCTTCACCAGAGTGTGGGGTTGCGTAAATATGGGCATTTAAGTGTTGCGGATATTTCCCTAGAAACCAAAGTCCATCAGCATCCAATACCACTTCTAAATGCGAGTTTTTGTTCAATAAAGCAAACCATTGTTGATAAATATATTCTGCCCATTCATCTCGCCCCAAACCCATCCCAAAACAGACAGCATCGACATGATTTAATAAGTTTTGAATGGCTTCTTGGTCTAAAGCATTAATGTCTCGCACCATAATATTCGGCGAACGAGACAAAATCGCTTGGTGATGCTTAGCATGGCAAACCACACTCACTTTTCCCGCACCAGCATGAAAAGCAGCTTCAGCAGACATAATCACCGCTCCGCCCATATCTTCATGCCCACCAACCACAAGCACATGCCCATAACTGCCTTTATGCCCAAAAGCTTGGCGTTTCGGCAAGATAATTTTGTTAGGGGAAAGATAGGCTATCGGCTTTAATTCTGCATCAGTTGGGATCAGGCTAATTAAGTGTAATTGCCCCACATACGCTTTAGCTTGCCCTGTAAATAGCCCTGCTTTGTATCCCAAAATGGTAAAGGTCTGATCTGCTTGTACAGCACATGGTAAAGCTTGCCCAGTATTGGCATGTACACCACTTGGAATATCAATCGAAATTTTTAAACCTGTTTGCATATTAAACAAGTGAATAATATCTTGCCATTTTTGATCAAGCACCCGATTTAGACCTATGCCAAACAAGGCATCAATATGACAGTCTACAGAGAGTTCCCCTTTATCAAAGGAATGAGGAACAGTTGTAGTTCCACAAGATGGATTTAAAAGCTGTACATTAACCTGCTGAGATTGAGCATATTGATAAGCTCGTTTTAAATCGGCAGAGTCTCCCATTTCAGATGAAAAAACCGTGACTTTAAAACCTGCTTGTTTTAGAAATGCTGCAATATAATAACCATCACCTGCATTATTGCCATACCCGCACCAAACTGCGATATTTCGAATTTTCTTTTGCTGAAATTGTGCAACCAACTGCTGCGTGATTGTCCAAGCTGCTTGCTGCATAAGCCCTAAAGATGAGTTTTGCTGAGCAAACCAACGTTGCTCCCATGCTTGAATACTTTGGCTATGATAAACAGGGCTATGGTAAACTGAGCGTTGCATATTTTCTCCTCTTATTGGTTTATGGCTTCATCCACTTCATCTCAGAAATTGTCTCAAAAAATCGAGCTACAACAGTTCGATCCACAAGCGCTTAAAGCATGGATAAAGGCACAAGCCTTGGACTTAGGCTTTTCTGATTGTGTCATTGCCAAACCAGATGCTCAAGATCAAATGCCTCGTTTTAAAGAATATTTAAAACGCGGTTATCATGCAGATATGCACTATTTAGAAGAAAATCTAGAAAAACGTACTGATCCAACACTGCTTGTACCTGGCACAAAAAGTATTATTTGTGTGCGCATGAACTATCTTGTGGCGTCACCTAAAGCACGTTATGTTCCCTTTGAACCGAATTCAGCCATTATTGCGCGTTATGCACGTGGGCGTGATTATCATAAAGTCATGCGTGGACGACTCAAAACTTTAGCCACACGTATTCGGGAAAAGGTTGGTGATTTTGAGTCACGTCCATTTGCCGACTCAGCACCTATTTTTGAGAAGTCCCTCGCCGAAAGCGCTGGTATGGGATGGACAGGAAAACATACGCTACTGATCCATAAAAAATCAGGTTCTTTTTTTGTTTTAGGTGAATTATTTACTTCGCTTGAGCTACCTTTCGATGAACCAACGACTGCACATTGTGGTTCTTGTACCGCTTGTATTGATATTTGTCCAACACAAGCGATTGTTGAACCTTATATGTTAGATGCTCGAAAATGTATCGCCTATTTAACCATTGAATACAAAGGTATCATTGCTGAAGAATTACGATCAGGGATTGGCAATCGTATTTTTGGTTGTGATGACTGTCAGCTAATTTGCCCATGGAACAGCTTTGCTAAAACAGCGTCTATTCCTGATTTTGACCCTCGACATGGTTTAGATCACATCAGTTTGCTCGATATTTGGCAATGGGATGAAGCAACGTTTTTAACGAATACCGAAGGCAGTCCTATCCGCCGTACAGGTTATCAATCCTTTAAGCGTAATATTGCAATCGGTCTAGGAAATGCGCCATACTCGGCTGAAATTGTCACACATTTGCAAGAAGCAAAAGCGTTGCACGATGAGATCGTCAATGTACATATTGATTGGGCAATTCAACAGCAATTGCAGCAAATAAACGTACACTGAACAGAAAAATGGTGTTTTTTGCCCTTTGGCTTTAGCACGATTTCTGTATGATGAATCTCAATGTCTGTAATCAATCATCATGGATATAACAATGACTTTACGTAATGACTGGACTCGTGATGAAATCCAAGCTTTATATGACCAACCTTTTTTAGACTTAGTATTTGAAGCACAAGGCGTTCATCGTCAACATTTCCAAGCAAATTCGATTCAAGTCAGTACACTACTGTCAATTAAAACGGGGAAATGTCCAGAAGACTGTAAATATTGCTCGCAATCCGCTCGTTACGATTCTAAATTAGAAGCAGAAAAACGTATTGCAGTCGATAAAGTCATTCGTGAAGCACAAGCAGCCAAAGATTCTGGCTCGTCTCGCTTCTGTATGGGAGCAGCTTGGCGTAATCCACATGAACGTGACATGCCTTATGTTCTTGAAATGGTACGTGAAGTTAAATCATTAGGTCTAGAAACCTGTATGACTTTGGGCATGTTGAACCAATCTCAAGCTGAACGTTTAAAAGATGCAGGCTTGGATTATTACAACCATAACCTAGATACTTCTCGTGAATATTATTCACATATTATTAGCACCCGTACCTTTGATGATCGTTTAAATACACTTGATCATGTCCGTCAGGCCGGCATGAAAGTATGTAGTGGCGGTATCGTTGGTTTAGGGGAAAGCCGTAATGACCGTATTGGTTTATTACATGAGCTTGCAACGATGCCTGTTCATCCTGAATCTGTGCCGATTAACATGTTGGTTCCCATTGAAGGTACACCACTTGCTGAAGTTGAAAAACTAGATGTAACTGAGTGGATTCGTACGATTGCGGTTGCGCGTATCATCATGCCTCATAGCTATGTGCGCCTATCAGCTGGTCGTGAATCATTAAGTGATGCTGATCAAGCACTTGCATTTATGGCAGGTGCAAATTCACTCTTTTCTGGTGACAAGTTATTAACAACGCCAAATGCAGGTGAAGGAAGAGACCAAATCTTATTTGCTAAACTTGGCTTAACAGCAGAAAAGCCGAAGCCAACAGTTGCAGAACTCTCAATTGATGCCATGAGTGCATAAACATTCAAAGCCTTGTCATCGAACAAGGCTTTTTTTCTTTCTATACAACTAAATTGAAGTCACTAAAATTCCATATTTAGCGTTTAGAAACATTCCTACTCGAATGATATCCACACCAGCCGCATGTGTGACTGAAAGTTCTTGTGTATGGACATCAAAATGGAATGAATCAAACGTTTCTTGATGCTGCATTAACCATACAATAGTGTCAGCAATACTTTCATCTGCTGTATATGTTTCTGACTTAAAATCCTTATTCATAATGCTATTCTGATCATCTCAATATATATCTGTATCATAACCAATAGAAAACTTTAAATCAGCTTGATAAAAAAACACTTAGCCAAAGGAGATTCATGGCTAAGTGTATAAACAAGGAATTGATAATTTCTATAATCTAAGCCGCTAATGGGCTTACAATCATTTGACCTGCTTTTAAACTTTCAACGGCTTTAGGATTAAACTCTAGCACCAACACATGGTTATCCATATGTACATGATAAGCACGAATCAATGGCTGCTCGCCCTCATCTGTTGCAAGCATATATTCATCTGCAATATTTAAAATGCCTTCTAGATTGGTTGTACTCGAAGCACGATCATGACTAAATAAATCATAAATTGTTTGTAAATTAAAACTCGTCTGTTCCTCTGTAGGATGATTTTTTAGGTAACTTTCTAAAAACAAAACAAATTTATGTGCAAAGAAATAGTAATTCGGTTTATGAGTATAAAGCATGTTCATGAGCCACTCCTTTCAATGTATTTTTCATCTAATCATGACTAAAAACTAAAAATTTAACCTTAAAAAATTCTTAAGTGAAGTTTGGTGTTTTTGTTAACAGTGTAACTTTATGACTCTATTTTTTTATTTTGAAAGAAACTGTCATAAAAAATTCATAAAAAAACGATTAATTTAGAATAAAAAATAAACAAATAATGCATTAAAACTTACAAGATAAGACATCAAAACCCACCGAATCTATTGAAAATTCTGATGATAGAAAAAATTTTTCGTGAAAATTCTACAATAAAACAATAAATTATAAACAACACCACAAATAATGTGATGTAATTTGCATTTTAAATAAAAAATGATATATTTCGCACATTACTTATTCAGCACACAAACCACCTGAAAAGTAACCTAATCCAAACCTTAAGCTGATGTATTAGAGAAACTATTATGAAAAAACTTGCTTTGATCACTACTCTTTCAGTTGTTGGTATTGCTAACGCTCAAGCTGCTGATGGTACGATTACAATTAATGGTTTAGTAACCGACCAGACTTGTCAAATTGTTACTCCTGCAGGCAAAGACTTTACTGTTACGCTTCCAACTGTGTCTAAACAAACACTCGCTGCTACAGGTGATGTTGCTGGTCGTACTCCTTTCCAAATCAAACTTGACCAATGTTCAAAAGGTAAAGTTGCAACTTATTTTGAACCAGGCGCAACTGTAGACTTCTCTACAGGTCGTTTAAATAACCAAACTGTTGGTGGTGCTAATAACGTTAAAGTTCAATTATTGGGTAGCAACAACCAGTTTATTCCTGTACTTGCAGTAGGCTCAAATGGCGCTCAAGCCAACTCTCAATGGGTTGATGTTGTCGATAATGGTAGCGCTGACCTAAACTATTATGCTGAATATTATGCAACTGGCGCTTCTACTGCAGGTAGAGTCAGTACTTCTGTTCAGTACACCATTATTTACCAATAATTCATTGATGACCTCTGCGAGTTTCTAAAAAGTTGGAAATTCGCAGTTTTTTATAAAAATATCTTGTTGCAGTCGAGTACATATCAATGGCATTGAACAGTTACAAATTTTTGCTTGGTTTAGCAATGTCTTCAGTTTTTGTTGCAAACCTTACTCATGCAGAAATTATCTTACATGGTACTCGCGTGATCTACCCTTCAGATGCCCGTGAAGTTACCTTGCAAGTCAGTAACAATGGTTCAAAACCATCGCTTGTTCAAGCATGGATTGACGATGGCGATCCTAAAAGCACCCCAGATCAATCCAAAGTGCCATTTATGATTACGCCCCCCATCTCTCGTGTTGATCCAACGAAGAGTCAATCTCTCCGTATTTCCGCACTACCGAATGCTGCACAATTAGATCAAAAAAAAGAAACTGTTTATTGGCTTAATGTTTTAGATATTCCACCTAAACCAACTGCGAATAGCAAAGATGCTATTCCAGACAACTTCTTACAACTTGCAATCCGTTCACGTATCAAATTTTTCTATCGCCCAGCAAGCATTAAAGATGATGCAAATCTAGCGGCTGAAAAACTACAATGGATGAAAAATGGTCAGACTTTAATGGTAAAAAATCCAACGCCATTTCACATCACGATGACTGCCGTATATCAACACAACGGCACACAATCTGAAGATTTATTACCTAAAGGTCTCATGCTATCGCCTTTTAGTGAAGACAAAATCCAATTAAAAACGGCGAATACAGAAAAATTGAGCTTTATTAATATTAACGATTATGGTGGTCGTATTGAATACCAAATCAAACTTCAATAATAAAAGAGCTTCCAACTGATTAAATAAATTACGCATACCTATCACTGAATAGGCGAACCAATTATGTCAAAGAAAAAAGCATCAGCGAAGTTCTTGAAACGTCATCTCTGTTATTACCTTAGCTCTGGGGTAATTACGATGACGATGCCTATAACTGTTCATGCCGTAGAAAAAACAGCGGAACAAGCACCTATGGAAGCAGAATTTGACTCTGTTTTCTTAATCGGTGATGCTCAAAAACTTGATATTTCACGCTTTAAATATGGTAATCCAGTTTTAGCAGGTGAATATAATGTTGATGTTTATATTAATGGCAACTGGTTTGGCAAAAAAAGAATGCTTTTTCGTTCAACTGAACAAAATCAAAATGCCTTTACCTGTTTTACATCAAACTCCTTATTAGAGTATGGCGTAAAACAAGAGATTCTTATCAATCGTACTGAATCAACAACAGCAAATGCTTGCTACAAAATCGAAGAATGGGTTGAAAATGCCTATTATGATTTTGATACCTCTCGATTACGCATTGATATTTCAATCCCACAAATTGCATTACAAAAAAATGCGCAAGGCTTTGTTGATCCGAGTGTTTGGGATCGAGGTATTAATGCAGCTTTCTTATCTTATAACGGAAGTGCTTACAAAACCTTTAACAAATCTTCAGATCAATCAGAAACAACCAATGCGTTTATTGGTTTAACAACAGGTGCAAATATTGCGGGTTGGCAATTTAGACATAATGGTCAATGGCAGTGGCAAGATAATAATGAATCAGAAAAAAAAGGCTCAAATTATGAAGCTGTAAGTAGCTATGCCCAACGTGCTTTTCCAAATTATCGTGGTGTCCTCACCCTAGGTGATAGTTTTACCAATGGTGAAATCTTTGATTCTTTCGGGTATCGCGGTGTCGACTTTTCAAGTGATGATCGTATGTTACCCAATAGTATGATCGGTTATGCACCTCAAATCCGTGGTAATGCAAAAACCAATGCGAAAGTTGAAATTCGCCAACAAGGTCAATTGATTTATCAAACCACAGTCGCACCTGGTCGTTTTGAAATTAATGACTTATATCCCACAGGATTTGGCGGTGAACTTGAAGTTACAGTGATTGAATCAAATGGAGAAATTCAAAAATTTGCCGTTCCTTATGCATCTGTCGTGCAAATGCTACGTCCAGGTTTAAGTCGTTACTCTCTTACTGTGGCTGAATTTCGAGATCGGGATATTGATTTAATGCCTTGGACCGCCCAAGGTAAATATCAACGGGGTATTAACAATTATCTTACTGCCTATACAGGCTTTCAATTAACAGAAGACTATCGTTCTGCGCTATTAGGTGCTGCTGTTGCAACGCCGATTGGTGCAATCTCGCTAGATGCCACCCACTCTCAAGCAGATTTTAAACAACAAGAATCTCAATCTGGTCAAAGTTTCCGCTTAAGTTATAGTAAATTAATCGCTCCAACCGATACGAATTTAACACTCGCAGCCTACCGCTATTCAACTGAAAACTATTACAACCTTCGTGATGCAATTTTAATTCGAGACCTTGAAGAAAAAGGTGAAAATACGTACGCGGTTGGCAAACAACGTAGTGAATTCCAAGTCACGCTAAATCAGGGTTTACCTGAAGGTTGGGGTAATGTTTATGTTGTGGGTTCATGGATTGATTACTGGAATCGTAGTGAATCAACCAAACAATACCAGATTGGTTATAGTAATAACTATAAAGGCATGACTTATGGTATATCAGCCATAAACCGCCAAATTGAATATGGTTCAAATCGAAGCGATCAAGACACAGAATACTTAGCCACAATCTCCTTCCCGCTGAGCTTTAAGAAAAATTCTGCGAACGTCAATACAACCATTTCAGACAATAACCGTACTGTTGGAGTCAGTGGCGTTGTCGGAGATCGTTTTAACTACGGCGCAAGCATGTCACATCAAGATAGACGAGATCCTAGCTTTAACGTCAATAGTCGTTATAGAACTAATTTTGCAACAGTGGGTGGTTCTTATAGTTATGCAGAAGACTACCAACAAGCAATGCTTAGTTTAAGCGGCAATGTCGTAGCACACTCTCAAGGTGTCTTATTTGGACCAGATCAAGGGCAAACGATGGTTCTCGTGTATGCACCAGATGCAACAGGTGCAAAAGTCGGCAATACGGTGGGACTGAGCATTAATAAATCGGGTTATGCGGTTATCCCTTACATTACGCCTTATCGTTTAAATGATATTACCCTTGACCCTCAAAATATGTCAACCAATGTTGAATTAGAAGAAACCAGTCAACGTATTGCCCCATTTGCAGGTGCAATAGCAAAAGTGGATTTCTCAACTAAAACAGGTCATGCAATCTATATCCAAAGCAAACGAGCCAATGGAGAAAGTTTACCTTTTGCTGCTCAAGTCTATAACAAAGATAAAGAAGCTGTGGGCATGGTTGCACAAGGAAGCCTCATTTATGTTCGAACAAAATTACCTCAAGATACGCTTTACGTTAACTGGGGTGATGAAGCATCTGAGCAATGTAAGGTGAGCTATGATATCCACTCACAATTAGATAAAGATCAACAAAATATGATCATGACTGAGGCAATTTGTAAATGAAGAAAATTCTAATTACTGGTGCTTTATTTACGGCAGCTTTTGGTTTGAATACGGCGGCCAATGCATTTTGTACACTCAGCTCAGGCTTCAGTACAGTTGATATTTCTATGGCTGTAGGTCGCGTCGTTGTACGCCCAAGTGATCCTGTTGGGACTATTTTGCGTAAAGCAACGTTTCCAATCAATCCCAATGGCTCAACACTAAGATGTAATTCAAGTGCTGATCGTATTTACGCAGATTTATCGCAAAGTTACCCTATCAGCCCTTTAGGTAATAGTATTTATTCAACTAATATTCAGGGAATTGGTATTCGACTATATCGTGAAGCTGAAAATGCAACCAACTTCTCTGGATATTATCCATATTCACGCAGTCTATCACCTGGGACACTTTATAATTTAGCACAAGGCTACTTTGTCGTTGAAATCGTTAAAATTGCATCGCAAACAGGATCTGGTGCTCTTGTTCCAGGTAGATATAGTACCTATTACGTAACAGGACAAAATAGTCGCCCATTTTTAACCAGTACCGTATATGGTAATGCGATTACAATTGCATCATCTTCATGTGAATTACTCAGTGATATCAATAAAACGGTTCAACTTCCAACCGTAATGAAGTCTGGTTTCCGAGGCGTTGGCTCTATTCAAGGCGAACAAGCATTTGATCTGAATATTTTGTGTAATGGTGGTATCAATCCAACGGGTTACGAAGAAAAAACTCAGGTGAGTTTGAGCTTTGATTACACTCAAGATGGTAGTAATAATCAGGTATTGACGAATACTGCACCGACCGCAACAAAAGCAAATGGGGTTGGCGTACAACTCATCTCAAATTATCAAAATATCAATAAAGTCATCGCTAGAGGTGACAAAATTGCTTTAGGTGCGGTGAAATCGAATGAAGTCATTCAGTATAACCTTCCTCTAAAGGCTCGTTACTATCAAACTGCCGCTAACGTTACAGCAGGAACAGTGCGTGCAATGGCAACAGTCACCATTCAATACGATTAACAATCGTTAAGTTCAAATTTACTTAAACCTCAAATCTAATCATAGAATTGAGGTTTTTCTTTATTTGAAATGAATCACACTATATAAAATTTAATTGATGTAAATTTCAAAACCAATAATTTCATTACAATTATCAATATTAAAGCAAAACAATAATTACATCACACTTTAAATGTAAATTTATTCAATATTTAATTTCAATATTGCCTTAATAATAACTTCCATGTTAATTAATAATAAATACATTATAGAAAGGGAATAAACATGTATAAAAATATTTATAAACTTGTACTCATTTCAACATTAATGGCATTTTCTTCGATTAGTTACTCAGCAAACACCATTCAAATGAATGGAAGTATTGTTGAAGATACCTGTTCTGTAAATCAAAATAGCCGTGATTGTGAAATACTGAATCATTTACGTCAAAAAATTGAGACTCAATCAATCTCACGCAGTGACTTAAGAACGAAATCACAGAAAAACAACACCACTGAAATAACGATCGAACAATTATCTGATCAGAAAAGTGCTGTTATTTTAGCTACCTATTACTAGCAAAAGGTCTCAAAATAAAAAAATAACTGTGAAATAAATAACATTTTATTATTTTAAAGTTTAGGTGTTATTAAGTTAAAATTGAATGAAAATTATCTTAATAACACATCGGATCAAAAGTAATAAGTTTAATTATTCTTAATAATTTCAACTCATTTTTATTTCTGCATTTATTTATCTCTAAATAAATGCGATATTTCATCCATAAAAATTAGAATAACAATTATCATTATCAACTGTTTGTTTAATACAACTTATCAAGCTAAAAAATAATAATCTGATCACCCAATCAGCGGAAAAATTAAAATAAAACCAATACAAACAGCAGTTTAAAAATATACAGAACTGTTTTTATATAATAGATATTGACCACCCAAATCCTTTTCTGTAACGTCATATCGGCAATACACATTATAAATAATTTAGAATAATAAGGGATAAAACATGGATCATTTAAGTTCAACAACGTCTGAAAAAACAGCTTGTGTAGACTGTTCTACTGACCCGATAGAATCATTAAAAGCGATGTTTGTAGATATGGTACAGGCTGGGCGTATTGCGAAAGGTCAATGCCCTGCTATGCGTCCTGTATTCCTGAAACCTCATGGTGTTGCTGCGGCTGAATTTATCATCCGTAATGATCTGCCTGAGAATCTACGTGTCGGGATATTTGCAAATTTAGGCAAAAGCTATCCCACTTGGATTCGTTTTTCATCAGATACCACACCGACACGAACAGATTATAAATCTACACTCGGTATTGGAATTAAATTATTTGATGTTGAGGGCGAGAAACTACTGGGTAATCCTGATTCAGATACCTTCGATTTTATCCTACAGAACTTTGATGCATTCTTTGTCGACACAGCAAAAGACATGTGTGAATTCACCAAAGCTGGTGTTGTTGATGGCGATTATGACCCATATCTAAAAGCCCATCCAAAGACTTCTGAACTGCTTGATGCGATGGCAAAACCTGTCGCAAGTGTATTAGTTTCTCCTTATTGGAGTGGTTTACCTTTCCACTTTGGTGATCACCAATATGTCAAATATAAACTCGAACCAACGTTCTATCTTGACCCGCCTACTCACTCCCCCAATGATCCGTCCTACCTTGCAACTGATCTCAGCTCAAGATTAAAAAATGCTGAAGCACGTTTTCGATTTATGATTCAGCTGAGAACTGATCCTGAGCGAATGCCTTTAGATGAAGCAACTGTGGTTTGGCCAGAAGATCTCAGTCCACCTATTCACGTTGCCGATATTGTCATCCCTATTCAAGATATTGTTGCCCGTGGTCAAGCAGAATATGGCGAAAACTTATCAATGAATATCTGGCGTGTAACAGCAGCACATGCACCTGTTGGTTCTATCGCTGATGCACGTCGTGTTGTTTATGCTGCTTCCGCAGAATTACGTCGCAACGTAAATGGCGTGCCATTAGGAGAACCCGATACCCCTCGTCCATTAATCTCGACGGCGAATGCTGTCGATACACAAATTGTTCGTGCTGCAATTCATCCCGCAATCGGAATCGCTCGTGTGGGTGATAGTCTTGATGAATTCTTTATAGGTCCAGAAGTTGTCGATGCTCCAGCAGATCCGACTCAACAACCGAATTTTTATCGTGACGCAACGGGTGCGATTAAAAGACAAGCCGCTCGCTTCCGTCTATATGGTTACAATGCCGCGGGTGAAGTTGTTCGAGAACTAAACCCCGATAATGCCGACATTGTTTGGACAGTACATGTTGCTAACCGCAAAGCCGAATGGTATCAGTTCCAATATGCACTCGATATTCCTGAAGCCGTGAATGCACCTGACAATGCTTTTACCTTACGTAATCCTAGAGTTAAAAATCGTAAAACATTGGCAATTGACCCAGGTCCACGGAGTATTTTTGGTCGTAGTGTCGCTGGCGGTGCTGAACATCGTTTTGATACAGGTACATTTCAAGCCGCTGCTGCTCAAGCAGTCACTGTACCGCTAGGAGAAATTCAAACCGATGAAAATGGTCGCTTATTATTTCTCGGAGGACATGGTAAAGCAGCCTCACCAACAGGCGCGCCTGTGTATGATCCAGAGAACCCACCCAGTTTTAACAATGCAAATGATTGGTATGATGACACTTCCGATGGCCCAGTAACCGCAAGCGTTGCTATTGACGGTATTGCGATTCCTGTGGAGTCGGCTTGGGTCGTTGTTGCTCCACCCAATTATGCACCTGACGTTGTAAGTTGGAGGACAATGTATGACTTGATGTGCAATGTGTATGTGAATGCTGGTTGGATGAGCATGCCTGAATCTCCTTCTTTCACTCAAGATATTTTACCTCTGCTTCAACGTCTTGGTGGTTTGCAATGGGTGAACAAAGGTTTCTCAGCTTATTTTGGCAAAGGCTGCCCAATGGATTTCACCAATCCATCTCTGCTTGCGAAATTATCGTATAAACCTGAGCAACCAACTGATTTAGACCCTTATGGCGAATTACGTCGCGCGATTTTCCATAGCTTCCGACCATCAAAACCTGCTGTTGCTGAACCAGTCACATGGCCTCATATTTGGCCTTGGATCTATGGTGATGCGTTTGGTAGCTTCTCTGAAAATGGCACGGGTAACATGCTCACCATGACAGGTTTACAAGAAGCTTTATTACAACACTGGGTCAATGGTCAATTTATCAATGATTGGTCAACTGAAATCACTACACCACCTGCATCAATTGATCAAGTCCCATTAGAACAACAACCGAGTATGCTTGATCAAGCTGCTCTACATTATTGTTTAGCTGATACTTTCCACCCTGGTTGTGAAATGACTTGGCCAATGCGTCATGCCAGTATGTATAGCTCGCCTTTCCGTATTCGCTTACGCCCAAGCTCCGAACCTGAGCCAAATTACGGCTCAACAATGACACCAATTAAAGTACAACAAGTGGATGGTCCATTGTATGCACAAAGTGCAGGAAGTATTACCCGATGGATGGCAATTCCATGGCAAGGTGATACCGCGTTCTGTCGTTCGGGCTATGATCCTGACTTTGACCCATACTTACCAACATTTTGGGCAGCACGTGTTCCTAACCATGTACTGACAGAGCAAGACTATCAAAAGGTCATTAATCTTGATTTACCGAGAGAAGAACGTATCGCAGCATTTAATCAACGTTTGAACTGGCTTCGTGCCATTAAAGACGCAAATACCGCAGAAGTCATGATGCGGATGATTGCTCATTTTAATGAACTCGGCATTGTAGAAGTACGCCCTGGTATCAAAGATGACCCAGATATTCCTGAATACATCTATGTTGAAACGTTGATTGCAGGACAACTCAAAACCGCAGCGGAAAATGCAACGAACTTATTACAAAATATAGCTCGCCCACTCACAGAACTTGAGAAAGCTGGATGGGCAGATCAAGAACAGTTGTTGGCTTTCCGTTCTGTTCGTGTACAGAAACGCTAAAATGGGAACGCTCAATATTGATGTGTGCATAGCAGGTAGTGGCCCTGCTGGCACCATTGCAGCAAGGCAACTTGCACAAGCGGGTCTATCAGTGATGCTGATTGATAGACCTGCACATAAAACACATAAATTTGGTGAGACATTGCCTAGTGCGGCAATTCGTCTACTCAATAAACTAAGGCTTTCTTCTCTGACAGAACAATTACAAACTGCGAGTCATAGCAATGTAACCCACTCAGAGCGTGTCGGTGGCAATATGACTTTTTGGGGAAGTAATATTCTATCGGCAACAGATTCTATACATGATCCTTATGGCTTCGGATTAAGGATTGATCGAAAACATTTTGATGAATTATTAAGAAAAGAAGCCTTATCACAAGGGACTATACTATATCCCTCAGATGTCATCGCTTTAGAAAAAAATAACGAATCTTGGCTGATTGAACTTGAAGATGGGAAAATGATCCAAGCAAAATGGGTCGTGGATGCAACGGGTCGTAGTGCAAAATTAATTCGTCTACTTGGCATTCAGCGTCATCGAGGTGTTCCATTGGTTGCATTGTATCGAACCTGCACACCTGAGAAAAATCTAAAACTCAATCGAACAATTATCTCTGCAAGCCAACATGGTTGGATCTATGCAGGTAAAATTAATGATCATCAATGGGTTGTTGGTTATCACACCACCCCTAAAACGGCCACTCAGTTTCATCATGATGCGAAACAATGGCAACAAATCATTCGTAATAATGTAGGGTTATACAACTTATTGGGCAATTTTGAATTTGGTAAAGATGTTTTCTCACATGATGTTCGTAGTAGTTGGTTAGAACAACCTATCGGTCAAGGTTGGGTTGCTTGTGGAGATGCATTACTTGCATTTGACCCTATTGCTGGACAAGGCTTATTTAATGCAATTTACACAGGGATGAAAGCAGCCGAGACCATATTGTCATCAACGGAATATACACATCATCGCGCTGACTATTTAACAGAGATTAATCAGATTATAAAGACATATGAAAATCGTCGCTATTTGCTCTATAAACAGGAGCAAAGATGGTCAGAGAATCCTTTTTGGCAAGCACATCAAACGATTACAAAAACAACTTAATCAATAGAATTTGCTATCAATAGGTCAGTTTTAGCGACCTAAGATCTAAGGTAGGCTTTTATTAACTATTCATCACATATAAATCACTTTTATATCAATTTCACACAAAACAAGCTTGGATGATTGCATTATTTTCAAGATTTTTTGTTAAGTAGTTGGTCAATCAATTCATTAATTTTTGTCTCCGTACTTCGCCATTTATTCAATGCTAAACCGCCATTGCCCTTTAATCGAAAAGAAGCTTCTGAAACTTGACGTCCATTTTGTAGTAAATTGAATTGGGCTGAAACCATATAAGGAGCAAAGTCCCATGAACGCAGAGCTGTATAATGTAGCGTCGTTTGACATAAACTTAAATTATCATTTTCTTGATATGTTTTAGCTTCAATCCCATAACGAGAAAAACTACGCTCAACAATTCCATTAAAATCTTTGATGATTACTTTCGGATTATTCACGATACATACTTGCCGAATAGACTCGGGATGAAATTCAGAAGTATTATTAATCTGAATTGATGTACAACCTGTAATCGCAATAATAGCAAATCCCTGTAATACGATATTTTTCATTTTTATTTTAACCAATAAAGCAGCTGATCTCTGTAGATAAGAATATTTCACTTTGTGAAGAAAAGCGACTTAAAAAACAAACATCTAAGTACAACTTGTATTATCACCCTGATTTTGATGTACTAATAGCTGAAGAATAGTCGAACGATGAACATGAGCAGATCGATAAAGTGCATCATTGATCTGAGCGTTGTCTTTGCAGCAAGGAGTTAACACATGTCATATCTTACGCAATCGCTACGCTATAGTCTGTTGTTCGTACTTTCCCCAATTTTTATCAGTATAAATGGCTGCTCTAATAATCTTCAACAAACTAAAATAGTGACTCAGGCACATCAACTGCCCTATCCCAAAATTGATCATGAATTAGGTGAAAAACTACAACCCAATGAAGAAATTCTAGCGAAACAGATAGCTGATCATATTGGACAAACGATTCGTACACAATATGCATCAGGCAATGTTCTACGAGATGCCCACCCTAAAGCGCACGGCTGCGTTCGTGCCGAATTTCATGTATCAAAATCATTACCTAAAAACTTAGCCAAAGGGATTTTTGTTCCTGATAAAACCTATTCCGCATGGATTCGTTTCTCTAATGCTTCAGGAGATGCAACCCAAGCTGATGACAAAAAAGATGCGCGTGGTATGGCGATCAAAATTTTAGGTATATCGGGTAAAAAGATTTTGGAAAATGATGATCAAGCAATGACCCAAGATTTTATTATGATCAACCACCCTGTATTTTTTGTGGATGAACCTCATCGCTATTTAGCTTTTATCGAAGATATGAATAGTAAAAGTACACTTAAAAAATTGCATGTTCCTTTTGCATTAGGTTTTCAAGGAACAATAAATGCATTGAGAGCAAGTAACTCAAAAATTTCTAATCCACTACACGCACGATATTGGTCAATGGTTCCTTATCAATTAGGACTAGGTGTCGATCGTCAAGCTGTAAAATATTCTGCAAAACCTTGCTCCCCGCATTTAGATCAAATACCGAATAAACCAAGTCCAAATTTCTTAAGAGAAGCCCTACAAAACACGCTACATAAAAATGATGCATGTATGGAATTTCTGATACAACCGAGAACATCAAATAAAATGCTCATTGAAGACTCTATGACCGAATGGGAAGAAACCCAAGCTCCATTTTATCAAGTTGCAACTATTCATATACCTCAGCAGATTTTTGACACACCTGAGCAAAATCAAGTTTGTGAAAATCTTTCATTTACCCCTTGGCATTCTCTTCCTGAACATAGACCTCTCGGTGCGATAAACAGGTTGCGTAAGGTGATTTACGAAAACATTAGTCTGATCAGACATGAAATGAATTCTGCTCCAAGGAAAGAACCTCAATAGTGGAAGTCTCTTACTATTTCAGCACACATCACCCTTATCTAGTAAGACTTTTGATCCTAGACAGTATTTTGGACTGCGTATTCTTCTCTAAATGGACACCCAGTGGCGTAAACAACTGGACACTTATTCTTCCTTTACTTGGACAACGAAAAATAAAAAACCAATTACTCACGGATGAATAATTGGTTTAAGTTTCTACTAACTAAAGATGCAAACTGTTTAGCATTCCACCTGAGAAGTGTGCTTCTCAAGGGGTGGAACGAGGCAATTGATCTGATTGAGCAAAAACACTAATCTTTATACATATAAATATCCAGCATTATTAAACACTTTCTTTTCTCATCTTTATCAAACTCTACAGCAATAGGATTAGTATATTTACTAGAATATCCTTTTAAAAATCCATTTGGCATGCCTTCTACTCTTAAATAGCGATTATTATCTTTAACAATCTCAAACTTCCTTTGCCTCTTAATCTCATCAAGACCATACTCTTTTGAAGTTAAGTATTTAACTATATTAATTATATCGCTAGATGACTTGTATTTAAAACAATTACCATTAACAATATTAATTTTTTCAGCTCTATTGTTTTCAACAAAAATACTTTGCCATAAATAATTATAGCAAAGTATTAAAATTAAAAAGGACACTATAGTAGAAAATATTTTTTTACTTAAAACCATTGATCCACCCTTCCTTTCGTTAGATTATATTGGTAATTCCAGTTCTCATACATATACTTAATATCACCATCAGGCGTTCCTAGAAAACGCAGTGGGAAAAGATTTAAGGTTTTAATCCTATCAGGTGGTGAGAATATAAAATTATCACTTTTAAGTTTAGGGTCATAAGCCGCATGAGTATGATAAGAACCTATAACAGACCATCCAGGCATTGAGCTGAAGGTGGCTATGCAAAAATAAGACTATGGGGTCAACCTTGGAATGATGCGTATGCATTTTTTAAAGGTTCAATCTATGTTGAAGATCGGGCTAAGAGCTTTATGCCTGTTGGCTATACATCGAGAGTTGATGCAGCGAACTTTACTGAAAATTCGACTCAGTCAAATAATAACGATTATTCACCGTTCCCCGCATTCGAATGGTTCTATTACAATGCTGATACTGATCAATATTTACAGTTAAGCTCGATTAGCACACTTGAAGCACCTGTTAACAAAGTACCTCATTTCCACAGAAAATCACTGGCTTTGATTAATACGGATTTATGGGTAGTTGTAGAAGTAGGAACACAAACACTTTCTGACAACTATACCGCTGTTTCACAGCAAATTTTACGAGCTAGTACAGATGGTAATGGCATCGCTATTACACAAATACCATTATCGATGCGTAACGTTAATACACCGAACAATGAAACAGTAGTATATAAAGTTGCTTATTATTCTTCAGAGCAAACCCAAAGCTTAGGTACAATGCCAGTTGGGTCATTAGGTGGTATCAATACTATTTATTGTAGAAGTTAATCTGATTAAAGCCATGCAATGCATGGCTTATTTAAGTTGTAAGTGCAAAATAATATATAAAATTCTAGTGCAAAATTAAAAATGAATTAGTGCAAAATTGCGCGGAAACTTACAGATAGACCACATTACGGTCTATAAAAGGCAGTTGAAAACACAATCAATAGGCAATAAAAAACCTCATAACTCAAATAGTTACGAGGTTCGATATATGGTGGGCCCAGACAGACTTGAACTGTCGACCAACGGATTATGAGTCCGCTGCTCTAACCAACTGAGCTATAGGCCCTAAAAATTTTAATCATATTTCAATGATTAATTGCTGCCTGATATTAGTTAAATTTAACTTAAATTACAAGCAGATGATTTTATCAAATCACTAAAATAGTGTTTAAAATCATAAACTGCGCTGATTCTATCTGATCTTTACATAACGAGTAAAGAAAATCTTGTAATCTTTTGATCATTTAAAAGACATCTAAATTTCTTTTCATCTGGTGTTTTAGGATATGTATTTTCCTAAAAACTCGTATTAAACTGCTGTCATTCATTTGTAATGATTATTGTCATGAGAAAAATTTTAGGAAAATCTATTTTTAAAGCAACAGGTTGGGAATATAAAGTTGATCCCCAAATTTTAGAAAATAAACAAGTGATTATTGGATTCGAGCATACCTCTAATTTAGACACAATCCTGTCTCTCGCTTTATTCGAAATTTTAGAACTCAAAATTCACACCCTTATCAAAAAAGAGCTATTCAAAGGCCCTCTAAAACCCCTTTTAGAACGTTTAGGTGGTATTCCTGTCGATCGTAAAGCAAATAAAGATATCGTCACTCAAATGGTTGATCTTTTTAATCAAAATGACCATTTTAATCTGGTGATTGCACCCGAAGCCACACGCGCTAAAGATGGTGAAACACGTAAACCGATTCGTACAGGCTTCTGGCATATCGCAAAAGCAGCGAATGTTCCCATCATTTTGATGTATGCCAATGCCCGTACGAAGAAAGGTGGTATTTTAGGAAAAATTTACCCAACGGATTTGCAACAAGACTTAGAAAAAATCAAAACGCTTTATGCTGAATACGGGATTGATGTAAAAATTCAGTAATCCCCCTTCTAATTGATCAATATTTGATAATTGATCAAGATTTTAAATTTTGAATATAGGCTATGAGAGTTTTCAAGAAAACCATCGCTATGCTAATATTCATGCACTTTTTGAGTTTAATTTTTTGGAGTTATTTCCGTGGCAGGTCATTCTAAATGGGCGAACACAAAGCATCGTAAAGCAAAACAAGATGCCAGCCGTGCCAAAGTCTTTACTAAATATATCCGTGAAATTGTTACTGCTGCAAAGTTAGGTGGTGGCGATGCAGCGAGCAACCCTCGTTTGCGTGCAGTTGTTGAAAAAGCACTGTCTGTAAATATGACCCGTGACGCAATTAACCGTGCGGTGCAACGTGGCGCTGGTGGTGAAGACAATGAAGATTTGAACGAAGTAACCTACGAAGGTTATGGTGTGGGTGGTGTTGCAGTTCTCATTGAAACCATGACTGATAACTTAAACCGTACTGTACCAGACGTTCGCCATTGTTTCTCAAAAACCAATGGTAATTTGGGGACTTCTGGTTCTGTAGCGTATTTATTTACGAAACGCGGTGAGATTACTTTTGAAGATGTTTCTTTAGAAGATAAGATCATGGATATCGCTTTAGAAGCAGGCGCAGAAGATATTGAGGTTTCTGAAGATGAAATCTTAGTCATCACTACCCCAGAAAGCTTTGGTGATGTACAAGATGCTTTGAATGCCGCAGGTTTAAAATCTGACAATGCTGAAGTTGTGATGAGCCCATCGACTAAAGCAGAGATTAATGACATCGATCAAGCCAAACAGATCATGAAAATGATTGAAATGTTTGAAGATCTAGATGATGTTCAAAACGTTTATACCAATGTTGAATTTTCTGAAGAAGTTCTAGCTCAACTTGATGCTTAACTAAATCCTCTACTGCCCCCATAAATACTACAAGCAGAGCCTCAATAATAGAGGCTCTTTTTGTTTTGCAAAACGCATGAGTTGATATATAACATATAATTAACGCAATCCGCCTTTACGCCTTTATCATATTGTGACTTCAATCTAGAAATGATTTTAGTGTTGCTTAGGGGCAGATGACGTATTTTGCTCTATGAAAGGCAGCGATATAAATAATATAAGCCAAAACAACGACACCCTGATTATTTCTCTTCTTATCTTGTTGCATTATACGAGACATAGCGAGTCGCCAATTGGATTTGAGTATTTCTTTATACATTAAATGTCAATAAACCCCACATTTCATAGTAACAAAATACTACATTCCCATCACTAAGCAGTAATAATTTCCATCACCTTCTCCATATTTTCTTTCTTAAACTTTGTTACATTTGCAGCCATTACAAAGAGGTCCTATCACTAGGAACATGGAGTTAAAAATGAAAGTAAATATTCTCTTATTGAGCGCAATTTTAGTAAGCTCAACGTTAGCAACAAGTGTTTATGCTGATAATGCGACACGTGTTGCCGCAACTTCTGCTCTAGGTAGTGTGGTTGGTACTGCGATTGGTAAAGAAATTGGTGGTAATAGCGGTGCCATGATTGGTTCTGCTGTTGGTGGTGCAGGTGGTGCAGCGGCTGCAAGTAGCAAACGTACTCGTACTGAAGCTGCAATTGGCGGTGGTTTAGGCGGTGTAGGTGGTTACACTGTCGGTAAAAATATAGGTGGAACGACAGGTGGTTATATTGGTGCAGCTACAGGTGCAGCAGGTGGAGCCGCTTTAGGTCGCAAAGTCGGTCAAGACCGTGATTATGACAATTACCAATCGAAAAAATACAAGAAAAAAAGAAAGCATCGTCATCACTAATTCAAAAAAGCACCTACAGGCGCATGCCAGTCAGTCAAGGAAATTTAGTGTATTTCTTAGTCTAAATTTCCTTATATTTGAATTTAAATTGGTCTAAATTTATGTCTCATTGACAACAATTTCAGCTTTTAAATTCTGAATTGATCAGCATTACACTTACGGGTGCTTTTTTATGTTGAATAGAAATAGCTACAATCCCGAGCAAAATACTAGGTTGAATCCTGATTATTATATTTCTAGAATAATTCCTTATTTTTTATATGCCTTTTATTTGCATTATGAATACTGAATTACTCTCTCCTGCTGGCTCACTTAAAAATATGCGTTATGCCTTTGCTTATGGTGCTGATGCCGTCTATGCAGGGCAACCTCGTTACAGTCTACGTGTCCGCAATAATGAGTTTGATCATGAAAACTTAAAAATAGGAATTGATGAAGCACATGCTTTAGGTAAAAAATTTTATGTCGTTGCCAATATTCAACCACATAACAGCAAACTTAAAAATTTTATTCGTGACATCGAGCCAATTATTGCAATGCAACCTGATGCATTAATTATGTCTGACCCTGGCTTAATTATGATGGTTCGTGAGTATTTTCCACAGATGCAGATCCATCTTTCTGTACAAGCAAATGCGATTAATTGGGCAACTGTGAAATTCTGGAAAGATTATGGTTTAAGCAGAGTCATTCTTTCTCGGGAACTTGCATTAGAAGAAATTGAAGAAATACAGAAGAATGTACCAGAAATTGAACTCGAAGTTTTTGTACACGGTGCATTATGCATGGCATATTCAGGTCGATGCCTACTTTCTGGATATATGAATAAACGTGATGCCAATCAAGGTGCATGTACCAATGCCTGTCGTTGGGAATATAAAATTCACGAAGCACAAGAAGATACCAATGGTGATGTCATTCCTGTTCAGCAATTAGAAGAATCAAATCAATGCTGTTCTAACAGCGATAAAATGGATGCCGTACAAAGTGTTTTAGTGCAGCGCAATGATGAGGAAATGTTCGCAGCAGAAGAAGATGAACATGGTACTTATTTCATGAACTCAAAAGACTTACGTGCCATTCAACATGTTGATCGACTCACCAATATAGGCATTGCCTCACTTAAAATTGAGGGCCGCACAAAATCCTACTTTTATTGTGCAAGAACAGCGCAAATTTATCGCAAGGCAATCGATGATGCCTTATCTGGTCAACCGTTTGACCCGAGTTTAATGCATCAGCTAGAAGGTTTAGCAAATCGTGGTTATACCGAAGGCTTCTTACGCCGACATGTACATAGCGATTATCAAACTTATGAAGATGGCTCATCACATTTTGACTATCAGCAATTTTGTGGCGAAGTCATTGGGCGAAATGGAGATTACGTACGTATCGAAGTTAAAAACCGCTTTTTGATCGGTGACTCACTCGAACTTATGACACCCAAAGGTAATCTAACTTTCACTTTAACTGAAATGCGTGATCTAAAAGGTCACCCAATCGAGAATGCAAAAGGCTCAGGGCATATTGTAGAAATTCCACTGTCACAAGAGATCGACATTGAGTATGCACTTTTAATTCGTAATCTTCCGCACGCCAAAGTACAGTTACAAACTGGTACTCTCGCATATTCGGCAGATTAATATGGCGCTCTTGATTACAATGGCCTGTATCAATTGTGATATGTGCTTACCTGAATGTCCAAATCAAGCCATTTATGAAGGTGCAAAGGTTTACGAAATTGACCCTTTACGTTGTACCGAATGTATTGGGTTTTACGATGCCCCAACCTGTTTAGCCGTTTGCCCAATTGACTGTATTCAGCTTGATCCTCAACATACCGAAACTCAAATAGAGCTCTTAGCAAAGTTTAATAACTTAAAAATTATTTAGAAATAAAATTATAAGTATAAAAAAAGCGCCTTACGGCGCTTTTTTTATATATACAAATTAGTTTGCATATACTGGGAATTTTGCACAAACAGTTGCAACTTTAGCTTTCACATCAGCGATAACTTGTTCATTACCTTTGCTATCAATAATGTCAGCAATCCAACCTGCTAGCTCACGTACTTCAGCTTCACCGAAACCACGAGTTGTCACAGCAGGCGTACCAATACGGATACCAGAAGTCACAAATGGCGAACGTGGATCATTAGGAACAGCATTTTTGTTTACTGTAATATGAGCAGCGCCTAACCATGCATCAGCATCTTTACCAGTAACATCTTCTTGCTTAATTAAAGACAATAAGAATAAATGGTTGTCTGTACCACCAGAAACAACGTCGTAACCACGAGCAATAAACACTTCTGCCATTGCTTGTGCATTTTTAACAACTTGTTGTTGGTATTCTTTATATTCAGGAGCCATTGCTTCTTTAAAACAAATTGCTTTAGCAGCAATCGCATGCATTAAAGGACCGCCTTGGTTACCAGGGAAAACAGCTGATTGCAGCTTTTTCTCGATTTCTTCATTTGCTTTCGCAAGAATTAAACCAGAACGTGGACCACGAAGTGTCTTATGAGTCGTTGTTGTTGTTACGTCAGCAATTTGAACTGGGTTTGGATAAACACCAGCAGCAACTAAACCAGCAACATGCGCCATATCAACAAATAAGTAAGCACCTACTTGATCAGCAATATCACGGAAACGTTGCCAATCAACAACACGGCTGTACGCAGAGAAACCAGCAACGATCATGCGTGGCTTATGTTCTAAAGCTAAACGTTCAACTTCTTCGTAATCAATTTCGCCTGTTTCAGGGTTTAAACCGTACTGAACTGCGTTATAAGTTTTACCAGAGAAGCTAACTTTAGCACCGTGAGTCAAATGACCACCGTGAGCCAAACTCATACCTAGTACAGTATCGCCTGGGTTAAGAAGCGCTAGATAAACAGCAGAGTTTGCTTGTGAACCCGCATGTGGTTGTACGTTTGCATAGTCTGCACCAAACAACTCTTTTGCACGGTCAATTGCAAGTTGCTCAACAACATCAACATATTCACAACCGCCATAATAGCGTTTGCCAGGATAGCCTTCTGCATATTTGTTTGTAAGTTTTGAGCCTTGTGCTTCCATTACAGCTGGTGAACAATAGTTTTCAGAAGCGATTAACTCAATGTGTGCTTCTTGGCGATCGCCTTCTGAAACAATCGCTTGAGCTAATTCTGGATCAAATTCAGCAATAGAAATATTGGCAAACATTAGCGGGGGTCCTATAAATTAGGGCTTTTAAGCCGTGCTAAAGATTGGTGCGAATTATAGCATGAAGTTTACTGTTACAGAGATTGATATTTATTTAATTATTCGTGAATTTTGTTCATCTGATATATCCGTTGCGCTTTTATCCAAAAGCAGTCCCTTCTTTTTATATAACACCAAAAGCTTTGCACTGAGACTTAAGCCCAATCTCCAAAATATAGAAATTGGGCTACATCTCACTGCTTATTGTTTAACGATTTGGTTTGATGGCATAAGTACATTGACATCTTGAACAATATTGCCAATATTTGAAGAATAAGCAGTTGTGTGATCCCACTCTCCTACTCTGTAATTAGAACTTGGGATTGCAGTTCCAACAGATTGAGCTGAACTGACTAGAAAATCTGTAATTTGTTTAGGTACAGTTTGATCTAGAATACCTTGATAAATAATAATCGGTGTTGTTACCTTTTTCTGTAACGGCTGTGAGTCTTTTGTCAAGAAAGTATTAACACTTGGTATTTTTATAAAATTAGTTTTCGTTCTAGGATATCCTTGAAGCGTATTATTATTAGCTAAATACGTATTCATCGCCCCCTTAAATCTATCGCCTAACACATTATAACAAGCAGAATTTGCAGAAGAGGTTTCAGCAGTCGCTGCTATCAAATCAGTTGGGGAGTTAAATACATCACTAAAGTTTAGATTTGGATTCTGATTTTTTAAACCTGCTGTAATTAATGCGGCAAATGTATCTAATGGAGCTAAAATTGCTATTTGAACTTGATCTGGTTTTCCAGCTGCTACCCCCTCTCCATTGACAAAAATAGCCTCAAGATTAGATGCAGGTGCCACGGCAACCGTACCTTTATAGTCTAATTTTGCGCGGCTTGCATATTGCGCAGCACCAAGTACAGCTTGCCCACCTTGAGAATGCCCAACAGCAAGCCATTGCCCATTGGTCTTTTTATTTAAACTGGTTAAGTACGCACGTGTAGCGACAACGGCATCGGTAATTGAATAAGCTTCACTTTTGACATTCAGGAATGGATGAGCGTCTTGTTCACTTGGTTCACCTAGTCCTTCATAATCAGGGGCAACAACAACATATCCAGAAGCTAACAGTGCTTTTAATAATACTTCATTGCCACCCAAACCTTGGCGACTTGGGGCACATTTATCCGCAACACCCGTTGTACCATGCGCCCAAACCACAATAGGCCAGCCATTTGTAGGTTGCATAACTGAAGCGGGCGGCGTAAATACAAGTGCTGTTGCAAATACTTCTTTATTATTAACACCTAACATCTTATATGTCATGACAACACTATTAGATGAAGCAGCAGCATCAGCCATGCCGTTTAATTCATAGTTTTTAGGAATCCCTACCACAGGATCCTTAATATTATTTTCAGGAATCTCAGGTTTTGGTACAAATACTGTAGATCCATCATCATCGCCACCACAAGCTGTCAAAAACAAAGTAGTGCTCAGCATTGCAACCGTTAATAGTTTAATTTTCATTTAGTTTTTCCTTAACTATTTTATTTTTGGTTTTATCCTTAGACTGAGTTTATCTAAGGTCATTACATTCACAAGAATTACGCCTATTACGAAATTGTTTCAAGTATTTTTTTATATTCCTTTATTTTTGCATTTTATTTATCCAAGGTTTGACTAAATTCTTCAAAATTCGGCCTCTCTAACGATGATTAAACACAGCTGATCGTTAATTTCTTGTAAGATAATCAACCATAAAACTTATCCCTACGCTATTAGGATTCATGCTATGCAAGCCATTATCTTAGATACAGAAACCCATACTTTAAATGGTTTGCCAATTGAAATTGCCTACGCACCTATCCATATAGAAAATGGCAAATTAAGTTTGGATAAAAAACAAATTTTTGATCAACTCTATCAGGTTGGACAACCTATCTCTTATGCTGCGATGGCAGTCCATCATATTTTAGAATCAGATTTAATTGATCAACCCTTTTATAATGAATTTCAACTCCCTGAACAAACCACCTACATCATTGGTCATAATGTTGATTACGATATTACCGCGATCGAAAAATGTGGTGTCGATACCTCCAAATTAAAACCGATTTGTACTTTAGCACTAGCTCGTCGTGTTTGGGAAAATGCCGAAGCACATAACATTTCAGCATTAATCTATTTAATTTCTAAAGGTAGTGATAAGGCACGAGACATGCTTAAAGGTGCACACCGAGCAGATGCAGACATTATTCTTACTGCCAATATCTTGATGCATATTATTCATCAATTGAATATTCAAAATATTGAACAACTTTATATTGCCTCTGAAGAAGCCCGCATTCCAAAAAGCATTACCTTTGGTAAACATAAAGGCACAGCCATCCAAGATCTTCCCACTGACTATATTCAATGGCTATTACGTCAGGATGACCTTGATCTGTACTTGCGCAAAGCCTTAGAAACAAAATTAATGAAATAAATCGTTGCATTTAAGCATTCCATTATTTCAACCAAGACAATGATATTTAATAAATTGTTAACACTACTGTCATTTTTTAACCTTATCTTAATCTTTATTCCAAATCTTAATTGGGTGGAGATTAAGACATGTCTCATTTTTTTAAAACAGAACTTGGGCAAAATGCCTTACAACAACGCGATACAGCACTCACTGCACGTCAACGTCGTTTATTACTTTTAATTGACCATGAAGATTTTCAAGAGCTTGATCATGGTTACAGAGAAAGGATTGCACCAACTGAATTAGTGCAACAACTGATTGATATGGGCTTATTAGCTCATCAGCCATTAGAACCGATAGAAATCGAAGAAGTACAAGAAGTCATTCAGCCTCCTGAAAGCAATATATCACCGTCAATTGAAGTCTCTCCAGTTATAAAGACTCCTGTTGAAATCGTTCCTATTCCATCCCCAAGCATTGAACCTGAAGTTATTGCGCTAGAAAAACTTCCTTTTGTCGAAATTCAACAAGTTATGATTCAAACGCTAACAACTTATTGTGGTTTGATGGCTCGACCTTTGATACAAAAAATACAGATGATCAAAAACTTGCAGCAATTAAAAGCATGTCAAATGCAATGGATTACATTCTTACAAGAGTCACGTATTCCTCCAGCACAACTCAATCAGACATTGAAACTAATTAATTATTCGGTACAACATTTATAATCTATTTGCTGAAAATATACCCAGACCAAAATCAAAACTGTTCTTTTAATAAACAAGAAACATCTTTGTTTCACTGTATATATTTACCTACCTGATTTTTTTGCCTATGATGTGGCACGCATGCGCTCATAGCTCAACTGGATAGAGTACAGGTCTCCGAAGCCTGTGGCGTGGGTTCGAGTCCCGCTGAGCGCACCAGATTTGATTTTCAATACTTCTCAATTCATATCAAAACCATTGCAATACAATACTTTTGATTGAAGTTTATTATCACAACTTCCCCTGCTTTCTCATCAATTACCGCATAAATTGCGGTAAGCCCTAAATTACTCAAAAAAGTTACCGTAAAGATACCAAAACAAGTCATATTAGTCTTACAGATACTCGCTTCGTTCTGCCATCACTTCACATAAGAAAAATGATGAAAAAACATTACTAGAGCTTGCTGATGGCAATGATTTGTACCTAATTATTGAGAAAAATAGCAATACTTACTGGTGCTTTGACTATACAAGACCAATTACTCGAAAAAGAAATAGCATGTCCTTTGGCATATACCCTGATGTTTCATTAGCTGATGTAAGAGAAAAGCGTGCTGAATGCAAAAAACTGATTACTCAAAATATCGCCCCTTTTACTGAAAAGAAATGCGATATGGGAGTCTCCTGTAATTTCAGCACACATCAATTTGCTCCAATAAAAAATCATATTTCTAAAGCATCAATTTGATGAATATTTCTAGTCAAGAATATGTCTTAGCACTTCCTCTTCTTCAAATGAACTAGGATATTCATTAGATCTATCATATTCTTTCATTCTCATTTCATGATCAAACCTTTCTGACTCACGTCTAGCTTCTTCATTTTCAACTCTTCGCTGTTGATCTTTTTTAGCTTTCTCAGCCGCTTCTTGTGCCAACTTTTCTCGACGATCCACTTCTAATTGAGCCATTTTTTGCATGTATTGTTGAAATTGCTGTTGTTTTTCTTGCTCCCTTTTCAATCTATCATGATTAGATTTCCAAACAATCCCAAACATCAAAGGTAAAATAAGCATCAGAATAAGGTAAGTTTTATTCATTAATTTACTATCCAATTTAGATATTTTTAATGAAATTAAATCTCTAAATTTAATTCACTTCAAAATACTTCTTACATCCAGCCAGCTATTCCTTAGATATAGGTGGCTCATGAGGGTTTTCTGTATTAGCCAAATATAATCTTCAGCTCGTTTAAATCCACTATCAGATGGATAAGAATAACCATAATACCCATCTGCGTTAATCGTGTATGGTAATCCTCCCTAAAAATAAGAAATTCTTATGATCTACCCTGTTATTCAATCGTTCCATTTTTGACACATCATAAACATATTTTTCTACTTGGTTTATTTTTTCATATCGCTCAAAATACCCATTCTATTTAACAACGTGAGACGTTCATGACTGATGCTTTGGTGTTGAGCGATTTGTCCAAAACTTATCGTAATGGTTTTCAGGCATTAAAAGGTATTGATTTAACCGTACCTGAGGGCGAATTTTACGCATTATTAGGCCCTAATGGTGCAGGTAAATCGACAACGATCAGTATCATTAGCTCTTTAACCAAAAAAACATCGGGTACAGTGGAGATTTTTGGGCATAACTTAGATACCCATCCATCCCACGCAAAACAATGTCTTGGTGTTGTTCCTCAAGAATTTAACTTTGGGCAATTCGAAAAAACCTTCGATATTCTAGTGACCCAAGCAGGCTATTACGGCATTCCTAAGAAACTCGCAGAACAACGAGCTGAGTTCTATTTAGAAAAACTCGGTTTATGGGAAAAACGTAATATTCAATCACGTATGCTTTCAGGTGGTATGAAACGCCGTCTGATGATTGCACGTGCCATGATGCATGAACCTAAGTTGCTTATATTAGATGAGCCAACTGCGGGTGTAGACATTGAGTTACGTCGTTCAATGTGGGATTTTCTCACTGAAATGAATGAAAACGGTACGTCTATTATTCTAACGACTCACTATTTAGAAGAAGCAGAAATGCTGTGCCGTCGTATTGCGATTATTGATCGTGGTGTGATTAAAGAAGATACCACCATGAAAGGCTTCCTCAATCAACTCAATGAAGAGTCTTTCATTTGTGATCTGGCGAAACCGATTGAAACACTGCAACTCGATATTCTTGGGTTCAAGTTTAATTTAATTGATCCTGTGACTTTAGAAATCACCATGGACAAAGCGCATACCATGAATGATCTGTTCTTATTGCTACAATCGCAAAATATCCAAGTGAGCAGTATGCGTAATAAATCCAATCGTTTGGAAGAATTGTTCGTGAAAATGGTCGAGAAGAATCTTGCAGGAGCGAATCAATGAATTTCAGTCAATTAAAAACCGCACTTTGGACTTTGGTTGTTAAAGAAATTCGTCGTTTTATGCGAATTTGGCCACAAACTTTGTTACCGCCTGCCATCACTATGAGCTTGTACTTTGTGATTTTTGGTAATTTAGTTGGCTCTCGTATTGGTGAAATGGGCGGCTTTAGCTACATGCAATTTATTGTGCCTGGTTTAATCATGATGGCCGTCATTACGAATAGTTATGCCAACGTTTCATCCAGTTTTTTTAGTGCCAAATTCCAAAAAAGCATCGAAGAATTGATCATGAGTCCTGTGCCATTACATTTAATTCTTTGGGGTTATGTGATTGGTGGTGTCAGCCGTGGTGTCTTGGTTGGTCTAATTGTAACGATCATGAGTTTATTCTTTACCCATTTAGAAATTTATAATTTATTTGTGACTATATATACAGTCATCATTACTTCATTATTATTCTCACTTGGTGGTTTCATCAATGCTGTCTATGCAAAGTCATTTGATGATATTTCAATTATCCCAACTTTTGTATTGACGCCACTCACCTATTTAGGCGGTGTTTTTTATGCGATTAGTGCGCTCAGCCCATTTTGGCAAAATCTGTCTTTAATTAATCCAATTGTATATATGGTCAATGCCTTCCGTTTTGGCATTTTAGGGCATAGCGATGTGAATGTGACCTTCTCGTTAAGTATCGTTACGCTCTGTTGTGTTGCGCTGTATGCAGTTGCTTATCATTTATTAGCTCGTGGTTCAGGAATGCGTGAATGAGTGTTGAATTTTCTTTATTGGGTAAAGATACCGAATACCCAACCCATTATCAGCCAGAAGTATTATTTCCAATCGCTCGTGCTGAATCTCGCCAACAATATGCGCATATTGAAGGGGTTACTCAAGGCAAAGACTGGTGGCATGTTTTTGAAATTTCATGGTTAAATCAGATTGGCTTACCGCAAGTTGCGATTGGTCGTTTAACTTTGCCTGCCAATTCCCCGAACTTGATTGAATCAAAATCACTTAAACTCTACTTCAACAGCCTGAATTTCACTCAATTTGAATCTAAGCAAAATTTCATTGAAACCGTTGAGCAAGATTTATCTAAAGCGGCTGGTGCAAAGATTGAACTGCAACTGTTTCAGGTCGATGATTTAAATATCTCTAAACCACAAGGCATGTGTATTGACGATCTAATTCCAGAGCGTTTGTCTGAGCATCCTGATGCGACATTGTTGCAATTTGATACCACGAATCCAGAGCATGTCGAAGTTGAGCTGTACTCTCATTTACTCAGAAGTAATTGCCCTGTCACAGGACAACCCGATTGGGGCACTGTTTTTATTCGTTTTCAAGGTAAAAAACCTTGTTATCGCAGTCTATTAGCCTATATTATCTCGTACCGTCAGCATAATGGTTTCCATGAGCAATGTGTTGAGCAAATATTTGCTGATCTTTGGCAATTGCTTCAACCAGAAAAGCTGATGGTCTATGCAACGTATACTCGTCGAGGGGGCTTGGATATTAACCCATGTCGAGTATCCGATTTGTCATGGATGCCTGAGCCAATTCGCTTAGCGCGACAATAAAACGAATAAATTTGATATAGAGGACGTTCTTCAATGACCAGTTATTTCGGTATTCTTCCATCGGCAACGTTGAGCCAGGATATTCAACTTGCTCAAGCCAACCGTGACAGTAAAGAGCCACAATACCCTTTACGTGACAAAATTTCTCTACAGCTTACTGATGAGTTAATTGACACCATGTTGGTTCATTTGGTTCAACAATTTCCACCAAGTGATAAACGAGATACCACTGAAGAACTTGCTCAAAAAATTCGTAGCATCGTTTCAACATTAATGAAGCAATTGTTAGGCAAAACTTCGAATGACCAAGTTTTAGAATCATTGGCATTCATGGAAAAAAGTTTGTTTACTGACAATGAAGGTAAACAACGCATTGGTGCTGTCTTGCCTGACAACCTTGTGGTTGAAATGAAAAAGAGTTTTGCTGAAGTTGCTGCTGGAAACGGTAAAGAACAACGTGATGCACTGACTCAGCAATTTAAATCTTTTGCTGATGCTTTAATCCAGCATTTTATGACTGAGTACAATAAAACACTCGGTCTAGGTATGGTGAAGCGTGGTGTTGCAAGTGTTGCAACAAGCGCTGTTGAGACTGCGGTTCATATTGTAATTAAGAAGCTTATTCCGAGTTTAAGCCAAGCTGAATTAGATGTATTTACAAAGCATTTCGATCAGTTATTGGTTCAAAAATAAGCCCTAGTTAATCAAAAAGCGACTATAACAATATAGTCGCTTTTTTATGCATAAAAGAAACAAGTTCGATAAATATAAAGGTCTTCATTTCTCGTTCAACACGCTCTGTTGTATGACCGAACAAAGCGCTACTTTGGTCTTGCTCATGTTTATGTTAGCATTCGCGAAGCGTTGATTTACTAGATTTAGAATCGCATGTCTCCAAGTTCACAATACAAATTTTTACGTCAAGCTCCTCGTGATGGCTTAAGTACAGCCGCACACCCCTCTCGTTGGCAACAATTACATATTGATCCTTGGCTTTGTTTATTTTTAGTTCTAAATGCCTTACTTGGATTAACTGTCCTATATAGTGCTTCGGCACAGGATGTCGGACTTGTCAGCAAACAGGCGATGAGTTTTGGAATCGGTTTTGTGGTCATGTTCAGTTTGGCACAAATTCCACCGAAAGTTTATCAAGCATTCTCCCCCTACTTTTATATATTCGGCGTACTGTCACTGGTTGCAGTGGTTATTTTTGGTGAAGTGCGTATGGGTGCACAACGTTGGATTGATATTCCTGGTTTCGGAAGTGTGCAACCCAGTGAATTTATGAAAATTGGCATGCCGATGATGATTGCTTGGTTTTTATCACGTAAAGCATTACCACCAAGCCTTTCACAAGTTGTTTTGTCTTTAATGCTCATTGTTGTACCTTTTCTACTGATTGCAGAACAACCCGACTTGGGTACATCTTTACTGGTTCTTGCCAGTGGTATTTTTGTGCTGTTTTTAAGTGGATTATCATGGCAACTTATTGCTGCAGCAGCAGGTGTTGCTGCGGTTATTATTCCAATTGCATGGGAGTTTTTACTCCATGATTATCAACGTCAACGTGTTCTCACACTTTTAGACCCTGAAGCAGATGCATTAGGTACGGGTTGGAACATTATCCAATCAAAAACTGCTATTGGCTCAGGTGGTTTTTCAGGTAAAGGCTTCTTAGAAGGAACTCAATCCCATCTGCACTTTTTACCCGAAGGTCATACCGACTTTATTATTGCTGCTTATTCAGAAGAGTTTGGTTTAATTGGCGTTACTCTGCTCATTTTACTTTATTGCGCGATTATTTTTAGAACATTCCAGATCGGCTTACAAAGCTTTCATAACTATGGTCGCCTAGTCGCTGGTGCATTTGGTTTGTCATTTTTTGTTTATGTATTTGTAAATGCGGGAATGGTCAGTGGTATTTTACCTGTAGTCGGTGTGCCGTTACCTTTCATGAGCTATGGTGGAACAGCAATTATTACCCTGATGTCAACTTTTGGACTGGTTATGTCTATTCATACACATCGATAATGAGGAATTTTATAAACACATGTTTCTTCCTAATTTAAATAACACATTTAGACTCCTCGCTTTAACTGCTAGCTTGTTCTTAAGCAGCAATTGGGCACAAGCAAATGACTTTTATACTCACCCCAATTACGTTGCTTTTAAACAAAAAGCGATGACCACCTATGGATTGAGTAGCGAACAAATTGATGCTGCTATGAGTGGCGCACGCAACTTACCTAATATTCTCACTATTATGACCCGCCCTGGTGAGAGTAAGCCTTGGTATGACTATCGTTCAATGTTTCTTGTTGAAGGTACAATTCAACGTGGGGCTAACTTTAAAAACCAGTACGAAGATGCACTGAATCGCGCAGAACAGCAATTTGGCGTACCCAAAGCAGTCATTCTAGGTATTTTGGGTGTAGAAACAGGTTACGGCGCAAATAAAGGGGCTTTCATTACTCGAGATGCACTTGCAACCCTCGCCTTTGGCTATCCACGTCGTGCTGACTATTTTAGTGATGAATTAGCAGCATTGATCGCATGGACATATAAAGAAGGCTATCCAACCAATAGTATTGTAGGTTCTTATGCAGGTGCAATTGGCTACCCTCAGTTTATGCCAAGCAACATTCAAAAATTAGGGGTGGATTATGATGGTAATGGTCATATTGATTTAAGAAACTCAGCGACTGATGCTATTGGTTCTATCGCCAACTATTTAGCTCAGCATGGCTGGCAACGTGATCGCCCAATAGGCTTCCCTGCACGTTACTTGGGTAACAACCCAGAAAGCATTATTGCTAAAGATTTAACACAACCAACCCCCTATGGTGAGTTGAAAAGATTAGGGATTTCTCCTATTGATCCTTTGGTAAAAATTGATGACTTAGACTTAGTCAACGTCATCCAATTACAAGACCAATTTGGTCCAATCTACTACATTACTTACCCTAATTTCCAAGTGATTACGACCTATAATAAAAGCCGTATGTATGCAACTGCTGTATGGTTATTAGGCACTGAAGTTGCTAGCCGCTAGGTTAGCTTTTTCACAAGATTATGAAAAGTCAATAATTTTTTTATTTAAAAAGTATAGATATGCAGCAAAATTAATTTCTTGTTACAATATTGATTATTTTTTGACCACAAACTGTAAGTTTTTGCCCTTTTTGTAACTATTTATCGTTAAAGACTAGACACACTTCGTAAGCGATGAATATTATCCACTCAAGTAAAGTAATTGCAAAAGTGAATAATTAGACATGTGCACTATATTTCAAAGTGGTTTTTGAAATAGAAAAGCATGTTCTCTAGGAGTTTATACAATGCAGTTTTCGCTAAAATATATTATAGCGCTGACAGCAGGCTTAAGTTTAAGCCCGTTACATGCTGAAATGGTACAATCGACATCAATCAATAATGATGTGGATGGTTCTAATTTAGCTGCCCGCGTATTGAGTAAAGATTCTCAAAATTTTAATTCGCGTTTTTCTAACGTTAATAGTCTTTCAATCACTGAGAGTTCAGGTGACCAAATCCGTCGCCAAACGATTGCTGCAAAAATTGATATTCCTGAAGACGAGCCTTCAGTGATTGAAAAACTGAATACTGTTGCTTCAAATACCGTTCGCAAATTCAGCCAAAATGGCGTTGCATCATGGTATGGTCGTCAATTTCATGGTCGTAAAACCGCAAGTGGTGAAACATTCGATATGAATGGATTAACTGCCGCACACCGTAGCCTTCCTTTAAACTGTTATATCCGTGTAACAAACAAAGACAATGGTAAAAGTGTTGTTGTCAAAGTAAACGATCGTGGTCCTTTCCATGGTAACCGTGTTCTAGATTTATCTTATGGCGCTGCAAAGCAACTAGGAATGTCTGGTTCAGGTACAGGTAATGTCAGCATTGAACGAGTGGATGGACCTAGCTCTTAAGTACATTCATTTATCTCCAACAAAAGCTACTTGATGTGGCTTTTGTGTTTTCTATTGCATACACATATTAGAGTCCATTGAATCATTTTGACCCTTATTCTTTTCTTCGGTATATTGAATAAATAAAAATGAATACTGCAAGGAGCGCGCTGTGAAATCGATTGATGAATACAGTGATAGCCATCAAAACCAAACCAATAAAAAAATTCACTGGGTTTGTGTCCCGGCTATTCTTTTTTCCATTATTGGCATTCTTGCCCATTTCAGCACCCTACTCACCGCATTACTACTTGTACTCACTTTGGTTTTTTATGCACGCCTAGACATCGTGCTTGCAGTAGCGATGGCGGTATTGTTAGTAGTTATGGCATGGCTGATCGTAATCCTGCCTGTAGGCGTTGGATTCTATATCGGTATTTTTGTGGTGGCATGGATTGGGCAATTTTATGGGCATAAAGTAGAAGGTAAAAAGCCTTCTTTCTTTAAAGACTTACAATTCCTCCTGATTGGTCCTGTATGGTGTATGGATGCCTATTTAGCTAAAGTACTACCTAAGTGGAAATCTCGTCAAAAATTGGCGCTTACAAGCTAATTTAGAGCATATAAATAGAATTAGTGATAAAGGGAAAATATTATTGATATGTTTTCCCCTTATATTTTAGCCAACCATCACTATGTTTTGCTTGCGGATCATGGTGCGTCCAATGAATGACTCCGCCTTTTGGGTTGTATTCATATTCTCCATAAAACGCAACTGTATCGCCCTTTTTTAGCCCATCTATTCTTGGTGCTAAATCAATATTATGTGCAATCAGAACTGTTAAACCATTCTCCAATTTGAGAATCATTTTCTGATGCCTTGAGCCTTCATTGTCATCAGGCAAAACCGCTTTTACAATTCCTTGTGCTTGAACTTGTACATTGCTTCGTTGCTGTTGGTAAGCTTGCATGATCTTTTGTTGATCATCTATCACAACCTCTATTGAATGTGGCTGTGCCGTTATATCATGCGTTGTATTTTGTTTCTGTTTGAGGTCTAAGCCCCAATAAATCACAATAAGAAGAACAATAACCACAACAATCATTAAATTATTTTTCTGAGCTTTCATAGCAAGCCTTTTATTTAGACCTAGATAGTAAAATGCCAATCAAGTTGATTGGCATTCGGATCATCATACAAAATCTATATGACTTAAAACAAACGATTCATACCATTTAAAGAAGCCACACGATACGCTTCTGCCATAGTTGGATAGTTAAATGTAGTTTCAACAAAATACTTTAAAGTATTGTCTGGACTATGCATCACCACTTGTCCAATATGAATAATCTCTGCTGCATTATTACCAAAACAATGGATTCCCAATACTTCCAAAGTGTCACGATGGAATAGAACCTTTAATTCACCCACGGTATCGCCCGTGATTTGTGCACGTGCCAAATGACGGAAAGACGCTTGTCCTACTTCATAAGGGACTTTTTCTTCAGTCAATTGCTGTTCAGTCTTACCAATTGATGAAATTTCAGGAATCGTGTAAATGCCTGTTGGCACATCTCGAATCGGTTTAACATTTTTCTCACCGACCATATTTGCACCCGCACAACGACCTTGGTCATAGGCAGCAGATGCAAGTGATGGCCAACCAATCACATCACCCGCAGCATAAATATTGTCAACTTCAGTTTGATATTGGTCATTCACCATCAACTGACCACGACTATTCGGTGTTAAACCAACATTTTCCAAGCCAAGACCATCGGTATTTCCTGAACGACCATTACACCATAAAATTGCATCAGCTTTGATCTTCTTACCACTCAGCAAGTGCAACACAACATGATCATCAAACGTTTCTAATCGGTCAATTTGCTCATTGTGACGAATTAAGACACCTTGCTCACGCAAATGATAAGACAGCGCATCTGCAATTTCATCATCGAGATAACTTAATAATTTTTGCTGAGTATTGATCAAATCAACTTTATGATCTAAACCAATGAAGATCGATGCATATTCGCAACCAATCACGCCCGCACCATAAATAATGATTTTTTGAATTGAATAATCAAGATCTAAAATCTTGTCTGAATCAAATACACGCGGATGATTAAAATCTAAACCTTGAGGTTGATATGGACGGCTACCTGTCGCAATTACGATTTGTTTGCAAATGATTGTATCTTTTGTACCATCCTGTCCAAAAATCAAAACTGTATTTTTGTCTTGGATATAAGCACGACCATGAAAAACTTCAATTTTATTACGGTCATAAAACCGTGTATGCGTATCAACTTGTTGCTGAATGACTTTATGTGCATTACGTAATACCTGTTTCATAGTGAATTGTTTCCATTCACCTACTTTTTGAAACATTGGATCACGTTGATAACGAATAATACTTGAAACCGTTTGACGTAAAGCTTTACTTGGAATCGTTCCTACATGCGCACAGTTTCCACCGAGTTGATCACGAATATCAACAATTGCAACTCGTTTACCTGCTTTTGCAAGCTTCATTGCCGCGCCTTCGCCAGCTGGGCCAGAACCGAGAATGACTGCATCATACTTAACAACATTCCCACCAACGACCTCTTTCTTACGTGGCATTCAAAGCTCCTTTGACTCTTAACCATTTATTGCTTTATAGATGATAACTACTATGCGTTGAATTAATGTATTTCTCAACTATATATTTTTATATATTTACATTTTCAAAATGAATACCTATTTCATCCTATAAACCAATAAATTTGACTATAATAATCGAATATCTCAAGTAATAGGTTGTAGAAAGTACATGTCTGAACACCGTAAACCAGAACAGGGGATAAAACTTCGTGGCGCAGAAAAAGTCGCAAGAATTCCTGTAAAAGTTATCCCTACGGTTGAAGTGCCTCGTAAACCAGACTGGATTCGCGTCAAAATGGCTGCCCCTGAAGAGGTTCAGCGTATAAAAACAACTCTACGTTCGCAAAAACTCCATACTGTTTGTGAAGAAGCTGCCTGTCCAAACCTACCTGAGTGTTTTGGTGGTGGTACAGCAACCTTTATGATCATGGGTGATATTTGTACTCGCCGTTGCCCGTTCTGTGACGTTGCACATGGTCGTCCAAATGCCCTTGACCCTGATGAACCACGCCATATGGCAGAAACCATCTCTAATTTAGGTCTTAAATATGCCGTCATTACCTCTGTAGATCGTGATGACTTATTAGATGGTGGCGCTCAGCATTTTGTGGATTGTATTAAAGAAGCTCGCGCACTTAGCCCAAAAACGTTATTAGAAATTTTAGTACCAGACTTTCGTGGTCGTATGGATATTGCCTTACGTATCATGACTGAGTGTCCACCTGATGTATTCAATCACAATATTGAAACCGTACCTCGTCTATATAAAGCGATGCGTCCAGGTTCTGATTATCAGCACTCTTTAAATCTATTAAAAATGTTTAAAGAATACTGTCCTGATGTCCCAACCAAATGTGGTTTGATGGTGGGTATTGGTGAAACTGAAGAAGAAGTAATTGCTTTGTTGGATGATCTTCGTGCGCATGATGTGGACTACGTGACAATCGGTCAATATCTACAACCATCTAAGCAACATGCACCAATCGACCGCTTTGTAACGCCAGAAGAATTCGAGCGTTATGCAGAACATGGTCGTAAACTTGGTTTTAGAAACATTTGGTCTGCACCAATGGTTCGCTCAAGCTACTTTGCCGATCGCCAATATCATGGTGAAGCTGTTCCAGCTGTACGCCGTAAAGTTGATCCTGCCAAGAAAATTGCAGTTCAAGCAATAGAAGCATAAACCTCTAGTAGATAAAGAGAATTCTAATTCTCTTTATCTACGCTTCTCTAAATAAAGATGTTCAAAATTAATTAACCTCAGTTCAAATCTTTAAAAACAATTTTGTTCATAAAATAAATGTTCATTAAGCGCTGTGAAGCCAGTGTGAATAATTACAACTCACAACCCAATTACAAAAAAATCACTTAAAAACATTAATTTACTTCATATATATACACTTATATCCTGAATAGAGTTTATAAATTTTTTTGAAACTATCTATCTGAAAGTTATGCGCTCAAATTTTCAGTTCAAAAATTTTTACATACCCCTAAACCAACAACAAGAAGCTCAAAAGATATGGAATATCTTGCATCTTACAAAAATATCTCAATCAGGATTAGACAAAATGAATAAGAGAATGACTGCCCTAGCTGTTGCAACACTCAGTAGTTTGACATTATTAGGTTGTAATAGTGACTCAAATGATGACTCTGAATTATCCAATAACAACACTGGAGATACTTTAATTCTAACCAATGATGGAATGATTAGTTCTATTGACCGAATGACACCCAACAAAATGGTATCCAATCTCAAAATCACAGGCTTACAATCTGGTGATGAATTGGTTGGTATTGATTATCGACCTAAAGACAGCAAGCTTTACGCAGTTGGTTTACTTGGGAATATTTATACACTCAATCCAACAACAGGCGCTGCAACCTTTGTCAGAAAATCAATGGCAGATCCAGCCGATACGACTGATGGGAATGCCCCGTTCAGCCAGATCATTGGCAATCCAAATCTCATTAGTGTTAACTTTAATCCTGTCGCAGACCGTTTACGTGTAATTAGTGATACCGGACAAAACCTTCGAATCAATGTCGATACAGGTGCAACGATTACCGATGGTAGCATTAAGCTGACTGAAGCTAATCCTGCGGTGGTTGCAGCAGCATATACCAATGCTTTTGCTGGTACAGGCTCAACCAAACTCTATAGTATTGATCAAAATACTGATCGAATTTATCTACAAAATGCTAATGCAGGAACACTCGGGATTTCAGCGGCGCTAGGTGCAGATATTAATACCAATGGCGGTGGCGGATTTGATATTGATCCCGTGAATAATATTGGCTTTGCTGCACTCAAACTCACTTCAGGCACCTATAAATTTTATCAGCTTAACCTTGCAAATATCGGTAGCAAGAATGATACCGTTTATGCATCAAGTGATTTGGCGAATAGCTTTAATACAATGGGTATTCGGGGAATTGCACTAAAAAGAGCAAGCGATGCAACAGCACAAGGCTTTGGTCTAACTGCAAATAACAAGTTATTAAATTTTGCGTTAAACAATCCAAATACAGTAACTGAAAAAACCTTAACAGGTTTACTCGTCGATGAGAGATTCATTGGCATTGACTATCGCTTAAGAACCTCAACAGAGCATTCAGCGAAGCTTTACGGAATCACCAATAAAACCAACTTATATACCATCAATACAGACACTGGTTTGGCTAGCTTAGTCACCGCATTAAAACCTGCAACAGGTAGCAGTTTTACTGCGCTAGAAGGGACAAGCTTTGCGGTTGATTTTAATCCGAGCGCTGACCGTTTACGTGTGATCAGCAATACAGGACAAAATTTAAGAATCAATGTTGATACAGGCGATACACTTAAAGATGGTGATATTAATGGTGCGACAGGTGCAAAAGTGACCGCAGCAGCTTATACCAATAGTTTTAAAACGTCTGTAGCAGCCCTAGCCACAGAGCTTTTTGATTTAGATCAAGGTAACAAAACACTGACTAAACAAAGTCCACCGAATAATGGCACACTAAATTTAATTGGAGATTTGGGCATTAATTTGGGAACAGATAGTGGTTTTGATATTGCAGGTGGAGACAATGGTTATGCCCTTGCAACTATTTCAGGTGAATCAGGTGCATCTGTTCTTTATCGCATTGATTTAAATACCGATACTACAATTACAACCCCACGTGCAAGATTGGCAATCAATGCCGATGGTGTACCCAATTTAGCTGCGTCCACGATTGGAAACAACACAACACCTCAGGTCATTGATTTAGCTATTTTATTCAAATAGATCTACTCAGCCAATAAAAAAACACCACATCATATAATGTGGTGTTTTTTATTAAAAATTTAACTAAAACTTATGCAATATGCTTTTGTACAACAATCGAACCCACAGAATAACCCGCACCAAATGATGAGATCACCGCATATTCACCATTATTCACTTGCTCGCCAGTGCGATGCATCGCAATGATGACACCTGCAGAAGACGTATTGGCAAATTCATCTAAAATAATAGGTGCACGCTCTAAGTCGGCATCTTTACCCACAACGAGTTTTAGAATTAATTCGTTCATATTGGCATTGGCTTGATGCAACCAGAAACGTTTAACTTGCTCAGCAGTTAATTCAAGTTTTGCCAATTGTGCTGTGATCATTTTTGCAACCAATGGACATACTTCTTTAAAGACTTTACGACCATCTTGACGGAACAACTTATCATCAACAACCGCATCTTCACTACGGTTTAAGAAACCAAAGTTGTTACGGATATTATTTGAAAATTGCGTAAACAAATGAATATCTAAGATTTCGTAACCTGATTTAGTTTCAGTTTCTTCGATAATTGAAGCCGTTGCCACATCACCGAAAATGAAATGCGCATCACGAGTACGATAGTCTAAATGACCTGACGTAATTTCGACATTCAACAATAATACACGGCGAGCGCCACATTTCACTGCATCATAGGCTTGTTTTAAGCCAAACGTTGCAGCAGAACATGCCACATTCATATCATAGGCATAGCCTTGAATGCCAAGCGCAGATTGAATTTCAATCGCAACTGCGGGATAAGCACGCTGCATATTTGAACAAGCCAAAATTACAACATCAATATCTGCCGCAGTAACGCCTGCATTTTCCATCGCTTGTTTTGCCGCAATAACACCCCACTCCGCTTGAAGTGAAAGCTCATCATTGCTACGTTCTTGCAAACGCGGACGTAAACGGGTCGGATCAAGGATACCTGACTTTTCGACCACATAACGACGCTGGATACCAGACGCTTTTTCAATAAACTCAGGGCTTGAGCCACGTAAAGCTTCAATTTCGCCTGCTTCAATTTGAACCGCATTATCTTGGTTATACTGTTCTACATAAGCATTTAGGCTTTCAACCAACTCTGCATTGGAAATAGATTCGGTCGGGTGAAATAAACCTGTACCTGTTATACGGATGCCCATGTAAAACTCCTGTAAAGAATGGTTCTAACTTTCATCATTGCTCAGTTTAACCGATTGCTAAACGATCCCATAGTTTTTGTAATCTAGTTGGTGAAATAGGCAGCTTTGTTTTCATCGGTTGAGAAAACAAGGAAATCCTAAATTCTTCCAACATCAAATACATCTCTTTGATCTTAGAATCATTTTTAAATTTAAATACTTTGTCCATCCACGGATCAACATCATTAATTGCAGCAAGGTCACGTTGTAGATTATTTGGCAAACGATCTAAACGCAATAGCAAGGCCTTTAAATAACGTGGGTATTCCTGCCAAATCTCAGCAGGTCGACTATAAACAAAGTCTGCTAATGACATTAAATCAAGTTGATCTTCAATGTCATCAATACTTCGACCAAAAATTGCTTGATCTAACAGCAAAAGTTCACGGCGAACTTGTTGCCATTGTGTATACACCTCAGTTAAATCAGCTAAGGTCTGTTGACCATGTGCTAAGAACTGTTTTTTAACATCTGTAACAAGCTGCTCAAATTCATTGGCATTTTTAGGAAGTTCTTTAATCGAAACTTGTAATGTGGCATACACTAACATCTGTTCCAATTTTGCCCGATCACCCAATGGCGAATATGCCAAAGCCAAAGGCTTAGAAATTTGTTTTTTCAACTGGCGAATTAAATCACCCAACTGCATATGCACAAGACGAATAATACCATCTCGATGCAACCTAATCGCTTCATCTTGGTCATTAAAGGTTTGAATCACTACACCTGATCCATCTTTTACATCGAGATCAGCAAAGGCTTTGTTTGGAACTAAAGCCTGATATTGCTTGACCACAACACCTGTCACTTTCTGTGAAGCTTCAAAAATAAAGTTTTCAGGGAAAGTTTGAAATTCACCTGCTTGTTGCTTGACTGGACGATGAGTTTCAACACGACAACGCGCCTTGAGTTCATCCAAGTCACGACCTTGTGCAATCAATTTACCTTTTTCATCAACTACTTTAATGAAAGGTATCAGATATTGATCAATGCGTTCAAAAGAAAAGTCTTTTTCAGTAATTTGCTCGCCACGTAAAGCAAAAACCAAATATTGGAAAAGATGTTCACGTAAATGTACAGCATCAATTGCCTGTATCAGCTTGCGTGTGGTATCTGGAATCGGAACTAAATTACGACGCTTATCTTTTGGTAATGTCTTTAATAAAGCTTCGATTAAATCCTGTCGCCAACCTGGAATTCCCCAAGACCATAATTTCTCATCTACTTGTGGCAAAGCCTGCACAGGGATTTTAACCGTTGCACCATCTTCATCATGGCTTGGGTCAAAACGATAACTCGCAGCTAAGCGTAATTGCCCATTATGTAAGAAATCGGGAAATTGTTGTGTGGTTGGTCGATCATTCATCCATAACGCATCATCTTCAACAAATAGATAACGTGGATGTTCGGGTTCAACTGTAGTACGCCAATCTTCAAAACTACTTCGACTGGCAATTTCAGTCGGTACTTTCTCCGCATAGAACTGGTAAATGGTTTCTTCATCCACCACTAAGTCACGACGACGCAACTTATCCTCTACCCGTTCAACTTCTTCCAGTTTCAATAAATTGTGTTTTAAAAATGGTGGTGTGGTGCCTAAATTACCCGTGGTCAGCGCATCACGTAAAAAGATTTCATGCGCTGCAAGTTGATCCACTTTTTCAAAGTTGATCATGCGTTTCGGTTCAATGATTAAACCAAACAATGAAATTTGCGCATAAGCATTCACAATGCCTGCTTTTTTCGACCAGTGTGGCTCGAAATAATGATATTTCAAGAGATCACGTGCAGCCAACAAAATCCATTCAGGATCAATTTTCGCCAAAGTCCGTAAATAGACTTGCGAGGTTTCCACCATCTCAAATGCCATAATCCAAGCGGTATTGGTTTTATGTAGCGTACTGGCTGGAAAGACTTTGGCTTTTTGCTGACGTACTGCCATAAAGGTATTACGTTCATCAGTTTTATTGGCAATAAATGAAAGCAAACCTGTTAATAAAGCTCGATGTAGATTTTCATAATTGGCTGCTTTTTCATTAAAACTGAGCTTTAGACCTTCAGCCAATTCAACCAATTGCTGATGAGTCTGCTTCCACTCACGTAAGCGTAACCAACTCAAAAAGTGCTGACGTGCAAACTGGCGACGCTTATTTTCAGATTGCGTATCAGGACTGGTTTGTAGCGTATTCCAAAGCTTTAAATAGAATAAAAAATCTGAATCAGCTTCTTTGAATAAAGCATGCTTTTGATCGGCCTGCATTTGTTTATCAGCAGGACGTTCTCGCGGATCTTGAATCGCCAAGGCACTGACAATAATCAAAGTTTCTTTGAGCACCCCAAAATGCGCACCACCAATCAACATACGTGCTAATCGCGGGTCAATCGGCATACGCGCCATCATTTGACCGACTTTGGTTAAATCATTTTTACGTTCATTTAATGCACCTAACTCAACCAAGAGCTTACGTCCATCATTGACCAAACGGAAATCAGGTGGCTCAATAAAATCAAAATCTTCTAAACTACCTAAGCCCAAGCTTTGCATTTGTAAAATAACTGAAGCAAGGTTAGTCCGTTTAATCTCAGGTTCAGTAAATTCAGGACGACTTTGAAAATCTTCTTCGCTATACAAGCGAATACACACGCCCGCCGCAATACGCCCACAACGCCCTTTACGCTGATTCGCTGCCGCCTGTGAAATCGCTTCGATTGGTAAGCGCTGCACCCGTGAACGATAGTTATAGCGAGAGAGACGAGCGAAACCGCTATCAATCACATAACGAATATTCGGTACAGTCAATGCTGTCTCTGCAACGTTGGTTGCAATAATAATGCGTCGCCCTTTGCCGCTTGGACTGAAAATCTTTTGCTGTTCAGCCAGAGCCAAGCGTGCATATAAAGGTAAAATCTCAGTATGCCGCGGACCATGCTTTTGTAAGGTTTCTTGCAGTTCTCGAATCTCTTGTTCAGTACTCGAAAAAATCAAAATATCAGCGTGTTCAGGATGCCCCTTGGCATCTGCATCGGCAAAACACTCCTCAACTGCTTTTACAACTGCACGCGGTAAGTTTTCTTCAAAATCATCAAACTCATCATCATCACTCCCCCTAATGCTTAACTCTGAAATTGGACGATAACGTAGCTCAACAGGAAAACTGCGCCCCTCAACCTCAAAAACAGGTGCATTATAGAAATATTGACTAAAACGATTTACATCTAAAGTCGCTGAGGTCACGATCACTTTTAAATCAGGGCGTTTCGGCAAAAGCTGCTTTAAATAACCCATAATAAAATCAATATTGAGTGAGCGTTCATGCGCCTCATCAATAATGATGGTGTCATATTTTGAAAGGAATCGATCATTGGTCAATTCAGCCAACAAAATACCATCCGTCATTAAACGAACGATGGAATCTTGCGAACCCTGTTCATTGAAGCGGATTTTAAAACCAATCGACTCGCCGAGCTTTTCACCCACTTCTTCAGCAATACGCTGCGATACACTGCGCGCAGCCAAACGGCGTGGCTGAGTATGTCCGATCATACCAGTGAGACCACGCCCAGCAAGCATGGCAATTTGTGGTAACTGCGTGGTTTTACCCGAACCCGTTTCACCTGCCACAATAATCACTTGATGCTTTTGAATCGCTGCAATCAAACGATCTGCATATTGTGTTACAGGTAAGTCTTGATTGAGTTTAATCTTGGGAAGTCGTGCTAAACGTTGTCTAACTTTATGATTTGATTGTTCAATCAGTTTTTCAATTTCTGCTGTTTCTGTTCTTTTATCTTTGCGCAGTCGATTTAAACGGTGACGGTCACGTGCCATAACCCATTGATCTACATTTAAATGACTCTGCACTGAACAGCTTTCCTGAAAAATAAAATAATCGACTATTTTACGCCTTAAAGCCTTGCTATGCAAAGTTTGCGTTCAATCAAAAAAGTTTGATTTTAAATTGACCATCAACAAATACAGCTTAGGCTGTAGATCCAACGGGATTACTATACGCTGGGAACAGATGAATATGCTGATCTCCCCATTCTTTTAAAGTCATTAAAACTGGCTGCAAACTTTTTCCTAATTCGGAAAGTTGGTATTCCACTTTGGGCGGAACTTGGGCATAAACTGTTCTAATAATGAGCCCATCCTCTTCCAATTCCCTTAATTGATTTGTCAGCATTCGTTGAGTGACATTCGGAATTCGCTTCTTAATTTCATTAAATCTTAAAATGCCATCACTAAGTAAATGCCACAAGATCATACTTTTCCATTTACCGTCTAACAGATTAATTGTTGCTTCAACTGGACATCCTGGATTGCAATTGAAACGTGTATGCTTCGCTTTCCCCATACAATGGTATCCTTTTTGACACTATAGGCTTAATTTGTCAGTATAACTCTTTTTTCAGGATACCCTATGCTATAGCTCTCGACAATCAGCGGAACTATACAATGAAAGCAATCGGTTATCACACTCAGGGAACTGTTGAAGAACAGGAATTACAAGACATTGAACTTCCGCTGCCTTCTGTTAGTGGTCATGATCTTTTAGTTGAAGTAAAAGCAATTTCTGTCAATCCAGTAGATTATAAAATTCATCAAAGTACACAACCTCCATCAGAACAATGGAAAATATTAGGTTGGGATGCCGCTGGCGTTGTCACAGCAATTGGCGATCAGGTACAAAATTTTAACATTGGAGATGAGGTTTATTATGCTGGCGACTTAACCCGACAAGGAACTAATATGGAATTTCACCTTGTTGATGAACGAATTGTTGGACGTAAACCTAAAAACCTTGATTTTGCACAAAGCGCAGCTCTACCTCTTACTTCTATTACTGCATGGGAAATGCTATTTGATCGCTTATGTGTTCAACATATTCGTCCTCATCAGACACCAAGTATTTTAATTATTGGAGCAGCAGGTGGTGTCGGCTCAATTGCAATTCAATTATTAAAAGCGAAAACAAACTTAACAATTATAGCAACCGCTTCTCGTCCAGAAACTCAAGCTTGGGTCAAAGAACTAGGCGCAGATTATGTAATTAACCACCATCTCCCTTTAGCTGAACAAATAACCGCATTAGGTTTGGCAGCACCTAGTTTTGTATTTTCGACTACACATACAGAATCCTATTTGCCCCAAATTGTAAAACTAATTGCTCCACAAGGACATATCGGTTTCATTGATGACCCAAAGCGATTAGATATTATGTTACTTAAATCAAAATCAATCTCAGCACATTGGGAAATGATGTTCACCCGCTCATTATTCCAAACACCAGATATGCAACAGCAAGGAGAATTGCTTAATGAACTTGCTGACATGATTGAGCAAGCTAAAATTCGCTCTACCATAGATCAAGTATTCGGCAATATTAATGCAGAAAATTTAAAAACAGCACATGCCCTACTCAAACAAGGCACACTCAAAGGAAAACTTGTATTAGCAGGGTTTTAAGATTCATTACGACAGCCTGTTGTGTGTTTATTAAACAATAGGCTGTCCGATAAGCTTTAACATTTCTAACTTTTATACATGTTATTTTAAAGTTTCGGTGGTTCATTAAAGCGTTTAAGAAAACGTTTCACATACTTTTTAAATGGCCACGCAAATTGTTTCACAAAACTATTTGGAATCTTATACCCCACTGTGCCATACACACTCGCAAGATGGCTCGGCATATACACACTTTTGAATATCACATCATATAATGGAATAAATGCAGCATAATTTTTATCAATCGCAGGCTGTTCTGAAGAATGATGCCAATGATGAAACTCAGGAGTCGCAATTAACCAACGTAAATATGGAAAACGGAACCGTACATTTGAATGAATAAATATGGCGTGGAAAGAAATAAAAATTAGATAAGCAAATACCGCAGAAGTATGAAACCCAAGTAGGAAAATAGGCAGTGTCGCGATAAAACGTGTCATCAATACTTCTACAATGTGTAAACGCGAAGATGCGAGCCAATCCATATATTCACTGGAATGATGAATGGCATGAAAACGCCAGAGAAAATTGATTTCATGCATAGCTCGATGCAACCAATATGTCGTGAAATCCACCACAATCAACAACTCGATGAACTGCAACCAAATGGGCTGAGCTTGGACATAGGCTACAATTGGATTATTCGGTAGATGGGTAATCCAGTACTGAATCGGCATCACAGTCAGAAAAGTAAAGAGCTGAATCCCAATATGACTAAACATGAAATATTTCATATCTGTCACCCAACCCACCCTTAAAATCTTTTGATCAGGATTTTTAGCGAAGAATCCTTCAAGTGGAATAAAGATAAGTGCCAAGATCACAAGTGTTAAGATGAAATAATCAATACCTGCATAAAAAGGTAGGCTTGGAAGCGTTGGTGCCTTGATTAAACCACAACCTAAAACTGCCGCCACCAAAGCAAAACATAGCCCATAAAAGCCATAACGATTTTGTCGGAAAAGCGAACTAAAAATCCCAAAACCACTACTCAGTGCGATACCCGCCATTAAACTAAAATAGAAAATATCATAATGCTTGGCATAAACAGGACGTAGTTCGGGCGTGGTCAATACAGATGGAAACATAAAGCACAATGCGCCAAATATGCTTAATAATCCAAGGGACATCGAAATGAAAGCACTTATTTTTCCCAAGCCTGCATTAAGTTCTAAGTTTTCGAATTTTGCTCTTAATTGATCAGTCATTGTTTGTATAAATTTCACTCTGTATGTGAGAAGTCAAACAACTCACTTATAACTTTATAATTTTTCTCAAATTAAATACGGTTGAGCATTTCAATGAGTTTGAGCTGATTCTAAAACAATCATGCAATCAAGTACAAGTTAATAAAATAAATGCCTCCACCGACCAATACACCCTTAAATATTCTCATCAAAACCTAAATGGCAAAGCATTTCATCGTATATCTTGGTTTTTTATATATTTTTAGATTTTTTCAATTTTACCCTTGAATTTTGACAGCATAGACTGCATGTTGTTATGCAAGTTAGTTTTGGATATTTGTCATTTTTACTTCATGTCATTGGAGTCAAATAGACCAATATCTCTGGGTGAAAATCGTGAAATCTTTATACATTCAATTTTCCGATTCTAGTCATGTAAAAATACTATTTCCCCAATAACCAAAAATTCTTTATTCTTGACCTTGTAGACAAGTAAGGCATTAGCCTCTCAATAAAACCTCAATCATGGAGACAATGATGAGCTTAATTAATACTGAAGTTAAACCATTTAAAGCTGATGCATTCCGTAACGGTGAATTCATTCAAGTAACTGATGCTGATCTTAAAGGCAAATGGTCTGTTCTTATTTTCATGCCAGCTGCATTTACTTTTAACTGCCCAACTGAAGTTGAAGATGCTGCTGAAAACTATGAAGAATTCAAAAAAGCTGGTGCAGAAGTTTATATCGTAACAACTGACACTCACTTCTCTCATAAAGTATGGCACGAAACTTCTCCTGCTGTAGGTAAAGCTCAATTCCCATTAGTTGGCGATCCTACTCACCAATTAACACGTGCTTTTGATGTGCATATTGAAGAAGCTGGTTTAGCTTTACGTGGTACGTTCATCATCAACCCTGAAGGCGTAATTAAAACTGCTGAAATTCATGACAATGCAATTGCGCGTGATGTATCAGAAACTTTACGTAAACTTAAAGCTGCTCAATTCGTAGCAAGCCACCCAGGCGAAGTTTGCCCAGCTAAATGGAAAGAAGGTGAAGCAACTCTTGCTCCATCAATCGACTTAGTTGGTAAAATCTAATTCTTTAGATTTGACAATGTCGTGAAGAGCCACTCTTTTTAGAGTGGTTTTTTTATCTTTAATTTTGAAAATCTCTCAGCAATATCCAATTCATCAACGCTCATGTGATCGCAAATTTTTTACAATTCTTATACTTATAAATTTAAAGCAAAATTCATTTATCAATTGTCAGTTCGCATTACATAGCGTAATGTCAAATTATGAAACAAAAGAGTTTTTTATATGTACTAAATGATCAAACTAAAATGGGGGCAAATGTATGGAAAAAACTGTTGTTGTAACCTCTTGGAAATATAATGTTTCTTCACGTTATTTAAAAATTTTCTATAGCAATGGCACTGCTGAGCTTTATCACCCTGTTCCAGAGTTTATTTATAATAATTTACTACGCACTTCGGATAAGACCGCATTTGTTCATAAATACCTCGAGTTTGATCTTCATTTTAAGCGACTTTGTCTTTTAGCTTCATAAACAAAAAAATCAGCCTATTCGGCTGATTTCTTATATTTAAGCTTGATCAAGCAACATCTACTGGTTTTGCATAATGTGCTGCATATTTTTCTAGCAACTTTTCTTTTGCTTCAGGATGAACATTCATCTTATCTAGATCACCCTTATAGTGCTCTACAACACGATCATCCATGATTTTTGACCACCAAGATGGAATAAATGCTGGCAAAATCATCGCACCATAACCTGCGGGTAATTGCGGTGCATCTTCAAAATGACGCAAGGTTTGGAAGCTTCTAGTTGGATTAGCATGATGATCTGAATGACGCTGTAATTGATACAAGAACAGATTGGTCACGACATTATTATTATTCCAGCTATGCTCTGGTAAAGTACGTTCATATTGACCATTAGCTTTCTTTTCACGTTTCAGACCATAGTGCTCAATATAGTTCACTGATTCAAACAAGGTAATTGCATAAGCAGCCTGAGTCACTTGGAACGGTACTGAACGTACTCCAAACTTGCTAAACATTGCTGCATGGTATACTGCAGACATTGCCCAACCATGTATCAACTCATTTTCTTTACAGAAGAATGGTAATTTTTTACGCGCTAAACGATTTTTTTCAATTTCAATTGCTGATTTAAAGCTACCAATCACGGTACGAGGTAAAAACTTCCAGAAGGTTTCGCCAAGTCTTGATGATGCAGGATCTTCTGGTGTTGCAACACGACGGTGATGACCATACGGATGTTCGATACGGAAATGGTTATAACCCGATGGTGCTAATGCTAGATGTGATAAATAATGTTCAAGTCGACCACCTTTATGGCTCAATTCATGTGCCGTATTAATCGCAATACCATTCACCATTCCGACTAGAGTACCAAGTAAGGCTTGGTCTGCAAGCGATGTACCTTTACGGCTTGCCAAGTAAGTACCATAAATATTGGTTGCATATTGTAATGGGATAAAAAGTTTAACAATACGTGAATAATATGGATCAGCTTCTAAAGCTGCAATTGCATCAAGTGGTGGATTTTCTGTGTCTTCACCGATTAATTTATCAAGTGTAGGAATCACTCCATGAATAAACAATGGACCAAATGATGCGAAGAATTTTTTGGTTTTTTTCGGACCAAATTGATAACCTGCTAAACCACCCATTGCAATCGTTGGTACAGCCAAACCCAATAACCATAAATGACGTTTTTTATCTTTAAAAATTGTTGTTGCTTGCTCTACATCCAGTTGAGTATGCATATTCATTAGAAACTCCTCAATCCAACACAAAATGTTCTACTTGAATTGATTGTGTTCTTTTAGCACTCCTCTATATTATCATTTTAAGACTTGATATTATCATTTTAAGACTTCACTGGATTTTTATTGTGCAAAAGCAGCAAATCCCTGTTATTCCATCACGCTATTATTTGCGACTGATCGAAATTTTGATTGGTACACATCAGTACGATAATGAGTTATTAAACGCATTTCATAGCGAGCTTTCTAAAACTGAACTTTTATCCATCCAACAAATTGAACAGTTTATTGCACTTGGGTTGAGTTTACCGAATACAGAAGATTTGGCTTTTGAACTCGGTAAAAATCTAAAACTCAGTTCGCATAGTTTGGTTGGATATGCACTGATGACGAGTCCTAATTTAGAACATGCACTGAGACTAATCGCACAATATTTTCGACTAATTATGCCGAGCTTTAAGCTATCGATTCAATTTCCAACTAATCAACATAAGGTTGAGTTATTGCTTGAACCCATCTTACAAATGAATAAGCAATGTCTGGCATTTCATATCGAAGCGATTGCTGTTGGATTTTATTACAGTCTATTGGAACTCGCAGGACAACAATTACAACGCTATCAGATTTATTTGAGTGTACCTGAACCTGTTTATGTCGAACGCTATCTTCATTTGGTGAAAGCAAGTTTTCATTTTAATTACACATGGATATCAGGTATACGCGTTGTTATTGATCAACAACAACTCGCGCTACCCTTACCTTTGGCGGATGCACATAGTTTAAAAGTGGTCGAACAACGTTGTCAGGAACAGATTCAGAAAATTTATCATCAGGGAGAAATTGTTGAATGGGTCAGTATGATGTTAAGACAAGCCAATCAGATTCCAACATTAACCGAATGCGCTAAAGTTTTAAATATTTCCACCAAGACTTTACAACGTTATTTGCAACAACAAGGCGTTGAATTTCAAACTTTGAAGCAGCAGATTAGCACCGAGCGGGCCATTGATTTATTAAAGAATTCCAAGTTTACCATCACCCATATTGCTTATGAATTAGGCTACTCGAACCCTGCCAACTTTACCCGTGCATTTAATAAAATTGTTGGTTGTAGCCCACAAAGCTATCGCCTAAAACATCAAAATCAGATGCCCTTACTTCAGGACGACCATACATAGACCAGCACCAACAGGCAAAATGGTACTCATATAGTTTTCATCTGCTTTGATCAATTCAAGAAAATCTTTGATTTCTGCGGAATGTGAAATGACATTATCCACAATTAAGGTGCTGCCTGAAGACTGTAATAATTTCTTTAAATCGTTCCAATAACTCACATAACTACCACGTTCAGCATCCAATAAAATCAGATCAAATGGCTCATGTGCTTGCTGCAGATAGATTGAAGCATCTCCTACCCAAAAATCAATCAAGTTTTCTAGACCAAATTCTTCAGCATATTTCTTTGCTTGGGCACTGCGAAAAGCATTGATTTCCAAGGTTTGAACCTGACCACCAATGGCCTTTACAGCCTCAGCCAACCATAAGGTTGAATAACCTGTAGACGTTCCAATCTCTAAAATCCGCTTGGATTGTTGTGTACGAACCAACATTGCGAGCAATTTAGCAGATTCAGCTTCAATATTTCGGTAACGTCTTAAACGATCAGACTGTCGAGCATCATGCTGCTTAAATTCATCATATAAATCAGCAATACGTTGTAAAAAAACGATGCTCGTCATGTCTCATCTCCGTAATACTTAAACTCAAAGTATCAAATTTAGGTCGCTTGTACCAACTTAAAACGTGGAATAATTTGCCCATCTTCAAGTTGAACTGTTTCGATAAACATTGCCAATGGACGTACCCACATCGAGTAATCCCCATATAGGCATTGATATACAACGAGTTGCTCTTCTGTTTCACTATGTCGAGCGACATGAAAGACCTGATAAAGCTGCCCTTTATAGTGCTGATAAATGCCACGCTGTAATACCATGTGATTTGCTCCCTATATATGCCATGAAATGATTGCAGTTATATAACAAGTTCGATTCGATTCAAATTTTTATACGGATAAATTAGCAAAAGTTTTACAAATTCAGCTTTAAATTCAAAAAACCGATTATTTTCATAAAAACATACTGTTTTACCTATTTAATAATTTTGCGTAGCATAGCGGTATTGAAAGAATTTAACTGATTAGACTACTGAGCATTTGGAGAAATATATGTTAGATCAAAATATTAAAACGCAATTAAAAGCTTACTTAGAACGTTTAGAAAGTCCAATCGAGTTGGTCGCTGCTTTAGATGACTCTGATAAAGCGGCAAAGATCAAAGAACTTGTGACTGAAATTGCAGAACTTTCTGATCAAGTCACGGCACGTTTTGATGGTTCAAATACTCGCCGTCCAAGTTTTGGTGTGGCTAAAGCAGGCGAACAACCACGTGTGTTCTTTGCTGGTTTGCCAATGGGACATGAGTTCACTTCTCTGATCTTGGCATTATTACAAGTGTCAGGTTATGCCCCTAAAGTCTCTGATGAGGTGTTAAATCAGATCAAAGGCTTAAATTTAAAATCAAACTTTGATGTGTTTGTATCATTGAGCTGCCATAACTGTCCAGATGTGGTTCAAGCATTGAACTTGATTGCAATCTACAATCCAAATGCAACTGCGACCATGATTGATGGTGGTTTCTTCCAAGATGAAGTTGAAGAACGTAAAATCTTGGCCGTACCAATGCTATTTCAAGACAATGAACATATTGGTCAAGGTCGTATGACCTTGGAAGAAATCATTGCTAAGTTAGATAGCAACTCAGCGGAGAAAGATGCCGCAGTCATCAATGCCAAAGACGCTTTTGATGTGTTGGTGATTGGTGGTGGCCCTGCGGGTGGTACAGCAGCGATCTATGCAGCACGTAAAGGTATCAAAACAGGTATTGTCGCTGAACGCTTTGGTGGTCAGGTGATGGATACCATGGACATTGAAAACTTCACCACGGTTCAAAAAACGGTAGGTCCGAAGTTTGCTCAAGATATGGAAGCGCACGTACGTGAATACGGCGTGGACATTATGAACTTGCAACGCGTCAGCAAGATCACAGGTGCAGATCAAACCGCCAATGGCCTAGTTGAAGTTGAACTGGAAAATGGAGCAAAGCTTGAATCGAAAACCATTATTCTTTCAACTGGCGCACGTTGGAGAGAAATGAATGTTCCGGGTGAAGCCGAATACCGTACCCGTGGTGTGGCGTACTGCCCACACTGTGATGGTCCACTGTTCAAAGGCAAACGTGTTGCAGTGATTGGTGGGGGTAACTCTGGTGTAGAAGCAGC